>CAVRDS010000018.1:0-407740 GCA_963719865.1 uncultured Acidobacteriota bacterium | reverse complement strand
AAGTTCTGTCCCTTGAAGACGCAATCCGGAAATTCTCCGCATTGCCTGCGCAGCGCATGCGCCTCACCGATCGCGGAGTTTTAAAAGCGGGTATGTGGGCCGATGTCGTGGTCTTTGATCCGGCAACGGTGCGCGATCGCGCGACCTTCGACAATCCCAACCAGCTTTCCGAAGGCATGGATTACGTGCTGGTGAATGGAGTCCCGGTGATCGATCAGGGCAAAATGTCGAACGCGCTTCCCGGCAAAGTGCTGCGCGGTCCCGGATACGTTCCGTAACGATTATTTTCCCGAGGCAGCCTTCAGTCGAGCCTGCTCTGTTCCCCGCAAAGGCGAGACTCTCGGCTCGGCGAGAGTTCCGGTGATGGTGTATCCCGTGGTCGGGCTGTCCGGTGCGGCCTTGAGCCGGAAATCTACTTCGCGAGTCAACGATGCCGTTCCGCTGAGTTGATACTGGCCCGCCGGCGAATCGAGCTTCGCATCCTTGATCTCGATCGTGCCCGCGTGCAGTTCCGCTTGACCGTCCAGCCTGGAGACTCGCAAGGGCCGCGCATCTTCCCCGATCAACACATGCGGGAAAGCCCCATCTTTCATGCTCACGCGCAACGTTCCTTCAGCCGACTTCCAGAAGTCCGCAGGGCACGTCGCCTTCAGTTTGTAACTGGCATTCGCCGTGCCGGCAATCCAGCCGTCATTCATCGCATCGGCAAAGTTATTGAGCGCGACGCCGGTCACGGTCCCGCTTCCTTCGCAGACCGCCGGCTTGGAGCTGAAGTCGACTTGCCAGTCCCCCTTGTGCTTTCCACCGGCGAAGTCGGCCGTCAAATCCGAGAGTTGCAGCTTGCCGTCTTGCAGGCTCACATTCGCCGAGAGATGCGTCGCGGTCGCGCCGGGCAATTGCAGGCGGTCTGCGGTCACGCGCCCCGACGCCCGCAAGCGCGCCAGCAGCGAAGTTCCGCCGGGAGCGCTCGTCTCCAGCACCCGGTACCACGGCCGCTTCTTCGCGCTCACGTTGAGCCATTCGTTCAATCCGATCAGCGCAGCCTGACTGGTGTTAAACGCAAAATGCACTTCACACGCGTCCGGCGTGCCGCAGCCGCGCGGCATTTCCAGCGATCCGGTCCATTCCGTGCCCGCGGCCTTGGCATTCAGCTTGGTCACGCGAATCTCGTCTGGCAAAAGCCGCATTTCCGCCGCCGCGATCTCCGCGAGATTCTCCACTCCGCGGACCGCGATCTGCACATTCTGCAATTTCACGCTTCCCGTCACCAGCGGTCCCGCAAAGTCGCTGCGATTGCCGCTGCTCTCGCCCGCCCACGACCCCGCAACCTGCAAGTCCACTTGCGCTGAACCCTCCGGCGTCGCGGGCAGCGCCGCGATTCCCACCATCCGCGCCAGGCGCAGCGCACGCGGAATCTCCGTCTCGCCCGTCACTGCGAACTCGTAACCGCTGCGCGCAATCCAGCCTTGCATCGTCGGATGTGCGTTCTTCCAGCCGCGCATCGCCACCGGACCAAACTCAATGTGGGCCTCGTCCGGAAACCGCATCCCGCCCGCGCGAGCCAACGGTCTGCGCCCGCCCGTCGCCGCCGCTCCCATCAGCACGAACGGAACCGTCTCCGGGCCGATCTCACTCTTATTTTCCGCAGAACTCAAACGAAAATCCGCGATCTCTCCGCGCCCCTCGAACTGATCGCCAGTTTCGTCTTTCTGCAGCGAGAACGTTCCGCTCACGCTTCCCTCAGCCGATAAGTCATCCGGCAGATTCTTCTTGGCGCGCTCGATCAGGATCATCGCCGCATCCGCCGGCACATTTTCCGCCGACACCGCGACCGCATAGCGATGGCCAACCGGCAATCCCATTTCGCCCGTCAGCGTGATCATCCCGTTGCTCACCGGAGCATTGCACTTCATCTCATGAAATTCATGGGTCAGCGAACTGTATTCCGCGTCGCAATGGGCCGCCAGCCGGAGCGCCTTCCCGCTGGTGATGTCGTAGCGCCGGAAGTCGTCGACCGCGGCATCCGTGCTGATCTGCAACTTCGCCGGACTGCCGCTCAGTGCCACGTCCACTTGAGCGGATCCCCGCCAGCCCCGATCGTTTCCGCTGAAAAATTTTGTTAGCTGGCCAAGTTGTGCCCGGTTCCACTCGACCTGGAATTGCAGCGGCGTGTCCGGCAGGGAATCCGAGCGCTGCCAGGTGCCGCTCATCTGCAGCATGCCGGTGTCGTTCAAATTCATATCGGTGCGGAACGGTTGTGCCTTCAGCCGCATTCCCCACACATTTTCCGATTCCTGCCACAACGAGAAATCCGCATTGGTCAGCGCGTAGGATTTTTTCTCCGCGCCGCTTTTGAAATTGATCCGTCCCGATGTCCCTTCGATGTATGGGAATGCCGGCCGTGGCTCCAGTTTGCCTTTCGCCGTCGGCGCCGTCGGCAGGTGTGCGGTGCGCTGCAGCAGGCCTTCCAGGTTCCACGGCCCATTCATGCTGTGGCTCAGATTCAGGCTCGGCTCGGTCAAATCCAGCCGCGCAATTTCCATCCGCCCTCGGATCAACGACGTCAGCCTCAGGTCCGCCGTCACCTCGCTCGCGCGCAGCATGGGCTCCGCGCCGAACGCCGGATCGTCATACACCACCAGGTTTTCCAGATCGAATCCCGGCTGCGGCAGCAGCCGGAGATGCACCGAGCCGATATCCACCGGCCGTCCCACCCCGGCGCTGAGGGAAGCGATGATGCGCGATTTCAGCCGGGAAGCTCCCGGACGCAGCAGGAACAGCAGCAAAATCAATGCCGCTGCTAGGGCCACTCGCTTTTTGGGAGTGAAGAGTTTCACTACGCCCTCATGCAAAGGTCGAGGGCCTTCATCGTACGATCTGGAGCGTTCTTCTCCAGCGTGTCTCGTCGAAGAAGTGCACCACTACTTTGCCCAGGAAAAGCAAACGATCGCTCCATGCGGTCTTGCGATACTGATCGTCCGGAGTCTCAAACGACCAGTAGATGAACATCGGCCGCCCGATAACGTTTTCTTTCGGAATGAATCCCCAGTAGCGGCTGTCCAGGCTCACACCGCGATGATCGCCCATCGCGAAATAGTGCCCCGGAGGCACCACGATGTCGTCGCCATGGATGTAGCTGGGCAAATCCACCATCCAGTTGGGATACACATTCGGATCGTCCGTGGGAGGCACCGCCGGGAAATTGTTTCGGTAAGGATCCTCCCGGTCCTGGTCGTGATCCACGTAGGGCTCGTCCAGCGCAACGCCGTTGCGGTAGACCACGCCATTCCGCAGGTGGATCTTATCTCCGGGCAGGCCGATAATTCTCTTCACCACGTAAAGCCCGGGCTCCGCCGGCGACAGGAAGACGACGATGTCGCGAAAGTGCACCTCGCGATAGGGAATCAACGGCCCAATCCACTTCGTCCTTGGCGCAAACTGCACCCGGTTTACGAACACATGGTCGCCGATCAGCAGCGTGTTCTCCATCGAACTCGACGGAATCTCGAACGCCTGCACCACAAACGTGATGATGAACAACCCGGTCACCAGCACCGCCGCCAGCGACGCCAGAAACTCGACCGTCGTCTCCTTCGGCTTCGTCTCGGCTGTATCTTTTTCTACGCTAATTTCTTTCTTCGCCAATGTTCGTTCCCGTGCCTGAATACAGTTGAAATACGCGCCCGTCAAGTCCGGAAGTTTCGGAACTACAACTGGCCACGCCTAAGCCCGGCAAAATCCCTGCACTGCCAGCGTTTCCTTGTGTACCTTCGTGCCCTTTGTGGCTAGAGTTTTTGACCAACCACAAAAGACGCAAAGAAACACGAAGGAAAGCGCCGATCTTCAGTGTATCAGTCGCAAGGTTCGGTTCCAGCGCGTGTTCCGGAAGATATGGGTCAGCGCGTAGGCGAAGCGGTAGGCCTTGCCCGTCGGAGTATCCGCGTCGATCGTCTTCACCGACCAGTAAATCAGCAAGGGTCTTCCGATAATATTTTCCCGCGGCACGAACCCCCAATAGCGGCTGTCCTCGCTGTCATCCCGGTTGTCGCCCATCACAAAATAACTCCCCTCCGGAATGATCAGCTCGCCATCGTCCACCAGTTTCCGCATCTGCAGCCACCACTTTCCCTCCATGTTGAACACCGGAATATCGGTTCGCGGAAAATTGTCGCGAAACATATTGTTCGGCGGCTCGATGAATCGTACGTACGGTTCATCCAGCGCGGTGCCATCGATATACACCGCCTTGTTCACCATGCGCAGCCGGTCCCCGGGCACGCCGATGACGCGCTTCACAAAATGCTGCTGCGGATCGACCGGATAATGGAAGACGATCACTTCTCCGCGCGCGATTTTCTGGTACGGCATCAGGTCGTCGCCAAAAGCCCGTCCCCCGTAACAAAGCTTATTGACTAAAAGATAGTCTCCGACGAGCAGTGTATTCTCCATCGACTCAGAGGGGATCTGGAAAGCCTGCACCACAAACGTGATCACGAAAAGCGCGATCACAATCGTGCCCACCAGCGACTGCAGAGAACTGGTCACATCGCTGCCAAAATCTGTGGTGATGACCCGCCGCTGGGCAACCATCGGCGGGCTGCCAGGATCATTCGGAGGCGATGCGATATCCGCCGCAGCGGGGATGTCCGGGCTCGGCACAGCGGCCTGCGAGCTCGGCGTAAGCGTGGGCTGGTTCGGAGAATCCATGTTTCTCTACTTATGTATTCTACTTATCCACCGCTGTCGTCGTTCTCGCCGCCTTCGAGTCCGCCACCTTGGGTCGCGAAGCCAGAAACGTCAACAATTGCCGCGCTGCATCCTGTTCGGCCGTCTTCTTCGTCGACCCCTGGGCCCGGCCCACAAAATCCCCGTTCTTATCTTTCGTGTGCAAGCGCGCTTCTACCGTGAAGGTCTTGCTATGTTCCGGCCCAGCCTCTTCCACCAGCACATATGCCGGCTGCGGCAGTCCCAGGCTCTGCACCGCCTCCTGCAGCGCGGATTTGAAATCCGTGATCGGCAGCGTGCCGCCACCCCGTTCCATGCGCTCCAGTTCCGGCGCGATCACGTTGCGCAGCACAAACTGCCTTGCCACTTCGAGCCCGCCATCCAGATAGATGGCCGCCAGGATCGCCTCCAGCGCGTCCACCAGCAGCGCCGTCTTTCCTCGCCCGCCACTTTTTTCCTCGCCTCGCCCCAGCCGCAGATAATGCCCAAGTTCCAGTTGCTGTGCCACCTGGATCAAGTGTCTCTCACTGACCAGATGCGCCCGCAGCTTCGAAAGTTCACCTTCGCGAAAATGGGGGAAGCGCTGAAACAACTCGTCACTCGTAACCAGCGCCAGCACCGCGTCCCCTAGAAACTCCAGTTGCTCGTTATCGCTGATCTTGTACTTGCTCTCGCCCGCCTGCTGCGCTTCCTGTTCGCGCGCCTGCGAACTATGCGTAACCGCCTGCTCGATCACCGCCCGCCGCCGGAAGTGATATCCCAGTCCTTCTTCCAGCGCCGTGATTTCCCGTTCCTTCATACCTGGAACATCGCCAGTGAGGCTTCCTGTGCGGAGAAATTCCGCCCTCAGGCTCCCCGCCGGGTTCAACTCGCCGGCTTCCTCTGTGATCCTCTGTGCCCTCTGTGGTTAAAAGCCCTTGACCTCCTCGCCGGACATCACGGATCAAGGGCCCAATATTTAACGATCACTAATTTCCGATGCACGACCCTAGTTCTTGGGAGGTACCGCGGCCTGTCCTGGCGCCGTCCCGCCGCTCAGTTTCACCAGCCGGTCCTTCTCGTCGCGCGCCGCTTTGCCCACCCCGGAGTCAGGACGATCCTTCGTCAAATCCACTGCCTGATCGGCGTACTTCATCGCCTCTGGAATTTTGTTCTGCATGTCCAGCGACACCGCCAGCCGGAAGATCGACACGGAATCCGGTTCCTGCGGGTCCGCTTCCACCGACTTCCGCAACTCGGTTTCCGCTTCGCTCCAATTCTTCGCGTTGAAGGCGATCGTGCCGATGATGGCATAGGCATCCGAGCGCGACCGGGCCTTGAACATGGCCAACTGATCCGGTGGATATCCCGTGGTCGGCAGGTCGGTGTCGATCGTCACCAGCGCCCGCTCCGCGTCTTTCTTCGCCTCGGCCAGTTTCTGATCCTTGTCCAGATCCGTGTCGTGGGTGCGTTCCGCCAGCACCTGGGCCGCCCCCAGTAAAGCCTGCGGATCGTCGGGATCCATGGTCAATGCCTTTTGCGCCATTTCCAGCATCTTGTCGGCATTATTGGCTTGCTGGTAGCGCCCCATCGCCGCCTTGTACAACATGACGCGCAACTCGCTATCCGGATATTTCGCCGCGAAATCGTCCGCCGCTTTTTCTACGGCCGCCGGATCGGTCAACGCAATCCCCGCTTTGTACGCTTCAAATTCCGGTTGCGTCTTGGCCTGCGGCGGACGCTTCCCCTGCGGAGCCGTCGCTGCGCTCTGGCCCGCTGCTGCGCCCTGGGCCGCCGGTGGATTCTGCGTTGCCGTCTTATCCTGCCCTACGCTCCCTACGCACATTCCCAGTACTGCGATTACAATCGCCGCTCGCTTCATGGGCTCTCCTCGACTAACGCTCGACTTGCTATGAATTTGTAACCTTGCATTTTATCGCAGTGCCTGCGATATCAGGCTGTTCTCTTCATCGTGTAGTGCGTTAAACAGATCGACATTTATAGGTCGCCGGTTTCCCCTGTGATCCTCTGCCCCCCTGTGGTGAACGCCTTTGATCCCCTCGCTGGGCACTCAGATGGAAACTGGCGCCGCTCACTGCGGTTTTGCCGGGGGCTCATACGCCTGCTGCAGTCCGCGTTCGGCCGCCGCTTTCACTTCCGGCAGATCCGCCCCAGTGGTCATCGCCGCCCGATACTCGTTCATGGCCGCCTCGCGGTCTTCCTTCATGTCGAGAATCCGTCCCAGATAAACGTGCGACCATGCCACCACTTTCGGATCCTTAGTCGCCTGAATCGCTTTCTGGAAGTTCTCCGCCGCTCCGTCGCGATTCTTGTTCGCCACCGCAACCTGTGCCAGGATGAACAGCGCCCGCCCTTCGTCTCCAATCTTTTTGTCCAAAGCCTGCTGCGCCAGATCCTGCGCGCCCTTGGGATCGCCCGCAGCCAGCCGTTTCTCCGCCGTGATCAGAATTCGCCGGTCTTCCAGCCGTGACAATTGCACCAGCTCCGGCGATGTCACGTCGGCAAACTGGATTTCGTTGGCTGCCTTCTGCTGCTTGCTTACGTCGATCGCATCCAGAATGTCCGAATACGCATCCCGCAATCCCGCCGGATCCTTCTCAAACGCCAGCAGTGCCATATAGAAATACCGCGTCAGAATGTATCCCTGCTTGACCGCATCATCCACCGCCTGCAGCCGCATGGCCTCCGCCGTATGCTTGTCGCCCATCGTGCGGATTTCAATCGCCCGCACCAGGCATTCGGTCACCAGCAGCGAAATATCCGTCTTGAAGCTCTCTTCCAGCGGCGCGCGTTTCACCGACTGCAGAATGGGCTCCAACCGCTTCACCGCGCTGGGATGCTTGTCGGCCATGGGATCGAGCAGGTAATGCAGATAGGTGTGCCGGATCTGCGGCATCTTTAGCGGATCCAGCGCGTTCGGGTCCGGCGACGGGAATACCACTACGTAGTAATCGCTCCCATAATTCCGCGCGTTCGCCTCGTTCGGATCTCCCATGAAATCTAACAACACGGTGAACGTCCGCCCCAGATATCCTCCCGACTGCAGCTTCAGGTAGATATCGGTGTCGAAAACCATCTTGGCCAGCGGTTCGTGATAGCGCTCGACCAGCGCCGCATAATTGGCGCGATGCCGCTCCCATATGCCGTGCAGATTCGCCCTATCGTAGAAGCGTTCCAGCAGCGCTCCGAATGCCGCGATCGGCGCCGCGTCCGGAGGCATCATGTCCTCCTTCACCCGCGGCACAAATTGCGGAGGCCCCTGCAGGTACAGCGCCAGCGACACATATTGCGATAGATCGTGCTGCATATCGCGGCTCCGGTGCGCCATGTACCATTCGCACATCGTGGTCAAAGCCGGCTGCGCTTCCTCGGAGGTGCGCACGTTTCGGTCTACTTCCGCGCGGATCGCGATGCGCTGCGGATCGGAACGCGGCAGATCCACGTCGTAGCCGCAAGCATTCATCGCCGTCAGCACCGCAAACAGCGTTTCACTCGTGTCCAATGTGATCGGAGTAGAAGTCTGCGCGGCGCACAGCGGCGCCATCAGCCCCAGCCAGGCTGCTAATAGAAAGGCTCGAAGCCCATAACCCAGGAAACGACTCAGGAATCCCTCCCGCAGGATGGCCACCCGATGGCCACTACTTCAAAGATAGGCAGAGAACCCTCTAAGTTTAAGGGCAGCGAAGCAGAGGGGTCAAACCCGAGACGGGTTAGAAGGAATGGACGCCTCCTGAGCGAACTCAAATTGTCATCCTGAGCATACTGAAATTGTCATCCTGAGCGGAGCAAGAATTCGCGAAGCGAATTCTTGCGCAGTCGAAGCATCCCTATGCCCTGTACGCTTTAGCGGACGGCACGAGTTTCGTAACAGCCATACGCACAGTCCCTAACGGCCCAGCTAGCTCTTTGCCAGCGCGACGATGTTATACCCCTGCACATCCTGCCGAATCACAGAGAACCCGGCCTCGCGTAAAAGCTCGACGGCCGTCTCAGGCAAAAACACGTGATGATGAAGTGCCCGGAACTGCGCATTCTTGAGAGATCGCTCTCGAAATTGTTCAGCAGTCCCGGCCCCCGGATCGCGTGACAGATCGTGCAGCGCCAGAATCTCCTCCAGGTGCGTGAGATCCGATTCCGGCGTGCCCCGTTCAAAGTCTTCTTTCATATGCACGATCGTGGTTACCGGGCGGCGCCAGTCAAAGGGGTAATCGCGATGCGGTAGGATCAGCAGCAGCACACCGCCCGCCCGCAGCACGCGCTTCCACTCCAGCAGCGCTTTGATGGGATTCGCCATGTGCTCCAGGCAATGCGACGCGATCACGCAATCGTAAGCCCCAGCCTCAATTTGCAGCGCGCTGCCTTCCACGACAAACGTTCGCGCATAGCGAATCGCCTCGCTCGACCAGATCGTCTGCTCCGCGAAATTGCAATTGTCGGTCTCGCCCAGGCACGAATAAATCGCCAAAGGCCCGCCAAATCCCAGAATGTCGCTGGGTCCGCCGATCTCCAGGCACCGCATGCCTTGCAGGTACTCGCGGTACTCCCGCGTGATCGGCCACCGGCGCGTACGGAGCCGGCGCACCAGCATCCTTCCCCTCCGGCCCACCATCCATTTCACTGTCTCTTTCAGCATCAAAGTTATGCGCGGTGCGCCCTCAAGTTCAGTTGTGTGATAAATAGATGCCGCAAGCGTCCAAAACTGACCATCGAAAGAATTTTCGCTTTCTTACTCAACGTTCCCACCTGTCCAACGGAATCCACGGCGTAGCCGCACGACTCAAACAGATCCCGATAACTGCGGGCAGTGAACCAGCGCAGGTGGGTTCTGTCCATCAGTCCCATGTCGGTCAGATTCCATTCTCCGCGCATCAACATGCGAATGATCCTGTGGTTTGCGGCATTCGGCGAACTGGAAAACACGCGTGCTCCGGGCTTCAAAAGTGGGTGTAGCTTCTTGAGAACGGTCCACGGATCGACCAGATGCTCCAGGATTTCGCTGAGAATCAGGACGTCAAAGTGCTCCCCCGGCCACGGCAGATCAATCTCCTCAACGTTTCCCAGTACCACCTCGCTGATCCGGTCTTTCGCTTTGTCCGCCGCGCTGGGAAACAGCTCCACTCCGCAATAGGTTCCACACTTGAGCTGTTGCAGCGCCAGACAGCCGGTGCCACCCTCGCCGCATCCGATCTCCAGAATTCTCGCTTGCGGATTGACGGCAAGCTCAGCAACGAAATCCGCACGCGCTCCCAGGAAATAGCCCTGCGGCTTGCCTGCGTAAGCCCGGTCATCCCATCGCTCCAGCGCGTCTCGTGCATCTTCCATCGTGATGGCTTTCCCCAGCTATCGTTAGCATAGCCAAAGGGCAGGGACCTTCACAATCGCAGTGCCGGAGGCAGCTTGCCCTGAGCGAAGCCGAAGCCGCCGTCGAGTGAAGGCGAAGGAAAGATTTTTGTGGGGACGGCCGCCCTCGGCGGTCCAGCCGCGAAGCGGCGTAAGAAGACCAACGATACGGGGAACCAACCACTGACCACCAACCCACTACTCGTTCAACATCCCGCGCTGCGCAATCCCGATATTATCCCGCGTAGAATTCTTCACCATGTACATCATGCCGTCCGCCTGCCGGATCACATCATGCGCCGTGCGCGCATCATGCGGATATGTCGACACACCGATCGACGCCCGCACATTCAGATTCAATCCTTCTTCCCGGCAAAAACAGCTGGCCCGCATCGCATCGCGCAACCGCCGCGCCACCACCAGCGCCTGATCCTTGCTGGTCTGCGGCAGCAGCACCACAAACTCATCGCCGCCGTAACGGAAGGCAAAATCGATCAACCGCAGCTGCGCCTTGATCAAATAGCCAATCTCCGCCAACAGCTTGCTTCCAATCAGATGTCCATGCGTGTCGTTCACCGCTTTGAAATGGTCCAGATCGATAAACAGCACGCTGAATTCATATCCAAATCGCGACGACCGGTAGACTTCGGTATCGAGCGTCTTATACAGATGCCGCGCGTTGTACAGTCCCGTGCAGTCATCGGTGATCGTCAG
This sequence comes from uncultured Acidobacteriota bacterium, assembly GCA_963719865.1. Lineage (GTDB taxonomy): Bacteria > Acidobacteriota > Terriglobia > Terriglobales > Acidobacteriaceae > Sulfotelmatobacter. Next base: position 396,961 of record CAVRDS010000018.1, on the reverse strand, counting down.
TTCCTGAATCTTTTCCACCCAGCGCGCGTTCTCAATCGCGATCGCCGCATAGTCGCAGAGCGCCTGCAGGAAGAACAACTCCGCATCCTTGAACCGCTCCATGTCGACGTTCACCAACTGGATCACGCCCAGCACGCGCAGCTTCGAACGCAGCGGCACGCAGATCACCGAGCGCGTCTCCCACTTCGTCGCATCGTCCACCCGGCTCGCGAAATATGGATCCGTCCGCACGTCCGGCACAATCCGCGCCTCGCCGTGCTTCGCAACCCATCCCGCGATTCCTTCGCCCACCTTCAACCGGACATTCTTCAGCGCTTCCGCCTTTTCGCCCACCGCGATCGCAAAGTAAAGTTCTTCGTGCCCCTCGTCCACCATCAGCAGCGACCACGTCCCCGGACGGAAATATTCGGCCATCTTTTCCATGATGGTTTGCAGAATGGAATCAAGGTCCAGCGACGACGTGAGGGCCTTCGCCACGTCGTGAAAAATAGTCATTTCCTGGTTCTGGCGAGTCAATTGAGTGCCGGCCTCAGGCATGGATATCCCGTTGTCCCTCACTGGGTGGGTGGCGTTCCGAAAATTATAAGTCACTTTCGTCAGCCCGCAATGAACGTTGGTAACCCGCACCCCTAACGCCAACCATACCAGCAACTTTCAGGAGGGTCTGTCTTACGACCGCGGATCATTCCCTTCCGACCTGTCGTCCGAGCGCGGATCGTCCCCTCACGATTTGTCATCCTGAGCGAGGATTGTTCTTTGCGCGAAGCGCAAAGAACAACCACAGTCGAAGGACCTCTATCAGCTCCACAACCCCTGTGGGGGACAGCATTGTGCTCAAAATCCCCCCAGCGTGGACGGCGAACAGACGGCGCAAGCTTGTGCTAAGACCTAGTTACGATAGTTGACTTCCGGTTTGCCCGCCATTCGAGCGTAATTTGTTTAGTCGTCAACATAATCAAAGTCTGTGACCTGGTCATCTGACGTGAGATAGATCATCAGATACTCGTTTGCTTTTTTAGTGACCAGTTTGTAGTAGACGATACGAGTTACCTCCCCATTATGCCGTTCGATATGACGCCCGCCGACATCCTGCGAAACGATGTAATCCAATGAGCGCATACCGATAAGCCCGTGGACTGGCCCTGATGAGGAATAGTCCTTTAACGCTCCTGGCGCCAATCCTGGAGTTTTCAAGTCGAGATGGACGCCCTCCGACAGTGCTTCCAGGACGGCTCGCACGCGTTGAGTAAAAGCGACATCGGGGTCGGGCTGAGCGCGTATGGAATGGATGAAAGGACCGATACGCGGTACGCTCCGTTGCTGACCATTCTGTTTCCACACAATGCTCGTCACTTCCCCCTGATTGTCCCTGAGGAAAGAGAGCTGTGCGTTCCGTCGGGCGTAGAAGAATGTGTCTGCCGAGATCGGCGTTAGCTCCGTTCCTTCCGCGTCGGGAAAACCAGCCGACAGCCCGTGCCCATCACTCGTCACAGTGAACAAGACATTGTTCGCTAGTTCATACCGGCCTGTGTAGCCATCATACAAATTGAGATCAATTTTGAAGGCAACTAAGGAAGTCGGCGGATCATGGGGAGGCGGCATGCGTTCCGATACCTGCGACCGCAACCATTCTGCGAGCAGGATGTCTTGTGCACGATTTATGTCTGAGCGCTCTCGAATGACAGTCTTTCCGCTCTTCGTTTGCAGGCCGAGGCCAATCTTTGCTAACTCTTGCTCAACAGGAAAATCTCCTGGTTTGAGGACCCATTGGTCATATAGAAGGCCCATCTCCGATCCGCCGAAGCGAACTAACTGCCGCCGAATCTCCTCTTCGTCAAAACCGGGCTGCCCGTTCTTGCATAGATTCCAAAGGGCGCGCTCCACATTATCCAGGGAGCGCTTACCGTTTGTGCGCACGCGGAGCTCAATATCAAATAACATCCCGAGGACCCATCCAGTCGGATAGTAGTTGACCTTGTAGCTGTTGCCGTTCTCTTTTGAGATTCGGTAGCTGGAATCGTACGGGCTGACCTCAAACCGTGCCGGGTTCCCGCGCACCTGGTTGATCTGGTCCAAAGCATGATCCAGAAACAAATCGCGATTCCACGCCCCATAACGATATGGAAGCAGCATGGAGTAGTAGTCCGTGACGCCCTCAAGCCACCAGAGCGCGCCAGTATGAGGAAGCTGAGTGTAGTCAAAAGGTCCCAGCGGCTTTGAGCGAATTCGTTTGACGTTCCAAAGATGAAAAAACTCGTGCGCCATACCCTGTACGGTGCTGGGTCCTTCTTCGGTTGCGAGGTGCATCTCTGCGCTGCTGCCATGTTCGGTGCCGCCAGCCAAACTGGGGCCCTCATACACCCAGAAATGCCATGCATACAAGTCGTAGGGCGCGGCACCAAAAAAATGTGTTTCGATCTGAGTCACAAAGCGCGCCATCTGCAATGTTTTCTGCTTGTCCACCCAGTTCTTGGCAGGCCCGCGAAGAGCGACGATGTGCTCCTTTCCATGTTCCTCATATCGCCCCTCCAGATAGCTCCCCATGGTCACCGGGTTATCGGCGAGCGTGTCGTAGTTCCTCGCGAGAAACGTAGGATGGCCCTCACGCTTTTGCGCCGCCTTGAGACCCACGGCGATTTTCCATTCGGTGGGCACCACTAGTTCAAGACTGCACGGCTCATTCTTCCGGCCGACGACATAGAGATAGATCGGCTCAAATCCGTAGTGGACGGCCTCGTTGTCGGATGCGGTCTGATCAGAATCAAATCTTGCCCTGGGGATCGGCCGGTCGTATAGCACAGTGATCCGCTTATGCCCGGCGGTAGAAATAATCCAGGTGTCGCCCTTGGCATGGACAACCGGTAGGCTATTGCCGACTTCATCGGTTGCCCTCACGTCGTGCAGCGTCTCCCAAGAATCTTGGAGCGAATAGACTCCTGGCGACCAGCTGGGCATTTGGAGTTCGGCCGTTGGAGTGGACACGTCGAAATCCATCTCAATCGACAAATGGTCGTTGGAAGCCGACGGGGTAACCTTATAAATAATCTCGGCGCTCGCGAACGTTGAGAGCAGTGATGCCGCGAAAACGGTTCTTAACAGTCTGAATGAAATTCGGAGCATACGCTTTCAGCAGTCGTCGCGTGCAGCCATTCGCCTTACAGTCTATCCGAGCCAGGAAACGAAGCGTGCCGGGCCAATTCTTGACTTGTCGGCAATCCGAGACTGTCAATTGGTGAAACATCTCTCTATTTCACTCATCAACCATCGAACCCATATATAATTCCGCCGCTGTGAGCCAACTTCTTTCTATGCCAACTTATAATCTCCGACACTGCCCCGGCTGTTCGGCGGCGCAGAAGTTCCGCGCCGCAGCCCCCCGCCCGACACCCCTTATAATGTCAGGCCATGAGAACTCTCCTGCTCCTGCTCCTGCTGCTGATGACGCCAGCCTTCGCCCAGACTCCGGATCCCCACTCCATTCCCTCAATCGATGGCGGCCTCGGCCCCTGCAGCGCCGACTTCACCATCACCGATAACGCCGGCAAGCCTATCTACGCCGCGACTATTAAGGTCCACATCGCCTACGGATTCGCCAGCGTCCGCAAACTCGATCTCCAGGTCGGCACCAACGTCGACGGCAAAGCCCGCTTCATCGGACTCCCCGACCGCCTCAAGCACGGTCTTTATTTCGAGGCCAGCGAAGGCGATCGCTCCGGAGAAGCCTTCGACGACCCCGAGAAGACCTGCCAAGCCCAATTCCCCATACCCCTCCAGAAAAAATCCCAATAGAAGAGTTCGGACGGCGTCCCACGCAGCCGCGAGGGTGCCGAATTCCGAGGGTGCCCCACTCTAACGTCGCGTTTTGTGCGACGTTAGAATGGGGATTTTGACTTTGACTTCGCCCGGAACCATCCACTCCGCAGGTTACCCCCATGTTTCACTCTTGACTGTGGCGCGCATCCCAACCTTGTCCTATGATGTTGCCAAGATCACTGCACCGACAGCATCGACATGGGCCACTTCGGAGACAAATTTCGTAACGCGCGCGAGAAAAAAGAGCTCACGCTCGATCAGGTTTCCAACGTCACCAAGATCAGCTCGCGCATGCTCAAAGCCATCGAAGAGGAGCACTTCGATCAGCTTCCCGGTGGCGTCTTTAATAAAGGATTCATTCGCGCCTACGCCAAACACCTCGGCCTGAATGACGAAGAGGCGGTGAACGACTACCTCACTTGTCTCCGTGAGGCTCAGGTCGATGCCCATGAAGTGTGGGAGCCGCAGGCTGTGCCCGCCTCCCCGTCGCCTGCGCCAAAACGGCGCAATCCCGAAACAAGCAAGGCCGCGCCCAAGCCGCCCGCCTCAAAGCCGCAGCCTCCCGTTCAAGTCGAGGAACTTCCCGACCTGCAACTGCCGCGTGCGGAAGATCTCCGTCCGCCTCGCCGAGACTTCTCGAGCGACCCCAGCGGAACCCCATGGGGGCTCGTCGCCGTTGCGGCCGTTGTGGTTGTCCTGGCTATCATTCTTTGGGCGCGGCACTCCCGCACCACGCACCCGGCCACGGCCATGGCCAGCACTCAGGCTGCGATAACCCAGCCCGCGCCATCGACAACGCCTGCGCCCGTGCCGCCGAAGGCAAATCCGGCGCCCTCGTCGGTTCACAGTACGCCATCTCCGGTATCACCTCCTGTGTCGCCGTCGTCCACTCAGCCACATTCGGCTCCTCAGCCCTCACCTTCGCCTTCCGCTCCAACCATTGATGCCGAAGAATCCGCCGATGTCACCGTTCGCAATTTCGACAAGACGGCTCCCAAATCCTCCGACCAAGCATCGGCTACTTTGACCCTGGTCATCCGCGCCTCAGAAAACTCCTGGATCTCCGTCCTCGCCGACGGCCAGCTCGTGACCCAGGAAACGCTCATCGCCCCGGCCAATACTTCCATCCACGCTTCTCGCGAGATCACTGTCCGAATCGGCAACGCCGCCGGAGTCACCTTCCTCTTCAACGGCCAGGAAGTTCCTGCGCAGGGCGACGAATCCGAAGTCAAAATCGTCACCTTCGACGCCTCCGGCTTCAAATCAGCCGCTTCCCAGTCCCCGCCAGAAAACTAAGCCTCCAGAAAATTAAGCAGCCAGAAATAGTTTGTCATCCTGAGCGAGGATTGCCCTTTGCGCCAAAGCGCAAAGGGCAACCGCAGTCGAAGGACCCCTACCCGCTCAAATGCTCCTAGCCCAAGGCAAGGAATTCGATGCACCGCGTCAGGAAGCCACCCACACCCAACCGTCCATTCCCCCCATCCACCTTCGATTTTCTGCTATTCAACTCATTCCCCGTCGTTTAGCTCCAAACCCATTGCGTGCCGCAAGGCGCTCTGTTAGCCTCTTGACTGGACTTCCTTATCGCTGTTCGCTCCGTTGCGGCCGCGTCAATCGCGGGTCCCGCCCGATTCAAAAGTCCCTGGGTTTTCTGCAACACGCGTGCTGACGCGCAGCCTGCAAGCCGCGCCAATTGAAAAGGACACGCGTACTGAAGGAGAAAAAACTTGTCGAAGAACCGTTATTTATTTACTTCGGAATCCGTCACCGAAGGCCATCCCGACAAAATTGCCGATCAGATTTCTGACGCCATTCTCGACGCCTGCCTCGCCGACGATCCCGTCAGCCGCGTCGCCTGTGAAACCCTCACCGCCACCGGCCTCGTCGTCATCGCCGGAGAAATCACTACCAAGGCCTACGTCGATTTCCAGAGCGTCGTCCGCGGCACCGTCGGCGCAATAGGTTACGACAACGCCGTCTACGGCTTCGATTGCAACACCTGCGCCGTCATCTCCAGCATCAACAAGCAGTCCGGCGACATCGCCATGGGCGTCGACACCGGCGGCGCCGGCGACCAGGGAATGATGTTTGGCTACGCCGTCAATGAGAATGCGGATCTGATGCCCACTCCCATTTCTCTGGCGCACAAGCTGACCATGCGGCTCTCCCAGGTTCGCAAGAACGGCACCCTTCCTTTCCTTCGCCCCGACGGCAAATCCCAAGTCACAGTGGAATACGACGCGAATGGAAAAGTTCTCCGCGTCGACGCGGTCGTCATCTCCACGCAGCACGCCGAGACCGTCACCAACGACGAACTGCGTGCGGGAATTTTGAAGCACGTCATTCAGGCCGTGATCCCGGCGCAACTGCTCGACGAAGACACCAAGTACCACATCAATCCCACCGGACGCTTCGTGATCGGCGGCCCCATGGGCGATACCGGCCTGACCGGACGCAAGATCATCGTCGACACCTACGGAGGGATGGGACGTCACGGCGGCGGAGCTTTTTCCGGAAAGGACCCGACCAAGGTCGATCGCTCGGCTGCCTACATGGCGCGTCACATCGCGAAAAACGTGGTCGCGGGCGGACTCGCCGATCGTTGCGAAGTCCAGCTCGCTTACGCCATCGGCGTCGCCGATCCCGTCAGCATTCTCGTCGAGACCTTCGGCACCGAGAAAGTCGATCCAACGATTATTCCGGACATTATTCGCGCGCACTTCACGCTCACGCCGCGCGGCATTATCGATGCGCTGAACCTGCGCCGTCCGATCTATAAGAAGACTGCCGCGTACGGCCATTTCGGGCGCAACGATCCCGACTTCACCTGGGAAGCGACGGACAAAGCGGCGAAACTAGCCAGCGACGCCGGCCTTCGCGAACCGGTAGCCGCACGCAAGTAAACGCTTTTAGCCACAAAGGATACAAAGGAACACAATTGCGGTTTTCCTTCGTGAACCTTAGTGTCCTTATTGGTAAATGATTTTCCTGTAAACTTGCGGAAAAGAAACAAGGATCGAGTCCGCAGTATCCATTATCATTAACTATCAAACTTAGTTTCAGCGCTTTCGGGCGCGCCATTGAAGGGGAAAGCATGTCAACAGCAGCAGTGAATTGCGATATCAAGAACATCGAACTGGCCGATCTGGGCAAGAAGCGCATCGAGTGGGCGAACCAGTCCATGAAGGTGCTGCAGATCATCCGCAAAGAGTTCATCAAGAACCAGCCGCTGGCCGGCATTCGCGTCTCCGCCTGCCTGCACGTCACCGCCGAGACCGCCAACCTGGCCATCTGCCTGCGCGACGGCGGTGCCGAAGTCGTGCTCTGCGCCTCCAACCCGCTTTCTACGCAGGATGACGTCGCCGCCTCGCTAGTCCGCGACCACAACATCCCCGTCTACGCCATCAAGGGTGAGGACAACGATACCTACTACAACCACATCCTCGCCGCCATCGATCACAAGCCGCACATCACCATGGACGACGGCGCCGACCTGGTTTCAATCCTCCACACCAAGCGCACCGACGCACTCGAAGGCGTCATCGGCGGCACCGAAGAGACGACCACCGGCGTCATCCGCCTACGCGCCATGGCTAAAGAAGGCGTGCTCAAGTTTCCCATCGTCGCCGTCAACGACGCCGACACCAAGCACCTGTTCGACAACCGCTACGGCACCGGACAATCCACCATCGACGGCATTATCCGCGCCACCAATTTCCTGTTAGCCGGATCCAAGTTCGTCGTCGCTGGCTACGGATGGTGCGGCCGCGGCCTGGCCTCCCGCGCGCGTGGCGCCGGAGCCGAAGTCATCGTCACCGAAGTCGATCCTACCAAAGCCCTCGAGGCCGTGATGGACGGCTTCCGCGTCATGAGCATGACCGAAGCCGCCAAGCTCGGCGATGTCTTCTGCACCGTCACCGGCAACAAGAGCGTGCTCACGAAAGATCATTTCGCGCTGATGAAAGATGGAGCCATCGTCTCCAACTCCGGACACTTCAATGTCGAAATCGACATCCCCGCGCTCGAAGCCATGAGTTCGTCCAAGCGCACCACCCGCAACTTCGTCGAAGAGTATTCGCTGAAAGATGGACGCAAGATCAACCTGCTAGGCGAAGGCCGCCTGATCAATCTGGCCGCCGCCGAAGGCCATCCCGCCAGCGTGATGGACATGTCCTTCGCCGACCAGGCTCTCTCGGTCGAGTACATGGTGCGGCAATCCAAGAAGCTGGAGAAGACGGTCTACAAAGTTCCCGACGAGTTAGACAAGCGCGTAGCCAAGCTCAAGCTGGAGTCGATGGCCATCAAGATCGACAAGCTGACCCCCGAGCAGGAAGAGTACCTGGCGGGCTGGAGCGAAGGAACGTAAGAGCAGCAGTTGGCAATGAGCCATGAGCCAAGAGCAGTTAGCCATGAGCCCCTCCGTCTGTCATCCTGAGCGAGGATTGGTCTTGGCGCAAAGCGCAAAGACCAACCGCAGTCGAAGGACCTCTGCACCTCTATCCCGCGCCCAACCGCGGGTGCCCCATTCTAAACGTCGCGTAGTTTGCGACGTTTAGGGTGGGGCCTTTGACTTTGCAGTAATGTGGAGCGGGCACTCCTGCCCGCTGCTGTTGAAGTTGATTTTGATTTGAAGAAGTTGATTTTGATTTGAAAGAGAGAGGCCCAAAACCCGAGGTCCGCTTCCCCTCCCCAGCACTTTTCCACAGCCCCACTCCCTGCGATGTGACGAACAACCTTTACTGAGAAATCTCCACAGTCCAAATTGGGACTATGCCCGACCAAGTTCCCAAAAGCCCCGCATCCGGCCCCGCAGAAGAGAAATCCCCCGTGCGCGCCTGTGCCCCCCAGGATGGGGCATTCTCAGGCCCTGCGATTCAGGATGATTCCGGGCGGTACAATTGCGGGATGTACCACTACGATCCGAATACGGCGCTGGAAGAATTGAACGAGGATGCGACCCTGCCGAATCCCGTGCACGTGCGGGACATGATTCTGCGCAAGAAGCTGACGGCCGACCGATCGCTGGAGCTGAACCGGCTGTTTGTGGAGTATCAGAAGTTTTTTGGGGAAGCGCAGAAGCTGGGGAAAGAGATTCTGAAGCAGCTGGCGGGGTAGGACTCTGCTCAGATGGGTACTCGGCCCAGGGGCACGATGAACTGGATGCCCTGGACATTTTTGTTTTGCAGCCTTTCGTCGTTGGTTACGAAGAGATCCACGGTGGCGCTGGCTGCACAGGCCAGCTGGATGGCGTCGGGAGCCTTGAGTGACCTTTCTGTACGTAACTCCGCGTAAATCCTGGCTGCTTTCAGATCGAAGGAAATCGTCAGGGCCGCGGTGCGGATGGCACTCTCATACTTCGTGCAGAGTTCAGTCTCGCCCCGCTCCGCTGGTTTGACCAAGATTTCGCCGACGGTAAGCGTCGACGTGAGCAGTTGATCGCCACGCGCAAGCATCTTCGAACGAAGCTGCGCCACAGCTTTTGAGAAGCTTCCGTAGTCCTCGAATAGATAGATAAACAAGTTGGTGTCCCAGAAGACACGGCTCATTCCCAACCCTCCCGCAGTCGGCGCACGTAGTCGTCTGCATGTTCCTCAGCCCAAAGATGCTTGCCGGAGCCACGCAGAGCCAAGAGTGGGTCCTGCTTCGACCGGTTCCGGCTCGCCGCCAAGGACCAGTCGTTGTACCAACTGAGTAGCCCGTTGTAGCCGTACGGCAAATCTTCACGCTCCGGCGTGATCTTGGCGCCCTCGCGTCCGGGGTGATATGAATCGCCCTTGCGGAACAGGCGGCGGCGTCCCTCCGAGGTTTCGAAGAGCATTCGATAACGACCGGGATTCGGGGGCCGATTCGCAACACAGTGCTGAATGACGTGGACATAGACTCCACGTCTAAAAGGTTTGTGCAGTCCTTCCCGCCTAGCTCGCTCGACAATTTCGTCCACAGCGAAGTCTTGCGCTTCCGGGTTTTCGCGATGCAGTAGCGCCCCTGCAATCCAGACTTCGTCCGCGACCTTGATTTCCGTCTCTACCGCCGCTGTGCGTGCCATAAAATTCCTTAGTATGATTCAATATTACTATGTATTAAATGAATCGTCAATAAGAATATAGCAATGGTTAGAGCGAATCTGATGCGCTGCAAGGGGGAATGAATGCTGCCAGATCGAGGTGCGTTCGGCGGACAGCCTTCCGATGACTAGGGCAGGCTTTGGCGGCTGTCCACATAGAACCTTCTGCCTTTTCCTCATTTACAATCTAGGATTCTTAATTCCATCGAGAACATAACTATGCATCGTTGGTCAGAGCTGTTTATTCCTACATTGCGCGAGGCGCCGGCGGACGCGGAAGTGGCTTCGCATAAATTTCTGGTGCGGGCGGGATATATCCGGCAACTGGGGGCGGGGATTTATTCCTACCTTTTTCTCGGCAACCGGTCGTTCAACAAGATCATGGCCATTGTGCGGCAGGAGATGGACCGGATCGGGCAAGAATTTTATTTGCCGGCGCTCCATCCGCGGGAGATCTGGGAGGCGAGCGGACGCTGGGGCCTGATGGGCGAGAACTTATTTCGGCTGAAGGACCGCAAGGGCGCGGACATGTGCCTGGGCATGACCGAGGAAGAGGTCATGACGTCGATCGCGCTGAAGGAGTTGCGGAGCTACAAGCAGCTGCCGCAGATCTGGTATCAGATCGCGCCGAAGTTTCGCGACGAGCCGCGTCCGAAGGCGGGGCTGCTGCGGGTGCGGCAGTTCATGATGAAAGACGCGTACTCGTTCGACATCGACGCGGCCGGGCTGGACGTTTCCTACAGGAAGCATTACGAGGCGTACTGCCGGATTTTCGATCGCTGCGGGTTGAAGTACATGGTGGTCGAGGCCGATTCAGGCGCGATGGGCGGGAAGGAATCGCACGAGTTCATGGTGCGAACTCCAGCAGGAGAAGATCAGATTGCGAGCTGCGATGGATGCGATTACGCAGCGAACATGGAGAAGGCGACTTCGAAGCTCGAGGCGGTGGCGGATCTGCCGAGTGAGGGCGATGGGACTCCGCTCGAAGTGCATACCCCGGCGCAAAAGACGATTGAGGATGTGGCGAAGTTTCTGGGCGTCTCGCCGAAGAACAAGATCAAGACGCTGGCACTGATGGCGGACGAGGTCGATGCGAAGGGCAAAAAGACGTCGCGCGCGATTGTGGTGCTCATGCGCGGCGATCATCAACTGAATGAATCCAAGCTGAATGCAACCGTCGCGACGGCCACCCGGCCCATGGAAGAGGGAGAGATCAAAGAACTGTTCAAATCTCCGGCGGGGTATTTGGGGCCGATCGGAATCGAGTGGGCTCGCGACTTGAAGAAGCATGAAGGCAAGCCGGTGCTGTTGGTCGACAAGGCGATCGAAGGGCGGGCGCATCTGATTGGCGGCGCCAACAAAGAGAACTATCACCTGAAGAATCTGACGCCGGGGGAGAATTTTCATCCGACGGCGTACGCAGATCTGCGGGCGGTGACGGCGGGCGAGCCTTGTCCGAATTGCGGGAAGGCGCTGCGTATCGATACGGCGGTCGAGGTCGGCCATATCTTCAAGTTGGGCTACCGGTATTCGGAGTCGATGGGACTGCGGGTGCTCGACAAGAACGGCAAGGAAGTGATGCCGATTATGGGGAGCTATGGAATCGGAATCGAGCGCATCCTGACGGCGGCGGTGGAGCAGGGAAATGACGAGAACGGATTCTGGCTGCCGGCAGCGATCGCTCCGTTTGAGGTAGTAGTGGCGCCGGTGAATGTGAAAGACGAGGCGGTGAAGACTGCGGCGGAGGACATTGCGAAGCGGTTGGAAGCGGCAGGATTCGACGTAGTACTCGATGACCGCGACGAGCGGCCGGGAGTGAAGTTCAAGGACGCGGATCTGGTCGGAATCCCGTTTCGCGTGACGGTCGGAAAGAAAGTTACCGAAGGCACTGTAGAGGTCGTTTTCCGCGAGACTCGGGAAGTGCGCGATGTTAGCATCACGAAGATTGCCGGGCATTTACAGGAATTGCTGGGGCGGACGGCTTGAGTTGAGGCTTCGTTTTCGGCCCGGGCATGAGGTGTGATATGGGAACGATTAAAGCCTTGGTCGGGATTCTGGTGGTCGTGGCGACCATCTACTTGTGCTGGACGGTGATTCCGCCCGAGCTGACCAACTATTCGTTCCAGGACGACCTGAGGACCATCGCAATGATGGCGGGTGCCAACCCGCATCAGACCGACCAGGACATACTGGACTCCGTCCTGAAGAAAGCCCAGCAGCACGACATCACACTGACTCCCGAGCAGGTGACGGTGACGCGCATTGGAACCCCCGGAGCGCTGGCCGTGTATGTTGCGGCGGATTACTCCGTTCCCGTGGACATGCCGGGATATCCGTTTACTTTGCACTTCACTCCTTCCAGCGGGAACAAGGGCTTCTAAAGCTGGATCTACCCTAAGGTTATGTTTGCGGGCGGTCGTTTCGCGGCGGTCGCGTGAGGCCGACCGCCGAGTTGTGCCATGTCCGAATCGACAGAGTGGACGTGTGACATCGGTAATATTGCCAACTGGTTACTGCCGTCCTACCATCGCGAATAAATAACCACGTCTGAAGATCTTCGAACGCAATTGCGGCTACGCGGAATTGCGGGAAGTGGTCCAGCACGGCATGGGAGGTTCCGGATGAAGCTCGCGAAAATTGTTCTCGCCGCGGCAAGCCTGATGTGGGTGATGGCGCTGGCGGGATGCTCCACGAAAGGCTGCTCGACAGCGGTCCCGGGGAACACGACCGGGGCCTCGGGTGGAACCTCGAATGGATCTTCTACAACGTCGGGAACCTGCACCCTGCCGGGAACCGGATCAACCAGTTCGGTATATGCGTATGCCGTCGACCAAGCTGGGACGGTCGACAGCTTTGTCTACAACACGGGAGCTGGCACCTTTGCGAGCACGGGAGTAACCGGGCCCTCGATTGCGTCGAACGGAGGGGGCGTAGGAATGGTGGTGGCGCAGGGGCAGTATCTGTATGTGGTGCTGGAGATCGTGCAGGAAATTTACGGATTCACGATCGATGCCTCGGGGAATCTGACTGCGTTGAATGGATTCCCGGTTTCGGTTCCGGCGATTGGCGGAATCCCGGCCAACAGTTATACGCAGGATACGGTCATCACCAACCCGGCGGGGACGCTACTTTTTATCTCGTCGGCGACCGACGAGCAGATTGCGGCCTATCAGATCGGCAGCACCGGCGCGCTGACGATAGTGAACGGATCGCCTTTCCCCATTCCCGGCTTCCAACCGCAGAATCTGGCGATGGATGGGTTGGGGCGATTTCTTTACGCGTCACAAAACACTAGCGATCACGCGGGCACGGCGGCGGTTGCGTTTTCAGTGGGAACGGGAACTAAGGCGGGGGTGCTGACGGAAGTGGGGACGTATTCGGCGCCGATCTTTGAGATGCGCGGGGATCCGAGCGGGAATTTTCTGATTGCGATCAGTGGACAGTCGGCCGCCAGCGGCCTCACCGATGACGATAATCTTTACGTCTACAGCATCAATCAAACAACAGGAGCTTTGACGATTCCCGCCACGAAGTACACGACGAATTATGCGCCTTACAACATCGCGATGCAGCCCACGGCAACGAATGGCGAGTTTGTGTACTCGTTCAGTTTGAATGCGGCGGAGGCAGCCAATCCGGTGGAAGCGTATCAAATGAATCCGACGACTGGGGCTCTGAGTGGGGTGCAGGGATCGCCGTTCACGACCCTGCAGGCCACGCCGTGGGGGCAGTTTGACCAGAGCGGAAGCTACCTCTTCTATTATTTTGGGGTGTCTCCGGCGAGCCTGGGAGTTTTCAACGTGGCGACTACTGGGGTGCTGACACAGCCGGTTACGCCGGTACCGCTGGCGACGACCGGTTACTGGGCGGTGTCGGACACCCCGTAGCTATTGCAGCAATGAGTGCTGACGGCCGAGTGTTGAAAGCTGAGTGTTGACGGCTTAGAGACCCGCATGTACCGCGGGTCTCTTTTCGTTTCTCGTGTCAGGGGTACAATGGGGATACCGCTACCGCTACTTCGTTCCTCTGGATCTTCCTTCGGGGAGAAGTGCGACAATCGCGGGCGGAGGGAGATTTCAAACCTTTTGCCCCGCCTTGCCGTCTGAATAGAAATCCGGGCGTAGAGTCGAGACTGTGGCCATAAGAATTAAGATTCCGAAAACCGGCGAAAAAGGGCAGACGGTGCGGGGGATGCCTCGCGACCCGGTGCTACGCGCAGCTCTAGTACTTTTCCTGATTCTAGCCGTGACGTTCACGGTTGCGTTTTCCTACTTCTACATCAAATACGACCGCATCATTGAGAAGCGGTTCCGAACGCCTGTGTTCGCGAATTCGGCGAAGATTTATGCGCTGCCGAGCACGGTGCGCGACGGGGAGAAGATCGAGGCGAAGGAGATCGCGGCGGAGTTGCGGCGGGCAGGGTATTCCGACAAAGACGGCGAGTCAAAACTGGGCACGTTCCACCTGGAGAAGGACGGAATCGAAATTACTCCGGGAGAGGAGTCGTATCATTCGCCGGAGTCGGCGCGCATCAGCATAGAGGACGGGCAGGTAGACCGCATCACCAGCCGGGGGATTGAACTTTCCGCATACGAACTGGAGCCGCAGCTGGTGACGGCTCTTTTCGACGCGGAGCAGCGCTCCAAGCGCGAGGTGGTGAAGTACAACGATATCCCTCCGGTGATGATGCAGGCGGTGCTGGCGATCGAGGACCGGCGCTTCTTCGAGCACAGCGGAGTGAATTTCGTACGAACCTTCGAGGCCATCTGGGAAGACGTGCTTCGGCAACGGCGGGCGCAGGGCGGATCGACGCTGACCCAGCAACTGGCGCGAGGCTTCTTTCTGACGCCGGAAAAGTCGATCAAGCGCAAGCTCACCGAGATGCTGATTGCGGAGGAACTGGAGCAGAAGTTCAGCAAGCAGCAGATTTTCGAGTTCTACGCGAACTGGGTGGATTTGGGGCAGCGCGGATCGTTTGCCATCAGCGGTTTCGGTGAGGCGTCCAAGGCTTATTTCAACAAGGATCTGAAGGACATCACGCTGCCCGAGTCGGCGCTGCTGGCCGGACTGATACAGAGGCCGAGCTACTTATCGCCCTACCGGCATCCCGAGCGCGCGATGGACCGGCGGAATCTGGTGCTGGATGCGATGGTGGACACCCATGCCATCACACGAGCCCAGGCCGAGAAAGCGAAAGCGGTTCCGCTGAAGCTGGCCCCGCCCAACGTGGAGGCCAGCGACGCTCCGTATTTTGTCGACATGGTGCGGGACTCGTTGATCGGCAAGTTCAGCGAAAACGAGTTGAATGACAGTTCGTACCGCATCTACACCACACTCGATCCGGATCTGCAAAAGGCCGCGGCGCAAGCCGTGGCGGACGGGATCAAACTGGTGGACGAGCAAGTGAAGAAGCTGCGGACGAAGCGGGTGAAGGTCGGCAAGAAGTATGAGACCACGGTGCAGCAAGGGCCGCAGGCGCAGGTCGCGTTAGTGGCGATCGATCCGCATACCGGCGCGGTGCTGGCGCTGGTGGGAGGACGCGACTACGGATGGAGCCAGCTCAATCATGCCAACGCCAAGCGTCCAACCGGGTCGATTTTCAAGCCCTTCGTCTATGCGGCTGCGATGAACACGGCACTCGACGGCTCACAGACCGTGATCACGCCGGCTTCCACCGTGACCGATGAGCCTTCGAGCTTCGCTTACGGGGATCAGATTTACGAACCGCGCAACTATAAAGAGGAATATCACGGCGAGGTGACGCTGCGGTACGCGCTGGCGATGTCGCTGAACAATGCGACGGTGAAGGTGGCGGAAGAAACCGGGTACGACAAAGTGGCGGACCTGGCGCAGGCTGCGGGAATTGCGTCGGTCAAGGCGACTCCGGCGATGGCGCTGGGCTCGTATGACGCGTCGCCGCTGGATATGGCGGGAGCGTACACGGTGTTTGCCAACAGCGGAATCCGGCTGTCGCCGATCTTGCTACGTTCGGTGCGGAACGGCAAGGGCGACGTGATTTCCAATTACAACACCGACCAGCGGCAGGTGCTCGATCCACGAATTTCCTACGTGATGACGAGCATGATGGAAGGAGTAATCAATAACGGACTGGGATATACGGCGGTGCGGTTGCGGGGATTCACGCCTCCGGCGGCAGGAAAGACAGGCAGTTCGCACGATGGATGGTTCGCGGGATATACCTCGAACCTGCTGTGCATCGTGTGGGTGGGATACGACGATTACAGCGACCTGCGGTTGAGCGGGGCGCAGACGGCGGCGCCGATCTGGACCGACTTCATGAAGAAGGCGTTTGAGCTGCCGGCGTATTCCAACATGAAGGATTTTTCGCAGCCTGCGGGGGTGGTGGATGTGCAACTGGATAAGGCGACGAACCGGCTGGCCACGTCGAACTGTCCGGATGACTACGTTTCGGCGTTTGTGGCCGGAACCGAACCTCGCGACACCTGCGATGAGCAGGCGGGCATGAAGGGATTCTTGTCCAAGATCTTCGGCACCAGCAGCAAGCCGGTGATGCCGCAGGAGCAGCAGCAGGCGAACGGCCAGGATCCCAATAATGCGCAGGATCCGAAGAAAAAGAAGGGTTTCTTCGGCAAAATTGCCGGAATTTTCAAGGATGACAAAAGCTCGACTCCGGTGTCTAAACCCCCAGATAGTGGACAGACCGGGCCGCATTGAGATTCGAGTGACAAGAAATGTTCGCCGCCCGGCTGAAACTGTGCCAGAATAGGCGCAACTAGCTGGGGGTGGCCTATGACTGTCTGCCCGAAAGTTGTCCTTCCGGTTGTGCTCACCGCTTTTTGTGTCTGCGCTTTTTCCGCACTTGCTTCGGCGCAGGCCTCAGAACAAGTGCAAGTGAAACCGCCGCTGCTCCGGTCAATTGATCCCCCGGCGGCAAATGCCACGGTTGCCGATCTGGAGCAAACGGCGGATGGCCTACGCGCGGAAAAACTGTATCTGGATGCGCTGGATTATTATCGTGCCGCGCTGGCGAAGCAGCCGCATTCGGCGGGCCTTCTGAACAAGGTTGGGATCACGGAGCTGATGATGCAGCGCTATCGCGAGGCGAAGAAGTCGTTCGAACAATCGATCAAGGTCGACCGCAACTTTGCCAATGCCTACAACAATCTCGGCGTGGTTTATTACGAAGAAAAGAAATTTGGAGCGGCTGCGAAACAATATCGGCGCGCCATTGCTCTCGACGACGAGTCAGCATCGTTTTTCAGCAATCTGGGGGCGGCGCTGTTTTCGAAGAAGAGCTTCGAGCCGGCCGTACTCGCCTACCAGCATGCGATGGAACTGGATCCGGATGTGTTTGAGCGAACGTCAAGGGCAGGAGTCCAGGCGCAACTGCCAAGTCCCGCGGACCGCGCGCATTACGACTACACGGTCGCGAGGCTGTACGCGAAAATGGGTTTCTCGGAGCGTTCGCTGGAATATCTGCGCAAGGCGATGGAAGAGGGATACAAAGATTTCAAGAATGTGTACAAGGACTCGGAATTTGCCACGTTGCGGAAGGACAAGCGCTTTACCGAGTTGATGGCGTCGAAGCCACCGTCACTGCCGGAGTGACGCGGGGAAATGAGAACCGCTGAGGACAACGAGGGCGCGGGACTTTTCGACCATTGGTTCCCCACGAATCCCCTTTTCTTTCATCGATTTCAGTGCCAGGCGCAGTATTGCTGGAGATCCCTCCGCCCGTTGGTGCAAACGCGGGCGTTCGGGATGATGGCTCTCCGAAATTTCGAGGTTTTACAAAGCTTTACAAAATTAGACGAAACGAAGATCGCTTCGGGTGTTTAATTTTCTTACATACTCCTGAAAACAACAGGGTGAGTAAGGAGAAACGGTAGCCCACCGGATGCTGACCCGAGCACGCCCCAAGCAAGCATCCGGTGGGTTTTTTCTTTAGTTGTCAGCCTTCAGCTTCAAACCAAACCAAAACCGCAGAGGACGCTGAGGACGCTGAGGTTCTTTTGCTGGAACAAACAAAACCTCTGCGTCCCCTGCGTCCTTGGCGGTTTTCATTGTTTTTGGGGGCGTCTCTTGCCGTTGTCGGCTCATTGCGTCACGGGAAATGTTTTGCGTTGCGCGATGATTACGTGTCATCCTTCCCAGCGGAGAACGAGCCGTGTGTTTCTCAGCTACAGCAAATTTTGTGGGCAGCGGAGTTCTGGGCGCGGTGGGCGTCGGCACATTCACGAAGGTGAAGCACCGGCGGGAACTGCTGTTCGCGGCTTTGCCCACGCTATTCGCGGTGCATCAGTTTATCGAGGGGTTCGTCTGGCTGGGATTGGATGGGATTCTCTCGCCAGCGGTGACGCACGACATGGGTGCGGCGTTCATGCTTTACGCGCAAGGACTGCTGCCTTTCCTGCTGCCGCTCAGCGTGCTGCTGTTTGAGCCTAACCGGAAGAACCGGCGGCGCATGCTGCCGTTTCTCGTGCTCGGCGGAGCGACCACGCTGTACATATTATGGGCGCTGACCGCATTCCCAACGCAGGTGTACATCAGGGGAAACAGCATCGTTTACATCAATCAGGCGACCAACAATATAGCCGTCGCGGTGCTGTACGTGATTGCCACGTGCGGTTCCCTGTTTTTCTCGAAGATCAAGATGATGGTAGTCTTCGGCGCGGCAAACCTGGCGATTCTGCTGGCTGTAATGGAGTTCAAGCGCTACGCGTTCACCTCGCTGTGGTGCGCGTACGCCGCGGTCGCGAGCGTCATCATCCTGGCATACTTTTGGAAAAGCAGCGCCGAGCGGCCCTTCGTCTACGCGTTGCCGGGTAATTAGACTCGGTGGAGGACCATCTCGGAATCCGCTGATACAGTTTCGGACCACACTCCATATACCCCATACTCCGGAACTTCGCGCGAGCAGCGGGGTTCAGTTTGGCTTGAGGAGACACTTTGATTACCCAGCGAGAATTCCTGGTTTCCTCGTTCGCACTAGCCTTGTCGGGCCTGGCGCCGATGGCCAGGGCTGAGATGCCGAGTGTCCCACTCGGGAGACTCGACCGATTCTGGCGTTACAGCGCAGCTCTCGGACCTTATCTCGAGATCGGGAATGGCTTGATGGAAGTCCCAAAGTACATGCTGGCCGGAGACTTTCCGTATCGCAAACGCCCATTCTCGAAGGAGGTTTTGTTCGCCGATGAATTGAGCATCGTGCGGCTTTTGGGTGGTTATCTGATACCGGGCGAATCGGAAAGAGAATTGGCGGAACGCGATCTTGCGTGGTGCGACGACGAGGGAAAAATCCGGTATCGCATGGGTCTCCTCAAACCAAGACTGCAGCCGTATATCGACAACGGTTACAGCGAACTTACCCTCGTGCTCGACAATGTTCCTTATTGTTTTCCGGCTAAACCGAAAGCGGTGGGTCTTGGACAATTCATGCCGCCGCGCGATTCCGCGGAATGGAAGGCTTTCATCGTTGAAGTCGCGCGCTGGATTGACGATCTCTTCGGCCCCGAAGGCGCTTCAAAGCTGCGGTTCCGGGTGGGTACCGAAAACGATTCAACCGACCGCTGGGGCGGTACGCAGGCCCAGTACATACAGCATTATCAAGATTCCGCGGCCGCCGTTCGGGAGATCATCCCCCAAGCTCGAATCAGTTTCTACAACATCTCGGGGGTCAGCGTGCAGGACATCCCGTACGAAAATGTCAACGCCTTTGCTCTCGCCGAGCGTTGCCACCAGGACGTGCCTCACACTCCCATCGATTTCATTGCCTTTTCCCGCTATTACTGGCAACAGGATGATCCGGAGCAGAACGCGCTCCAATGTGGCGGGGTCTGGCAGAAATTCGTCCAGCTTGTTCCGGGCCTGAAAAATGTTTCTCGCGAGATTCAGGAGTTTGGTACGGCGACATGGGAACAGACAACGCGCGGCCAACCCGCGCGCTCCGAGCCCGGCGCGCTGGGCGCGGCCCAGATGATGCAGTTGACGTTCCGCTTGCGGCAGGCTGGGACCAATCGCCTGTGGCACTGGAGTCCGTTGGACACCGAAATTCGTAATAGCCAGGGCGCGCTAACGAGTCTCCCCACAGGCCAGGCGTGGGTCTATTTAGTCATGGAGCAAATGGCGGGGGGCGAGACATTTCTTTTCCCAATCGCGAGCCGTGGCGACGGCGTCAAGCGGCTGGCCGTCGGATCGTTCCAACGTGATTCGGCGATTCTATTGGCCTCCGCGTACCATCCGGCCGGGGCGATGGGGCCGCAAGAAACGATTGAATTGCAATTACCGATGCGCAGCGTGGGACGCGCGCCGCGAATTGCCCGATTGAATGCCTCCAATTGCGTCCACTCCCTCGTTCGCAACGATCTGGCAACGGCCGGATATCTTGCGGAGCCTTTTGTTCGTAATCCGCGTTTTCTCGGATATGTTCGGGAAATGGAAGCGAAGGGCTCATCCGCAGGCGAGTTCCTGGCCGCTCAAAATGAACCCAAGTACATTCAAGCTTGGACTGACTCGTTGACCCTGCGTGCAATGACATCGAACGACGGTGCAGTCGATGGAAATGTCTGCCGACTGCAGATCGCAACCCCGGAACTAGTCGTCGTGGCACTTTAGCAGGCAGTTGAGTCATGCTTCCAGCACTTCCGTGAAGCTCCCATGTGGCTATTTTTAGCGACAGATCTGTGCTGCAGTTATGGGATGACTACCAATCTGCGGCCTTGTTGATCGCGTTGCCAAGCGCTCTCGATATCCGCGAGAGGGACGCGTTCGGTCTCTATACGAAGCTCTCCGCTGGCAGCGTGGGTCATGACTTGTTGCAAGGCGTCGACCAGAACGCTGCGAGGCGGAATCCCGGCGGTACCGAGAATAGTCAACGCTGTGCTACGCAACACGGCGGCGGGAAGTGAGATCGTCGGCCCGGCGCTTTCTCCAACTTGAACGAAGCGAGTCTCGGAGGTAACGGCAGCAAACTCCTTGCGCGTAATCGCAGCCAGAAATGTTTCTGCGGGACTGCCCCACACGTAATCAATCACGACTTGAAACCCGGACTGGCCGGCCTCGCGCACAAAAGCCTCGGCGAGCTCCTTCGCCGGCAGATCGAGGCGAATGATCGCGTCAGCGCCCAGCTGAAGCAATGTGTCCAAGGCTTGTGGGTTGCGTCCGGCAGCGACAACGCGACCGGCCCCGAGAAGCTTTGCAATTTTCACGGCTAGCTTACCAGTCACTCCGGTCGCGCCGAGGATCAGGACATTTTCGCCCGGCGCCAGTCGTGCGCGGTGAGCCAACGAAAGCCATGCGGAGACGCCCGGGTTAGGCAGGGCGGAGGCGGTCTCGTCATCCACGCCGTCAGGGACCGGGAAGCAGAATGCGCGGCGCACGACCGTGCGTTGTGCCATCGCACCGTAAGGGGCTCGAGTTCCACCAAAGAGCACTCTTTGCCCGTCGCTGAGATGCCCCACTCCATCTAAGCCGCACACCAGCGGGAACTCGCGCGGACTGGCATAGTGCGAGCCGCTGGCTATTTGTTTGTCGACAGGTTTCACCGACGCAGCGTGAACATGCACGATGACCTCTCCGTCACCGGCGGTTGGCTCAGGGAATTGCTCGTAGCGGGGCGGCTTTCCAAGCGCGTGCAGAACGGCAGCATGCATTGCGGTTTCCTCAGCAATTTCCTCACAAACGAAAATGATTCTTCCACGCCGCTCAGGCTATCGGTCGCGCCTCAACCTTTGGCCGGACGGTCTGGCTATCGGCTATCCAAAGCGGCTGCTCGCGGGCCGGCGAAACGCGCCCATGAAGTCGTCCAATTCCTGGATCGAGAATGGCTTTTTCAGGACCGGCGATGCTGTCATAAAAGCGAACTTTTGCTGGGGATTCTTCTGCCGCAGGGCATCCATAAATCGGTCGCCACCAGCACCAGAGCTGGTGAGGAATTTCAGGGCGATGAGAACAACGTCATGCGGTCCTTGTTCGGAATAAATGCGAAGCGCTTCGTCGCAGTTTAACGCCAGCCCAGCTTTGTAACCGAGCTTGTTAAGCATAATGCCAGTCGCTTGCAAGACCGCATCGTCGGCTTCGACCACCAGAACTTTCATGGCCCCCCCTCGCACCCCGCAATTGAACCCATTTACTGACAGTCGAGCGAATCCCCGCTGAGCGGGGTTTTGCGACTCTACAAGGTTGCGGGAATCATAATTGTTTCGCGCGTCGGACACTAGTGATCAGCTGCGAACCGATTCGGGACCGGTGCTCAACCTGCCGGATGCTATCCTAATAGGTATGGATCACCTGGAAGTGCTTCGCGAAAAGATTGCCAACCTCCGCGCCGAGATCGCACAACTGCAAGAGTTGAACGACCAGTATCGACGGGGCAGCCGAAATGATCCGCAGGCTCAGATTGCTCACAGCCAGAGGCATGAGCGGCTGGAAGCAATCCAAAAGGATCTGGCAAAAGTTGCCGACCTTGGCCGGCGAGTTCGTTCCATCGAACAAATGAAGGAACAGCACCGGACCCGCCCTTTTCTGGACAAGAAAGTGTCGTAGCACCAGGCGGGTATGCCTGTCGATTGCCGCTGATGATGCGGGTTTCGAGGGTACGATCGTTTACCACTAAGGACACGAAGCTACACGAAGGAAAAGCGAGGAATATGTCTTCCTGATACTTCGTGCCCTGCGTGCTTCCGTCCCTCTCCTTGGCGAATATTTGGCGAAAGTTCGGTTTCGAGCTAGAATACCCGAATGCAGTCCCTTCCTGAGTCCCTGACCTGGGCGCATCCTCTGGTGGCGGAGTGGTTTGTCTCGCGGTTCGGAACGCCGACCGAGCCGCAGGAGCAAGGCTGGCCGCATATTTTGGCCGGGCGAACCACGCTGATTTCTGCGCCTACTGGATCGGGCAAAACTCTGGCGGCATTTCTGGCTTGCATTGACCGGCTGGTGCGCAAGGCGCTGGCGGGGCACCTGAGCGACCGGACGGAAGTTCTCTACGTTTCTCCGCTGAAGGCCTTGGGGAACGACATTCAGAAAAATCTGGAGATCCCGCTGGGGGAGATTCTGGCGCTGGCGGGCGAGCGCGGGCTGCTGATGCCGGAGATTCGCACTGCAGTGCGGACCGGGGACACGCTGCAGCCGGAGCGGCGGGCGATGCTGAAACGGCCTCCGCATATTTTGGTGACGACGCCGGAGTCGCTCTACATTTTGCTAACGGCCGATAAGAGCCGGGCGATTTTGCGGGACGTGGAGACGGTGATTGTCGACGAGATTCATGCAGTGGCGGATGACAAGCGCGGAGCGCATCTGGCGCTGTCGCTGGAGCGGTTGGACGCGCTGACGCACCGGCGTCCGGTGCGGATTGGATTGTCGGCGACGCAGAAGCCGATTGAGTTGGTGGCGCATTTTCTGACGGGCGTTCGCGGCGCCGAAAAGCAAGCCCCAGCGGCTGAAGCCGCGAATCTTTCTAGTGCTCTTACGGTACGAGTGAACTCGTGCCCTTCCCAGAGTGAAGGGGAAGGGCCGGCATTCGATTTCTCTGCGGAGAAAATCCCCGCCCTAATCTCGCCCAGAGACAGCGAGATTAGGATGGGGCACCCGCACCTGAATGATCCCGTCATTGTCAACATCGGGCATACGCGGAAGTTGGATCTTGCGGTGGAAGTTCCACCGATGCCGCTGGGGCCTGTGGCTTCGAATGAGATGTGGGACGCGACCTACGACCGGCTAGTGGAGTTGGTGAAGCAGCACCGGTCGACCCTGGTGTTTGTGAACACGCGGCGGATGGCGGAGCGGCTGTGTCATGAGCTGGGAACGCGCATGGGTGAGGAGAACGTCGCGGCGCATCATGGCTCGCTGTCGCGCAAGTTGCGGCTGGCGGCGGAGAGAAAGCTGAAAGAAGGACAGGTGCGGGTTCTGGTGGCGACGGCCTCGCTGGAGTTGGGAATCGATGTGGGGTTTGTGGATCTGGCGGTGCAGATTAATTCTTCACGGTCGATTGCGGTGGCGCTGCAGCGGGTCGGGCGGTCGGGACACTGGCGCGGAGCTGTTCCGAAGGGGAGATTTTTCTGCACCACGCGCGACGATTTGATGGAATGTGCGGCGCTGGTGCGGGCGATCAAGCTGGGGGATCTGGATCGGCTGATGATTCCAGAGGCTCCGCTGGATGTGCTGGCGCAGCAGATTGTGGCGGCTTGCGCTAGTGGAGGTGGTGAGAGTTCGCGGGCAAGAGTGCCCGCGCCACAGGAGCTGCCCGCGCCACATGCGTTGGCTGCTGGAGAGGATTCCGGGTGGGGTGAGGATAAGTTATTTGCGCTGGTGCGGCGGGCTTTTCCTTACCGGGATTTGAAGCGGGAGACTTTTGATTCGATTCTGGAGATGCTTGCGGAGGGGATTGCGGCGCGGCGTGGGCGGTACGGGGCGTACATCCATCGCGACAAGGTGAATAAAAAGTTGCGGGCGCGGCGCGGGGCGCGGCTGGCGGCCATCACCAGCGGAGGAGCGATTCCCGATAATTCTCTCTACACCGTTGTGGCCGAGCCCGATCAGGTGGTGGTGGGGACGGTCGACGAAGATTTTGCGGTGGAGAGCAATCGTGGCGACATCATGCTGCTGGGGAATACGTCGTGGATGATCCATCGCATCGAGACGAATTCGGGGCGGATGCTGGTGCAGGATGCGCATGGGGCGCCGCCGAGCGTGCCATTCTGGAGAGGCGAAGCTCCGGCGCGCACCGAGGAATTGTCGGCGCACGTGGGCGAGTTGCGGCAGAAGATCAGCGAGATGCTGCCGCGGACTTCTCCGGTGGGATTTTCGGCAACGCAGCCCGAAGTGGCTAAGGTAGTTGGTTTTCTAAAAGAAGAATGCGGGCTGGACGATTCGGGGGCCGAGCAGGCGATTGAATACATCCTGCAGGGGCGCGCGGTGCTGGGGGCGGTTCCGACGCAGACGACTGTCATCGCCGAAAGATTTTTTGATGAAGGCGGGGGGATGCAGTTGGTGATCCACGCGCCGTTTGGCGGGCGAATCAACAAGGCATGGGGATTGTCGCTGCGCAAAAGATTCTGCCGCGGATTCAATTTTGAATTGCAGGCAGCGGCGACCGATAACGGGCTGAACATCGCGCTGGCCGAGCAGCATAGTTTTCCGCTGGGCGATGTGTTTCATTTTCTGCAGGCGGAGACGGTGCAGCCGATTCTGGAGCAGGCAGCGCTGGACTCTCCGATCTTTGGCACGCGCTGGCGCTGGGATGCGAACCGGGCTCTCGCGCTGCTGCGCTTTCAGAATGGAAAGAAAGTGCCGCCGCAGATTCAGAGGATGCGGTCGGATGATCTGCTGGCGTCGGTGTTTCCGGACGCGGCGGCTTGCTTCGAAAACATTGAGGGGGAGCGGAAGATTCCGGATCATCCGCTGGTGGGCGAAGTAATGAAAGATGTGCTCACCGAGGCGATGGACGTCGAGGGATTGAAGACGCTGCTGCGCGGGATGGCTTCGGGAGCGATTCGCGTGCTGGCGGTCGACACGCCGGTGCCGTCGCAGTTTTCGCATGAAATTTTGAATGCGAATCCTTATGCGTATCTGGATGATGCGCCGCTGGAGGAGCGGCGGGCGCGCGCCGTGGAGATGCGGCGGGTGCTGCCGGAGTCGGTGCTGGAGGAAGTGGGTGGGCTCGATCCGGGGGCGATTGCGCAGGTGCGGGAAGAGGCGTGGCCGGATGTGCGGGATGCGGACGAGCTGCATGATGTGCTGCATACGCTGGTGGCGCTGCCGGAGGCGATTGGGTCGGGAGATGAAGGTCGAGCTGCGCTCGACCGGACGGACGAATGCGTCCGTCCCTACATGAACGTTGCCGGTTGGCGTGGCTATTTTGAACGACTGTTGAACGAAGGGCGGGCTGGAGCGGCGGTCGTCGCCGAGGGCGAGACGCCCTCGGGACAGCTCGCGGGACGCCAGCGCTACTGGGTGGCGGCGGAGCGGGCGCGATCGTTTCAGGTGCTGTTTCCTGCAACTCGATTTGAACAGAGTCTGGCTGAGGTGGAGTCGGGGACTGTTTCTCGCGATGAGGCTTTGCTGACGCTGGTGACTGGATGGATGTCGCATGTGGGGCCGGCTACTGCTTCGGAGCTTGGGGGCTTGTTAGGCCTGGCGGCTTCGGATATCGAAAAGGCTCTGCTGCGGATGGAGGCTGCGGGGACTGTACTGCGTGGGAAGTTTAGCGGGGCTGCCGGCACGCGGGCGGGGGCGCCCGCGCCACACGAGTCTGAGACGGAGTGGTGCGACCGGCGACTGCTGGCGCGGATTCACCGGCTCACCGTGGGGATGCTGCGGAAGCAGATTGAGCCGGTGACGGCTGCTCAGTTTATGAGATGGCTGGCGCGTTGGCAGCATGTGGCGCCTGGATCGCAAGTCTCCGGCGAGCGCGGAACGCTCGAAGTGTTACAGCAGTTGCAGGGATTCGAGATCCCGGCGAATGCGTGGGAGCGACAGATTTTGGGGCGCCGCGTTGCGGATTACGATCCCAAATGGCTCGATCAGCTTTGCATGACTGGAGCGGTGGGATGGGGACGGCTGTCGCCGCATCCGGCGACGGTGGAGTCTGGCGGGACTTCGGACGCGGGTGTGCCACGACAGAGACGGGTGATTCCCACCAGCGTTGCGCCGATTACGTTTTTTGTGCGGGAAGAAGCGGACTGGATGGCGATACGACAAAACCCCCACGTCTCGCAAAACACGCGAGACATGGGGCACCCGGATTCGGATTTTTCCGAGGCGCGGGGGGTGGGGCACGGGGCCCAACTGGTGCTGGAGTTTCTCCGGCAGCGAGGGGCTTCGTTTTTTGCCGATATTGTGCGCGGGACGGGCAAGCTGAAGGCGGAGATCGAGACGGCTCTGTGGGAACTGGTGGCGGCGGGGTTGGTGACTGCCGATGGGTTCGATAATCTGCGGGCACTGATCGATCCGAAGCGGAGAGCGGGACAGGGTGTGGGAAAGACGAATCGTCCGCGGCACAGCGCGGGGCGGTGGGCGCTGCTGCACGCGGAGGCGGCGGTGGAGCGTCCGCGAGCGGTGGAGGCGGCGTGCTGGATGTTGCTGCGGAGATATGGAATCGTGGTGCGCGATGTGCTGGCGCGGGAATCGAACCTGCCTCCGTGGAGGGAATTGCTGATGGGATTCCGGCGATTGGAGGATCGCGGAGAAATTCGCGGGGGAAGGTTTGTGGATGGATTTCTCGGCGAGCAGTTTGCCTTGCCGGTGGCGGTGGAGTTGGTGCGAGCGTTGCGGAATTTGCCGCTGAGTGGAGAGGCGTTGACGCTTTCGGCCGCGGACCCGCTCAATCTGGTGGGGATATTGGTTCCGGGCGAAAGAGTGCCAGCGATTTCAGGCCGGACGGTGAGCTATCGGGATGGGATCGCGGTTGTGGAGGAGGCAGTGACGGCCGGAGAGGCTGCGGCGGGATAGCAGCGACATTGCAAGAGTTTTGACGCAGCAGCCGTCGAGCTGCGCTCGACCGGACAGCCGAGGGCGGCTGTCCCCACATAGTCTTTCTCAATCTTCCATTCAAGTTCTTATAGGGATGCTTCGACTGAGGGTGAGGTCCGCTCGACTCCGCTCATCCTCACTTCGGATCAAAGCGCAGAGGGTTGATCTAAACGAAAAAAAATCAGGAGCTCGATGAGGGGGTCCCCCGAACTCCTGACTTGGCTATGCCGGCGGATACCGCTCGAAAGCGCTTCCCCCATCGCTTTGCCGACTCTGCCAATCGACGTAAGTGCATGCCGAGGCCCACTCGGACATGGGCTGTGAGCCCGTTCTCCGGGGCGGCCAATCCGCCTGAATTCAGAGTGGTTAGCTCTTCTTGAGAAAGCTTGCTGAGCCTGACCCGAGGCGTTGAAACGGGCTGAGCACTATCTGATCGGATAGGCGCCCTAGCTGTTCGGATATTGGAAAAGCGCAAGACAGGGCATGCATTTGGGCGAACTCTGTGATAAGAAGATCTGCACAGAGTGGGGGATCTGATTTGCGGCCTAGACTCTTGGTGATTGCGGGATCCTCGAAGGATTCCCTGATTCTGTTGCCCGCCGAAGAAGCCACCATCGGGCGCGATCCGACAAACCTGGTAGCAATTGTCGATCCGTCGGTTTCCAGAAAACATTGCTTGCTGCGGCAGGAAGATGGCCGCTTTCAGATCAAAGATCTGGACAGCCGCAACGGGACTCTGGTGAACGGACTCCCGGTCAAAGAACAGTGGCTGCGGCACGGGGATGAGATCGCGACGGGTGATTCCGTATTCCTGTTTCTGGTGGAGGAGGGCGACCCGGTCGGGCCGGCCAGTCGAATTGAATTCGACGACAGCCAACTGGCGGCCGAGACGAAGATTCTTTATCCCAAAGAAGTGGTTTACCTTCATCCGGATCGCCTGCTGCGCGAGTTGCCGGCCTCGTCGCATGTGGCGCGGAATCTGAGTGCGCTGCTCAAGATCAGCCGGGTGGTGCATGCAATTCGAGGCCTTGAAGAGCTGCAGGCGCAGTTGCTGGATCTGATCTTTGAAGTGATTCCGGCGGGCCGCGGGGCGATCCTTCTTGCCGAGGGCGCCAACCAGGAATTCAGTTGTATGTACGCGCGCACGCGACACGCGGGACAGCCGCAACTGGTCCGGGTGAGCCGCACCATTGCGCGTCAGGTAATGCAGGAGAATGTCGCCATTCTGGGAGTAGACGTACCAGCGAGCAAGGAACTGCGCGAGGTTGAGAGCCTTGCCAGTTCCGACGTCCGATCTCTGCTGTGCGTGCCCCTCAGCGTGTTCCAGCGCACGATCGGATGCATTTATCTAGACAGCACGAACTCCGCGAATCGCTTTCATGAAGACCATCTGCAATTGACGGCAGCCGTCGCCGGCATCTCGGCGGTGGCATTGGACAACGCGCGGCGCTGGCAATGGCTGGAGCAGGAGAATCAGCGTCTCGCCGGCGAGGTTCGACAAGAGCAGAGCCTGGTGGGAGAAGGTGCGCGCATGAAGGAGATTTTCGAATTCCTGGCGCGGGTTGCTCCGTCGGACTCCACCGTGTTGATCGAAGGCGAGAGTGGGACGGGGAAGGAACTGGCAGCGCGCGCCTTGCATCGCAACGGCCGCCGGGGCGGTAAGCCGTTTGTCGCGATCAATTGCGCGGCGATTCCTGAGACGCTGCTGGAGAGCGAACTGTTCGGGCATGAGCGCGGCGCATTCACGGGGGCGGCTGCGCAGAAGAAAGGGCGGCTGGAAGTTGCCGACGGCGGAGTCGTTTTTCTGGATGAGATTGGAGAACTGGCTCCGAGGTTGCAGGTGAAGCTGCTGCGAGTGTTGCAGGAGCGGGAATTTGAGCGGGTGGGAGGAACGCATCCCATTAAGATTGATGTGCGCCTGATTGCCGCGACCAATCGCGATCTGGAAGAGGCGGCGCGCAAGAAGGAATTCCGGCAGGATCTTTATTACCGGCTGGCAGTCGTGAAGTTGACCATGCCTCCGCTACGCGAGCGGCGGGAAGATATTCCGATGCTGGCGCGGCATTTTATCCAGAAAGACGCCAAGCGCTGCAAGGTGAAGCCGAAGCCTTTGTCGCGCGAGGCGATGGCTGCGCTGGTGAATTACGAATGGCCGGGAAATGTGCGGGAACTGGAGAACGCGATCGAGCGGGCCCTGGTGATGGGATCGTCGGACATGATCCTGCTGGAGGACTTGCCGGAATCGCTGCTGGAGCAGAATTCGCCGGCGGAGATGCATGAGGGCAAGTATCACGCGAGCCTGAAGGAATTGAAGCGGCAGTTGATTGTGGATGCGGTGGAGCAGACCTCGGGGAATTATGTGGAGGCGGCGGGGATTCTGGGAGTGCATCCGAATTATTTGCACCGGTTGATTCGGAATTTGGGATTGAAGGAGGAGTGTAACGAGGCGGTGCGGGGTCGCGGGAAGGTGTCGGGCGGAGCGGCATAGGTGTACACCGCGGCTGGCTGCGGCTGCGACGATTGTTGTGTCTCTCATGGTCGGCGGGCGCGGGCGAGACGCCCCCGCTACAGCCGGCGGACGCCGGCGCTACGATTAGCTCGCTACTGTCGCCGTTACGGTAGGGGGAGCTGCAAGAGGCGGGCGGGATCCAGGTAGGTGCCTTGCCAGCGGACGGCTACGTGGAGGTGAGGGCCAGTGGCGCGTCCGGTGCCTCCGCTCAGACCGATTTCTTGTCCTCGCTTCACGCTGTCTCCTTCCTTCACTTTGATTTCGGACAGGTGAAAGTAGAGTGTCAGCAGGCCTTGACCGTGGTCGATCACCACGCAATTTCCTTCAAAGTATAGAAAGCGTGCCAGCAGGACGGTGCCGGAGTTCATGGCGGCAACGGGCGTGCCGGAGTGGACGCGGTAATCGAGTCCCCAGTGCGGACGCTGCGCGACGCCGTTGAAAATTCGCTGGGAGCCGTAGACGTCAGAGGTGGCGGCGTCGACGGGAGCGGCGAAGGTGCCGTCCCATTGGCGGTCGAGGGTAGCGCGGCTGAGGTAGTCCTGTTTGATCTTCACGCCTTCTGCGATCTGCGCCTGCTGCTCGGGGCTGGGTTCAGTGAACTTCTTTTCCACCGCGAGTTCAACTCTGATTTTGGGATACTGCGCGCGGGCGACCGTGAACGTGCGTGTGAAGGTCAGGGGAGCGTTCGTTGCCGCGCGTGTGCCGGTGAGGGTAAGAGCGTACTTACCGGGCGCGGTTTCGAAGGTTACGCCCGCCAATGCGAACCAGGTTTTTGTGGACGAGTCGTAGCTGAAGGTGATTTGATGCGTGAGCCATGTGCCGCTGAGTGATTCGAGTTTGGCGGGAGCCTTCACCTGGAACAAAACGGGAGCGCCATTGAGCAGGCGCGCGGGCTGGGCGCGGACCGTCCAAGGGGTGGCGCTGGCGGGAAGAACAGAACAGAGAAGGAAAGTGAGAGCCAGTGCGGCTGGGAGAGGTCTGGGATGGGACCGCCGGGCTCCGCCTCGGCGTGACAGCCGAGGCGGCTGTCTCCACATGAGCTGTGCTCGCAGGTCCAAAGTCGTCGAAGTCACTGCATCAGCGTAGCATCTTGCGAGATCTTGCGGTCTATAATGCCGGGGCATGCGCAACTGCGTTCTTAACGTTCTCGCGGTTTGCGCGCTTTGCGGATTCTTGTTGGCACAGACCTCGGGAAAAGCGCTTCACGCGGACCGCCTGGTGGTGCTTAAGAAAGAGCGGACACTGCAACTGCTGAGCCAGGGAAAGGTCATCAAGACATACAAGGTCGCATTGGGCGGAGATCCGATCGGACCTAAGGCGCAGCAGGGCGACCACAAGACTCCGGAGGGAGTTTATGTGCTCGATTCCCGCAACACGCATAGCCAGTTTTACAAATCAATCCATATTTCTTATCCCAGCGCGCGTGATCGGGCGGCAGCACGTGCAAAAGGCGTTTTACCGGGCGGGGACGTGTTCGTGCATGGCTTACCGAACGAGTATCGCTGGGTGGGCAAATCTCATCGGCTGAAAGATTGGACGGACGGATGCATTGCCGTGACGGACGAAGAGATCGACGAGATTTGGGCGGCGGTTGCGGATGGAACGCCGATCGAGATTCGTCCGTAGGGGTACCGAGGAGCGAGTAAGCGCACGGGAAGCGGGGCCATCAGCAATCTGGAATCGAAAATGTTGGTGAAATCTGGTTCGCACGGCTAATGCGGGTGGTTTGCTGAAGTCTTCCGATTAGCGGCAGCGCGCTGCCTTTGGGGCAATTGATTGCGCGCTTTGCGCGCAACCCCGGACGAATGCGTCCGGGGCTACACGGACTTAGTGCGTGAGTCCGGGTTTGTCGATCGAGCAGGCCCAGGGATTCATGGCCCGCAGATATTGCTGGAAACGCTGTTGCTCTTCCGTATGCAGGCCGATGAATTCGACGCCCATACCCACCTGCGGATCGCAGGTGCGGACGAAGGTTCGCGTGGTGACGGTTTCACCCGCAAAGCGTAATTCGGCGATGAGACTGGTGCCAACGGGGAAAGGGGACAGGCTCTCGATGTAGCAGCCGCTCGCGCTTAGATCGGTCGCGGTCACGCGCAAGGGAACCGGTGACCGGTCGCTGTGCAGGGTGACTACCAGGGAAATCTTGTGACGCTCCCAACGTCGCTGGCCTTTGGCAATAGGCGCCACGAAGCCGTCCGTTTTTGGTAGCAACGAACTCCAGGGACAATCCTGCTCGCGGAGTAACTGAACGCCGACTTTAATTTTCTGCGCCGATTGCGTATTCGCGGACCAAACCACCCTGCAGCGAGCCTTCTTGGCGCCGCTCTGCACTGCGATGGTGTCACCGATCTTGAGGTCGCGCTCGATATCGGACAGGCAGGCGCCTCCGGTGCTGATATTGCGAGCGCGAGCATGCTGAGAAAACGGACGGCCGTCGGCTCCCATACCCCACACCCGCAGGTCGAGATCCACGGGTACTCGCGTTTGTAACTGCGTCTGGGCCATGGTTTGAGAGAACTCCAGCTCAAATTGTTGCTGACTCAATGTTAGTCGTAAGCGGTCCCGATGGGTGGTTACGGAAGTTCCTTCTACGGGTCTCGGGAGGACATGAATGATGGGAACTGAGTCAGGCGTGCATCTAGCGGGCCCGTTCTAGCCCATCGGAGCTATACCCGGGAGCGGCTGGAGCGATTAGCTGGAGTGTAGTCATAAGCTCCATTTCGGGAAAACATTGGAAGATCTACCCGCAGGAAACGGAAAAAAGTAGCGACGTTTTCTGGGGTTGGGCTCTGATCTTCGGAACCTCTGGCCAGGATGAGAACGAACTATCAGATTTTGGGGATCTCGCAGAAAGCGAGTCCTGAGCAAATCAAGCGAACCTACCGGACGCTGGTCAAGAGCTGCCATCCGGATCTTTTCGTCAGCGGGTCGGAGGAGCAGGCGCGGGCGGGGGAACGGCTGCGGGAGATCAACGCAGCCTACGCGATCCTTTCGAATCCTCAGAAGCGAACGACCTACGATGCCAAGCTGAGCAAACGCCGTTCGAGTTCTGAGCCGAAACCCGAGTACTGCTACCGATGCGGGAAGCCGACGCTTTATTGGGAGATTGAACGGGACAAGGCGCTGTGCAATGACTGCGGGAGAACGGCAGCAGCGACAATGGGCTTCGATTAGATTGTGAGAATTGGTGGACCTGGTCGGGATCGAACCCGACCCCGGCATTGACAATACGTAAGTTACTGATTTTACGTAGGTCGAGAAAGCCCAAAATACCCACAATGCCGGGTCGGTTGTACGATTTTTGTACGGTACGTTTCCCGACAATTCTTCCTAAGAACGCTCACTTTCAGAGCAGCAAAAGATACCACAGTCAGATCAAAATGCGGAACGAATTGTTTGCCGAAGGCATCGCGTATGTATCCCGCAAGCAGGGCAACGGACAACGCCAGCAGCCCTGCCATCCCGCCTGCGCTCAGAGTGTGCTCGCCGAATATCTCCAGCACATAAGACAGTAATGCGACGCCAGAACCGAAGAGGATGAGCCCGACAACATCGAGTTCGTCATCGCGTCCCATGTCGATGTCTTCTCCGCAATCTCGTCTGGAATCCTGTTCAGAGGGGTTAGATTTCGGGATGGGCGGAGATAAGCGAACACTTGAAGTCACTGATGCGTGAGGTTCAGCGCGCAGGCAAGGCTGAACTTTCCTTGGCCGAAACGCGCAAAGTAATTTTCTCCCACAACCCGAAGAATGCAAGGCCAACCGCGATGCCTATCGACACCTCGAAAAACCGGTGAAGCGCAACTAATCGACCGCTGCTAGTTCGCGGCACGAGCATCACGATTGCGAGGGTAATGCTCGCATACCGATAAGCGCTTCTCTCAACTCGCAACACAACGCAAAGCAATCCGATTCCGAAAGCCGCCACACCAAACGCCCAAATGTTTGCGGGGAAGTAAAACGTCCGCGACTGCGCCAACTGCCGCTCCGATCGCGGTCTCCGCGACATACTGCACGGAAATAGGCAGCGCGGCGCTCAGGGTAGACTGCATGACGATTAATGTCGACATCGATGCCCAGTACGCTTCTGGCAACCGAAACATGTGGGCAATCAGGTAAGACGCAACCGCCGCTACTGCAGTTTGCGCGGCATATCCCGCAGAGGGTGGATGATCCTTGGCGATGATCCATGCACCCACTTGACCGTTAATGCCCGGATTCTTGACCATCGTCTCGCCGACGCCTTAGCCTCTGGGAAAGGCAATTAGCACAAATAATAATGGGAGATAAACAATGGAGGCCGCAAGTAGTCGGCGTGCGGCCGACCGTGATTTATTGAGCACGAACTGCATTCCGTAGTACAGAAATCCAAGGTTCAAGAACAAGGCTGCGATCCAGTACAAGGTGCGCGACGCACTTTCCAAGCCTGGAAGTAAACTCAAGGACGCCAAGACTAAGAGCGGCAGCAGGGTTTGACAATTCACCAGACGGGCTCTGTTGCTGCCCTCATGAGGCAAGACGAGATAGCCGGCGCGATCATAGTCCTCGCGATACATCCAGGCGATAGCCATAAAGTGAGGGAATTGCCAGAGAAAAAGCAGTGCGTAAAGAGTCCACGCCTGAAGTGTGAGAGTACCCGATGCGGCGGCCCAGCCGATCAGAGGAGGCATTGCGCCCGGAAAAGCCCCAACGAGAACGCACGACGCTGTTTCTCGTTTTAGCGGCGTGTACACGAATAGATAGGTGAGCAGTGTTAGAACCGCAAGCGCACTCGCAAGCGAATTGACTGTGGCGGCGAGATACATGCTTCCTGCCGCTGCCAGCGAAAGTCCGAAGACCAGGACCGCAGATGGTTTCAGACGGCCTGCAGCGGCTGGGCGCCGGGCGGTTCGGCGCATTTGCGCGTCGAACTTTCGTTCGATGTATTGGTTTAACGTACCGGTTCCACTTGCCACTAACAACGTTCCAAGCAAAGTGTTGAATAGCCTCAGGAATGACAACGGGCATGCTTCGTTTCCGCAACCTAGATAGAAGCCGACACCAGTCGTGATCAGAATGAGGAAGTTCACTTCTGGCTTCGTGAGTGCCCAGTAGTCTGAGAGTAGCGTGGATCCCGCAGAACGCCGTTCTTGCACCGCAGCAGAAGAAACCTCGGTAAGTGCAGACTGGTGTGACATTTCAGACCGCCTCAATCCTATGCGGATCCGTGTGGTGTAGCGCAATGTGTCGCGAGACGAATGGCGGAATCGGGAGTTCTTCCGATCCGTGAGGCAATCGAAGGGGCGAGAGTAGACGCGCGGTGAAGACTGCCCCGGCGATTAAGAAAACGACCGTGACGCAAGTCCACATCAACGCACCGGCGCATTGCTGGTCTTCCAGAGCAGATAGACCAAAGGGGTGGGGGGACAACAAAAACACCGGGTAAACCACCCGATCGCAGAACACCAGAAATCCAGAGAGAATATCGCACGGCAAGGTAGCGAGAAACAGATACAAGAGGATGGACGATTCTGGCCAGTTCGAAGCACTTGTTGAGGACCGAACGACGGGCCACCAAAACAATAACCCTGAGATCAGAAAGCATAGTTGCTCGATCGAGTGCCACATTGGCGATCGCATCCCGAGCATAAACACGGAAGGAATATGCCACACCACTAAGGTGCCTGCCGCTGCCAACCAGCAAAGTGCCGGGTGAGTTGCTACGCCTGCGAGTTGCTGCATCGGTTCTGATTGCAATGGACGCTCAAACGCTTGTAAGAATCCCTGTAACAGGGGATGCGCCAGTGGCTTTCGAGGCATGCCAAGCAAGATCAACGGAGGCGCAAGCGTCATGAGAAGAAGGTGTTGAACCATGTGCGCCGTCAGCACTTCATGATCGAGCACGGCCACAGGTGAAGCCGTTGCAATCCAGACGAACAACAAGCCGAGTGCAAAACTGGCCGCGTGCCAACCCCCTAGCCTGGATTATTCACGAAGTCTCTAGCCAAAAAAGAAAGGATGCTCTAAAAGGAATGATGAACACTGGGTTTGCGCACCCAGCATTCCCTTTCGGAGCATCCATCGCTTGATACAAAGTGTTTTACCACAACTGAACTTCTCCTTCTACCGTCATCAACCCGTTCGCGCCGATTTTTGCGGCGGGCAGATCACCAGCGACGCCGGCCTGCTGCCGTTGCGCGCCTTCGACGAGCGCCATCATCTGACCCGCGATCTGGCTGCACTGCTCAGCGATCCGCGGGCAGACGAGCGCGTCCGCCACGATTCGCTCGAACTGTTTCGACAACGCATCTACCAAATCGTGGCCGGCTACGAAGACGCTAACGATGCCGATCGTCTGCGCCACGATCCTATGCTGCAGATCGTCGCCGATCAGAGACTCGGCCACCCGCTGGGCTCTCAGCCCACCCTCAGTCGCTGGGAGAACGCGCCTTGCGCCCGCGACTTGGTGCACCTCAATGACGCTTTGGTCGAGCAGTTCGTCCATCTCTGCGGCGACCAAGTGCGCCAGCGCGGTGAGATTCTGCTCGACCTCGATTCCACCGACGACCCCACCCACGGCCAGCAACAGCTCAGCTTCTTCAACGGCGCTTACAACCAGCATATGTATCACCCCATGCTCATCTTCGAGCGCCACAGCGGCTGCCTGCTGGCGGCGCGCCTGCGTCCGGGAAATGCCTCCAGTCATGCCCGCATCGTGCCCATGCTGGTGCGTCTGGTGCCGCGACTCGAAGCCGCCTTCCCCGGCGTAAAAATCAAACTGCGCGGCGACGCCGGTTTCGCCTTGCCCCTGCTGTATCAGTTCTGCGAGTTCTTTGCGATCGAGTACGCCCTCGGCATCCCCGCCAACTGCGTTTTCAAACAACGTGCCGAACCTCGGCAGAAGCAACTGCAACGGCGCTATCGCCGTACCCAGCTACCGCAGCGCAGCTTCTCCAGCTTCCGTCATCGGGCCCGCTCCTGGCCGCGCCAGCGCCGCATCTGCTACAAAGCCGAACACACCGCAACCGGCACCAACCTGCGCTTCGTGATTACCAACCGCGCCGGACCTGCCTCCGAAGTCTTCGCTTTTTACAACGATCGCGGCGAGTGTGAGAACCGCATCGAAGAATTCAAAAATGGTTTCCGCGCCGACCGCCTGAGCTGCCATCGCTTCCTGGCCAACGCCTTCCGCCTGCTGCTCTACGGCTTCGCCTACAATCTGGTCAATCTGTTTCGCCTGCATCTGCCCCAGCCTTGGCGCTCGGCGCAGATCGAAACTCTGCGCGCCCAACTCTTCAAAATCGGTGCTCGCGTCCGCCACACCGCCCGCTGCGTCCGCTTCCATCTCGCCAGCGGCTGGCCCTTTCAGAACCTGTTCCGCTCCGCCGCCCTCGCCGTCAACAGCAGTTGATCCCTTTCCTTGCTTCCCAACTCAACTCCCAGTCGCTGGTTCCTGCGGAGCCGTGTTTAAAATCCTCTCTCTCAGCTCGCGACCCCGAACCCTCCCTCACCCTGCTCATGACCTGGATGACTCTGCCCTTCATCAACGCCCGATCGCACATCCTCGCAACAAAATCTCAGTCTTGATGAATTAAGCAGGCTAGGTAGTCTCGGTCGAGACTGCGAAGGCGCAGCCATCCACGCAGATACACGAGTGAAGCAAAGATCAAGGCGCTCGAGATCCAGAACGATTCGGACGCGCCGTGATGAATGTGTGACATCATCGGCGGCCTATGGTTGAGTCCCGGATGTTTGCAGTTGGCCGTTGCTAAGTGCCTGTTCCAGTGCCGCATCGCGAGCCGGGCCTTGCCCTGCCGGGTGCAAGGTCTCAAGGAATGCTACGAGCGCCGTGGTCTCTGCCGGACTAAGGTTGTTCCCATAGGCAGGCATGTTGCCGCCGCCTTGAATTACTTGCCGAATGAGTTGGTCTTGCGTCAGTCGCACGGCAACGCTGTCCAGGGCTGGCCCTCTCTGTCCTCCGGTGTCTCCTAGTGAGTGGCAGTTGCGGCACTGCTTTACCTGAAACACCAGCGCACCCTGACGCTCAAGCGCGGTCGTGCCATGAATGTAGCGGTCCGGAACTGGGTCGCCGCTCCAGGCGTTCATGTGCGGACTCCAGGGCGTGAACTGGGCCATGCGCGTAAACGTGCCGAGGGTGATCGCGACCATCAGCACGGTAACAACCGCTATCGGCCGGCGCTTCCAGCTTTTTTCTCCTTCTCCGGAAAGAAATGGCAGAAGAATCAAGCCAAGAATTGCTAAGGGTGGGACGATGAGAAGGAATGGCGTCTCCAGTGATGGAGGAAGAAGTGAAAGGAGCGCGTAGAGCCACAGGAAAAAGTAATCGGGCTTGGGCGCAGTTTGAATGATTGTCGGATCAGGCTGCCCTGTCGGCCCAAAAGGACCAAAGTAGTAAGCGCAAGCAGCAACTGCCAGGATGATAAATGCCGCAAAGAACATGTCCTTCCAGATCGCATACGGAACGAACGGCTCGCCATCCTTCTTGGTTAAAGCGTGATACTCAGCCTCGTAGGTCGCCCGCTTTACGATGCGTCCCGGCATCGGCCATTCGTTGATGCCCAGCTTCAGCACCATCAAGACATGGAGGCTGACGAACCCGATCAGCAGTCCGGGAATCACGAATACGTGCAAGGCAAAAAAACGGGAGAGAGTTGCGCCTGCGATGATCGGCCCACCCAGCATTAGCTTCACGGCAAAAGGACCGATGATGGGAACGCGGCTGGCAATCGATGCTCCGATTCCCAGCCCCCAGTAGGCGTCCTGATCAAAGCGCAGGACTTGACCGCTGAATGCCATACCAAGAGTCATCAATAAGAGAAAAACTCCGATGATCCAGGTCAGTTCGCGAGGAAATTTATGAGCTCCAAACAGAAATACCTGCACCATATGAATCAGGACAATGGCGACCATGAAGTTCGAGCCCCATCCGTGCATGGCGCGGATGAACCAGCCCAGAGCGACCTGATGATTCAAGGCCTGCAGACTGGTCCATGCTTCGCCGGCCGAGGGCACATAAATGAGAGCCAATAGAATTCCGGTGACCAGTTGCAAAAGAAATACGGTAAGGGCGGCGCTGCCGAACACGTAGAACCAACTCGATGAGCTTCGCGGCACGGGATGTTCCACGGCCTCACGAATGGGTGCTGCGAGCTGCAAGCGGTGGTCGAACCATTCGCCAATGTTCCTGATCACGCGCATGGCGGTTTCTCCGAGGTCAGACTTGCCGCTGGGTCGCCTGGGGTTGGCAACTGTCCAGCGTTAATCGTGAGCACTCCGTTTTCGATTTTGTACGGATATACGAAAAGTCCGCGCTCTGGTGGCCCGGACGCACGTGAGCCATCGCGGTAGTATGCTCCGCCGTGACACGGACACATAAAAAGTCCGGATTGTTGGAACCAGCGAACTGGGCAGCCGAGATGCGCGCAGTTGATGGCAAACACCTGA
Organism: uncultured Acidobacteriota bacterium; assembly: GCA_963719865.1. Taxonomy (GTDB): domain Bacteria; phylum Acidobacteriota; class Terriglobia; order Terriglobales; family Acidobacteriaceae; genus Sulfotelmatobacter. Next base: position 357,684 of record CAVRDS010000018.1, on the reverse strand, counting down.
AACTGTTCGCCCGCGATGCGGCGTACCCAGCACGCTGTGTCTACAGTTTTTCCATCGGTTGGCATGACGAGGGGATTGCGAAAAGTAGCCATCCGCGTCTCTCCCTCAGGAAAGTTGCTGATGTCTCCCAGGCCCACCCACGAAAGATAGCCATTCCCGCGACCGCGAGCGATAGTGGAAAAAAGAAAACCCGCAATCGGCAGAGCCAACACGATCGCAGCGAATCCGTTGAAAAGGATTCCCAGCTTCATGAAGAATCCGCGTCGCGAAAGGCTACGTTCAGTGGGCGGGGCCGATACGATGATGGTTGACATCTTATTTCTCCGTTATTTCTCCGCGTGTTGCGCCTGAGAGCGTTGCGCGTAGTTTGAAGCGGAATAAGGCTGCCCCGGATTCTGCGCACGCCGAGATGCCAGCCAGGTCACTACGTCTGTAATTTCCTGATCGGTCATAGGACGTCCGGGGACATTGCCGCGCCAGTAGGGCGCGCCCAATTCCGGCCTGCCGGTGATCACGATTGTGCGCAGTTCCTGATCGCTGACCAGCGCCAGGAATGAATCATTCGTGATCGCGCTTCCCCTCTTCGTTCCACTGCCTTCAGAACCATGGCAGGACGCGCAATATGTTCCAAACACGAGTTGGCCCTGATCGACATTCCCGGCGGCCTTGGCCACGTATGAGGGTGGATTGGCTGCATCGAGAATTCCCTTACGTCCCCAACGTGAAAATATTCCGTTCGTAATGGCCTCGATCTGCTGCTTGGTCAGCATTCCCCCGGCAGTCTGCGCGAAGGCGGACATCGATGTTCCGCGGATTCCGTTGGCGACAATGTTGCGCATTGTGTTTTCGTCGATAATGGCCAGATACACGGGATTGGCAAGACCAATCGCCGCTCCTCCACGGCCTTGCGCTCCGTGGCAGCCAGAACAGTTCTGAGCGTAGAGAGTGTCAAAGTCCAAAACCTGACTCGGGGCAACAGGTTCCGGATCGGTTTGCGGTTCACGTTTTAGAGTGCTGCAAGCAGCGAGCATCGCCAGGCTGAGTACCGCGATCGCAGGGAGTGTTCTCATCCGCTTTATGTTCATTGCTGGTTCTCCCCGCTCTCCCGCGGCGGCATCGTTCCGGGAGCTTCGATTCCTGCACGCAAAGCAAACGAAGTATTCTCGCGGGTAGGAAATCTCGGCTGGCGCACGACCACAAGTCCAGCGACGATTCCGAAAGCCACTTGCGAAGCCATGAACCAGGCCCAATCAATATGACTCGCGAGCAACGGATTCACCAGTCCCAGGATTGTGTACAGTAGCCCTGACCACAGCGCCGGGGCAATGAGTCCTCCAAGCACAATCGGACGGCGCGGGAACATGGGTAGCATCGCTCCATAGAGCAATCCAACGAAGATGGACACAACGCCGTGCAGGACAAAGGCAATCGCAAAAGCATCCGCATGAAATGAATACAGCTGCGCAGGCCCGAGCCTTGAGGTTTCTCGATAGGCTACCGCTGCGAGGAGATTAATGGGATACCAAATACTGCCGGCCTTCAGAACGCCAAAAGCACACGCCAATGCCGCCATCGCGATGCTGCCCGCCAATCCACCTTTGACACCTGCCGAGATCGGATAGGTGTGAACCGGGAGCCACGCTCGCAGCTGATCTGGAAGAACAGGAAGCCGCTCTACGACCCGCCGCTCAGTCCTTAAGCGAATGTCTTCAGCGAAGACCGGCACAACCTCTTCATGCTCGCGCGGAAAGATTTCACGGAACCAACCAACAGACCCTGCCAGCGACAGCAGGGCGCCAAGATAACTTACTGACGTGCTCGTCACAAGGCCCGCGAACAGCAGCGCCACGCCAAGCGCCAAAAGGAACGGCCACGCTGTCGGCGCAGGAACTTCAATCTCGCGCGGAGCACGACGACTCTCGTTCAATTCCTCTGTCGCGGATATTGTTGCCATATTTGCCTCAGCGTCCGAGAACGTAAACCACGGTGAAAACCACAACCCATACGGCGTCGACAAAATGCCAGTACATCGAGAGCACCGCGACGCGATCTGACTGACTCACTCCGATGCGGCCCATAAATCCGAATATCGCGACCAGAGAGAGCATGATTAGACCTGCGGTGACGTGAAAGGCATGCAAGCCAACGAGTGAGTAATAGGTCGTCCCAAACAGGTTGGTTGAGATCGTCAGCCCGTGTTCGTAAATCAGTCGGTGCCATTCCATGGCCGTGCCATAGAGAAATAAGCCACCCAGCGCAATGGTCAGCAGCCAGAAGCCGAGGAATAATCGTCTGTAGTCCCGCTCCAACGACTTTGCCGCAAGATGAATGGTCAGGCTGCTCGACAATAAGCAGATGGTGTAGAAGATCGGCGTCTCAAGCACCTGTGCGGGCGTCGGTCCCGTGATGCTTTTCCCCAGATAGAAGAGATAGGCCACGACGAATATCGTGAAGATCGCGGTAGCGATACCAGAGCGCCGAGTTCCCAAGCCAAGGCGGCAAACAGCAGGTATCCGAGGAAGCGCGAGCCCAGAAAGATAGAGAGATAACGGGCATTCAGTCGCAGACCCGCCCGCTCTGCGAGCAAAGAAGGAACCACTACGGGTCCACAAGAAGCCATGCAGGCTGGTCCGGAAGCCAGTCCTAGTACTAACGCTTCGCCGAATATGGCAGATCCGGCCACGCTGAAACCTAGCATCGGCTGGTTCCCGCGTCTGTGACGGGGGACACTTGATCAAGGGCGGGTACGGACGTACGTCAAAACTGCGTCGACTTGCGCCTCCCCCAGTGAGTGAGAACGGGCAGACATAGACCGCAGGCAGGTAACACGAATGCAGATGCTGTGACTGACATCACCGCGCAGAGCAGCGCCGACGCATACCCTACCATCGTGCATCCGGGTGCTGCGTCACAAGAAAAGATAGCGACCGTGGTTCACCATTCCCGATGAACGTGGGAGGTGACGAGAATGCGAGTCCTCGTTGTTTACGCCAGTCGATACGGAGCTACCCAGGAAATCGCCGAGCGCATCGCCGCGACCCTACGCCAACAGAGCCTGGAAGCCAGTGTGCAGCCCGCAAATCATGCCGATGATCCGGTGGGCTACGACGCCGCTGTAATCGGGAGCGCCGCCTACTATTTTCACTGGATGAAGTCCGCAACGGAGTTTGTCCGCCGTAACCGCGATGCTCTCGCCGAACGGCCGGTTTGGCTGTTCAGCAGCGGCCCGTTGGGCACCGAGGCGAAAGACGCTCAGGGCCGAGACAAGCGCGCCGTTACCGAACCGAAAGAGATCGCAGAGTTTAGACAGACCATCACGCCCAGGGACCACCGAGTCTTTTTCGGCGTGCTGGACCCCAAGAAGTTAGGTTTTACACACCGGCTTATGTTGAAGCTGCCGGTGAACCGCGACAATGCGATCTTTCCAGTGGGCGACTTCCGCGACTGGAACGACGTTGAGGCTTGGGCCAGCGCCATCGCCCAGGCGCTGAAGGCTTCTACCGACGACCCACAATGCCACGCAGACTTGCTCGGGTCCGTGACAGCCCGCCGAGGTTCTCTAGTTCATGGTGAATTCCCAGGATTAGAGCGAGTTTCGGGGCATCCGCATCCCAAGACGTCCGTCTGATCCTGACAGAGTGACACTTTCGTGAGTGTGGGGAGGAATGAGTGTCGCGGTCTGAACCAGGTGTTATTGATGCCGAACCGGCAGGCTCCGGCTGGAAAAGTCTCTACAAGGTCGGCGGAGCCACTGTCCTGATTGTGTTCTTGATTCCGCTAGCCGAAGTCGCCGTTAGTTACCTCCCGGGTGTGGAGCGTGCGACGCAGGGGACAGTAACCGTAGTCGACTGGTTCACACTCTTTCAGACCCATTGGTTTCTTGGACTGCGCAACCTCGGTTTCTTGAATCTCATTGGAGTAGTCCTACTGACCCCGACGATTCTTGCCATTTACTCCGCAATCAGACGGGACAACGAAGCTTTCGCGGCGTTCGGCACCATCGTCTTCTTCGTGGGTCTAGCGGTCTACATCGCCAGTAGCAGGGCTTTCCCCATGCTTTCCCTCAGCGGCCAATACGCCGGTGCTACCACAGATGCGCAGAGATCTCTATTAACCGCGGCAGGACAGGCGATGCTTGCTGAGGGAGAAAGCCGTGCCGGCATCCCGCTCGTTGAATTCGCCTGCCTGATAATCTCCGTTGTCATGCTCCGAGGCAAGGTCTTCGGCAAAACGACTGCTTACGCGGGAATTCTCGGAAATGTACTCCTTATGGTTGTTGAGACAATTCTGACCCTATTGCGGACTTTGCCTTTGTGGGGAATGGTACTTGCAGTTGTGGCCGGGCTCGCAATGATGAGTTGGTACTTCCTGGTTGGCAAAAGGCTGCTCCAGCTAGGGTATGGCACACCCGATGGAGAGCGCATGAAAAGTGGCTGATCGTCGCAGCGATCGGGTAGGCTTGCATGAGATACAGCTAACGTCGCCTTCGCAGCTCCCGGCAGCTTTGGTGAGTGCGAAAAGAAGGTGCGGATGATTGCGACAGCGATTAGCATATTTAGCCCTGTTGTAACGTCGCTTTGCCTCCCCGTAATGAGAGAGCCAGTAGCACGGCGCAGCCTGCCGCAATCCCGAGGCCGATCGCGGACAGGGAGTAACCCGCTTCGAGGCCGCGCCGGGCCATCGCTATTCCCATCGGAGCAAGCACCAGGCTACTGAGGACGAGGAACGTCAGCACAACGGGACCGAGAACGAAGCCCAGCGGCTTGCGCCGCAGCAGCAGGATCGCGGCAATCATACAGGCCGGCGTTCCGAAGGCCAGGTCCAGCACCGCGACTGCTTCCGTCAAGAGGCCGGACTCGCGGACAGCTTGCGGCGCCTGACCCGCAAGCAGAGCAGGCATGATCTCAGACAGCCAGTGGAAAACGATCGCCATGCCCATCAGCAGGAGTACGCTAGCCGTGGTTTTTGCCGGAGTGCGCGGAGCGTAGCGGCCGGCAACCTCCGCAGTCGGCAGCGCCATGAGACTTCCCGCGAGAGCGTAGAAACTGAACCCGAGAACGCCGCAATACGCCAGGAACATCGAGTTGAAGTGAAGGGCGAGAGCGTAGCCGAGGAAATCGTAGACGAGGTAGGCGAGGGCTCCCATCCAGACCAGTCGTGCCGCAACCCTGCCGCGAAGAGCCAGAATGGATGCAATCGTCAGCACGGGTACGATGAGCACCAGGTTCCCCACGTCGTTTCCGATGCTCAGGGCAGTTTGCCTCCGGGTTTCATCCATATACACGGAAGGGAAGAAAAGTCCTCCGCATGACGCAATCGCGAGGATGACAGCCAGCGGGAAGCTGAGCCACAGAGCCCACTGGCCGGGTTCAGTGTTATTCATGATCGCTCCCTCAGGTAGACGAGGCCCTATGCCCGCCGTTCTTCGCGCAATTATCCGATGTGTCGCAGGCCCTCTACGATCGGCGTGTGCGAGACCCGATGTGCCGGGAATACCGCGCTAAGGCAGCCGACCATCACCGCAACAATGAAGCACAACAACTCTGTCGGCCACTTGAGTTTTAGAAGCATCTGAAAACCTTCGCCGCCAGCGGTGTGTATGAGGATAAAGACAAAAGCGAACGCGGCGATCGAGCCGAGCACCCATCCGACGACGCAGAGGACGACCGACTCGCCCACCAGCAGAGATAAGAGTGTGCGAGGCGCAAAACCCAGCGAGCGCAACACGGCAACCTCGCGCGTACGCTCGCGGATCGACATTGCGATCGCATTCGCCGACACCAGAACCATGGCAAAGACCACGGCCAGGCAAATACTCAGGATGAACTGTTTCACATTGCCCAGCCCCTCAATAATGTGCAGGTTGAAAGCCTTCTCCGCCTCTGTTCGAGTGGGTTCGGGCGCGTTGCGGAACAGGCTGTCGACTGCGGTTGCGACGGATCCAATGTGCCGGGGTGAGTCGGCGCGAATCAGGAGCACCTGGTATTTCCCGCGATGCAGGATCTGCTCCACACAGTCCCAGTTGAAAAACAGCGGCCCGCTCGGCATGTCCGAACGGTAGATTCCCCGAAGGTTCAATTCGATGTCGACGGGATAGCGCACACCTTCCAGGATGATCCGGTCCCCGATTTTCCAGCCGAGCTTGCGCGCCAAGTCTACGCTGGCGATTGCACCAGCGCGATCCTGCTTCCACGCTTCAGCTTGATCCGGAGGCAGTTCTATATCCTGATACAGATCTACAAATATCCTGGGATCGGTACCAAACTGCCCGAAGTTTTCTTTTCCTTGCCCCGTTCTGTATAGCCCGTCAAAGGAGTTCATCCCGGCGACACTCGCGACTCCGGGCAACGCGCGGATCTTGTCGGCGTAATAGCTTGGCAGTGAGAGAAACAGAGAAACGCGGTGGCGGCATACCAGACGCAGCGCGCCGTTCGCCGTCCATTGTTCGACGTAGAAGCTGCGCCATATCGAGATCATGAATATGAGCAACAGAAACGAAAAAGCCAGGCTGAGGGCCGTGAGCAGGCTACGCCGACTGTTGCGCAGCAGGTTTCGAACCACGAAACGTGGGAGGGTCACGAATTCCTCTTCCCAATTGCACTTGCTTGCATTGGAACGGAAAGTTGGGGGATGATCCGTGACCTGGATCACAGGAAACGGCCGAACTCAGAAAGTGAAAGGTGTGAACCTAGTGTCCTGGCAGGGCCCGCGAGATGCCACAAATGCTGTGCGCCTTGCAGCGTGATTCCGGTCACTGACTTTCTGTGCTAGTTGGGTTACACACTAGCCGTCGCCTCTCGATGAGCACGTTCCCGCCTGATATCCAAGCCCCGCCATGGGGCGAAAGCCGACCCGTGAGTCTAAGGAGGGCAAGATGGCAACTACATCAATCGATCGCGAAATCGTCGCTCCGGAAAACGAGTATGCAATCAGTTCGCAGCCATACGGCATTTACGTATGCCCTACATGCAAGCGGGAGGTGGAGCTAGGGGCGGGGAGTCTCGACTGCCGTGCCTGTGCGGTAAGCTACCCAATCCGCGACGGGATTCCCGACTTCATCGTGGAAAAGCTCGAAGAGAACAGTAACCGATCCCTACGCATGCTCGGCAAGGGGGACTCTTCCACCCTCCTTGATTTTGCCGCGTACAGTTACGAGAAATATATATACCCGCCAGTGTGTAACCTGTTTGGCGGCTGGCACAGCACGTCCTTGAAAGAGCTCGCACGAGACGTCTCTGACATGGTGGGATCGCAGGACGGTGTTATCCTCGACGTGGCATGCGGTCCGGGGACCTACGGACGGCGCATCGCTTCGGCGTCAAGGACTGTTTACGGCATTGACGCCTCCATGAGTATGCTGCGCCGGGGCGCCCGTTACGTCGAGCGGGACTGTATTCCCAACGTTCACTTCGCCCGGACCAAGGTCGAGGCAATACCGTTCCAAGCCGGTCTGTTCGACGCTGCCATCTGCGCAGGGTCGTTGAACCACTTCTCTGACACAGTCTTGGCATTGCGTGAGATTAACCGCACCATGAAAGCCGGAGCGCCATTAGCGGTGATGTGCTTTGTGGTCAGCAGCAGAGGCCTCTTCAAATACAGATTCCTGCGCGAGCGCGCGGAGAGAGGGGGCGGTCATATCTTCGCACTCCCTGATCTCGACCGCTATGTGGGTGAAGCGGGCTTTGAGGGCTTTCGTCCCAACGCGCACGGCGCCGTCCTAGTGTTCAGTGCGCGAAAGAGACCGGCGGAGCACTAGAATGGGACTTTCCCCCAGCAGTCGGTAACACCGAAGCAATCGCCGTCCAACGCAAAAGTATCGAGCTTTCGCTTTGATACGCCGCCGTGATGTGTTTTGCCAGCACGGGCGGCAACGCGCCTGAGACGATGTTTCCATAAAGAGACCGCCAATGTACCCCTCGACCGAATGTCAGCGATTGCATTCGCTTTCAACTGTTGGCGCGAGCGTTATCCCGACGCGAGAAGTATGTTGCATACGCCTGTTTGGCGCGGGGTCTTGCCTATACTCGTGCCGTTCGGGTCACGGAAAGGGGTCGGCGCCTTCTCCGGACGAGCCACTTCGCCCACAGCCGGGAGGAAATGAAGCGCTATTACGTCGATGTGCTCAACCTGGGAAAGAACCTGGGCAAGAACCTGGGCGCGGCCATGCCGCACTTGTCCTCGCTTTGCGAAAAGATCGAACGCTATCCAACACACGAGAGTGCGAAGACTTGCCAGGAGCTTTGGTCATCCTCCGCGCGGGTTAAGATGGCGGCGTGAGCAGTTATGTCTGGATGCGCATACTAGAGTCGGCGCCCGAGCGTTACGATTTTGGCATCCGTCTTTTGTCCCTCGGCCATATCGAGCGGGTCTACGACCGAGTGGCCGAGCTTGCGCGTGGCCCCAATGTACTCGATCTGGGTTGTGGCACCGGCAACCTGACGATGCGCCTGGCGAGGCTCGGCCTGCGTGTCGTCGGAATTGATCTCTCACCGGAAATGCTTGCGGTTGCCGAGCGCAAAGTGCCGCCCGGCCCGGCCGTGCGTTGGGTGCACGCCGGCGCCTTAGAGTTGATCGACCACTTCTCGGCCGGATCATTCGACACTATCGTCAGCATCCTCGTGTTCAGCGAATTGAGCGATGCCGAGCAGCGCCTGGTTTTGCGCCATTGCCGCTGCCTTCTGCGTCCCGGCGGCCGTCTGATTCCGGCGGATGAAGCGCGATCGCCGGCGTTCCTGCGGCGTACGCTCCACAACCTGGTGCGTGTGCCTCTATCCGTCATCACCTATGTGCTTACGCAGGCGAGCACGAGTCCGGTGAGCGACCTGAAAGCAAAGCTGAGCGAGGCCGGCTTCAGCATTATCATGGAGGAGAGCAACCGGCTGGGCGATTTCGCGCTGCTGGAAGCCGAGAAACGCGAGGCGTGACCGTGGCGACAGTGCGTGACTTCGTCGTCGATCTGGTCCAGATTCTGCTGCGTGTTCTTCCCTGGCCCGCCGAATCTGGTTTGCTCCGTGTCGGCCATCCTGGACGAGACGCCCCCGTGCTGGTCACGTGCAACTACGACCTGACCGTCCGGCGTGTGTTGCGAGCCTTGCATGGGCTGGATGCCTATCTGCTCGTCGCGCCCACCATAGGCATCAATGTCTGGTGCGGTGCGGCCGGCGGATACTTCACTGCGCATCAGGTGATTTCCATTCTGCGCACCAGCGGAATCGGAGAGCTGGTGGATCATCGGCGGCTGATCCTGCCTCAGTTGAGCGCCACCGGCATTGAACGCAAGCTCGTTGAGCAACGCACCGGCTGGCGCGTGGTCTTCGGCCCCGTCTATGCGTCGGACATCCCAGCCTATCTCGCACAAGGCAGAAAGACTGAGGCCATGAGGCAGGTTCACTTCCCGCTCTCCGCTCGCCTGGAAATGGCGGCTGTGGGCTTTCCCAGTCTCTGTTATAGGCGGCGTGGTTCTTGCTATTGGCTGGCACCACCTGCTGTTGCCCTTCGTCGCTCTGACGTGGGCTCTGGCCTTGGGTTTGTACGCCTTCTTCCCGTGGCTTTCGGGAACGGTGGAAGCCACCGGCCACTCGCCAGCGACCTGGGTGCGTTGCCTGATCTTCTTCGATCCCAAAGTCCGGCGGAATGCGGTGGTCTGGTTGTTGTTTCTGGCGGGAATGTGGGGCCAGGCGTATGTACGCGGGGCTATGCACGTGCACAACCTCGTAGGTTGGTCGCTGGCTTCACTGTTCCTCATGCTTCTCATCAGCATGGACTTAGCCGGCAGCACTCCGCTCTACAAGAGCGGCTTGCATGAAGACCGGCTTCTCCACGTCGACCTCAACGTCGAAGCCTGCCAGGGACGGGCCATGTGCTGGGAGGTTTGTCCCAAGAATTGTTACGTCATCGACGCCGTGGCCCACAAGGCTGCGATCGCAAAACCGGATGAGTGCGTGCAGTGCGGGGCTTGCATCGTGCAATGTCCGGAGGATGCGCTGGCATTCGTCACGCCTGCTGGAGAACGGATACGGCCGGACGTGATACGAACGTACAAGCTCAATATGCTCGGTGCGCGCGCCACCTCCATCGCGCATGACGAAAGAGCGTAGAGCTTCCGCACGTCAATCTTAGCAGCGTCCGCTCTGCAGGCCCTTGGTTGCTCAAGTGCCGGGCTTGGCAAACTTGATTGTAAAGCCATGCAAAGACGGCACCACCGATGAGACCATCTACGACTCCATAGAGCGTCCCGACGACGACTTCCGCAAAACTGCGAGTTGGATGGTAGCCGGGGTAGACCGACGACATCGTCTGGAGGAACTGCTGACCATAGTTACCCCAGATCAAATTGGCCAGGCCCATCACCAGCATCGCCAATCCCCACAGGATTGCTGACGCCAAGGCCAGAGCTTTGGTATTGAATTTCACAATTGACCTCCAATGTTCAGTGCACGAGTGATGGGATGCGGGCGAACTGCCAAGACGTTTCCCCGATGGACTATGACTTGGATGCGAGATTAGCCGGTCATGTGATCGAGATCACTGCCGCGGGTAGGGCTGGGGTAGCAACATCAGTCAGAAGGACTATGGGTAATGAGTCCTTTGGCGATCCAAATTGCGGTATGTCTTTCGCCACTAAGATCATCGTTCAACAGGCAACCGTTGCTCAATGGGCGGCTGGAAGGAGTTGAACACGATGCAGGGAAACGGACGGAAGATTGTCGTCGTCGGTGCCGGCATTGCCGGATTGTGCGCCGCCGCGTATGGGCTGAAGTGCGGCTACGAGGTCGAAGTCCTGGAAATGCACGACATGGCGGGGGGCCTGGCGATGAGCTGGAAGCGCGGCGCGTACCGCTTCGAGACGTGCTTGCATTGGCTTGTGGGGTCGAGACTGGGCGGAGACTTTCACGAGCTGTGGCAGGAGGTCTGCGACATCGACCAGCTGACGTTCGTGAACCAGGACGAGTTTGTGCGACTGGAAACGGAGGATGGGGACACACTGAGGCTTTACACAGATGTCGACCGGCTGGAAGCGGAGCTGTTGCGGCGGGCTCCGCAGAATGCGCCGGCGATTATGGAATTCACCCGCGCCGTGCGGGCGCTGGGGAAGTTCCGGATGCTGGATCCGACAGGAGGGCTGAAGGAGAACTGGCTCAACATGTTGCGCGACATTCCCGTGTTTCCGGTGCTGAGAAAACTGTCGAAGATCAGCGGTGCGGATTACGCCAAGCGGTTCCAAGATCCTCTGCTCAGGCGCTTCTTCACGAGCGGCGACATCGGGAAGATGACGGCGATGGCGATGGTGTTTTCGCTGGGGTGGATGAATGTGGGAAACGCTGGATACTGCGTTGGTGGAGCGCAGTCGTTGATCAGGCTGATTGAGGAGAAGATCGCGAGCCTGGGCGGCAAGATACGGTTCAACGCGCGCGTCGAGCGCGTGCTGGTGGAGAACGATACGGTTGTGGGCGTGGAGCTCGAGGGCGGCGAGCGGGTGATGGCGGACTGGGTGATCTCAGCAGCCGATGGGCGCACGACGATTTTCGAGATGCTGAACGGCAGGTACGTGGACGAGGAGATGCGGAAGAGGTATGACGAGCGGGAGCTGTTTGCTTCGTATCTGCAGGTGTCGCTGGGCGTGGCGAAGGAACTGAGCGACGAGCCCGCGATGCTGTCACGGATACTGGTGTCGCCGCTGGTAGTGGATCCTGGCACGGAGCTCGACAGTGTCACGTTCCGCATTTTCCATTACGATCCGACGTTCGCGCCGCCGGGCAAGACAGCGGTGACGAGTACTCTGGCGACACGCAATTTCGCCTACTGGAACGATCTGCGGAGAATGGATCCGGGCGGCTACCACAGGGAGAAGCAGCGCGTGGCTGAGGCGGTGATCGGCGTGCTGGAGAAGCGCATCCCAGGAATACACGAGGCGATCGAGGTGGTGGATATATCGACGCCCGCGACGGTTTACCGTTACACCGGCAACTGGAAGGGAACGATGGAGGGGTGGCTGGTGGAGCCGGGCGACAGCTTCAAGCCGCTGAGGAACACATTGCCCGGACTGAAGCGATTCGTGATGGCGGGGCAATGGGTGATGCCGGGCGGGGGGTTGCCTTCGGGGCCGATGACGGCGAAGCCGGCTGTGAAATGGATCTGCAAGCAGGATCACGTGCACTTCAACGTTCATACCGATCGCGAGGCGGAAACTGTGGCGGTGTGAAGCCGAGAAGGCCTCGACGAATGCCTCGTAGATGACCACCTTGGCAGTGACGTCCGTCAATTCGCTTCTCTGCTAGGCTCCACCTGCTTTCGCATCGGCGCGAAGTTTCTCTGCATTCGATCAACACCCACCGAGATGCAATCGATCAGCAAAAACGACTTCGGGACTTCCCGGAAGTCAGTCGGGGAAACGTCAATCCGCCGCGCAACCTGCTAGTCAAACAGAAGCCGGTCGGCGCTGAGACCGGCCCTGCATGCTAGAAGGATTGTGAGAATCGGGCTTCCAGGAATTCGCCCAGCTTGCCAGTAGCCTTGAATTGTGGGACGGTATCGGTGGCATCATAGGGTCGATGGCCAAGATCGTTAACTCTTATCGCTTCCTCGATGGCATTCCGAAACAGATCATGAAGCATTGGGCCACGCTTGGCGAGCGGCGGCAGATTCCTTGGAGTCCTCTGGCCAAGCCAATCTCACAATGCACGGTCTCGATTGTGAGTTCCGCAGGGGTTGCCCTGAAGACCGACGAGCCGTTTGATCAAGAGATCGAGCGGCGGGACCCTTGGTCCTCCGATCCATCGTATCGAATTCTTGGTCGAGCAACGGCAACGGATGATGTCCGCGTATACCACCTGCATATCAACACATCCTTTGCTCAAAAGGACCTCAACTGCGTAATGCCTCTCGAGCGATTGAGCCAACTCGAAGCCCAGGGCGAGATCGCGCACTCCGCCCCTTTCCACTATTCATACATGGGATATACGCTTCGGCACGACACGCTGCTCCGTCACACGGTTCCTGACATCATCGGTCGTCTTCGCCAGGAACAGGTGGATGTGGTGGTGCTGGTTCCGGTTTGACCAGTGTGCTGCTGGTCCGTGGGACTAGTTCAGCGAGAGATCGAAGCTGCGGGGTTCAGTACTATCTCGCTCTCCATGATGCCGGAGCTGACCAAGAGTGCCGGTGTCCCGCGCATCGCGGCCATCGAGCACCCCTTTGGGCTCACCTTGGGTCCGCCGCAAAACGCTGCGCGTCAACTCGCGGTTCTGGGGGCAACGTTGCGGGCGCTGGAGGAGATTTCCCAACCGGGCACCGTCGTGCATCTTCCCTTCGAATGGGACTCCAGGGAGAAGCTCAACCTACATCCCCCGGAAACTCCGCCGATCGCCCGCTTTCTCAGACAGCACCCTTGGTATGTTCCGAAGTTCTTGAACCGGACACCCCCGGAGGTTCGAGACCAGGCTGCCCTGTGAACCATGCAATCAATGGATCGAGTGACGCCAGCTAGGCGAAATGCACCCCTCTGGTTCTTCGTAATTGCCGATTCAATTTCCTGTGGGAACGGAATGGAGGGCGGCAGGCCGGTACGCCCCGTGGGCTAGAACGCATGGGAGAAACGCGCCTCAAGAAACTCGCCTAGTTTCGCAGTCGCTCTGAATTGCGGAATGGGTTCCAGTTCCTTGAAGGCAGAGGTGAACGCATTGGAGAGGCTCCAGATCGTCCGCGGGCGGAATTCCTCGTACTTTGGCTCAAAGTACAGGTCGTGAACCGTACGTGCGAGGTGCTTGGGGGCTTCCAACTTGCCCTCGACGAAGGCCTCGTAGATCACGACCTTGGCCGTAACATCGGTCAACTCGCTTCGTTGCCATGCTTCCACCTGCTTGCGCATCGGTTCAAAATTGCGCTGCATGCGATCGACACCTACTGAGATGCAGTCGATGAGCGAGAACGACTTTGAGTGTTTGGCGAGGACCGGAGTAAACGCACCTGTGACAATGTTCTCAACTGTTGCGCCATATCCTAGCCGTCGGTTCGAGCGCCCCACAATTCGCCGAGGGAACGAACCGCTACCCGGTGAATCCCTGGCAAGTGACGAGATGCTCAGATTGTTACTGTCCCTCGTCCATGTCGTTAAAAACTCAAGCGGAAGGTTGAGTTGGTGGCACGCGAAGAAGCGGGTTTACGCAAAAGGTTTCCATCCTTCGCGTCGCAAAGGGTTCGCAGAATCGGCGGCACCTTGCCATCTTCGCGTGTATCACGTGCCAGCCCTTCCACAAATTCCATAAGAGAAGGTTTGCCTACAGTTCACAAATTACGTGATCCCAGAATAACTAGAGCATCTGTTTTTGAGTTGCAGCCTATGGCATCGCGGGACCCTGGCAATATCATCGGGTGTGAGCGCAGCACAGCGTCGATGTCCTCAATTCGGCATCAAGCAAACCTCATTTCAGAGAACTGCTATGACGACTTGTGTTTCGGCGTCTTTCCGTTAAGCGTGGAGATCATGCCCTCTGCCGCGGGAGGGACGTGCGTCTCGTGAGCAATTACAATATCCTTCGCCGAGATTTTCTCGCCGTAGATTCTCTTGTTTGCGTCGTTGTCCGGTCGGATGGTCGAACCCTCCAGCGAAATGCCGGCAAACAATCCGCGCGCGCGTGAATAGCTCAATATTTCAGCCCGCATCGAGGCATCGGTTTCGGCCGATGCATCGCGACCGACTGGTCCGGCTGCTACCGACGCATCTGCTCCGAGCTTCACTTTGCTGCTCAAGATTCCATTGGCGCCGCGGTCATTCATTACAAGAAGGACAAAGTCAGTCGCTTGCCCGCCGATCTGGAAGCCCACGCTGCCCCCCTCAAGGGCCATCATTGAGGGCGCGCCCCAAGGGCCGTTGAAGTTTTCGCCCGTCCGGCATGTCATCGCACCGCGGCCATAACTACCACCGACCACAAACGCGGCCTTGAGAACGGAGGGGAAAACAACCACACAGTCAGCTTTGTCGAGGAGATCTTGGGGAATGTCGTCTGGAAGATTCAGAATCTCTGTCAGCACCGTGCCGGAATTCTTCAGACGGTCCTCGTCCTTTTCTTTGTCGTCTGCCCGACTGGTGGTTGCAAGCAACAATGCGGTCATTGCGCACGCAAATATCCTCTTCTTCTTCATGATAAGGCCTCCTGGATGGATACTGTTGCAGCAACGACGGGTCCGCAATCCGCACTATCATTCGAGCTTGGCTTTCGGCATTATTACCACGCAAAGACCCCCACCGTCGCGCTGCTAGTGGCGACACGCCCCCGATTCTTCAGCATCCACGCTGAGTGAGCTATACGTTGAAATTCGTAAACGCGAGCAGTTTTCCCTGTACATCGTTGTCGGCATCACGTGGGGGCAAACGCTACTACCCCTGCCAAACATGCTGGCCGCAGGCGCAGGGTACGGTATCGGTGGGCACTTTCTTGGTTAGTTGCCGTTTGCAGACTGGGCAAGGCTTAGTCGTTACGTATGTCATAACCTTGTACTCCCTTCGAGCTAGGGCCGCCTGTCAAAAAAGCTGTGCACGTTGCGTGCCAGAAGAG
Source organism: uncultured Acidobacteriota bacterium (assembly GCA_963719865.1). Classification (GTDB taxonomy): domain Bacteria; phylum Acidobacteriota; class Terriglobia; order Terriglobales; family Acidobacteriaceae; genus Sulfotelmatobacter. The sequence continues at coordinate 342,130 of CAVRDS010000018.1, read as the reverse complement.
TCGTCTCTTTGCGGGTCGTGCTGCCCAAGCCTTGTCCGTCTGAAACGAGGTTGCCGGACGTTTGCGCAAGCAAGGCCACGTGCGACTTCGTCACCACTAATGTCACTCTCGGCCATCGAGTTGCGGAATAAGAGCGGGGGGCTATTCTGAGGCTGTTTTGTCGCATTCGCTATGAGCACGATCGTGGAAAGGCCCGTGTCGATTTTTCGATCTTAGAATGAGAGCCATCGAGTTGTGTGGAGATACAGCAGTTGCTGTAGCGCAGATTTCCTCGGTCGCCTCCCGAAAGTTCCGCTCGCTTGCCGGCTCGGCCGTTTACCCAGCGCAAGTTGATTCGCTACGAGTAAGCCTTGGCACTACCACCGCCTGAGCGCACAGACACGACATCAAGCCGCGCCTCCCCTGTCGTTCCCTTGAAGCTCCCAGATCATCTCTACCCGATCTCCGCTTTCCTCTTGCACTTCGCTGCCGGTCGTCGGCGTTCATGCCCCCGTGTAAAGCTGGAAAGGCGCCCAATAGAAAGGCTTGTGGAAAGCGTTGCCGGAATGGAGCAAGGAAAGTTTGGCAGCGCGGAGAGCGGAAGCAGGACTCTTTCCTTTCTTCAACGCGAAATAAAGCTCGTCCATAAGCTGAGGAGTGGAAACGTCACTGACCTCCCATAAAGCTCCGATTACGTTATAATCTCCGGCCCGGTCCCAATTCGCGGCTAAACTCCCCGGAAGCCGAACACCGAAGTGTTACGGGGGATCTGCGTTCCCAGTCGGATTTTGTCTGAATTATCAGACAATTTACGTCGTAGTAACAAAACGCAACACTATCAGTCACGAAGCATGACGATATCTCAGTAGTTAATAGCGACGAGCCGAAAACAATGCTATAAGAGCTAGAAAAAGGCCTAATCGTAATTGAGTCGGCGTTCGAGGTTGCAGTATGCAGTCGCCTCTGCCCGAGAACGAACCCGGCAGGGTGGAAGCCCTCCGGCGCTATCGGATACTGGACACACCCCCAGAAGAGCGGTTCGACGACCTAGCCCGGCTGGCCGCCTATGTGTGTGGCACACCCATTGGACTGATCGGTCTCATCGACAGCAGCCGGGAATGGTTCAAGTCAAAAGTCGGGTGGGACGTGAGCGAGTTTCCACGCGAAGTCTCAATCGGCCCCTACGCCATCCTGCAACACGATGTATTCATCGTTTCTGACACTCTAAAAGACATACGTTTCGCCAAGAACCAACTGGCCACGCAGGCCGGAGTTCGTTTCTACGCCGGGGTCCCCTTGCTGGCGCCCGAGGGATACGCGCTGGGAACACTGTGCGTGATGGATCATGTCCCGCGAGCTTTGACCGAAGGACAGGGGCGTATCCTGTGCGCCTTGGCGCGGCAGGTGATGGCACACCTCGAAACCCAGCGCGACATGGGATCGAATCCCGGAACGGAGTCGTATGAGCGCTACCGGCGGTTCTTCGAATCGAGCGTGGTGGGATCTTACCGCACAACTCTGGACGGCCAGGTGCTCGACTGCAATCCGGCTTTTGTACGCATCATGGGTTATGCGTCGCGTGAGGAGGTGCTAGCCTGTCATGCCTTGGAGTTCTACTTTTCTCCCACCGACCGGCAAGACTTCCTGGAACAATGCCGGAGTCTCGGCCCCCCGACCAATTTCGAGTCACGGTTGCGGCGCAAAGACGGCAGTTCTGCGTGGGTGCTCCAAAACGTGGGGCCAGTGCAAGGGCAGGCCGGTGCACCGGCCATGATCGAAGGCACGCTGGTAGATATCTCGCAGCAGAAGTTCGCGGAGGCGGCACGCAATCAAGCGCAACAGGCGCTGGAAGACTCCGAGACTCGCTACCGGCGGCTCTTTGAAACCGCCAAAGATGGAATATTGATTCTCGATTTCAAGACTGGGCAGATCGTCGATGTGAACCCATTCTTGATTGAGATGTTGGGCTATACGCACAATGAGTTCGTGGGCAAGAAACTCTGGGAAATCGGCCTGTTTAAGGATATCCCCGCCTCCCGGTCGGCGTTTAGCGAGCTCCAAACGAAGGGGGTTATCCGCTACGAGGATATGCCGCTTGAAACCAAAGACGGGCGGCAAATTAACGTAGAGTTTGTCAGCAATGTCTACCCGGTTGATGGAACCCAGGTGGTTCAGTGCAATATTCGTGACATCACAGAGCGCGTACGGGCCGATGCGGCGCTGAAGATATCGGAAACTCATCACCGGTCGGTCTTCGAAGGCGCGGTCCACGGCATCTACCGCGGCACTCTGGACGGTCGTTTCCTGGAAGTGAATCCTGCCATAGTGGCCATGCTGGGTTACAGCTCGGCCGAAGAGGTCCTGAAACTGAGCGTGTCCCAGGATGTTTTCGCCGAACCGGAAGAAGGACTGCGTCTGTTGAACAAGTGGCAGCTGACAGGGGACATTGAAGAAGAAGTGCAGTGGAAGCGGCGTGATCAGCGGTTGATCACAGTACGGCTGAGCGGCCGAGTCTTACCCACGGAGAACCAGAGGGCCGCTGGGCTCGAAGTGATCGCCGAGGACGTCACCGAACGGCGGGCACTGGAAGAGCAGTTGCGCCAAGCGCAGAAGATCGAAGCGGTGGGGCAATTGGCTGGCGGGATGGCCCACGAGTTCAACAACTATCTTGGGATCGTCCTGGGATACAGCGAATTGATGCTGGAAGAACCCGGCATTACTGAAGGCCTGCGGCGGAACGTGGCTGAAATCGAGGCAGCTACTCAGAGGGCCGCTTCACTGACGCGACAACTGCTGGCCCTCAGCCGGCGGCAGGTGCTTGAGCCAAAAGTTCTAGACGTCAACGCCGTGGTGTGGGAGACACACAAGCTCCTGCGCCGCCTCATCCCCGGAAACATCGACCTGGTTCCGGTTCTGGAGCCGAACCTGCAACCGGTCAAAGTGGACCCGGCACAGATCCAGCAGATCCTCATCAACCTGGTGGTGAACGCTCGCGACGCCATGCCGCAGGGAGGCAAAGTGGTGATTGAAACGGCCAACGTAGAACTAGATGAGGAATATGCCGGTCGCCACATCGAATTGCAGCCCGGACGCTACGTGATGCTGGGGGTGAGCGACAACGGTTCTGGCATAGATGAACAAACCAAAGCCCGAATCTTCGAGCCTTTCTTTACCACCAAACAGGAGGGCAAGGGGACGGGACTAGGGCTATCGACGGTTTACAGCATCGTACGGCAGAGCGGGGGGCACATCACCGTTGAGAGCGCCTTGCGAGAGGGCACCAGATTCCGCATTTTCTTGCCTCCGACGGCAGCGACCGAACTGAAGCTAGTAGATGAAACGCCCCAGATGCAAACCGAAATCCTCGCCGGCACCGAAACAGTGCTGGTGGTCGAGGACGAACCAGCTCTGCGCAGATTGATTTCAGTGTCTCTGGAGAAACGCGGCTACACTGTACTTACCGCGGAGGACGGCGCTGAGGCGATTCGGATTTTGGAGAACAATCCCGGCGAGATTGACCTTGTGGTCAGCGATATCATGATGCCTAAGCTGAATGGACTGGATTTGATGAAAAAAGCAACCTTGCTGCGGCCAAAGATGCGGTTCTTGTTCATCTCTGGCTACGCGGAAGACACAATCGGCCAGACCGCGCACCTCCCGACAGACGCTGCCTACCTGGAAAAGCCATTTCTTCCAATTGAATTGGCGCGCAAGGTCCGCGCACAGTTGAACGAGCGCGCCGCGGGACGAAGTACCGGCAAGATCGCATAGAGAACTCGGCTCTTGAATGAGCCATGGGATTCCTCCGCGAAATCCGAATGTCACAAATGGTGCGCTTTATACGCGAAGCGTGCCACTTCTTTATCGTTACCCTCGGCAAGCAACTGGACGATTTCCCCCTCCCGTACCAATGATCTGATCGATGCAACTCCTCAGTACTCCTCTGGCAAAAGCAGCGTGGTTGCGGATCGGTCTGCTTCGGTGATTATCCACAGACTCTCCCCGGCGTCTGTCTGGTAGCTACTCAGCAATCGAAACCCATGAGTCACGCTGTATTCATTCTCTGCAACATCGCTTTGGTCCACCTCACCCCAATCCCCATTTGCGTGACGGTCCAAGAAGCCGGTATCCGGCTGCTTCGCTTTCTCCAATGCAGCTAGCGCCCCTGCCGTGGCCACAACTTGCCCAAGTGGAAATAATGCAACCATGTCATGACTCGGTCTTTCAGCCCAGTTGCGGCGAAACTCACCCGCATCGGGCTCTTCGTAAAGCCAATTGGAATTACTTGGCGGGAAGGTGCGGCCAGCCGAGACCGCCCCTCAGGCTAGAACGACTGGGAAAACCGGGCCTCCAGGAATTCACCCAGCTTCGCCAGTCGCCTTGAACTGGGGAATTGGATCGAGTTCCTTGAATGCCGAGGTGAACGCATTGGAGAGACTCCAGATCGTTCGCGGCCGGAATTCCTCGTACTTCGGCTCGAAGTACAGGTCATGCACGGTACGGGCGAGGTGTTTGGGAGCTTCCAGTCTGCCCTCGACGAATGCCTCATAGATGACCACCTTCGCAGCGACGTCCGTCAGTTCGCTTCTTTGCCATGCTTCTACCTGTTTCCGCATCGGCTCGAAGTTTCGCTGCATTCGGTCAACACCCACGGAGATGCAGTCGATCAGCGGGAAGGACTTCGAGTGTTTCGCGAGCACCGGGGTAAACACACATGGGACAATGCTTCCGTATTGATGGAGTCCCGCACCCTAAGCGCATGTCCGACCAGCACATGCATTCTCCACGCGGCATGCGACTCTTGCCCCACCCCACTGGCCTGCTTTACAATTATGGTTCATAGACTGACTGGTCAGTCTAGACAGGCGGCCCCGCTGTCAGGAGCCCTTATGCCGCGCCGAGCTGAACTGAGCGAAGACCGCAAGAACGAGATCCTCGATGCTGCGCTCGAAGTCTTTGGTGAACTTGGACTCCAGGAAGCGAGTGTGGACGACGTGGTCGAGCGTTCCGGGCTCAGCAAGGGAACGCTTTACTGGTACTTCAAGAGCAAGGACAGACTGATTGGTGCCCTGATGAAACGGTTCTTTGCCCAGGAGTTGGGCAAGGTACGGAAACTGCAACAGGGACCGGGTTCGGTACGTGACCGGCTGCTCCGCTATAGCCGAGAGGTTGAAGCCGTTGTGAAACGGATGCCACGCGCCCTCACTCTGGAGTTTTATGCAGTGGCGGTGCGGCAGAAATGGGTGCGCAAGTTCCTCGGTGAACTTTACGTTCGCTACTGCAGTGAGTTGGCGCAACTTATTCGTGAAGGTATGGAGCGTGGCGAATTCCGCAAGGCGGATGCAGACCAGTTGGCAGCTGCCGTTACCGGCCTCTGCGAGGGTCTGATTCTTCTTTGGGCACTCGAGCCAAACGCGTTTCCGTTTGAGAAGTTCTTTGAAGCTTCGCTTCGTACCTTGCTCGATGGAATCGCCCCCAGACCATAGCGACGGACGGGACTATGCAGAGCACATTGGTTTTAGCATCCAGTTCTCCTTTTCAACTGACGATTCGGTTGATGCGCTGCTGTTTTTCCCTGTTTCTTGTGTCCTTCCTGTTTGCTGCTCGCTCCGTTGTTGCCCAATCCACGGATGCGCGCACGATGATCCATCGAACCGAGCAGGAGCTGCGTGCGAAGACGGAACAAGGCACTGTTAGCATGACCGTGCGCACCCCTGATTGGCAGCGCATCCTGGAGATGAATTACTGGGGATTGAATCCGGACAAGACGTTCATCCGGGTCACCGGTCCGGCAAAGGAAGCGGGAACCAGCACTCTGCGGATTGGGAGCAACATGTGGAACTACCTTCCTTCGGTCGAACGCGTGATCAAGATTCCGCCCTCTCTCATGCTGCAATCCTGGATGGGAAGCGATTTCACCAACGATGACCTGATGCGGGAAAGCAGCCTGGAGAAAGATTACGATCACAAACTCGACGGCGAAGTGACGCAAGACGGCGATCGTTGCTATCGCGTCATTTCCACGCCCAAGCCCAACGCTCCGGTGGTGTGGGGGCACCTCGTGCTCTTCGTTCGAAAGCAGGATTTCCTTCCTCGCCGAGAGGAGTATTACGACGAGAAGGGCAGGCTCCAGAAGGTGCTCACTTTCGAAGACTTTCGCGAGATGAGTGGCCGTCTATACCCGGCGCGCTGGAAGATGGAGTCGGTCACCAAGCCGGGGCACGAGACCGTGCTGGTATACGGAAAGCTGATATTCGACCGACCGATTCCCGCGTCCGTGTTTACTCAGGAGAACTTGCAGCAGCCGTTCTAGAAATCGAGGAGAAATGCTCTTTTTCAGCATGGCGTGGCGGAACGTTTGGCGAAATCGCCGCCGTTCTGTGCTCACTGTTGCGGCGATCGCTCTGGGACTCGCGTTCAATATCTTCATGCGCGGCATCGGCGACGGCTTTCACGAGCAGATGGTAGACAACTCGGTTCGTGCCGAAATTGGCCACATCCAGATTCATCGCGTTGGCTACCACGACGATCCCGAACTAAACAAAACGTTGCCAGATCCAGATCAACTTACGCAGGCGATTCGCTCCTTGCCAGAGGTGCGCGGTTATTCTCTTCGGGTTCTCGGCGGCGGCTTGGCGAGCACGGCGGACAACTCAAGCGGCGTGGAGATTCTGGGCGTCGATCCAGCACAGGAGCCTACCGTGACCAGCATTCAGCGCGCCATCGTGCAGGGGGAGTATTTGGCCGAGCGCATGCCACGTCCCATCCTTCTGGGGGACCGACTGGCTTCACGCTTAAAAGTTGCTTTAGGCGACAAGGTGGTCCTGATGGTGCAGGCGGCGGACGGCTCGATGGGCGCACAACTGTTTCGAGTCGCCGGCGTCTTCCGCTCTGGCGCTCCGGAGATGGACGAAGGTGTCGTCTTCATTCTGCGCTCCGACGCGCAGAACCTCTTCGCCCTGGGGAACCGGGTTACCGAAGCAGCGTTGCTGCTGGGATCGTCGCGGCAGGTTTCGCCGGCTCTCGCAACACTCAAGAAGGATCTTGGCAGCGCGCCGGTCGAGATTTTGCCCTGGTGGCAGGTGCAGCCCTTTCTGCAGCAATTCATTCAAATCGACGACGCGTTCTTCTACATCATTGTCCTGATTTTCTTCATCGTGATCTCGATTGGCATCCTGAACACGATCATGATGTCCATCTTCGAACGGGTGCGCGAATTCGGCGTGATGATGGCGCTGGGCACCAAACCGAAGCAGATCGTAAAACTCGTCGTAGAGGAAGCTTTTGCCCTGGGCCTGGTAGGAGTCGTAATTGGAAGCCTACTGGGCGCAGCATTCACTCTCTACTACGCGAGACAGGGGATCAATCTCTCCTCGTTCAGCGCGGGCGCTGCGGCGCTAGGCATCACGTCGAGCCGGGTGTACTCGCAACTGACCGCCGCCAATCTCGTTTACTCCAATCTGGCGGTGCTGGTAGTGGTCGTTCTGGTGGCGCTTTACCCCGCGGCGTACGCCGCGCGGCTGCAGCCGGTGGAGGCGATCCGCCATGTCTGAACTTACCAGCGCGCTCGTCGAGGTCCAGCACGTTTCCAAGATCTATCGCGACCATGTGGAAGTGCGCGCGCTGCGCGACGTAACTCTTCAGTTGGAAGCGGGAGCGTTCGCCGCCGTCGTTGGGCCTTCCGGTTCCGGCAAAAGCACGCTGCTTCATTTGATGGGGGCGCTTGACCGGCCGGACCAGGGCGACATTCGCATTGCGAGCATCGATCTCGCGGCGACACCATCCGATCAGCTTGCCGAGTTTCGTCTGCATCGCATCGGGTTCGTTTTTCAAGCGTTCAACTTGTTGCCTGTGCTCAGCGTGGAGGAAAACCTGGAGTTTGTGGCGGCCCTGCAAGGCAAGACGAAACCTCAGCGCCGGCAAAGAGCTGCGGAACTGCTTCGCGCCGTGGGACTGGAAGACATCGGTGACAAACGTCCCAACGAACTCAGCGGCGGCCAACAGCAACGGGTAGCGGTGCTGCGCGCCATCATGACCGAGCCGGCAATCGTGCTGGCTGACGAACCAACGGCCAACCTCGATTCGGTCAACGCCTCCATCCTGCTCGACATGATGGAACGTATGAACCGCGAAAAGGGCATCACCTTCCTTTTCTCCACGCACGATCCCCAGGTCATGGAACGCGCCCGCCGCCTCATCCGCTTGAAGGACGGCGCGGTGATTGCGGATGAGATCGTGCAGTGAACGTCGGGACCAGCTTTCGCATGAAGCGGATCACACTGCTGGTGAGTTTGTTGGCAGCGAGCGTCACCCTCAATGCCCAAGCTGCCCCTGATTCGTCTAATTTTCAGTATCGTTTCAGCGGCTACTTTCGAAATCTTCTGACAGCCTCTCACTCTTTCTTTACCGGCGACGCCTACGGCGACGACCTGAATCGCCTGCGCCTCAGCTTCGATGGTAGTTGGCGGCACTCGCTGTTGGTTCACGTCGAGTACGACAACGAACCTCATTTCGGAAATCTGATCAGCGAGCCGGACTTCGATCTGGTTCGTCAGCGTCAGAACAGCTCTTACTTCGACCTGCTCCACGTATGGCTGGACCAAAAGCACGTCTACTGGGACACGTCCCTTTACCGCGGCTCTCTCACGTTGCGCCATAGCAATGCCGAATTGACTGTGGGACGGCAAGCGCATCGCCTGGGGAACGGCTCACTTTTGGAGTCCAACCGACGTGTTCAATCCCATCAGCCCCCTGCAGATCGAGGCAGATGAGCGCGAGGGCGTAGACGCGGCGCAACTCGCCTTGCGCCTCCCGAAGAATCTTCGCTGGTCTGTAGTGTACGCACCGCAGGACGGAATCAACCGTTCGACCGAAGCCACTCGCGTTGCCACGACTGTTCACAACTTCGATGTTGCGGCCATCGGCGGGCGCTTTGCCCAGGATTGGATGGCAGGCGGCAATTTCGCTGGGCAGTGGAGAGGGGCGGGGCTACGCGGCGAACTTACCTATACCTGGCGTGGTGAGGGAAGTTCTTTGCAGTCCAGCGCTCTGCGCTGGACTTTCGGCTCCGATTACGCCATCAACAACAAGTGGTACGTGCTGGCTGAGTATTTCTATAATCAGGGACAACCCGCCGGGTTCACGCCAGGTCAGCCTTTCAATCCTTCGATTCTCCTCCGCTACAGCAACCAGATCTTCACGCTTCAGCGACAATTTGTCTCTGCCGGGGCACGCTACTCCATCACACCGCTTTTTAACCTGCAGACCTATGCTGTAGTTGAACCTGTAGGACCAAGCGTCTTCTTCATGCCCGTGGCGAGCTACAACCTGACCACCAACACGGACCTGAGCGTAGGCAGCCAACTCTTCGCTTCGTCCACATCGGGTGAGTTCAATCGCGTGCCGAATCTTTTCTATCTCGAAATCACGGTGCACTTCTAACGCCGGGTTGGCCTGTCTCACCCGCCAACGTGATTGGGATCACTGCCGCAGGCAAGTGAGGGCGGGAGAATTATGTCAGAACGACGATGGGCAAGAGTGCCCGACTGATGAGCCCGGTGGCTGTGCTTTACATCGCGGCATCTCTTTCTGCATAGAGCTCATCGTGCAACGGGAATTGATGGAGAGTCTGAGAACCACAAAGAGTGGAAGCAAGTTGTGCCACCTCCTGAAGGGGGTGTTCAATGAGTTCTCCAGTTGCATCAATCGGCGTTTCACTCCGAAATATCCTGCTAGCTACTGATTTTTCGCCCTGTTCAGAAATAGCCCTCGCATATGGTGCTGGCTTTTCCCGCCGTTACGACGCCACGCTTTACACGGTGAGCGTGGTGCCTGAAGAAATTACCGATTATGTTCAGCCACCGGACCCGTTCTACTTCCGGCATTCGGCCGAGAAGAAGATGACGAACCTTGCTGGGTTGGAACTATTCCAGGGGATCAAGCATCGCGAGTTGATCAAAGAAGGCTTCGTCTCAGAGGTGCTGTCAGAATTGATCGACAGACTTGAGATTGATCTGGTAGTGCTTGGCACTCATGGTCGCGGTGGAATCAAGAAGCTCGTGATCGGCTCCGTGGCAGAAGAAATCGTCGATTCCGCGCCTTGTCCTGTGCTCACAGTTGGACCACACGTCCCCCCGAAATCGGTGGCGGAACTGAAACTGGGAAGAATTCTGTACGCCACCGACCTGCTTCACGGTTCAACCAGAGCGCTTACCTACGCACTTTGGTTTGCGGAACAGGAGCACGCTCATCTGACGTTGCTTCACGTTCTCCAGATGCCTACCGATATTCCTTTGGGATATCCACAAATAGAAAAAGAGAAGGCGATGAAACGTCTGGGGCAATTGCTTCCGCTCGAGACGACCGCCTCCTTGGAAACAGAATTCGTCGTGGAGATCGGCGTGCCGGGGGAACACATCCTGAACGTGGCTGAGAGTCGGAACGCAGACTTGATCGTGATGGGCCCGCACCACACGGCTTTTGCACGCGCGTCGACGCATCTGCCGTGGGTGACGCCTCATCAGGTGCTGTGCCACGCCCGGTGCCCCGTATTGACGATGCGAGACTGAGACTTTGAGGGCTTCTCGATATGTGCGATGAGAGAGGAAACCTCTTGGGATGAGTGAGACCCACAACGAGGCAGAAGAAGGTTGGTGGGGAACCCCGCTGTTACGCCAGATAGCTCCCCTGCAGCAACGTGAGAATCAAGTATTCCTCCTTCTAACGCTGGCAATCGGCGCCTTGACCGGCCTGGCGGTTGTCGCTTTCATCTTGCTGACGGAACGATTGGGGATGCGGCTCTATCCTGTGGGTAGCGCAGCGTGGCGGCGCGTGCTAATCCCAGTCGGGGGCTCGCTGGGCATCGGGTATCTGCTCTGCCGCTACTTTCCGGACGCCCGCGGCAGCGGCGTACCGCAGACCAAAGCTGCGCTATTCGCGCGCGAAGGTGTGATTACCTTAGGCACGATCCTCGGAAAATTCTTCTGCACCTCTGTCACACTTGCCAGTGGAATTCCACTGGGGCGCGAAGGGCCTGCCGTTCAAGTGGGTGGTGGCATTGCCTCGGTGCTGGGCCGACGTCTGGGATTGCGACCTGAGAAGGTAAAAGCGCTACTACCGGCCGGGGCGGCGGCAGCGATCGCGGCAGCATTTAACACTCCACTGGCGGCGGTGTTGTTCGCACTTGAGGAAGTCATGGGCGATCTTCATGCGCCGGTGCTGGGCTCGGTGGTACTGGCCTCGGCGACTTCCTGGGTTGTGCTGCGTTTGATTCTCGGCAACAACCCTCTCTTCAGGGTGCCGCAATATCGACTGATCCATCCTTTGGAACTCGGGGTCTACGCAGTGCTCGGTGTCATTGGCGGTCTGGTGTCAGTAGCCTTCACCAAGCTCTTGCTCGGCATGCGGAAGCGCTTCCTCCAGTTCCCGAAGAAGAGCTTGTGGGTTCAACCGGTGGTGGGCGGCTTATTGGTGGGTCTGATGGGCTGGTTTGTGCCACAGGTCCTGGGCGTTGGCTATGGGTACGTGGGCGACGCCCTGAACGGGAGGATGGCGCTCAAATTGATGGCCCTTCTGGTGATCCTGAAACTGTTCGGTGCCACCATCAGCTATGCCTCGGGCAACGCTGGCGGGATTTTCGGACCCAGCCTGTTTATCGGTGCCATGTTGGGAGGTACTGTGGGAAGCGTAGCGCATCACTTGTTACCGACGTATACTGCCACCCCCGGCGCCTACGCTCTCGTCGGCATGGGCGCGGCCTTCGCCGGTATCGTGCGTGCTCCCATGACCTCGGTGCTGATGATTTTTGAGACCACGCGGGACTATACGGTCATCGTCCCTCTGATGATTTCCAATCTCGTGAGCTTCTTCATCTCTGTGCGACTGCAACCCGTCCCCATCTACACTGCCCTCGCGTTTCAGGACGGCATCCACCTGCCCACAGCCGAGACGCGCCGGCGCCGTGATCAGCATCGGGTAATGCAGGCGATGCATTCCACAATAGAGGTTCTGCCAGCGCAGGCAACGGTGTGGCAAGCCCTGGAACGGACTGGGTCAAGTGCATTCCGAGCCTGGCCAGTGACCGATCAGCGAGGAGTGATCGGTGTTGTCAGCCTGGTAGAGCTCGAGCACGAGCTTGCAGAAGGTGCGGCTGCCAAGCGATTGGGTGAGCTCGTGTATGCGCGCCCTTTTCCGCACGTCCACAAGGATCAGACGCTTGATTTGGCGCTTGAGCGCATGGGCGCGGCCCAGCTCGAACTTCTCCCGGTTGTTAGCCGCGCCGACATACACAAGCTCGAAGGCGTCATAACCCTGCGTGATGTTCTGAATTCGTTTGGTGTCACGCCTCAGCTTGACACTCCGCATCGGAATACCCCAGTGTCCACTTCATGCCTGCGCTGACCTCCATGACCAGTATGTATTCCGTGCTGGCTTCGAGCGTCTTGGGTCTGCCAAAAGATCACCGTACCTTGAAGCCGTTCCCAATGACATCGTTTTGGCGATACTTCGTGGGAAAATCTTTCCAGTGGAGGGCGTCGTGGAACTAGGATTGCGGAAATCGTTCAAGATAGTCTCACCCGGTAGCTCCCTGCGGCGAAGAGTTGCCTATAGTCTGGCCATCGTACGTCTGATTCTTGTACCCGTCATTCTCCTCGCGGTTTACTACTTATTCAGGATGGGTCTGATTGTAGACCGCATCGTGAGCGTAGACGCTCCAGTTGCGAGGCTGGCCGAGCAGGTATCCGTTGAAATGCTTGATGCACGCCGTGCTGAGCGGAACTACTTCCTGCTTCGCGATCCGGAATACCTTAGGGCGAACCGGGAGTCACTCGCCCGAGTGACAGATGCCCTGGGAAAGATTCGAGACCTCGAACCTAGAGAGCAGTCTGCAACCCAGCAGGCGCTGGAAAACGCTACATTGTATGGCCGACAATTTTCAGATGCGGTGTCACAAGCAGAAAACCCTGGTGGTACTCCAATAGAGCGCACTCAAGAGGTAGTCCGCGCGTATGAAAGGAATTTGAATGACCTCCTCAAGCAGACCAGGCGCAGGACTCGAACGCAGCTCATCGAGGATCTTCGCAGTCAGGTTAACTCCTTCGACGTCCAGATCGCCAAGACCCTGGAGGCGGGAGACCCCACATTACGACGGGTCACGCCTGTTCTCCAAGCCTCAAGCCAGCAGGTGCTGCAACTAGCGTCCGAGGTGGAAAGCCGAAGCTGGGCTCGTGTTCAAGAAGATCACAAGGACGCGCGATATCTTCTTTATCGTGCGGAATGGGTGCTCAGCATAGTCTCTGGACTGACTCTTCTGCTCAGCATTTGGATCAGCTTCGTGCTGCCTCGCCAAGTGGTAAAACCCCTGCTTGATCTCAGAGAAGCCGTGGATCACGCCGCGGCGGGAGACTATCAGATTGATTTCGAACTCCGCGGCGAAGGTGAAGTCGTCGAACTCGCGAAGAGTGTCCATAACCTGATCGCACATGCCTTGGACGTAACTTCGCGGGCCACACCGCAACGATCATAGCGGATGCTAATTTGGTGTGGATGGACTGCCAGGCTTCCACCTGCTTGCGCATTGGCTCGAAATTGCGTTGCATCCGGTTAACCCCGACGGAGATGCAATCGATCAAGGAGAACCACTTCGAGTGCTTTGCGAGCACCGGGGTGAAGACATCTGGGACAATGTCTCCAAATTGTGGATGCCGTGAGGTTCAACTCCCCAAGGGCCGAATTCTGGCCCGCGCCCTCGGAAGTCCGTTTTGACCCAACTCAGAGTCGCCTGCGATTCCAACCATGAGCAATGGTCACATGCCTGGGGTCAGTACAATCCGGGAACCAATCGCTTCGTGGCACGGCTGTACACCGCATACTCTGCGCCGAACGCCCTGCTCAACGCGGCTTCCTCAATATGAATCCGGTAGAGCAGCGCCGCCGTGGTTGGCACGAGCGCCGCGGCGAACGCAATCCAATTGCGGGAATGCAACCCGATCCCAAGAAACACCAGCAACAATCCCAGGTACGACGGGTGCCGCACGAAACGATACAGTCCAGTCTTCTTGATCTTCTGCGAATCCTGTATCGCCACATTCGAACTGAACGACTTCCCCAAAGTGACGATCGCCGTCCACCGAGTCCCGAGTCCGGCTACCATTAGGATCGCGCTTGCGCTCTTCAACCAATGCACGCCGCCAAACATGTTCTTCGGCCACGTTTCCCCGATCCAAGAGCACGCCGTCATGCTCATCGCAATTACGATCCACAGGATGACGAGCGAACCCCGGTCCCGCACGTTTCCGCTGCTTCGCTTCGTCCGTGTCGCCACACCAACGAGAATCTCGGAGGCCACCCAGCCCCAGTAAAGAACTCGCCAGAAAATCGACAGCGTCATCGTGTCTCCAAGGGATGATGTTTGACCTCGTACAAGGAGGTCACGTTGTTTCCTCGTCTGATCCGCCCACTGTCCCCATGCCGCCCGGGAAACCAGAGCGGACGGCGCAAATTGCTGGAACCTGGCAAGGTGCTCCAATACCGTCAGAAATCGCTTTCAAACAGCCACCGAGCGCTCTCCAAGGGTTCGCGTGTCTATCCCCACTGGGGATCTTCGTGAAGCGAGGCCAAGTTTTCTCGAGATGGTTGTACGGCTGGTTACAGCGATTGTCATGCCGCTACTCGAATGCTCATGGCCCCACGAATACTTCACTTCGCCCGAAGGAGGAGGACTGGCACACTGATACTATGCCGGACTCGAGTAGCAGTTGCGCCCAGAAACAAGTCGGCCAGGAAGCGATGGCCATGGGTGCTCATGGCCACGAGCGAGCAACCTTTCTGCTTCACCCATTTGATGATTTCATCAGCCGGTTGCCCGTATGCTAGTTCTGCTTCCGCGGAAATTCCCTCTGATTGGAACTCGCCTTGGACTTTTTCGAGATATGCCGTGTCCTCAGCGATCTCCGGGCTGACCGCGTCGGGTCCGTAGGTTCTTGCCGCCCATCCATCGGCCACATGTAGCAGCACCACACGACTCCCTGCCAGCTTCGCCAGTTGCTTGATGTGCTCGATAATCGCCCGGTCGCTCGGCGTGCCGTCCAGGGTCACCAGGATTGTGTTGTACATGATCGTTCTTGTTTATGACGTTCCAGCTTCATCCTCCGGCAATCACCCGCCATGCCGCTTTGAGCGAGTCCGGCAGACCATAAACGTCCATCGCGGTGATCAGCATAGCACTGGCCCAACCGGCCACCAGGAGAAAACGGCCGTTCTTCCAGGCGCCCATGCGCTTGCTGGAACTGGTGAATTGGAGAAGCGGAAACATAGCGAACGGGAGCTGCAGCGCCAGTACCACCTGGCTCAAGGTCAGCAGATCCGTCACGCTGCTGTCGCCCCGCAACCCGATAATGAGGACCGCTGGAAGGATAGCGAGAGTGCGAGTAATCAGCCGGCGCACCCAGGGCTGGATGCGCCAATGCATGAAACCCTCCATCACGACCTGGCCGGCAAGCGTCCCGGTGATGGTGCTGCTTTGACCCGCAGCCAACAGTCCGACAGCAAAGAGCGTGCTTGCAACGGTAGTGCCCAGTAATGGCGCCAGGGTCAGGTAAGCGATACGAATCCAGTCGCTATCGGCGCTGAACCGGATGACGTGCCCGCCCGATGCCGTCACACTTTCCTTCCCGAAGAACACCATGGCCGCCAGCACCAGAATCGCTGCATTGACGAAGAATGCGACGGTCAGGGCAACCGTGGAGTCGATCGTGTTGAACTGCAGCGCGCGACGGATTGACGCGTTGTCTTTCTGCAGACGGCGGCTCTGCACCAGTGCCGAGTGCAGATAGAGGTTGTGTGGCATCACGGTCGCCCCAATCATGCCAATGGCCACGTACAGCATCCCCGCCTGCCCGAAATGGGGTACTAGCGCCCGGCCCATTTCGAAGAAGCTCGGCTGGGTCTGTGGCAGAACGAAAATCTCAATGAAGTAGCACGCGCCGATCGTTGTGACCAACAACAGCACAATGGCTTCGATGGTGCGCATCCCAAAGCCCTGCAGCGCCAACAAGAGCAGCAC
The DNA here is from genome assembly GCA_963719865.1 of uncultured Acidobacteriota bacterium. GTDB lineage: Bacteria > Acidobacteriota > Terriglobia > Terriglobales > Acidobacteriaceae > Sulfotelmatobacter. Next base: position 326,088 of record CAVRDS010000018.1, on the reverse strand, counting down.
GTCGAGGCCGGTGATGATGACTGCCCACAACAGAGGAATGTGAAACAGCAGGTTGAGGGCGACGGCGCTGCCTAGCAGCCCGTGGCAGAAGTGATTTGCTCACCCCGCAACGGACAGCAGCAAAATTGTGACTTGCACCGGGTACTCAGGCGTCCTCAGGTTCGGAAGGGCGATCCTTTCTTCGGCTTGCGCCAGCAGTGCCATCCACAGCCGCAAAGAAGCCAGCATCGCCTCGGCCGAGTAACCCTGCCAGCCGCGCGGTGTGCCTTTCCCCAATAACTGCCGCATCACCAGCGAGAGATTCAGCGCACCCACATGAATCAGCACCCGCTTGCGAACATTTTCCCGTCCCCGGAGGTACACGCGCCGCATCCCGCCAGTCTCATAGGCGTGTGCGAAGCTGCGTTCCAGCAACTCTCCGCGACGGCGGAGCAATTGTTTTCCGTGCTCGCCGTGAATGCGCCGCCGATTGCTGTACACCGCCTGCTGCGCTTCCGGCTTGTCTTGCCATCGCCGTCGTCCCCGATCCGGTTCCGAGATATACGTTCGTACTTCCGCTTCCCCGAGCGCCACCAGCGTGTCGTTGCTGTGATACCCCTTGTCCGCCACCGCTTCCACCGGCCCTTCCGCCTGCACGCGCTCACCGACTTCTTCGTTGTTGGTCGCACACGCGACCTCCGCGAGATGTTCGCCCGCTTGCGGCAATGTCTCCAAAATCGTTTCCGTGTCGCCAGCGTCGCCCGTAGCCACCGTCACCGCCACCACCGCTCCCGTCTCCAGATCCACCGCATGCTCAGCCTTGTAAGCAAGGTGCGTGCGCCCATCTTTCATCTTGGTGATTCCCGCCTCCGGATCGTGCGGATTCACCCAATCGTCGTTCGATCCCTTCTTCGCCCGCTTGCGGTCCAGCTTCGCCAACTGCTCCCTGGTCGGCGTCGCGATTCCCGACTCCTCGGCCAGCCGCCGCAGAAACTCCTCGTAACCTTCGCCCGTGTCGCGCCGCACAATCGAGCGCATGGCCGCGTTCGCCTCCAGCGTCGTGGCGTCGACACCAATCGTCTTGCCCTTCAACAATCCTTTCTCCGCCAGCAACTCTAGCACCCAGCCGAACACTGCCTCATGCGTCTCCACGTCGATCAACCGCCGCGTCCGCGAAATCGTCGAATGATCCGGCGGTTGCTCGCTCAACTCCAACTCCAGAAACCGCCGCAGCGCCAGCGAATCCGCCGCCCGCCACGCAATCCCACGCTCCCCGTCGATGCCTTCGAAATAGCCGATCAGCAGCAAGCGAAAGTACCGCCCCGGCGTCAACGACGGCCGACCCATCGTCTCCGCATAGAATCGCGCACACTCGCCTTCGACGAACTCGTCGAACCCCCGCTCGGCCAACAACTGGTTCAGACGCTCATAAAACGGATGCCCCGCAGTTCGTGGCAACTCCGTGTGCGCCACCCAGAACTCAGTCTGCTCTCGCCGCTCCTTGATTCTTTTCCCCATTGCCATGACCGCAGTGTACGAACCAACGCTGTGGATTCGTTCAACTTTCTTCCACCCGCGCATCCAGACTTTCACCACGGACTGCTAGGACTTCTGCCAGGTCGCAAGCCCCGATCGCCACCTCACTCATCAGCCAGTTCGGCCAGCGTGTCCATTTGGGATACCAGTCGCGGCAGCACTGGGCGAGGTCCTTCCCGGTAACTACTCCTAAACGGGCGGAAATGACCTGCATGAAGATCGCCATCAGGCTGGCGAGCCCGACCACCCACAAGAGTCCGTACTTGAACTGGGCGCCGCCTTGAAGGTCTGTCCCCCAGTTGCCTGGGTCCATGTAGCCGACGCTGACGAGAATCGCCGGGCCGACGAAGGCCCGCCACTGTTGCCAGAAACCAGCATGATGATGGGGAACTTCGATGGAACCGTGCACATCCTCCAAAGAAAGGTGACTGTTCGCTGCTGAACCGCGAGCCCTGCCCACTTTGACGATTTCCGTGTGTTCGTCTGTCTGCTTCATCGGCTCGCTCTTGGGCAATCAGCCCTGCCGTTCAATGGGCTTCCTTCCTCAGAATTCCAGTTTCACTTGCACGGCAACCTCGCGCGGGCTGCTATCACCGCCCAACCCAACCCCGAGCAGACCGGTCGGCGGAGAGGTCGCATAAGTAAGCGCGCCAAATCCCGTTTGGGTAGAGGGTTTTCCAGGAACGCCGGCCAGCACCATGCTTGGGAGGCCAAAGTTGGGATGATTGAAGACATTGAAGAACTGCGCTTCCAGCCTCACAGCGAGCTTTTCGTGAAGAGGGATTCGTTTTGTCAGATATATGTCGGACCAGACGAATCGAGGACCGTGAAACTGGTTCCTGCGAGAGTTGCCAAATTGGCAATGCTGCGGGTCATCTTGTTGAGGTCACCGTAGCACTTCCCCGTGCTGGGATCGACAGCCGACACGAAGGCGTCCGGGTTCAACCATTGGACCGTGCCGGGTTGGGTAGCGGAAAGGCTGCAATGGCGGCAATACGCGTCTACTCCGGGCACAAGGTTTGCAAACTGCGGGCCGCTGCCCTGCACAATGCCGTTTCCGTTCGCGGAATAGGGCGTACTGAGAACTGAGAATGGAACCCCACTGTGCCAGAACACACTGCCTGAAACCTGCCATCCATTCAGCGTATAGCCGAGCGCATGGTTCCGCACTTTGATCGGTAGCTCGTACACATACTGCCCGGTGAGGTTGTGTCGGATGTCATAGTCGCAGGATCCGTAATCGCGGCGCAGGTCACCGGGCAGAGGGGAAAGAATCCCTCCGGCGGAAAACTGCAGAAATCCGCCATTGGAGACCGTGTCCAGGCAATGGCTCCAGGTGTAATTGATCTGTCCTTGGAGGCCATGCCCGAGACGCTTCATGGCCGTGAGTTGTAGGCCGTGGTAATGACTGTTTGCTCCCGTGGCGAACTGCGTCACTGCGGCAAACCGGGGATCGGTTGGCTGCAAGTAAGGAAATGGCGCGAAGCATCCCTGGCAAACACTCTGGTATCCGTTGACCTGTGTCAGATAGGGCTGATTCACCGCACCAGTGCCGACGTATTATGCTTGCAAGCTAGCCTTCGTTCCGAACTGATGTTCGATTCCGAGACTCCACTGCATGAAGTATGGCGCATGGAGTTTGCCGTCCGGCACCGCTGTGATGGACACAGGCGGCAGGCAGGTTCGAGGGTCCGCCAGGGGTGATGCACACGAAAGTTGCCCCTGCTGGAATCCGGCGCCGTAACTCTGGTCGGCGGCGACGGTTGCATCCACTGCGCTGTTTGGTACTCCCGGCGCGATGGCCGTACAGCCGACCAAGGGGTTGCAGTTCGCAGATCCCTTTGTACCCACGGTACCAAGCACACCGCCTTGAAACGTCTTGACGTACGGCGGATTGGTGCCGACCAGGTCGGCAATCGTGCCTGGCAAAATATCGCTGAAAATGCCGAAGCCGCTCCGGAGCACGGTGTTTGGTTCAAACTGCCAAGCGATCGCTGTTCTCGGTTGGAGAATTGCGATTGGGGTCGAGGAAAACAGGTGGCCGAGATTCGTTTGAATCGCGGCGTTGAGTGGCTGATTGACATCATGCGCAATGGAGCTGAAAGCGCTTCGGAGACGGCCTATCTGCTGATGTGGATTGAGAGGATTGGAGTTGAAGGTATCGCGCACACCGAAAGTCCAGGTCAGTTGGCGAGTTACTTTCCAAGTGTCCTGTGCGTAGACATCGAGATTGAGAAAGTTGAAGGGCTCATTCGCGCTCGAAGGGAATGTTTTCGACGCCGTGTTCGCCACTCCATAAACAAACTGCAGCAGGTTCGCGTAAGAGACACGGCTTGCAGTAGTTCGCGGTGCGACAGAGCCTGATTGGCATGTTGCGTCAGGTAACGCAACAGATCCAGTTCTTTGGGCGTGAGGTGTGTGCTCACGTTTTCCCTCAGCACGGTGCGTTCGTCGAAGTCGATCACAATCTCACCAACCCGAACTTTCTTGGGAGACGTTTGTGCGCTTGGCACTCTCCTCAGCGCTGCTCTTATGCGGGCCATGAGCTCTGGCGTGCTGAACGGCTTGGTCACAAAATCGTCAGCTCCGGCATCGAGCGCGGCAACCTTGTCTTCTTCGGAATTGCGGACGGTGAGCATGATGATGGCGATATCGCTGTCCTTGCGAATGGCCCTGCATGCCGCCAGTCCTCCCATTCCCGGCATATTCATATCGAGCACCACTAGATCGGGGCGTACCTCCCGTATGTTCTCAAGCGCTTCCTCGCCGGTCTTGGCTTCGTTCACCTCGTAGCCTTCCGCCACCAGCGTGGTGCGCATGAACCGCCGAATCTTCGGCTGGTCATCGACGACGATTATCCGGCCCGCGCTCAAGCGACCTCCTGCCGGAGGACTGGCAGAGTGATCCGGAAAGTCGTCTGTCCCGGTCGGCTCGAAACCGTCAGGTCTCCGTTGTGGGCTTGGACGATGCCATGAGCGATGCTGAGCCCAAGACCAGAACCCGGAATCTGTTCCTTGACCGACGGGCTCCGGTAGAACCTTTCAAAAATCCGCGCTTGCTCGGCGGCTGGTATGCCGGCGCCGTAATCGGTGACCTCCACGGCCAGAACGCCGTCCTTTACGTGCGGTTTGATTTCAATCGGTGTTTCCGCCGGACTGTACTTCAGGGCATTATCCAGAAGTTGCCGAATGGCTAGTTTCATGAGGCGTTTATCGAAGGCCGTCGCGGGCACCGGTTCGGTCGAAATGATCCGAACCGGATGCTCGTCGATTTCCGTCTGCATGGACCCAAGCACTTCCTGAAGAGTATCGTGCAGATTTGCCATTTCCGGATGAATTTCGATGCGGGCTGTATCAAGGCGCGCCATTTCAATCGAGTCGTCGATTAACCCTCGCAAGTGCTCTGCCTCCTCGTCCGCGATTGTCAGTTGTTCTTTCCGGTTCGCTGGGGTTATATCTGGATTCGCCAGCAGCGACGTGGTTGCTGCCTTGATCAAAGTCAGCGGCGTTTTGAATTCATGCGCCATGGCATCGATCAGTGTTGTCCTCAGCTGCTCGCTCTGCCGTGCAGCTTCGACCTGCTGGGCCAGATCCTGTGCTCGCGCCCGTTCCAGGCCAATGGCAACGAGACTGGCTGCTCCTTGCAGGACAGATTCTTGCAGAGTCGCGCCGCGCAAGGCCATACTCGCGACTGGTTCGGAGCCGCGACTGACGCCAACGATTACGTATGGGGCTCGCGCTTCCGTAGAAGACCCGCCCCGTAAAGCCGCGTGCCGAAGCTCGTCCTCCATTCCCTCGGGGCCCGGAAGCGCTGCGCAGTAAAATTCGCCGGTGTGCCGTTCGTACAGCACGACTCCATCGAGATCAAAAATCTCCGCCAGTTTCTCGACCAGTTGTTTGGCAAAAGGAGCGCTCTTATCAATCAGCAACATCGCACGGCTGAATGTGTAAAGGCGTTCGAGATCTCTTTGGCGTTCAACCGCCTCTGACGCTCTGGCTTTAGCCCTCGCGGACAATCGGCTGGCAATGAGCGAGGTCGCCAGAAAGCTGGACAAAGCCACCCAATTTTGCGGATCAGCAATCGTGAATGTTCCAACTGGTGGCAAAAAGAAAAAATTGAAGACCAGTGTGGCCAGGATTGAAGCGAGCGCAGCCTCAAGGAATCCCCAGGTGCTCGCAACGACCAAGATTACGAGGAGATAGGCGAATCCAACCGTCGTGGCGTTCACCGGGATCACTTTGTAGCCCGTAAACGTAACGGCGGCAACGCCACATAGCGCAATCAGCACGCGCACGGGAAGTCTACGAAGCACGCCTATGTCTTCCCCGTCGTATTCTAGGTCATCCTCCTCACTGCCGCCGACTACCATCACCCGGGCGCTTTGTCGTGGTGTGCCTGGTCATGGTCGACGCGCTGCACGCTCACGGAGGTAGGGTTGCTTTGGTTGGATACTTTCAACGCGAACTACATTCCGGTGAAGGTCACACCGAGATTGGATCTTCTAGCAAGTGAAGTAGCAACTCTTTTGGAATTTCGGCGGCACGGCCCAAGTCTTTGCTACGCGAAGCCCAATCCAGCAGCGACTGATATTGATCTTGCCGAGTGATATTTCCCAGCCACACTGTTTTCTGCTGGGCAACGATGGCAACGACATTCGGTACATCGCAGGGACCAAGGCATCCGCTTATCGTCAGCTGAATGCGCTTGAGCAGACCGCGCCTTCTCCACTCTTGCTTTAGCCATTCTGCCGGGACTTCGGGTCTTCCACGTTCGACCTGACCGCAACAGCAACCCTGACAAACAAGCACCTGCGCAATTACTTTCCGCTTCGTGGTTAGCACCGGCAATCCAATCTGCTCGCGCAAGAGCATTGCGAGCCGTTGCTAGTATACTGCCCCCCAGTATAGAGTAAGAGACGTGGCGCACACGATCCGAGACAAGAAAAAGCTATTGAATCGCGTCCGCAGAGTCCGCGGCCAGGTGGAAGCAGTCGAACGCCTGCTGGAGAACGAAAACGAATGTTCGGAAATTCTCCAACAGATTGCCGCTTGCAGAGGCTCAATTAACGCCTTGATGTCTGAAGTCCTCGAGGGGCACATCCGCTTCCATCTCGTCGAGCGCCGGGAGAACCAGAAGGCGCATAAAGGCAATGCCGTGGAAGAAGTAATCAGCGTTACAAAATCCTATTTGAAATAGAGAGAAACCATGCCTGACGTACAAGAAAGTTTGCCTCCTTTCCATGCGGAAGTAGGCGCGCCTGCCGTCCAGATGCATGACGCTGAAGCGCATGATCATGAGCATTCCGAACACGCGGCCCACGACCATGGATTCGAGTTGCAGGATGGGATTCGAATCGCCTTAGTGGCGGTTGCGGCCGCCCTGGTCTGGGCGAAGGTGTGGGAACCCTTTGCGCACGTCAGCATCATCGGGATCGTGGGCACTCTGATTGGAATCTATCCGATCCTCAAAGAAGCCGCCGAGAATGTGATGGAGCGCCGGATGACGATGGAGTTGTCGATGACCATCGCAATCCTCGCGGCTCTTGCCATCGGACAGTTCTTCACGGCGCTGGTAATTGTGTTGTTCGTGCTGATTGCGGAAGTCCTGGAAGGTCTTACCGTCCGACGTGGCCGCGCCGCGATTCGCGACCTTCTCAACCTTCTGCCCAGCGAAGTAACGGTTCGGAGGAATGGTAAGACCGAGCGGCGGAGCACGGCCAACATCAATATAGGAGAGTTGATCGAGGTCAATCCAGGAGGGCGTATACCCGTCGACGGGGACGTGGTGGGTGGCAATTCCTTCGTCGATCAGTCGGCTATAACCGGAGAATCTCTTCCGGTCGAGAAAGTGCCCGGCGCCTCAGTCTTTGCAGGCACAGTTAACCAGTCTGGGGCACTGGAAATTCGAGTCACGAGAATTGGGCGCGATACCGCCTTCGGTCGCATTCTGAATGCGGTTGAGGAAGCCGAACGGTCGCGTGCCCCGATCCAGAAGACCGCAGATCGGCTCGCCGGTTATTTGGTCTGGTTTGCCCTTGGCTGCGCGGCTCTGACTTTTATCATCACTCGTAATCTCACATCGACCATCTCAGTGATTATTGTTGCTGGTGCCTGCGGAATTGCGGCTGGAACTCCGCTCGCTATCCTGGGTGGAATTGGGCGGGCCGCCCGCGAAGGCGCCATCGTCAAGGGCGGTTTGTATTTGGAACTGCTAAGTTCAGTGGACACCGTTGTCTTCGACAAAACCGGCACGCTCACTGTTGGGAACCCTGTGGTCACATCCATTGTGGCGGCGCCAGGGCGGACCGATCACGACGTTTTACAACTTGCCGCTATTGCGGAGCAAAGGTCCGAACATCCCTTGGGCAAGGCCATTGTCGGCAAGGCAGCTGAAGCCGGGCTGACGGTGACTCCACCGGAACGTTTCGAGTACATCCCCGGCGCAGGAATTTCTTGCTCTCTCGACCACCGGCAGATACTGGTGGGGAGCAGAGCCTTCCTGCAGCAGAAACAGATCCATCTCGACGGACAGGGCAGCGGAGCCGAACACTCATCTGAGATACTGGTTGCCTCCAACAGCGAGTATGTGGGAACCATCCGGATCGCGGATACGCTGCGGCCGGAAGCTCGCGACGCGGTTCGCAGTCTTCACGCGATGGGATTGCGAACTGCGTTGTTGACCGGTGATGCCAGAGCGGTTGCCCAAGCTATCGCGCAAGAAGTTGGCATCGACGTAGTTCATGCTGGGGTTCTGCCGGATGAAAAGAACGCCATCATCAAGCAGTTGGTCGGCGGTGGGAACAAAGTTGCAATGGTCGGCGATGGAATCAATGACGCGCCAGCACTGATGCAGGCAACGGTTGGCATCGCGATGGGATCAGGCACTGAGGTCGCACGCGAAAGCGCGAACATCATGCTGATTGGCAATAATTTGCTCCGCTTGGTGGACACCATCAAGATTTCCCGGCGTTGCCGTCGCATCATCATGCAGAACTTTAGCGGAACTCTGGTAGTGGACAGCGTTGGCGTGGGGCTGGCCGCGTTCGGCATGTTGAATCCGCTGTTTGCCGCGTTCATCCATGTGGCTTCGGAGCTTACCTTCATTTTGAATTCTGCCCGGCTCTTACCCGGAACTAAACGACGGAGAGAAACCGGCGGAACCGCATCAGCAATTTAAACAGGAACTGATTTGAGGTACCGGAGACAACTCGCGTTGCTCATCCTAATCGGAATCGCTATTCTTGTGCTTCTACGGAAGTACTGGCGCGAACTGGTGCAGTGGTTCGAGACCCACGAACACTTGCTCAATTGAAGTGTCGGCATCTGATAGAGCAACCTGGTCACAGCACTAGCCGATTCGAGTAAAACAAAACCACATGAGAGCAATACTGCTCACCGCGTTTGCAGCTCTTTCAACATTATTTGGCGGATGGCTCGCTCTTCGCGCCCGCAAACACATCCACCTGCTGCTCGGTTTCGGTGCCGGCGTCCTGCTGGGAGCAACGTTCTTCGACCTGCTGCCCGAAGCGATTGAGGCGGCGGGCCCGCGGGGCTGGACGAGCCGCGAAATTCTCGGCCTAACCGTCGTGGGATTCTTAATCTTCTATCTCGGCCAGCGGTTTCTTTCTTTGCAACATTGTCCGAACGGCGACTGCGGGCCCGATCGCCACATTGGCCGCATGAGTGCGCTTGGACTAATCGCACACAGCACGATCGATGGCGCCTCCATTGCCGCCTCCACCATGATTTCCTGGCGGATGGGACTCATCGTTGCGGTTGGCATCATCGTCCATGACATTACCGATGGACTCAACACGATTCTGCTAGTGACGCGCGGGGGTTCAGCCAGCAAGAAAGACCTGGCATTTCTTGTCGCGGACGCGATTGCACCCATAGTGGGTGGTACGGTTGTCGTTCTTTCTGCGCTGCCTCCGCATCACCTCGCGCTGATTCTCGGAGTGACATCCGGATTCTTCCTTTTTACGGCCACCGGCGACTTATTGCCCGACGCTCATCGGCGCTCACCTGGATTCGGGGTGTCGGCGGCCGCAGTTGGAGGCATCGTCCTCATCGGCATAGCGGTGCGACTCGCCTCAATTTAGCTCTGACAATTCACAAAGCAGTCCTCCGTGATATCAGTCTTAGGATTTCTTCACCGCTTGTTGGTGAAAAGCACCGTCTCATAGATCATCGGCCAACCCCAAGTTATTCAAAAACGGGCTTCGCGGAAGTCAGACGTGGATAGCGCCAATTCTCCGCACGACGTTTGCTAGTCAAAAAGGGACGGTCGGCCGATCTCGTCCCAAAAGCTAGAACGACTGTGAGAACCGAGCTTCCAGGAACTCTCCGAGCTTCGCTGTCGCCCTGAACTGGGGGATCGGTTCGAGTTCTTTGAACGCCGACGTGAACGCATTCGACAGACTCCAAATCGTTCGCGGCCGGAATTCCTCATACTTCGGCTCGAAGTACAAGTCATGCACGGTTCGCGCCAGATGCTTTGGTGCCTCCAGTCTGCCTTCCACGAACGCTTCGTAGATAACCACCTTGGCGGTGACATCCGTGAGTTCACTTCGTTGCCAAGCCTCCACCTGCTTTCGCATGGGCTCGAAGTTCCTCTGCATGCGGTCGACGCCGACCGAAATACAGTCGATAAGAGAGAACGACTTGGAGTGTTTTGCGAGCACCGGTGTGAATGCACCTGTGACAATGTTCTCGAGCCGGGCGTTTCCCGCTTGAGAAAGACATACATGGATGGTCGGCCGTCAGCACCTGTGGATGGTTTCCGACCCGGCTAGGAGCGGGGGAACTTTCCCCGGTCAGCGCAGACGAGCAGGATGTTCTTGCGCAATCGCTCATTTATGCGCATCTCCGGCGTTGCTTGTTTCTACCGTTGGGTTGGAGCTCAACGCTTGCTCCAATACTGTTTTCCTCAACCTTGTACCCTATGAAGCTCACTGGTGTTCCTCTTTGAAGCCCACCGAGGAACCCGTGCCTATCTCGATTCCGAGGGATCATTTGAAACTATTCAACACAACGCATCCCGGCGATAATTTACGAAATTAGGGGACCGGCGCTGCCTCCAAAGGAAAACAATGCTGACGCGTAACGACGCCCTCTTCTTTCTGTACAAGCCGTTCCGTTCTGGGGTCTTGCGGGTGCTCGTGCTTGGCTTGGGAATTGCCTTGTGGTTGTCGCATTGCGCAACGGCTCAGACCACACCCAGCATCTCGGGCATTTCCCCTCCTTCGGTTGCGGCGGGCGGGCCGATCTTCACTGTGACCGTCAACGGCAGCGGGTTCCAGAGCAATCCCGCCTCGGTAGTTCAGATCAACCGGAGCAACCGGCCTACGGTGTTTAAGAGCGCGTTGCAGCTCAGCGCCACAGTGTTTGCCTCGGATATCGCGACGCCGACCACACTTCAGGTCACCGTATTCAATCCATTCAATGTCGGCGGCGGACTCACCTCGAAGCCAGTGGCGCTTGCTGTAAACGCAGCGCCGGCTCCGTCTCTGATCAGTTCTTCTCCGGAGTTTTCGACACAAGGTGGTAACCGCGTGCAGATGACGCTGGTCGGATCGAATTTCAGGCCGGGAGCGACGGTGGTGATGTCTCCGCCGTTGCAGAATCTTGGCCAATCCAACGGGCATACGCGCGCCGGAGACGTGGCTGTCTTGACTGTCACGGTCGTCAACAGCGGGCTGATGACGGCCATCGTTAGCCTGAGCCCAACGGCCGCGACCAGCCTACGAGCGGTAGATGTTCTGAATCTCGACGGAACCAGCACCGCAGGTTCAACCAACGGCGGGCCGGGCACGTCTCAGCCGATTTATGTACGCTCGTCGAATTCCTTGGGAGCACCTCTATCGGTTGTCAACATGGCATTGACCCGTCCGCGCAACGGAACCGTGGTCACGCTGGGGCAGGAATTGAACGCCGAGGCCATTCTCGCAGGAACGGGAACGGGTACGGTTATTGGGCAGTGGGTCTGGGACGGAAATGTGGTCGAACAGTTCTCCGCTTCGATTGTGGGCGGGCAAAGCACGACGATCAGTACGCGGCAATCGTTGCCGACGTGGTTTCTGGGTGGTCATACGCTCCAGTTACGAATTGTGCAGCCGAACCAAATTGCGACGAAACCGATCGTAGTCGTGGTAAATCCGGGGGACTGGAAACTCGAGAAGCTGATCCAGCCTGAATACGGCGCAACGTTTGCGACGGGCGATCCGCCGCGGTTGCTATGGGCTCCTGTACCGGGGGCGGCGAAATATCAGGTTGGGTTCTCGGACCAGCCTTACTCGTCCAGTATTCGCACCTGGTTTGATGTGGTCGAGAATGAATGGGAGGTTCCAGCGCAAGTTTGGAAGAGTCTGCCAGAGGGCGAATTGTTCTGGACCGTGCGAGTTGTGGAAAGCACGGGGGCCGCGCACAAGCCGTTGCCCATGAGAAGCATCTACCGCTCGCCGGATGGCGGTCTGGCGTCTGTGCGTCCAGTTCCGGCGAAGACTGCGGCTGGTCACATGCTGCTTGAGTGGAAGCCCGCACTCGAGAATGGCTTTTACTACGTCCTGATCAGTCGCGACCCGGATGGCAGCCATCCGATTCGGCAATATTTGACCGCGGAACCAAAATTAGATTTGCGCGCGGTGGATGGCCGGCTCACTCCGGGCACAACCTACTTCTGGCGCGTGGATGCGATCGCTCCGGGCGGGAAGACTGTGATGACGGGGCCAGCGCAGAGCTTTGTTGCCGAGGTCGTTCCCAAGGCGAGCCTCGGTGCAAACAGCAACCTGGTACAACTGGCGTCGTTAGGCCGCCCGCTCTCTTTGCCTGTGGCGCCCGACTTGATTTCGCAGATTGCGAACCGGACGCCCACGCCGAACAGCACCATCAACGACCCCAAGCCGACGATCTCGGTGAGTTTCCAGGCCCCTGTCAATCCTCCGGATGTCAGCCTGATGGTGGACGATATTGACATCACTTCGATGGCGCAGGTGAGCGACGTAAAGGTGGCATTCACGCCGCCATTGGCACTTGCCGGCGGCGATCACAACGTGAATCTCACGGTCAGCGACGAAGCGGCCTCGTGGAAGTTCACCGAAGCTGCGACGGCCGTGCCGCAACCGGCGGTGGCCCCGGCGACCCCCGCCGCGGCGGTGCAGTCCGGCACCGACGCCGAGGTTCCTCCCGCGGTGGCTGGAGTTCTGCCGACGGCCGCATCAATTGCAGCGGTTCATGCAGCTGCTGCTGCGCCCAAGCCGCCGGCTGAAACTCACAAAGTGGGGCCCTCCGAAGAGGGTCAGATCAGCTCTAACACGCAGTGGAGTTCGGGATCGAATCCTCCCGACTCAAATAACTTGGCCGTGTCCGAACGAATTATCTACGAGGATGGCCCGTGGAAATTCCAGGCCAATGGCAGCGGGGTGCTCAATTCCATTCTCAATCCAGACGCGCAGCGCACCAGTCACGGATTGGTGAACGACTACGTATTTCAGCTCGGATATAAGGGCGAGGGCTGGGGCGCGAACCTCCGCTTCGGCATTGTGTCGCCGGTTTTGTATACCGATGCGCAGTTTGTGACCGCCGCGACTCCGCGTCAAGGTGTCGAGGCAACGCTCACGACGCCCGCGGGGACCTTTGGCTATTTCGTGAATACAAATGACGAGGCGCTCGGCGGCGGGGCCGGCATTAACTTCCACCAGCAAATGATGGGAGCCAGTTGGCAGGCGCCGCTGCCGAAGTGGGCCATGTTCCGGCTGATGTGGCTGAGCGCGCAAGATATTGGCGCGCCCACGACGGTGGGATTCGATTCGCAGGGCAATCCGATCATCCTGCCCAATCCAGTGGCGGCCAGGGCGCGCGGCGATGCCTATGGCGCTCTGCTGAATATTCACTTGACGCCAAAGTGGCTGTGGTCGTCCGAGTATGCTTTCAGCCGCGAGAATGCCAATGTGGACGATCCGACTTCCAGGACCGAGTTCGGCCGCGCGTGGCGCACCGGCCTCTCAGGCCAGGCGGGTAAGACCACGCTCAATGTCTCATACCGCGACGTTGGCCCGGATTTCGGGAGCCCCTCCAATCCTAGCCTGACGCAGGCCAGCCAGCCCAATCTGCGCGGCGTAGATTCAGCCATCACGCAGACCACGAAGGCGGGGACATTCGGGCTGACGTATTCATTCCTGGAAAACAACGTGAAGCCGACGACCAGCGCCGAGCTGCTGCTGCATACGTTCGACGAAACCTGGAGCAAGCAGATCGATCCGAAAACCAACCTTGTTGTGGACGCCCGCCAATCGCTAACGCAGACGGGCACGATTCCCGCATCGCTGCAAGGCCAGCCGCCGGAGCAGACCGGCGCCGAGGATCAGCGCGACGTTTCCGGCAACATCAACCTGAGCCGACAGGTGGGCACGGTGACGATGTCGGTCGGCGGCACGCGCGACTGGAATCGCAACAACTATTTCCCGACCGGCGACACGATCACTTCATCGCTGACGCTGGGGACGAACTGGGTGACGCGCGGCTTTTTCCAACTCAACTCCCAGTTCAGCGCCAACTGGGTGGCGGCGGATGGATTGACCACGGGCACGACGCGTAACATCACTGCGTACATTCAGCCAGCTTTTGTCTGGAAGAGGCCAGCGCTGCAGGTTTCACCGCTGATTTCTGTAATGAAAGGACGAACGATTCTGGCGAACGGTTCTTTAACCAGCGACACGCTCACGGGACAATACGGCGGGAGGATTTCCTGGACGCTGCCGGGTGCTTTGAAATTTAGCGTCTTCTCCGCGCAGGGAAGCTACAACCAGAACCGCGACGGCATCCTGAACATGGATCAGCGCAGCACGCAGCTCATGGTGCTGTGGACGGCGACGTGGAGCCATAAGAACACTTTCTGAGCGGCGAAAATGCGCTCAAGATGGGCCTGAACATGACTCTGAGAAGGATCGGTTCACGTCTGATTCGCGCGGTGGCGTTCAGCCTTGCGCTCGGCGGCTTTGCCTTTTCCCAGGCGAGGCCGTCGGGGCCGTCCACTCCGTCGTTAACCGGTTTCAGCCCAACCCAGGGAGCGCCTGGCTCCGCGGTTACGATCACGTTGACCGGAACGAACCTTTCGCCGCGCATCACGGCGTTGATCTTCACTCCCAGCCAGGGTTTGACCGTCACGAAAGTGCAATTTGTCTCCGCCACGCAGATCGCAGCGCAGGTCCAAATTGATCCGAGCGCACAACCGGGCGCTCGACAGGTGCAGCTGATCGACGCCGACCACACTCTGCGCTCACCCCTGCCGTTCACAATCGCCGCGCAGCAGAACTGCTCTCCGCTGGCGGCGGGCTGCGGGCCAGGCGGCCCGAAGACTCCCGCGCTGCGCGAATTCACGCCGCTGCAAGGAACGCTGGGAACGACCGTTACGCTTACATTGACGGGCGTCAATTTTACTTCCCCCGCTTCCTTGCAGTTCACCCCGGCCTCCGGGCTGACCGTTCAGTCAACGACGGTGGTCAATCCCAATGAGATTCAAGCCCAGGTGAATATTGCGGCCAGCGCGCCTTTGGGGGCGCGCGGAGTCGCGCTCGTCCAGGGTGTGGCGCATCTGGGTGGGTCCAACACCTTCACCGTAGTCGGAAGCGCCGCGCGAATGCTGCCCATGCAGATTCTGCGCGTGATTCCCAACCAAGTCGCGCCCGGAAGCCAGAATGTGGATCTCACGCTGCAGGGCGCGAATTTTGCGCCCGGCACGCAGGTGACGTTTACGGTGGGAGCGGGCATTCCAGCGGCGGTGTATGCAACGGGACCGGCGCGCTACATCAACAGCACTGAAATGCACGTTACCGTCAACGTGCTTTCCTCCGCCCTGCCGGGCGGGCGAGACATCAATCTGCAGGGGTCCGGCGCGCAGTCGCTCCGTGTCGAACAGACACGGGGCGTCCCAGGCGCCGTCAGCGCCGGCGTTGCAAATGCGCCAAGCAGTTCTGCTGGTCTGCTGTCCGCTGTCGGCAAGGGCATGTTGAACGTGCAGGCCGTGAAACAAAGCGGCCCGCCTGCCGTGCTGAAGATTGTGCCCATCACGCAGCAGACGTTTCCCGAAGGCGTGATCACGCTGGATGTGCCGATACCCATGCAAGCGTACGAAGGGGGACCAGTCGTAACTCCCGTCTTCGACGACGATGCCGTCTTTAAGTGGCATGAGCAGAACCCAGGCACGGCGGACTACTACGAACTCTGCATGTACGCGGGGGACAAGACAACGCTCCTCACAAAGATGAAGATCTCCGGACGGAACGTCATATACAACGGAGGTCAGATCTCCCTTCCTCCCACGTACTACCGTCCCGATTCTGCCTTCTTGACTAACGTGCTGCAGCAAATAACAACAGAAGGCAAATCTATCCGGGGCGGTGAGGGTGAGATATTCCGCATGCGCCTATACTGGCAGGTCGCGGGCTTCCACACCTATGCGAAAAACGGCGTCGCGCCGCGGCAAACGCCGCCGAAGATGCTATTGAAAGAAATTGGGCAGCCGGTGAGCGGAATGCAGCCTTCAAGCGCCGGCACGCAACCTTCCGACAGCACTGACCTGGAAGTCGAAGTCTCCGGCCTTTCGCCGCTCGGCAAAACCTTGGCGCCGACCGGCCTGCAGTGCAGCGGCAGCGCCACCACCTATGGGCTGCAACCTGACAATATTGACAAGCCCGCGTCGGGCGACCCGAACGATTATCCTGGCGACCGATGGATGATCTATGGAACGGTAAATTTGGAGAACTCGCCATACGCCGCGCACGGCACTCCGCAGGAGTCAGGTTCTGGCCTGGTCAAGACGATCAACGCGATGGCGTTTGACAACGTTTTTGTGGATTGGGGCGATGGTAATGTACAGCCGCTCAGCGCCGTACCTGCGAACAACGAGACGATAGACAGCCGCGGTACCACATTCACTCTGCCGGGTCCGGCCGCGGTCGGGCCGCAGCCCCAGAATGCCCTGCTGCATTCCTATCAGGCCGCTGGCACTTACTACATGCGCGTGTTTCAGCTTTCCGAGGCCGACGCGCAGCATGTGAATGCTTCTGTGGTGGCCGCTAGCGTGGACGGGCCGGGCGGCATTCCTTTCCTGCAAGCGGCCATGTTGCAGAATATCGCCCTGACTGGCAGTAACGTGTCGCAGGGAAATGCGTCGCCGACGAATTGGCAGGCCAACTATCAAGGCATCCTTATGGGCGGTTCGGGTTCATCGTCCGGCTTGAGCCCGTCTCAAGTGGCGAACGATGCCTTCATGATTTTCTGCAACAAGGCCGTGATCATGCCGTTTCAGGACCCGCTGGCGACTGGCCCGCTGCACCTGAAGAGGATTGACGACCCCAACTTTCCTGGATACGACCTGAGTCCGCCGCCGAAGTTCGAACCAAAGCCATTCACTCCTCTTCCGGGCGGGGGCGCGGAAAAGTCAGGCGAGAAAATAAAAGCCGCAGAGACAACAACTGAGAGAATGAACACAGAAAAATCTGCAGCGCCTTCGACTGCGCCCGGCATCATGCTGGAAGAGGCGAAGAAAGTGCTCCTGCCAGGGCAGCCTTCCGCCGGCGGACCGGCCGCAATTTGCAGTACCTGCGATGCCGGCATTGTCGCGGAATCTCACATCTATTACTACGGCAAGGGGCAAGTGCAGGTCACCTGGACCGTGGACGGCCAACAGCAGCCGCCACAGAGTTTTGCCTTGCCTGCTTCCACGCCGCGCGCAAACCTGACGCGGTGGGACATAGGCGAAGAGAAACAGACACCCGGAGTGATTGTGCTTGTGCCGGTGAAACCGCCAAACGTGACGGAAAGCAAGCCTGCAGATTCGCAGGCCTTGCCGGTCCAACCCTTGGGCATGCACAACGTAAGCGTTGTAGCCGACGTGGTGCCCGATCCGACGATCCCCGACCTTTCCATTGCCGTCAGCCAGACATTGCGCGGTCTCACGGCGGGTATCACCGCAATCGGCACAACCTCCACAACTCCCAGTTCGTCGAAGGGCATTTCCTCGTCTGGCCTAGAGTCGGCCAAGTCGCTGCTGAATACGCTTTCCCCGCCGCCGGGGACTAGCCTGCCTCCGCTCAAGGTTGGCGTGCTTTCCCCAACTAAGCAAGTCAGTGCCGGATTGGGGGCGGTGCAATATCTGAATGGCGCGCTGCAAGCGATCGCCGGAGCGCAGACCAGCACGCTGCCCGATCAGCATGTCGCCTCCAGTACGAAGGAATACGAAGCGGTCGCCGCCGATCCGAAGCTGCCCTGCACATTCCTGTTTCCCGTCAACGGCGGCCTGTTCAAGATTGACGGCCTGCAGAATGGCGTTAAGAGAACCGGCACGAAATATGCCGGCACCGGCAAACTGCTCATCCAGTTGGCCACCAGTTCCAAAGGAGGCTACCAGCAGTATCCTCCGATCCCGGTGCAGATAACTGACTGGGACATTCCCGACGGCCAAACGGTGAGCACCGGCAAGATTGATGTCTCACCCGGCCGCTCGCTCGACCAGAGCACGCCCGCGTTGCAAGGAACGATTGACCGCTTGCAGGCGCAGGTCACCAACGGCCAAAAAGGCGATATGCAAGCGACGCTGAGCCTGGCGCTGAAAGACAACACGCTGATGCAACCGGGCCAAGGGCCGGTGTCCTGGAACAGTGTCACCTCTGTACTGAGCCCGAACGGCGACTGGATCGCAGGCGGACTGACGCTGCCGAGCATTGTCATCGGCTGGAGCGCCTTTCAAATGGAAAGCAAGGGCGGCGTCACCCTCGATCTCAGTCATAACGACAGCAATGGTAACGCTCCCAACTATACGCAGTGCGGTCCGGGCAGCGGCAACGACTGGGTTGGCGTGAGCTTTTCTTCGCTGACCGTGTACCCCTACACGTTCGATTTCTCCATGCCGGGCACGTCCTACCAAATGACGCCCAACGATTGGGGCATCAGCGACCAGGGCCTGTGCGGAAACCTGAATGCCGGACCTTTTGCGGTGTCCGTGCAGAATGGACATCTCAGTTTCAGTTCCATCACTGGCCCCGTGAAGGACAGCGAGGTCTCAGCCACATACCACAATTTGGACGTCTATGTTCCCTTACTCGCCACGGATGTAACGGGTAACGCCACGCTGCTGACGACCGGAGGAAAGCAAGCGAACGTTTCCTTTGTATTGAACACTCCGTCGGCTGCCAAAGCCTATGGCAATGTCTCGTTCACCGCGAAGCAATTCAGTTTGGTCAAAATGCAAGGGATGTGGGGCGTTCAGGCCAATACTGCGTTCAGCTTCGCGGCAGAGAATTTTCCCTTCCTCACGCTGAAGCCCATTTCCTACTTCTTCGGCATGGATGGCCGGGGATATTTCTTCAGCGGCGCGCAGGCGATGGATATCCCGCTGGGCGGCAGCGCGTCGCTGCGGCATACTCCCGTGACTCTGATCTCGGCACACCTGACCACGCCCACCAGCGGCAATCAGCTTCTCGGAGTGCAATTCGCAACCAGCGTGCAGCTTTCCGAAGTCATGCCCGCCGCCCCCATGCAGGTGAATTACGAACTCGACGGGACGGGTGGCAGCTACTCGTCCGCCGGGCCGACGAATTCCAAGGTTGACATTGATGTCCCTTACCCCTCCGGGCAGCCCACCTCCGAGGCGCACATTCATCCCGTGTATTCGGGAGGGCCGAACACCGAGTATTCCGGGTCGGTGGACCTGACCGCAATCGGCGGACCCTCGATCACGGGCGAATTCCGCCTCGGTTACCAGGGAGGCCATGATTACTGGCTGACCCGCGTGGGCGTGAGCTTGCCCACCGGCGCGCCGATCGCGCCGGGCCTGAGCCTGTTCAAGGTCCAGGGAGGAATCGGCCACAACTTCCCCATCAGCGCATTTGAAAACGTCGGCAGCCTGAGCAGTGAGACCCCGTCCATGGACGGTTCGTTCCTCTTCATGGCGGGCGCGCGCATCGGAACCTCCGACGAGTTCACCTGCACGGTGGAAGGCGATCTGACCATCGAAGCGGGCGGCTCGAACGCCGGCACCCGCATGGATTTTCACTCCTGGATTCTCAAGCAAGCCGACAACAGCAACGGCGACTTCAGCGGATACCTCCAGTATGCGGGCAGCAACTTCGATGGGCGCATGTGGGGCCATCTTGGTTTTATGAACAACGCGGCGTACGTGGACCTGGGCAGCAGTAAGAATGATGCCGCTATTGATTTTCATTTCGGCCCCAGTGGGCCCTGGCACATTGACTTCGGCAAGCAGCAGGGCCCGCGCATTCGCGGCCACTTGCTGGTGAGCGACGCCGACATGTACATGATGCTGTCGAGCAGCAGCCTTTCGCTGGGCGGCGGCGAATACTTTGACCTCGAAGCCGGAGCCGGCGGCATTTCCGGCTACATCAAGGGCGGCATGGATGTGGGGCTTACGATAACTCCGCAGCCGCATATCTCCGGCGACTTCTCTGCCAACGTAGAGGCGGGAGCCTGCGTAAGTGTGAGCATACCTCTGGATGGCAGCATAAGTGGGTGCGTTAATGTCGGCGTGAGTGCGCAAGTCCACGCAGAGTTCGCGCCGCTTGACGTTCACGCCAGCGCCACGGTTGGAACTCCGGTGGGGAATGTCACTGTTTCGGTACATCTATGATTCCGATGAATCTTCGTCGCGCATCAAATTGCTTCGTCGCTCTCGCACTAGCGCTGCTGGCGGCTTCCTTTGGCGCAGCGCAGGATGCCCCCGGCACGATGTTAGCGGCCTCCGACGGTAAGGGCCATGTCTCCCTGTTCTGGTTCCCGCCGCCTTCCCAGTGGCCGGTTGGTGGCTGGAAGCTGTCCGATTCCACGGGGCAAGTGCTCGTTCCACAGATCAAGATGGGAGAACCAACGGCCATGGGGCCGCTCTCCGTCGAAGACCAGGACACGATCCAGAAACTGTCATCCGCGCTGACCGTTCCGGATTCCAGTGAGCAGCGCAGGAATCTGCTCGCCATTCTTAGCCTGCGCGCTTTCAGCGAGCCGCGCTTCGCGCGCGCTTTCGGCCTTTATTGGACGCTCGACAATGTCGCTCCCGGCAGCCGGACTTACAAGATCGAAGGACTCGACAGCGGCGGAAAACCCACCGTGCAAATGACCAGTCCTGCGGTTGATTCTTCGCAGGTTACAGCCCTGCCGTCCGCGCCCGACGGGGTTCAGGCGAAAGTTAACAGGGACGGCGTCTCATTATTTTGGAATCCACCGGCGGAGAACCGCCAGGCTCCGGTTGTCGCCTACGCGATCGAACGCGATGGCGGAGGCCAATCGGCTGCCCCGGTGACAGCGAAGCCTGCCGTGGTTGGTCTGCGCTGGGATCCGAAGCAACCATTAGTAATGGACCGGAATGCACCCGCCAATGAGATGCTGACCTATCGCGTTTTTAGCGTCGATGCCTTCGGCCGCCGCAGCGAAGGCAGTTCGATTCGCATCTTCTATCCCGACTTTCACGCGCTGGAACCACCCGACCCCGTGATCGCAACTGCCGGCGTCGGCAAAATCGTCGTCAGTTGGAAGGCAGAGAACAAATCCAATCTGGCTGGATATGTCGTTGAACGGGCTTTCCTCAACGCTGGCCCATACGAGACGCTCGCTGCGCAGCCGTTGCCGCCCGCCACAGCCATGTATGAAGACGACGAAGTGCGCGGCGGGACGACTTATTACTATCGCGTGCGCGCGGTGAATTCCCGCGGCGATCTGGGCAATCCGTCTTCCGCGGCCGCAGCGCAACCCAAAAATCCTGGCGCGCCGCCTAAAGTCGAGGGCCTCGCTGCCGATGTCGGCCAGACCCGCGTTCGTCTTACCTGGAAGCCCGTAGCCTTTCCGGTTGCGGGGTACTTCGCAGAGCGGCGCGCGACCACCGGACTGGCGCAGGCGGAAAACTGGATGCGTCTCAATTCGCACGTCACTCCCGAGCCGCGGTACGACGACTATCTCGGTCTCACCTCGGATGCGAAGATGGATTATCGCGTCGTTGCCGTCGCCTTCGACAATGCCGAAGGACCGCCGAGCGATGCCGTTTCCGTTGCCATCACCGACCGCTCACTTCCCTCAGAGCCTTCGATTACCGGCGCCAGCGGCGCAGAAGGGAAGGCCACGGTGACGTTCGAACCGGCTGTTCCGCCTGAGAAGACGGCGCAGTTTCTCGTCCTGCGTTCCGGCCGCGCTGACGATCTGGGGGTGGTCGTCGGCGATCCGCTTCCCGCCAGCGCGCGGACATTTACCGACCTGTACGTCAGTTCCGGAACAAGCTATTGGTATCGCCTGGTCGCCGTGGACAAGAACGGCAATCGGAGCGATCCCACGCGGCCGGTCGTTATTCGCGTGGGCGCGCCCACGATTCCAAAACCCACGGCGCCGGTCCTGCAATTCGTGAGCGCACCATTTGCTCATGTTGTCCTCCAATTTGGCCAGATCCCGGCGGGTTTGAAAGTGATTGTCGAGAGGAAGGATCAGCCCAACGGGTCTTGGCTGCGCATCGCGGGACCCCTGTCCGCGTCGACCGCATCAGACAACAGCGCGCCTCCGTCCAAGGCGGCAGCCTATCGCATATCCTACGTGGCCGCCGATGGCACAGTCGGCCCGCCGAGCGATGTGGTTGGTGCTCCAAGTGGCAAATAACAGACGCTCTGACGAGGGATCGCCATGAAACATGCCTTGAAGTTCGCCGCCATTGCTTTCGCGTGTTGGGCGCTGTGCAATTCGCTGTTTGCTCAGGATGTGGTCGCGGTTTCGAGTTGCCCCGATCGGCTGGCATTGCCCGTGACATTTGTGGTGGACTGTTCGCACGTAGCCGACCTAGCGACAAAGCAGTTGTGTCGGCCCTTTGCGGAAAACCAGGCCTGCAAGGTCTTCTGGGCGTACCGGAACATCACTGGTATCCATTTGGAGGAGAAATGTCCCGCGTTCAAGTACACGATCTACGACAGGGATAAGTCTCCGCATAAGGAAGGAGAAGGCGGCCTCGCGCTGCACTGCGGGGCGGATTACATGGCCGATTATTCCCTGCTCATTATAATGATCCCAAGTTCAATAGGAGTAAGAGGAGGTCGGAGATCGGCCCCTTTGACGTTCACGAGATATTGCACGGTTATCAGGAGAGGATTGCGCCGCTGCCCTATGTGCACGTGCTCTTCTTATCCAGCACGCTGGAAGCCGAGCGTGAGGTTGGGGACGAGAAGCTCTATGAATTTGACGTGGAGCATAGGAAAGAGGAACTGCGACGCATTGAGACCGGTTTTGAAAAAGGAACGATTCCCGCTGACAAGCAATGTCAGCTGGCGGAGGAATACATCGAAATGAGCTTGTATTTCAAAGGCCCCAAGAACGTCGAGCAGTTTTATCGCAAACTGGATCCTGGTGGGAAGGAGGACGTGGCCGACCCACAGCCCCGCTTCTTGCGTATGTTCAATGCAGTCTCCGGCGGGACCGCAAAACAGTATCTGCTGGCGCACTGCCCGCGTTTCTAACAGATGGGATGAGTTCTACATGCCTTTTTTAGGCACAACGGCCTATGAAACCGGGTTAGGCTATTGGCGCCGTGGACGTATGCGGTCGTTCGCCTTAGTGGAGCCTGAGAGCCCGCGGATGAGTTTGACCCTGGATGCCGTTGAGAACAACAGACTGTCGCCTTCTCTTCGGAGAGGAGCACGCGAGGGAGATTTTCGCGATTTGTGCATCCTTACGTCGCACGGCGGAAGGTCCATGCGATCGCCATGGTTGTGGATGACCAGGCTGTCGCTTTTCTTGGCGATCCGGCGCCGGAAAATCTACTCTGGCAGCCACGTTCCTGCAAAGGGGCTACACCCTTCTCACCGACGATGTGTTAGCCCTCGAGTTCCGGGGTGGGCGCGTTTGGGTGTGGTCTGGGATCGCGCGAGTGAGACTGAATCCCGATTCTGCGGGTGCGTTTTTCTGCGGACGCCGTGAGCATAACGCAGAAGTCCGGAGACCAAACTAGGGGTCGGTTCCCCAAAATATATCGTGAAACGATATAACTAGACTCTGGGTAACGCCGGCAAACGCTGCCAAGCAGCGGCAACCGCAGGCGGTCTGTGCTTCGTCAGATCCGGTCTTATCCAATTTGCCGCGCGGTGGGTTTCCAAACCTCACGTTGCGCAATTCGCGCTGGACCCCGGGGTGAAGAGGGGCCTGAGAAGGGCTGCGAGCACAGTGCGAGGCAGGCTCAGAGCGAAATTACTAAACGAACCCAATAACTCCTTTGGTTTCAGTAAACGGAGGGGAGACAGGTGCGGAGAAGGCGAGTGTTTATTCCTGACAGATCCCAGACCATAAAGGGGGATCACTTTGTCCGAACCATTGGTCCAAAGGTGGAGCCCTGAGGTGACTGCTACAGCCGCTTCCCGATGAGACGCAGCACACGCAATGGGTAGTAGAGAAAACTAACGGCCGTGGGCAGATGCAGGAAGGCTTGGTCAGCTGGTTTAGGGAAAAACACGATGTTGGCTGCGCAGCGCAGCTTGTCCCAGCGGTGTCGAAGCAGGGCCATTGGAGAAAGCGCCGTTTCAAAACCGCCAGCGGGGAAGGGCGTGATGGGAAAGAAGCGGACATTGGTGGGAAGAGAAGCAGAGTTGTAATCTGCCCGAAGTGGTGTTCCAAGGAAGAGCGAGCAGGCAGCTAGAGTCTGACCAAGCACGAGGTGGAGCTCAAACTGCTCGGCCTTTTGTGTGAGGCGGCGCCAGTCTGGTGGGCGACAGGTGCAAAGCTGATGGAGGTCCACGAGCCACTTGAGACTTTGCCAGCAATGGTCAGCGGCGTGGAGGGCGAGATACAGAAACTCCCACTCGGGGGAGAAGGTGTAGGCGGGCGCTCTGCAGGAATGCTTGGGGCGAGCTTCCGCCCAGAGATCCTCGACGATGTCGTTGTCGCGCGAAGAGAACTGCCACAACCGCCAATGAAGCTCGACGAGGGTGGAACGTCCGGCAGCGTCGCGCTGGAATGAGTAGTGGCGTCCGTGGCGCAGCGCGAGCTTCCGGAAGAAAGCGTCGCGATAAACATCGGGATAACCTGCAGCAAGAATGACTTCAATAGCGCGACGGCAATGCGCGGGTGGAACGAGCAGGTCTATGTCCGTGCACACGCGGACGTCTTGGTCTCCATACAGCGACTCAGCGAGCGCGACTCCTTTGAGCGGAATGACGGGAATGTCGGAGTCGCTCAGCAAGTCCAGGAGGCGGGCGAGGTCCTCAGCGAGAAGCTGGTTGCGCAGCGCGTTGACCAAATATGCACGTTTGAGTTCCGTTTGAACCATCTGAGGAACCGCGGAGAAATCGAGCTGGCGCAAATTGCGGTAGACGAGCGGATAGACGTCGTGAGTGTAGGCGCGTTCGAGGAGAAGCGGCCACTGTAAGGGGGCAGTGAGGAATTCGCGCGCCCGGGCTTGCTCATCGAGTGTCAGCTGTCCGCGGCAGAGCAACAGGCAGAGGCGGTCTTCTCGGGTCAAGTGGGGAGGAATGTCCTTATGCATGTTTTGACAGCTAACCAAGAATTAGCGGGCTCGGCATCCTCGTACACAAGGTATACGAAAAGGCCTGCGCTTTTGACAACCTGATTGGCCCCACCTCATTAATTGAGGATGCCTACGCTGGGTCGGGTCGGTACCAAGCCGGCAGAGTAAGTCTCCGCCGCTGCCAACCAGGTCTGCGACGAACAGAGCGAATCTATGAAGCTGACCGCTGAAAAGGTCGGCCACACACTGAAGCGGTTGGGTCTCTACACGCGCCGCGACACTAAAGGGCGCCGCGGCCTGGTTCTGGACAAGCCCACTCAGATTCGTGCGCACCAATTGAGCCTGGACTACGATGTGCTGCCGGTTGTTCTCCAGCGTGGATACTGTCATGAGCTGCAAGCCTAACCATCAGAAGAGGTTATGTAGGTTGTGACGGTTATGCAGGATTTTTTCGGGGTGGCGCAGCTGAAGACCATAGACAGCATCCTCAAATGCCGCGAGAGCCGCGTGCTCCTGCCAGAGTGCACTAAAAGCACGACGTGATCTCCCCCTTCAGCAAGCGCCCGCCATAGATCGCGTCTATGATTCCAGTGCCGACGAGGAGTACAGCATCAACGACGCCTTGGAATTCCATTCGATGCGATATTGAGTCGTTGCCTTTCAACGAAAATTGGAATGGCGCGGATCAGATGCCCAAGCTTAGTTTTCTCCAGGACGCGTCCTGCTCTATTCATAGAACTTGTCATAGAACTTGCCCTGCACGCTGAGGAGCCAGACCTCGTCGGCCCGATCATGCGACGGGGGTTTCTGAAGGGTACTAGCGATGGCAATTCCTCCTGCGTATAATGGCAGCGAAATACACCATTTTCTTAAAGGGATTGACCAATGGGGCGTGTCGTCCGCTTTGTGCAACCAGTTATTTTCTACGTCGGTACTTGCTTGATGCTAACGAGGATACTGCCTGCGCAAGATGCCCTTCCAATTCTAGGCCTAGGAAATCCGAAAGTAGACACGGTAGTACAGCGCAACGTCGATGATTGGACGCTCCAGCAGCGCGGTTTGGTCGATGATTGGACTCACCATTATGTAGTTTTCTCCAATCCCGGCACCGAGCAACAGGCGATCGAAACTGGCATCTATGACCAGTGGCTCAGTATTGTCAACGCCCCCCGCTTCACTCTGCAGCAGATAAAACGCAGCACGCGCGCAAAGCTGCCGGAAGGCACTGGGTTATCTCCCGTTAGCACGCCGAGCGCGGAGGTCTTGGACGCTGGCGCACCAGAAAGCGGTTTAGACAGCCCATGGAGGATCCCAAAGAGACGTCCGAGACGTCTTCTGAAGAAAG
This sequence comes from uncultured Acidobacteriota bacterium, assembly GCA_963719865.1. Classification (GTDB taxonomy): domain Bacteria; phylum Acidobacteriota; class Terriglobia; order Terriglobales; family Acidobacteriaceae; genus Sulfotelmatobacter. Next base: position 299,735 of record CAVRDS010000018.1, on the reverse strand, counting down.
ACTGGAGCGTGGCGATCGGTGGGGTTGCGGCGAGCGGGACAGGCACTGTCGCCACCAACAACGCGAGCGGTACTTCGACAGTGAGCGTTGACGGCCAGACCTTCACAGGCAGCGCGCCCAGTACTGCAGGTTCGTCGGGACTGTTTCTGGGTGCACCCGCTCCCGGTCAGGGCGTCACGATCAGCAGCGGCTCAAACACATTGTCAGTTACGACTAACGCGACCGCGTCCTCCGTTGTGGGCACGGTGTCAGCGTTACCGACATCTACCGCGGCCCCCACCATCACCCTTACCAACTCGGCGGGAGGAAGTTCCAACACGTTAACCCTGACGGCTTTCCCGACAGGGGCGACTGCCACCGGCACCTTCTCAGGCGCAGGTCCCACCTCCGGCCAGACAATTACCATTAAAAATGGTTCCAATTTGCTGACCTTAACGGCGATAAACGGAACTGATGCCACAGGCACGGTGAGTGTGGCAAATACAAACGGTGCAGCGAATGGCGACACCGTTACCATAGGATCGGTCACGTACATGTTCGAGGAGTCAACCTCGGCATTTTCTGGCGAGCCATTTTCGGGTCCGCAGTATTACTGCCAAAACACCACGACACCGTGCGTGTGGTGGGGAACGACCCAGACTAATACGGCGCAGGCTCTCGAGGCTGCGATCACGAACAATCCTGCAGCGTGTCCGACGGCCGCCCAGGGCCTCTACGGCAACTGGCAGCATACCTGTTACTCGTACGTGACGGCGCCGAATCCTAGTGTCACGGCTACCCAAACCGGAGTGGTGGTCACGGTAACCAACACCACGGGCAGCAGCATACCCTTTGAATGGTTCTCCACCCAGGACGCCTGGACATTATCACCGAATACGGGCTCAATTCCCGGCTATGCGACTGGCACGAACGGATGCACGAGCGCAACCGCCGGAACCTTTATTGTTAGTTCTACTCCGGCCACTGCGGCCACGAATCTGGCAAACGCCATTAATGCTTGCAACAGTTCGTACGCCGCCGTTGGAGTCACCGCGTACGCGACAGGCGCCGTGGTCAGAATTGCCAGCACAACTTTCGGAAGTCCAGCCAGCAGCCTTACGCTTGGAGGAACCGCCAGCAACTTCCTTTGGAGTAGCGTGACCACCGGCTCATCCCCGACGAACGGCTGCACCAGCGCCACCACCGGTACCTTTGCCGACGGCAGTAACACAGCGGCCGTAGCCTCTAACATCGCCGCTGCCATCAATGCATGCAATAGTTCATACCCGGCCGTTGGGATCACCGCGACCTATGCCTCTGGTAGTACGTTTACGGTTTCTGGCGTGGCCGCCGGACCTTACTTGGTGGTCGGGGCATCGAACAATACCGGTCTCTTCACGTGGGGTGCAGTGACTGTCGGATCTGCTGGAACAAATGCTTGCGGCTCTTCGACCTCGGGAACCTTCGCTACCAGCAATAACACCGTAACGCTGGCGACAAACCTGGCGGCGGCAATTGCGGCCTGCCCCGTTGCGGCGGGTATTACCGCAAGTTCAACGGGCGCTGTCGTCATTTTGACGGCGCGCACGGCCGGATCAAGTGGAAACAACATCGCGCTGGGGTCTACGATGCCGAACTTCCAGTGGATGAGCGCGGACATGAGCGGCGGCAGCGACGGTACGACGTCGGGGACGACGTTCGCTTACTGGTCAGGTGCCGCCCGGGCCAGCCAGGCGCAAGTGGCCGCTAATATCGCGACCGCGATCAATGAAAACGCCACGCTCCAAGGGGTTGTTTCCGCGACTTCGAACGGGTCTACGGTTGTCGTCACAGCCGACACGCCGGGCACGGTCGGAAACAGCTATGCAACCACCGTAGCTAATTTCTCCGGTTTCACGTGGGGGGCCGGGACGCTCAGCGGCGGCGTAGCGGGGGCGGTTGTACAGCCAAACTTGTATCCAGCCCTGTACTCGGCCAGCGTCACTACGGCCAGTTGCAGCGACTTTGTCGTATATCCCGCAGGCACCGCAGGTGCGACGGCGGCGGCGAGCATTGTCGCCTTCTCCAATCTTTATGCGGGTGGATGCTCGGGTACGGTGCCGTCGGTCTATTGGGCCTATAACACGGGCGGCATGGTCACGACTTCGCCTGTGCTCTCCTTGGATGGCACACAACTAATGTTCGTTCAAGTTAGTGGTACTACAGCAAGCCTCGTTTTGCTGAAATGGTCAGCGGACGGCGGAACGCCTACCTTGCCGGTGACGCCTACCGCTGCGACGCTTGCTACCTACCAGAGTTGCACGGCCCCGTGCATGGTGGCCTTGGCTCTTAAGGGCAACCGTAATGACACCTTCTCCTCTCCGTTTTATTCTTATGACGACGATACAGCTTATGTAGGCGATGACAGCGGCAATCTCCACCAGTTCACGGGAGTGTTTGAAGGAACCCCAGCCGAGACGGGAGGCGCCTGGCCGCTGAATCTGAGCGCGCAAAAACTCTCATCGCCCGTCTACGACCCAGCCACCGGGCATGTGATTGTCGGCGACTTTGGAGGTGTCCTTTATTCGGTAACGGCGTCGAGCGGAAGCCTGTTCGGTAAAACGGTCAGCATTGGAGATGTTATCGCCGACGCACCTTTGTTGGATAGCACCGCGGGACGATTCTACGCCTTTGTCACCACGGCCAATAACAGTGTCAGCGCCAGTGTTAACGGCGACAACGCGGTATATGAACTCCCTACCGATTTCACCAGCATTACCGGTGCGAGCGTCAAGGCAGTTGGCACGGGCGGCAATGGATATTACCTTTACTCCGGTACCTTCGACAATGTCTACTACTCCTCGGCCAATGCGACAGGGAATCTTTACGTAGTAGGAAACACCGGCGTGACTACCGGAGCGAATCTGTACCGGGTACCGATCAATGTCTCAATAATGGGAGCTCCGGTTGCCGCTATTAGCGGCCTAACCGGTGCGGCACGCCCGTGGCCATCGCCAGTGGAGGAGTTCTGCAACAACGGAACAAGTGCCTGCGTCGCCAATGCAACACAGACTACTGCGGGCGCGGACTATGTCTTCTTCAGCGTCAACCGAGGGACCAAGACCGGTTGTACGAACGCTGCTGGAAACGGCTGCGTGTTGTCGTATAACGTCAGCAATCCAGCGGCAGTCACCCTCTCCGGCACCGGCTTAAACGTTACGGCTCCTAGTGGAACTGGTTGCTGGGCGACTGGCGGGATTGTGGTCGACAACAGCGTTCCAGCCGGTACCTTGGCAGGCGCTTCGCAAATTTATTTCGCAGGTCTCGGCAGCAACCCTGCAGGGGGTCCCACGGGTACCACCAAAACCAGCACCAACTGCGCGAATGGCACTGCAAGTACGATTTTCGCCACCCAGGCGTCGCAATCGAACCCATAGTTGTGGGCGACGTGTGCGACTAATCGGCAGTGTAAACGCAGACTGGAATGGCCCTCAAAGCCCGGAGACATCTCGTCTTAGCTGACGCGCGTCTCCAGACTTCCTTGGAAGGTTTACTAGCTAGGAAGTCTTACGGGCCGAATGACAAGTGCTCTGGTGAGCGTGCACTTTCCCACAACTCAGCGCCGACGTCTCAAACACACGCTCATACCGAAACGTAGGTTTCGTGTAGGGCTTCTTTTTCTGTCGCTTCTCCGTCTGTCGCTTGTCTCGGGATTCTACTGGATTGGCATTTTCCATCTCATCGAGTTCGAACGCAGTGTCCTTCCCAGGGGATGATGGTATAAGGGCATTCTACATTCCGCATTTCCTGCTGACAAGACTAATCGCGCGCAAGTCGATGATACCAATGTCCCATGGGCCTGCAAGCATCTGCCAGCAGCCGCGAGAAAAAATAAGGATGGTTCGTGAGCGTCTTGAACGCGTCCGTTGTGATCATGGAGTTGCGCCTTCCGATCTTCTGCTGGAAAGGACTGTCCCGCGCAGCTCAAAGAATCATCGCGTCCATCTGAAGTGCCCCGTGTTCTAAAAGCGCATATTCGTCGTTGACCTTCGGAATACATCCGATTACCCTGTAGCGAAACCGGTTCCGGGGTTGGCACGGGATGGCGGATGCTGGTCCAGTTTGTATCGGAATCGGTCTGCAGCGGGCTGGGGTAATGAAAAGTGTCGCACAATGACAACAGTCCGACTGCTTCGTGCGCCACCCGGACGGCGGCACTCGTCGCTCTAGCTGCGGACAATTTGCGCTTGAGCGGCCGTTTGCGTCTGCAAGTCCGAGGGCAAAGCATGTTGCCCACTCTTTGGCCCGACGATGTTGTCGAAATCGCAAGGTGTTCCGTTGATGACGTGCGCCCCGGTGAAATCGTGCTCGCCCTTCGCGAAGATCAATTTTTCCTCCACCGCTTCCTTGGCCGCTCGAAAGCAAACAGCTTTCTGTTGCGTGGCGATTCCATGCGCAGTCCCGACCCCCAATTCCCAAGCGATGCGCTCCTTGGGCGCCTGGTGAGCCGTGCCGGCCAAAATCAAAGGCGAGCTCATAGTGACGCGCTAGCGCAAACCCGCCCTTTCCTCCCGCTGCGCCCTTGGTCCCGAGCGATCGGACAACTGCTCTGCCAATGTGGACTCGCACGGCGTCTTGTTCTGAAGCTGCACGGTCCCCAAGAACGAGAGGCGCGAAATCCAAAATGCTAAAAGCGCTGCCCACTTTGCAGAATTGGGAGGGGGGAGCTTCATGATATCCGCTCCTAGGAAAGTCGCGTGTGTGGAGATCGGGGCGGTCCCGATTTCTTTGTCCACTAGCCACGAGCGATTCTTCGATCTGCTGCTGCAACGCTATGAGGGGTTCCTGAGTGCCTCGCGCCCCGAATGCGAACTGGAGTTCGACATCATCGAGGCCAGCTCGATGCCCGATGAAGATGTTTGTGTCCGCCGCGAAGGTCCGCAATGGCGGCTGGAGCGTGGAGATTTCAGCGCCCGTTGGGATCCGCGCACGGGACAAGGCTCAGTGCGCCAGAATGCCAACCCGTATTCTCTGGATTCCGTGTTGCGCATTCTGCACAGCCTGATTCTTGCCCAACGCGGAGGCTTCCTGTTGCACGCCGCCAGTGCGATCTGCGATGGCCATGCTTACTTGTTTTCGGGTGTTTCCGGTGCGGGGAAGACAACGATGACGCGTCTAGCGCCGAAAGATGTCACTCTGCTTACTGACGAGATTTCTTACCTGCGGCCCGACAACCATACTTATCGAGCTTTCGGCACTCCTTTTGTCGGGGAGTTGGGCAAATCAGGCGAGAACTGCAGCGCGGTCGTCTCGGCGCTGTTTTTCCTCGAGCGAAGGTCCCGAAAACCGCATCGATGAGTTGCCCTTCGCTGAAGCCGTCCGCCGCCTCATGCGAAATATTCTGTTCTTCGCCGAGGATCCGGCCTTGGTGGAAAAGCTTCTGGCCAGCGCGTGCGATTTCGTCGCGAGAGTTCCTATTCGCCGCCTGACGTTCTATCCGGATGCCAAGGTGTGGGAGGAAGTTCGCTGCTTCGAGGGGGTGCCCGCGCATGTCTGAGAGTTACATCACCCGCGGCTCAACGATTGCTGCCCGCGTGCTGGACGGTGAGATGATCGTCATGAATTCGGCGGATTCGACATTCTTCACGCTGAACGAAGTCGCCACCGTCATCTTTCAAGCCGCTGACGGCCGCACACCTCTGCGGGAAATCGTCCGCACGCGGGTCTGCGAGCAATTTGACATCGATCCCGAACAGGCCCAGGCCGATGCCGAACACTTTGTGGCGGAACTCTCGGGTCACAGGATTCTCCTGGTTTCCGATCAGCCACTTACCCCGGAGGCTTCTCGATGACTTTGATGGCCGAGGTGGGACAGAGGGCATTCAACCTGGGCGTACCTCTTGCCATCCACATGGATGTTACGTATCGCTGCAATGAGCGTTGCGTGCATTGCTATCTCGATCATGACGACCATGGCGAGATGACGACCACGGAGATCAAGGGCGTGCTCGATCAACTGGCCGAGGCTGGCGTTTTCTTTCTGACCCTCAGTGGCGGCGAGGTCTTTATGCGCCGTGACTTTCTTGAGTTGGTCGAGTACGCGCGCCACCTGCTCTTTAACGTCAAGATCAAGACGAACGCCGTCATGATCGGCGAAGCCGAAGCGCGAAGGATTCGCGCCCTCAATGTGGACACGATCCAGATCAGCCTCTACTCGCATCGTCCTGAAGTTCACGATGCCATCACCAAGTTGCCGCACTCATTCGAGCGCACCATCAAGGCCATTCGTTTTCTGCGCGATCAGGGCTTGCGTGTCACCATCGCCAATGTGCTGATGACCGCGAATCTTGCCGATCATTATGGTGCGCAAAAACTGGCCGCGGAACTGGGCGTTCATTACACGCTCGACCCGACCATTACGCCCATGATGGATGGCGATACTTCGATTCTCGCGCTCCGCATCCCGGGAGAAGAACTGGGGGAAATCTTCCACAATCCCGCGCTCGTTCCCAACCAGGAAGAGTTCTGTGCCCCGCCAAAGCCGCCGTCAGACGAAGATCTGGAGGGTTACTCGTGCAGTGCGGGCCACTCTTTCTGCTACATCTCCCCCTATGGAGATGTCTTCCCTTGCGTGCAGTTCCCCCTACCCACCGGAAATATTCGGCAGCAGAAATTTCTGGATATCTGGAATCGATCGCCGCAGATGCAAGAAGTACGCTCGATTCAGGCCAAGGATCTGCCAGTTTGCTCCTCGTGTTCGCACGTCAGCACTTGCACGCGTTGTCCGGGGCTCGCGTATATGGAAGGAAACATGCGGGGTCCATCCAGCGCGGATTGCGAGAAATCGTTCTACCGCAACGGGCAGCCGACCGCGAATATGTTGCAGCAGGGCTTGGTGAAACCGCGCACGATTGCACGGCTGGTTCAGATTTGGCCGGTCGCGGTACCCGCTGCCGAATGAGAGCCCTTGACTCCGACTGGGAGGCTTAGTTTCCGACTGTAAACCTTTAAGAACGAGTGAGGGCCGCGAGAACGATCCATTTGCCAACCACCGGCGTATGGAAGGCCATGGGACTGTGATGGGCTTCCAATCAGAGATCACGCTGTCCTTGGTAACTTGTGCCGTGCCAGTCCTTCCGTAATCTTCCGCTCTTTGTGGGCGCATTTCATAATCGCCTAGGCAGATGACTTACCTTCCTCACTCACACACGTATTGGCGCAGCCCGCGCGTACGGCTCGCGGACATCACCCCTGCTGTCCTTCGATTGGCGGACGGACGCCGTCACCGAGGCGAATTGGAGACCATTTCTCTTACCGGCGGGTTGCTCAGCATGCCTAACATGCTGGATCGGGGCTCCCGCATCAAGTTGATGTTCCTGACTCCCACGGGGCCGGTGCTTGGCTCGGCAGAGATGTTGAGTCCGGTTTCCACAACCCGGCAGCCGTTCCGGTTCGTTGCGCTCGAGGAAGGCGATCAGCGCAGACTGCGAGCGGTTGTTCAGTCGTTCTTGGATCCCGGCGAGCAATCGTGGATACAGAAATACAGAGCAGCGCTAGTTCATCGGAAGCCGGCGCGACGAGGAGTTTTCCGAGTCGCTTTTGGGTCTTTCACACTCCTGACACTCTTGGGAAGTGCGATTTACTTGCTCAACGCTCATTTTCTGAAATGATGCCCACCAATTGAACACTCGTTGTTGGCGGCGACAGCACGTCGATACTGCTGGTTCCAAGTAACAAAGTCGGAAATCAGTACTGCGTTGGTGCGAAATGCATCACGACCCTTCGTGACCTTCGATCCGCAAAATCGTTAGCTCTCTCTTTTCTGCAATTGCCGTCGTAACTGCTACTTAATTAGAGGGGCGACGATTTTGAGGGTCTCGATTTCGTGCCTCCCGGCGCCACGGTTGTTCAGCCCGAAGCGTCGTGAGATTAGTCAGTACCTTCTTGTCCCCCGCGGATATGGGTACATACGGTGCGTGGATATTAGTGATTGAGATTAGGAATGTCACCGCTTCTTGGTTGCCGGCCCATTTAAATATTTTATTAGCATTTCGGCTTTCTCCCATTCCCAGTGCCCTTCTCCGTTCCAAGCCCGCGCACAATGTCCTCGAGCTCTCGTCAAAGTGTGTGGCGTATCTTGACCGGATCAGTCGCGATCAATCCCCAGTTAGCCCATTTACGTTTTCCGGCAACGCCAACTGACAAAAATCGTCAGGCTTGGAAGCAACGAGCGTGCGCCTTTCTCGTAACCCGGTTAGAAGCTGCCAGATAGAAGGCGCTGTCAAGTGGACCAGCGATTGCACGAAGTCCTGGATGGCTGCGCGCGTTCGCAGGAACGCACTTCCGCACGAGCGTTTTAGCAGGACGGGTACTTTGGTTATTTTGTTCGCTGCGGAAATAACAACATAATGAAATGAGAGGGTGGGAGTTGAAATGACGAGGTTACTTTCAGTCTGCTCGGTAGCGAATCGAAGGCGTTGCCAGGGGCTTTTGCCGGCGAGAGCGCCTGGAGAGAACGGTGATGCCGTGTCGTCTGAACGCTGCCGCCGGTCTGCGGGCTTTACGCTCGTGGAACTTCTTGTAGTGGTGATGATCACCATGATTCTTACCGCGCTCGCCGCGCCTGTTTTCAACTCGGCCATGACGACCATGAGGCTGAACTCAATGGCTAATGGCGTGAGCGCGGCGGCCGGAAAAACCCGTTATCGAGCCATCATGAATAGCCAGATCTATACGCTGGCAGTGAGCACGCCGGCGAATACCTACGTCGTCACCAACCTTCCAACGGGGGTTGCGGATTTGGTGGTCCCGTTGCCCAGCACCCTGATAGCAATTAACGGCGGCGGAAACGCGACGTATACGTTCACCTTCTGTCCGAATGGAACGGTTTATGGTGCAGGGGGAGTTTGTCCGGGCGCGAATGTACCGCCCGCTCTAGCGTTCACGTTCAAAGGCAGGCAAGTCAATATCAACGTTTCGAGTGCAGGCAATGTTACAACGACAACAATCCGATAGCACGAAATCAACTGCCGGCTTCACTATGGTCGAGGTCCTGATCTCGATGGCCATCCTCACTGTTGGCTTGCTCGGCGTGGCAGCTTTGATCGGCAGCACCCTTGCCATGGGTACGCAAGCACGGTACATGAACATCGCCAATGTCCTTGGATCTGAAAAGTTGGACGGCCTCAACAAATGGCCATCGAACGACCCCAATGTTGCGGCGGGTGGATCGCTTGTCGGCCCGGCTCTCTGCGCCGCCGGGGACGACTACTGCGATCAGGTCGAAGTATCCGAGCTGAACGGCACCAACTATGAGACGCAGACTCAGACGGTAAATGGAGTCCCCACCACCACCACGATTGTGCACACCAACGCGGGATGCGTGGACACGCCAGCGAACTGCGGTGTTGCCGTACCCAACGCCAACGGCAACGCCTTTACCCGTCGCTGGCTGATCACGAAAGATCCTGTAATCACAGATTCTGGCGGAAATGCGAGCACTGTTACAGGAGCGAGACGAATTACGGTTCTGGTTTCGCTCGCGCAGGCTGGCAGATTCCCCGTTAGTCTCCAGATGAGTACGGTGCGACCATGAACGCGATTGATGCCGTTCACAACCCTATGACTCAGTCAGCGCAACTCGCTATCAAAGGCAAGCGCGGTTTCACGCTGGTGGAATTGCTCGTATCCATGGCGATCTTCCTCATCGTGGCTGGTGCTGCGTTCTCATTGTTTGATAAGCACGCTCAGCTCGTCACTCGGCAGCAGAATCTCTCCGGAGTGAACATCGGGCTGCGCAATGCGATGTCGCAGCTCGAAATGGATCTTTCCGGCGCCGGCCAGAATTTACTTGCAAATGCCAGTTCCACGACCACTTTCGGGCTTGGCGTAGTTGTTCAGAACAACGTTATAGGGGTTGCGCCGGCGTGTGCTGCGAACCCGGCAACTTGGTCCTACCCCGTGCCCAGCAGCTGCTTCGACTCGCTCACGATTATCAATACGAAACCATGCACCACAGCAGGCGGGACCAATGCGCCTGTATTGGTGGTGAACGAAAACGCAAATGGCAATAACCAGGCTTCGGTCGCCATTTCGAACAGCTCGATTTTGTGGGCCGACGATCCCAATAATTCGGGCAATGGCGCTGCTCTTGCGAATGACTCCACGTGCTACCAGGCGGGAGATGAACTTCTGGTCGTATCGGTGGGCAATGGCGCGCAGCCGCAATGTGTCCCCGGCAATGCCGCCAGCGCTTTCAGCTACTGCATGAGCTATGTAGTGCTCACTAAGAATGCGGCGGCCACTGGAAACGGCATTCAACTGCAGCACAACCCGACGGGCGGCAACAATGATCCGCTCGGAGTCTTCACCACCACCATGGGTGGCAACAACTTTAACAAGGCAAACGGGCTCAATTATGCCTTTCCCAACGGTTCCTACATCATCGATCTGGGCACCGGAGCGAGCGCCATCACATATGCGGTTCAAATTAATCCCAATAACGCCGCCGATCCCCAGCTTTTGCGCTGTCTCGGCGTAACCTGCACCGCGGCGAACTCGCAGGTCCTGACGGACCAGGTGATTGGCTTCAAAGTGGGTGCCGCCCTTTGGGACAACAAGGCGGCAGGCGCAACTGACATCGCCAACTACTTCTACAACTCCGGGAACTATTGCAGTGACGCCGTCAACAGCGCGGATTGCACGCAAGTTCCGCCGCCGGCGAACGACCCGAACGATTTCAGCTTGATCCGCGCCATACGAGTATCCATGATCGGCCGCACCACCCCCAAGAGCGATATCGCCGATTCGCGATTGCAGAACGGTTTCGATAACGGTCCCTACTGGATTCAGCAGGCGTCTGTGGTCGTTGATCTCCGCAACATGAGCAATAACGACATGGACTAGCCGGGAGCACAACGAGGCCTTCTATGAAAACAGATCAGAGTAGTTCCGGAAGATTTATGTTAGAAAATCATCCAAAATTCGATAATGCTGGGCATCGCAGCCGAAAGCGCACCGAGCATGAACAGGGCAGAACGCGAGAGCGCGCCCGGGGCGCAGCTTTGCTCATCACACTCATCCTGCTTGCGTTGTTGAGCGCAGCCAGTGTGGCCATGGTTCTGCTGGTCTCCTCCGATACCATGATCAACGGCTATTACCGGAACTATCGTGGATCTTTCTATGCGGCTGATTCGGGGATCAATGTGGTTGTGCAAGCGATGAAAAACAGCATTCAGGCGAGCGCCAATATTGCCGCCAACCCCCCTCTTCCAATCAATGGAGTACCGGCAGCGGTCACCGCTGCTTATGCCCCTTACCAGGCAGAGTATTTCAGCGTCGGTGATGTGGGCTCCTGGAGGTCGCAGTTTGAGATGATCGCCAATCCTGACGGCTCTCCAGCGCTGAGCGCCGCTTCGAGTTGCGTCTCAGCTCCCAATCCGGTCGATGGAAACAGCCCCGGCAATGGGGACGTGATCTGGACCTGCAACTATCCTTACGAAGTTACGGCTCAAGGCCGGTCTTCGGGCAGCGAATCAGAACAGGTCACCGAGTCGGGAATGATCGTTTACAGCTTCACCACAGGCACGGGGGCAGCCGGAGGCCCTCCGAAGTTTTCAAAATGGGGTGGATTCATCACCAAATTCAGCGACTGCCAGGGGGCGCTTGTCCCGGGAACGATGACCGGACCATTCTTCACCGACGGCCAGTGGAACTTCGGGAACTACAGCAATCCTGGGTATACCTTCACTGATACTGTGGGTCAAGCGGGAGCCGACGTAAGCTGGTGGCAAAGCAATTCGTGCTCAGATTCTACAACGGCTCCGAGAGGCTTCAAGGCGCCGACCTTTCAGAATGGCCTGCAACTGAGCCAGAATACTATCACTCCGCCGTCGGACACCTACAATCAGGCTCAGGCTGTGATGGACGGCAAAGGAACGCCACCGTGTACCGTGACACCTTGCGCGCCTGATCCTCCGCCGAGCCAGAGCCAGATGAATAATCTTCTGAAGACTGTAGGAGGCACGGCTTACCCGTCGAGCGGGGGAGCCCCTACGGGTGTGTACTTCCCGTATTACACAAACTCAAGGGGCCAGAAAGTTTATGGCAGCAATCCGGCAAGCGGCGGTGATGGCGCGGGCGGCGGGTTCTACATCAATGGGAACGCGTCAATCGTGCTCAAGGCCACTACTGGGGGCGATGGGACGACCAATGCCACGCAGACGTACACAATTACCCAGGGCTCGACGACAACCACCATCGTCGTGGATAGTGTGGCCGGCAGTACGACCGTGACGTCGGGCGGCACCACCCTATCGATGCAGGGAGTTCCCCAGCAACTCGATCCCAACACGGGCCAGCCAATCGTGCAGAACGATCCTTCAGGCCTGGCCGTCAACCCGACCATGCTCTATGTTAACGGCCAAGTCACGGGTTTGAACGGCACAATTCAGAACGATACCGGAATCACGGTCACATCATCCAGCAACGTGAGCATCACCGGAGACCTGACATATTTGCAGTCCCCGGTCTCAGTACCGGCGGATGCTTTGAACTCTTCCACCAATGCCGGAGTCTTGGGAATTTATACGACAGGAAATATCAACCTGTATCCAGACTCGAGTGGCAACTTAACGGTTGATGCCAGCCTCGCTGCGATTAGCGGCGGCACTAGCGGGTTTGAGACTCCCGGAAACTCAATCAATACCTGGACCATCGTCGGAGGTCGTGCGGAAGATCAGGCTCACGCGGTGAGCATCAGCAGCGGAAATACGTACTACGACCGGCGCTTCGCCAACAATTTCGGCCCTCCCTGGTTTCCAACCGCGGTGCCCCAGCCAGGACAGGCTGGAATTCCAGCCGGGACACCCAAATTGACAGTGACGCGCCTTTCATGGAAAGAGGTGAGCCGCTAGCGCCAGAACTGGCGCCATGTTTTGCCGCTTCAACAGACTCATATCTCGGGTGGCCCATCTTCAGCGGGAAGATGGGCCAATTTTGTTTGGGTGTTCAACCGAGAACGCCTCGTCTGGCGCAAGAGACACTACCCTAACCGCTGACGACGAACTGTTTAACTCGACGGACGACAGATTCGGGAGCGTCCGCCTCGAACTCTACAGCGCCGTTTTGATAATTTCGGGAATAGATTCGCGCGCTTCGAGCATAGCCAAGGTGCGGCCTTCTGTCTGCGGGACGCGCAGGTGCACACGGCTAACGGGATCTTCCTCAATCATCGCGTCGATGCGCTCGCGCAGCCTGTCCAAACCTATGCCATCGACCGCCGATACATAGACGGTCTTCGATCCTTCGCACGCGGCATCGGCCCGCAACGATTGCGCGACTTCCTCATCGCTTTTGATTTTCGCTTGGCGCTGCCAACACGAGGGGGTGCCCCATCCTTCGCGTGCTTTTCGCGAAGGGTGGGCGGCAGTTGAGCCCACCGAGGGGAGTATGCAAAAACTAATCGTCATCCTTGCACTGGCGATATCAGTTTGGGCGGTCATGGCTGGGTGGCATCGGCGCGTCTGAACTTGCTAATTTTGAGTTGCGCGACGACATGAGAGCTCGTCTTGCAGCTCGGGGCGCGGATCGGGTTCTCCTCGGTCAGCTCCCATGATGATTTTCATGCTGCCGTCATCGGCAAGGCTAAGCGGTACAACATCGAACTTGAGCCCAATCAAGTCACGGTCGAGCGCACAGGCGAGGGGATCAAAGGGGCGATTTACCTTCAGGCAGATTACACCGTGCCTATTGACCTGCTCCCCATTTTTCGCGCACGCGATCATACGACATTTTCCAGTTGGGCGGCTGATAGGTGAACACATGGGCAGGCTCGTTCGGTTTCGGCCACGACGCTCTGAGCCGGAGAACGAGCCTTACCCGACCGAATGTCGTGAACACGAGCTATTCGTATGAGGGCCTGTCGCATTTGTTGAGCGTGCTGCACTTGACCTGCTCCCGGATGCTCGTTTGTAGAATAAATGATAAATAAGGAGCGGTCGGCCGACACCGCCCCGTAAGCTAGAACGACTGAGAGAACCCCAATTCTAGGAACCCACCTAGCTTGGCAGTGGCCTTAAACTGCGGAATCGGGTCCAGTTCCTTGAATGCAGAGGTGAACGCGTTTGACAGGCTCCACATCGTTCGAGGTTCGAACTCCTCATGTGCAGGATTGAAATAGAGTTCATGTACTCTCCGGGCGAGGTGTTTCGGAACGTCCAAATCGCCCTCGATGAATGCCTGGTAGATCGTCAGCTTTGCCGCCTCTGCAGACAGCTGCTGCGCTCGCCAACGTTCGACCTGCTGCCGCATCGGGTCAAAGTTCCGTTGCATCCGGTCCACCCCGATCGAAAGCGCGTCTTCGAGCGAGAAGCGCTTCGAGTGTTTCGCCAAGACGGGAGTGTACTCACCTCGGAACGCGAGGTTGTGGCAGACGAATACTCGCAGTCCGACCGTGCATGCCAGCCGGAATCGCTTGTTGTTTGCGTTTCGAATCCCAATCGCAAATCGGCATCCCTCGAAACCGGTTTCTAGGTCGAGAACCCCGACCATTTCCATCGCATCGCTTGACACGGCGAACTCCTCGCCGACTACACCGATGTGCCGGTGACTTAAGGTTTCGACCAAGGTTCCAACAGCTGCAGCATGCGGAATCGGTATATGCGTTTCTGTTGCAGGCGGCGTCGGCAGGTTTGCCAACTCCCCCCGAGTGATTTTGCCAGTACATGAAATAAGCGTGCTCGTTCCCGACATCTGATTCTCCTTTCAAGGCTAAGTTCACTTCCACCAAAACTGTCTTGCGCTTGATCGTAGCCACTCGTTCTCTCAGCGGAGGCTTCCATGACCACGATTCGAGCTGCGTTTTATGCGCGTGCCTCCGGCGAACAGCAGGCGGCTGCGCACACCATCGAAAGTCAGGTTGCTGCGCTCAGTGAGCGCGCTCGCAGTGACGGAATGCCAGTGCCGCCCGAGCGCCAATTTGTCGATGATGGCTACAGTGGTGCCACCCTCATTCGGCCGGCCTTGGACCGGCTGCGCGACCTTGTGAACGTCGGTGCCATTGACCGGGTCTACGTCCACTCACCCGACCGACTGGCGCGGAATTACGCCTACCAAGTCTTACTGCTCGACGAATGGCGTCGGCGCGGTGTCGAGGTGGTGTTCTTGAACCGGCCTCTCGGGCAAAGCCGGAAGATGACCTCCTGCTCCAGGTGCAAGGTATCGTCGCTGAATATGAGCGAGCCAAAATCATGGAGCGGAGTCGTCGAGGCAAGAAGCACGCAGCACAAAGCGGTTCCCTCAACGTGATGTCAGGTGCTCCGTTCGGATATCGCTACGTTCCTGTCCGTGAGGGTGGCGGTCAAGCGCGATTTGAACCCGTTGCTGAACAGGCGCGAGTTGTCCAGCAGATCTTCTCTTGGATTGGTCGCGACCGCTGTAGTCTTGCCGAAGTCTGCCGTAGACTTCACGAGGCCGGTGCACCAACGGCTACGGGTAAGCCCATCTGGTCCCGTGAGGCCGTGTGGCACGTTCTTCAGAATCCTGCTTATATGGGACAGGCGGCATATGGAAAGACACACATGATGCCACGGGGAAAGAACTCCCGGCTGCGGGCAGCACGCGGACACCCGACGGAACCGCGGCGGACCAAGGCGCCAAAACCAGCCGACAGAAAAGAATGGATATTTGTTGCCGTTCCCACTCTGGTCGACGAAGCGCTATTTCGTGCGGCACACGCACAACTCGAGGAAAACAGAAGTCGCGCTCGTCAAGGGCGACGGAGGCCTGGCTATCTGCTGCAGGGACTCACTTGCTGCGCGAAATGCGGATATGCCTATTACGGCAAGACGCTCCGACAACTGGGGGCTGGCCGTCAAATGAAGGATTTCCTCTACTATCGATGCAGCGGCTCGGATAGTTACCGTTATGGTGGCGAGCGAATTTGCAGCAACGCGCAGGTCCAGGGCAACATCCTGGAGACGACGGTTTGGTCCGAAGTTTCCAAGCTTCTCATGAATCCACAGAGAGTAGAGCTGGAGCCTCAGGACAGAACCCTGAACGGCACCTTGTTAGACAATCTCGAAGCCCTAAGATCGCAAAAAACCAAGCTAGAGCATGCCGTGGAGAGACTGATCGACAGCTACGCCGAAGGACTGATTGATAAGGACCAGTTTGCGGCGCGGGTGGCTCGGACAAAGAGCCGAATCGCTGATCTCGATGGCAGAATTAGAGCGTATACAGGAGATGTCGATCAGCGCGAACACCTTCGAGTTGCAAAGAAACGGCTTCGCGACCTAGCAGCAACAATCGGGCCAGAGTTAGGAAGCGCAGACTGGCAACGAAGGCGAGAAATCATCCGCACGGTTGTACGCCGAATTGACATCGACACCGATGTTATCAAGATCATTTTCTGCGTAAACCAGAACAACCGCCGCTCGGAGTCTGACGCCATTGTCATCACGTTCCCGCGGCCGTCAAAGCGATTCAGATACTCTGCAGGCTGACAACTCTGTTTGTTGTTGAGTTGTTAGGGGCTCGCGCTCACAAACACAGTGGTAGTTGACTGATTTCTTCGTTCCGCTTCGGGGTTGGCCTGGGTGGCGTGCCCAAAAGGCAAATTCCGCTCACAGCGGCCTATTATTGCAACATTGTTACAGGTGTGAAATCTCCCGCGAACGCCATGTTCGAGCACACAAACACTCGATACCCACAGGTCATCGCCAAACGCATGCTCTTGTCATGGGAGTTGCGCAACCCGATGGAGAAGCGGCATCCTTCCATCTCGGTTGCGAGATCGAGAACCCCGAAGGCTTTCATGCCGTCCGGCGAGACTGCGTACTCGTCGTGCACGACTCCGATGTGGCGAAACCCGAGGGTCTCGATCAATGCTTGCACGAACTCGTGGTGCGGGACCGGGCGGTGCGTTTCCGTTGCCTCTGGTGTCGGTACCAGCGCTAGTTCTTCGCGGCCAATGGTTCGGCCGCTGTAGCCAATTAACGTGCTAGTTTCTGACATACTTCTTTCCTCCTTAGTGATTTGAAACAAAAGTTTGGAAGGTGAGCTAAAACAAGGCTGTGGCAAAACTAGAGAACTGCGAGAGACGCTGCAGCGAGCTTAGGAGAGAGGACTTCGCTCGCTGGTGACAAGGGTTGCGAGGGCAAGTGACATTCGGTTGTTCCGCTCAACTGAAACCGAATAATGACGCCTGTTCCGGGACAGCTGGACGTCCGCGTCGCCTCTTGCCTGACAACGCTTGCGGTCGCTGTCCAAAGACCACGATAGACGTCGCGTCCATGGCGCCTTCAATAAGACTCGCAGGTTCGTGCTGAGTATCCAGCAGAATGCCCGGCATTTCGATGGATGAGGCTTCTTCCTCGCTGTGAGAATTCGTTGGAAACACCTTTTGATGTTCTGTGTTGAGCGCTCTCCAGACGGCGTCGGCAGTTTCGCCGATGCCATTCCTTTCGACCAATTCTCGCGCCATGGCCGAGAGCATGTCATCGTCTTCGTCGATCGACTGCAATCCCTCGCCGGCAAACTTGCCCTCCATGGTGAGAGCCACCAGCAGTTTCTTTCCCATGAGGCGCAAACACGATGTCTGCATCGTCCCTTCCGCGCAAAGAAACTTCACGCGCACTGGTCGTCGCTGACCGATCCGCCAGGACCGGCGGCTGGCTTGCCGCAACGTATGAAGTGAGTAGCCGGACTCGTAGAAAATGATGGTCGGAAAGTCCAGCAGATCGAGCCCGGTCTCCACGAGCTTCGGATGACAGATCACCACTTGCACACCATCTTTTACCTGCCTGGCGTACCACGCCTCGCGCTTGAAGGTATCAACGCTCGCTCGCAAAACAGCGGTATGAATTCCATCGTTGCTCAGAATTCGCTGCAGTCTGGCTGTGACGTCGTGCTTCTGCGTGTAGACGGCAAAAACCTGGCACCGCCGTCCCTCTAGCAGTTCCTTTTTGATCTCCTCGGTTAGTTTTCGTTCTTTCGAATAGATTCGGTCCTCGGGAAGGTCACGGGGTTCTGCAATCACGAATCGGACCCTGCGCTTGAGTTCAGGATCGAACTCTGTACCGTACAGCGTCCCAATTCCGTATGGATGATCGGGATACAACAGCAGAGTGTTGAGCATAGTGCTCAGCACCGATCGGTTGCCTCTGTGAGCTTTCAACGCCTTCCGCATGTCCTCTTCGAGTTCGCGGTACGCTTCCCGCATGGGTACGTCCATGGGCACGCTCAGATAGGTTTCCTCGTAGGGCGGAAGTTCCCCGGATATGTCCTCGAGGAACACAAAAGCGCACAGCTGCATGAGGAATTCGCCAAACAACAGCGGTGACGCTCCAGGCTTGCGCCGGACCGTGCTCGTCGATTTCGCCTTGGAGCAGGCATTGTTGGCGGGTTCGACCTTGGTAATGGTTTCGAGCACCCCGTAATCCTGAATGAAAGAACTGCGTCCCGTCGTGCCCCATTCGTAGCCATGCTCCTTCATCCTTCGCGCTTCGAGGCGAAAGAGCGTGTTGAACAAATCGTCGGCGTATCCCCCGAGGAGTGTACCGGTCAGCCCGACGATGCGGTCGGTGCATGCGGCCAGCGTGCCCAGAGCATTTCCCTGCGCGGTATCGCCCGCCAGTTGGTGAACCTCGTCGCATATCGCGTAGTCAAACCATTCCGGCATGTAGCGCCCGATGAACTCGACCGGCGCCATGCGGCGGATCTTGTCCGCGTCCGCCTGCCAGAGCGGGCTGTGCAGCGGGCGGCAAGACTTCTCACCTCTGGTCTCGATCGTCTCGGCGATCTTGACCTTCTCGAACTCGCTCGCCGTCAATCGGTTCTCGTCCACAATCACCGGTTTGCCCGTCTCCGAATTCACGATGCAGCCAACGTATGGGCCAGAACGGGGTACCCGGTATGCGTGGCGCCAGAAGTAACCGAGCTTCGCTCGTTCACGTCCGACAATAAATAAGGATGGTCTCCCGCAAATCGACAGCCAGCGTTTCCGGGAACTCGGCGAGTCCTTCCGTAGCCGCAACTCGCTCAACGTTGTGTTCAAACCTTCCCGCACGATGCGGCCCTGTCTCAACCGCACCTCGTTCACCCCGTGGGATTTGTTCTCGTCGCCGCCATTTCGCAAATCGTCGATCAGGAACACGCGTACGCCGGGCAATGTGAGAAACGCTTCCCGCGCCCACTTTTCGACCAGGTGTGGTGGAACCATCGCTAAAGCGGTGAACGGGCTTCTTTGGCGGTGGACGTGGATCGCTCCCAGCGAGATCAGCGTCTTTCCAGTACCGCACTCCGCGACCACCATGGCGGTTCGTGCCTGCTGCCAGCGTTTAGCGACCCCCATAATGGCAATGGTCTGTGCAGGGAAAGGCGTTCGCAGCAATCCTTCAATCCGAGGAGATACTGCATCGTCGAATTGGTGCAGCGCTGGATACTCCTGCAGAATGCGCTCTCCCAATAGATTCGCGTGAGCTCTCATGTAGTCGTAGATCGTGCAGAGTTCGGGCATAGAAATCCTCAGGTACCGAAGGATGGAACTTGAGAAAGGGAAAGTGAGGACGGTGAAGGACCGAAGATGGCCAAGTGTCGCCGGACTGGACTTGTTATCGCATGAGGGCAAGCGGTCAGATGCGCTTAAGCCATGTTCTTAACTTCCGATTTGCCCGTCGTTCGGCAGGACGCGCTATCGTAATTTCTTGCTGTACAGTATTTCCGGCAGCACGTGCGGTCTCGAAGTAGCTCGGACTCCGCAAATAGGAGGATTGAATGGCGCAAGTATGGTTAGTCACAGGTAGTTCTCGCGGTCTGGGTCGCGCAATTGTCGAAGCGGGCCTTTTGGCGGGCAATAAGGTGTTGGCGACAGCTCGCGACATTGAGTCACTGCGTGAGCTATCGGAGCGCTACGGTGACCAGGTGAAGCTCTTCGAGCTGGACGTGACCGACGAGTCGTCGGCTGCCGGTGCGGTGAAGACGGCAATCGATGCGTTTGGCTCGCTGGACGTTGTTATCAACAATGCAGGATATGGCAATCTCTCGTCCGTCGAAGATACGCCGATGTCGGATTTCCGCGCACAGATAGAAACCAATCTCTTCGGGACAATCATCGTGACGAAGGCAGCTCTCCCGTACTTTCGCGAAAGGAAGGCGGGCCATTTCGTTCAGTTTTCCTCGATGGGCGGAAGGATCGGACCCCCAGGGCGCGGGCCTTATTCGGCGGCGAAATGGGGCGTAGAAGGTTTCTCCGAAGTTTTGTCGCGCGAAGTGGCACCGCTAGGCATCAAGGTCACGATCATCGAGCCGGGTGGCTTCCGCACGGACTTCGCCGGCAGTTCCACCAAGCTGAGCGAAGGGCATCCCGAATACGAATCGACTGTTGGAACAACGGCCAGGTTTCAGCGCGCCTATAACGGTAAGCAGCCCGGAGACCCGAAGAAGGCGGCTCAAGCGATCGTTCGGCTGACGCAGGAACAGAAACCTCCGTTGCGACTGTTGCTCGGCAGCGATGCGTATAACGGGGCGGAGAAGAACGACCTTGCACGATTAGAAGAAGCGAGAGCCTGGAAAGAACTCAGCCTGTCCACCGATTTCTAGTCGGAGCCTGGCATGAACGTCTACCGGAGTTCGACTACGATGCAAATGGATGCGAAGTACAAAGCAGTGAAGCAGAGTCGCTGCATGACGAGGGTCATAACTGCTCTCAGGTCCCCGATTGACAAGACTGTTTCGAGCCGATGTGATCCGAAGCCCGGATCCTTGACGGGGGACGCGGTTCAGTTCTCGGTTGGTCAGCCATTCGGAAGTTGGGAACTTCCGATCCAGCGTCCACACCTAGGAACCTAACTGGCCGGTAAGAAGATGTCTTCCAGGCTCAAGCCTGGCCAGCGCACCGTGCCGGTTTCAGCCGGAAGCTTGACCGCGCCGCTCTCCACGCCCCAGCTAAGCCAGTCGAGAAACTGTTCTTTTTGGCCTTTGACGATCGCTGGATCACAGCCGATGCCGAGCGCCGGCATGATCGCCCGATGCGTTTTGAGTTCGCCCGCGAACCAGTCAGCCCATTCCGGCATTCCGGGGATTCCGTGAATATGAGCGATGGAGGCCCAGATGAATCCGTTTTCCGAGCTTGCCAGCAGAGTTCGGCCCGAACTCGCCGATACGCTGCTCGCAGCGAACTCCTCTGACAAAGCGATTAGGTGACGCAGGGGCTTCTTGCGCCCGCCAAGCTGCAGCGAGCCTTTGAAACATTGTGCGCTTCGTTCGAGACACACGCGAATCGGCTGTACCCCGGGCCCTTCCACCATGAACCTGTCCCCCAAGGAGATAGCCGCACTGACGGCCGCAACCTGCGTGTCCCCGCCGATCACGGAAATGAGGTGTGCTTTGGCCTGCCGAGGTGGATCTGGCAAGACTTCGCCGATGAAGCGGTCGATCCGCAGCTTGATGCTCGTTGTCGTCTTCTCGGTGCTCTTTACATAGGTCAGCCAGCCGAAGCGAAGGTGGGCATTTTTCATTCAGCCTCCTTCTTTTCGTGCGTGAGAATCTGCGTCGTTCCGTTGGCAAAGACGAGCGTGAGTTCGTGTGAAAACCGCTCCCGGTCGTGCAGGATCTTGGTGCCATCCTCTTCCTCTTCTTCTCAGTGGTCCGTGAATCTCACAGAGCGCCAGTGGGCGATGTGCCGATCTGCTCCTTCGCCAAATACCCCATTGAGCATTCCGGCAGTACAAAGCAATCCGACATGGCCCCCGTGGAGCGGTGTCAGCGGGCGGCCTTTGACGTCGTTCTGCTTAGGCAGAAGCAGACGGCCTGCCTGACGATGCGCAGCGGACTCGAGGAGCAAATCTTCCACCTCATCCAAGGGAATACCCGCATGGATCAGGAGAACCGGTTCGGAAGCTGGAACCTCGTACCGAAGTTCAGGATTGTTGCCCAGGTGTTCAATCTCGGCTTTCGTTGCCAGCGCTTCGAGGTAGCGCACTCCATCCAACAAGACAGCATCAGAGACCTTGGAGTGCCGTTTGCGCCGTGTTCCGAGCACCACGATCTGCTTGTATTCGAGGCAAGCCGGATCGGTGAGTCGGAACACGCGCAAGTCGGTGAAGTGTTCGCTTAACAATCTTGCACATTTCGCCAATCGAATTTGGGGGATGACGAATACCAGCACACCACCAGCCTTGAGCCAGCGATAGCTATGTTCGAGGAAGACTAGTTCCAATCGCTGATTGTTGCCCTCCCCGAATTCCCAGTCATACGGAGGGTTGAGATAAAGCAGGGACACCGCTTCCGGCGGGCACCGGACATCCATGGCATTGGCTTGCAAAGTCTCGACTCCTGAAGCTCTCGCTTGTTCGGCCCGATAGGCGTCGATCTCGATGCCATAGCGATGAGCTGGCACATCGTGAAGTAAGTGAGTGAATGCCACTCCATCGCCGGCGCAGGGATCGAGCGCAGAGAATCGCTCCGGGAAGCCTAACCAATTCTTCAGTCGCTCGGCCTCGGCGACTGGAAGAGGGAAAAAGCCTAGCTTGGTTTGACCATGGGGGCGCACGGGGAACCTCCTCGATGTGTTCACGGCCCAGAATCTACCTGGCACGTCCACGTTTGCCAATGCAATCGAAGAATGTGAGGGAAAAACCAGACGGGTTCTATCGAAAGGATCTCACCAACAAGGACATCTCACAGAAACGGGGAGAGGACATTTCGTCGTTCTATTTGCCACGCACTGAAGAATCGTGACGTACCTCTTGAGCGGATAACCCTACTACTTTGCCGTCGCGCCAAATGTAGAGCGGCAGTCCCAGACGAGCGTGTTCGTCGATGACTTCCTCGACCGCTTCTTTAAATGCGATCTCCGCCCGCCTTTCTAGTGGCAGTCGAAGGACACTTTTGGGAACTCTGCTCATTTGTCACCGTAGCGCGCGATCAGCGCCTGATACTGCTCTCGATTCATTATACGAGGCTTGCTCGCTCTCTCAAAAGCGACCACTGTGGGCGTTCCGCCTGAATTATCAAACAGATACCAAGAATCAGCCAGTCGGCGGTACTCGCTGAAGAAGTTGCTGATCGAACGGCCGAACCGGCGCCGAACCACAGCTTCGGGCACATCGTGCCCGCCTTTCAACACCCGT
This sequence comes from uncultured Acidobacteriota bacterium, assembly GCA_963719865.1. GTDB lineage: Bacteria > Acidobacteriota > Terriglobia > Terriglobales > Acidobacteriaceae > Sulfotelmatobacter. The sequence goes on along the minus strand of CAVRDS010000018.1, from coordinate 276,648 downwards.
CCCCTGACTCTGGATAGCGCCACATCAACGCTCTTTACCCACAGAAAGAAGATGTGCACCTCGTATCCCTGTTTTCTGAGCTGGCGAATCAACTTTAAGTAACTCCGCCCCGATAACGTAGTCTCGAAGGCGAAAGTCGCGCGGCGCTGTGCGAAAAAGTCGATTTCGCTGAGCATCAGCCTGCCAGCACGCACAGCTGCAGCTTCGGGGGAAAAGGGAGAAATGCCCTCTGCGATTAGGTCGGCATTGATGAAATTCTTGCAGTCGGCATATTTGGGAAGAAACGTGCGTGCGAACGTCGTTTTGCCGACGCCATTCGGTCCTGCAATGATGTAAAGCTCCATGAGGTTTCCATCCTACCGAATCTCAATGCCTTCGTCCCGCCTTCTTGCGTGGCAACGGGAAAAATCCCAGCTTAGTTTTTCCATGCGGTCTCATCTTGGCATCCCGTTAAGTGCCTGTGTCCACCAGTTCTCCAATTCCGTCAGAATCGGGTATCTCGCTCACGGCGATGAACGAGCAGAAACCATTCACGGGGATTGGCCGCTCATCCTCAATTCGGTAGCCGCGCTCGATATGCTGTTGTTTTCGTTTCTCAAACAAGTCTGCCCTGGTGGTCACACGAATTCTCATGGCCATCCTCATTTCTCAACCATTGGCGATCAGGTGGAAGTCCGCGTCGGGTGGGTTATCGAACGCGGGCACTAATCTTGGTGTGTGCGCAAAACCGTTGGGGGACTCTGTGCCTCTGACTCGTTTTCTGTCGTCGGAACGAACCTCTCCCAACGGTTCGAAAATCTGCGGCAGGGCTGTCCTCCCTCATAGAGCTCAAAAATGAGTTCACCGGAGACATAGAGTGCAATTGGCAGGGGAATTACTGGAGGCCAGGGGCGATCGGCATAAGGCGGAGGATTGTGCTCGACCATACGGATCCTCCTTTCCTAGTGCTCTCTGCCGAGAACCGGCACTTTACGCAGTGTCAATTACAAATGCTGTGCCTCCAGCGATCGATCGCTTGTTGCAAGAGGCATGGCAGAATCCGCGGACGATTCACGCCAGTTCGGAAACGGGTTTCGGCTCGATCTTCGAAATTCCGTGATCAAATTCCGAACTACCCGACGGCGCTGATGTAACGCCTCCACTAACCGATCTATTGAGCATTGCATAATATAGTTACAACGGAAACAGCTCCGCCTGCCGCCAGAAGGCAATGACGAGCGTAGGGCGTTTCCGCATCCGGCGCAGGGCCTTGCGGGCATAGTGGCTTAACTGGCCAAAGTTCTGCGGGCAGAAGTTCGGCAGTTCGTGTTGCTTCCAGTGCGACCATAGGTACTCGACCGGATTCAGCTCCGGGGCATAGCCGGGAAGAAACTCTACCCACAACCGCCCGCGCTGTTGGCGGATGAACTCCCAGGTCATGCGGCTGCGATGGCCAGTCAATCCATCCCAGACAATGAGCAGCTTTCCGGGGACGTGGCGCAGCAAGTGCCCGAGGAACTCGATGACTTGCGGACTGCGAATGGTCCCAGGAAACAGCCGGAAATAGAAGTTCCACCACGTCACCCCCGCCATGGCCGACAGCGTCTTCCAGTTGAAGTGATATTGCAGCACCGGCGTTTGTCCGCGCGGCGCCCAGGTGCGGCAACGGTGCGGGCGTTCGCTCAATCCGCTTTCGTCGATGAAGACGATGGTGCGGCCTTCTTTTTGGGCTTTTTTTTAATCTCCGGCCAGCGCTGCTGCTTCCACCGCCGGATCTTATCTTCATCGCGCTCCAGCGCACGTCCGACTGGACGCTGGCAACTCCACCCCAGCTGCCGCAGGATGCGCCACGCTTGCGAAGGGTGATACTTCACTCCGCATTCCTGCTCGATCAGGTGGGCGACTCGCCACGAAGTCCACAAACTGGTTTCGTACCCCAGAACCTGTGGCCCGCGTTTCAGTCCGCGCTCGATGCGCCGCAGGTCTTCGGGGCGTAAACGCGCCTTGCGCCCGGCGTGTCCGGCTTTCTTCAGCGCTCGCACTCCGCCTTGTTGCAACTGCTCGGCCCACCGACTCACCGACTGCCGATGCACTCCCACCTGTCTCGCCACTTCGGCCGGATGGATTCCTTGCCGCAACAGCCGAGCCCCCAACAGCCGCCGCTCCTCTAGCTTCTGAAAGTCTCGCCGTACTCCTGCAGGGTTTCCCATGACCGGAGAGTAGCATAGACGCTCCAGAATGTCACTATATTATTCAATTCTCAATAGGCCATCTCGATCTCCTTCGTACCACTCTTCGGGAATATCGGCGGCGCACTGCCAAATAGTGTGGGCATCCATCTCTTCAGCTCGACTGAGCACCGGCTCAAATGCCTCCCATCCCATCACACTCTCGTAAACGCAGTTGTTCGCGTATGCGCCTCGCAGGGGAGCGTCGGGAAACTTCCACCCTCCGGCATTAAAGCAATAGCCCTGGTCAATGAAGGTTGCGGAGTATCGGTGCCTTCTCGGCGCTTTCCAGAAGATTGCCTGCCGTCCATCGCTGTTGCACGTCCACTAGTCTAGGACAAGGACGCGAGCAAAGTCGCCAAGATTGCGAACACTCTGCAGCAGCTCACGTGGCAAGTAGTCGAGTGTCATTGCTGGACTCTCGCAGCCCACGTACAGCGACCCTAACTGCTTGCCACTCCGGCACGGAATCTTGGCACCACCCAGGCTGATTCGGAGGTCTTCGGTCTGTTCGATCAGCCAGTCGGAGACTTCGATCACGTCCACCCGTGGCATCGGCAGCCCCAGCGCCAGACCCAACTTAGTGGCGAACATCTCGTTCGCAAGCACTCGGATGTGCTGGGGATTGTTCTGTAATGTTGAGAACTCAGTAATGTGAAGTCGTCTTGGCGGACCAGCGTAATTCCTGGTTTCCCCGGTTTCCACTGCACATTTCTTCGTAGCATCAGACCGCGCTGTCTTTCGAGCGCCAAAAGGAGATTCTGATGCTTACGAACGTCTATCCTGGGAGTTTCTTGAAGTACTCTTCGTTGGCGATCCTCGGGCCGATCGCGAATGGATTCGCCAGTTGGCTCATCGAGCGTGGCTACACGCATCTGTCAAGAAGGGAGAAGATCGCCCTGCTGCCGTATATCGAGGCAACCCTGATTCGGCGTGGTATCCACCACTTGCGCGAGGTTAGCAAAGCTGATCTCGACGCCTGCAAGAAAAGCCTGCTTCGGCGATTCCCGAATCGAGCAGGCACAACGTGTGCGCTGGAAACATATCTGCATGTCCAAAATCTTTTGGTGCCGCCAGAACAGAAGGTGACCGGTACAGCAGCAAGACACCTAGCTGCGTACACCGGTTATTTGAAAACTGTTCGAGGTGCCGCGGCGTCTACGATCCAGCAGAACTCCTATACGGCATCGGACTTCCTCGCGCACCTCAAGATCCAGAGGCACCCTGGCCGGCTGAAGATCCTGACTATCAATGATCTCGAAGCCTTCGTGAAAAAGATCAGTCAGCGGTTGACTCGGGCAAGTTTGCAACACATTGTGGGGAGACTTCGCAGCTTCCTGCGGTTCCTGGCGATAACGGGCGAGATACCCCAGGGGCTTGATCGCCAGATTGATACCCCTCGCGTTTACCAAGAAGAGCAACTTCCCAACGCTCTGCCGTGGGAGACGGTCCAAACATTTCTCAACTCCATCGACCGCTCCAGCTTGGTAGGGCTGCGCGATTTTACGATGTTTTTCTTGATGGCCACCTATGGGTTGCGGGCCAGTGATGTCGTGGCGTTGACCTTGGATGACATTCACTGGCGAGCCGGTAAGATGTCCATTTCTCAAAGAAAGACCGGCACTGTTCTCGAACTTCCTCTGACTGATGCAGTGGGAACAGCACTGCATAGATACCTGAAGAAAGCTCCACCGCCACCGCCGTTTCGACAGATTTTCCTTCGCGTGAAAGCTCCGATTGCGCCCCTCAAGACATACGCTGTATCGACGGCATTCCGGGTATGGGCACGTCGGGGCGGATTGGATATCCCCGGTAGAGGATCGTGCCATCGCATTCGGCATTCGTATGCTGTATTTCTGCTGCGCAACGGTACCCCGGTCAAGACCATTGGCGACCTGCTCGGCCATCGCAGCCTGCAAAGCACTTGGACTTACTTGCGCCTGGCAATCGAGGATTTGCGAGACGTTGCCCTGCCTGTGCCAGAGGAAGCAACGGGACAAAAGGCGGTGCGCGCTTGAAACAGACATTCGTCTTTCAATCAGCACTGCGCTCGACCATCACTCGGTACCTGGAACTTAATGTCGCGCTTGGGCACCAATATAGGAACACGATCACGGCTCTTAAATCGATAGATCGATTCTTGAGTGGATTTCCTCGTGTCTCTCAAGACCTGACCGCTGAGGTCTTTAATTCCTGGTGCCAAAGCCAGTCCGAGTTAACACTGCGCGTGCGGCGCTACCGCATGGTGATTATCCGGAAGTTTTGCCTCTATCGCCGTCGCACCGTGCCGGACTGCTTTGTACCGGATCCGATCCTCTTTCCGCTTCCTGGCCAAACCGTAACTCCTTATATCTTTTCCGAAGCCGAGGTGGCACGGCTGATGAGGGCCGCGTCAAGTCTTCAGCGGCGAACTTATTCGCCTCTCCGTCCCGAAGTCGTCCGTCTCGCTATCGTACTTCTCTACACGACGGGGTTGCGCGTTGGAGAGTTGCTCCGGCTAGTGGTGGGCGACTTTGATCCCCACGAAGGCACGCTCATAGTGCGCGCCTCCAAGTTCCACAAGTCACGCATCCTTCCATTGCCAGCGGATGTGATTCGCGAGCTTAAGCGCTACCTGCAAGTACGGCGCCAGCATAACCTTCCCATTGTTTCCACCACGCCGCTCATCTGGAATCGACGACAGGGAGGAAAAGCTTATACAGCATGGGGATTGCAGTGCAGTTTGTGGGTTCTCCTGGATGCCTGCAACATTCGCACGCGATGCGGCCAGCAGCCGCGAGTTCACGATTTTCGGCACAGTTGTGCGGTCAATGCGCTGATTCGCTGGTACCGCGCTGGTGCCGAGGTGAAGACGAAACTGCCATTCTTGGCGGCCTACCTGGGGCACATCTCTATAGTCTCGACCTACCGTTATCTACACTTTGTCGAACCTCTCCGCGCTCTTGCCAGCGCACGTTTCAGTGATTCTTATGGTGAACTGGTCGTCCCGCTGTCAGTGCGGGAGAGGAGCAGAGCGTGAAAATCACAGCGCCGAACAAGCTCGCCTTTCGCCTGCGGCAGTACTTTACAGACCATCTGCCAAGAGTTCGTGGCATGAGTGCCCACACAGTTCACAGCTATCGTGACAGCCTGGTGCTCTTCCTTCGTTTCCTGGCTGGTCAACGAAAGTGCCGGGTCCACGACCTGGATCTTGGGGACATTGAACCGGACGACGTTATTGCTTTCCTTGCCCATTTGGAGGAAGTCCGCAAAAACGGCGTGACGACCCGAAATGTCCGCTTGGCGGCTATCCATGCTTTTTTTCGCTACGTGGGGACCTATCATCCAGAACAACTCGATCGGGTTCAGCGTATTCAGGGCATTCCCTTCAAACGCGCTCATCAGCGCGTAATCGAATACCTCGAACGTGACGAAATCGAAGTTATTCTTTCTCGAATCAGCCGAGCGAGTCCGGATGGCCGCCGAGACTATGCCCTATTGGCAACCATGTTTAACACAGGAGCGCGCGTGCAGGAGATCGTCGATCTGCGGGCTCGCGATCTGCAACTGATACGACCGTTTCAAATCCGGCTCTTCGGCAAAGGCAGGAAAGAACGCTATTGTCCTTTGTGGCCGCAAACCGCGCATGTCCTTCGCGATCATTGCGAGGAGCGCCATCTAGATCTCGGCACTGATGCGCGGGTCTTTCTCAACCATCGACAGGAGCCGCTCACTCGCTTTGGGGTTCGATACATCCTGGCGAAACATCTTGACCGCGCTCGCGCCGACGTGAGTACTCTCACACGTAAACGTCTTCACCCACACAGCATGCGCCACAGTACGGCTGTGGCGCTTCTGGCTTCAGGCGTCGACCTTACCTCGATCAGTCAGTGGTTGGGACATTCCAGCCTGAACACAACGAATCGGTACGCCACCATCGATCTCGAAATGAAGCGCCGTGCGATTGCCAAGGTGAAACCGGTTGCCCATCGCAGCACTCCTTCTTGGCGTCGAAACGAGTCCGTTCTTGAATGGCTGGAAGACCTATGAACTCCTCAGTAATGTGGAGACCGACTACCTGAAAACGCCACCCCGGCGCGAAAACCAAGAAGTCAACTTCACATTACTGAGTTCTCAACATTACAGAACTAATGTAAAGCTCCACATTAGTTCTGGAACTTGGTCACGTAGCAGGCGCCGTCCGATGCTCTTAGCAGATGGGCTTGCGCTCCGCCCCGTAGCGGACGCAAGTGTTGGATGGCGGAGATGCAAGGGTTCACAGGCACCTCCTGGATATGGATTTTGGAGAGATCGACGAGAACGGGCTGGAGCCGAGACGAGGAGGGAGCGAACCAGAGGGGCCGGGGAGCCTCGCCGATTGCTAGGACAACGCCGGTGGTTTCTATTTCTCTAGGTTACTGCTTTGACCTTTCCTCTTCGATGGCATCAATCCACAGTTGGAGGGTGAGGTCTTCGCGCGCCGGATTGCCCAGCTGCCAGCGCAGTTCCTTCTGATATCGATCTTTAAGAACTTTCAGCTCAAGCGGGACGGTTCGCGCAAGATGCAGCACATCGTCTCGGTCACGTTGGATGTTGCGTTCCAGCTTCGACAAGGCTAGGTTGTAGGGATCAAGAGCGAAGAGCCGAAGATGTGGGAAGGTTCCTGGAAATATCTCCGTGAGCCGATCTTCGTAGTCTTCCGGAACATGCGCCACGCCAACGTGATCAAGATAGAGATTGTACTTCTTGTGAAGCGGACCACCTCGTGACCTGCTCCCCTGTTTCCGCACAAAGCTGAGTATGATTTGTGCGAAAGAAAGGGGAAGAGGTTATGTCGAAGAGCAGGCACACAGAAGCCCAGATGATCGGGGCACTGAAGCAGGTCGAGGCGGGGCGAAAGGTAGAGGACGTGGCGCGGGAAGCGGGAGTGTCCAAGCATACCCTCTACGCCTGGAAGGCGAAGTACGGTGGCATGGACGTGAGCCAAGCGCAGGAGGCGAAGCAGTTGCGCGACGAAAACACGAAGCTGCGGAAGTTGGTGGCGGATCTGAGTCTGGACAAAGAAGCGCTGCAGTCGGTGATCCGAAAAACCGGCTGGAGCTCGTAGCGCTGAAGGCAGCTATCGGGCAGATGCGAGGAGAGTATGCCTTCAGCGAGCGGCGAGCGTGCCGACTGATGACGATGGCAGTGTCGAGTTACCGCTACCAGACGACGCGCAGCGATGAACCGCTGCGTACGCGACTGGTGGAGTTGGCGCGGGAGAAGCCGCGCTTCGGGTATCGGCGGCTGCATGTTTTGCTGGGCCGCTCGGGCGAGCATGTGAACCACAAGCGCGTGCATCGGGTGTATCGGGAGGCAGGGCTTATGATCCGGCGGAGGAAGCGGAAACACTGCGTGCGGGTGGGACAGCCGCTGGTGGCGCGGACTTCGGCGAATCAGGAGTGGGCGTTGGATTTCCTGCACGATGCGGTGGATTGCGGGCGGGCGATTCGAGTGTTGAGTGTGGTGGATGCTTTTACGCGAGAGTGCTTGGCGCTGGAAGTGGATACCAGCTTTGCCAGTCGGAGAGTGACGCGCGTGTTGGACGCGATCGTGGCCGAGCGCGGGCAGCCGTTGACGATCCGCTGCGACAACGGGCCGGAGCTGACGAGCCGGCATTTTCTGGCGTGGTGTGTGGAGCGGCAGATCGAGTTAGTGCTGCACATCCAGCCGGGGAAGCCGACCCAGAACGCGCGGGTGGAGAGTTTTCACGGACGGCTGCGGGAAGAGTGTTTGGCGGTGAGTTGGTTTCAGAACCTGTTCGATGCGCGGCGCAAGATTGCGGCGTGGAGGATCGAGTACAACGACGAGCGTCCGCACAGCAGTTTGGGATACCGAACTCCGAAAGAGTTTGCTGCCCAGGCTGGGAGCTTCTACAGAGCTGAACTGGGGCAAGAGGCCTCAAACGCCGGCCCCTTGCCCCAGACCCCCATCCCCGCTCAAACCGGAGATGGACCAGAAAAAGTTTGTCGTATTCTTACGTGAACGAAAGCAGGGGGCAGGTCACTCGCATGCCCAGTGTCAGCATGGAGCGGCCGACTTCCGCCGGTGCAATCTCCAAGACGTCCAAATCTCCCGTTGGCCGCGAAAATCCGTACACCATGGCGATGACGAACCCTCCCATACAATCCAGCCGAACATCCTCGCGCGCCGCCGCATCCAATTCGCGCAGGAACGAGAGCCATGGTTCCGGAATACTTTCATTCGGATGCGCAGGCAAGGTCTTCTCCCTTCATGTCGGTCAGGAGATTCCAGTGTATTGCGGCGGGCGAGCGATGTTCGCGCAGCCACACTCTCTCCGCTTGAGTCATCGAGTCGTGGCAGAAGGTATCTTCGCGCGCAAGTCGGGAACTCTCCAAAGCCTCCAACCACGGCCGAAGTTTCTCCGTCCGCTCGCTATCTTTCTTCCTTTCCGATAGTTCGCTAGCCAGAGAGAGGGCAAACCCTAATCGATTCTGGCGATCTCGCACCTTGGCGTTGCGAACCAGCCAATCCCAGTCCATGTCCGCGTAGGTCATAGCCAACCACGGCAAGCCTTCAACAACTCGGGCGTCAAGGTTCGGTTGGGTCAGCGCCTCCAGCAAGACCTCTGCGGGATTCCGCCGTCTTCGAGCTCGCAGATAGGAAAATCCCGGGTAACCGAGCGCGCCGAGGTCGGCACCAAAATCGCGCTTCTGGGAAGACGCCGGCATCGCCGCTTCCCCGGATCGCAACGGCAGCGCCGTAGCCGGCAGATTCAACACTTTGACCGCCTTGCGCACGAATCGTTCCGACAGAGGGCGATGCCCCTTCTCCATCATCGAAAGGTAGGCTTGGGTGACACCAAGCGTCAGGGCGGCTTGCTCTTGCGTCCAGTTCTTCTCCAATCGCGCCTCTTTCAGCAAGTTCCCGTCCATAGTGATCCTTACTTCCTCTCCAAGGGCTAGGAATAATATAACACACTTTGTTATATTATTAAACAACCAGTTGCACCTCGCCCGTACCCTCAACAAGGGTCCTTGATTATTAAGGGATGGCTATTCACATCATTGATTAACAGGGAGTTGCGGCAGTCCTTAACCGAGGCTCGGGACCAGGTTCAGCGTGTGCTTTCAGCCGCTCTTTCCACTCCCTGCACGACTCTCTTGAGGGTCTCTAGATTGTCCACTTGGGCGAGCGAATTGAGGCGCAAGGAGCGGAGGATGGAAACCAGGGTTCCAGGCTCAACTCTGTTCAAGGCAGCGTCCAATCGACGCAACTCCCGTTCCGCCATCTGCATTTGCTCCAGGACCATTCGCATCACGTTCATCTCGTGAATATCCGTTGCATTCCACACCCTCGCCGTCTTCAATACGCCACGATACAAACGTTTGCCCAGTGCGTCGGCCATCGCCTCAATCTCGCGAACCATCTGGTGTGGGGTTCTTCAGGACTCACATCGTTCGAGGCAAGGTTCGATATTGCGGTTTCTGCGTCCGGACGAGGCCTCTGCCCCTCCCGCCAACCCTGCGGAGTCGCCCAACCGAACAACTGGGGAACGCTCTTGGGTCGTTTCCGCTCGTCGAGATCGACCCACACCCCAGAGAAGTAGTAGAGATAGCGGCCCAAGCCAAAGCACGAACACGCTCGTTTGAATGCCTGTGCCTCGGCCGCCGTGCCCGCGTTATCGTTGTCTGCCCATTCCTCCCCCGTGGCTGAGTGCGAACCAAGACCAAAGATCGTGAGTTCGCAGGTAACCAGCACCTCGGCTACGATCCTTTTGTCCTTGGCCCGCTCAAAGTTTGCGCTGGTATGTACTGTGTACCGACGCGTCCAGCCGGTGACATTCGGCTCGGACTCAACCACTACGTTTTGCTTCGTCACTGGAGTTTCAGCAGGGGACTGTCTCGCCTTGAACTTTTGTTTCTGATCCCCGATAAATTCACGATTCATTTCTTCAACTTGCACTCTCAAGTCTCGCGGGAACAGTTGAATGTCGACACCTGCCTCGCTCAACAGCTGGTCTCCGAGACCACGAATGTCGGGATTAGGATCGAGCATCCCAATGAATACGCGGGCAACTTTTCGCTCCGCCAACCGCTGGGCGCAACAGATTTTAGGTGGGTTTCGTTTGGTGCAGGGTTCGAGTGTCGTGTAGACAGTAGCTCCAGCCAGCGTTTCACCTGACAGCTTCCGTTCCAACGCGACGTATTCAGCATGAGATTTCGGGTTCTCGCCTCGATAGGCCTTGGCTAGAACTTTGCCATTCTTCACGATGACCACACCGACTTTCGGGTGCGGTCTGTCATCTTCGGCGATGCTCTTCTTCGCCTCTTCGATAGCTATAAGCTCGAAGTGTCGGTTGTCATTAGCATCAGCTGGTCGTGCGGCGCGGTACTCTTCGGCGACAGCATCCGCTTCTAGACGTTGACTCCAGCGTGCTGCGAGCCGATCCATTCGGCGGTTCCAGTCACCAAGTGCAACAGGGTTGGGGTTCTGTCTGGTTCGCGTACCGCGCAGTGAGACCTCAGACTGCACTGTTGCCTTTCGCGTGGCAATAAGCGGGATTACCGCTCTGTCTCGTACTGCGCGGATGAACTCTCCGGTTACCTTCTGATTCTGTTGAGTCCATGACTCACAGTGGGCGGTGTAAACTCTCTGTGCCCACTCGTCAGTTAATCGTTCCTGAAAGTCGAAGAGTCGCGGCAGGTAGCCGGCGGCATTACCACTCTGTCTTGCATCGAAAGCGACTTTTCGATTACCTGCGGCAGACTGCTTCTGCATCTCATTAGAAAGCTCGTGTAGCTTCGGAGAGAGCAGTCGATTGTCAAGGTCTTCCCAACGAAATGGGCGGGAATTCGCTTTTCGCGGTGAATGCTCTGCGCCATCAGTTGCTCGCGCGGTAAGCTCATTCGATTTGAGCAATTTCTCCGCATCGCTGGAGATAATGAACCAATCACCAACTTGCTCGTCATTGTGAATCAGAACGCCTTGCCTCTCCAGCCAGTTCCACGCCTCCATCATGCGCCTTGTCACTTCAGGCTGACGCACTCCGTATTCCGGCTCTTTAGGCAGCGACCCAAGGCCGACGTTTCTATTTTCAAGCATGGCCCGAAAATAGCCCTTATTGAATCCGGCGTGTTGGTAGACCGTGTTCAGGCCAATATAACTTTTCAGGTGCATGAAAAGATTGACGCCAAGCGCAGGCAACTCCTGCGACAGCAACTCGTCTGCGGTTGGAAAGAACGATTTGAGGGGACGAAACGGCATAATTGCCATTTTATCGGCCATCGCTCATCAATTTGTTTCAAAAATCTCTTCCGCCCAGAAGGCGGCGGAAACGGCGACTGGGGAAGTTACCTTGCGGGGAGCACGCCTAGGCTGGAAGCAGCCAGCGCACGCTCGCGCCGAATCTTCATAGCTGAGAACCGCTCGTCTACTGCGCTGGTTGGTTGCTTGCCGACGGTTGGTTCAGCTCTTGCTGCAACTGCAATAGTTGGCGCAGTTGCTCAACATTGGCGGAGTTGGATGTTGGAACGCTCCGCGCACTTGGTTGCAGGGAACCCTGATTGGACTTGGGTGTCTGCTCGAGGACCACGTAGAGCGGAGTATCCGCCGAAATCGTCACCACGATATGCTGGGTGATCGCTAATCGAGAAACCTCCTCATCTCCAGCCTCGCCGACATTGTTGCTGACGCGCTCCCGCATTAGGTCCGACTCGCTCAGGGGCTGGTTCAGACTGCCTTGTCCCACCAACATCGAGCCAGCTTGGCCGATTCCTGACAGCGATCTGACCAGGACGTTCTTTCCCGTGTTCTTGCCCTCAACTTTTCCTTTGAGCGGCCGCAAGTCCAAACCCGTGGCGGCGGCCTCGATGGCAACGACTGCACCATCCGGCATCAGCAGAGAATCGAACTGGATGTCAACGTAACCTGAACGATCTCCGTTCCGGATGTGGCCAACCGCTTTTGCTCCCGCAGGGACGATGATTTCTCCGTCCCGCTCATAGTTGTATTCGATCACCGCCAGGACCGGAGTTCGCACCGCCGTGCTGGCCGCCGATTCCAGGCGTGCACGCAATCGTGTGCCCGTGGCCAGGCCCAATCCCAGTTCTGGTGCTGGATCATTGATTTCGCGGGCCTGAGCACTGCCCGAGTTGGCAGAGACGTTTCGCACGAAGATTAACGAAGATTTCTCCATGGATTCACGCTCTGCTTTACCCAAGTCTGGAGTCTCGGCGCCGCCACCCGAGCCTGGCTGATACGGCGGTGCTTGCCAGGGCTGCTGGTCTCCGAAAGGCGGTATCGATCCCAAAGTTCCCGCTCCGCCCGCCACCGTCCTTCCCGCTGCCGGCTTGGTTGCGGTTCGTTGTAGATCTCGTTCGTTTAGGAAGCCTTCGTGAGATTCTTTGGTGACAGGCCGGCCAGAATCGGTGATCGGAAATAGGCTCTTGTCGTTGCTCGCGGTGCCGCTCTCCAACGCCAAGTCTTCAGAAGCAGTGGCGCCACGACTCTTCACTTTCTGTGGCGCGCCCCGATGGGGCATAGACGTCGCAACGAAGATCAGCAGCGCGATGACGATCGCTCCCGCTCCGATGATTACAAAGCGGTTCTGTTGGATCTGCTGCCGGGCTCTCTGTTTTGCTCTAGTTGCGAGCGCAGGCAATGGGGGGGTGCGTCCGGAGGGAGTGGCAGATCGTTATTGCGAGCTTCATTTTCCTCTAGCTCCTGAATGACTGCAGCGTTGTCGTTGTGTCCGTTTGGATGAATCACTTTGCACCTCCCGAAACCGGGGCCACAAACGCGATCGGCGCCAAGACCGGACGGTCGACCTCTTCCGCTTGGGCAACCGCGAGCCAGAGCCGTTCCCGAGATTCCTTGAAGGTAGGCCGGTCGAACACAACGATGCCATCGGCCCTAGCGCCAGGCGCGAGTCTACGCGACGTCATCCAGTAGTCCTTGATCGCGACCGGCTCAGCCTTAATCGCCTTTCGATGTTTGTCTTTCGATGTCCCGGCAAGCTGTATTTGCGGCGGCAGTACTTCAATGGTCCGTGCAGAAGAGTTCAGAACGGCGAACGGCACGGCCATCTGTTGCTCTTTCTCTATCGCCTGTCCTACCGCAACCTGCAGTTGCTTGCCTTCCCAATGTGGATTGTCAATCCGTTCCGCCCTCAGCAAGTCCTGCTCTTGTCTGCCAGGCTTCTCCGGGGCAGGGCTGGTTGGCTGATTTCCTGTGGCAACGTTCTTTGTTTCGCCAACCACAAACACGGGATGAGTCGACGCAATCAGAAAGCTGCGGGGCGCTCACAATTGAGGACATAGTCGACCGGCTCACTACGGTCTGACTTGCCTTGGCTCACTAGGCTCAGCGGGATCTCATGGCCTCCTCTGGTGGTAATCAGGGCATTGGTTTGCGCAGGTTTTGCAGTGGTTGCTTTAAAAAACACCAACTGCGGCTCGGCGTCCGAGTGGTCGGCCTTGAAGGCTCCTGGATCGCCCAGTACGACCGAGCTCACCTCCTCCAGGACCCGCACCGAACTGACGTATCCTGGCCGCAAGTGCAAGACCACAACCTGTTCTGGGTCAATACTCAAGTTCACGATTCGTGCCTGCGGCAACTCGGTTTGCGCCGAGGCCATGCGGAAGGGCAGGGAACAGATCGTTATCACATGCAACAAACTCAAACATTTGTTCATCTCACATCTCTTTTCGCATTGGTATTTTTGCTTTCTGATTCAATCCCCGCTTCACGAAGGTAAGTTGTTCTAATTGCACGGACGTACGCGACGACATCGGAATTTCGGTAAGCAAGGCCACGCCTGCCGATGTTGTCTTCGCCGGCGTAGTAAGCGCCAGCCACGAGCCTGAGATCGTTGTGAAACCGTCGCATCAACCAAGCGAGATAGCGCACGCCACCCGAGACGTTTTGATCGAGATTGCAGCGGTCAGTCACGCCCAGCCGCTTGGCAGTAGCGGGCATCAACTGCATTAGCCCCGCAGCGCCTTTCGGAGAGATCACACAGGGCTGCCAATTTGATTCGCGCCCAACAATGGCGCGTGCCAGTGCAATGGGCACTCGATAGTGTTGCGCGTAGGCCGTGACGTAGTACTCAGATTCAATCCGTGTTAGGTCCCTACCCGATTGCGCCCAGCCGATCGAGGTAGCGCAAAGCGTTCCCACCACGATGAATACCGATTTCATGCTGCATTCCCTCGCAGGGCCTCGGCCGTGTACTGCTGCGCGTCATAGATCAAGCTGGCAAACCCATCCCGCAAGAGCAGCTTGCGGCGATCGGCCTCGGTCTTAGCCAGCAACGGCAGGAGCACGTCTCTCATCTCCGGCGTGATTTGTTCAGTTCCCAAAACTTTGAGCGCCTGGGCGAGATCAAGAATCTCGGAGATAGATGGAGGTTTTTCCAGACTCCAGCCGCGCAAAGCCCTTGCGAGCCCTGCCATTCCCGCATGAAATTCGCTGCTTGAGTCTGGTGTTCTCAGCGCAACAATTTCGGCTTCACGTTCAGCGGTGGGGTGTTCGACCCGAAGATAGAAGCTGCGCCGGCGTAGAGGATCCCCGATCCGCCGTTCCTCATTGGACGTGAGCACGACGAAAGGAATGCTCTTTGCTTGGATCGTACCGAGTTTGGGAATGCTGAGTTGCCAGACGCTGAGCAGTTCCAGCAACATTGCTTCGAACGCATGGTCCACCTTGTCCAGTTCATCAATGAGTAGGACGCAAGGCTGTTCATATTGCAGTGCGCGAAGAAGCGGTCCCGCACTGAAGAACTGTTCGCCGTGTAATTCGTTCTTCAGCATCTCCCAATCAACACCCGTGGCCTTGGCTTTCAGCTCTACGCACAACCTTTGCAGCGACTCATCGAACTTGCCGATGGCCTTGTCTTCGCCGATCCCTTCGTAGCATTGAAGTCGCTCGACTTTGGTATTGGCTGTTTGTGCGACCGCGTATGCAAGTTGTGTCTTGCCACTGCCGGCAGGTCCTTCAGAGATTCAGAGAGCACAGGACGATGCAACGAACTGGCAAGAAAAACCGTCGTGATTGCCACAGAATCAGCGATGTAACCCGACTTTCGTAAACCGTCGCTGACTTGCTGAACGGATGAAAACACGCTTGCCTCCTGGTTTTGGTTCCGTCGAGCCTAGAAGCTAAGTTGAAACGAAATTTCAGTCAAATCGATCCCTTTCGGCGCCGCATTTTGACTGAAAAGCCACTTCGGCTTACAAGCGATCTATGAGAATCCAGCCACTGCAAAACCAAGACACACCTCCCGAACGGACTTCTTCGATCAGGAACGTCGATCTAAGAGTCATCCCGACGAGGGGCGAACCACATCGCGAACGGCAGTGGGCGGCCGATGACATCGGAGCGGAAGAGCTTTCAACAGAGAAGCACTATTCAGTAGCCGAACTCGGAAAGATATGGAACCTCAGCGAGAAGACCATCCGGCGAATGTTTGAGAATGAACCGGGAGTATTGCAATGGGGGAAAGCGGAAGCCCGTTCGAGGCGCGCTTATGTAACGCTCCGCATTCCGGAGACGGTTGCTCTACGCGTGCACAGACGTTTGCGGATCGCTGGCTAAGGCCTGAGAGTCTGCTGCCGGTCTCCGTGGGCTTCGACGCCGTTGTTTCTCCGTTCGGGTGCGTCGGGCTTGTGGCATTTCCGCCTCGTTCGACTTTTCGAAGTGCCATGCTTTGCGAGCCGACTGAGCGAGTTGCTCCTGGCGGGCCTTAACAAATGGGGCATAGTGCCGTTCGGTTACTTTGACGCTGCTGTGGCCCAATAGTAGTGAGACCTGATCGATTGGGACACCCGACAGCAGAAGCTCGACGGCGAAGGTGTCCCGAAACATATGCGAGTGGCACCGCTTGATGGAGCCGTCAAGGCGTTTGAGTTCCGCCACTTTGAACAGTCGTGCCAAGGCGCGCGTCCAGCAGCGTTTGCACGTTTCCGGGTCGCCGCTGCCGCTCCAGAAGAAATATCGGGGGTTCTGGCTCGGCAATGACCGCAGCAGAACGTGAAGGAATGGAGGGAGAGGGACATAAACCGGGACGCCCGTCTTGGCCCGATAGAGGAAGAGATTGCCATCCTGGTCGATGCGGGCCCGTTCCAGCGTGACCGCGTCCTTGATCGCCAGACCCGACCAGCGCATCAGCAGGACGAGAGCTCGTATGCGGTCGCGCCGGTGTTCATAATCATGGCCGCCCAACCAGTTGCCATAAGCGTAGGTTGCATCCACCAGCGCGTCGAATTCCGCTTGTGTGAAGTAATCAGTCGGGTTGGACTCGACCTTGACTCGCTTCAACAGAAGCGCTGGATTCCTTTCCACCCACTCCATCCGTACGCAGAACCAGAAAAATGCCGCCAATCGTTCATGCTTGCGGCGTGTTGTTGCCGAGCCGTTGCCCCACTGCGCCCGGAATTTCGTCAACTCAGGCGGCGTCAACTGATCCAGAAACACCAGCCCCTGCCGCTCTGACCAAGTTTTCAACTGCTTTTCGAAGAAGAACTCGCTCTTTTTCTGCGTGTGTTTGTTGAGATGCCGCGATCGCTCGTCGTCGCGGAAGCACTGGATGGCGTCATTGATCCCGACTCTGGCCTTTACGGCCGGCTTGTTTGGGTCGGCGACATCTTCCATGGCCCGTGCCTTGATCTCGGCTTTTTCCCAGCTGTAGGTCTTGGCGGAGACGCGAACGACGCGTCCGTCAGGCAGCGTTCCTTGAATCCATTTGGGGCACCGGCAGCGACGATGATTGATGTCGGTGTGTGCACGGCGGGTAATGGCGAGTGTAAACGGATAGCATATTTCAGAACCATTAACGGGTTGCTTGTACGATTTTTGTACGATTCGCGCAAATGGTCTGAAAGTGATTGATTCTAGGAAGGTTTAAATGGTGGACCTGGTCGGGATCGAACCGACGACCTCTTCCATGCCATGGAAGCGCGCTCCCAGCTGCGCCACAGGCCCACTTGTTCGGGGACACTACGAGACGCCCTTTGCGGACGGCCTTTATTATTCTCGCTGACCTCGGGAGGATAGTCAACGCAGAGCCTTTCACCGCAGAGCACGAAGAGGAAGGCCGCGGAGAACGCGGAGAAGAACGTCGGAAGAGAACCTTCGCAAATTCCGTTTCTTTCCACAGGGCAATTCTGTCATAATTGATCGTGCACCCCACCTGCACCATTTTTCAAAAACAATTTAAAGCGAGGAAGAGATGCCAGCGAAGTACATCTTTGTGACGGGCGGAGTTGTGTCTTCACTCGGCAAGGGACTGGCCGCGGCTTCGATCGGATGCCTGCTGGAGAGCCGCGGAATCAAAGTCAACCTGATGAAGTTTGATCCGTATCTGAACGTGGATCCGGGGACAATGTCGCCATTTCAGCACGGCGAGGTTTTCGTCACCGACGACGGGGCGGAGACGGATCTGGACCTGGGGCACTACGAGCGCTTCACGCACGCCAAACTTTCTCGCGACAATAACTGGACGACCGGGCGGCTCTACGAGCAGATTATCGCCAAGGAGCGGCGCGGCGATTATCTGGGCAAGACGGTGCAGGTGATTCCGCACGTCACCAATGAGATCAAGGCGGCGATGAAGAAGGTCGCGCAGGATGTGGATGTGGCGATCGTGGAGATTGGCGGCACCGTGGGCGACATTGAGTCGCTGCCGTTTATGGAAGCGATCCGGCAGATGCGGCAGGAGTTGGGACGCGAGCACACGTTGTTTGTCCACGTGACGCTGGTTCCGTTTATCGCGGCGGCGCAGGAACTGAAGACCAAGCCGACGCAGCATTCGGTGAAGGAGTTGTTGAGCATTGGAATTCAGCCGGACATTCTGCTTTGCCGGACGGATCGTTTTCTGGCGAAGGAGATGAAGTCGAAGATTGCGCTCTTCTGCAACGTGCCGGAAGAGGCGGTGATCACGGCGAAAGACGTGGCCTCGGTGTATGAAGTGCCGCTGGTCTTTGCTAACGAGAATGTGGACACGCTGGCTTTGAAATACCTGCACATGGAGGCGAAAGATCGCGATCTGGCGAAGTGGGAGGACATTGTCCACCGCGTGTACAACCCGAAGGATACGGTCACGATCGGGATTGTCGGGAAGTATGTGGAGTACGAGGATTCTTACAAGTCATTGAAAGAGGCGCTGGTGCATGGGTCGCTGGCGCACAATCTGAAGCTGCAGCTGAACTGGATTGAGGCTGAGGGCCTAGAGACGGGCGACAAAAGTTACGAGGCGCAGCTTGAGGGCTATGACGGGATCCTGGTTCCGGGCGGGTTTGGCAAGCGCGGCATCGAAGGGATGCTGATCGCGATCCGGTATGCTCGGGAGAAAAAAGTTCCGTACTTTGGGATTTGCCTGGGGATGCAGACGGCTTGCATCGAGTTTGCGCGCAATGTAGTGGGACTGGCAGAGGCGAATTCGAGCGAGTTCGATCCAGCGACACCCCACCGCGTGATCTACAAGTTGCGCGAGTTGCGCGGTGTGGAAGAGCTGGGTGGGACAATGCGGCTGGGCGCGTGGCCTTGCAAGATCGAACCGAACACGCTGGCTTACCGGGTTTACGGGAAGACGGAAATCAGCGAGCGGCACCGGCATCGCTATGAATTCAATCGCGAGTATGAAGAGCCGATGACGGCGGCGGGACTGAAGATTTCGGGGTCGACGCCGGATGGCACTTATGTGGAGATGGTGGAGTTGCCGGATCATCCGCATTTCATCGGGTGCCAGTTCCATCCCGAGTTCAAGTCGAAGCCGCTGGAGCCGCATCCGCTGTTCAGCACGTTTGTGGGCGCGGCGTATGAGTATGGGCTGAAACGGCGCGCGGAAAAAGAGACGGCTGAGGTAGAAATGTTTCACCGGCCGGAGCGGGTCGCGGGGCGGTAAGATTTTCACCACGGAGTCACGGAGATACGGAGGAATACTAGAATTTCTCTGTGACTCTGTGTCTCCGTGGTGAAATGGTTTTGGCATGATCACTTCCTTCCAAGTCGGTGATATTCACGTTGGGTCGGGGGATCTCTTTCTGATTGCCGGGCCTTGCGTCATTGAGAGCGAAGAGCACGCGATCCGGATGGCGGAGATCATCAAGGGCGTGGCGAAGGCTCTCAATTTTCCTTTGATTTTCAAGGCGAGTTACGACAAGGCGAACCGCACGTCGATTCGCAGTTTTCGCGGGCCCGGGCTGAAGGACGGCTTGCGGATTCTGAAGAAGATTAAAGAGGAGTTGCATCTGCCCGTGCTGACCGACGTGCATGAGACGGCGGACGTGGGCAAGGTCGCTGAGGTCGTGGACGTGCTGCAGATTCCGGCATTTCTTTGCCGGCAGACGGATCTCGTGGTGGCGGCGGCGCTGAGCGGGCGGGCGGTCAACATCAAGAAGGGGCAGTTTGTGGCTCCGTCGGATATGCGGCATGCGGTGGAAAAGTGCCGCGATGCGGGCAATTCGCAAGTTTTTTTGACGGAGCGCGGGGCGAGCTTTGGCTACAACAATCTGGTGGTGGATATGCGGTCGCTAGCGATCATGCGGAAGTTCGCTCCGGTGGTTTTCGATGCGACGCATTCGGTGCAGTTGCCTTCTTCACAAGCGAGCGACGGTGGACCGGCAACGAGTGGAGGACAGCCCGAGTTCATTCCTTTGCTAGCGCGGGCCGCAGTGGCCGCGGGCGTGGACGGCGTGTTCATGGAAGTACACGACAATCCGAAGGAAGCGAAGTCGGATGGAGCGAATGCGCTGGAGTCGACCAAGCTGCGGGGGATGTTGAAAGAATTGCTGGCGGTGAAGAAGGCGCTGGATGAGGCGCATGCAACGCCGTAGGGGAGTCGGTGCTGCGTATCAGTTCGTCCCGCGGGGACGAAAACATCTTAGCCCAGCGCTTCAGCGCTGGGTGGGTTGGAGCATATAGGAGCGAAGTCCCGTAGGGACGACACAACTATCCGAGAACGTGGGCCGGTTCGTAAGACACGCCGTACTTTTTCAGGAATTCCAGGAACTCCAGGAACTCCTCTTCAAATG
The DNA here is from genome assembly GCA_963719865.1 of uncultured Acidobacteriota bacterium. Lineage (GTDB taxonomy): Bacteria > Acidobacteriota > Terriglobia > Terriglobales > Acidobacteriaceae > Sulfotelmatobacter. Next base: position 256,430 of record CAVRDS010000018.1, on the reverse strand, counting down.
TCTTCTTCGCGTGGTGTGCGTGTTGATTTTGAATATAGCGCACGACATCCGCGGTCTGCGATGCGCTCACGCTGAAGGCTCCGTATCCTTCTTGCCAGGAAAATTCTCCTACCGTTTCATTTATCCATTTGGATGAGCTGCCTTTCAAGAATTGAACGGCCTTGGCGAGCGGCATGGTTGGCGGCAGGATAAGCAGCGCGTGAACGTGGTCACCGACGCCGCCGATGATCATGGCATCGAAGCCTTAGTTCTTCGCGATGCCGGCCATGTAGGCCCAGAGTTTGGGTTGGAAATCGTCCGAGATGCATTGCTTCCGTTCCTTCGTGCTGAAGATTACGTGGGCACGGTTGCTGGAGTAGGAGTGTGACATTTGTGTCGTCCCTCCGGGACTTGGCGTTCTCTGGTGGCCGGGTCCCAGCGCTGAAGCGCTGGGCTAAATTGTTTTGGCCCTCCGGGTCTTGTCCCTCGTGACCTCGCATTCATGCGGGAAGGGGCGGCTGTGGCCGCCCCTTTTCCGCATATCCAAGCGCATCAGCCTATTCGAGTACGAAGATATTTTTCTTCGCGCACATCTCCTTCAGGATTTTTGGCCAGACGGTGACGCTGACTTCGCCCAGGTGGGCTTTGCGGAGAAGGAGCATCAGGGTGCGGGACTGGCCGATGCCGCCGCCGATCGAGAGCGGCAGTTCGTTGTTGATGATTCCCTGGTGATAGGGGAATTTGAGATTGTCGAGCAGGTTCGACAACTCCAGTTGCTTGCGCAAGGTCTCGGCGTTCACGCGGATGCCCATGGAACTGAGTTCGTGCCGCCGCTGTGTGACGGGGTTCCAGACGAGAATGTCGCCGTTCAGGCCGTGAGTGTCGCGCAGAGTTTGTCCGCTAGTGTCGGTGACCCAATCATCGTAGTCGGCGGCACGCATCTCGTGCGGGTAGCCGTCTTTGAGCGGCCAGCCGATGCCGATGATGAAGATGGCCGGATACTTTTGAAGGATCACGGTCTCGCGGCGCTTGCGCGGAAGGTCGGGATACATCGCGAGCAATTCTTCCGCGTGCAGGAATGTGAGTTCCTCCGGCAGGCTGGGGTAACGCGGGTTCTTCAGCTCCGGGAACATCTCCTGCGCGAACTTCTCGGCGCCGACGAGAACTTTCCAGATCTTCTTTACGATCGATTTGAGAAATTCGAGGTTACGCTGCTCGCTGGTGATGACGCGCTCCCAGTCCCACTGGTCGACGTAGGCGGAATGATCGTGATCGAGGAAGTAGTCTTTGCGGACAGCGCGCATGTCGGTGCAGATGCCTTCGCCAGGGCGGCAATCGAACTGCTTGAGCGCGACCCTCTTCCATTTTGTGGCGGCCTGCACGACCTGGGCATCGATGGGATGCTTGCCGCGGTCATTGGAAATATGAAACTGAATTGGAGTGCGCGAGCCGTCGCGATCAAGCATGTCGTTGACACCGCTCTCGGCATCGACGATCAGCGGGACTTGGACCATCTGCAAGCCGAGTTCTTTACATAGATTGTCTTCGATATAGCGTCTCAGGTGGAAAATCGCTTTCTGGGTTTCCTTGCGGGTAAGCAGAGGGTTGTAATCGCTGGGCAGAACTTTTTCCAGTTCGGCGTAGTCGCCGATGCCGGGGCCGGCGAGATCTGCTTTCTTGCTGGCCTGGGTGTCTGTGCCGGAGTCGCCGCCCGAAGCTGCGCAATCGACGTCGGCCGTGGCGGTCGGAGTGGTATTGTTTTCGTCAGAAATAAAAAGGCTCATAGATGAGGGCTCCTTCAGATCGGACAGCGGCGTGGGACCGCTGAGACGATTGGCGATCAGGTCTATTGGACGGCGGCGGGCATCGGCTAGCCGTGATACGAATCACAAGTCCATGTGTGCGAAGAGGCACTTGGACGCAGGCTCCGCGGGTCGAGCGCGTGTGTTAGATTGAGATTCTTCGCATGAAGCATGTCGCCAAATGGGCATTGAACACCGCTGCGCGGCGTGGGGCGAGCTATGCCGATGTGCGCGTGGTGGCGCAGCGGAGCCGCGCTCTGACCACGAAAAACGGCAAAGTCGGTAGCGCGTCGGACGCGGAATCGGTGGGCATGAGCGTGCGCGTGATTGCCGATGGGGCGTGGGGATTCGCGGCTTCGGCGGAGTTGGGACGCGGCGCCGTGGAGGCTACCGCGGCGGCGGCGGTGGCCATTGCGCGAGCTTCGGCGCGGGTGAAGCGGGAGGATATCCGGCTGGCTCCGGAGAAGCCGGCAGTTGCGGAATGGAGCACGCCGTACAAGATCGATCCATTTACGGTTTCGGTGGAACAGAATATTGAACTGCTGCTGAAGATTGACACGGAGTTGCGGTCAGTGGCCGGGATCACGCTGGCGGAGGCGAATCTGAATTTCAACCGCGAGGAGCAGTGGTTTGTTTCCTCAGAGGGCGCGGACATTCATCAGACCAAGCTTTCGACCGGGGCGGGTTACGCGGCGTATGCCTTCGCGGGGAATGAGATTCAGAAACGGTCGTATCCGAATTCGTTTGGTGGGCAGTGGCAGAACAAGGGATATGAGCTAATCGAAGAATTGAAGCTGGTGGAGAATGCGCGGAGAATCGCTGAAGAGGCCGTGGCGCTGCACAAAGCGGATCAGTGTCCGGAGGGAACGTTCGACATTATTCTCGACAGTTCGCAACTGGGGCTGCAGATTCACGAGTCGGTGGGGCATCCGATTGAACTGGATCGCGTGCTGGGGATGGAAGCGAATTTTGCCGGAACCTCCTTCCTGACTTTAGACAAGCTGCGGACACTGCGCTACGGCAGCGACCTGGTGAATGTGGTGGCGGATGCACGGCAGGAACATGGGCCCGGGCTGGGCACGTTTGGCTTCGACGATGAAGGCGTGGCGGCGCAGTGTACTCCGATTATCACGAATGGATTGTTCACGGGATATCTGAGTTCGCGGGAGACGGCGCACACCATCGGAGCAGATCGCTCGGGCGGAACGCTGCGCGCGGAAGGATGGAACCGGCTGCCTATGATCCGCATGACGAACATCAGCATTCTGCCGGGAGAAAATCCGCTGAGCCTGGAACAACTGATTGCGTCGACGGATCACGCGATCCTGATGCAGACCAACCGCTCATGGTCGATTGACGACAAGCGCTACAACTTTCAATTTGGATGCGAGATTGGCTGGGAAATCAAGAATGGAAAGCGCGTGCGGATGGTGAAGAATCCGTCGTACTCGGGGATCACGACGGAGTTCTGGAATTCGCTGGACGCGATTTGCTCGCGCGATGAATGGACGCTCTGGGGCACGCCGAATTGCGGCAAAGGACAGCCGCAGCAGGTGATGGGAACCGGACATGGGGCGGCGCCGGCGCGGTTTCTTGCGATTAAGGTGGGGAGCGCGTTCAAGAGCTAGCTAGCGATCAGCCATTAGCAGTTAGCAATTCGCGATTCGCGATTAGCGAGAGATGTGTCATGAAAGATTTTCGGCGATTGAAGGTCTGGGAGAAAGCTCATCGTGTAACTCTGGATGTGTATAAGGTTACATCGAGGTCTCCGCGAGAAGAGATGTACGGGCTTACGAGTCAAATTCGTCGTTGCAGCGCATCGATGGGGGCGAATATTGCGGAGGGTTGCGGCAAGGAAGGTAACCGCGAACCGTACCGCTTCCTGCAGATCGCTTCCGGATCAGCCAGTGAACTCGACTATCATCTGCTTCTGGTCCGTGATCTGAGCTACATGGAAGAGGCCGACTATCAGAGAATGACCAAACAATTGATCGAGTTTCGACGGATGCTTACCGCCTTACTGCAAAAAGTAGGGGCGGATCGTTTTGTAGCTAATTGCTAGCTGCTAATTACCAACTGCTGAGCGCTGCATGCTAAACCACGAACAAGCCGGCGAGATTGTTGACCGCATCCGGAAGCTGGCGTCTGCGGACGAGGTCGAGGTGCTTTTTTCTGGTGGGCGGTTTGCGCTGACTCGCTTCGCAAACAACACGATTCATCAAAATGTGGCGGAAGAGAATCACGTGGTTTCAGTGCGGACCGTGTTTGGGGGGCGGACAGCACGGGCTTATACCAACAAGTTTGATGAGGAGAGTCTCACGCAGGTCGTGCGGGCTTCGGAGAGCTTGGCCAAGGTGCAGCACCCGGACCCGGATTTGTTACTCATGCCAGATGCTGAGGAGGCCTCCGGCAAAGCGGGAGAGAGCCCCTTCGACTGTCGCTCAGGGCAGGTCCGCTCCACACTTGCTTCCTCCACACCGGCTCCTTCTCGGCATTTTGAGGCGAGTGCGGCGATCACTCCTGAGATTCGCGCGGACGGAGTGCGGGCAATGGTGGGCGTGGCGGACCGGCACAAGCTCACGACCGCGGGAGTATTTTCTAGCGCGGAATCGTTTGAGGGAATCTTCAACTCACGGGGATTGACCCGGTGGCACACGCAAACTGCGGCGGAGATTTCGATCACCATGATGGCGGCGGATTCTTCGGGTTGGCAGAAAGCGAATTCGCCGGATGTCGCTAACCTGGATCCGCTGAGGCTGGCTGAGATTGCGGCTCAGAAAGCGGTGGAGTCGGCGCATCCGCGGGAACTGCAGGCAGGGAAGTACACGGTGATTCTCGAACCGGCGGCGGTGCTTGATATCGCCGGCTTCATGTTCTGGGATTATTCCGGAATGGCGATCCTCGATCAACGGTCGTTCCTTGCCGGACGAATCGGGACGAAGCTGTTCGGCGACAACATCACGATTCACGACGATGTCGCGCATCCGCTGCAGACCGGGGCTCCGTTCGACGGAGAAGGATTGCGGCGGCAAAAGATCGCGCTGGTTGAAAACGGAATCGTGAAGCAAGTGGTTTACGCGCGGGCGACCGCGGGGAGAATGAAACGATCAGAATTCAAGAACAGCGTGGGCCCGATCGCCGCCACCGGTCACGGTTTTCCTCTTCCCAATGAAATGGGGGAGATGCCGTTGAATATTGTGTTCGCGCCGGTCAGTAATCCGCAGACGCTGGCTGAGATGATCGCTTCTACCGAGCGCGGCGTGCTGGTGACCCGCCTGTGGTACATCCGCGAAGTCGAGCCATTCGAGAAGATTCTGACTGGCATGACACGCGACGGCACTTTTCTCGTGGAGAATGGACGAGTGGTGGGCGGAGTGCGCAACTTCCGATTCAACGAAAGTTTGATTCACATGCTCTCGAACGTCGAGGCGATGAGCGTGCCCGTGCGTTCGAGCGGGGAAGAATCGTTTGATATGGTCGTGCCTGCCATGAAGGTTCGCGAGTTTAATTTCACCGAAGTGACGAAGTTCTAGCCTCGTTCCGGGTTCGCTGGCTTTTTTCAGAGCCAGCTACTTCTCTTCCGATATTTACCGGAAATCTCCTGAAATTCACCGCAATTCGACCCGGAGTTGCCGGCTTCCGGCTGGCTGCTCCGGGTTCATTTGGGGCCCGACAATTCTTCGCTAATCTACTCAAAGAAAAGCAGTTAGCCTCGCTTGTTCAATGACTTCGGTAACTTTGTTTGTTTGATTCCGGGGTGTACGCTCCGAGTGAAGTCGAAGAAAGTCCGAAGCGCAGTTGGCTGGCGGAAGAAAGGTTTCGAAAGCGTGGCAGCCGAAGGCACAGCACCGATGACCGAGGCGCAAATGAGTGCCGCACAATACGAAGATTTGCAGAGCGCCCCGCGATTTCCGCTGCATCTGGCTGCGTCGGTAAAGACGCAGGGCACGGCATACCTGGCAGAGACGGAAAACATCTCGGCGAACGGTGTGCTGTTTGCCATGGACAACGATGTGCCCGTCGGTTCGATCGTGGACTTCACCATCATGCTGCCCGCCGAAGTTGTGGGCGCGCGGCGCAATGTGCAGATCGACTGCCGAGGCCGAGTGGTGCGGAGCTTTGAAGATCGGGGCCGCCGCGGCGTAGGGGTCGTGATCGACGAATATCATTTCGAGCGCGCGTAAGGCGCAAGGGATTGAATGGCAACGATTCCGGTGAGCGTGGAAGAAAATTTCGGAGCGGGGGAAGACGGAGGTAAAGGCCCGTTCGTCCGCGTGATCGTGGCCGATTCCCAGGCAATCTTCCGCGCCGGCTTGCGAAAAATCTTCGCGCTGGAAGATGACATTCGAGTGGTGGGCCAGGCCGAAACCCTGGCGCAAACTCAATCTGCGGTGGGCAAGTTCTCGGCTGATGTGCTGATTTTCGAAGCCGCGTTGACACCGAATCCAGTCGAAGCGGTCGGGGAAATGCTGCGGCAGACTCCGCAGATGAAGATCATCGTGGTGACGCCGGGACCGGAAGAAGAGTTGACTCTGGATTTATTCCGCCGCGGCGCGCACGGCATCGTGTCGCGCGAAGTCGAACCCGAGTTGCTGGTGGAGTGCCTCCGCAAGGTGATCGCCGGCGCGCCGTGGCTCGACAGCCAGGGCATCCACTGGGTCATGCAGGCATTTCGCAATCAGAGCACGCGTCCTGCGGGATCGCGGCCCAAAGTACAGCTCACGCCCAAAGAGTCGTTGATTGTTTCGTGCGTCACGCAGGGCATGAAGAATAAAGAAATCGCACTGCGCGTGGGCACGACCGAGCAGGTGGTGAAGAATTACTTGCGGAAGGTTTACGACAAGCTGGGCGTTGCCGACCGCCTGGAACTGGCGTTGTACTGCCTGAATCATCATGTGATCGATAATGCGAAAGTGCCTCCGTTGCCGGCGAGCGCGGGAAACGGCGCGGCGGCGAACGCAGGAAACGGCGCGGCCAATGCCGCCGCTGCCGGAGCTTCGTCTTCGAGCAGTGCAATCTCTACCGCTTTAATCACGCTTCCTGCCGATTCGACCGAGAAGCCCTCGTAGATTCGGCCGGTGCTTAATTCTTCCTTTCGAGTTGCGATTTCGACGATCTCACCCATAAAATTGAACGTGAGCCGCGGAGTTCGCAATCTGCCGCGATTGGTAGCTTCTAAAGAGTCGTTCCTTCCATCCGATTCACGCCGGAGAGATGGCCGAGTGGCTGAAGGCGCACGCTTGGAAAGCGTGTTTACTCGAAAGGGTAACGTGGGTTCGAATCCCACTCTCTCCGCCATCCTTTCAGTGACTTATAGAGTAGGAAATCACGCCGAAATCAATTTACTCGCCCTAAGGCCATTTCGACGACCTTGCTATGCGCCTGGGACATCTCATCGGTCACCACATCCCCGTACACGTTCATCGTGGTGCGGATGTCCGCATGGCGCATGAGTTTCTGTTGCACGCTCAGAGGTGCTCCCGCTGCATCCAACCACGACCTGTACGTGTGTCGCATCGTGTGAGTGCCAAACGTTTCAATTCCGGCTGCTTTTGCTGCATGCCGGAAGGCCTTCCACACCCAGGGATAGCTAATCGGGAGACGACCCATCTTGACTGGCGATGCGAACACCCAATCCTCACCCCGAGGAAACTGTGAGTTGTTCCGCCAGCGTTGTAGCTGAACGAGCAGAGCCGGATCAATGGCCATTTTGCGTTCCGACTCTTTGGTCTTTACCGGCCCTAGTCGCTGCCGAACAATTCCCCGTTCAACAGTAAGCCTCGCTGCCGTCCAGTCCACATCGTCCCATCTCAAAGCCAAGGCTTCGCTGATCCTCAGTCCAAATGAGACGCAAGCGAGAGCTACGGTTTTTATCGGCTCTTCTAGATGGACAATGAAGCGATGGAACTCGTCTTCGGTAAGGCTGCGAGGTTTTTTTCGATTCGTAGCATCGCGGATCGTCACCTGATCCATTGGGTTACGCTGTTCCGGTATCGTACGACTCCAGACGGCGTAGTCCCAAAGCCGTCTGATCAGTCCGCGGATATGGACTTTGCTCTTGGGAGCCAGCGCCAGAGTCCGAAGCCAGCGTTGCACTTCCATCGCTTGGAGGTCAGTGATCCGATTATTTCCCCACTTCGGCAGTATCCAATTTTGTAGCCATTGGCTGTAACCGTAGCTGGTGGAGAATCGCTCTGGCATCCAATCCATCCGATATCCGTCTACCAATTCCCTCACTTTGGGGATTGTGCGTTCTGCTATCAGCCGAAGGTTCCGCCGCGTTTCATCGGCTTTTCTGTCGGCATCAGCCTTCGTGGGAAGCTCGGTCAGCGCCCCTAACTTGTAGGACTTCCGCTTGCCCTCTACCAGCAGCAATAGATTCCAGGTCTGACGAAGCCTGTTGAATACGACCGATCCTTTTGGTTTCTGTGCTCTCATTCATTTCCTCCTTCCAGTGAGCACAGTTGGCGTCTCGGAGATTACCACGGCGCGTGACAGCAAGACAGTATCAAGGTCTTGTTTGCGAAATCGCCAGATATGCCGCCGCGTGCCAGAGAGGGCGTAAGCCTTCATCTTTCCCTGTCTAACCCACGACAGAACAGTCCGATGCTTCACTCCCAGATATCCGGCGGCCTCCGATGCTGTTAGCCAATCAGTTTGCATGCTCATCACCCAATCACCCAATCGATTTCCTTAACACCAAGTCGTTGTCCCTCCCAACTCTTCCCGTCCAACGCACTGATCGCTTTTTCAGCGTTGAGAGTCATTCGGCATCAGTACTCAAGTCACGAACCAGAGAGTAGTTTCCAAGCCGGGTTGCGGTTCCGCCCGATCCGTTCCACGTGAATTGTGAGCTTCCTGACTTTGATCATCTGGCGTGTCATCTCAGCAACAGTCGGGAAAATAATTTCGTCGCATGAGCGAAACCTGTTGAAATCACGGTGTAGGAACACCGAGTGCGTAAACACGAACGCTTCACTGCCGTTTGGCAAGTACGACACGACACTTGACAGTGCCGCGACTGTCGCAGCTTTGGCGCTCAGATTACGGACCGCCTGCTTATGGGTTTTCCCAGTCCGCGTTTCAACCCATGCAAAGGCCGATTCGCAACCGCAGATGTAAAACGTCTTTAACTCCGGACTCTCAACATCTCTTGGCATTTGTTTTTCTCCGATTTTTCTGGACCGACAGCTAAGCGGTCGGATTAGTTGGCTCTGGTTATGACCATCTCTTCGCCTGTGAACGGGTCGATGTAATCCACCTGTTTCCCAAGTTCAGAATTGTTTCGCAGGACCGAGACAGGTGACGGGAGGAACCCCTCGGTTCCGTCGTCAATTGCGAGGACTCGCTTTATGTTTGCCTCTTTTGTTGGTCCGGGTTCATACCTGACCAGACCCTTGCTAACTGCCCTAGGCACGTACTTGTAGGCTAGCGATTCCTTCCAGTTCAGTTTTTCCGCGATTTCCTTGACAGTAGCTGCCCGCCGAAGTTGCTTGTTGAGCTTCGAGACTGCTCGGCCCAACTCAAGTTCCTGCGTACGGACACCCCGAAGGGTTGCTGCTAGGACCGGCTCAAAGATTTGATAGGCAACGCAGTAATCTGGAAACGTCAGGTCAACCGGAACATCGCGGAGCCCACCAGCTCGACACAAGGCGATGGCGCTGCAGAAACTCAGGAACCGATCCCAGTCCCTCCGGACTCTGACTTTGCTCAACGGTAAACGCTCGGCGACAAAACGCAACCAGGAAGGTGGCTTCTGAAAGTCCCCGCTTTGGTAAGTCAGTAGGGAGGTGGCCATTTGCCAGACGGCAAGGTCGGAATTGTCAGCTGTCCTCGGCCTCTCTACCCGCGCAAGCACGATCGCCAAATTCTGCGCCGGGCTTTCATCAGCCCAAAGGGACAGGAACCGAGTTTCATCATCTTCAAAAACCTTGGTTTCCGTTGTTGTCGAAAGGACGACCGGCGATCCCACCCGCTCTGCGACCCGCGTCCCGCGGTCTGCCCCCTTGATCGTGGAGAATTCGTGTTTGATACGCCCGTCGGATTGAATCAGCCGAAGAAGTAGCTGGGCGTCTTTGCCGCATCGATACTCATGGAGAAAAAGGATTTTGCCTGCCAAAGAGCCTGCCCCATGAGCCAACGCTTTGCCGCTGAGGCCTGATCGCTCCATCACGCAATCGGCGGGAAACAGTTGGAGCGGTGATTTCACCAGAGTCGTTTTCCCGCTGGACGTCGCTCCTTTCGCCAACACCGACGCCGGGTTTGGGGCGGTTCGCGTAACACCAGCCAGGAATAGAATGAGCCGGTTTGCTTCTTCACCGACGACTCCTAAATCCCCGATCTTCTGCCCGGCCGCGTACAGAAATTGCGGATCGTTGAGAAGTCGAAGCGCCCGCTCCTTGAGAGAAGATTCTCGTTTTGACTTGTTTTTGCTCATATCCTTGATCACCCCAAAAAACCGTCGAAACCGTCGAAACCGAAACGGTGTCGCCGTATGCGCGAAAATTCGGTCCTCGATCGAGCCCAACAGCTCTGAACAAATGCAGTCACGTTCATCACCACACCAGCCGGCCCTGCATTCGCTGCAGTTGCTTTTCGATCGGACAAGGACGAAACCACTCGCTGCGCGCAGGGCCGTAGTCCTTGGTGGCGGCCCACAATTGCCTCACCGTTAAGCTCCCGGCAGATGCTTGCACTGCTCTTGGCAATTGCGAACGGTCCACCTCCCACAACCAAACCAACCGGCGAAGGTTTGCGCGGCGCAGAAAAACTAGTTCGTGCGGGTACCGGATGCCGATCCTTCGCAGGAAAGCCCGCCTGAAAATGAATTCGAAACGGGTTACCAGATCAGCCTTGTCGTAGACCCGTAGCTGCCACTGCGACCTCGCCCCGCCAACGTAAAACGTGCGCCGCCCGAATTCATCCCGTAGCCTGCGCGTTCGCCTGGCTCTGGTCTGCGCGTGGCGAATGAAAAATCCGACCGAGGTCTCCGACAAATCAAAAGTCAGTTCGATCTTCGATACCTGAGCTCGGAATCCCCCCCGTACCAGCGCCTTCACTATCAACTCCACCTGGGCATAAGAAAGAGGAGTCGCGTTCGAATAAAGGATCAGGCGGTACGGTGGAACTCTCCGAAACCAGCGCATTACGCCGTAGCGCAGCTGGAACGTGTTGCCAGTTGCCCGGCAAAATCCATTCGCAGCCCTCGCGTAGAAGCTCTTGGGACCGCCTATGGCAAATGTGGGCATTAGAGAAACATGCTTTATCGCCCGTCTCCTTCGGGTTCCCCAGATGCTGAGTTCCACGCGATCCAGGAACGCTGCCCGATCGATTAAGTATTGAAAGACTCCGTCACTGTTTCCTCTCTCCAAGACTGTTCTCCGATCCGTCCCAAACACGACTGTTTGGCTCACGTGGTAATGGTTATGTTTACGGTTATGGTTATGGTTATTACTGTCGTCGCAGAAACTGCGGTGCGAATCTCGTTCAGTCCTTCGGTGACGATGAGGTTCCGGTCTCCCAAGGACCGCGGTCACAGTTCTGGTCGGCCAGAACTCATCCGCACCGGTTCGCAGCCACAGCTTCAGTGTCAGCAATACCGGCGAATATTGGGAAGGAACAAAATGGGGTGCTACTTTTGAAACGGGTGGGAGTTTTGAAACACCTACTGTTGATCGGATGAGATGCTGGAACTTTCGGCCGTCCGACTAGGATTGCGGTTACGACTTCGAATAACCCTTACCGTCGAGACTGGTGCATCCGGGTCTGCATCCGGGTCGGGGTCATCCTGTAGCTTTAAGCCGAGCAAGCGAAGGGCATCGAGAAATTCGGTAATGAACTTGTTCACGTGGTCTGGCGGCACTTTGCCACCCGTAAACTTCTGTATCTGATCGTCCAACATCTCTACGACCCAGTACAGCAGGTTATGCGATTTCGAAGTCGGCTTGAAATCCAGATGGGTTAGTTTATATGGCGTTTCTTTGGCAAGATTCTGCTCATCGCCTCTCTTCCTCAGACGGGGGTGAACCAGCGCAGCGCTAGTCGATTCCAACACGCGTACTCTTTTCTTAATCTGTTCCAATGCCTCCTTCGAGGGCTCAAAGTTCAGCCATCCCGGAAGCAAACCATCTTTCTCTATCATTTCTTTTCCGATCGCCTCGGCTTTCTCCAGACAAGTCAGGCTGTGCTCGATTGCAGCTTTGGCACGCCCGCATCGCACCCGATGTGCACGGAGAGGCTTCTTCGACTCCATATAACGCTTCATCCGGTCTTCGCTATGCCGCGCAGCCAGCGCAATATTACGGAGTCGATCCGCGAATCTAGCCACCCTCTTCGGGCTCACCCTTCCCATCGCCGGCATGATGTGCTGTGCCAAGCTAGCAGATAAATTATGGCGGAAGTCCTCAGGAAGTTGACGACCGTTATCCGGGGACGTGGGTATTCCACCGCTTTTCACTTTGTTCACGGCTCACAGTGTAAAGCCGGAAGCCAGAACCTTGCACCAAGGAAATCTGGACGGACTGGACGATGCGGACGCAAGATTTCGGACCTTAAACATCGAAGCCAAATTCCAGATTCAACTCAAGTGTTAAATATCGATTTAGTTTTTAAGTTCGAACAGAGTTGGGTTATAGGAATTCTTGCGTCCGGATCGTCCGGACCGTCCATCCTTCCTGCGCTTAAAAGAGGAGTGAGGTCAGGTGTCCGATTTCCCATTTGGTTGCGGCAGGGTTCTGTTTCCACTTTTTAGAATGAAGTACGCGGCTTGGAGTTCAACGATCATGATTCACTGGCGAAGTTTGAGTTCACCTTCCACTCAGAGAACGAATCGTCCTCCGGAGAATTTGTGATTGTCTTTCTCCATTCAACGACTACGGCTGATATATCTGCACGCTGTTCATTTCGATCCCAGACGGAGTCGCCCGGCCACCGATACAGTAGAGCTTTCCCATGTAGACAGCGGAAAAGGGCCACATGGTCGCGTGCGGTATCGGAGCGAGCGGGGTCTCCCATGTGTTAGTGGACAGCGTGTACGACTCGTTCACATTCGTCGCGTTCCCGTTAGGGTTGGGCTCGCCGCCCACATCATAGAACTTTTGACCGATGGACCCAAAGCAAGTTGCCACTCGGGGCGTGGGGTCAGCCGCTAGTGTATGCCAAGTGTTCGTTGTAGCGTGGTAACCTTCGTTGTTGCCTGTGAAGACGCTTGGTCGCGTGGCTCCATCAACCGCCACGATTGTGAATCCCGTCAGAGTCGTGCCCAGCCCACCGGCTGCAGGTTGTGCCTTGTTCCCCAGCATCGAATCTTCCTCAGTCCATGTATTTGTGGCAGGATTGTAGCTTTCTACGATTGCGACGTAATGACTAGTGTTGACGACACCGCCCATGATGTAAACGATCTTATTCTCCACCACGGCAGCGGTGCCCCACCGAGCAGTTGGCATCGTCGCCTCCGCAGTCCATTTCTTAGTCGTGGGATTGTAGCCCCAAACGGCGTTCGTAGCGGTTTGTCCATTGTCGGTTCCACCGAACACATATAGGACGCCGTTAACAACAGCGCCAGATGCCCCCGAGATGGCTGTTGGCAGAGCGGTACCGGTCGTCCAAGTGTTCTTACTGGGATTGTAAATTTGGTTGTTCGCGACGATCGCGGTACCGTGGTTCCCCCCAATCACATAAATTTGACCATTGAGGACTCCCGCCGCTGAACCTCCCACACTCCTCGGTATCGGAGCGCCGCTCGACCACGTGTTATGCACGATAGTAAGAGATTGCCCAGCATCCGACATGTCCTGCGTCTGGGCGAAATCCGTGAACGAGAAGCCCAGACCCGGCAACACGATGAACCCCGCCAGCAGCAGGAGAATTGTCAATATCAAAACCATGTTCCACCTTCCACAGACCGTAGCAGTCATAAAACCTCCTCCGTAATTACCATCTCATCCAAGAACGCTAATGGTTTCTGTCGGCATCCGATTCTCTCAGTCTTGTCTTCCGCTTTCGCATCCGTCGCGTCCACGATATGTATTCATTCAAACGGGGATAAATTTTGTCTACCACCCTTTTCCAGATGAGAGGGCTACCGACCAGACGCCACCTGCACCTGTGTAGCAGGCGACATCGGTGATACCGTCACCATTGAAGTCGCCAGTGAAACATTGGCCGCCTACTGGCATCACATACCACTCGTCTAGTGGGATTGGACCTCCCAGCCAATCCGACTCGTTCCATGCAGTACCCGTTGAAAGCGCCACATACCACCACCCGCCGTCCCCGGTCCAGCAAGCAACGTCAGTTTTTTTATCTCCATTGAAATCCCCTGTGAAGCATTGCCCCGTAACTGGAATTGCTCCTCCCCAAGGACCTCCGACTTCATTCCAGACTTTGAGGTTCCATCCGGTACCCGTTGACAGACCTGTGTTCCAGAGAGGGGTTGTGCAAATGGAGCCCCCACAAGTAGCTAACGATGCGGGACAGGTTATATCCGTCTGGCCATCTCCATCGAAGTCGCCAGCAAAGCACTGGCCTCCTACGGGAGTCACATACCATTCCTGTGGCGGGATTGGCCCTCCCTGCCAACCCTGCCCATTCCATGAGTTCCCCGTTGACAGTGCTACGCCCCAACCACTCCCGATACCTGACCAGCAAGCAACGTCAGTCTTCTTATCTCCATTGAAATCCCCTGTGAAGCACTGACCTGTAACTGGAATCGCAACTGTGGGTCCTTCATTCCACGATTCCAGATTCCATCCTGTACCGGTTGAGAGAGCTGTATTCCAAACACTGGAGGTGCAAATGGAGCCCCCACAAGTAGCTAACGATGCGGGACAGGTTATATCCGTCTTGCCATCACCGTTAAAGTCGCCAGTAAAACATTGCCCCCCCACGGGAGTTACAGACCATTCTTGTGGCGGGGTTGCTCCGTTCCATGCCTCCGATTGCCAGCCACTACCGGTAGACAGTGCAACATTCCAGTCTCCCGCTGTACCTGTGTAGCAAGCCAAATCGGTCTTCCCGTCCCCGTTGAAGTCACCCGTGAAGCATTGACCAGTCACAGGCAAAGCGGGGCCGGGCCCAGAAGGCCAAGTCTCAGATTGCCATCCGCTTCCCGTCGACAGGGCAACTTCCCAAACTCCCGCATTAGGACCAGAAGCGCCGTTCCCCAAATAACAAGCAAGATCGATCTTGCCATCCCCGTTGAAGTCGCCCGCGAGGCACTCGCTGGTGATTGGAAAAGACGGGCTCGGGCCACCGTTCCAGTTGACTGCGGCAGCGGGGATCACCGTGACCGTCGTCGTGCCTGACTTCGTGGAATCTTGTTTGCTTGTTGCAGTGATCGTGGCCGTAGCCGGGCCGCTGGGCCCAGTGTAGTTGCCACTCTGATCTATCGATCCGAAGTCAGCCAACCACATGACCGAAGAATCGAAGTTCCCTGTGCCAGCAACTGTCGCTGAACACTTCGAAGTCTGGTTGACCTGAATCGAAGTAGGCGAACAGGAAACACTCACGGATGTGATTGTAGGCGGAGTTGCATTCACTGTTATCGTCGTCGTGCCTGACTTCGTGGAGTCTTGTTTGCTCGTTGCGGTGATTGTGGCCGAAACCGGAGTGCCGGGTGCCGTATATTTCCCGCTCTGGTCTATCGTGCCCGCACTGGCCGTCCACGTTACCGAGGAATTGAAAGCTCCAGTACCTGAGACGGAAGCCGTGCACTGCGACGTTTGATTCACCTGAATTGAAGTAGGAGAACAGGAGGCCTGAACGGACGTTATTGTCGGGGGAGTTTGCCCTCCGCCAGTACCGCCGCTGTTGCCACCCCCGCATGCCGATAGTCCGAGGCAAAGGATCAGAGCCGAGTGAATGAGGAAACCGTCTGCCCCATGCTTCATTGGGAGACCTCTGTGGACGGCAATTGAAAGAACTGAATCTGCGGCAACCCGGAGAACTTTTGAGGGACAAACGAACCATACAACGGATATCTACGGAACTCAGTGACGACAATCACAAGCTAGCGTCACTGCTCCTCAGCCACACAAAACTGCGTCGCAATTCGGGGACCTTGGTTTCTTTGCCCAGACAGCCCCCACCCTCAAGAAATGGTGTATTTTCCCCGCCCTCTAAACCACTGGCCAGCAAGGGCCGGTTTCCTCGGATTCTGCCCTCCTGAAAGGAAATCTTTTTGGGAGCCCGCTACCGGTGCCCAAGGATGGTCCCTCGGTTTTCCCCGGCGTCATCACCTCAGCGATCACCTAAAACCGGCCACTGAGTATCACCTGAAAACCGGCCAACGAAAGTAGCGTCCGGGACATTGATTCCCGCGGAGGCTTGTAGGCTCCGTGGGCATGGCCAATGTCTTGAACGAAGAGAAGAAACAACAAGTCTTAGCTCTGGGACGGCTGGGTTGGTCGCTGCGGCGCATCCAGCAAGCGACCCACGTCCGTCGCGAAACCGCCAGCACCTACCTGAAAGCGGCGGGGATTGCAGTGCGTCCGCCCAGTGGCTGGGGACGGCACGAACCAAAACCGGCCAACGAAGTGATCGCCGACTTTGGCGCGGCAAAACCGGCCATTCCGGTGCGTCCCGATCCCCTCGACCCCAACGTCAACCCCAACCCCAACCCCAACCCCAACCCCGAAAACCTTTCTAGTAAGGGAAAATCAAAACCAACTTCAAAACCGGCCAACGAGAACGAGGTGATCACCGACTCTGCCCTGGTTCCCGGCCCCAGCGCCTGCGAGCCGTACCGAGAAGCCATCGACTTGGGAATCAACCGCGGCCGCAATGCGCGGGCCATCTGGCAGGATCTGGTCTGCGAGTACGGCTTCGCCAGCAGCTACCAAAGCGTGCAACGCTTCGTGCGCAAGCGGCGCGGAACGCAAACGCCCGAAGCCCGCGTCGTGATCGTCACCGCGGCTGGCCAGGAGGCGCAAGTCGATTACGGCACCGGTCCGATGGTGCGTGATCCCGAAAGCCGCAAGTATCGGCGCACCCGGCTGTTCGTGATGACGTTGGGCTGCAGTCGCAAGTCAGTTCGTCTGCTGACGTTCCGCTCCAGTTCGCGCATCTGGGCCGAGTTGCACGAGCGATCCTTTCGCCGGCTGGGCGGCGCCACTCGCATCGTCGTGCTCGACAATCTACGCGAGGGCGTGCTCGTCCCCGACATTTACGATCCCGTTCTCAATCCCCTCTATCGCGATGTGCTGGCGCACTACGGCGCGGTGGCCATGCCCTGCCGGATTCAAGATCCCGACCGCAAAGGCAAAGTCGAATCGGGCGTCGGTCACGCGCAGAAAACACCGCTGAAGGGTTTGCGCTTCGAGAGTCTGGACGAGGCTCAAGCCTACCTCGATCACTGGGAGCAACGCTGGGCCGACACGCGCATCCATGGCACCACCAAGCGGCAGGTCGCCGCCATGTTTGCCGAAGAGAAACCCACGTTGCTGCCACTGCCACTGGAGCCGTTTCGCTATTACCAGTACGGCGAGCGCATCGTGCATCTGGATGGCTGCGTCGAGGTAGAAGCGGCGTACTATGGCGCGCCGCCGGGCTGGATTGGGCGCGTGCTGCGCGTCCAATGGGATGAGTTGTATGTTCGCCTGCTTGATCCCAAGACCGGGCAACTGCTGCGCGAACACGTGCGCCAGAAGCGCGGCTGGTATCGCATTAAAGAAGAGGACCACCCCAAGCGAACACCACTGCGCACTTCCCAACTGCTGTGGCGAGCCGGTCGCGCCGGAGCGCACATCGGTGCGCTCTGCGACGCCATCCACCGCCAGCAAGGCGAGGTCGGAGTGCGCCGCATCCTGGGCGTTCTCTCCTTGGCCAAGAAGTACGGCACCGCGGCGGTCGATGAAGCCTGCGCCGCTGCGCTGGAGATGGGAGTTCAGGAATACCGCTTCGTCCGCCGCTATCTGGAACGCTGCCCGCAAGCCCCACTCAGTTTGCAGCAAGTCGATCCCCTGATCCGCGAACTGGTGCAGTACCGCGACTTCATCAACTACAGAACCAAGGAGATAGAAGAATGAATCTGATCGAACTCGATCGTGCGCTCAAACAACTTCGCCTGGGCGGAATGGCCGCCGTGCTGGAGACCCGCCTGCGCCAGGCCCAAACCGAACCGCTCGCCCCCATCGATCTGCTCTCCTGCCTGATCTCCGACGAACTCGCGCGGCGGGGCGAGCGTTTGCTGGAGCGGCGCACCAAACAAGCGCAGTTCCGCGATTCGCAGAAGACTCTCGATAACTTCGACTTTGCTTTCAATAAGAAGATGAATCGCAGCCTGGTCTTCGATCTGGCCACTGGCGCATTCATCGCGCGCCACGAAGACGCCCTGTTTCTCGGCCCACCCGGTACCGGCAAAAGTCATCTGGCTCAGGCCATCGGCCAAGCTGCCATCCAGCAGGGCTACCGCGTGCTCTACCGCGAGACCCACACCTTGCTCGACGAGTTGGCCGAAGCCACTCTGGACGGCACGCGCAAAGAGCGCATGGAGTTTCTGGTGACCGTACCCCTGCTAATCCTCGACGATCTCGGGATGCGCAAGCTGCCACTGACCGCTGCCGAAGAACTGCTGGAGATCATCATGCGACGGTATGAACGGGCCAGCACGGTGCTGACTTCGAATCGCCCTGTCGAAGACTGGGGAAAACTTCTGGGAGATGCAGCCGCCGTCAGCGCGATGCTCGACCGCCTGCTCCACCATGGGCATGTGCTCAAGTGTGGCCCGCGGAGCTGGCGCACCAAGATGGATGCGCCGGGACAATAAGCACTTAGCGCATGGTCCTAACTGGGTTTACTGGTAAAATCTCCCAGAAAAGAAAGACGTGCCGGAATCCCGAGTTACCGGCTTCCCTATATGAGCAAAAAGAAGATTGCAATGCTTGTAGTCGCTGTTTTGGGTTCAATGCTCATCGGGGCAGTTCTATTTGCTTATTACGACTTTACTCACAACTTCCGTTTCCCTTTGACTTCGGAGCAGGTCTCAGATGCTCAGATTGCTCTTAAGGGCGCACTGGGTGAGGCTATATTCAATGGCCAGCACGGCGAGGTTATTCCTGATGCGCAGCTAGAAGGCAAGACCGGTTTAGACGCGCTGCTTGCGCCCGCTCCTGGCAGTGGCAAGGGGGAAGGACTGATCAAGGCGTACCAAGAGAATCCACAGAAGTTCAAGCGTTACGCAGAAATGCTCGACACAGCGATGAACGCGAAGAAAGTTGGCGAGGTGCTGCTTCAGCAGACCGCTTCGCGTCCACCACGAACCAGCGAATCTCTTGCGATGGAGGCCAACTTGAAGGTTGATGCTTGGGGAAGCCCGTTCTGCATAATCCCTGTCGGTGCGAGAGTCGCAGTTGTCAGCGGCGGCCCAGCGCGGCTGTCCTGTGATGCCCTCCCATTGACTGCCGCCCAGATCGCCGGTTCCCACAGAAATATTTACGCCGGACCGTCTGGCATAGTCGTCGTAATCGCCGCGCCTCAGGATGCGGGGCACCCACTGCCGCCGCGAGCGACCCCAACCGGATCGTGAGTTGTGAGGTGAGCGATTGCCTCGGCGCAGAAGAAAGACCGCAAGACTGATCCCGAACGACGGCTTCTATCATGATCAGAACTTGCCTGAGCGGGGAGAGGCAGAGTACAACAGTTTAGTTCCGGCACCTTCCATTGGCCGGTTTTGAAGTGATAACCGTTGGCCGCTTTTGAAGTGATCACTGAGGTCATCAGGTGCTTTGAATGTAATCGGATTATGTAACAGTCACCGCATGAATCGGGCATACGAGGCGGCTTGGGTCGTGGCGAGTGCGACAGAATCAGGAAGGCTCTGCTGGACTATTGTGGGCTGGACACGCTGGCGATGGTTAAACTTTTGGACAGACTGCGAATTCTCGCGGGCTAGGTATGCTTACTTTCCCCTTCTGATGTCGATCTCCCGCTGGATGACCCTGTCGAGCACGATGGCGAGTTGCTCAACGGAATCCTCAAATTTCGTGAGCTTCGAATCTAAGTCCTGATACGCATATAGCAGCGAGGATACGTTCTTCACAGTCTTTAATGTGGTTGTCGATTTCAGTTTCTTTAGCAGCTTCACAGAACAGACGGGTACAAAGTCCGCAAGTTCCTTTTCCATTTTTCTTTTTGCAGATTTCTGTGCAGCCCGGTACTTTCTGGCATCTACGGATTTCGTGTCACCCGCAACAATCCGGTAGTTCAGTTCGCGAAGTTTCTCTGAGAATTGTTCGTGTGGGTGAGCTTCTGAGAATTCTGCTCGCTTTAGTCCCTCGTCAAGATCGGCATCGTCATCAATCTCCAGTTTCTTGATTTCCCGCTCGATTTCTTCGACTCGTGAAGTGAAGTCGTTTTGAAACGCCTCCTTAGCCTCTTCGAAAGTAATCGTGATGCCTTCCATTAGTTTTGCCGCGATTGAGGTGCTTACCCCCTTGAAGCTTATAAAATCGGTACGCAGCCCGTACTTCGACAACCACTGTTCGGGCGCAAATCCGCCAGACGATACCCCGTTGTCGTAGTAAGACCTGAACAGACTGAAGACTGCTGCGAAAAGCAGTCGCCCAAGCTCGTTGGTGACTCGCGGATTGTGGCTGTCGCGATGGTAGGCTGCATTGCGATACGAGTGACCGATCTTAAGCACTGCT
This sequence comes from uncultured Acidobacteriota bacterium, assembly GCA_963719865.1. Lineage (GTDB taxonomy): Bacteria > Acidobacteriota > Terriglobia > Terriglobales > Acidobacteriaceae > Sulfotelmatobacter. Next base: position 236,005 of record CAVRDS010000018.1, on the reverse strand, counting down.
GCATCTTCAGCCGACACAAAGCTGATGCCGTTCAGGAGGTTCACTTTCGTTTTGAAATCCCATAAGGCTTCCGATTGCTTCGCGGGCGTGAATCGCGGACGTCGGATCATCGCGAGTTCGCTGTCGTGCTCGAACTCTTGCAAGCAACGGCGATACATCAAGGAATCTGCCACATTATCTAGAAGGATGATCGCTACCTTTGAATCGACGGGAGAGTGCCCGTCGAGTAGCCCACGAACCATCTCAAACTGCTCGACCAAAAGTCGGAGTCTCTCACGACTTGTGTCCATCATTTCTTGCAGGACTCCTAACTTGGACTCGGTTGGGACTTACTCGATCTCGATCTTCACAGTCTCGCTGAGATTCAGGTCGCGCAGGATTTGCATTAGCTCCTGCTGGAATCCTTGAGCCGTGTCGCTTTCCACCTGAACCGAGACATCCAGCTTCATGACCAGATCGCTCCCTGTTTTCAGCTTGGGGATGAGAGTTCGACCAAGGCGATTCCAGACCTCTGTCGGAATCTCGCCGCGAATCGTGAGCGTCCTTTCGCGTGCTGCTACGGCAACCGCCCCGGCTTTAGGCGGCGTGAACAGTGGGCCGGCACCAGTTTCCGTGTCGCCGCCCGCCGTTGCTCCCGGTGCTTCCGGCACTACTTCGACAGCTTGCACCCCCGCCTTGAGTTCCTGTGCTCTCTTCGGAAGCAGCAGGTACACATCGGAATCGAAGCTGATTTCCTCCTGCGGCAGTAGCTCTCGGAACCAGACCCGCGAATACCCGTCGCCCTTTGCGCCCGATGCGTACCCGAAGTCGCCGTTCATGACGAAGCCCGGCAGCTTCGCCTTCAGGTATGCGTTGCGATTGAAGTCGGAGGGGCATCATGACTCAATTCCATGCTACAGGGGACGATGTGTCCGTCACAGGGAAAGGTGTAACTAATCCCGCCGTCCAACTTGCCCAATACCGTAAGAGCGGCATCCACGTGCCGAAGCTGATTTACCAAATTCGACCGTTCGACTCTCAACTCCGACACAATCGATGCCAGTCCCTTTAGCTTTCCCATGAGTTATCCCTCACAGAAGGATTGTAATGGATGGACATTGGTTTCCGGGACGTAGGGTGCTCGCCTCGACCCGTGATAGGTCACGATGACATAAACCTGTCCCTTCCACTCCGTGATCCCCTTGGCGGGATTATGTGTGGGTCCTCGCAAGTCTCGCTGTGAGTCGTGCCAGTTTCCTACGGTGAACAACTTCACGATCGGCCACCCCCACCTCATCCAGCCAATTGGAAACAAGCTACCAGATTGTTTGTCGCAACGAACCTCATCCCCTAGGAATAATTTCACACTTCGCAATCGGCTCTGCCTCTGAGTCTTCGGTAGTGACGTTCACAAGTTGCAAAAACAAAAGCGCGATGCTGTTGAGCGTGAACATGCGGATGGCGGCCAATTCGCCACTCCATGTGGTGGATTCTGACCTGCCCCCTGCTTTCGTTCACGTAAGAATACGACAACTTTCATCGGTCCCATCTCCGGTGTGAGCCGGGATGGGGGAGCGCGAGGGGCAAGGGATGGCGTTTGAATCCCTTGCCTCTCGCTCAGCTGTGTAGAAGCTCGCTGCCTGCGCCGCGGCAAACTCTTTCGGCGTACGGTATCCCAAACTGCTGTGCGGACGCTCGTCGTTGTACTCGATCCTCCACGCCGCAATCTTGCGCCGCGCATCGAACAGGTTCTGAAACCAACTCACCGCCAAACACTCTTCCCGCAGCCGTCCGTGAAAACTCTCCACCCGCGCGTTCTGGGTCGGCTTCCCCGGCTGGATGTGCACTAACTCGATCTTTCGTTCCACGCACCACGCCAGAAAATGCCGGCTCGTCAGCTCCGGCCCGTTGTCGCAGCGGATCGTCAACGGCTGCCCGCGCTCGGCCACGATCGCGTCCAACACGCGCGTCACTCTCCGACTGGCAAAGCTGGTATCCACTTCCAGCGCCAAGCACTCTCGCGTAAAAGCATCCACCACACTCAACACTCGAATCGCCCGCCCGCAATCCACCGCATCGTGCAGGAAATCCAACGCCCACTCCTGATTCGCCGAAGTCCGCGCCACCAGCGGCTGTCCCACCCGCACGCAGTGTTTCCGCTTCCTCCGCCGGATCATAAGCCCTGCCTCCCGATACACCCGATGCACGCGCTTGTGGTTCACATGCTCGCCCGAGCGGCCCAGCAAAACATGCAGCCGCCGATACCCGAAGCGCGGCTTCTCCCGCGCCAACTCCACCAGTCGCGTACGCAGCGGTTCATCGCTGCGCGTCGTCTGGTAGCGGTAACTCGACACTGCCATCGTCATCAGTCGGCACGCTCGCCGCTCGCTGAAGGCATACTCTCCTCGCATCTGCCCGATAGCTGCCTTCAGCGCTACGAGCTCCAGCCGGTTTTTCGGATCACCGACTGCAGCGCTTCTTTGTCCAGACTCAGATCCGCCACCAACTTCCGCAGCTTCGTGTTTTCGTCGCGCAACTGCTTCGCCTCCTGCGCTTGGCTCACGTCCATGCCACCGTACTTCGCCTTCCAGGCGTAGAGGGTATGCTTGGACACTCCCGCTTCCCGCGCCACGTCCTCTACCTTTCGCCCCGCCTCGACCTGCTTCAGTGCCCCGATCATCTGGGCTTCTGTGTGCCTGCTCTTCGACATAACCTCTTCCCCTTTCTTTCGCACAAATCATACTCAGCTTTGTGCGGAAACAGGGGAGCAGGTCAATTCCCACATCATGAACCACTCGCCGCCTATCGTTATGAATGCCAAAGACCACAACAACAAGCCGACCCAGAGGCCAGCAATTGCGTGGCTTTTTGCCTCATTGAAACCTCCTGATTTCAAGTGCATCGCCATACGTATCGCTCCCCATACGCACAACAAACCTGCTGCAGCTTCCCAAGCTATGATGACAACGTACGTCAGATGATAAAGTTCCTCCGACTTGATCGCACGCCAAGCGACGTGTGGATCGGGTGGAATTGAATCCATGCTCAGAACGTGCTTTACAAATTGAAAATTGGTTCCGTAATCGGTGACGTTGCCGAAAACCACCAAAATGAAATAAAGACCGAGAGTCAGAGTAAGCGCAGTTTGCCCTACTCGCGTAATCCACTTGATCGCTGGAGATCGCACGTTAGATCACCGTCTGTCTTTGTGATTCAGAGGCTACCAGATAATCTGCGCAGATCAACTATGTCCTGAATGTTTCGGGTCCGTGCTCGACTGCTGGTCTTGCCGTCGAACTCCACCAAGAACGCCGATAGCTTGTACGCCCCGCTTCGCCATGTCGGTGACCTGCACTCCATACTTCCTTCCCAATTCCTGCAAAGCTTCCAATGAGTTTGTCGCGTTTTTTTTGGGTTTCTTCATGCCGTTGCACCTTTTGTAGCATTTGATGGAGTCACCAATTTCGCAATCATCCACTGGGTCGTTGCGAAATCCTTTGCCAATTTTCGAACGCTGGTACCCTGCGTCCGCAGCGCCCGTATCCGTTCCAGCTCAACGGGGCTGAAGTGCCGCAGTGCAGGTCGGCCAATTCTTTTTCCTGCACGCCGTGCCTGTGCCATGCCGGCCTTCACTCTTTCCCGCAGCAGTTCTCGCTCGAATTCTGCCACCGCTCCCAAAATCGAAAACGTCAGCCGCCCTGCTGGTAACGTCGTGTCGATGTTTTGCCGTAGGGAAACGAGATCAACTCCTAACGCCCGGCATTCCTCCGAAATGATGAGCAACTGCTTCAGCGATCTTGCGAGCCGATCGAGACTCCAGACCAGAATCACATCGATCTTCCGTTTCCGCAGATCACTCAGGAGTGAATTCAACGCTGGACGATCCTGCTTGGCTCCACTCTGGCCGTGATCTCGATACAGAATTGTTTCCCAACCACGCCGTTGACAATATTCCAGCAGTTCCGTTTCCTGCAGGCCTGTCTCCTGATCGACGGTTGAGACCCGGACATAAATTGCGGCCCGCTTCTTGCTGTTCAACGTTTCCTCCCAGTCCTGCGCTTCCCAGTCTTACGAGTCTTCGGCTTTGCCCATCGTGCCTGCGCCGCTTTCCGTGCGATCTTTTGCCGCTCCTCTGCCGACAGTTTCTTCATTCTGGCCTTGACGGATTTGCGGCCCATCGCAGAGAAGTATTTTCGAAGACTGTTCGAGATCACGCAATCATTCTATCATGCTCAACGGCTCCGCATCACAGAATACAGATTCATTTCCCGTTGCCCTGTATTCGTGTCCGATCTCTGATTGGGGACACCGACAGCCCTTCCTAAATACCCCAACAGCGTCATTTAGCGTCGATTTGGCGGGTTCGGCGGGGTCTGCTAGGGGTTTACCACCCCCCACTAGGGAAAGACCATTCAGCGTCACTCAGCGTGGATTTGTTTGTAGCGCGGGACCAACTCAGGCCAAGCTGCAGATTCACCGGGTTTCCCGAACTTACGATACTGTCACATGCTCTGGCGAAACTGACATCCTCGTGATGTATCAACACCTTGCAGATATCCCACGGTTTCTGCACTTTCAATTCGGGCGCCGTTCGCAAGTGCAACGAGACAACCAACATTCGATCGCGTAAAGTTTTGCCCGCCGCGGTTCAAAAATACCGATCAGCGGAGTTTACGTCCTCATCACCGGGGTGCTAGTCCCGCAGTTCGAAACTGATTTCGGAAATCAGTTCTTTGCGCACCATAGAGTTAGACCGACTGAGATCGCCAACTGTGCTCATCTATGTGCTTTGTTTAACGTTGTCTGAGGGATTCGAATCCCACTCTCTCCGCCAGTTCTCAAATCACAGCCAAACATGCGGGTTCCGCGAGCCTGTTACTATTTTTGAGCGGTTCCTGTTACTAAAAATCGTGAGATTTCCTTGCCTCGCAGTATTTGGATTCAAGGGAATCTCATGGCAAACCGCACCGCAACGCTGTACATCCGCATCACCAAGAACGGCAGGAACTCGTTCCGCAAGCCTGTTTACCAGTCCAAGGGTCGCCTCAAGCCTCAATACGCAATGGTCAAAGGCGAACCTGAACACCACAAAGAAGGCGTCTATTACGTCCGCTACGGTATGGACGGCGGCAAGCAGCCGTTCGTGCTGGTCGGCAAAGACCCCTACGTTGCCTTGGACAAGCTGGAGGAAAAGAAGCGATGGCTGCGGGACCGGGAACGGCGGATCGTTTCTCCAACGCCTGTCGGCTCGAAGCCGGGAACAAACAAGCTCAGCATGGACGATGCGGTCAAGCAGTACTACAAGAACCTTCAATCGCAGGGGAAAGACCCGAAAACCGTCCGCGCTTACAAGGTGGCGGTCGAAGAGTTCCGCAAGTCATGCCCCAAGGAATTCCTGAACGAGATTGGCAGGCAGGACTTAATTGACTTCATGGGATGGCTTCGGAAGCAGCCCCCGAAACTGCGGAAAGACGGCACGCCCCGTAAGCAGCGTAGGTCTGGTGATCCCAATCGGACATACTTCAACAAGCTGAACAACGTTGTGATTTTCCTCAGCGCACACGGCATCAATCGCCTGCTGAAGAAAAGCGAATATCCCAAGTTCGCCGAAAAGCCCGTCGTTTATTACGAAGCAGAGCAAGTAAAGGCGCTCTACGCGGCGGCGAAAAACGACGAAGAACGGTTCACGCTCGACTATTTCCTGAAGAGTGGTGTTCGTGACGGCGAAGCCGCACACGCGGAATACAGCGATGTGAAGGCTGGCTTCTTGAACATCGTGGACAAGCCACACCTGAAGTGGCACCCCAAGCATTGGCATATCCGGCGCATCCCGATTCCGCAAGACCTTATCGCAGCGATTGCCGAACGCCAGAGGCAGAATCCCGAATGCAAACTGATTTTCCCAAATGGTGCAGGGAACCCGGATGAGCACCTGCTCCGCATCGTGCAGCGAATCGCAAAGCGTGCGGGTGGCACATTCCACGCAGACTTGCACACATTCCGGCGGACCTACGCGACATTGTTCTCAGGCACAACGAAGATTCAGACAATCCAGTACTTGCTGGGTCACAAAGACATCAAGACCACGATGCGCTATCTCGGGATTGCTGACTTGAATTCGCCTGAAACGAGAGCGGCAGTCGAGAAAACCTTCAGTGCATTCAAGACCGCGCAGATTGACACCGCCCCGGTCGCAACCACAGCGGTCATGTAGCCGTTGGCGGAACGAGATCAGAATCGTCTTTTTTGCCCAGACTCAGTAACTAAGGAAGGTGAACATCGTTAACTATCTTCGTCGCCGCAATACTGCTTTGACCTCCGCTGAACTATCTGAACTGATCAACGTGCACCCAGTGACCTTACGGGAATGGACTCGTGCGGGGTGCGTCCCAGCGTACCGAATGGGTCGCGAGTGGCGTTATGATCCTGACAAGGTCGCTGACTGGCTGGATCATCGCGCAGTAGCCTGATCCCCATTCGTCTGACCCGACTCGACCCGTTCTTGCCTGCCAGCAAATAACCGCACGTCGGAAGGCATCAAATTAGCTCTGTTCCGCCAAATGCCGCTCTGGGCAAGTCATCTGGCCGATTTTTCCGACTGCGGTGTATAATAGACTTGTCTCGTAGTTGGGTTGCCAGCGACTAAAGTAGCGAACACGCGAACAAAAGCTATACCAAAACAAAGGACGAGACGACAGCCAATAGGCTGACTCACCATCGGCGCAACGGCCTTCGGTTCACACGGAGGCTTTTCCATGCAACAAGCTTTACAGCACCAAACTAGGTCTATGACCGTATGGAGATGTATATCTGTAGATACTCGTGGAAGGAGCAAAAGAGCGGCATAGTGCAGGCATGCGAGCCTATCATCGGGTGCATGTCCAGCTAACCAAGAAGGATCGTAAACAGATCGCCGCCATGTTGAACAAGGGGTGGAAATCGGCGCGGGTGCTGCGGCGGGCTGTGATCCTGCGGGAACTCGGCCAGGGGCAGACGGCCGGGCAGGTAGCCCGCCATGTGGGTGTAGCCTCCAAGACGGTGCGGGCCATTGCCCGGCGCTACGAGGAGGAAGGACTGGAGTCGGCCCTGTACGAAAAGCCGCGTCCGGGCCAGCAACGAGTGCTGGACGCGGGCCAGAGTCAGCGCATCATCGCGATGGTGTGCAGCCCGCCGCCGCAAGGCACGGCGCGGTGGAGTGTGCGACTCATCGCTCAGGAAGCGGTGAAGCGGAGGTTGACGCGGCGGGTGGGCCGGGAAACGATCCGCATCCTGCTCCAGAGTCATGACCTGAAGCCGTGGCGGGAAAAAAATGTGGTGCGTGGCGGAACTGGACGCGGAGTATCTGCGGTGCATGGAAGACGTGCTGGCCTTATATGAGAAGCCGCTCTCGGAGCGGGAACCGGTGGTGTGTATCGATGAGAAGCCGGTGGTCCTGCATGCCGATCTCCGCCCCTGCCGACCCATGCATCCGGGACAAGTTCTGCGGCGCGACTGCGAGTACGAACGCCGCGGCACGGCCAACGCATTTTGCGGAGTGGAGCCCAAGGCGGGACGGCATTATCCGCGCGTGACTCCGGACCGTTCCTCGCCCGAGTTTGCCGATTATCTGCTGGAGATCGCGGAACATTATCCGGCGGCCGACACCATTCATCTGGTCATGGACAATCTGAGTTCGCACACCCGTAAGGCCGTGGTGGAGCGGTACGGCGAGAAGGCGGGAGGCTGGCTGTGGGACCGGTTCCGGGTACACTACACACCGAAGCACGGAAGCTGGCTGAATCAGGCGGAAATCGAAATCAGCCTGTTCTCCCGGCAGTGCCTGGGACGGCGCAGAATCCCATCGCTGGGCGATCTGCAGCGGGAAGCCAGGGCCTGGGGTCGGAGAATGAATCGGAATCGGGTCACCATCGACTGGCGCTTTACCCGCAAAAAGGCACGCTTGAAGTTCGGTTACAGAAGAAACCAGATTATGCGGTCAGAGACCTAGCGACCAAATGTCGCAGGTTTCTCAGGAGATATCCTTTGAGACTCTTGCCAACCTTATTCCGGCTGAACAGACAGAACAATTCGTCATCGAAGCCTGCCTCGCACTCGGCGAATCCTTGAAGCACTTCTTTGAACAGAACAGCGTTTGGCTGTTCGACCTAAAACGGCGCTTTGAAGTTCGCAACGGTTCCAAAGGCAAGAAGCTGGAAGTGAACGGCGAACAGATTTATTGGCACGAGTTCCTTGAAAAGTATTTCAACGTCTCACGGCGTCATATCCAGCGCCTAGAGAAAGGAATCCTTGAAGGAACCTACGAACCAGCGTTGGATGTCGGCGACGTTGTCAAAATCATTGACCAGAACGGTAAGCCTGTAGACAACGTTGAAGGCATCGTGACCAAGATTCACGAAACGGCGGACGAGAAGGTTGACGTTGACTTCGGCGAGAAGGAAGTGACGATGTCAACGGACACCTTGGAAAAAGTCAAGGTCGTCAAGGACAAACTTAAGAAATTGACGGAAGGCGACCGCATCGTCGACGCCAGCACGGACACCGTATACCTCTACGTCGGCGGCGGAAAACTCAAGCGGGAAGAAGTGCAGCCTATCATCCAAGCGAAGCGTGACAAGGACGCCGCAGCCTTGAAGGCGAAGCAGGACAAGGCGAAAGCTGACGCAGAAAAAGAAGCTGAACGCAAGAAAAGTCGTAAAGCGGAAGCGGCGGCGCGGGACCTTGCAAAGATAAGGAAGCGCGACGAAGCAGAAGCGGCACGGAAGCAAAAAGCTGTTCAGAAGAAGGCTGAAAAAGCGGCGAGGGATGCGCGGCGGATAGCGGACAACGCTGCGAAGGCGAAGCCGCATGCAGAGAAAGCGAAGGCGAAAATTGCAGCAGCCGTGACCAAGACTTGGATGGTTCGCCGTATCGGCGAGACAAGCAAGTTTGGCATCTTCTGTAGCACAGCGCCAGACGAGTCGATCATGATCGACTCCAAGGAAGCGTGCGAGACCAGACGTGATGAGTTGACTGCCAAATATGCAGAGAAAGCGACCGCTGCGGCGGTCTAGGAGTGGTTGTAGTCGGGCGGGACGCAGGCAACTGCGTCCCCTTTTCTTGAAAGGAAAACCATGAACAAAGAAGTCTTCACTTACCAGCCGGGATTCTACACGAAGGAAAAAGCGAAGAGACTTGAAGACGCTTGTGCCAAGCTGGAATACCTTCCACGATACGGTCCCTATGGGAACCATGAAGTCCGCCACCGTTCCGTTTCATTCACCGTGCGCCACAACAACCGCATCCACAAGGTCGGCGCTGCTTTGCGGAAGAGGAAAAGATCGTAGTATCCGACGATGGGCAGTTCATTACATTCAACACGGGTTTGGTAACGCCCAATCAGGAACCGATTTTTGCACTATCGGATCACAACCACCTCCCAAATGCCACGCAGCCATGGCATTTTCAGGCTTGGTGCCGAAAAGGGCAGTTCGAAATGACGCGGTTCTCTCAACTCCCTGAGATGGCGCACTATTTTGATGATCCGTCGTGCCTCGTGATGGACAGTCGCAAAGAACTTCGTGCAAACATTGAGCACATCATCACAGACAACAAGGAGCGATTTCCCCAACCTTATTCGGCCATGGACAACTATGCATTGCAGACGTTTTTGAAGGGTGCGATTGACAACGCGAGGGAGAGAGTAAAGAGGAATTACAAGACTGCGATTCCGCAATACTACAGGGGACGCACGCAGCTACTACTTCCGTTGTGCATCAGCAATCCCAATGCAGCCGATCTTGCATTAGTGGTGGAAGATCACGGTGCATTCTACCGGGCATCCACGTGTATCACTCTGGATATGGCATATAACAATGCACGTCAGTTGGCACGCCCCGATAGAGACTGGCTCCAACCGTAACGAAGCCAAGATCGTCGGTCGTCGTTTCCGATGTCTCGGTCTGGTAAAGCAGCGAGTCCCCCAGTCGCGAGCCTCGGGGTTGATTTGGCATGATCGTGCTGGATGGGGGATGAGATTCGTATCAGCGCACCCGAATCCCAAGAACAGAAGACCAAACCTGCCCTTAGTCCAGCAATTCTTTCACGATGCTGAGCCATTCCGTATCAAGCGGCTCCCGGCAAACTGGCTTGCCTGCCCTGCTGTACCAGTATGCCGCATTGCTCTGGTCGCCTTCCTTGCGGTGGAGGTATGCGTGCACCCACGATCCGTCGCTGCCTTCATCCTGCTGAGCGTATTCATGGGCTCGCTTCCAATCGCCCTTGCCATCCCACCACAACCCGGCAAGCGCGAGTGTGAGTCCGGCTGGTGGTTCAGAGGCGGTGAGAGATTGACGAAAATCGTCTAAGGTCATGCGGCGTACCCCGTCATCCAATTTGTAACCGTGCCGACTCGTTGTAGCTCTACTTCACCCCGAAATCATAGCCGTCGTACCCTTTTCCCGCGTCGGTTATCAAGAGGTATTCTCCGGATGGAACGTCCGCTTGGGCAGTAATTGTCAGGTTATTGCTGTTGGGCACGCGAGTCACGGTTAACGGAATTAAGTTGATGTTCTCCTCCTTGACCCCCGTCCAAGCGCCCGCCTCGCAGTACTGGGCCTCGCGATGGTCTTTCTTAACGTCGAGTCTGACTAAGGCGACAGCTTGTATTGAAACGTCAACCTGCGAGATCAAAGTGAATACGGGGCGGCGGTCTGCCAATTGAAGGCTTGCGCTGGGATTGCGATAGAGCCACTTGCCCTTGATTTTGGCGACCCCATAGCTCAACATCGCTTTGCCCATTCCTCCGGTCTTGAACCCGGAGCTTGTGGCAAGTTCTAGGCGGGTATATCCAGATGAAGCGTGATAATAGGCTCCTGTTGCGGTGGGGCTGGTTTTCTCCTGAGCCAGCGAAACGATGCTGGTCAGCAGAATGAAAAACGCAATCAGGTTTTTCATGGTCTCCTCTTTTACTTGCAAACGATGCTTGGATTGTTCACTGCCAATTTGAGGCAGTCGGCTCGTTGCTGCGCTTGGTCGGCTTGCTCCTTTGGTGTTAGAGTTGGGGGCGCTGGCGAGTTGAGGGCCGTCTTGACCTCTTCGGTGAGGTCAGCCAGCCTGCGCTTGGGCGTGCAGGTCATCATGCCGTAGTAGACGCCGCTACGATCAGTTGGTTCGTTGTCCACCAGAATTTCGATCTGTCCCTTTTCATTGAGCAGGGCTTCACCAGTATTTCCATAACCACCCATCGAATTGTGCGACCGAAAGAAGTAGCAGAATTCAGGTGCGTCGCTATTGTGCTTCTGACTGTATTTGTTGGTAGATTCCCTCAGATACACGGCTTCAAGAACAAACGAGTCTGGGTCTTTCATCATAGACCGAAGAACAGGCACGCCACCAGCGGCTTGTTTTACCACTTCAGGTGTGACTGCTGTGTGGCTCGTCAGGAAATAGATGCCTTCCTTCTTGGAGTCGTCGGGTGATGGTATGGCTACATAGTCTCCAGCGCCAAACTTGTGCCCGATTCGGTACATTACTTTGACTGGAGGCCCACCATCCGTCAGTTTCATCATTTTCAACGAGTCGGCACTTAACTTTTCGCGTGTGGCGACATCTCCAACCCTACCATCGCTGTACGTGAAGGTGTAGACCTCGTGCCCCGACGACGTGGACATCGAAACCTTGCCTTCCTGATACTCGCTGCTGTGGTCTTTGGCAAACGCTCCAACGGTGAGTGCGAGGATGAGAACGAACACCTCTGTGGTTTTCATATTCCTCCTACTCTGCGACCCAATGTGCAGCCGGGGGATCGGGCTATTGTTTGGGTTGCAGAAGGTGCCCTCCGGTTTCCCACCACTTGCCCTTTGTGAGGGCGGGAAAAAATAAGCATAATTGAAACTCTCAGTCTGAAAACACATCGCCGATCCTCGGCATGATCCTCTCATCCCATTGAACTGATGCCGGACACCAGCAACTCAGTTGGGCAACGAATGCCTTTGCTCCATGCCGTCAGTCCCAGACGCAGCAGCCGGCCCTCGCAGTACAGTTCGGTGGCGCATATATTAGGAGCAGCCGTCTTTATCGACCGGACGACTTCGATGGACTGCTCAATCCGTGTAATTTCCATTTAATATCGTTGTCTAGCTTTGGTCCCCCTGACGTGGAGGAACAGAACCGTGCGTCTAGACAGCGCGGCGATCAGCCGCCACATCGCAGCCATTGTCGCCACGGTTGTAAATATCGCGCCCACAAGTCCGCCGTTGTGATTTGATCCGACCCTCTGAGCAGGCTACCAGCCTGAAAGTCAATCCAAGCCCAATCAAAGGATGACGGCAAGTCGCGCAAGATCGAGCCGAGCCGTGCAGTCGAGTTCGCAGTGGCGACAGACCTCGCCAAGTATTCTGTGATGTCGCCGTGGGCGGGGTTCAGGTCTTTTTGCATCAGTTCAATCTCACTAATGCCGTGTACTTTGAAAAAGAGTCGGCTTGCCTTGAAGCCTTCCTCCTGCAAGGGCATGATTTCCTCCGATGGCTCATGAAGTCGGTCAGGGGGTCGGGCGGGTCCTGCGGTGATTGTAATTATCTGCTCAGCAGGAGACGATTCCGGAAGTCCCGATTGAAACTGCGCCAAAAAGTCATCCCAGAACCATTCATCGCCCATGATCCAAGTTCGAGGGTAGATGTTTCCGACAACCGGGCTCAAACCTTTCTCGACGTAGAACCCAAAATAGATGCTATCCGGGCTCCGATCCGGAAGTCTCTCTGTCCGTGGCTCGAAAAAGAGCTTCCCGAACTTGTACGCTGGCCACTCACTTGATGGCACCAGCCACCAAATAGTTTCGTCTGGAGCAAATCGGTTGTAGGGGCGTGGGGTAAGCTTAACGCTCGCGATGTCGCTGACAGCATGGGCAAGAGATTGTGTGGTTTTGAAATCCGAGTTCAAGAGACCCCCGACACATTGGCGTTAGATGCAGTGCAGTTGCAGACTCGTGAGTGATGACATGAATCTGCCCGACCCATAGGACTTGTGGCTACAGCGGTATTCGTGTTGGACTGGCGGCGAAGGTGTAGACCCGTGATCGTTGAGCCTAGTCAGCAAACTCTCAAGTGCCCTGCCGCCAGCACGCCCGAACTTATAACCGTCGAAGTTAGTCGAGAATGGCCTAAACGTGATGCCATTCGGCACGGCGGTGCCATTCAGCCTGTCCAGTGCCCCACACCTCGGGGCCATTCCCAATCTGGTTCGTCCGCTGCACACTGAGAACACCGGAAACATAGCATCTGCCCAACCTGTGCGTGGAGAGGAAAACGGGCCTGTTGCTGAATACGCTGGGCGGCAGAGGGTGAAACGCTTTCGCCGGAATCGGCACGATAAGAGTTGGGTGAAAATCATGTGGATGAGATCATGTGCCGTATGCAAGGGACTTCTAAAAAAGGCGCGATTGTGGGACTCCGTTCGTTGCCAGTGCGGTTGGGAATGGGAGGGGCACGCAGGGGATTGCGTGACGGACCACGGCAAGCTAATCTCAGTTTCCACGCCAACGGGAAGCTTGCCTCAGACCAACAACGATGTTTCTGCACGATTCTTGGAATGTTCAACAACATTGCCATGAACTGGAAAATACGGGACTGGATTGAACATCCCTCGTTTGGCTTGGGTCGGGTGAGTGCTGATCGGGGTGATAGGCTGGACATTGAATTCACCAATTTCGGTGTAAAGACAATCCTAAAGACTACCGATCTCAAGCCCGGCGTGCCCAGCCCGGATTTCAAATCCCCTCAAGACAAGAACAAGTCTCGCCCTTCCAAAATCAGCCAGAAGATGCACGTTTATGACTCATTCGCAGACTTCATCAATTCGGCGGTAATCCCACACCAAGCAGCCCACCCAGAGTGGAAAAGGTTGGATGGGTGGGATCGCGAACCATCGAAGTCCCAGAAAGGAAATCCGGCCATCTTCGCTCAGTTTCGCCACGCCGGGAGAACGTGGAGGGTTCATGCAGACACAAAGTTTGCCCCCCTGATGGAAGCGTACATGAAGCAGGATGGCGATCCGTTCGTCGAAGAACCAACAAACACGAAACAGGATACCAAGCTTCAAACTCGGCCGCCCAGTAAATGGTTGTTCATTTACCTCGTCGGTCCCTAGTTGGATCTCTCAGCCGAGAGCCAAGTCGATGTTCCTCCTGATCCTCCACGCCCACTGCACGGCAACAGTGACGCCAGTCACGCGGCGACCAGTGGAGCGACGAAATTGTCTCTGGCCCGAGGGACATCGGCATGCGTGAGTCCGGCTGGCGGTTCGGTCGCTGTGAGCGACTGGCGGAATTCGTCCAAGGTCATTTTGGTACTCCGCCACACAGTCGCCGGATACAAAGGCTTCGGCTTTGGCCTACTCGAACCCGATTCGCCGGAATAACGGCGGGTGCAACCTTCCAGACTGCGAAAATCTCCGGGTAGCCAGCCTGCCGACTAGTGCGAACGAGACATTGCATGACAGCTCATCGGTCGAACCTTACGTTTGACCTGTTCTGATTCCAGAACACGTGATGGCTGCTCACCCTGTTGATCCAATTCTCTGGTAGTCTGACACGGATTTGAGGGGACTGCCATGACTCGAAAGGTGTTTGCCGCGATCCTTATTTCCTTCTTCGGGCTGACTTTGGCCACATCTCCAAAGGCCACCGCGCAGCAATCAATGGGTGCTCAGACCATGGAGAACCGACCGAATACCAGCCCCGCGGTTCAGACTATGGAGATGAAGAACGCCCCTTTGGCAAAATGCAACGTGGATCAATCTACTATCGTCTCCGGGCAGATTCTCCATGTAAGAGTGCGCACGGAAAATGTTCCCGAGACTGCCAAGCTAGAGTGGTCCGCCGATGCAGGCCAAATTGAGGCAGAGGGAAACGAGGCTGTGATAAATACCTCTGGTCTGATGCCGGGGCAGCATGAAGTAACAGTTCGTACATTATCGAAGAGCCGCAGCGTATCGTGCACCGTGACTTTCAACGTCATGGTCCCACCACCACCGCCTCCTCCACCAGAGGAAAACTATCAGCAAGTGAAAATCTTCTACGCGACAGACAGAAAAGAAACAAAGGCGGGAGACCACGCTGTATACACCGCGGACGAAGCTGATGGTGATCGAATGGCGTACGGGTATGCCCTTGTCAGCATTCCCCGCGACCACCGCATGGGCAAGATGGAGCGCCCATCAATGTTGAAGCTGGAACTCAGAGAAGACCCCAACAAGCATGTCGTCGTTTTGGACACCGTAGCGGAAGACCAAAAAACATTTCTGCAAGGGGTGCAGAAGCATTTGGCAGATAAGCATAGCAAGGAGGTGCTAATTTTCGTCCATGGATATGCCAACACATTTGAGGACGCGGAGAGGCGGCTTGGGCAAATAACATATGACCTCGGATTTGGAGGCGCATCGATTCTTTACAGTTGGCCTTCCAGAGGAAATCCGGCTGCATACGCGGCAGACGAAGAAAGCGTGGCTTGGAGTACCCCGCACTTCAAGAAGTTCCTTGAATTCATTGTGGATGAAACGGAAGCCACAACTGTTCATATTATTGCGCACAGCATGGGCAACCGGGCATTGGTGGGGGCGCTGAAGCAGATTGCTGATGAGCACCGAACACTTCGACCGCGTCTTCAAGAGATCGTGCTAGCAGCACCAGACATCAATGTCAGCATATTCGATCAACTAGCGAAGTCGCTGCCCAGAACAGCCAATCACTTCACTATCTATGAATCCTCCAACGACTGGGCTTTGTTTGCGTCCCACGTCTATCATCACTTCATTCGAGTGGGCGATTCCGATCCTCACATCAACATTTTCAACGGCTACGATGCTATCGATGCTACCAATGTAGATACAGGACTACTCGGGCACTCCTATTTTGGAGAGAGCAAATCGATTCTGGCGGACATATTTTCGTTAATCCGAGGTAAGCCCCGTCCCGATACCCGGTTTGGTTTGCAGCACGAGTCGTACATCAATCAGACCTATTGGGCTTTTCGGAAGTAAGCATAGCCGATGGTACTGGTCGCGTGATCGACGTTTCGACCCGCACAACCATTCTGGCAATCCCAGAACTCGGAACCGATGCCGATAAAAGCCGTGGCTCCAACTGCTCCGGTGCGGCACCGACAAACGCTCTCGCCAGTGTCAAATACGTCGATTTTCGTGATGAAGAATCTGACGTGGCCGTGCTCAAGTTTGAGGGATTTCTGGTTGTGGCGTCCAGCAAGGGCGATACGCTATCGCCTCTTTGAGGCGAAAAGCTGAAACTCAAATGAACTCTTGAACTCTTTCAAGTCTTTACGGAGAATTGTCATCACGAAAGACCGTAATATTGTTTCAGGTATTCGACGAGCAGAGTTTGGCCAACTGAGACGCCAATCTTAACACCGCCGCTGAGAACCTTCGGGGCGGTCTTCTCAATCCAGCCCTTCACCCTTGCCCCCATCGTCTTCCCGTCTTCCTTGACCGCCGTCGAGAGCGCGTCCAATTCCGGCTGAGAGACTCCAGCAGTGCGGAGCACCTTCGCCAAGTGCTCCCAGTCCCCGGCGACGATGTTTTGCTGCTGCTGGATGTTGATCGTCTGTGACACCTGAGTACCCACACCAATTGGAGATTGATGAAACGTTCCTCCCGATATGTGTACATTCGGGACGGGAAGTCTTGGCGGCCTTGTTACACCTAATCTTGCTGCCGCCTTATATCCCTCTTCCGTGAGGTACGAGTATTCGTTCTTGCTGTAAAGGGCGAGGATGACAACGTCTGATCCGGGAGGGTTCTCGTACGCCGTCATGGGTCCGGTCTTAACCAAGTCGCCCTCATCCAACTCACTCATCGCAAGGTCGAAATCTACATCTGAGAGTCTTCCGCCTACACAGGCTGATTTAAGTGCGGCTGGCGATAACCCACGATATGTGTTCCGTAGCTCCCCCGTCCCAAATCCTTTCTCTCGAAACTCCGTCAGAAGTACAGAGAGAATCGCCTTGGCTGGTTCGCCGACAGTAGTGCTTTTGTTTGATCTCTTGGCCATCGCAAAATTACCTGTCTTAGCGTCAAACTAGACGTGCTTGTGTTCTCGCCGATACGTATGGAGTCATTTTACAGCGTTGCTGCCGGGGGTCGCGGGACTCGCGATATGGTCTGCAGGGTTGGTCACAAAGGCTGCCAGCGCCTCTGAAACGCCCCAGCCGACCCGAACCCCGTCCGCCAGCCGAAACCGCGTAGAATCGGCTTCTGGAGGGATGCCGCAACCCCGAAATGAAAAAACTGAGCGTATCCTATGAGCATCTCTTGCTTAGGGGTCAGATATGAATACCGCCGCCGATACGGAAAGAGGCTTAGGCGCAGTTCCCCTCCTCAATGCCGTGTTTTGCGTTGATTGTGAAACCATCACCAACAGCCCGCATGATGCATGCACGGCTTGCGGCAGCCACTCCCTGATCAACCTTTTCCGGATGGTGGGAGGGACGCTGCGGAGCCAAAAGGCACAGTTAGCCGGGGACGGAGCGAAAACGGCCAAGTACAATCTGGAACTCATCGCCAAGGTGCGTGAAATTCCGGCAACCGAGTTGACCCTTATTATCGAGTCGATGACCCGATTGGCAGAGACAGGCAGGGCTGTGGAGTCCCTCCGCATCAACGTAGAAACTGTTTTCAATGCCGAAGGCGTGCTCAGAGCAGCATGAATGTGTCCCTGTCTTGTCCTTTGGACTGTGTCCAGCGCCATCGATTGCTGAGACCCCTCAATTCCTCCCGGTAGCCAGATCGCCACAGAATCGGCTTACTGGCGCTTCGGCGTGAACTTCGACATGAGGAAATCCATGTCGTCTCCGACTCCATAGCCAATTTTATGACTGATCACTCGCACTCTATCCAACCGGGTTAGAAGGTTGTCGCGGCGCTCGACCGATAGTGCGTTTAGGATTTTGAGCGCCTGCTCGAACATCCGCACCAGCGCATTGAAGTATGCCTCATCGTCACTGGCAATGTCGCTGCAAAATCCAGCCGCCCGCTCGCAATAGAAAACCATCAACTCTGCCAGTCCCTCCGGATCACCAACCGCATTCTTGTAATCAGTGATGGCACGCTTGGCTTGGGAGACCGAAGTGTCCTGATTCCGGAACAGGTCGGGCCAGAGCCACCGATCAATGGTTTTCTTGTACGGCTCCAGCACGTCCTCGGACAAGCCAAATCGGGCATGAAGAAAGGTCTGATTCTCTTTGTGCGCGGCATAGAGGCTCTGAATCAATCCCAGCAGTGCTGCCCGATCAAAATCTGCGAGTTTTGCTTTGACATCTGTCCACGTGGGCTGTGATTTCGGCTTAGGTTTGGCCATAGGCTCCACGATTCTACCCTTTGGGATTCCGTGCATCGGGGCCAACCTCGGAAATCGGGCTCGTAAGACCAAGAATCGTGTTACTCTGCTCCGCTTACCCGGAGTGCATCATCAAATGTCCTCCTTTTTACGCCCGGCCCTTGCCACCGTTCTTCTGCTGCTGTTGCGCCTAACCCTACCGCCGAGAAATGGTTGAGCATTTCAATCGGCGCAGCTTGCGGGGCATCGGGCGCGTGAGCGTGAAACCTGACAAGATCAATTGACAACGCCGAAACGGCGCACTAGGCTTTCTCCTAAACTCACGAGACATTCGAGGTATTGTGAACACATCCATCAATGGATTCTATGCGGTCTACATAACAGGTGCTTCGCAGCAGGGCTTCGCAATGCTTGTGTTCAGGAATGGAAAAGTTGTAGGTGTGGATGCGGGCGGGGTCAAATACGATGGCACCTACAAGGACGTGGGGAGCGGTTTTGCAGTAAAGCTGAAAGTGTCGATTCCGCCAAACACGTCTTTGGTTCAGGGCGTCAATATCGGGCCCCAAGGTGATGTTTCCGAGATAGATTTTCAGTTGCCCGTTGATTTCTTGTCGCAGCCGTTTATGCGTGTGAATGCCAAACATGGGCCTGTGAATGCCAAAATAGTGAAGCTTCGAGAATTCGATGAGTGAACAACTTGCTTTGTTAGCGGCAATCTTCAGTGCAATTGCCACGGCACTAGCTGCTTTTGCCACGTGGAGAGCACCGATGGCGGCGGCAAAACTCGCGGAAACACTTAGGCGGGATGCTGAGCGCTCCAGCGAGCGACAAAGGCAGAAGCTTTATGTTTTCTCAATGTTGATGCAGGAGCGAGCACAGATTCATTCTGATAATGGCGTTCGGGCGCTTAATCTAATTGATGTCGTATTCAGCGAGTCGCCCGAGGTGCGCGACGCGTGGGCCGAACTGTTCGCGGCATTCCACCTGAAGCCCCTCCCAAATCACGTTGTGAGTGAGCGCCTACTCAGATTATTGAGTGCAATTGCGAAAGACCTCGGGCTTGCGAACGAACTGCGCAGCGATGACCTTAGTCGTGTCTATTTCCCTGTTGTCCAAGAACAAGAGCGGCTCATCAAGGACATGCAACGTCAACAAACCCTAGCGCGGTTGGTGGGCGAAAATGCAGCGGGCGCAAGCGATGCTAGTGCGCCGAATACGCTATGGCCGCCGAAGCCCGATTGAAAAGTTTGCGTGGTGACAGTTTTTGGTATGCTTGCATCGGAGGTAGCAAGCGCATGGCAAAGTACGGATTGTTTGGCGGCAACCTGAAAGACCCAATGCAAACATTTGAAGGCGACAGCATGGCGCAAGATAAAGAGTACGTGTACATCTACCAAAGCCAAGCGGGCAAAGCGGGGCGCGGGCCGCAAGTTTGCGGCGGTTAAGTTGGGTGATGGGCAGTCGGTGAAACGGATTGAGGAATAGCTGCCATGGAAGATGACCCGCTTTTGCGATTGAAGGATTTTGCCATCTCTAGCGGTCACATAGTCGTACGGACCGTGGAGGTTGAAAAGGGAAACAGGCAGTACCGAATCGAAGTCATTCGATATCTCGGCAACCCGACGATACCGTTTGACGTGCGCTGCTATCGGCTAGAGAACATCGGAGGTGCAGACGCGGTGGATGAGAGGCTCGCTTGGGTGTTGTGGCCCGATTTTGCTTCGGCACAAGAGCCTACCATCGAGCGTGCATTGACTTACGCGTTGAGCGAATTGCCGCGATGACGGCCCCGCCGAGATTTCTACCTTGCCTTTGGCGCAAGAGCAAAAATCACCTTGGTGGGATTTGTTGGGTCGGTGAAGGAGGCCGTCATAATGAGTTGGGCTTTTGTCTCTGAGACGCACGAACCGATACGGCGGCTTCTGCTTCCGTTCCGAGGCAAAGAGATTACGAACCGCGACTGGGACAAGTTGGTCAAGGAGCAATTGGTCCAGCAATTCGGCAGCAGGGCGCAGTACATACACGCATCGGACCATTGCAGCAACATGAAAAACACGGGTGCATGCGACTGCGCCGAGACTGACCGAGCTTTGGTAAGGCGGGTCAGACGTGGAAGGCCCAGTTACTATCTCGTGCTTTGAAAGGTTCAATCCTCAAAAGAGGGAAGCGAAACATGGAGAATATGAAACCCCGCCTCGTGCGCGTTGTGGATTTTGTTGCCGAGTTGTTGGAGGCCGAGGCGGCAAAGATGCCCGCGAGCTACAAAGACCAAGCTGATATTCTCCGCAACTCTGCCGCTGAGTACCGCAAGATCGACAATCCGAAAATGGTGCGCCTGTGGGAAGAGAAGCCCAAGAAGTGAACGGAGGTTGATGGGCTTTTTGAATTTTATTGCTCTTCGTTGATCTCAAAGCGGTGCTTGCAGCTTCGGCATTCGTAAGTGTGAGTGTGTTCTGATACTGTGCCGTCCTTCCGCTTGTACCCCTTTGAGCGCATCTCGTCTCGGGCAACGTTGCGCAGATCACCCTTGCAACGAGGGCAGAACTGCACGTCGGGCTGAGGACCGGGAAGATTAGCCATAGTGCATCCATCCTACGTCGCCGCACCATCGGCGGCAGGACGGGAGATTTTTAATCTCCCGAGTTTACCCAAAAAAGTTTACCCAATCTATACCCATTCCCTCAAGAGAGGAGCAAAGCCCGCAAAGGTAAGTCAAAGAAAAATAAGGACCGCCTCTGTGATTGGCCGGCCCATTTTACGATTGAGAATCTTCTGTCCTTGCAAGTCTGCCAAAACGCTTGGGCGATTTTGCTGCAATTGTTTCTCGGCACGGGGTGAGCCGCTCGGCAACGTTTCGTTTTCGTATGCGATTTGGTTTCGGAATCCTGCCCGCAACATTGTAAGCGTACGCCGAGGGCCGTCTGGACAGGCGGATGAGTGAGAGCCATTCTCGCGAAGTGGGCACTTAGAGATTGTGTCCACTTGGAGCGGAGATGGACACTTCCCAGCAAGTAGCAGTCATTCCCAGAGACAAACCGAGTCCGGTCGCGCCAGTGCGGCAGCGGCGGAGCATCGCCGAGAAGCGGCGGATTGTCGAAGAGACACTGGTGCCCGGCGCGTCGGTGGCGAGGATAGCGCGAGCGCATGGGGTGAACGCGAATCAGGTGTTTGGTTGGCGTCGGCTCTACCAGGCGGGAAGACTTGGGGAGCAGAAGGCGGGGATGAAGTTGTTGCCGGTCCGGGTGACGGAGAGTTTGCCCGCATCGATCGCGGTCGAGCGTGCGGTCGCCGATCTTCCGAAAACGCAACCCAGCACCATTCACATCAAACTGCGACAAGCGCAGGTGCGCATCGAAGGCAGCGTCGATCCGGCTTTGGTTCGCGTGTTGCTGGAATGCCTGCAAGCATGATGGCGTTGCCGGCCAACACGCGGATCTGGATTGCGGCGGGCGTGACCGACTTGCGCCGGGGCTTCACCGGGCTGAGTGCGCAAGTACAAACGAAGCTGGAACAGAGTCCCTTTTCGGGGCACGTGTTTGTGTTTCGCGGGCGGCGCGGCGATCTGATCAAAGTTTTATGGTTCGATGGCGACGGGTTGTGTTTGTTCGCGAAGCGTCTAGAGCGCGGGCGTTTCGTGTGGCCGCAAGCCACCAGTGGCACGGTTTCTCTGACGCGAGCGCAGTTATCGATGTTGCTGGAAGGCATCGATTGGCGACGACCAGAGCGCACCTGGGAGCCGCAGGCGTCGGTATAACGTGCGAGATTCTTTCCACAACTTTTTTCGCACACGGGCCGATGAAAAGACGCGCATTCATGCGATACTCCGCGCATGGCGGTAACTGCGCTCCCCGATCTGAACCTGCTTCCCACCGAGGAACTGCGCGCATTGATCCTGGCGCAACACGAGCAGTTAGTTTCCGCCGAAGATAAGCTCACCACCACCCAAGAGCAGTTACTCTCGCGCGAGCGGGAAATCGAACATCTGAAGTTGCTGCTGGTCAAGCTGCACCGCATGCAGTTTGGGCGGAAGTCGGAGAAGCTGGCGCGGCAGATCGAGCAGTTGGAGTTGCGACTGGAGGAGTTGGAATCCAACCGCAGCGAGAAAGAGCCCACGCCGCCCGAACCGGCTTCGGTCCCTGCCGGTTCGACTGCCAGTGCAACGAAGCCCGCGCGCCGTGCTCTCCCCGATCATCTCCAGCGGCAAACGCGTCGGCACGAGCCGAAAGAAACCGTGTGCCCGCAATGCCAGGGCGAGTTACGCAAGTTGGGCGAAGATGTTTCGGAGATGCTGGAGTACGTGCCCGCCAGTTTCCTGGTGATTCGTCATGTTCGCACAAAGCTGAGCTGCACGAAGTGCGACTGCGTCGTGCAGGCGGAAGCACCAAGTCGCCCGATCGAGCGCGGGCTAGCCGGGCCAGGGCTGTTGGCGCATGTGCTGGTCTCGAAGTACTGCGACCATCAGCCACTGTATCGGCAGTCGGAGATCTACGCGCGTCAAGGTGTGGAACTGGAGCGCTCGACGATGGCGGATTGGGTAGGCGGGAGCAGTCGGTTGCTGGAGCCGCTGGTGGAAGCGCTGCGTCGCTACGTGACGACCGCGAGTAAGTTGCACGCCGACGACACACCGGTGCCGGTGTTGGCGCCGGGCCAGGGCAGGACCAAGACGGGGCGCATATGGACCTATGTTCGCGATGATCGTCCTGCGGGTGACACGGGGGCTCCGGCGGTGTGGTTCGCCTACTCCCCCGATCGCAAAGGCGAACATCCCGCGCTGCATCTGGAAAAGTTTCGCGGCACGCTGCAGGCGGATGCTTATGCGGGATTCAATCAGCTCTATGAAGACGGTCGCATCCAACCAGCGGCGTGCTGGGCGCACGTGCGGCGTCACTTCTACGATCTGGAGCAAGCGCACAGTTCGCCGGTAGCGAGCGAAGCGCTGCAGCGGATCGGCGCGCTGTACGGCGTCGAAGAAGAGATCCGCGGCAAGCCCCCGGACCAGCGCCGCGCCGTGCGCCAGACGCAATCGAAACCGCTGCTTGACTCTCTGCGACAGTGGTTCGAGACGACCTTGTCGAAGCTCTCGCGCAAGTCGGAGACGACGGTGGCGATTCGATACGCGCTTTCGCGCTGGGTCGCATTGACGCGCTATATAGAAGATGGACACATCGAGATCGACAACAACGCCGCCGAACGCTCTTTGCGTGGCGTGGTCCTGGGCCGGAAGAACTACCTGTTTGCCGGATCAGACGCGGGTGGAGAACGCGCCGCTGCGATCTACAGCCTGATCGGTTCGGCGAAGCTCAACAATCTCGATCCCGAAGCCTATCTACGCCAAGTGCTGACGCGTATCGCCGACCATCCCATCAATCGCATCGACGAACTGTTACCTTGGAATCTCACTCCCACATCTGCCGAAGTGTCCACTTAACCGATTCGTGGACACTTAGCAATACGGTGCAACTCGGACGCTTACGCAACATTATGGAAAAGACAAGCTACTCACTCAACTCGGCATCATTCGACGGCCCACGATGGTGTTGCAAACCGCCTGCCCGGTGCGAGCACATGGGTGTAAGTCTGCATCCGCACGTAATCGGTAAAAGCAAGGCTGCGACAGTTATGCTGTGCTTGGGCATATCAGAGAGGTGATCACTGCGAGCCTTCGATCTGGCGTAGCATGCCATTAAGGTCATCAACCATGGCTGAGAGCCTGTGGCGTAGAGGCTCCGGAATGACGACGGGATCGTATCGTGCGGCTGGGGTTGACAGGTTCAGCGCGGCTTCTATTTCGCACCGGGCATTGGTCAGTTTCGCGAGCACCTTATGTCTATGTTCGTGGCGGAGCATCGCACTTCCTGTCTTGGGGGAAGGAAGTCTGTAAATTGGTTGCACGACGCTAGCAGGATCGCCGATGCCATTTCTGTGCTCAGAATCACAATTTTGGGGGTACACTCCGCTGGTTGGGTTGGTTGGGTGCGTGAGTATCCTACCCCGTCGCGCTCTCGCAAAGGAAACTTAAGCAAAGTAAGAGTTAGATAGTGGTTGTGTCGGTCAGGGAAACATTGTCGATCCCAACCCAGTCGAACTGTCCGGGTGGACAGTCTGGGCATTCCGTATCGAAGATTATGTGAACCTCGCTGAAATCCAACACGGTTGTCCCTCGGCCAGAGTTAAGGGATTCCTGAATCTCGCGGGCCATACCCGAAGAGAGGAATTGCCTAACCTTGATCCACGTTTTCTCTCCGTGCGGCATGGCAAATGGCTGCTCCAGTTGAGGCGGGGAGGTCAGTGGTTGTCTTCGGAACTTGGCTTTACCCTGAATGATCTGTGGTTTCTTCAAATTAAAGACGGTGGCGTTCACGAATGTAATGGTGACATCGACATACGGATCACTGCTTTCAAAGGCTCGGTGCGGCTCCCATTTGACGGCGAGTATCCTTTGGTTCATCTTCTTTGAATCGTCCTTGACCATCTCCTCGCACCAGCGCGGAGAGGCGTTCTGATTCTTTTTAGGCGGCTCCAAAATCCCGTGCGCCCTTAGTCTCGCTGTCTTCAAATTGAGCACAGCGGCGATCACCATTCCTCCGACTGCAATGAGCGGAATTGCGACCAATGGCCAGTGGAAGAAACGCAATACCGACCACTTGTCGTCCGGCACCAGCAGAATCGTCAGTCCGAACACGCCCAGAGTCAGCACAACAAGGATTACCGTTCCAATCGCAATTATCCACTCCGGCTTCTTCAGTTCTTGCAGCACGCTCATAAATCAATCCTATTTCTCGGGACGCATCCGGGGCGGTGCGGTACTCATCCCCGATGTGGCTGAATCACCCGGACTCGCGGCGATTGTACCTGAAGCTGTGTTTGTCCAAATAGCTTTGCAAATGCTTCGAGGAAAACGGATCGTGTACATACTGCTGATCAAATGAATTCCAGTTCTGGTGACGAAAAAAAAGAGTTGAGGAGGGTCAGTGAAGCGGCACTTGTCCCGGATTTTCCTTCAGTTGTGGCATCGACATTTAGAATCACTTGCATGAAACGAATCTGCGTTTTCTGCGGCTCCAGTCCGGGTAGCCGTCCGGAATACCGTGCTGCCGCTGAGGAGATGGCTGCGGAATTGGTAAGACGGAAAATCGGTCTGGTGTACGGCGGCGGGAATGTGGGTCTCATGGGAATAATCGCGGACGCCGTGCTGAGGGCGGGCGGCGAGGCACAGGGCGTCATCCCCGAACACCTGATGGCGCGGGAGGTCGGGCACAAGGGGCTGACGAAACTCCATGTCGTCCACTCCATGCACGAGCGCAAGGCCCTTATGGCCGATCTGTCGGATGCCTTCGTTGCCCTGCCGGGCGGATTCGGCACACTGGAGGAGTTTTGCGAGGTGGTGACGTGGACGCAACTGGGTCTCCATGCGAAGCCTTGTGGAATCCTGAATACACTGGGGTTTTATTCGCCACTGCTGGCGATGTTCGACCATGCGGTGGAGGAGCAATTTTTGAAGCCGGAGAACCGGGCGTTGGTGCTAGCGCGGGAATCTCCTGCCGACCTGCTGCAAGAACTGGAGGACTGGCGTCCGGTGCGAGTCGAGAAGTGGCTGGATCGGGAGACACGGTAGGTGAATCGACGCATCATATCCGAGGTTGGGGCGGAACGATCCGTGCCCGTGTGGTTCTGGAAAGATGTACAAGAAATGCTGCGGCGGGGCGACGAAAGCATACGCAGCCAGCCCGAGAACCCGGAATGCGGAAACATCACTGGCTACTTACCTGCACCGCCCGCAGCGTCCCGTATCGTGGCTGCGTCTAAATACCCAACTTCTTGTGCAAGTCTCCAAAATTCTTCTCTTGCTGCGCCACGTTCTAATGCCAGCCTTCTAGTCTCTGCTCGGACAAATTTGCATAGTTGATCCATCACCATGCCACTTGTCCCAGAATCTTCGATGAGAATCTTCCGAAACCCCTCGATAGTATTGGCTGGGAGTTGCGGGCCGTCCATAAAATATCGCAGATAGCTCACAAAGCTCGGATGTTCAACGATGTCGTCTCCTTGACGACTATTGTTCTCAAAAACATCCTTATGAGATTTCCCATGTCCTCCCGGAAACGGGTCAGTGAAATCACGAACCCTAGCCTCAGGAATCACACCGCGAGTGCTCAGTGATTCCAATAACGAGCGGGCTGCTTTACCTGAATAAGGGCTGCCGCCCGAAAATTCCGCTTCCATCTGCTGGCGGAAGGCAAGTTCTTCGGGTGTTAGCTGGATAGCCTTAATTTCGGGAACATTCATTTGTTCCTCGGTTCGTCTTTCAGTTTAGACTCCGAGGCTGGATGCTCTTGCTGCACTGATGGCTGAGCCTGTTTCTGCGCGGCAGTCGGATGCGGTTCGGGCTTCTTGTCCACCGGGGCGAAGAGGGCATACCCAGTCAAACCGACGTAGAGCAAGGCGAACGCAATTGGTATCCAGCGTTCAAGGTGCGTGAGAGGTACGTAGATGTCCTCGACTGGTTTATCCTTCTTTTTCCGATTGTGCCCGCAGACCCACCATTCATGTCGGAACAGGGCGACTGGAAGCTGATTCTCAAGTTCGTGGATGACGGCGAATTTAGCCGTGTTCAAATCTTTGTAAGAATCCACCAGCGAATACCAGATGAAACAGACGATCAGCCCCGTACCGGGGATCAGTGCATTCCATCGGTGATGCCCAAACGTGGAAAGGAAAACAACGAACAGCGTGACCAACGAAGAATTAAGCGTCAGCAGGTAATTGTTGGCGTTTTGGCGTTTGTCACTGACATGCTGCGATGTCTGGACGAACAACTTGTACTGCTCCAGTAGATGGTCTTGGTATTTCTCGCCGTATTCCTCGGGAGTCCGGCTTTGCAGTTTGCTTCCGGGCTTCGGACCCGCAGCCAAGTCAGCGATCCCCTTTAATCAGCTTTTTCAGATTAGGCCAAGTCCAGTCGTACATTTTGTCGCCGGGCTTTGCCGATTTTGGTTTGTAGCAAGTTTTGTCGGAATACCCCTTCAGCAGGAAGTACGCCATTTCTTCATCCTGAGCGATTTCAAGCTCGGCGCTGACGCCCGTTGCCTCATCGGTGTGCTGACCGCAAAGGACGATCATCTGTCCGCATTTCTTGATGCGCTCACGCACTTTCTTCTTCCAGTCACCAGTGAACGGTTCCTTCACCGAATAATCGCAAATCTCAAATGGGCTGTCCTCGTTTTTGGATTGACCGACTAATGCCGTCCGCAGGAACTCGTCGTGGTCGTAATCAAATGCTGTGAAAACTCTGGTTGCCATAATGATTCTATTTTCCGCCTACGCTTGCGTATCTTCAAGGCCCCTTCGCTGGTAGTCCACTGCCAAACAAAAGCTCAGTTGACATCAGCGTAAAATCCGTAGACATGATTTTTGTACCAGCGGCAAATTCAGATGCGGTCAGAAAGCTGCGGCAAGTCCTCGGTACCGATGAGGACGCTATCGTTCTTCGGGTCAGTCCGCATGAGGGGGCTCAGAAAAACAACTGCTATCCCAATATTCGAGACCGAATCGAGAAGGAGAGCGGCGGGAGGATGCAGCTTGGCTGGGCGGTGTGGCAGCATGGGACTTTGTTCATCGAGGCTGAGCCACACGCTGTATACGACCCCGACAACGGCAATCCGTGGCTAGACTGCACACCGCACAGCTTGCCAGACGGAGGCAAGCTGTGGGATATCCTCTTCATTCCGAACCACGCTGCCACCTACGACTTCAACACTACTGACGTTGCCGACAATGTGCGCGTACCGCTAGTGGATGATCCGCGAATTGTGAAAGCACTTCGGTTGTTCTCAGAAAAGGCTGCCCTGATGAACAGCGTGCCTGCAATAAATGTCAATTTACCGCAGGACCTCGCAAGGAAAGTCGTCGCCGTTGACCAGCAGGCAAGTGCACTTCTGGCTGAAGCGTTGCAATCTGTCCCCGGTTACGAACGGGTGCTGTCCGCGAAAGCGGAGTCCAAGCCAGAAAAGATCGGACGCAATGATCCATGCCCTTGTGGAAGCGGCAAGAAGTACAAGCGGTGCTGCGGCGGGCGACAGGGAACTGATGTCCGACCGGAAAGGAGGAAGGATGAAGAAACGTGAACAGCCAGAGCCAGCCTCAGCGTTCCCTCATGAGGTCTTAACTACGGCGGAGCTTGCCGAACGGCTGAAAGTGAAAGAAAGCTGGGTGGTTGACCAGAGCAAACGCTCGCGGACCGCCGATCCAATCCCCATATTCAGGCTGGGCAAACATCGCCGATACCTCTGGGGCTCGCCGGAGCTTAACGCGTAGCTCCATCGTCGGAGCGGTTCGTCACAGCAGAGCGCGTAGAATCCGGCAGAAGTGGATGCGGAGTTAAAGCGCGAACCGTCGTCGTGAGCGGATAGGGTTTCGAAGTTCTTGTTACTATTTTGTTACTTTTTTCGGGTATAATCCGTCCTGTTTTGGCTGCTGTGGACTTCGTCAACCATCGTCGAACTTCATCGCAGCCATCTCAAAAGTATCTGCGATTGCAAAGGGATAGAACGATTTTTCCATTGTTGCTGTGATTTCTGAAATCGGCGGGAACACAATCCCACTCTCTCCGCCAGTTTTCTGTTGATTCTGTTGCACTTACGCGATGGGCTGACGTCCACTGACGTCCATTAACGCGCTATCGCCTGCCGTACCACTCTTCCATGTGCCTCCCGCATCGAGTCCATCATTCCTCCGCCATAGGTATTCAGCGTGGTCTGAATGGATGCGTGCCGCATGAGTTCCTTCTGCACCGTGAGCGCCTCGCCATTGTCTCCGAGCCACGCCCGGTAGGTGTGGCGCAGCGTATGCCAGCCGATCGGTCCTAAGCCGGCCCTGACTGCGGCCGGACTCAGTTGGTTGTGCTGCATGTTCCAGGGGGTGTAAGGCTTTTCTCCCGCCATGTAGGGCGATGCGAACACGAAGTCCGAGTCGGCGGAAAACTCGGTCTTCCGCCTCCACTCGAAGATCACCTCCGCCAACGCTGGATCAAGTGGAAGGGGCGCCTCCGAGTATTCGGTTTTCACATCATCCACGCGACCAGCAACGATCGCGCGGCGAATGTAAACGGACAGGTTTTGCCAATCAAAGTCGCTCCACTTCAGTGCGACCAACTCCGAGCATCGTACCCCAATGCAGAGGGCCAGGATCACCATGGTGCGACATGGTTCCCGGTCCACTCGAGCGATGAGGAGCGAAAACTCCTCGGGCGTGAGGACTCGCGGTTTCTTTCTCCGTTTGGAACTGCCCTCGATTCGCACCAGAGACATGGGATTGCGGTCCGCAGGCAGGTACTCCCACAACATCGCACAATCGAAGATCCGGTGCATGAGTCCTTTGATGTGACCCCTCGTTTTGCTGGCCAAGGGACGCTTGCCCCTCTTGTCGAGGATCGTTCTAAGCCAGTCCCGACCAAGATCGTCACCTTCCTCGAAAAAGCGCCCCGCTACCATGGCGTCTGGTCGCATTTCATAGACGGATCGACAGCGCAGACGCTACCCGTATTCGACATGTTCGATGACGGCGGCGATCTGGTAGAGACTTCGTTCCTAATGGAAGGACTGCTCGCCGCCCGGCAATATTTCAACGGATCGAGTGAGCGCGAGCACGATTTGTATGCTCGAATCTCTCACTTGTGGGAGACCGTCGAATGGGACTGGTATCGTCACCTGCCGCAGAGCGAAGCTCTGTTCTGGCACTGGTCTCCGGATTGGACTTGGTTCATCAGTCACCGCCTTACCGGATTTAATGAGGTGATGATTACGTATTTGCTGGCTGTGGCCTCTCCCACGCACGGTGTTCCGGGCGACCTCTATTATTCGGGATGGGCGAACCAGAATGCGGTTGGGGCTTCATACCGCCGAGGGTGGTCCGGCAGCAACGACGGTGAGAAGTACGTCAATGGGCACAGCTACTACGGCATCAAGCTGGACGTTGGCGTGGGCTCAGGCGGGCCACAGTTCTTCACCGATTATTCGTACATGGGCTTCGATCCGCGCGGGCTTCACGACCGCTTCACCGATTATTTTGAGAACAATCGCAACATCGCCAGGATCAACAGAGCCTACTGCATCCGAAATGACGGCCATTTCAAAGGATATGGCGCGGATTATTGGGGCCTCACGGCCAGTGATGGGCCGGACGGATACTTGCCGCACGAACCCCGGCTCAGCGTAGACGATGGCACGATGACGTCCACCGGTGCTCTGTCGTCTTTCCCCTACACTCCCGAAGCGTCCATGGCGATGTTCAAGCACATCTACCGCGACCTTGGCGATAAAGTCTGGGGAGTCTACGGACCGCGCGATGCCATCAACCTCACGCAGGACTGGATTTCGCCCATCTACATGGGATTGAATCAGGCGCCAATTACAGTAATGATCGAAAACTACCGGACGGGCCTGATCTGGAGACTGTTCATGTCGAATCCCGAAATCAAGCCGATGCTGAAGAAGATTGGCTTTAAAACGGAGAATTCAGCACAGAAACCAATCAGCCATTGACTGTTTGTCTTAGCTTCATGGAGAAACCCATGTCGGATTACCGGGTGCTGCAATTCCGTTGCACGCATGCAGTCGCGCTCATAACATTTATTGCTGTATGCGTAACCGCTACTGTGGTTCGAGCCGAGGACGCCGCCCGTCGCTTTCCTTTAGAGCTCCAGCCAGAAGACGTGATCGCCACCGGCAATGAATGGATTGCGCTTCCGACCATCCGCGCAACGGACGGCGCCCTCGAGAGCTTCAACGTACTCTCGATGCGCGACCGGGGCCTGCTCGAAGTAGTGGGCGAGAATGGAACCCCTGCCCTCGAGCCGTATTTCGCGCTGGATGGCAAGCCGCTTCCATTCCTTAATCCGACTTGGGAATTGATTGAGTACTGGATTCCTGTGGCTCACCTCGCCATCCAGAAGCGCATTCTGCTGATGACTCTCTGTGCCACGGGCGCACGTCGCGCAGAAGTGGCGCACCTGAAGATCAGCGATATTGACAGCCAACGGATGGTCATTCATATCCGGGGCGGTAAGGGACGCAAGGACCGTGATGTCATGCTCAGCCCCAAGCTGCTCGATGCGCTGCGCGTCTACTGGCGCGGGCTGAAACGCAAGCCCACCGACTGGCTGTTCCCCGGCAACCGATGGCATACGGCAAACTATCCTGTTACCACCAAGGTCCTCTGGACCGCCTGCCAGCAGGCCGCCGAACGCGCCGGTCTTGAGCACAAGCGCATCCATCCCCACACTCTGCGCCACTGCTTTGCCACTCATCTGCTCGAAGCCGGTGCCGACTTGCGAACCATCCAGATGCTGTTGGGGCATCGCGACCTGGAGGAAACCACGATCTATCTGCATCTCTCCCGGCGGCATCTCAGCGCTACCGGCAGTCCGCTGGATGCACTCCCGATCCGCGGAGAAGGAGAACAGACGCAGAACGCATGAACCGGCCACCTCTGGAGGTGGCCGACATCGTTCGCTGTGCAGGACAGTCCTTCATTGAACGCAGTCGCAAGTGGATCAACGGTCAACACGAAAAGGTGTTGCTCGCCATCACACGCTGCCGAACCGCCGCGCTGGGTGGACATCGCGATCAGTGCTCGGACTGCGGACATTCCGTCATCTCTTACAACTCGTGCGCAACCGGCACTGCCCCAAGTGTCAGGGTAACGCCCGCCTGCGCTGGCTCCAGACGCGGGAACGAGAGTTGCTGCCTGCCAGCTACGTGCACGTCGTCTTCACGCTGCCGCGGGAACTGGCTCCGCTCGCCTTGCAGAATAAACGGCTGATCTACAACCTACTGTTTCACGCCAGCGCTCAGACCTTGCAGGAGATCGCTCGCGATCCCCGTCACCTCGGTGCACAAGTTGGTTTCTTCAGCGTGCTCCATACTTGGGACCAGCGACTGCAACATCACCCCCATGTCCACTGCGTGCTCGCCGCCGGCGGTCTTGCTCCGGATCATTCCTGCTGGATCTCCTCGCGCCGCTCCTTCTTTCTTCCTATCAAGGTGCTCAGCCGTGTCTTCCGCGGTAAGTTTGTCGCTGGACTCAAGACCGCCTTTCAGACAGGCGCGCTCCAGTTCCACGGACATCTCTTACCGCTCGCGAACCGCGTGCCTTCGCCTCGTGGCTGCGGCTACTGTTCCGTCACGATTGGGTCGTCTACTCCAAGCGGCCTTTCGGAGGACCGGAACATGTGCTGCGATATCTCGGTGCCTACACCCATCGCGTCGCCATTTCCAACAGCAGGTTGGTTGCTCTTGCCAACGGCCAACGTTACCTTTCGCTGGCGCGACTCCGCTCACGGCAACAAGAAGCGGCTGATGACTCTACCCGTCGATGAGTTCCTGCGCCGCTTCCTGCTCCACCTGCTCCCACGCGGCTTCGTGCGCATCCGCAACTTCGGATTTCTCGCTAACCGCCGGCGAGCAGAACTCCTTCCGCTTTGTTTGCGATTGCTCCAGCCATCCGATCCGCCGGCAGTATGTGCCGCATCGCTGACCACGCTCCCCGCTCACTCAACATGGAACTGTCCGCTCTGCGGCGGAACCATGCTGGTTGTCGAGCACCTCTCTATTGCGCAACTCCTCCTCCGATCTCCGCCTCATCTCAGCCGGTGCGCAACATGAATCCACAACTCCAACGTCGAATCTCGCTCGTGCTTCGGCGCGCACACTGGTTCTCTGTCTCGTATTCCTCAGAGTGCAGTATGGTTGTGCGCTCGGGACCCTCCGACATGCCGGCGCACGACCATTCTCTCTGCCACGAGCAACTGAAACGAAAGCACATCGACAGCAGGCGCCACCTCGCAAACGACAACGACCGCCCCATCGAGAAACAAATCCCATAGTCCCCCGCGGCGGCTTCCTTCAAGTCGCTGTATCTGAAGCGCCCCTGCACAGCGTCTCAACTCCCAGCTCCTCGCTCGGGGGGCGCTTCAGATACAGCACTAAGACTTCTGGACCGTGTCGCGAAGATTCCGGTTTGCCCATGACTCGACCAGTGACGGCCGCATAGTGGTGATATCCTCCCCATGATTCTGCCGAGTCACGGTTGAGCTTACCTTTGCACAACCCGTCGTTTTGGGCTCTTGCGGCATGTGGTATCGCTGCCCTTTGTGAGGGCGTCATGTCGGGTACCGGGATCAAGGCCCGCCTTGCCGGGCTTCGACTCCCGAAAGGTGCGCCGCGGTTATGGGCCTGGTCGGTCATCGGAGGCGCGTACTACGTCCTTTTCTTTTTCTTGCTGAGATCCGTTCTGGCCCGACCGTCCATACCAGTCTGGACGTCAGTCACGCTGACTCTCACGGCCGTGTTGCTGATTGCAAACGCGAGCTGGAATTGGATTTTCTTCCGCAAGAAGGATCTCTGGTTGAGCTTTGTCTTTTTTGTGCCCTATCTTCTGTTGGCCTTCACCCTTGCGGGAGTTCTGCATCGTACTCGCAACCCGCTCTCAGGCTGGTATGCCCTCTACCCTGCCTATCTCACATATGCTACCTGGTGGGGCTACCGTGTTTGGCGCCTCAACCGTGGTTCGTCGCAAAACAGTTGATGTTCAAGATACATCCCCTTCGTGCCGCCACTACCAGCCGATCACGGCAATTTTGTACACAAGCAGAACGAGGATGGTCACCAGCGTGATCCAGACAGACACCATATAGCGTCGGAAGAAGTAGAAGGTCACGCCCGCCCAGCAGGAGCAAGCCGCGATCAAAGCGCCGCCGACATAGAGCGCAGCCACTGCGGTCGAGAAGTTCGTGCCATTGACGTGCCTGAGCCGGAAGAACTCACCTAGAGTCCTGACGACGATAAGAAATTCGGTCGTGATTCCTATCTGAGCCCAACGTTCTTTAGTCACGCGGAAAATTGTAGCCTGGGGTAGCACTTGACGTTAAATTGCCAAAGCACTCATTGATCCGGTTCTGAGTTAGGCACGCGACAGCGCAATGCTGGCGACGTAACAGGCCAACGAAATGCTGACTCCTGTGAGAGGCACACTGAAAAAATAAACCTTCGAGAGCACAAGACAACCACCGAGCATTGCCAGCCCGATCACGAGCAGGAACGGTGACCGAAACAGGAGTTGGCCGTGAGCCAACGCGAGAAAACTGAAAATCAAGCCAAGCAAAATAAGTCCAATGCTGTGGCTGGCATTGAAGCCTACCCAACACCGCCACATTGTTGTTTCTTTCGTGATGACAGGTGAAACATGGCTCATGCTGACATGCAGCATTGGGTCACGGGGCGTGAGCTTTGGTCCCCAGAACGTATAGACGAGGCGGACCGCTCCGAGCGTAAAGATGATACTCGCACTTACAACCATGAGAATTCTTGCCGCCATGATGCCCTCCAAAGTTTGCGGTCTCCGTCGCGACGAATGTAGCACCTTGGGATGACAATTGGCGTAGCATCCCCATTACACTCATCGTCCTTCGCGGTTGGGATTTTGAGTGAAATCGCCTGTTAGCGTCAGTCTCACCCTTAGGTCCTTGCTTCGTTGTATTAACTGTGGTTAACTTCATATAATAATCTCTGGTTAATAGCTGACATCGGGGACATATTGCCGCCTCAGGGCAAATGAGTGGGGTATTCATGGCGCGGGTAGTGCAGTTCGCTTTCATTATGTTGACGGTGGCGTGTCTCGCTCCAGTGAAAGCGCTGGCACAAGGAGAAACCACCAGTGCCATTGTTGGCCAGGTTCGGGACGCAACCAACGCCGTAGTGGCAGGCGCCATTGTGACGATCACAAACTCAGATACCGGACTGAGACGGAGCGCCAAGACCGATGACTCGGGCCGATTCAACTTCCCCCAACTAAAGCCGGGGATCTATTCGGTCAAGGTTGAAGCGTCGGGCTTCGCGCCACGGCAAAACAACAATGTCGTTTCGGCCCTCGGTCAAAAGCAAACCGTGGATTTCACGCTGGGTGTGGCCCGATCCCGTGAGACGGTGGAGGTCAGCGGCGAGGCTCCTATCCTCAATCCGGAGAACGCCAACACATCCACGACCTTGAATGCGCCCGCACTGGAGGATTTGCCCAATCCAGGCGGAGATCTCACCTACCCATTGCAGTTCGCTCCGGGCGCCCTGATCAACACGGCAGGCAGCGGCAATGATTTCGTTGGCGGCACAAACGGGTACGGCAACGTGGAATTCAACGGCCTGCCTGCCCTCTCAAACGGCTATATCGTTGACGGACTGGAAACCAATGACCCGCTGACGAACCTCAACAGCGGCCTCTCCACCAATCTCGTGCTGGGGCTGAATTCGATCTCAGAGGTAACGGTTAATACTCTTTCCTATGCCGTGGATCAAGGACGGTATGGAGCGTCCCAGGTCAACTACGTCACCAAGTCGGGCTCAAATCAGTTTCACGGGGATCTCTATGAACTGTGGAATGGTGCTGTCCTGAATGCAGCCGACTACTTTACCAATGCGACGCCGGGGAATCACAAGCCCGGAGCGACGGTTAATCACTTTGGGGGCAGTCTGGGCGGACCGATTGCGCACGACAAGCTCTTCTTCTTCTTCGACAGCGAATGGGTGCGGATCGCGCTTCCCATCGTGACGCCCACGACGGTTCCTAGCATGCCATTCCAGCAGTACCTACTGCAACAACTTCCGCTGGGCGGAACGGACTCGGTAACCGGATCAACTTATTCGCCGTCGCCACAATCAGTCGCGTTCTACCAAAAGATGTTTGCCCTGTACGGAAATACCAATGGAACGCCTCTCGCGGTGCTCGGGTGTCCTTTGAACTCGGACGGCACTTTGGCCTCGGGCAGTCCACCAAATGGAAACGGTTGCGCGAATCGGCAGAGCGTGTCGCATTCCAGCGATGACCACGAACAGGTACAGACGATCCGCATCGACTACAACATCAATCAGAGAGACACGACCTGGTTTCGTTTTCAGGCGGACACGGGCGTACAGGCTGCCTACACAGATCCCATCAACTCTTTGTTTGATGCGGTTTCTCCTCAGCCTCTCTACTCGTTCGCGGCGGGCTACACCCACGTCTTTTCACAAAACCTTGTGAACTATTTCAATCCAGCGTTTTCGTGGTACGAAAGCTTGTTTGGGCCCGCCAATTTGCAGAAAACGCTCGCAGCATTTCCGATTGTATTGCAGGGCAGTGGTGCCAATGCACCCTTCACCACAATTGGAGGGCTCGACAATACGTGGGTGCAGGGCAGGCGAGCTTCTCGCTTCTTCATCAATGACAACCTTGCCTGGAGCCATGGCGCTCACGAACTGCGGTTTGGCACGAACGCCCGAATCTTTCGCTTGAATGACTATGACTTCGGGCAGGGCACAGTTCCAACCGTGGCCTACACGACGCTGCCGCAATTCATCTATGGAGTGACATCTACCGCAACCCGGACTTTTCCCCTGTCGGCGAACGAACCATTCCGCTTCCTCAATCTCGATTTATATGCTCAGGACACTTGGAAAGTGACGCCGAAGCTTACTTGGACCTTCGGCGTGCGCGACACCTACAACTCAAACCCGCTCAATCCCCACGATCAAATTGCACGTCTTGCCGGTTCTTTCAATTCGATCTCGCATGATGTGAACCAGCCGCTGAATGCGGCCATCCAGACTCATCTCGCCAACTTGTTTTCGTCCACACTGCTGGCCATTCTGCAGCCGCGGACCGCGATCGCATGGCAGTTCGAGCCAAAATCTGTGCTGCGAGCCGGTTTTGGGATCTTCAGTGACGTTTTGCCGGGCAGCGTGGCCGACCTGATTGGCACCAATCCCCCTTACGACAAAACCTTCCAAGGAGGTCTGCTCGGTACAGTGGGCGGGACTGCCATCGCTCCGGGAGTACCGAACAGTGCCGTGGATGCAACTGTCGCCGCAAATCAAAGATTTAGTTCGGGATTCCCTCAAGGCCAGCTTTCGTGCGCATCCCCGCAGGCAGATCCCGCTACGTGTCTTCCACCCGTCGCAATTACAGCGGTGCCCACTGGCACGCTGCATGCTCCGTACTTCATGGAGTGGAGCTTGGGAGTTGAACATCAATTCGGGACCACGGCGAGTTTGCTGGCGCGATATGTTGGAACACGCGCTGTGAACCAGCCCTATCTAACCCAGGTGAACGCATACCAGACGGTGTGCCACGGGTGCTTTGCGCCATTCCCCTACATGCATCCAACCGATCCACGGTTCAGCGCGGTGACCCAACTCGCCACCGGGGAGAACAGTCATTACAACGGCCTTCAACTCACCGCGATGAAGCGCATGGGGCACGGTCTGCAAGGACAATTCAACTACACGTGGAGCCGCTGCATGGATACGGTTTCGAACGGAGGATTCCTTCAGTTCTCCGCGGGAGGGATTCTTTCCCCGCTGCCGGGAGAATTGGCCCGCGATTACGGCCCTTGCGACTATGACATCCGGCACAACCTCAACGCGCAATATGTATATCAGTTGCCGATCCGCGTTCGGAACCACCAGTTGGCGCACGCGCTCAACGGCTGGCAGATTTCCGGGACCATGTTCTGGCACAGTGGAGTCCCGTTCTCCGTTCTGAGCACACCCTATTCGGCCAACGGAAACGGCATTGTGCAAGGCAGTGGACCGCAGTTCGCCAGCGTCGTTACCGGCGTCCCGCTCTATGCGCGTCATCCCGTCGCCAGTGTGACGCAACCGGGCACCCTCCAGTGGCTTAATCCGGACGCGTTTGTTTCCGCTGTTGATCCGAGCACTGGGCAGTGCGCCGGTGGCGACGACCCACAGCATTGCCAATTCGGAAACCTCGACCGCAACGCCCTGCGTGGCCCCGATTTTGTCTGGAATGACTTCTATCTCACTAAATGGTTTCCGCTGAGCGAGCGGGTGAAGCTCAGAGTAGAGGCCCAGTTCTTCAACGTATTCAACCATCCGAACTTTGGGCTTCCGAGCATGACGCTAGCGGGGACTCCAGGAAAGCCTTCCACGCAGACAGGGTTTGGAGCGCTCGCATATACAACTTCACCGCCTACCGGCCTGCTGGGCGTCGGCTTGGGTGGCGATAGCAGTCCACGCATGATCGCGTTCCAGGCACGTCTGGAGTTCTGAGCGTGCCCCGGCGATTCTGGTCGGATTGTCGGCAAACAGGATCGGTACCGACAAGTCTTAGTGCTGTATCTGAAGCGCCCCCCGAGCGAGGAGCTGGGAGTTGAGACGCTGTGCAGGGGCGCTTCAGATACAGCGACTTGAAGGAAGCCGCCGCGGGGGACTATGGGATTTGTTTCTCGATGGGGCGGTCGTTGTCGTTTGCGAGGTGGCGCCTGCTGTCGATGTGCTTTCGTTTCAGTTGCTCGTGGCAGAGAGAATGGTCGTGCGCCGGCATGTCGGAGGGTCCCGAGCGCACAACCATACTGCACTCTGAGGAATACGAGACAGAGAACCAGTGTGCGCGCCGAAGCACGAGCGAGATTCGACGTTGGAGTTGTGGATTCATGTTGCGCACCGGCTGAGATGAGGCGGAGATCGGAGGAGGAGTTGCGCAATAGAGAGGTGCTCGACAACCAGCATGGTTCCGCCGCAGAGCGGACAGTTCCATGTTGAGTGAGCGGGGAGCGTGGTCAGCGATGCGGCACATACTGCCGGCGGATCGGATGGCTGGAGCAATCGCAAACAAAGCGGAAGGAGTTCTGCTCGCCGGCGGTTAGCGAGAAATCCGAAGTTGCGGATGCGCACGAAGCCGCGTGGGAGCAGGTGGAGCAGGAAGCGGCGCAGGAACTCATCGACGGGTAGAGTCATCAGCCGCTTCTTGTTGCCTGTGCCACAAGGTTTCGGGACAGTACAGTCCAACGGAATTCAGATTACGGATACGAATCTAGGTCTTGGGCTCGGACAGATCCTGCTGAGTGAACAGATAGCGTCGCTAGCGCAGAGTGTGATGGATTTTGATGGGACAGGAAATCGGCTGTTTCTCATCACCAACAAAGGACTGACAATTGTGCAACTACCCCCTCCAGCCCTTTCGATCGGATATCTCAGTCCAGCAACCGGACCGGCTTCCGGCGGCACAACGGCGACAGTCCGCGGTAGCGGGTTCGAAGCCGGTGCAACCACCTCCGTCGGAGGTGCCGGCGCGAGTACGACATTTATTGATTCGAACACATTGCAGATCACCATTCCCCCAGGTTCAGTGGGAGGAGCCCGGGTTCTTATCCAGAACCCCGGCGGAACTACCTATTCCCTAGACGCCGGTTTTACCTACCAGTAGTCTATGCATTGCCAGTCGAATTTTGAGATTAAAAGTAATCGTCTGACCAACACACCTGTTCGACAGGCGAGGTCTGTGTTGAAGTGTCCAGATGACCGCAAAAACAGAGTTGTCAGCGCCCAAGCGATGTACCCCTGCGGAGGTTCAGCAGTTGGTGGCTGAGTTTGTAAGGAGCGGTATGCGGCGGAGCGAGTTTTGCAAAAGTCGAGGTTTGAGCTTCAGCACACTGGATCGCCATCTAAAGAAACTGTGTTGGAAGAGAAGGCGTAAGCCACTTTCCTCGACCGGTCGTTTAGTGCCGGTTGAGTTGGCAGCCAGGAAATCGCTGAAGCAACAGGAACCGAGTTGGGGGCTGGCCGTGGTGCTGCCGGGCGGGCGTCGGATCGACGTGCATCCTGATTTTGATACGAGTACGTTCGAACGCCTACTGGGCATCCTGGAGCGGGCATAAGCCGTGTTTGGACTCGGCCCAGCTAACACGGATCTATCTGGCCGCCGGGGTCACCGACATGCGCAAGGGGTTCGACGGGCTGTACGGTCTTGTGCGAGACCGATTGTCGTGCGAGCCTCTGAGCGGGCACCTGTTCTTGTTCTGCAACGCCCAGCGCAACCGGCGCGGGGGCAGGTATTGCGAGGACTGCCACGTGGCCGATCTGATGCCGGACAACGTTCCTGTCGGCGCCGTGAGCGAAGGAGTGCGCGGATATGCGGTGGATGCCAAAACTGCCGAGGCGCTCTGGAGGAAGAGTGAAGAACTGGTTGAAGAGTTTTTCTAGCCTTCCTCGTTACCAATAATGAACAGTTCCACGAGACTCATAAGCTCGAGATCGGGAGATCAGAGTTATGCGCGACGCGCG
Source organism: uncultured Acidobacteriota bacterium (assembly GCA_963719865.1). Taxonomy (GTDB): domain Bacteria; phylum Acidobacteriota; class Terriglobia; order Terriglobales; family Acidobacteriaceae; genus Sulfotelmatobacter. Next base: position 195,598 of record CAVRDS010000018.1, on the reverse strand, counting down.
AGCACAGTCAGCGACTGTTTACAAATGACGAGGTGCGAGCCAAAACTTCCGACAGCGCCTGCTTCAATGTAGTAGGCGCAATTCGATAGACCGGACCATCATCAAAAACGGGAGCGGCGTCGCCCCACTTGGCACCCGGTGGATACACCGCAGCCATATCCCACAGGTGCCCTCGATCCTCGCAGCAGCTTGGGTCACTGCGGTGAAATTGCTGCACCTGCCGCTTCACTTGAGCGGCGATCAAATGGCCTTTGTCCCAGAATTGCACTGCACGTGAATCAGAAACACGTTTCAGTGTTGGCCGAGTAGGGCGATACCAGTCGGTCGGAAGCATTGGTTCCCAAACCACAAACACTCGCACCGATTCAGATTGAGTTTGCTTCAGAATGCGTTCGACTGCAGAGGCCCCCTGCAGACACTTTGGTCAAGTTGGGGACAAAAGCAGCACTATGCGCGTGTTCGAAAACGCGGCGTTGAAGCTTTGCTGAAACTGCGAAACATTGGCCTCCTCCAGCGAGACGAGCGGCGGCTGGCCGGGCGGCGTAGAACTCGATCCCCAGAGATAAAACCCGAGCGCCAAAATCGCAATTGCAACCACCAACCAGAGTGCTCGTTTTCGTATCATCAGTTTCTATCCTGCAAGCCAGTTAGCGATGAGTTGAGGGAATATGGTGGCCAGGACCACCACAGCTACCGCGACCCAGAACAGCGCCACGCTGACGGGACTACGGTGGGGGCTGCACTGTTTGCCTCGGCGATAAATCTGCCAGAAGGCCACGACGAGCAGCAAGACGGCAGCACCGAGCAGCCACGGACGTCGTGGTGCGATCCAGACGCTGATGCTAGCCAGCCCCAGAGCGCCGACAATTCCGAACGGCAAACAGCACGCCAACGCCGATAGTGCCGCGAGTATTGCCGCTGCAGGTGCACCTCTCTCAACTGCCTTCACGACTGCCCTCCGTGATTGCGCGACGAAGCAGTTCGCGTGATGGAACACCGCCGCGCAGCGTGCCATCGAGGTAGGTGCGACAACTCAAACCAAAGTCTTTTGTGGTACGTGCCCATGGCTCAATGTCGGACCCATTAATGCGAATGCTGGGAGAACCCACAAATCGAATCGCCTCGGCTTCGGCTTGCGTGTGGACTTCAACTTGGTGAACCTGGTCCTCACGGCATAATGAGTCTAGGATCTCTCGCAGCATTTCCACTGTCGGCAAGTGGTTTGGACAACCCGCGAAATACAGCACTTCGATCTTCATATGTTGTTCGTTCGTTCTATTTCTTCGAGCACGGGGCAGACGCATGTTTTCCCGCGCTGCTGTTTCAATGCGCGATTGCACTTTCCCAGATCGGCCTTAAGTTCAGTTTCAAGTTGCTGGAATTCTCGGATTTTCGTCGTAACGCCCTCTAATTTCATCTTCAGGAATTGCCGTACCGCAGCGCAGGCATGCGCTTTGTCTGCACGAATCGCCATCAACTGCTTAATTTCTTCGAGAGAAAATCCCAAGCGCTGCATTCGCAGCACAAATCGCAGGCGCTCAATGTCATCCGTCGTATAAAGGCGAAACCGTCCTGCGCTGCGGAACGCCGGTGGCAGGAGCTTGCGACGCTCATAAAACCGGATGGCGTCGATGCTCAGAGCCGTGCGCTTCGCGAGTTCGCCAATCCGAAGTGTCGGTTGCACGCCGTTCTGAATGCTTGCCATGAGACAAGCATACAATCTGGAGTGTGGTCCAGAGTCAAGAGGTGTTTTCGGAACGATTCATTGACATTCTTCGATTAATGCGGCATTCTGGTCCCGATACGCGCGTGAGAATGGCCACAACAACAAAATGTCCGACTACCAGTTGTTGCGTCGATGTAAAGTCTGCCAAGATCACTGAGTCCCGCGCGAAGGAGTACGCCTGTTGCTTCAAAGCCCTTGCCGACCCGATGCGGATTCGCATTCTCAACTTACTAGCCAATAATGACGAACCTGTCTGCGTTTGCGAGATCGTGAAGCATTTTGCGATTCAGCAGTCATCGATATCTCATCATCTGAAGATTCTTCGCGACTGTCGTTTCGTTCTGGCAGAGCGTCGCGGAACATTCATGTATTACCGGGTAAACCGCAAGTGCTTGTCTGAATTTCCCCACGCCGCACGGGTAATCATGAACGTGTAAATGAGAGGTGATCTACATGGGGAGAAGAGTGTCTACATTCATAGAATATCGTCGATATTAGATGCAGGAGGCAATCGTGATCCAAACTCGACTCACTAGACGAAGATTTCTGGCGGCTGCCGGCGCAACAATTGGTGCCCTTCCTATCTCGGGAACGGGTTTCCCGAAGGACTTAGGTGCGGGACCGCGCCCTTACGGCGAACGTTCGCCGTTCGAGCAATCGGTCGTTCGCTTTCTGCCAAATACAAGCACCCCCGCATCCAGTTACAGCAGAACACCGCTGCAAGACTTGTTTGGGATTATCACGCCCTCGGCACTGCACTACGAGGTCCATCATTCGGGAGTGCCTGAAATCGATCCTCAGCATCACGAGGTGATGATTCACGGCTTGGTGGAACGACCTTTGATCTTCACGATGGAGGATTTTCATCGCCTGCCTTCGCTTTCGAGAATTCACTTCCTCGAATGCGCCGGTAATAGTGGTGGGGAGCAGATAGCCCGCCCTGCCATCAACCCGCAGAAAAGCCACGGCCTTTTGAGTTGCAGTGAATGGACTGGCGTCCCACTGCGAACGCTGCTCGAGCAAGTGGGCCTGAAACCCGGCGCAAGTTGGATGGTTGCCGAGGGAGGGGACGCGGGCAGGATGGCGCGCAGCATTCCTCTTGAGAAAGCACTTGACGACGTGCTCGTCGCCTACGGCCAAAACGGTGAAGCGCTGCGCCCCGAGCAGGGATATCCCGTACGCCTCATCGTTCCCGGCTGGGAGGGCAACGTGAACATAAAGTGGCTCCGCCGCGTGCACGTTGTCGATCAGCCCTACATGAGCGCCTATGAAACGGCCCACTACACCGACCTCATGCCCGATGGAACCGCCAGGCAGTTCACATTCGTGATGGAAGCCAAGTCCGTAATTACGCGGCCTGCTGGAGGACAGCAGCTATCCGGTCCCGGATTCTACGAAATCACTGGGTTAGCCTGGTCCGGCAGAGGACGAATCAGCAAGACCGAGGTTTCCGCCGATGGCGGGAAAACTTGGCAGGAGGCGCAACTCAATGAGCCGATTCTCCCGAAGGCACTCACTCGGTTTCGGCTTCCGTGGTGGTGGGACGGAAAGGAAACTTCACTTCAATCGCGGTGCACGGACGAAACCGGCTATCTGCAGCCCACGCGAGAGGAACTCGTCGCGGTTCGCGGACTCCACGCCACCGACCACTACAACGGAATCAAAGTCTGGTACGTCCACCCAAAGGGAGAGGTCAGCCATGAATAAAACCGCACTGCACATCACCTGCGCTCTTACCGCCGTAGCCATAGCCGCACTCGGACAAACCCAACAGTACAAATTAGGAAGACCGGCGACACCGGAAGAAGTTCGCGAACTGGACATCTCCGTTGCCCCCGATGGCTCTGGCTTACCCAAGGGACGCGGCACGGTCATACAAGGAGAGCGTATCTATGAGACCCTCTGCGCGAGTTGTCATGGAGCTCGCGGCCAAGGAATGTTGCAGTATCCCGCGCTGGCCGGAGGCCAAGGTACGCTGAAGAGCAGCAATCCGCTACGCACGGTAGGAAGTTACTGGCCCTATGCGACCACTGTGTGGGACTACATCCATCGGAAAATGCCCTATGCTCGCCCCGGAACCCTTACCCCTGACCAAACCTACGCCGTTACGGCGTTCGTTCTTTACCTCAACGGAATTCTTGACAAGGAAGCTGAGCTAAATGAAACGACGCTGCCTCGCGCAAAAATGCCCAATCGGAATGGTTTCGTTCCCGATCCTCGCCCCGACGTACAGAGCAAGCCAAAAAATCCGTGACGCCCGTTCTTGTCGAGAAATTGCCAACTAAAGCTGCTTAGCATCACCGATCCGATTTCTGATGAGATGATCACTGCAACGGTTCACCCATTCTTGTCCCAGATTGTTGAGCAAGGCTCAAGAGTGACCCCCCAACCGGCATCGGCAAACCCGATGGACATTTACTGCGCCGGCTCAAACCGGTCGCCAAGAAGGCTGGCGTCGAGGGCACTGAGCTTCACCGCTTCCTCAAGACGTAATGCTGACACGCTGCACGAAGAAGGCGTCTCGGTGAACACCATCCGAATCCGATTCGGACATGAGTCCCTGGACGTGACGGTTGCTTACCGGTTGCTTACCTCCTCCCTCGCCGTAGTCTCTTGCAGATTACTGCTTCATAGCGGCTACAGCGCTAGCAGCGTTGAGGAGACACTGAGGCTCGATACCGCAGGCACTCCGATCTGTGCCATGGACGGTTATCTGTTGCTTCTGATTTGTTGCAGCGGGAAGGCAAGCACTTCTTCGCTGCCCACACGAATGTTCAGAAGGTTACGTCCACGACTTGCGTCGACTCCCTGGCAGCAGGCTCGTACTTCCAGTTTTTAACCGCCTTCTCCGCGAACTGAGCAAGCAGAGGGTGGCCGCCGATGCACTCAATACCGCGCACGGAGCCGTCGGGGGCGATCAAGACCTTGAACTTCACCGTTCCGTGCAGGGACATCTTTCCGGCTATCTCGGGATAGCCCGGATCTTCGCGGTGCACGACTTTACGTTCGGACGGATTCGACGTGCCAGGCCGCACAATCAGGGCTAGATTGAGCAAGCGTTGGCCGATCTTAATGCCGGCGCGTTGGGCCGCTTCCGGGTTTACCTGCATGTGAATCTGATCGCCGGCCTCGACTAAGCCGACCATCCCTCCATCGCGCGCAAAAGAGTCGGCCTCCCCAATGGTGAGGATACTCTTGCCCTCCATTTTGAGCAGTGTGTTATGGATGTTCTTCTCTTCCGATTCTGCGATGTAAAGAATGCTGCATTGGGGCAGTTCGTCCTCGGATGGAAACAGCTTGACGTTGATCGGCCTCGACTCGCTCATCTTGCCGTCAAGCATCCACTGAAGGAATTCTCCGGTGCCACGCGTGCCGATGAAGCAGATCATCAGTTCTCTTTTTTCTGATGGCCACTCCACAAACCGGCTTACATTGAATACATAGGCAGCGCGAACCGCGCGTTCGTCCTCCGATCGGGTGGCGGACACTGCCGGGAGCAACGCCAGCAGAACCATTAGACCGGCGCGGCCGATGCCTCCGATGGGACGCCACGATCCGTTCATCGGTGGCCCCGCTTTTCCCTCCTGCCCAGGCGGTAGGACAGCTTAAAGCGGTAGGTGCGTCCATCCTGTTGAATGGCCGCTGGGGTTTCGTTCGGCCCCATGGGGCTGAACCACCGGCGGTCGAGTGCGTTGTAGCAGCTAGCGGAAAACTCCCAGCCTTCCCACAAGGGCCTGGTGGAAACTGTGACATTGGTCAAAAACGAGGGGGAGACGCGGGTTCCCTGATAGCTCTGCTGGGCACTGGAGTAGAGCAGTTCCAGCGCTGCAAAGCCCAGCCGTGTGACCGGCAGGGTTGCGTTGACCTTCCCCTGATGGAGAGGAGAATTATCGAGCCGTTGCCCGTTGACCTGGTTGCGCGCGTCGGCCAGTGCATAACTGGCCCGTGCCTCAAGACCGGATGCCCGTGTCGCATCCAGTTCGAACTCCAGCCCCTTGCCCTGGTCTTGTCCGATGTTGAGAGCATGAATCAACCCGTTGGCCGGGTCTGTCGCCCAATCAATCAAATGGTCGAGGTTGTTGTAGTAACCGTCGAGTGTGATGTCGACCCATGAAGTCAACCCACGTTCGAGCACGAGTTCATGAGACTGGATGTTTTCCTTCTGTAGCTGCTGTGGCGGGCGTTCCTGGGTGATTCCGTCGGCGTAGTAGCTCTCGTATGCGTTGGGCGCCCGGAACGCGCGACCGTAGATGTATTTCAAAGTGGTTCGTGGGTTGGGCGAGTACACCAGGGCTGCGCGAGGGCTAAACGCTTCCCCGTAAATAGCGAAATAATCCAGCCGGCCACCGCCATGCAGGATCAGGTTTCGACGCAGTTTGAATTCGTCTTCCACAAAGGCTGCGGCTAGCCATGAAGTCCGGTGATCGTCCAAAAGGGGCGGCTGCCCGGCATCGTAGGTCTTTTGGTCGATGCGAAAACTGTACTCGTAGTTCGCACCCAACGTTACGTGGTGCAGCCCCATTTGATGGTCAAACGTCATTTCCGCACCACTCCAGTCGGAGACGGCGCTGTCAAAATTCAAGAAACGGTCTGGAGAATTAGTGCCACCATAGGCGTAGGTGCCGTAGTAACTGTAATGGTTGTAGTAAACGCTCAGATCCAGATCCGTTTTCGAAGTGAAGCTGTGTTGATACCCGACATTCACGCCCATCTCACTGTCGGTAGTGCGGGTTCCGGGATCGTTAAAATTTGTTTGGTAAGAAGCGGTGGGAACGATCTTCCGCCGGCCTGCATAGAGACTCTGTACGCGGAGGCTTCCTTTCTGGACATCCGCGAAAAGATGCGCGTATCGATCCCCGTCAATATTATCGGCAAAGCCTCCGTTGGTCTCGGGCGCTGCAAATTCAGGGAAGAAAAGCCTTGATGGCCCCGCACTCTCGTACAGGCTGCCGGAAAGAAGCGCAGACATGGAGCCGCGAGTAGTGCTGGCGGTCGCCCGCCCCGTTCTGCCCAGAAAAGAAGCGGTGTCGCCTGAGACCTCTACTGCGGATTGAGCTGCCGGTCTACGCGTGATGATATTGATCACGCCAAATACAGCGTTCTCTCCAAAAAGCGAAGAGCCCGGACCACGCACTACCTCGATGTGCTCAATCAAGTCGAGGTCAAGGGGGAACTCGGTGCCGATGTCGGCGCTGCCGTAAACGTTGTCATTCAGGCGTCGGCCGTTCAGGAGAAGCAGAATGCGTGAATTGAAATCGCCCGGACGCAGGGTCCCGCGCACGCCCAGATACGTGTAGTTACGGTCGTAGGAGGTGTAGAAGCCACGCAGGCTTCGAATCACATCCGCCAGGGTGCGCCAACCGTAGCGTTGGATCTGTTCGGCGGTAATGACGCTGACCGAGGACGGGGCGTCACGCACATCCTCCAGATGGCGCGATGCAGTGTATACCTTAATGTGCTCCAAGTCCTCAACGTTTAGGGACATCAGATCGTTATCGGATTTCGTTTGCCCCAGTGCCAGGCTTGAGAGAAGCAAACCCGCAAGAAGTACAGTGAGCGGGCAGGGACGATTGGGCTCGACAGGAAGTCGCATTTACAACATCTATCGGCACTTTCGAACTTTGGCTTAGCCTGCCGACTAGAGATGTGCCTTGAAAAATGGAACTGGCTGTGGGGTTTTTCACCGTGTTGGCCCTTCGGCTACGCCGCTCCCAGCGCAGGACTCAGCGTTGTTACCTACTTCTAAGCGGCATCTGCGACTCACGTGATATTGATCAAAAAATCCTGCGACTGTCGACATCGGCTTGTCTTGTCGCGAAACCCCTCGTGGATGGCGAAATTCCTGCGGGGTGATGCCATTCCAGCGCTTGACCGCCCCGGCGGAATGCAGGAGACTCGGAGCCTCCAGCAGGTATGCGACTCCGCCGATGGAAAGTCTGCGATGTGATCCGTTCGGAACCATTCGGATGGGAGTGATGCAAGCCTTCCATAATCCGATCAGCGAATCTTGGCCGACCAATACTTTTGACCCAGTGGCTCGCGCCTGTGCGGCAATTACCCAGAGACAGCCCTAGCAGTCCGTGGTGAAAGTCTGGATGCGCGGGTGGAAGAAAGTTGAACGAATCCACAGCGTTGGTTCGTACACTGCGGTCATGGCAATGGGGAAAAGAATCAAGGAGCGGCGAGAGCAGACTGAGTTCTGGGTGGCGCACACGGAGTTGCCACGAACTGCGGGGCATCCGTTTTATGAGCGTCTGAACCAGTTGTTGGCCGAGCGGGGGTTCGACGAGTTCGACGAAGGCGAGTGTGCGCGATTCTATGCGGAGACGATGGGTCGGCCGTCGTTGACGCCGGGGCGGTACTTTCGCTTGCTGCTGATCGGCTATTTCGAAGGCATCGACGGGGAGCGTGGGATTGCGTGGCGGGCGGCGGATTCGCTGGCGCTGCGGCGGTTTCTGGAGTTGGAGTTGAGCGAGCAACCGCCGGATCATTCGACGATTTCGCGGACGCGGCGGTTGATCGACGTGGAGACGCATGAGGCAGTGTTCGGCTGGGTGCTAGAGTTGCTGGCGGAGAAAGGATTGTTGAAGGGCAAGACGATTGGTGTCGACGCCACGACGCTGGAGGCGAACGCGGCCATGCGCTCGATTGTGCGGCGCGACACGGGCGAAGGTTACGAGGAGTTTCTGCGGCGGCTGGCCGAGGAGTCGGGAATCGCGACGCCGACCAGGGAGCAGTTGGCGAAGCTGGACCGCAAGCGGGCGAAGAAGGGATCGAACGACGATTGGGTGAATCCGCACGATCCGGAGGCGGGAATCACCAAGATGAAAGATGGGCGCACGCACCTTGCTTACAAGGCTGAGCATGCGGTGGATCTGGAGACGGGAGCGGTGGTGGCGGTGACGGTGGCTACGGGCGACGCTGGCGACACGGAAACGATTTTGGAGACATTGCCGCAAGCGGGCGAACATCTCGCGGAGGTCGCGTGTGCGACCAACAACGAAGAAGTCGGTGAGCGCGTGCAGGCGGAAGGGCCGGTGGAAGCGGTGGCGGACAAGGGGTATCACAGCAACGACACGCTGGTGGCGCTCGGGGAAGCGGAAGTACGAACGTATATCTCGGAACCGGATCGGGGACGACGGCGATGGCAAGACAAGCCGGAAGCGCAGCAGGCGGTGTACAGCAATCGGCGGCGCATTCACGGCGAGCACGGAAAACAATTGCTCCGCCGTCGCGGAGAGTTGCTGGAACGCAGCTTCGCACACGCCTATGAGACTGGCGGGATGCGGCGCGTGTACCTCCGGGGACGGGAAAATGTTCGCAAGCGGGTGCTGATTCATGTGGGTGCGCTGAATCTCTCGCTGGTGATGCGGCAGTTATTGGGGAAAGGCACACCGCGCGGCTGGCAGGGTTACTCGGCCGAGGCGATGCTGGCTTCTTTGCGGCTGTGGATGGCACTGCTGGCGCAAGCCGAAGAAAGGATCGCCCTTCCGAACCTGAGGACGCCTGAGTACCCGGTGCAAGTCACAATTTTGCTGCTGTCCGTTGCGGGGTGAGCAAATCACTTCTGCCACGGGCTGCTAGCAATGATTACTGCCAGGTCACTGTGAGTTCTGAATAGGAAGCCCCCTGCGCGATGGGAATAGTGAATATCAGATCGACTCGGTTTGCACCAGAGATCTTGAGAGCTTTGCGAAAGAAACCCATGATGAGGGGTTCCATAATGCCGTGTCTTTCTTGAAAGCCAAAATATTTGATCCTGGCAGCATGACCTTCAAATTCCGGGATAATCTTGATGCCCCTGAAATAGGTTTCGTGCACGCCGGAGATGCGGCTGATAACGAATCTGGGCGTGCCAAGCTTAACGAAGATTCTGTAGACTCCCCGGAGGTGTGACTCGATGACTTTCTCGGAGCGCTTGGCGAGTGCTTCGCGGTCGCCGTTGGCGGTTTCACGAACGTCAGCTTCCAGGAATTCGGCGAAGGCATCGAGCGGGTACCACTCCGAAAAAAGAATTGATGATTCAAAAACGACTCTCGAACTATTGCTCAGACTCTTAACGATCTTAGACAGTTCTTGTTCTCCGACCCGTTCCTTGATTGCGGCCAGCGTATCCAGAAGGGCTCTGCCTTTAATGTCAGCCACGGGTCTCCTTTGAAAGGAATCGAATCCTTGCACAAATTGCAGGCCCCCATTCTGACATGGTGAGAGATGGGAAGCCAGAGCGGTTCGAGAGTCGCAGCCGTGAGACGAACTCCTTAACCAGCCGGACAGTTTCTCGAGCGCAACTTCGGCGACCAGTATCCGACCTACAAGGCGAGCGTCCGCCGCTGGTTGTGATAACTAGTCATCGACCTCCCCTTGCTCCTATTTGGTGATGCCGGGCCAGTCATCGGTGCGAAAGGGTGATGCGGGCAATCCCTCGGCATTGTAGAGATTGCACTCCGGGCTGTCAGCCCAGGCATAGCGAACGGCCACAGGAGCCTCGACCTCGGGGCTGGAAACGATTACAGAGTCGCCATCAATGACGGCCGACGCCCAATGGAATTTCCGGTCTGATCCTGCGATTGAAAATCCTTTTAGCGGGCCGCCTTTTGCCTCAAGGCTGCTACCGGTGTACTTGAACCGAATCCTGATCTTCTTCTCCTCGAGTGCCATGGAATCGTACATGGGGCCGGAAAAGATGATTGGTCTCTTGTAAGTTGTGCCCAGGGCCCAAAGCGCGAGCCGTTCGCCAACTTCCGCTTTGCGATGGGGATGGACATCCTGCGGGTCGCCGACATCAATCGTGACTGCCAGTCCCGCGCCGGGAGTTTGTTTGGCCGTGAATAACTGGGCTTCACGCAATTCGGCCCAGGCGGATTCGCTTGGCTGGTCAGGAATCGCCCCATGATTCGGGAGTTGCACGATCAGGAACTGCATGTCCTTCTGCTGTGAGCCAGCCCGCCAGCTTTGAATGAGATCAGGCAGTAGAACACGATATTGCCGGGCCTGCAAGGCATTGCTCTCTCCCTGGTACCAGATCGCTCCGCGGAAGGGGAACCGAAGCAGAGGAGCGATCATCCCCAGATAGAGGCCGGATGCCGGGCGATGGGGGAAGCCGGTAGCAGGGGCGTTTTCGATCGAGAAGCCGATGATTGCGGACGGGGTGAAATCGGCGACCACTCCCCATCCTTCCTGTCGCAGCTCGCGGAACCAAATAGTGACCGGTGCCCAGTCGGCTGACGCATGCAGTAATTCGGCGGAGTAGTCGTCCCAATCGGTAATGGTCGGCTGGAGGAAGTGAAAGCGGAACGAGCCGTTGCCGCGCACCCAGAAGCGAATGCCGGCATAGGCGCTCAAGTCCGCGGGCGAGCCGTCAAGGTGGAGTTTGGCAGTCAGGCGCGAATCATCAGAGGCATCGATCTGCCCGCCGATGTGAAGGGCGAAACCTTTTCCATCACGTCCGGGAGATATGAGATCGAAGGTCGTCTCTGGAGCGGCGTTCCAGTCGTACGACCAATCCCCGCCAAGGGCAGTGCTCGCCCGGCCGTCATCGAAGTCAGCGAGCTTCAGCGATTTTCCAGGTCCCGACGGGTCTGGGAGCAATTCGAAATCATCGAATTCGAGATCGAAGCGTGTCCGCCCGGGGGCGAACGCGTTGCCTTGGGACCGGTTCCATTCGTCGAGGACCGGCTTGATTTGTGGATCGCGCTCGACCACCTCCGGCGCGACCCACTCTTCGATGACCGTTCCAGGCCAGGCGCTCTCAATGATGCCGATTGGCACATTCAGCTTGCGGTGCAGATCGCGTGCGAAATAATAGGCGACCGCGGAAAATTCCTTCACTGCTTCCGGGGTGCAGGGCTGCCACTCTGCCGGAAGAGTATCAGGTTGGGAAACGAGCGCGTCTCGTTTGGGAACGGTGAAGAGTCGGAGGTTTGGATAAACGGCTTTCGGGATCTCCTCGGTTGCGCCGGCTGAAGCGCTCAATGCGAAGGTCATGTTGGACTGACCTGAGGCTATCCAGACCTCGCCTATCATCACGTCCTTAATAACGACCGTTTTCTTACCCACCACTTTGAGAGTGAACGGCCCGCCCGCCGGCATCGGTGCGAAGTGTGCAGCCCAATGACCGGCTGAGTCCGCCTCGACTGCGCTAGTTTTGCCGGCCAGGCTGACCGAGATCTTCTCGCGGGGGTCGGCCGTGCCCCAGATGCTGATTTCGCGGCCTTGCTGCAAGACCATGTGGTCACTGAGCAGATGGGGCAGTACGGGGTCTGCCGCCACGAGTCGGGGCCAGGCACAGCATAAAAGGGAAAGCGCGAAAAGCGCGTAAGTGATCGCGTGTAACTTTGCCGTCTTCCTTGCAATCTCGATCAATAATGCCTCGCTCACGGTTCGAGTGTAAAAGTGCTTTCCAGTTCGGCCTTGTCTGATGAGCCGTCCACCCAGTCGTCATGAGTTTCGTGGCAGGATGGGCTCTTTCTTATATCCCTTCACTATTTCTGTTGATTATTTCTCTTCGATGATCGCGAGATCCCACGGCTTGAGGATAACTGTCTGGGAGGACGAGATGTTCGTTTTCGTCACCAGATCTTCACCCGGTTTGTACGGGTACTCGAATGTCTGCGAGTCACTGGAATAATTCATATAGTAATGGAGCGTCTTGCCGTTTCGGTTCGTGCCGTGCTTCACGCGCACGGTGGCGGGGAGTTCCTGGTCCGGGCCGGTGAGCCCAGCCATTTGGAGCACGTTGAACAGCACTTTCGTTTGCAGTGTGTCAGAAAGTACCGTTCCTTCGTAGGTCAGGGTTCCGCTACCGAAGTGGTTCTGCGTGATCGCCGGGTACTTGCCGAAGAACGGGTGGTCGTAGTACGCCAGCGGTTGTGCGCCCTCGAGGATGAGCATTTCTGCCCACGCGGAAACTTTGTTTTCGGGGCCTGCTTTGAAAGGGTCATCCTTTAGCGCCAGCGGCTTGTCGAGACTCGAAAATTCTTGATAGCGGAATCCAGCAGCCTTGCGAAGCGGTCCCGGCGCCATGGTCCACCGGACGGTGTCGTACTCGTTGGTGAATCCGCTCTTGAACGCCATGACCAGATGGCCGCCCCCGTGCACGTAATCCACCAGTCGGTTCAGCACCTCGTCGCTGACAACGTAGAGCGGAGGGACCACGATCACCTTGTAATCGGCAAGGTTGGTGCTTTCCGGGAATAGGAAGTCTATGGCGACGTTCTGGCGGTAAAGTGTTTCGTACATCTGGTGCAGGATGCTGCGGTAGTTGACTGTGTCGCTGAATTGCATGAACTCGATGCCGTAGTGCGAGTCGTCGCTGTAGAGAATGGCGACCTTACTGGTGCGTTTCAGATCAACGATTTCAGGTCCAATGCGTTGTAACTCGTGCGCCGTGCGGCTTACTTCTTCATAGGCGCGATTCGGTTCCAGATCGTGCGAGAGAACTCCCTTCCAGTACGTCTCCTGCCCGTAATGAATGGAGTGCCAATGCCAGTACTCGACCATGTTGGCGCCGGAGGAAAGGTGGGTATAGACGTCGAGACGTAGTTGCCCGTCATAAGGAGGAAATTGTTCCTTGGAGTCCCAGCCGATGGTCTGGGCATTGGTTTCAGTGACGAGATAATTCGTCCGCTTGAGCGAGCGAGTGTAGTCGCCAGCCATCGTGGAACCCAGCCCATCAAACTCGTCCTGAGTGCCGTGATAGGGATTCGCGGCCATGATGTCCATGCTGCGTGCAATGTCATGTTCATTGACTTCGGGGCGCGGTGGACCGGCGAGATCGTGAGTGATGAACTGATCGGGCCGTTTGTATTCATTGACGATGCGGGCCTGCCATGCCAGGAAATCGGTGGTCATCCACTGCTGATAGCGCTCCCACTCCAGCTTCCATCCCGGATTGATGATGCCCGCCTCCGGAGGAATCTCGGTCCAGTCGTTGAGCCGCTGGCCCCAGTAATTCAGTCCCCAGATTTTGTTGAGTTCGTGCACGGTCTGGAACTTGCTCTGAAGATATTTGACGAATCCAGCCTGGACATCGGGATTGGCCGCACCGCCGGCTGAAGTTTCGTTGTCAATCTGCCACCCGATCACTGCCGGGTTGTCTTTGTAATCCTCGAGAAGCTTGCGAATCACACGCTCGCAGTAAGAGCGGTAAACCGGATTCATCAAGTCTGTGTTCTGCCGGTATCCGAACGTGATGGTTTGTCCACCGAAACGTGTGATGAAGATCTCGGGATGCTCTTTGTACATCCACGCTGGAGCCGAGTAAGTAGGAGATCCAAGAATGACCTTGATGCCTGCTTTATGCATGCGTTCAACGACGCGATCCATCCAGGCGTATTCGAAGCGGCCGTCCTGTGGTTCCCATAAACCCCAACTCGACTCGCCCATGCGCACGACGTTGATGCCCGCCCGCTGCATCAGCTGCACGTCCTGCTCGAGGCGATCATAGGGCATGTACTCGGTGTAGTACGCCGCACCGTAGAGAACGGTCTCCATTTTGTCGGGGGCGAAAGCGGGCTTGCTCTGGGCGAACGATACTAGGGCATCTACTAGCATTAAGGGAAGAATTACGGCGAGAAAAGCGGATGCGTTTTTCTTCATGGGCGTTTCCCGCTCTGCGGTTAGGACTCCCTGCGAGCAATTTGAATCAATTTCGGAAGCAGGTCTCCGTAGTCGTTTGCCTGTCCGGACTTCCCGAAACCAAAGTAAACGCGACGATATAGCGAGTAGAGTTCCTCATAGGTCTTTTGCGCGTCGGCTTGCGGGGTAAAAACTCGATGCGATGGGCAAACATGCTCTTGCGCCTCCTCGATGGTGGAGAACGTCCCGGCAGCCAAGAAGGCGAAGATAGCCGACCCGAGGCCGGTCACCTTGCTTGCCGGCACGAGCACCGGCGGCCGAGCACGTTGGAATAGATCTGGTTGAGCACCGGATTATTCTGCGGAACGCCTCCGCCGTTGATCACGCGCAATGTGGACGCGCCATATTCGCTCATGCGATCGAGAATCACCCGGGTGTGAAATGCCGTGCCTTCGATGGCGGCGAACAGTTCATCCTGCGCGGTGTGTTGCAGGTTCCACCCGATCGTGATCCCACCCAGATTCGGGTTCACCAGCACGGTGCGGTCGCCATTATCCCAGGTCATGCGCAGCAAGCCGGTCCGACCGGCGTGGTAGTTCTCCAGGCCCGTGCTCAGTTCCGCCAGCTTAGTATTCGCCCGCCCCGCAATGGCGCTAAAAATATCGCCCGTGGCCGAGAGGCCCGCTTCGACACCGGTGTACCGCGGATGAACGCTTCCTTCCACCACCCCGCAAACCCCGGGGATCAGCTCGGCATGTTTCACAAATGCGATGATGCAAGTGGAGGTGCCTACCACGTTCACCACGTCGCCTTCCTTCGCACCCGCGCCGATCGCATCCCAATGGGCGTCGAACGCACCTACGGGGATAGGGATGCCTGATCGCAGTCCCAGTTTCTCTGCCCAGTAAGGCGAGAGATTTCCGGCGAGTTGATCGGAGGTTGCATACGTGCCTTCCAATTTGGCCCGAACGCCCGCCAGCAGCGGGTCGACCCTGGCGAGAAAGCGTTCCGGCGGAAGCCCGCCGAGAACCGGGTTCCACATCCACTTGTGCCCCATCGCGCAAACGCTGCGTTTAACGTGCGCAGGATTCGTAATGCCGCAAAGAGTGGCCGCGACCATGTCGCAGTGCTCGAAAGCGGTAACGAGCTTTCCGCGTTTGTCGGGATTGTGACGCAGCCAGTGCAGTAATTTAGCGAATCCCCATTCCGAGGAGTACACGCCGCCGCACCACTGGATGGCTTCGAGCCCCTCGTTGAGCGCCAACTCCGTTATCTCCGCGGCTTCATGTTTCGCGCGGTGATCACACCACAGATAGTATTCATCCAGCGGCAGTAGGTCCTCGCCGACAGGAACGACGC
The DNA here is from genome assembly GCA_963719865.1 of uncultured Acidobacteriota bacterium. GTDB lineage: Bacteria > Acidobacteriota > Terriglobia > Terriglobales > Acidobacteriaceae > Sulfotelmatobacter. The sequence continues at coordinate 179,937 of CAVRDS010000018.1, read as the reverse complement.
TCGAGCCGGTCGTATCCAGCGCGATGGCCTCGACCTGATCGCCATGAATTCCCGCCTCTTTCACCGCCTGACGGGTAGCGGCCGCTAAGGCGCGCATGTGGTCGTCGTGCGACTGAGTGGCGTAGTCGGGATCGTCTTTCTTGCGATGCAGCGGATACTCAGAGGGCGCGGATGCAATCAGCCCACGAATGCTGTCCACCAATGAAACCCGGACGCTCAGGGTGCCGAAATCTACTCCCGCAACAATGGCCATTTTTGCCCCTAGTTCTGGTGCCAGTACATCTGCCAGCCGAGATACCGCGTAGTGGCTTCGTGAACTGCGCCGGCAACGGTTGAGAAATTTGCGGCCACATGGTGCTCGAAGCCGTTCTCGCAGATGTAGTGCAAAAGCCGCTGCAGGTGTGGGATCTGGACGACTCCAGCGCCACCGAAAGTGTTGAGCGGATCGTTGGTGAACTTGCCTTCTCCGGTATAGCCGCGCATCACACCGGCGGTGTCGTCGGTGGAGAAGCGGGCGAAGCTCATGGCTCCGGCTTTTACGCGACCAACGCAGGTTCCAAACGTATTCTCCTTCCCGACTGTGCCGGCGATGATTTCCTGAAAATCCATCCGCACCTCCTGGAAGAAGTGTTTGGGCAGGTTGCTGCAGTGAAAGCAGACTGCCTTGTCAGGATCGTCTCCGTAGTTGTTGTTCCAATCCAACAGAGCGCTGGGAGTTTCCGAAGCCAGAGCGAGAGCGTGCATGGCGATGGTGCCGCAGACGTCCACTTCGCAGGCGCTTGGAATCAGCTTGTCGCTCATCATGCTCATGATCGTGCAGGGCACGACGCCGAAGTACTCTTCCATCGAGGTCCAACATTGCACTGCACTCACGGTTACGTCAGCCGCTTTCATCCAGCCGTCGATGACGGCGCCGAGCTTGGCCATCTTGATCAGAGCCGATTCCGGCACGCCACTCGTGGAGACGTACTGGCGGATTTCTCTCAGCTTTTGCTCAACGTTCGTATCGGTATCCTTTAAACGGGCGATGCGACCGAGGATTTCCGAGAGATCAATGGTCTCGACCGAAATGCCTTGGGCCTCGAGCAACTTCTCGCTGTAGCGCACGGTATTGAAGGCGGCGGGCCGAGCGCCGATGCTGCCCACCCGCAGCTTGCGCAGTCCGTTCACGATCCGGCAAACGGCGGCGAACCAGGCCAGATCCTTGCGAAACTCTGCCGAATCCGGACTTACGGTATGCAGGCTGGTCAGAGAGTAAGGAATGCCATACTGTCTGAGGTTGTTGCAGGCCGACATCTTTCCGCAGAAACTGTCGCGCCGAGAGGCGATCGTCATCTTTCCAGGAGTGTCGGGAGTTGCCTGCACGAGCACGGGAACATCGAGGCGTGCGAGTCGCAGCGTATCGGCAATCGCCCGCTCGTCGCCAAAGTTGGGCACGGTCACAATGACGCCATCCAGGCGTTCGCGATTCTTTTGGAACAGGGCCGCGCAACGCTTGGCCTCTTCGTGAGTTTCCACTGCCCCGTGCTTACTCTCCTCGGGGCCGAGGACAACACAATCGATTCCCGCCTGTGCCAGCGCCCCCATCATCTCTTCGCGTCCGGACTTCGCCAGCTGGTCGGGAAAGAAACCCCGGTTCCCGACGATGACGCCCATCGTCATTTTCTTGTTCGGCATATGTATCCTTCTCTATCTCCATGAAATTCTGGACAAGCTAGGAAATACCGGCATTCCGCGCCCGCTCCCGCGCGGGCGAAAAACGGTAGCAGTAGACGGCGCCGAAGATCAGCAGCAGCCCGCCCCACCAGATATCGGCGTGATGATTCAGGGCCAACACCGGATTGTCGGCATGAGAGGCAAGCTCCCACACGCCGGCGCCGGTGATCAAAATTCCGTTCACCAACATCGACAAGCCGATGAAGAACCATATTGACAAGGAGCCACCGGTTTTCATTGTTCCTCCCTACCAGAAAATGATTTGCAAGATGACAAACACAGCTCCAACCACCACCGCCCAAAAAGCTGGACGGTGGAAAACCGAAGCGTGCTCTTCGTGCGGAATCGGGGTTAAGCCGTAGACCAGCCCGGTCAATTCGGCATCTGGCTTGGGCTTAGTGACAAGACTGACCACAACCGTGACCGCCACGCAAATCAGCCAGCACCATAGCGCCCGGAACATGTTCTGAGCCTGATCCTGCGCCCTGAGCGACAAGGCCACGTATTTCACCGCGCCAGGATCGACCTTGGTCCAAGCCCACATGCCTACCGAAGACATGGTCCCGGCAAACAGCCCCCAGAAGCCGCCCGCCGGAGTCGCACGCTTCCACATCATGCCCAGCAGAACGGTGCCGAAAAGCGGAGCAATGAAGAAGCTGAACAGGGCCTGGACGTAGTCCATGATGCTGTGCGAGTGCATCACCAGGTACGCGGTTCCGATGCTGACGGCTACGCCCAGCAGGGTGCACCAGCGGCCCATCTTGACCTTCGATTTGTCCGATGCGTGTTTGTTGATCAGGGCACCGTAGATGTCATAGGTCCAAACCGTGGCGAAGGCGCTGACGTTGCCCGCCATGCCCGACATGAATCCGGCAATCAGGGCGGTAATACCGAGGCCCAGCAGGCCGGGCCCGCAATAGCGGGCCAGCATGAGGGGCAGCACTTCGTCGTAGCTGTGCAGTCCTTGTGCTCGTCCCGCATCCGACCATGCAAGATCGCCGGGGACCAGCCTCAGCAGATTGCCGGTATGCGGATCGCGCAGCAACGCCAGCCCCAGCAGACCGGGGAGGATGACGATGAACGGAACCATCATCTTGAAAGCTGCCCCAATGATTGGCGCGAGTTTCGCAGACCGTAGGTCCTTCGCTGACAAGACACGCTGCACGACCAGGAAGTCAGTCGTCCAGTAGCCCATTGCGATCACTGCGCCCAATCCGAAAACGATGCCAACCCAGTTGATTCCCATGGGATTGTTGCCGAAGTCGCCCAGAGTCGACCACAGATGGGTGTAGGAACCCGGATTCGCCACGTGCTGTTCTGTGAGATTCTGCAGGATGCGCGCCTTGAGGCCGCTCCAACCGCCAGCCTCCACCAACCCCAGAATCGGTATCAATAAAGCGCCCGCCCAAATGAGAAAGAACTGTAAGACTTCATTGAAGATTGCCGAGCGTAATCCGCCCAGCGCCACGTAAATCGCCACCGTGATCGACGATATCCAGATACTGACGTGAATGTCCCACCCGAGCACTACCCTCATCACTACCGCCATGGCATACATGTTGATGCCACTCATCAACACCGTCATGAAGGCGAACGATATCGATGACAGAGCTCGACTACTTTCCCCAAAACGTAACTTGAGATACCCGGGAACCGAGTGGGTCTTGCAGATGTGGTAGAACGGCATCATCACGAGGGCCAGGAACAACATTGCGGGGATAGCGCCGATCCAATACCAGTGCGCCGCAAGAATGCCGTACTTGTAAGCATTGCCGGCCCAGCCCATGAGTTCCAGCGATCCGAGGTTCGCCGACAGGAACGCCAAGCCCGCCACCCAGGCAGTCATCTCGCGCCCAGCCATGAAGAAGTCCTCGCCGGTATTGGCCTGCCCCTTCAGATACAAGCCGATCGCCAGGACAAGCGCGAAATAGAAAACGATGATGGCAAAATCCACGGGCGTAAGGTGGACTAATCTGGATGAAGCCAGCAACGCGGGGACATAAGTCATTTCGTCTTTACCTGCCCGTAGTAGGCACCCTGGCCGTGCTTGCGCAGAAAATGCTTATCATGAAGTGCGCGGCCAAGCGGCCGCGCCTCCTCAGCCAAAGTCCGAGTGTAGTAAGCCATCCGCGCGACCGATTCAAGAATGACCGCATGATGGGCGGCTTCTCCTGCCGATGTTCCCCAACAGAACGGGCCATGTCCGGCAACCAGTACGGCCGTCACGGCCTCGGGATCAAGCTGTTGAAAGAGCCGGCAGATTACCGCACCCGTGTTCTTCTCATAGTCACTGGCAATCTCGTCGGCGGTTAGCTGCGATGTGACCGGCACCTCCCCATGGAAGTAGTCGGCGTGCGTCGTGCCGAAACAAGGGATGGGCATTGCAGCCTGGGCCCAGGCGGTCGCAAACTCCGAATGAGTGTGGGCAACACCACCGGCCTGCGGAAAATGCTTGTAGATCTCCAGGTGAGTCGGCAAGTCTGAGGAAGGCCGAAGTTCACCCTCGACGACCTCTCCGTCCAGTTTTGCGATCACCATGTGCTCCGGCTTCAGGTCCTCATAGGGCACGCCGCTCGGCTTAATGACGACCAGTCCATCCTGGCGCGAAATGCCACTGGCATTGCCGAAGGTATAGAGCACAAGGCCACGCCGCACCAATTCGAGATTGGCGTCCAGTACTTCGTCGCGCAAGCTTTTGAGAAACATAGAAATTCTCCGAACGTTGTCCGAATTACAGCTCGTTACTGGGCGTTGGTCCGCGCCGGCAGCCCCGGAGCCAGGGCGGTGGACTCGCGCAACACCAGACGGGTTTCGAGGATATCCTCCGTCCCATGCGTCGCCGGGGTCAGGCGCTGCACCTCCGCCAGGAGCGCGTCAAACGCCAGGCGGGCCAGTTCTGACTGCGACATCCGCACCGTGGTGAGCGGAGGCAACACAAACTGCGCCAGCCGGATGTCGTCGAAGCCGATTACCGACAAATCATGCGGGATGGAAATCTTATCCTCGTAACTCTGCCGCATCACGCCGATCGCAGTCATGTCATTGGAGCAGAGAACGGCGGTTGGTGGAGCGGGCAAGGCCCGCAACCTGGCCATGGCACTCATGCCTCCCTCCAGCGTGTGGTCGCCCTCGATCAGGAGTTCCGGTCGCACGGCAAGACCGATTTCTTCCATCGATTGCAGGAACGCATTCTTGCGAGCCGCTGCCGATTTCTGGGTCAACGGACCGGTGATGAACGCGATGCGCTCATGACGTAACGCCGCCAGATGCTGGACCGCCTGGCGGATGCCATGGAGGTAATCGATGCGGATGTTGCTTACTCTCGGCCGCTGCGGTCCAACGTCCACGAATACCAGCGGGACGTTGCGCACTTTCAAGTCTTCGAGCAGCAATTCCTCCATGCCAAACGTCATCACTGCGACGCCATCGACCCTGCGCTCGATCATGCGGCGGACAGAACTCTCCATGCGCTTAGGATCGTGAACCGTGGAGCTCAGCAAAATCTCGTACCCGTGCTGCACCGCAATGGTTTCGAAGACCTGGACAATCTCAGGGAAAAATGGGTTCGTGATCTCGGAGACGACCAAGCCAAAAATCCGGCTTCGGCCAGAAACCAATGCCCGCGCCTGAGTATTGGGGTAGTATCCGAGTTCGTTTACCACCTTCCAGACACGTTTCGCCAGTGCGGGATTGACGGTGGGGATCCGATTGATCGTCCGCGAGACCGTGGCGGTCGACACCCTGGCGCGCTTTGCGATTTCTCGGATATCTATGCGCATGTCCGATTACTTCTTCCCGCAATTCACCGACTCGGCCGCCCCGCGATCCACGCCGCCGCAAGAGGGCACAGGGTTCCCGAAAAAGTCTCGTTCGCCGCTGGGCTCAATCCTTCGACCTGAATCGATCGCCGGAGAGTTCGATTGCAAGGCATACCCCGAGACGGTAGTCCGGCCAATTCCGGCATGGCCCGGATCGATCATCTGCGGGTTCGACGTCAGAGCGTGCGGATCGTCGGCAGGCGGCACTCCGTAGTACACGTTGTAGTCGTAAACGTTGTGGATGCTTTTTCCCGGACCTGGCGCTGGCACATAAGATCCATCCGGATTGCCCGTCGCCCCGTAGGAGAATCGCGCCGTGCCTTCGACATAGAAAATGTTGTTATAGAAGTAAGTATCCGCTGCCCACCCGGTCCAATCGGTGTGCAGAACCACATCCACGTCCTCTCCTTTGCCGACGTAGATGGTGTTGTTATAGATGAGCGTGTTCTTCACCGGGCCCGAGAGCTTGATTCCCCGATGATGATCGTTCTGGCTGATGTTGTAGCGGACGATCGTGCCCGTATTCCCCACGCTGACCTGCGGACTTTGCGATCCTTCGTTGCAAATCAGCAAAAATCCGCCCTCGTTATCGTGACTATAGTTGTACTGGATGATCGTATTCCGGCTGTTCCAGTCGGAATCGAAGCCTTCCGCATCGTGTTGGCCGCGAGTGCCATAGACTTCGTTGAACTGCACGACGGTGTTGTCGGCGCTCCACGGCCAGATGCCCACGTTGTAATCTTGCGAGCGCTGGCTGGCATGAGCGACGACGTTCATTTCGACGAGCGCGCCGTCCGTAGCAACATTAACAATCCCGTCACCGCCAATATCGTCGAGCCTGTTGTTCCGGATCACCACTCCCAGGCTCGGATACCACTTCGTGCGCTCCCAATGCGTGGATGAACCTAAAATGCCGCTGCGATCCACGTGGCGCACATGGTTGTCTTCGATGCGGAGATCCACCAATCGGCTCGGCTTCTTGTCCCCGGCACAGTGATAAGTGATTCCCCCGTTCTCTTTCACGTCGTTGCTGCCGTTGACGTCATGAACATCGAGATCTCGAATATAGATGTGGTGCGCATCGCCGTAATCCTCGGCCACGACGCGAACGCCGCGGCGAACTCCCGGAGATGTTCCTGTGTTAGTCACCTCGAGATTACGAATCTCCCAATATTCCTGGTTCTTGAGCAGGATTGAGTCCTCGGCCTCTCCATTGCCGTTGATGATCGGCTTGGCCTCGCCGCCGTACTTGTCGATCATGATCGGATGCCCCTCGGTTCCCGACCCCTTAGGCCAGAGTTGCCCGCTCCACACCGAGCCGGACTTGAACAGAATGCGATCGCCCGGCGAAAAAACGGTTGCGTCTACCTTAGCCAGGGTCTTCCAGGCAGTCGCGGCAGAGATACCGTTGTGATCGTCGCTACCAGACACCGAGTCAACGTAGTAAGTCGTTCCCCATCCCCGAAAACTACCCGCGCTGCCCTGGCGGCTCAACTCTCCGCAGCTGCCATGGCCTCCCGCCATCAGTAAGACAACGCACAACCATAGACTCTGGCGAGATGCCCTAGCGGCTAGCATGTCGGCTCCAAGCATCCTGTAATTAGCCAGACTCATTAAGCGCGGTGGTCGGTAACAGACTGCCGGGTAACCGCAGGTTCGCGAGTTACCCGGCCTGATGTCCAGAAATTCCTAGAAGTCAAAGCGAATCCCGAACTGCGCATTTCTCGGATTGTCCATAACGGACAGAATCTGTCCGAAGTTGCTCGCACCGACGTCAGATCGCAGGCTGGAGCAACCCTGAATCAAGTAGTAGTGCCGGTTCAAGAGGTTGTAGAACTCTGTGCGGAACTGTAGCCGGTATTGCCCCTCAGATCCCATCCCGAAGCTCTTCAGCAGGCTCGCGTTCTCGTTGGCTTGTCCCGGGCAGCGCAGAGCGGAAGTCGCGGGTGACGGCGGAAGCACTCCTGCCGCGGGATTACCGGCCACCGTTGACGGCATATAGATGTTAGTTGCGGGAGGCGGACCCTGCCAGTTCGCAGCTAAGGGAACGAAGTGCTTAGTCGAACTCGGCCCCGTGTAGCCGGTCAGATTGAACTGCGGATAGATGTCGCCCCAGAGCGGCCAGTAGGGATTCGCTGCACTCACTTCAAATGGCTGGCCTGAGTTGTACTGAAGGAGGCCGGTCATAGTCCATCCGCCGGCGACCGCGTTCGCCAGGCGGTTTCCACCGTTGAGCCACGGCCGCCCCTTGCCAAACGGGAGTTCATAACTGACGAATCCCTTCACAACGTGAGCCAGGTCATATCCCGTGATGGCATGCGCTGCTTCACGCATGTTACCGAAATCCTGAACGCCCGTGTAGTAGCCGTTACCTTCCTGCTGCGCGGAAAATGAGTCGCCCTCCTGGCGGGACCAGGTGTAACTCATGTCCATGGTCAAGCCGCGGCCGGTGCGCTTGACCACGTCCACCACCATCGAATCGTAGAAGCTCTGACCGAGTGGCAGTCCTACGTAGAGCAAGTTGGCGTAGCCCCAATAATTATTCTCCGCGTCGGCCAGTTGCGGGTAGGGCGAGATCGCCGCCAGAGTAGAGGCACAGAAGTTTCCGTATACATAATTGCTTCCCGATGGATAAGGGACGCCGTACTGGGCGGCGTCTGCCGGGCTACAGACGTAATTCTGGGCAACGCCTTGCTGTGCCAACCGCTGAAACGTCGAAGCTGGGCCCTCATTCCATGCCAGAGAAGTATCAGTCAAACGGTGGCCGCGATTGCCCACGTAGGAGATTTCCAGCCGGGTATTCGGTGTCAATTCCTGCTGAATCCCAAAGTTGAAGGCCTCGCTGTAACCGAGGTGCAGAGCGCGAGGATCCACGTTAACCACCGGGAACAGGGCCGGGGATGTGGGTAGGGTACTGGCGTCCGCCTTGATCACCACCCCGGGATAGCCATTGTCCCAGTTTGCAATGCTGCCTGTCTGGTTGATGCCCAGTTGCGGCGCAAATCCGTTGGGTACGCCGGTCGCGTAAGATACGCCCACCGGGTTGTAGATCAAGCCAAAAGAGCCTCGAAGCACGGTCTTGGGCCGCAACTGGTAGGCAAAACCAAGCGAGGGTCCGAACTGCCTCCCGTATTCGTTGTTCTCGAAACTGTCACTGCCGTTCTTAGCCAGCACCAGCAGCCCGGGAGCGCTGTAGTCCGGGTTGATGGTGTTTAGATCGTAGTTGGCCCAGTTCCCGTTCTTTTCGTGAAAGCGGAAATTGTAGTTCCAGCGCAGCCCCATGCTTAGAGTGAGCTTAGACGTAACCTTGTAATTGTCCTGAGCGAACAGAGCCATCTCTTTCTGCCGTCCGTATAGGTCGTGCTCCACGGATTGACCCGCCCTATCCGCCATACCAAGCATGAAACTGGCAAAGCTGAATCCATCATAGGGATAGCCTGCGCCGGACGTGTAATAAAAAGGAAAATCAAAGTTTAGGGCGTCGGAACCGGAGTGGCTGTTCACTTGATGGGCCATGAAGGTGCCACCGAAACTAAGGTTGTGGCGTCCCTTGGTCCAAGTCAGCGCATCTCCCACGATCGTATTTACGCCCGCGAAATTTCCCTGCCACGTGTTACCGATATAGCTCTCGGTGTGGCCATAGTAGGCGTTTTGGTCGTTGAAGTTGATGAATGGGAAGGTATTCGAGGCGGTGTTACTAAACCCAAGCTGCTGCGACCAATTTCCCGGATCGGTCGGAGCGGCGTTCTGGTAATCCTGGTTGTAGGTGAAGTTCAGCACGTTCAGAACATTTGAACCGAAGGTGTGGCTTTCGCTGAGCCGCGCCTGATGCACCCAATAAAGAATATTCCTGCCATTCGCCAGCGGCCCGCCATTCTGTGTTCCCGGCTGCCAGATCCCTCCGCTATCGTCCAGCAGGCTCGGCTTGTGGTTGTAAATCCAGGAAGCCGACAGGTGATCCTTTTCGCGCAGAACGTGGTCCAGTTTGACCACGATGTCAATGGGGGTTTGAGTGGGCGTGGTGGCGATCAGCCCTCTGGAATTGTTATCGAGTCCCCCGAATTGCGGCGCATAGTCCTGCTGGTAGATAGCGGCCACCTTTTGCGACACCGTGCTCAGTCGGTTGCTCGGGATGACATTGCCGGTGAACTGATTTCCGGTGAGCGGATCGTAGACCATATTCTCCAGCGCCTGCAGGGTCTGCCCCGCATTGTTCTGCACCATGATAGGCGTCGCCGTTGAATCGTAACCTGCGCATAAACCCGTTCCCAGGTCCCCGCTGCAGAGCGCTCCTCCCAGCATTCCGCTGAAGTCGCCGCCCAGCATCTGTTGAGTTGGAACCGTCTGGGTGCCCCCAGCCAGTCGAAAATCGATTTGCTGGAAACGCTCGAAGGTGGCGAAAAAGAAGGTCTTGTTCTTAACGATCGGCCCGCCCAAACTAAAACCGTAGTCCCACGCCCGCTTCTTGGGCTTGCCCTGATGATAGTAATCATCCGTCCAGGTATTGGCATCCAGCAGTTCATTGTGGCCGTATAGAAATGCGGAGCCGTGAAACTTGTTGGTCCCCGACTTCAGGTTGAACGACATCACGCCGCCGCCGGTGGTGCTGCTTTGCGCGTCCAGACCGCTGGTTTCCGCCTGCAGTTCCTGCACCGCTTCCATGGCAGGACCGCTGGACATGGAATTGCCTTGATAGCTGGTCGTGCCGGTCGTGCCATCGATGGTGAAATCTTTGGTGAACCACTGGCCTCCATTGACCACGGCCCCGTACGGACTGCTATAGACCGAATAGCCCGGCGTCAGGGCGACGGCGAAGTCCTCGATAAATCGTCCTCCCCCATAGATGCTCAGCGGGAGATCGTTGACCACGCTGGCCTTCATGTTGGTGCCTTCCGACGCCGTCTCCAGGTCCAGCACGGGCGCATCCGTCGTTACGGTGACGGTGGAAGTGACCGAGCCCAGGTTGAGCGAGGCGTCGATGCGTGCGACTTCGGTCGACTCCAGGGTGACGACGGGACGCAGCAGGGTTTCAAACCCGTCCTTCTTGAATTCGACCGAGTACTGGCCCGGAAACAAGTTTGGGATGACGTAAATGCCGTCGCCATTGGACACGGTCTTGGCCGGAACGTTAGTGCCCTTGTTGGTGGCAGTCACTTCTACCCCCGCAACCAGCGCGCCGCTGGGATCGGTGACCGTGCCGGTGATCGAGCCACGATTGGCCTGGCTCCACGCACTCTGGCCAGCCATCAAAATCAGAACCGTAAGAAGAAGAGGAAGGAAATTCTGGAACCGGGACATCCGCCGCATAGTGCCTCCTGGCGCAGTAATCGTTTACTACAATTCCTAAAAACGCAGACATCGGGAAGATACACAACGGCCGCTTGCGTTGTCGGTGATTCCGCTCACAATGGGCGGTGATCGTGATTTCTTCTGAAGCGGAGTGTCGAAGGCTCAGCATTCCAGTCCCGGCCGATTTGTGGACGTATTGTAGTAAACGTTTGCTGCATACGGTTTTTACCGGGGAATGCTTTCCTTGTCAAGTGGCTTTTGCGAGCGTTGGATTGCCGTTGCGATCGCCGCCTCGGCGACCGGCGCCATGGCGTGATAGCCGGCCCCATTCGGGTGACAGCCGTCTTCGGAAAAGTCCTTCCTCAGGAGACCCTTGTCGTCCACCAGAACGTGGTGGTAGTCGAGATAGAGATACCCATTGGCCTGGCAGTAATCCTGCAACCAACGGTTTAGCGCACGGATCTTCTCCGGCGGGTGCGTCGCGTATACCTCGAGCGCGTCGGACGTGTAATTGTGCACGGGCGGCACGGAGGCGAAAATCACCTCGATCCCGTTGCTTCGCGCCAGCTGGGCCATCGACTGGTAGTTGGACTCGATATCTTCGAGCGACACCGAACCGTATGCCCCGCTCAGATCGTTGGTCCCGCCCAGGATGATGACCACCCGGGGATGCAGATTGATCACATCCTGGCGAAATCGCAGCAGCATCTGGGCTGTGTTTTGCCAGCCAATGCCGCGATTCACGTAAGGTTTACCGGGAAAGTACGCCTGCAGGTCCCAGTTGTCGGTGATGGAATCGCCAATAAAGACGACGCGCTGCTCTCCGGGAGCCGGAGGCTTCAGCACTGCATCATCGGCACGGTAGCGCGCGAGCTGACCGTAGTCACGCATCAGTCGCGGCGCGGCCTCCTTCTGATAATCCTGAATCCACTTCGGAAGCGAAGAATCTTGGGCGACAGCAACGCTCAGGAGAATCGTGAATCCCAGTGATAATGACAATAATGACAATACTTTTTTCATGATCAACTCCACATTCAATTGCGGCGTCCGCAGCTGCATTTCCGAAGGCCCCACCTAATAGGAGACTTCAAAAGCCTTGCCCTCCAGTACCACAGCATCGTTCTCAGCGGACGAGCACTGAATCAGTACTGGCACGCCGGGCTTCAGGGCGCTGTGCCGAATTTCTCCGACCGCCCAGGACAGGCCACTCCAGATGACTTTGTCGTAATTGATTTCCACTGTAAGCGGCTTGCCGTCTTGCGATGCGCTGATCGTGAAGACCTTGCCCATGTTCATGCCATTTGGCGGCCCACCTTTCCAACTCCGCATGATGCTGCGGTCTTTGGCCGATCGCTGTTGCATAACGATCCGCAGATCGCCGTTTCCAGGAGCCATGACCTCCGCCCGGATCGAATTCTTCCCTTGTGACAGGAAAATCCCATCGAGCGGAACGATGGACTGCGGGATCTCGACATCTTCCTGGACGCCCAGGTCGTACTGCGGATCGGAATACTTGCCGAAACCGACCATGGCCATTTGCCCGGGACCGAGCCGGATGCGATCGCCCGCCACGACGGGCTGAAATCCAGCGTCCCGAAAAATCACGCGGCCGCCGCTCACCGGATCCTGCTCCCGAGAGAGGCGAGGTAGGTGAATTTCCTCGACGCTCTGTGCGGGGTTTACGACGGCATAGACCGATCCATCGCCATCCAGCGACCCGAAACCATAAGGCTCGACGTTGCCCGGAATCCCGCCAAAAGTTTTTGTCCGTCCCTTCGACTCCAGCCCAAGGTAGAGGGATTGCACTTTGCGGAACCAGCGAGCCTCTTCGTCGTTCAAGAGTTCCAGGCTGCCGTATACCGTATTGACCCAGCCGCCGCGCGCCATCATCAGGATCAGCGCACCCTTCCAGGCATGCGTCTTACGGTAATAGATCGTACCGGTGTTTCCTAGCATGAAACCGGTGGAATCAATTCGCTCGAGCGGAAGAAAACTCTGTTCGTAGCGCCGGACCATGTGGTCACTGTAAATGTCCATGGAGCGCCAGAAATTCATCTCGGGGACATCCGAGGGCCGGGGATCTCCGGAATAGAGGGAGTCGAACACCTCAAGCCAGCGGAGGTCCACAGAGTTATGGAATGGGAAGGGGCCGGCGGTGGATTCCACGTCGCCGCCGAATCCGTTGAAGGCCACCAGCACAACATCGGGATTGTGCCGGCGGAATTTTTTCAACGCTTCGCGAAAGGCGTCCGCATTGCGGGCGCGAATCTCTTTGGGAGTTTCCGTCTTGGCGGTTTCGGGTGTGGCCGCACCGAAGTCCACAAAATCAAACTTGTATAACCGAATGCCACGGTCGTACCAGTACTGCAGCGTCTCCATGAAATTGGGGAGGAAGCCGCCTTCAGAAAAGGACATCGAACCTTTCTTCTCGTTTAGCGAGCTCCCCCATTCCGGTATGGCATTGATTTTGACCAGAGTATTGGTGCTGAACCACAGGCCTGGCAGGATATCGTTCTCTCGGCACTTACGGATCCAGGCATCCGGCCCATTGGGCCAATTCGGTTTACGCCAAGTGCGGTAGCCACCGTCAGGATCAAACCAAAAGGCATCGATGGTGTAGTAGTCGAAGCGGATTCCGAAACGGCGCAGGCGCAGGATTTCGTCCAGCTCTTTCATCGCCAGTTGCTCGGTGAGTGGAATGTTGTCAGAAAGTTCGTCGTAGGCGGACCAGTTGTTGTAGACAAAGATTGGATCACGCGCCAGCGGAGGCCCGACAGCCGCCGCAGGATTCGTGGCGGTGGCAGCGGGTGGCACTGCGCGGCCTCGATCAGGCGAAGATTTATCCGGGTCTACTGCTGCTTGTGCGGAAGCAGTCCCTGAGTTCGCAACCAGCAAGATCGCAAATGCGAATACTGAAATGAATCGGTTCATGAGCTAGGCGTGTCTGGCTGAGAACTTATAGATGGTCGCGACGGATCCCGCGACGGGAGCGGGGAAAATGTGCGTCGTCATCGCCGAGGTGCGCCGGGAGGGTTTGCCGGTGTCAGAATGGCGCATCGAAAAGGGCGGCGTACTCCGGCAACTTGCATCCCGCGGAATGGTCATGGAGGTTTGTCTTGCATCGTAGCGCGAATGAGATATTTCAGCAAGCGCTTACTCCATCAATTATCTTAACTCCGCTTCGAATCGGATCAACTGGCAAGCCTTTGGGGACGTGATGCTGCTGACAGCGCTGCAACGGGTTTGTGCGAATAGAAGTAATCGATTACTGCAACCGCTTCAGGTCCGCGGTGGCTCATGTTTTGCTCCTGAAAAAAAGATAGTGCCGACGACTTATGTCACGGTGCCGGAGAAATAATGCGCAGCGGAGCGGAAATTAGTCGGCGGACTGTAATTCTGCTTCCAGGGCTTTCAGATCAGTGACGAAGACGCTGCGGCCTTCGATCGTGAGCATCCCTTCCGCTTGAAAGCGAGACAAATTCCGCGAAACCAGTTCGCGAACGGTGCCGATCTGCGACGCCAGTTCCTGGTTGTTTGCCGGCAAGGAGATCTCCAGCCCCTTCTCGGTCCGTTTTCCGGAAGTTTTCGCCAGTCGCACGAGGAATGCGGCGAGTCGGTGGCGGACCGTTGTAAAGGAGAGTTCTTCGATGATTCCGACAAGACGCCGCAGGCGTGATCCGACGACACGCAACACTTTAAGAGAAACCTGCGGGTGAGTGATGCAAAGGGACTGAAAATCCTGTTTGCTGACGAAGAGCAGGGTCGCGTCGTCGATTGCAGTGACCGACGCCGGATAGTTGCCCCCATCGAACACGGGAAGTTCCGCGACAGAACTGCCTGGCCCCTCGATGCTCAGAACCTGTTCTCTTCCGCCTGCGGAACTCTTGAAGATCCGCACATGCCCCGACTCAACGACAAAAAGTCCTGCGCACGGCTCGCCTTCAGCAAACACCGTCTCGCCTGCAGAGAATCGTCGTGGGACTGTACGTTGGGCTAGGAACGACAGTTCGGCTTCGCTGAGCCCGGAGAACATAGGGACGCGAGTCAGAGTCTCGCTACGGTTGAGTGTTGAGTCAGGCACGCCGACTATTCTAGCCGACGCAGAACAAATCGCGGTCCTACCATGACGAAGAACTCGATCACCCGTAGAACCGTCGGAACGGTGCGATGCGGAACTTGCGGTGGAATGTAATTCTTAGGTGTATGGCACAGCACAGCTCTTCCGCCATTGGGTTGCCCCACACGTCTTCGCTTACCTTGATATCGCTCCCTCGGGGAATCTTCTATTGCCGATCCAGCGGAGCCTTTAGCGCCGCCTCGGAAGAGACTCGATCATATTTGTAAAGTCGTTGCAAGACGGTGACTCTAATCCACTCCCTGAAGTAATCGTTCGCAAGTAGAGGTTTGAGGCGAGAATTGAGCTGGGGTAAACCGCTCTGATTGAAGACTCGTCCAAGAAACTCGCGGAAATCCGCGGGCTGACGGTCACGTATGCGCCGATCGATGGTGCGCCCATCGTGGCTCTGGACGGCGTGAGACTGGATATTTTTCCGGGCGACGTGATCGGCCTGCTGGGAGAATCCGGCTCGGGGAAGAGCACGTTGGCCGCCTCTTTACTGCGGTTGCTTCCCGAGTGTGCAACATGCGAAGGATCAATCCGGTTTGAAGATCGCGACGTGTTGACGATGAAGGAAGTCGAGTTGCGGAATCTGCGCGGGGTTCGGATTTCGCTGGTTCCGCAGGATCCAGCCGTTTGTCTAAACCCCGTAATGCGAGTCGGTGATCAGGTTTCTGAGGTGCTCCGCGCCCACGGAGTGCGTGGGGCCGAACGAAAGCAAAGAGTCCGAGAACTGCTGGGTGAGGTTTGCCTCGAACCAGAGCGGATTTACGCTGCGTATCCCCATGAGCTCAGCGGAGGCCAGCGACAGCGGGTGGTGATTGCGCAAGCAATTGCATGCGCCCCGGCGCTGGTGATTGCCGACGAGCCAACCAGCAAGCTCGACGCAGCCCTGCAGACCGAAATTCTGGAGCTGCTGTCAAAGCTTCTGCAACGGCATGCTGCCGCAATGATGCTGATCACGCATGGTCCCGCAATCGTTGCGGGATTTTGCAATCGAACTGCAGTGATGTACGCCGGCCGCATTGTGGAAGAGGGCAAGACCGAGGATGTTTTTCGCAAGCCGCTGCACCCTTACACGCAGGGGCTTCTTTCACTGGCAACGAGCGATTCTGAGAGGGTGGCGCCACCACGCACGCCATTGGTGGCGCTTGCCGGCGAACCTGCGAGCTTGATGCCGAGCGAAGCGGCGTGCCGTTTTGCGCTGCGCTGTACAGAGAGAATGCAGGTGTGTACGGTCAGGGATCCGGAGGAATCTGTTGCGCCCGACTCTCACAGGGTAAGTTGTTTCCTTTATGGCCATTGAATTCCAGCGCGGGCATGATGCGGAGACGATGGGCTTGCGGGTTCGCGGGCTCACGCGGCGGTATTGGGTGCGTGGTTCCGTGTGGCGAAAACGTTCTCCGGTGCTGGCGGCGGAGGATGTCAGCTTTGAAATCCCTGCAGGAAAAACGCTGGCGCTCGTGGGAAGCTCCGGGTCGGGCAAGTCGACGGTGGCACGCTGCGTGGTGCGGCTGGAACAGCCTGATGGCGGCGAAATCTGGGCCGGGGATACAAACATTGCGCAGCTTGGCGCCGCCGCTTTGGCACCCTTCCGAACAACGATTCAGATGATATTTCAGGATCCGGTCACGTCGATGAACCCGCGTATGTCTGTGGCGGAGATCATTGCAGAACCACTGCTGATTCAGCGCTGCGGGAATCGCCAGGAGATCCGCCGTCGGGTTGTGCAGTTGATGGAGGAAGTGCACGTTTCACCTTCCGCGATGACACGGCGGGGAGCTGAGTTCAGCGGGGGACAACGGCAGAGGATCGCGATTGCAAGAGCGCTCGCGGTTAAGCCAAAGTTGCTGGTGCTGGATGAAGCGTTGACGGGGCTCGATCTCTCCACGCAGGCGCAGATCGCCAACCTTCTGTTGGAACTGCAGGCGGGTCATGGTTTGACGTACCTGCTGATTTCTCATGATCTGAATCTAGTGGCACGAATGGCAGACACAATCGCCATCATGGCTTCCGGAAAGATCATGGAGCAAGGGCCCTTCGCACAGATTACCTCCCAGCCTCGGTGTCCAGAAACGCGGGCTTTGCTTGCCGCGGCCAGGCAGTTGCAGTCTGTACGCGCCGCAGCGCAAGGAGCGTCGCAATGAAATATTTCGCTTCGCGCCTGCTGCGAGCGTTTTTGCTTCTCGTGGGAGTCTCCGCCCTCTGCTTCCTGTTCACGCAAATGGCGCCTGGCAGCTTTTTTGAAGACATGCGGCTGAACCCGCAGATTTCGCCAGAGACGATTGCCACGCTGCGTTTGCATTATGGGCTGGACCGGCCGCTATGGTTGCGTTATGGCCATTGGATAACGTCGGTCGTCCACGGAGACTTTGGGTATTCGATTGCCTATAACTCGCCGGTTGCACCTCTGCTCTGGACCCGCGCCAAACACACGCTGCTGCTCACCTCGATCGCCACTCTTCTGATCTGGGTGATCGGAGTGCCGCTGGGTATCTTCACTGCGAGCACCCGCGGACGTTCGCTCGATAAAGTCATCGGCACCGTCAATTCGTTTCTCATTTCTGTGCCGGAGATTGTGCTTGCGCTCGCGCTGCTGGCGATTGCCGTGCGCTGGCGGGTTGCTCCGGTGGGAGGGATGAAGTCTCTGGGATTCGAGGAGCTATCCGCGTGGGAAAAACTTCGCGATCTTGGTCTACACATTTTGCTGCCGCTGTCGATTCTGGTTCTGGGCGGAACTCCGATCGTGGAGCGGCACATCCGCGCCGGGGTTGCCGAGGCTCTGGAGACATCCTATATCCAATACGCGCGCGGATTGGGAATCGGCAAGATTCGACTGTTGTTTCGACACGCCTTGCCGCTGGCGGCAAATCCTGCGATTTCGTTGCTTGGGTTATCCCTAGCCAGTCTGCTGGGCGGATCGCTGCTGGTTGAAGTCGTCACGGGGTGGCCAGGATTGGGTCCGCTGATTCTGGAGGCCACGCTCTCGCGGGATTTGTATGTGGTGAGCGGAGCCATCATGCTTTCGGCAACGTTTCTACTTGCGGGGAATTTGATCGCGGATCTGTTGCTGATTGCGGCCGATCCGCGCATCCGCGCAGGAGAACCGGATGCGAAATAAGCGAGAGGTGATGATTCTCGGCTTGGCGTTCGTGAGCGTGCATCTGGCGATCGTGTTCGCGGGCTTCGTTGCTGCTTATGATCCGGGCGCGCAGAACCGCGCTTGCTCCTATGCTCCGCCGACGCGGGTGCATTTTTTCGATTCCGCAGGATTTCACTGGCGACCCTTTGTTTACGCTTCGGTGCCGGACTTCGACTCGTACCACGATGATGTGAGTCATGAGTACCGGCTGCGGTTTTTCGTGCGAGGGGAAAGTTACCGTCTGCTTTGGATCTTCACGTGGAATGTTCATCTTTTCGGGGTCGAGGCTCCGGCGCGAATTCTGCTGTTGGGGGCGGATCTCTATGGGCGCGACGAATTTTCACGAGTTGTATATGGGGGACAGATTTCGCTCGCGGCGGGAGTGCTTGCGACGTTCATCACGTTGGCAATCGCAACCATCGTGGGCACAATCTCGGGCTATTACGGACGATGGGTCGATGAATCGCTGATGGGCTGTTCTGAGCTGTTCTTATCTTTGCCCTGGTTCTATTTCCTGATCGGGGTGCGGGCATTCCTGCCACTGCATCTCAATCCAGCAAGCACGTTTCTGCTGTTGATTGCTGTGATTGGGGCCATCGGATGGGCGCGGCCCGCACGACTGGTGCGCGGCGTGGCTCTCAGTGCGCGCAATCGCAATTATGTGCTGGCAGCGCGGGGGTTCGGGGGCTCCGACCTTTATCTCTTGCGGCGCCATGTGCTGCCAGAGATATTCGGCGTTTTGCTCACCCAGGCGGCGCTGCTCGTGCCGCAATACGTCGCCGCGGAAGCAACCTTGTCGTTCTTTGGATTGGGTATCAGCGAACCGGTGTCGAGCTGGGGCAATATGCTATGCACCTTACAGCAGTATAACGTGCTGGTTTCGTACCACTGGCTGCTGGCGCCGGCGGGCGCGTTAGTGGTTACTTCGGTTATGTATTGGCTGCTGGCTGACGCCCTGCATCACTGGTTACAATCTCATTCAATCTAGGAAATTCTGAATAAGAGCGACAACAGGCTTTTCGGGTTCGCAAGGATGCTCGCAAGCTCGCATTTTTGCTTGGCTCGAGATGACAATTGAGAGCCTGATCAGAGCTTCCCTAGCGTGTTCTGTGGGGAAGGACTGTTATGAAAACCATAGCTCGCCTTGCTCTCTTTGTGTGTCTGCTGCCGGCGGCTTCTCTTGCTGCAGGGCCCGGCCCCGCGCCGCTCAACTCCAGCGAACAAGTTCAGCAGATCAGCGGTGATGTCGGCGAGTATGGCGGACGCCTGATCCTTGGGCAGCGTGCCGAGCCCAAGACACTGAATCCGGTCACGGCCACGGATGCGCTGTCGCGCGAGGTGATTGGACGCTGTCATGCGGATTTAATCAGCATTAACCGGCTCTCGCAAAAAACGGAGCCGGCGCTGGCGGAATCGTGGAAAATGTCGGCCGATGGACGCATCTTCACGCTGAAGCTGCGTCGCGGGATTCGCTTTTCCGATGGGCAACCCTTCGACGCCGACGACGTAGTGTTTTCTTTTACCGTCTATCTGGACGAAGCCGTGGGTTCTCCTCAGCGCGACCTGCTCGTCATCGATGGCAAGCCACTCACGGTTTCCAAACTGGACCAGTACACCGTGCGCTTTACGCTGCCGCGGCCTTACGCGGCGGCCGAGAGAATCTTTGATGGATTGGCGA
The DNA here is from genome assembly GCA_963719865.1 of uncultured Acidobacteriota bacterium. Taxonomy (GTDB): domain Bacteria; phylum Acidobacteriota; class Terriglobia; order Terriglobales; family Acidobacteriaceae; genus Sulfotelmatobacter. The sequence continues at coordinate 160,177 of CAVRDS010000018.1, read as the reverse complement.
TCCTGCCGCGGCATCTTCTGGAAAAGCCGTACCGCGAAGGACACTTCGATCAGACGTGGTCGCTGAATACGCCGCCTTCGGAGATGGCAGGTCTGGGGCCGTTTCGGGTGAAGCAGTATGTTCCAGGCCAACACATCGCGCTGGACCGGAACCCGTACTACTGGCGCGTGGACCGCGAGAATCATCGTTTGCCTTACTTGGATGAACTTGTCTTTCTGTTCGTGGGGAGCGAGGACCAGCAGATCATGCGGTTTGAGGCGGGCGAGACTGACGTGGTCAGCCGAGTGAGCGCGGAGAATTATTCGCTACTGTCGCGAGAGCAGGGGCGCGCCGCGTGGCAGCTTGCCGATCTCGGTCCCGGCCTGGAATATAACTTTCTGGTCCTCAACCTCAACGATCTGAGTTCGAAAAAGCTCGATGAGATTGCGCGCAAGCAAGTCTGGTTTCAGAATCTCAAGTTCCGGCAGGCGATCTCCGCCGCCATCGATCGCGATTCGATTGTTCGCCTGGTGTACGGCAGCAGAGGCGCGCCGCTTTGGAGCAACGTCGGGCCCGGAAACAAGCTTTGGGTCGATCAGTCCATCCCTCATCCACCACGATCGCTGGATACGGCGCGGCAATTGCTGAAGTCGGCGGGATTCTCGTGGAACACCTCTGGCCAACTCGTCGATTCGTCCGGCAAGCCGGTCGAATTTTCGCTCGTCACCAGTTCTTCGAACACGCAGCGCATGAAGATGGCCACGCTGGTGCAGGACGATCTATCGCATTTGGGAATTCAGGTTCACGTTGTGCCGCTGGATTTTCGGGCGATGCTAGATCGCGTTTTCCAGACCTTCGATTATGAGGCAGCGATCATGGGCCTGGGCGGGGGAGATCCGGACCCGAATCCCGAAATGAATGTTTGGCTGTCAAGCGGCGGCACACACTTGTGGCATCTGGGCGAGGCGAAACCGGCTACCGACTGGGAGCGTGAGATCGATCAGTTGATGCAGCAGCAGATGATCACCTTGAACTACGAGAAGCGCAAGCGCTTGTACGACCGGGTGCAGGAACTTGTCGCCGAGAATCTGCCATTCATCTTTCTGGCAACGCCCGACGTGCTGGTGGCGGCGAAGAGCCAGGTGGGAAATTTTCATCCTGCCGTGTTGGACCATTACACGTTGTGGAACGCAGATCAGTTGTACCTTCGCACAGCGGCCCAAAGGGTGGAGAGAGCGGGTGTGCGGTGAGCGTTGCGACCCAACTGCAGCTTGAGCGGGGCGAATACTGGCCGGACGAGCGGCTGGTCTCCGAGTGTCGAAAAGGCAGCGAGCAAGCCTGGTCCGCTCTTATCGACAAATACAAGAACCTGATCTATTCGATTCCCGTCAAGCTGGGCATGTACGAGGACGCGGCCGATATCTTCCAGGGAGTGTGCCTCGACTTGCTCTCCGACCTGCCGCGACTGAGGGAGCCGCGCGCTCTGCCGAAGTGGCTGATGCAAACTTGTTATCGCAAATGCCTGCAATATCGGCGCAGGGCGGAGCGTCACGTTCCCTTTGCCGAAAACAACGACGGTGCAGCTGCTGTTGCCGACGAACAGTCACCAGTTCCCGAAGACCTCATTGCCCAACTCGAGAAAGAGCAAGGGTTGCGCAATGCCTTAGCCCAACTGAGTCCTCGGTGCGAGCGCATGGTGCGCATGCTCTTCTTTGAATTCCCGCCTCGTCCCTACCAGGAAATCGCCCGCGAACTCGATCTGGCCAGCGGTTCGATCGGATTCATTCGCGGCCGATGTCTCGCCAAGCTCCGGACGCAACTGGAAAAAATGGGGTTCTGAATGAGCGCTAAGGCAGGACAGCAGCGCGAATCCGAAGCGATGATCGAGCGGCTGCTGGCCGCTCCGGATGATGTTGCCCGCCGGGATCTGATTGCGCATCACGCCTCGGCGGATTGGGACGAAATTGTGTCCATTCTCACCGACCGTGCGCGGGCGGAAGTGCACATGGACACCGCGCAGGCGCAATATATGGCCGAGACGGCCGTGCTCGTAGCCGAAGCCGCAGGAAGCAAGATCGCGCAGGGCAAGGGCTGGCGCGCCAAGGCGAACACGCTGTACGCGCTGGATCAGCACGCGGCCGCGGTCGCGATGCATCAGCGCGCCGCGGCGCTGTTTGAGGAGGCTGGTGAACAATCGGAACTGGGGCGAACTCTAAGCGGATCGATTCAGCCCATGCTGCTGCTAGGCCGGTATGAAGAAGCGCTGGCCGCCGGCGAACGCGCCCGCGCGATCTTTGCCGAAGAAGGCAATAGCTGGCGGCTGGCTCGCTTGGAAATCAACGTCGGTAATATTTATCAGCGGCAAGACCGCTTCGCCGAAGCGCTAGGGCATTACCAGCGCGCCTACGACGATCTTCTGGAGCGGGACGACGCCGAGGCGTTGGCGGCCGTTCTGAGCAATCTTTCTCTTTGCTACATCAGCCTGAATGATTTTTCCAAAGCGCTGGAATTCCACCGGCGCGCGCGGCACCACTGCGAAGAAAAGGGCATGCCGATTCTAGTTGCCTACGCCGATTACAACATTGCCTATTTGTATTTCCTGCGAGGCGAGTATGGGCGGGCGATCCAGATGCTGCGCGACGCCATGTCGAGCGCCAAGAAGGCGGACGACGCCTATCAGCTCGCTCTGTGCGACCTGGATTTGTCGGAGATTTATCTCGAAGTCAATCTGATCACCGAAGCAGGCGAGTTGGCGCACATGGCGCAGGAAGGATTCCAGAAGCTCGGTTTCGGATATGAAGCGGCCAAAGCGATGGCCTTCGCGGCGATTGCCGCCAGCCGCCAGGGACAGGCATTTGAGGGCTTGAAGCTGTTCGCGCAAGCTCGGGAAATGTTTGTGCGCGACAAGAATCAGGTTTGGTCTTCGCTGATCGATCTTTATCAGGCACTCATTCTTTTCCAAGAGGGCCGGTTATTCGAAGCGCGCCGGATGTGCATGGCCGCGCACGAGTTCTTCCATGCGTCGACCATGCGGCGCAAAGCCGTTCTCACGGATTTGCTCCTGGCTCGCATTGCGTTGCACATGAATGACACAGCCTTGGCCCGGAAACATTGCGCGGACGCGCGGTCGCAGGCAACGCAGCTTGATTCGCCCACTTTACTGTATCAGGCCGAGTTCCTGTTGGGAGAAGTGGCGCGCGCCGTGGGCGATGAAAATCAAGCCTATGAGTTCTACTCGCGCGCCCGAACTGCGCTGGAGACGTTACGCGGAAGCCTTAGGGGCGAAGAGCTGAAGATTGCTTTTTCCGAGAACAAGCTGGAGGTCTATGAAAACCTGGTGGACCTGTGCTTACGGCGGGCGAATGGGCAGCAGGCCGCGTTCGACTTTATCGAGCAAGCGAAATCGCGAAGTCTGATGGAGGTTCTCACGCACCCGGTTCACGTTGCGGCTGAAACCGATGCCGGGCAAAGCGAACTGGTGCGCTCCATCCGCAATCTGCGTGAAGAGCTGAACTGGTATTACAACCTGATCGAGCGCGAGCAGCTTCGTCCGGAGGAGAACTCGCAGGCTCGCATCCAAAAATTGGAGCAACAAGCGCGGGCACGGGAAGCCGGTCTGGTGCGCGCTTTGCAGGAGGCGAGCGTTACCGAGGTGCACCAGGCAGGATTGCAAGTGCCGACCAATGTGTCGCTGGAGGAGATTAGGGAGACTCTTCCAGCGGATACGGTTCTGGTCGAATATTTTTGCATTCGCGACCGCATTCTGAGCTGCGTGCTCAGTCGCGACGATCTGCAAATCCAGGCGGTGACGCTGCAGTCCCGGGTGCAGAAATTGCTGCAACTCCTGCAATTCCAGTTATCCAAATTCCGGCTTGATCCGCAATACGTGAGCAAATTCCATGATTCGCTCCTGGAATCAACCCAGGCGCATTTGAAACATTTGTATCAGGAATTGCTCGCCCCCTTGCGCAACTCACTTCAGGCGGAGCATCTGGTTTTTGTTCCGCATGGGTTGCTGCACTATGTTCCCATGCACGCTCTGTACGACGGCGAGGCCTATCTTGCCGATCGATTTGCCATCTCTTATGCGCCCAGCGCCAGCGTCTACTCGCTCTGCCAGCGCACACAAGTGGACTCGACGGGCCAATCGCTGATCATGGGAATTGCCGATGCGCAGGCGCCAGCCATCCTCGACGAAGTGGCCGCGCTGGGCGGGATTCTTCCTGGAGCGAGAATCTTCACCGGTGCACAGGCCACCCAGCAGGTTCTCGAACAACATGGGCCGGGAAGCCAAATCGTTCACATCGCTACGCATGGCTACTTCCGGCAAGACAATCCTATGTTTTCGTCGATCCGCCTGGGAGATTCGCATTTGAGTCTTTATGACCTGTATCACCTCCGTTTGCCGGCCGGCCTTGTAGTGCTGAGCGGGTGTGCGACCGGATTAAATGTGATCAAGCCGGGCGACGAGCAGATCGGGCTGGTACGCGGCCTGCTGCAGGCCGGAGCTCAGTCGGTGATCCTCAGCTTGTGGGATGTTCACGACAGCAGCACGAAAGAGTGCATGGTGGCGTTTTACACCCGGCTGCAGCAGGGACTCTCGAAGGCACTGGCTCTGCAAGGGGCGATGGGCGAACTTCGCGAACGTCGCCCTCATCCCTACTATTGGGCTCCTTTCTTGTTGATAGGAAAGGGATAATGTGGCGGCTAAATTTTTTCTTTGCGGCTATATTTTTCAGCCTTCTGCCCTCCCTTATTCACCAGATCCCCCCAAGGCTAGTGCTGCAGGCGAATAGTGCCGGGCGGAACGATGCCTAACCCCCAACAGTGAGGCTTTCAAAAAATGCATCATTACTCCGAGCAAGTGCTCATCGATTTTGTACGTACAGTTCCCGTCCTGAATGCCCGGAGCGGGCTTTCGGAAAACGCAGCCGTGCAGTCGCATCTTGGGCGCGGATGCAAGGATTGCATGGCGACATTGCAGGTTTGGCAGAAGGTTCAGAGCACGGCTGCGGCTGAAAGCAGCTACCGTCCCCCGGAGAATGCGGTTCGGATGGTCAAAATGGAATTTGTGGCGAGGCACTCCCGAGACGCCGCCGAAAAGGCTGACGCCAGCCTGGTTTTCGATACCGTCTTGCAGCCTGCGCTGGCCGGGGTGCGATCGGCGGCCGCGGCCGCTCGACAAATGGTGTATGAAGCTGAGGGCTTCACCGTCGATTTGCGGTTTGATCGGAAGCCGCATTCGAACACGGTCTATTTGATTGGCCAGATCCTTGATTCGGCAAGGACAGGCATTTTGATGGGAACTCTTCCGGTGACGTTGTGTACGGACAGGGATGTGCTGATTGCAGAGGGCAGAACGAACGATCTGGGGGAGTTCCATCTGGAATTCGAGGCCCAGGATCATTTGAGGCTTTCTATCTGGACGCGAAGCAAGCTAATTCGCATAGTTTTGGCGAACTTGCGGTTGAAGACGGAGTTGGATCAAAACGGGGACCGAACTGACGCCGGTAACCAGTAGCGGATTACAAGCGTAAGTAGCGTGGGGCCATGCCCTACCCTACACTTTCGGAACGATTCTGGATTTTGGGGGAATCAACATGAAGCGGATATTCAACAGTCAAGTGATCGGGAAGCGGAGTGGAATACTGCTGTGCCTGCTTGTTTTGTTCCTTCCCCTGTGCGCGCCTGCGGCCCAGGCGCAGACCGAGACGCGGCTGATCGTACGCGATTCATTGGGCCTGCCGGGCATCAACCTGACCTGCGCATTGCTGGGCTGCAATGTCGTCCAAGGCTTGGGAGATCCGCAGGGCCAATTGTTCGTGGTGACGTTTCCGCCGATTCTGAATCCTGTCCTGGCTCTGCTTCGACTCAATTTGCAGCTCGGAATCGTTGATGTTGAGCTGGATCAAAGCATTGCTTCATACGACTCGAACGTAGGGGCGACGCCTTCCTACCTGACCGACAAAACGCCGACCGCTTATTACGGCGCGACAGTTTGGCAGGGATATCTGATACAGCCCGGAAATCAGTTAGTCCGCACCAGCACGACGCAATCCAAATTTGGAGTGACCGGAGCAGGCGCCACCGTCGCGGTCATCGATACCGGCGTGGATCCGACGCATCCTGTGCTCACGGGAGTGCTTCTGCCGGGCTATGATTTCACGCGCAACGTGAACGGCGGCTCGGAAATGTCGGATGTGAACACTAGTCCCGACCTGAGTGACGCGCAAACCGCCGACGTGAACCAGAGAACGGTGGCAGTGCTGGATCAGCGGACGGTTGCGGTGCTTGATGGATCCAATTACTCCGCCTTCGGCCATGGGACCATGACTGCCGGCATCGTACACCTGGTTGCGCCGCAAGCCAAGATCATGCCGCTCAAAGCTTTCTCCGCCGATGGTTCGGGCTACGAATCGAACATTCTGCGAGCCATCTATTATGCAGTACAGAATGGCGCCAACGTCATGAACATGAGTTTCGATTTTCCGACCTACTCCAAGGAAGTGGCGACTGCGATTAAGTACGCCCAGAGCAAGGGCGTAATCGCAGTGGCTTCGGCGGGAAATGATGGCAAGTTTGAGTATGTCTATCCCGGCGCACTGCCCGGAGTGGTCAACGTGGCTTCCACTTCCGATCAGGATACGCAATCAACATTCAGCAACTACGGCACGCCGCCGGTGTTCATGAGCGCGCCCGGCGAGGGCATCATGACGCTATATCCATGGGGCACATACGCGGCCGGCTGGGGCACTTCGTTCAGCACGCCATTCGTCGCGGGAACGGCTGCGTTAATGATGGGCAAGAATGGCGATTGCACTCCGGCAAAAGTCGCCTCCGGTCTGACGCACGCCGATGCGATCTATAACCCGGAGCTGGGATGGGGTCGGCTTGACACCTACCTGGCAGTGAACAGTTGTCACAGCTTGTTCTGACGGACACCATGGGCTTGCCGACTGCCAATCCGTGCGTGGACTCGGGAACGCTGCTCCTCCGCATCAAGGAATTGGAGGAGCAGCAGGAGAGCTTTCGCAATTCGCTGATCTGCTCCTTCAACCAGTTGCTCGACTTGAAGGACATTGGCACCGGGGTCCACAGCACTCGACTGGCGGAATGGGCCATCCGCGTGGCCCGCAAGCTGGATATTCCCGAAGAGCAACTCTATCCTGTCGAGGCCGCGGCGCTGCTGCATGATATTGGCAAAATTGGAGTGCCCGACGCCATCTTGAAAAAGCAAGGACCACTCACCGCCGAAGAACGCGTGTTAATCAATCGCCATCCAGAATATAGCTGGTCGATTCTTCGACTGTTTCCGGGATTGGGCGAGGCCAGCTTGTATGCTCTCCACCACCACGAGAATTTCGATGGAACGGGTTACCCGGCGGGATTGAAAGGCCACGAAATTCCGCTGGTGTCACGCATCGTTTCTGTGATCGACGCCTACGACGCGATGGTGTCGAACCGATGCTATCGAAAAGGCCTTCCCCACGCAGAGGCGATTGCTCGACTCCTGCGCAGTTCAGGGACACAATTCGATCTGCAAGTGGTGCAGGCGTTCGTTCCAATGGCCGAGCAGGAATCGGACGCCGTCTTCGCTGCGGCAGGAACTAGCAGCCAAGCCGCGCTATAGTCTGATCCCACTCGGCAACTGACAGGGCCGATTCGGACACCTTGGGGCGGCGGTTGCGGTACAACGTATAGCCTTGGTAGTGACCACTTTCGTTTGCCCTAACATCGGTCAACTCACTGCGCCAGCCTCCACCGGCTTTCGCTTGGGCTCAAATTCCGCTGCATTCGATGTTCGCGACCGAGATCCAGTCGATCAGGTTGAAGCTCTTGCTGTGCTTGGTCAGGACCGGCGTGACGTCTGGAGGCAGGCTTCTCGCGAATGTTCTCTGAATCGGTATCCGTCGACGAGTTATTTGAAATAGCCGCAAGAGCCGCTTCGCGAGAACTAAAGCCGATTCCGATGATGCTGGGCGCAGCAATTAGATCGCGAACACGACTAACGCCATCACCTGCCGTTCTCGGGAAGTAAGGGAGGCGTAACGCTGCCGAAGTTCCTGCATCTCCGCGTTCTGAGCGAGGGCCAGACTACTTCGTTGGAGGGCATTTCGGATGGCGCTCAACAAGGCGTCGTTGTCGAGGGCCTGGTTAAGAATTCGAGAGCGCCGACCTTCTTGGATACTGCCGGCTCGACACCTCGCCGCGTGAACGTGCATACTAATTGGTATGTCCGCCATTAGGAAACGATCGCGACGCAGGGAGACGACGTCGCGGAATCCAGAACGCACACGCGCGCTCCTGTTGCAGGCTGCCTTCCAAGAGATGTACCGCTCTGGCTATCGGAGCGCAGACCTGGATGCCATCCTCGCCGCGGCCGGCGTCACCAAAGGCGCGCTGTACTACCACTTTGACGACAAAGAGGCCCTCGGGCATGCAGTGGTGGACGAGGTCATGGCGAAGGACCTTCACCGGAAGTGGGTGCAGCCTTTACGAAACGCCAAGGACCCCATCGACGCTCTGGTCCGCATTGTGCAGTCCGAATCGCTGAAAAGGGAAGACGTTCAGCGTGGCTGCCCCTTGCTTAACTTGTCTCAAGAGATGTCAGGTCTTGATGAGGGATTCCGCAGAAGGACGGCCAAACTTTTTAAGGACTGGCACGACGCCGTGGCGGAGGCTTTGTATGAAGGACAGAAACGCGGGGTAGTGCGGAATGATATAAACGCGAATGAAACGGCCACGTTCCTGATCGCCACGTACGAGGGTTACGTCGTTCTAGGAAAGAATTCACAAGATCCACGGATGATGCAATCAGGTCAAAGAAGGGTGAGCGGCCACCTCGAGTCGCTGCGCCCGGCACGCGGCCGAACGCGAGCGGCAGCCCGCGGGTAGCCGCCCCTTTTTGAGAGTCCCCTCAAACCTTACCGGCATGTACCCAGCAATGAATCCTTGCGGCCCCTCTGCGGCATTGACAGTTGTTGTCAAAACATACATACTCGTCGGTATGATCGATACAACGATCAGACGGAATGGCCGCATCCTAAGAGTCGGGTCGTACTAAATCTGCGCCGGAGGGGAAGACGAATGAGCCGAAGGATACTCAAGATCATCGCATTGGCAAGCTCCCTGCTTGTGTTCGCGCTGAGTGCGGACCCGCAAACGCAAGCGCAATCCAAAACCCCATATCCCACAATGGCCGCGCTTGACCAGTACCTGATGCCAGACCGAAATGCCGAAATAGCTCTGGCGCGGAGTGCGGCTCCGGACTCCATATCCCACGATGCAAAAGTTCTGGTTCTTGGGCCGCATGGCTATGAAACCGCCGTTGAGGGCAAGAATGGTTTCGTATGTGCCGTGGAGCGAGGTTGGATGGCTCCGTTCGACAATCCGGAGTTTTGGAACCCCAAAATTCGAGGCCCCCTCTGTTTCAATCCGCCCGCAGTGCGTTCCATCCTTCCAATGACGTACAAAAGGACCGAGATGGTATTGGCGGGCCAATCCAAGGATCAGGTCATGGAAGGAATCGCGCTATTCATCAAGAAAGAGCTGCCAGCCCTGGAGCCTGGTGCGTTGACCTACATGATGTCGAAGGACGCGTATCTGACCGATGGCGGCGACCACAACATAGCTCATTTGATGTTCTATACGCCACTTATGGACGGTGCCGTTTGGGGCGCGGATCTCCCCAAATCTCCCATTATGCTCAATCCACAGTTCAAGGGCACACCGGAACCGGTCGATGTGGTCATGGTTCTTACCGGCATGTGGTCGGATGGAACGCTCGCCCCAGTCAATAATTGACGACGCGCGAATGTAAAGGAGCGCAAACCACGCAATCATGCCACGCGGGGATGAAGTGATGAACCGAATCAGAGTGACCGCTCTCGCTCCATTGATGTTCGTGCTGGCTTTTGTGCGGGGGAACGGGGTTGGCTGATGCTGGCGCATAGGTAGATCAAGGTCGTATCGGAGGGAGCTTCATGGAGCGTGAGTCTGCTAACAGCGGTGAAGACAGCCACGGAAGTCTCGCGAATCGCGGAGCCCCTGTTCAAGTGATCGTCAAGGCTGCGCACGATGAACTGCGAGGACTCATCCAACAGCGCGCCGAGATCACCAAGCGCATTGGCAAAATCAAGCAAACGATCGTGGGGCTATGCAATTTGTTCGGCGACGATGAACTCAGTGATCACACACGCGAATTAGTGAATGGCAAGGCCGTAGTACGGCAACCAGGGATAACCCAGGCATGCCGTAAGGTGCTGATGGACGCCGGCTACCCCCTAACGGCACGGAATGTGTGCGAACAGATTCAGCAGCGGACCATGCTAGAGGTACCGTGTTCCAAGAATCTGGTTGGCGCGGTCACCACAGTGCTCAGCCGGCTCGCGCAATACGGAGAAGCCCGCACAGTCGCTCGTGTTGGTGGCCCGCGCGCCTGGGTGTGGGTTTCAGCTGTTGAAGACGGAAACTCTCATCTTGTGGATTCTGCAATGGACTCTCAGGTTTAGGGAGTAGTAGGTTCCCGAGCCATGAGGTGCGGCACTCCTCAAACAGGAGAAAAGGAGTTGAAATCGTGATGGGACTGTCACCGCAACTACACATTGCTACGAGAGGCTCGACTTCCCGGATCGCGATCAGGGCAGGCAAAAGGATTCTATTTATCGACTCTGCAGACATCATCGCTGTGGAAGCCGAGGGTCACTATGTCTTGCTGCAACACAAATCAAGCGGGTACTTGCTGCACGAGTCGATTTCAGCGATGGCCGAGAAGTTGCGTCTGTTTGGATTTGTCCGGATCCATCGATCGTCTCTGGTGAATGCCGCTTTCGTTGAAGAGATCCAGCCGCTGTCGACAGGGGAGTACGTGCTGCGCGTAAGGGGCGGCAAGAAATATATCGTTACTCGTACTTACAAAAAGAATCTACATCTTCTTGCCCAGTCGTGGATCGGCACCAACGGTTTTGTCCAGATTGAACACGGCGATCTGATCAATAGCGAGTGACATCCCGCCCGTCGCAAATCGACTGCCGGCCGAGGACTCCGATGCACGAGTCCGTTTAGTGCACTGCTTCCCTACTGAATCTCAGACGATTCTCTGAGTGTTTCTACAGATATCCATACAAAACTAATTGTTTATAGATTTCAGCTCTGTTGAGACTTAGTAGGTTGGAGACAACAATTTTTTACCTCGTGTCTGAGTTCAGTAGTTCTATGCATTTCCCTCCGAAGTGGATCGCCGCTTGCAGTACTCGAATGCGGCCTTAACCACAAAGTCGTTCATTCACGGAGACAACACTATGAGTCGTGATTCAGCAAAGCTCGCGATGTTTGCGGTTTGTCTGCTCTCTGTCCTGCTGCTGGTTGCCAATGTTTTCGCACAAGAGACCACCGGCGGATTGCAGGGAACAGTGAAAGATTCGACCGGAGCGGTCGTATCCTCCGCGCACGTCGAGATCACAGGCACTAGCCTGCCCGGCGACAAGGCCCTCGATACTGACTCGGCCGGCTATTACCGATTTGCAAACCTGCCGCCCGGCACATATGTCATTAACGTTTCGGCCAAGGGCTTCAAGAGCGTGAAGCGCGAAGGCGTAACGATTGAAGTCGGCCACCTGCCCACGGTGGATCTCACCTTGGAAGTGGGGGCTGCTGCAGAGGTCGTGGAAGTGAGCGGGGCGGCGCCGGTGATTGACGTCACCACGAATACGAACCAGACCAACCTCACGCAAGACGTCCTTGCCAACACACCGCACGGCTACTCTTTTCAGTCGGTCATTCAATTCTCTCCGATGGCTCGCAATGAACCTCTCATGGGTGGGTCGGCCGGCATGACCGGCAACGCTGGCGGCTCCCTGCCGGGAAGCGCCGGCAACGGAAATGGGGTCGGGTTCTCAGTGGGTGGAGGATCGGATTCGGAGAACCAGTATCTAGTGGAAGGTCAGGACACGGAAAACATCTCCGGCGGTGCTTCTGGCGCCAACGTCCCCTTCCAGTTCATTCAGGAAGTCCAAGTTAAGAGTTCAGGCATCGAGGCGGAGCACGGCGGCGCCCTGGGCGGCGTGGTCAACGTTGTCATGAAGAAGGGCCAGAACGCGTACCATGGATCGTTTTTCGGCACGTATGAAGGCGACTCGCTGAACGGCTCTCCGAACCCCGGCTTGCGTTACGACCCGCTGGGAGCTCCCCTCGGGGCTAGTGCAAGTGGGCCTGGCTTTGACGACGATGCGCAGACCTATCAGCCCAAGCAAGACCACTACCGCATCGTGCAGCCGGGCTTCACGATTGGCGGTCCAATCATGAAGGACCGCTTATTCTTCTTTCTGGGTTTTGCGCCGCAGATCAATTCCCTGGGTAGAGTCGTGGATTTCAGCGGCACCACAAATCCGACAAATATCCCTCTTGGCCTTGGAATCCAACACTTTACTCAAGACCAGCAGACGTACTTCAGTACTGCCCGCCTGGACGCCGTTTTGACGCAGAAGATCCGCGTTTTTGGTTCGTGGCTATACCAGTACCAGCGTGAGAGCGGGGACAGCTTGCCAACACCAGACTCGACGACCGGCTTGCCAAACACCGGGCTCATATTAGGCGGGACCCAGGCCACCACCGGTATCAATGCTCCGATTACTCAGTATTCGCACGGTCTGGGTTTCTCAAACCCGAACGCGACTTACAACGTTGGCGCCGATATCACCCTGACTCCGAAAATCGTCTCCACCACGCGCTACGGCTACTTCTTCAATAACTATCACGATTTCGGCTGGCCGACCACGGGGGTTGACCTTCAATGGTCAACCAATGGCCAGGCCGGAACAGATAGCGCGGGCAACGTCATACCCGCATTTGCGAATTGCACACCTCAGCCATGTACTCCGAACCAGTTCCTGCCAGCCGCTCTGGCGCTTCTTCCTAACACAACGACTGCGCCTTTTGATCAAAGCTACACTCAGGTCAACGCCAGTAAGCACTACCAGTTTAACCAGGACGTGGCATTCTTCAAGAGCGGCTGGTGGGGAACGCACAATATCAAGGCCGGCTACCAATTCAACAAACTATCCAACGTAATTAATCAGCATGGCAACCTTCCATTCGCAAATGTGTACGTTGGTGCGGGGAACTTCCACGCTAATGTGAACACACTTAACGGTGCCAACGAGTGCGCTACTCTATCGCCGGAATGGGGCGGCTGCGCGGGCCAGTACGGTTACATTATTATCAATGATTTCGCCACCGTGCTGGAAAATAGCGCTGGTGAGCCGGTTGCCGCCACTGACCATAACCATGCCTTGTTCGTGCAGGATGCCTGGACGATCGGGCATGGTCTGACCCTCAACCTCGGTGTCCGCATGGAAAAAGAAACCCTGCCTGCCCCTCCGGGAATAGGGATTAGTAATATCAGGACCATAAACTTCTCATGGAGCGACAAGATTGCTCCTCGTTTGGGGGCTGCCTGGGGATCAGCAAACGGCAAGATCAAGATCTTTGGCAGTTATGGCGTCACCAACGACGTCATGAAGCTGCTGCTGGCCCAGACTTCGTTTGGAGCGCAGGGATTCGAGAATTGTTACTACCCGCTCGGTCCAGATTCGGCGGGAACGTTCACGAACTCTGATCTCGCTTCTACTGTCACCTTCAACGCTGTTAACCGCGCTTGCCCGACAGGCATCTCCACCGTGGGAGCCAACTTTGTCGGCGGCAAAACCCCGCAATCTCTAATGGACCCCACTGGCGTTTCGCTGATTGAAAACGTTAACTTTCGCCCGGAGGAGCCGGTCGTGCCAGGCCTGAAGCCTTATCGCCAGCACGAGATCGTTGCGGGCTGGGACTACCAGATCAACAAGGACTGGGCGTTCGAAGCTCGCTATGATCGCCGTCGCCTCGATCACGTGATCGAGGACGGTTCGTTGTCCGACCCCAGCGCTTTCGAAATCTATAACGTGATCAATCCTGGTCAAGGCGTAAACAAGACCCTCAACGGTTACGCCAGCTACCTAACCTCGATTGGGGACGCCTACGGCCCGGGCACAGCCGCGTTTAACCCCACGGGCGCATTCGGCACCTGCAACGGCTGTCCCAACAACCCCCAGGCGATCCGAGACTACGACGGCCTGGAATTGCGGCTGAGCAAGACGCGGAGCAAAGGTTTCTCTGGAATGTTCAGCTACACCTGGAGCCGGCTATGGGGCAACTATGCCGGCCTCACCACCACCGACCAGACCGACGGCGGCGTCACCGGACGCAACTCTCCCGACACCACCCGTTCGTTCGATGAGCCGTTCTACTACTTCGGAGCCAATGGCAAGTCCACCGATGGGCCTCTACCGACCGACCGTCCGAACGCGTTCAAGGGCTTCGCGTATTACACGCTGCCCTGGAGCGGCGGCTTCAGAAACAACACCACGACGTTTGGACTCTTCCAGGTAGCCTACTCCGGCAGCCCGATGAGTTCGTTTACAGACGTGGGCCTCGCGAACCCAAATGGCGCCAGCAACCCAGCCGTTCTCGAAGCCACGTACATCTTTGGGCGTGGCAACTGGGTCAACATAAACCAGGACTCGTTCGGAAACATCACATTCGGCGCTCCCTACGCGCGCCGCACGCCGTGGTACACGCAAACCGATTTCAACCTTCAACATGCCATCAAGGTGAACAAGAACAACGAGGCTCAGGTACTGAGCTTTGACGCAACCTTTACCAACCTGTTGAATCAGCGCGCCGTTACCTCGTACTGGGAGGGATTCAACTCGAATTACCTCGGTTCGGTGCTACTACCGGGCGGACAAAGTATTTTCAACGGCGCCGCCTTTTACCAGGCAGCTGAGACCGGATACAACGCGCAAGCCGCGGCGAACGGAAACGGGAACCCTGCGAATGGGATCGTTTTGAACGGCATGTACGGGCAGCCGAACCTCTGGCAGTTCTCACGCCACATCCGCCTCGGGGCGACGTTCACTTTCTAACCTTGCATCACGTGCGTCATAGGGAGCCGGAATTCCGGCTCCCCTTTTTTGCTGCCCTAGTCCGTGGTTCGTCAGCACTTCGGTCTAAGCGCCCCGTCGCGGTGGCTGAAACCTAAGACATCGACAACCCACAATTTCCGCAGAAATTAACGGCGAGTCCTAGCTCAGCCATGGCGGCGGCTTTCGAGACGAGTACGGAGCGCGCAGTTTCGCTGTCGGGCGCGTAAGCAACCTGAATGTGATTCGATTTGTGCCTTGCCATGAACTGGTCACGGCTCACTCCGTAGAGCACGGCATTCATGAGAGGCCACTGCGGGGTCGTAATCGACCAACGCCGCGCGACTTCAGAATCAGGAAGTTTTAAGGCGCTACCGCGTCCGATGTCGACGTTCAATTTGCTGTGCTCGACGAATACTCGGCTCCAAACGATTTCGCCGGGTTTACTAACTCCTTTGATCGTCCCGCCGCCCAACGGGAAATACATCGGCGGCTGGCGCTCACTGGTCGCGTCTTCGTATGCGCGAGCGAAGTGGTTTGGAGGAACCGAACCCGAGATTTCCAACACCCACACGAAGTCCTTTCTGCCATTGACTACAAAGTCCTCACCGTAACGAACATCGTGGAGAGTCGTTTCGGGTGGGAATCCGTACTGCCGCCAGACACGGTTCGTGATCAACGCATCAAGGCCGGCGCATTCGTCAGCTTCATTGAAATGGGGGAGAGCCAAATTTTCGAACAGAATTCGATTTCCCTGCGAATCCTTTACCGGCGGCCGGTCGACGTTGTTCAGGAGCCCCTCGGCCAGATCAGAAGCCGGACAGATATCCTTCAGTCCCTGCTGATATTGAATTCCTATGGTGTCGCATCCGAACTCATCCGCAATACGAAGTGCAGCGATATACATTCTGCACTGTTCGAGAATTTGGTCGTCGGTTAAATCTTTTTTTGGATCCGGTCCGGTGTGGAATTTCATTCCTTTCTGATCGAGCCACCGGCGAACTCCCTGAGCTTCGTCTTCCGTCACACGGCGCATTTCGGCGTAAAGCGCGGACTGGCTTAATCGTTCTTTGTACACGCCTGTAGAGTGCAGCAACTCATCGGGAATGATGGCGTTGTACATGCCCATGCAGCCCTCATCGAAGACGCCCATGATGGCCTTATCCTGTTTGAGGTGGCGTCCGATCTCGCGCCCCCGCTTTTCCGCCTCACCGGGGAGACGAACGGAACTGAGCGCGCGAACATGACTGCTGTCATGAGTGAGTGTCTCTCCGTTAAGCCAGCGACGAAGTCCGACGAGGAAGAAACCATCGTCGAAATTTGCGCTCCATAGTGTGCTATATGGAATCCCCGCTTTTGCCATGGATGCGTTGAGGTTGAGCATCCCCACCAGCCCCGGCCATTGTCCTGACCAATTGGCAATGGTGAGAATGGGGCCTCGATGAGTCATCAAGCCGGGCAACACATGCTGGCTGTACTGCCACACTGCTTCTACAACAACGAGCGGAGCATCCGGGGGAATTTGACGAAAGACCTCGATGCCATGACGCTGACTGTGAATAAATCCATGCCCCTGCCCTGGATCGAAAGGGTGCCCCCGCCGAACCGAACTCCCACAGTTGCGAATCGCGGCCGTGACTGCCTCCTCTACTTTTTGTTGGGCAGGCCAGCAGGTCTGATTGGCCGAGAGCCTCAGATCACCACTCGCAATGAAAATGACTTCACGTTTTTGCATGAGAGCCTCCGACAAACTTAGTTGGTGGCGTTGCGTTTTGGCCGAAAGCGGATCAAGTACACCAAGCCGAAAAGCAACATGCCTGCGCCCCACCAAATTCCAATATGCAGATGGGCCATCGCGACTTGAGTGTTTGGCGGGACCCAGATTTCATATACACCGCTGACGAGAATCAGGAGGCCGTAGATCGTCAGAAGCAAGCCGATGAAGAACCATACCGAAATCGAATGTTTTTCCATGTTTCCACTCACCAGAAAATGATGTTCAACACGATGAATCCGACGACAACGACAATCGCCCACGTAATGGGACGACGGAAGAAGGGGAAATCGCCTTCGGCGGGAACCTCGGTCAATCCATAAACCAGGCCCTTGAGTTCGTGCTCGGGTTTTGGCGTAGTCACCAGACTTACCGCGACCGTGACAGCAACGTTCACGAGAAGGGACCACATCGCGCGATAGACGTTCTCCGCCATGTCCTTCGCGTGGGACGAGAAGGCGACATATTGCAACGCGCCTGGATCAAGCTTAATCCAGGCCCACAGACCAAACGACGTGAGAATTCCGGCCAGTAGACCCCAGAAGCCCGCGGCAGGGGTGGTTCTCTTCCACAGCATGCCCAAAATTACCGTGCCGAACATGGGAACGATGAAGAAAACGAAGATAACCTGCGCGTAGACGATGATGCTGGAGAAATTCATCACTAAGTAAGCGGTGCCGATGCTGATAAATACGCCAATCAGCGAACACCATCGTCCTACTGAAACATAATGCGCATCGGTGGCTGCCTTGCGGATGAAAGGCTTGTAGATGTCGTAGGTCCACACGGTGGTAAATGCAGTTACGTTGCCGGCCATTCCAGACATGAAACCCGCCACCAGTGCAGTAACTCCCAAGCCGAGTAGTCCCGGCCCGCAGTAGCGGGCCAGCATGAGCGGAAGAGCCTCATTGTAAGTGTGCACGTTCGGGAGGCCTGCCTGGCTTTCTGGCACGAGGTGAAAGGGCAGAACAGCCAGGGCGAGCAGACCCGGCAGGATGACAATGACCGGCACAATCATTTTGAAGAATGCGCCGATTACAGTACCCAGTTTGGCCGAACGAAGGTCCTTGGCCGCCATCACCCGCTGCACCACCAGGAAATCTGTTGTCCAATATCCGAACGAAATCGCCAGGCCCCATCCGAAGACAATGCCAGTCCAGTGAATCCCCATCGGATTACTGGTGAACGATGACGTTGTCCTCCACATGTGAATGAAATCCTGACCAGGAAAATTGGTCTGGATGCGACGAATCATTCCCGCCCAGCCACCGGTTTCGATAAGCCCGACCACCGGAATCACGAGACATCCAATCCAGATCAGGAAGAACTGCAGCACCTCATTGAAGATTGCAGATAGCAAGCCCCCTGCCATTACGTAGAGCGCTACCGTGAGCGACGAAACCCAAATACTGAAATGAATGTCCCAGCCAAGAATGACTTTCATGATGATCGCCATCGAATACATATTGATGCCGCTCATCAGGATGGTCATGATTGCGAAGGAGATGGCGGACAGCGATCGAGCGCCCTCACCATATCGCAGCTTCAGATAGCCTGGCACCGAATGAGTTTTGCAGATGTAATAGAAGGGCATCATCACCAGCGCGAGGAAGAGAATCGCGGGAATTGCGGCGATCCAATAAGCGTGCGCAACCAGGATCCCGTACTGGTAGGTCGCCGCCGCATAGCCCATCATCTCCAGTGAGCCGAGGTTGGCGGAGATGAAGCTCAGGCCTGCAATCCACGCTGTCATCTCCCGTCCAGCCATAAAGAACTGGTCGCCTGTGTTAGTGAAGCGGCGCAGGTAAGCGCCGAGGCCCAAAACCAGGCAGAAGTACAGCACAATGATCGTCAGGTCGACGGCTGTAAGCGACATTCGCGGGCTGGAGAAGAGCAGAAAACCTGGGGCCGAGAGCATCAGTTGGGGCTCCCAACGGATCGGACAAGGGGAAGAAGCACGCGATCAAGTTCCTGGTCGGTGAACTCCGAAAGCTTCACGCCGCGATAAAGCGCCCAATGCTCCACTTGCTCGACCGTTTGCCCGGGTTGCACCTTGGTCAATGGACCGAGGGTTTCAATCTCAAGAAAGTCGTTGTTGGTGAAGGTCTCGAACGAGCAGCCAAAGTCAGGATAAGTTTTGAGAGGATCCGAGTGCACGCGCTTGATAAAAGCCTCGGCGTTGAGTACGTATGCCGCCCAGGTATCTTGATTAAAGAGTCCCAGTTTCTGCGCCTCGCTGTTATTTGGATCCTGACGGAGCATAAGGTATTTCTTCGTGAACTTCCATCGTGGGTCGGCGAGATTAGTGTATGCCCACATCACCAGGGGATTGGTCGCTTCGAGGTTGATAGGGTGCCGGCCACGAGGGGGGAAGCCGGAAACCGCGATCCCGCCCTGCGCCATCATGGTCAGAGCCCAGGGTGCAAACTCCAGCGTGAATAAAGAATGATTGGTGATGCGGTGATAGACAGTTACATTGGTTCCCGTGGGAGCCATGCTGATTTCGATCTCTTTCTGCAGGTGAGTCAACGGCTCGATCGGTTCGCGAGCCACCAGTCCGGTGCTCGTCAATTGAATTTCGACCGCAACATTGTCAGGCGCCCAGGTTGCTACCGGATCTTCCGGCGCTTTCCAGACGCGGTCTCCACCGCGGAGTTGGAATGTTTCTTCTCCAGCCTTACCAAGCTGGTCGGGAAACTCCTTGAACAGGTTTTGTCCGCCGACAAAAGCGAACCGGATGATTCTCGGGCCGACATCTGCGGTCACAATGAGTTCAATTTCGCCGTTCGTTACCCGATAGCAATTCGGCCAGCCTTTATATTCCGTCTTTTCGACTTTCACGGCAGCAACCACCTTGGAAGTAACCACTACGACGAACGCGAACAGCACAATGGTTCGAAGCATGCAAGGCTCTCCCTGCAACAGATGGATAGTGGCTCTCAAGCATTCTCCTGAGCAATATGAAACCAGTGCTGCAGGCACTAAAGGGACGAATTGCCGAAAACTGTTTATGTCGCTCGTCGTCTTGTGACCGTCATGATAAACCCGGAAGCGGCTACTCGGTAATACTCTGCGACTCCAACGAAGATTCAGAAGTGGAACGCCGCAGTCAAGCATGTTGCTTTCTCGTCGCGTCGACGGTGCTTTATTGGCTCCGGCAACCGCACCCTCAGTGCACGATCTGCGAATTCGTCAGCGCCTCGCAATTGTCTTGATCGATCGTCTCCCTCCTGGATCTAACGGGCCGCGGTGATGACGGACAACTTTGCTGCTGCGTACAAAGGTATACACACCACCTGATCGAACCTGGCCACAGGGCAGTTGGGTCTTGCGAATGGACTCCATAATCCTGTCAAATGTGTCCCATTGCCAGGTAGTGTCTGAAATTTCAGACACTACCCATTGCCAAGCCGCCCTTGACATGAAACCATATTTCTGCAAATATGGAAACATGTTAACGGCTCAAGCGAAGAAATCCGCAGAGCAGGTGGCCAAGTACGCGGACATGTTCTCGGCCATGGGAACCGAGGCTAGGCTGCGAATCATGCAGTTATTGTTGTCGGCCCATCCGGAAGGGCTGGTCGTCGGAGAGATTCAGGAAGAACTGGATATCCCCAATTCCACTCTTTCCCATCACCTCGACAAGCTTAAAAACGAAGGCTTGGTTCAGGTCCGCCGCGAGAGCACTTTCCTGCGCTACACGGCCAATACGGACGCCCTGCAGGAATTGTTGCAGTTCCTGTACGCGGAGTGCTGCACGCGAAACAAGGCTCTCAAGCCACAGGACATCGTTCAGATTTGCAGATAGGAGACCGATATGAGCACCACGGACATCAAGGAAGTTGTGAAAGAGAAATACGGGCAGGCTGCGCTGCGAGTGAAGAGCGGAGGCAGCAGTTGTTGCGGAGCCGCGCCCGGTATTGGGCGGGGATGCGATCCAATAACGTCAAACCTCTACTCCGCGTCCGAGGGCGAGCAGGTTCCGGAAGAAGCCATGCTCGCTTCTCTCGGTTGCGGAAACCCGACGGCGCTGGCGCAATTGAATGCGGGCGAGGTCGTGCTCGATCTGGGATCGGGCGGCGGTATTGATGTTCTTCTATCTGCGAAACGGGTTGGGCCGGGCGGGAAAGCCTACGGTCTCGATATGACCGATGAAATGCTGGCTCTCGCGAATGAGAACAAGCGTAAGTCCGGATTGGAAAACGTGGAATTTCTGAGGGGCGAAATCGAGAACATTCCGTTGCCCGACAATTCGGTCGACGTCATTATTTCAAATTGCGTGATTAATCTATCCGCCGATAAAGATAAGGTTTTGCGGGAGGCGTTCCGTGTGCTCAAGCCCGGAGGACGGCTGGCAGTTTCAGACGTCGTGACTCGCGGTGAGATCGATGAGGCGATCCGGAAGAGCATCCTCTTGTGGGTAGGTTGTGTGGCGGGAGCTCTGGAGGATAACGAATACCGGCGCAAGCTGACAGCAGCCGGCTTCGAGCAAGTGGATATCGAGCCCACGCGCATTTACCGGACTGAAGATGCCCGCGATCTGCTGCGAGCCGAGGGAATTGATGTGGAAGCGATCGCGCCGCAGGTGGACGGCAAATTTATGAGTGCGTTCATCCGCGCGGTCAAACCAGCCATAGCCGCAACGAAAACGTGTTGCGGGCCTACTTGCTGCAACTAGCGCGAGCGAAATATGAAAGCACATTACAACGTTCTGTTTCTCTGCACCGGGAATTCGGCGCGATCGATCATGGCCGAGGCTATTCTGAACTTCAAAGGCCGTCCTACTTTCACCGCATACAGTGCGGGGAGCCATCCTACCGGGTCAGTGCGGACGGAGGCGCTGCGGCAGCTTGAGCAGGCGCATATTCCGATTAAGGGGCTTCGCAGCAAAGCTTGGGACGAATTTGCCGTGCCGGGCGCTCCGCAGCTCGACTTCGTGTTCACGGTTTGTGACAACGCGGCAAGAGAAGTTTGTCCGATATGGCCTGGACAACCGCTGACGGCACATTGGGGCATTCCCGATCCGGCCGCAGTTCGCGGGGGCCCGCAAGAGATCGAAAGAGCTTTCCGCGACGCGTTCTTTATGCTGGAGCGGAGAATCAATCTGTTTCTGTCCCTTCCGTTCCGGGCTCTCGACAATCTGGCGCTCAAGAAGGAACTCGACAACATCGGGCAGTCAACGTCGCCCGTGACTCATGGGAATGAATGACCGACAGATGAAGACAAGCGTTCGCCTCAAGTTTCTCGACCGTTATCTCACCGCCTGGATCTTTTCTGCCATGGCTGTCGGCGTGGCGCTGGGCTCGCTGGTGCCCGGAGTCGTGCAGTTTTTAAACCGCTTCAGCGTTGGCACTACGTCGATTCCGATCGCAGTCGGACTGATTGTCATGATGTATCCGCCGTTCACCAAGGTTCGATACGAAGAGTTGCCGGAAGTCTTTCGCAACAAAAAGGTACTCGGGCTGTCTCTTGTGCAGAACTGGGTGGTAGGACCGATCCTGATGTTCGCCTTGGCGGTCCTATTTCTGCGCGGGTATCCGGAATACATGGCGGGCTTGATCATGATCGGCCTGGCGCGATGCATCGCCATGGTCATCGTGTGGAATGAACTGGCCAAGGGTGATACGGATTACGCGGCCGGCTTGGTGGCCTTCAATTCTCTCTTCCAGGTTTTTTTCTATTCGCTCTATGCCTGGGTGTTCATCACCGTGTTGCCGGCGAAACTCGGGCTTCGAGGAGCGGTTGTCGATGTGTCCATCGCGGAGATTGCAAAGAGCGTGTTCGTCTACCTGGGCATTCCTTGCCTTGCGGGGTTTGCGACCCGTCAAGCGCTCATTCGCCTGCGGGGACGAGAATGGTACGAGGGGAGTTTCGTTCCTCGCATAAGCCCTCTAACGCTGATCGCCCTCCTATTCACAATTGTGGTGATGTTTTCGCTGAAGGGCGAATACATCGTTCGCCTGCCCATGGATGTCTTGCGGATCGCCGTTCCCTTGCTGATCTACTTCGTGGTGATGTTTCTGGTGTCGTTCTATATGGGCAGAAAACTCGGCGCGGATTATTCGCAGACAACTACGCTAGCATTCACGGCGGCCTCGAACAACTTTGAGCTCGCGATTGCGGTCGCGGTTTCAGTGTTCGGGATCAATTCTGGAGCGGCGTTTGCGGCGGTGATCGGGCCGTTGGTCGAAGTACCGGTCATGATCGGACTGGTGAACGTTGCGTTGTATTTCCAGCGACAGTATTTTCCGGCGCCGCGAGCGGCCGAAAGGGAATCGGCCTACGCATCTCCAACACACTAGTTTTCGCCCTTGAGGTGCATCCTTCGCCAGTGTGCTGGATGCCTAAACCCGAACGCTTTCGGCTTTGCGGATGGCTTCCTCTAGCATGTCCCAGGCCCGAATGGCCTTCAGGCATCCTTCTCGCGCCAGGCGGGTGCTAAGCTGCTTTTCCGCCTCGTCGAAGGCTTCTTCCGCCATCGCTCGAGCGCGATACGCCTCGTCGTTTGCATCTTTCAGTTTCTTCGCCAGCAGAGTCTCCGATTCGATCGCCGTTAGCGATTGTTGGCGCTGATGACGATTTCCTTGGGCGGGCGCGGGCAGCTGCGCCTCCAGTGCGTCATACGCGGATTTCACGCTGTCGGGCCAGCGCTGTTTCACTTCACGGTTCAACTTATCGAGGGCAGCATTGGCCTGGTCGGCGGTCTTTCGCACATTCTTCTTTTCGCGGAGCCATTTCATCACCGACCACTTCATCGCTTCGGTCATCAACGTTCTCGCGGCTTCGACTTGGATGGGTCTGTCCATGGCGGGGTTATCCGGGAGTCAAGCCTCCAAAGGGATGATCGCTTCCGCATTCCGGCTCCATAAGTGACCAGGATCACGGCTCTTATTATCGCGACGCACAACTTGCAGGTTGGGCATTGACTCAGGCCGGTTTCGTTCTTATAGTAAAAGTAATGCTGCACTGCAGCAAAGGAGGGTGGTCTCATGCGAACTCATACGAACTCCCACGCGGAGCGATCGCCGCTGGCGCTGCTGACCGAGCTGGCGGTGGAAGGAACATCCAGTCTCGTCGAAGCGCAGCGGACACTACTGAGCCTGGCACAACAGGAGAATGACATTTTCCTGAACGGCTTGAAGACGCGGATTGGCGGCTTCCTGCCCGGCGTAGCAATGACGGATATGGTGCGGCGCAGTGTCGAGATCCTAATCTCGATGCAGCAGGAATTGCTGACTGCTACGAGCAAGCAAACTTTGCAATGGGTGGAATCTGAAAAACGCAGCAATCCGGATTACTCTGCTCGCCTGGCCGAGTCGGCGCGCGAGGCGGTTGAGACGTTTACGCGCGCACAAAAGAAACTCCTCGAAGTGGTTGCCGAGGAGTCCGCGAGGGCATCGGGGGCAAAACACGCGCACGCGGAAAAACCAGTAAAGAAGGCCGAGTTTCTGGCTGTGGCGCGCGAGGCGGCCACTGCTTTTATCGAGGCGCAAAAGAGTCTGCTCGACGTGATGGGCCAGCAAATGAATGTGAACCTGGACCTGACCGCCGAGTCCATGCAAATGATGTCGCCCGCGCAGCTGCTGCCCCTGGCAAGTCTCAGCCGACAGGGCGTGAAGAAGTTCTTCGACACAGAAACATCGTTGATCGGCTCGCTGGTCAAACCGCACAAACCGAAGAGTGCAGGCCGGGCAAAACCAGGCCGTGGCCGCACGCGGCAGAGCAAGGCAGTCGCGGTGTAAGTTGCGCTGATTTTGCTTTGTGAGCCGAGTTTAGCGGGAGATCGCAGCCGCATCCAACGCGGTGGCAGACGATGCCGGACTGGGCGCAAGCCAACGATCCAGCATCGTTTGCTGCCATCGTATTCCCATCCGGCTCAGGAACAATAGCGCGCTGCATTGCAGCGTGATCCAGTCCCGCGTCCTGAGCGGAGAGCGAAACTCTGCACGATGGCGGAGCCAGTGTAGGATAATGTGACGCGCGACGCTGAGTCCCATGTCTGTGTCCGCACCAACAATATCTGTAAGGATTCCTTCCAGGGTGAACATTACCTTGGACAAGATGATCAACGATCCGGGGAACTTAATCCCCTGCATCGCTACGGCCTCCAGAAGCCGCATGGCGTCGGCCGCGCTCGGAAAACGAGATGCCGGCAGGGTGTCGAGAAATTTAGCGACTGACTCTTGCACGACTCTCTCTTCGCGCGAGGCCTTTCTGGGATGACTTTGCGCCAGCGCCGCAATTTCATGACGGACCCCCACGGGGTCTCGCAGACTCACCATCAAGAAAAGGAGCGCGAGATGGCGGCGCTGTTCGCTTCCCAAGTGCTCCTGCAAGGCCCAATCCAGAATGACAAGTTTTTTTCTGGCTCTGTCGTAAAGCAGGTTGCCGGCATGCGGGTCGCCGTGAAACACCGCATCCTGCGCAGCGGCTAGAAGGGGCACGGCAATCAGAGCTTCAATCAGTTGTTCGGCCACTATCCTTCGATCCCGCATAGGCAGGCGGGCGAGGGCATTCGTCACCTTGATGCCGCGCTCTTCCGTGAGGGCGGTAATCGTCGGCGTGCACAATGGCTGAATCACCCGGGGAATGCGAATGCCGCTGTACGAGCGATACAGGTTAGCTGCTTCCAGCAGCGTTTTTTGCTCGCGGCGGAAATTTACTTCGTGCCGCAGCAGTCGTCGGACTTTGTGAAATGTGTCGGGAATGAGATGGGCGGGAAAACCGTAACGGTGATGCCGGTCGCCGAAATGATGCGCCAGACCCTGGAGGTAATCCATGTCTTCGGAGAAGTACTCAGGAATATGCGGCTTCAGCACCTTGAAAACGCCGCACTGGCGGCGTCCCGTATCCGGATCGCGCCAGGTGAAGCGCACCACGGCGCTCACGCTGGCTTCTTTCAATATCGTGGTAGAGACCTTTACATCGTAGGTTTGAACCTTCGCACCTAATTCTTTTTGCACGATCGCGCGGATCTCATCGGGGTTAACGTCGCGGATGCCGTTCTCGAGTTTGGCCAGCGCGTTGCGCAATGCGGGATGCAGATGCCGATTGCGCGCAATGACCTGTCCGAGTTTCTGCAAGCCCGGCACCTTAGCGATGAGCCGAAGTAAGCGGACTTCTGGTGCAGTATTCGGGGGCAGTTCAATCTGCTCCAATAATTTCGGGGCCAGTCGCGCCGCAGAGAGACGGGTCACGACGAACATCATCGCGTCGCGTACCGGCGGACGCCACTTGATATAGGCAGCTGGAACTAATCTGTCCACAGGAACGATTTCGTCCACGATCCATTGCGCCATAGTTTCGCGTACAGATTGTCCGAAGGGGCTTTGTAGTCCGGCTTCGATAGCGCGGATCTTTTCGGCAGTCGTGGCGTTGTGCGGTAATAAATTCTCCAGAACAGCGCGCCACTGCTGCGGCGCGAACTGACCCAATCCGGCCGCGATGGTGGATGCGTCTGACATCGGTGCGCCAACTACTCACACTATCGTCTGTGGCGTGTGAATGCGCAGTGACGGACATCACCGGAACATTAGAATTTCTGTGAGATAGTGTTCGGTTGTCGGAAGTATCGAGGCAGCGTGGCGACCCTGAACGAAGTTTTCTCTACCTTATCGGCAGCGCGCCGGTATGAAGTGTGGTTTGTGCGCCTGGGATTGGCAGACGGCCGCGGTGCCTGGTGGTTCCGCTACTTGCTGATGAATCCGGGCCGCAGCGGGTGCGTGGGAAATCCGCAGGGCATACCGGTGCAAGTGTGGGCCACCTGGTTTCCGGCGAACGATGCGCCGCAGAGCTTTATCCAGGGATTTCCCTTGCCGGGATTCAGCATCAGCGGTCGAGGTCAAGCACCGTTCCACTTTCAGATCGGAGACAACGAAATTGGGGAAGACTTCTGCCGGGGAGCCTTGAATCTGAACGGGCACAACGTCTCGTGGAATCTGCAATACCATTCCACGTTTCGCGTCACATTGAGCAGTAAGGGCTGGATCGGCTTCTCGCGCACTCCGCATTCCGACGCAACGTTTTCCGGGGAGATCACTCTCGATGGCCGCACATTTTCAGGCCAACCATTAGGCTTCGGCGTGCAAGGCCACAACTGCGGATACCGCCATCGTAACTTCTGGCGATGGACCCACGCTTATTTTCCTCGCCCCGGAGATGCGGCAAGCACGCTCGAAACGCTGGTCTACGAGATGCCTTTCGGTCTGGTCTTCCGCAAAGCCGTGCTCTGGCATGAGGCGAGGGAATATATCTTTTGGAACGTGCGTGAGACCGTCTGCTCGCGTGAAGAGATGAAATGGGATTTCGAGTGTAGCTCCCGCGGCGGGTTGAAGCTCAAGGCCGCGATCGACGGCAGCGGTCCCAGTATCCATCGTCTTTCTTATCTGAAGACGAATTGCTCCGGCGCCTTCAATGTTATGAATAACAGCTTGGCTAAAGCTGCGCTCCTTATCGAGGGCAGAAACGGGTCCACTGAAAACCTGGAAACCGCTACGGGAGCCGTGCTGGAGATGGTTGGCTGAACTACTCGAGAGATTGAGCGCGGGCCAAGCGCTCTGCCACGACCGTGTAGGCCGCCGGATTGAATGCCATCCCGATATGAGTTCCGGGCACCTCGACATCTTTTTCCGGGCTCATGGTCATGCAGTATCGCCAGTCCACAATCCCGTCCTGACGCGTGTAAATGGCCGTTTCCACGAGCGATCGGGGAACTTTGCGGCGAAGCGAACCCAGGAAATTGCACGTGCACCGACCGGTGTAGCAGTCGGGCAGTACGCCTCGCCCATGTTCTTCGAGAATGCGGAGACGAACCGCTTCCGATGCTTGTAAAACGGTACGATTCATGACGGTGCCGCGAATGGGCGAGGCCAGAGTGATGACAGAGGCCACATCCTTGGGCCGCTGGCCCGCGACCGAGCGCGCGATCACTCCACCCAGGCTGTGTCCGATCAGATGAATCTTGCGCCCTGTGTCCGCCAACGCCTGGTCGATGGTCTGGTTCAGACGGCGCTGGATGAGAAGGTTCGGACATTCGGCATTGACGCCAATGCCGGAGAAATACGGACGGTATCCGATGCGCCCGAGCCAGGCATGAAGCTCGGTCAAATAAACATCAGTTCCCAGAAATCCGGGAATGATGACGACCGCGGAGCCGTCACCGTGGGGCACGCCCAAACCGTAGTAGACGGGGGTCGCATGCAGAATGAGAATTTCGGCACCGAATAGAGCTTCTGTCCAAAAGGGAGAAAATTGGGCTGTGGGATCGGGAAGCGCGATGGTCTTGCGCATCTTCGCCCTTGCGGTGTTCGCTGCTATCCTTTTCGGTTTACGCCGCAATTTCGTCCTGGAAATGCTGGTTCGCCGCGTCATGGCATCGAACCAAGCGGATGCTGCACCGCACAATTATAACCGGTAGCCCCGTTCCTTCAAAGTGACATTTCGAAGTATCCACTTTGATAAAGACCCGTCAGTCAAGGTTGCAGGCTCAATGCTTCTTGCGGGAACGGCGCTTGCCTGGTCCAGACTTTTGCAGCCGGGCCTCCAGTTCCGCGATGCGCTGGCGCAGAGATTCTACTTCCGTTTCCGCATCCCCCCGCGCACTCACCGGAGCCCCTGTGCCCAGGAAGCGCTTCATCATTTCCACGGGTGAGAGCACCGCGGATTGCACTTGGCTCAACCGGTTCTGCACCGTGTCCTGCAGCGTCTGATAGGTATCGAAGGCAGATTTCAAATACCACATCAAAAACTCCTGCCGTACCTCGTCGGAAGCGATAATGAGCTGCCGTAGTAACTCCAGCGGCAGACCGGTCGGCTTATCCTTGGCATCCTCGGTAATGATTTGGGTCAGGACGACGCGCGTCAAATCCTGGCCGGTTTTTGCGTCGACGACCCGCACTTCATGCCCGGCACGGATATGTGCCGCCAGATCGTCCAGGTTCACGTAGCGGCTGCCCGCCGTGTCGTAGAGACGGCGGTTTCCGTATTTCTTGATGAGGATGGCGGAAGGCTTCATGCCCTTATCCTATGCTGCTTTGCACAGCCTGCACGATTATCTTGACACAACTCCCTTATAGTCGTATTGTTTAGTTGATTGCTGCAATGCAGCATTAGGAGGTTGGCATTATGGCAGTAGCAAAGCATGAATCGGTTCATCCTAAGCAGTCCTCGCTGCTTTCTCTGCTCTCGGGTTGGGGCCAACAGGGGGCGCAGACTCTTTTCGCAACGCAGCGCATTCTTCTGGATCTCGCCATGAAACAGAACGCCAGCGTCATGCACGCGGTCCGGCAGCAGCTGTCCGATCCTCATCGTTCTCCCACGGCCATTCTCAGCGAAGTCGCCGAGGACGGCATGACCAATTTTCTCGAAGGGCAGAAGGTTCTTCTCGAACTCGGCAAGCAGCAGAATGAAATCCTGCTGGGCGGCGTGAAAGAGCGGGTGGGGGATTGCCCGCGCCGGCGCGCCATGATTGACCTGCTCCGACGCAGCGTCGACACTTTCATCCAGATGCAGGAAGAGTACCTCAAGATCGCCAGCACACAGACGCATACCTGGTTGGAATCGGCCAAGGCCGGCAAGCCGTATCAGACCGAGCATGTTCTCGACCTGGCTCGCGAGGGAATGGAGACCTTTGCCAAGGCCCAGAAGCGGTTCCTCGACGTGATCTCGGAAGAGACGACGAAGGCGACCAGCGGCAAGGCGGAAGCCCCGGGAAGGAAGGCAAAGCCGACCGAACTGCCAGAACTCGCGCGGCAGGCCACGGATTCGCTCCTGGAAGCGCAGAAGCGGCTGGTGGACATCGCCGGAAAGCAGATGAATGCCGGCGTGAAAACCGCAGGCAAAACCATGGAGATGGTCAAGCCGTTCCCGTTCATCCCCCTGAATGAACTTACGCGAGACGTGGTAAAGAGCTACGTCGATGCGCAGAAGTCCTTAATGGATGTTATGGTGAAGGCGCCCAATGGCACGAAGCCGGTCGAGCATCGCGCCAGGAAGGCAACCCGGAGAGCGAAGGCCGCGGCGGCCGTCGCTTGATCCGCCCGAGATCATCGAGATCTCGGCCAAGAATATAAATATTGAGACGCCTCGCGGCGCTCCTGGCGGGGGCGCCGCCGGGGCGGTTATAGCTTTGCCAGGTCACGGAGGCGATCGTATCTGAAGTCGAGAATACGATTCGGCCCAGCTGGCGGATGCCAGATAATTCCGCTGACCTTTCCTCAACCCACGAATTGAGCTTTGGGAGATGAACTATGGCTACAGTTACCACATTGCCGGCCGCGAAGATCCGCGGCGGTAGCTTTCTGATCGAGGAGCGCGTCCCCGGCGACATTTTCACTCCGGAAGACTTCAGCGAACAGCATCAGCTCATTGCGCAAACTGCCGAGGAGTTTGCCCTCAAAGAAATCGTACCCAATATCGAGAAGATGGAAGAGAAGGATTTCGCCGTGACTCGCGAACTGGTGAAGAAGGCTGGTGAGCTTGGCCTGAGCGGCGTGGATGTTCCCGAACAATATGGCGGAATGCAGATGGACAAGGTGACTTCGTCCATCATTGCCGACCGGTTGGCGAAGCACGGTGGCTTCAGCACAACCTGGGGAGCGCATACCTGCATCGGGACACTGCCCATCGTTTACTTCGGCACCGAGGCACAGAAGAAAAAATATCTGCCCGGTCTGGCCAGTGGAGAGACGATCGGCGCCTATGCGCTTTCGGAATCATCGTCTGGTTCCGACGCGCTGAATTGCCGTACCCAGGCCAAGCTTTCCGCCGACGGCAAGTATTATCTGCTGAACGGCGAGAAGATGTGGATCACCAACGCCGGCTTCGCCGATCTGTTCATCGTGTTTGCCAAGATCGACGCTGAAAAGTTCACCGCCTTCATTGTGGAACGCGGCTTTTCCGGATTTGCCGTCGGCGCCGAAGAGCACAAGATGGGAATCCGCGGTTCCTCGACCTGCCCGCTGATTCTCAGCGATTGCCAGGTTCCGGTGGAGAATGTGCTTGGGGAGATCGGCAAAGGGCATCACATCGCCTTCAATGTCCTGAATGTCGGCCGCTTCAAGCTAGGCGCGGGATGCGTCGGTTCGGCTCGCACCAGCCTTGAAAGCGCGATCGCATATGCCAAGCAGCGCAAAGCCTTCGGCAAAGTCATTGCCGACTTCGGATTGATCCGTGTAAAGCTGGCCAACATGGCGGCGGGCATCTTCACCGGCGAAGCGATGGCGTATCGCACGGTTGGCATGATGGATGCAGCGATTGCGGCTCTGGGCCCTGCGCACGAAGATATGAAGGAAGTCCGCAAGGTCATTGACGAGTACGCTGTCGAGTGCTCGATCCTGAAAATCTGGGGATCGGAGTTCATCGACTACGTGGTCGACGAAACCGTCCAGATCTATGGCGGTTATGGCTTCGTCGAAGAGTATCCGGCTGAGCGTAATTACCGCGATGTGCGCGTCAATCGCATCTTTGAAGGCACCAACGAAATCAACCGCTTGCTCATCACCGGCTTCCTGCTGAAGCGTGCCATGAGCGGCCAACTGCCCCTGATGTCCGCGATCAAGAAGTTGATGGACGAGGTCTTATCCGGAAGTTCTGAGGAGACACAAGACGGTCCTCTCGCACCGGAACGAAGAATTGTCGCAAATGCAAAAAAAATCGGTCTGTTCGCGGCCGGCGTGGCTACGCAGAGATACATGCAGGCGATCCAGGATCAGCAGGAGATCATGGGTGCGATTGCGAACATGACCATCGAAACGTACGCGATCGAATCGGCCGTCTTGCGCGCGCACAAGCTGGTGTTAAAGAACGGAGAGGGCAAGTCAGCGCATGCTATCGCAATGATGCGCGTTTCTATGGTGGGGGCGATGGAGAGGATTGAAAGCGCCGCTCGCATGGTGATTGCCGCTTGCGCCGAAGGTGACATGCTGCGTTCGCAACTGGCGATTCTGCGGAGACTCGCCAAGTACGAACCATTCAACGTCATTGGATTACGGCAGGCGATCGCGCAGAAAGTGATCGAGACCGGAAAGTACAGCATTGCATAACAGCAGATCGTTCGGCGCCCTGGGCGTGTGAAGCGCCGGCGAGAAAAAGCAGCCCGCAGGCTCTGTCGCGCAACACGACAGGAACCTCTGCTCAGGCTTACGCGCCCCTCTGTCTAAAACCGTGTGACATCGGTCACAAAGCTCCGTGACACCAGTTGTAGACCAAACCGGTAACCGGAGGTCTACTTTGGGAATCGAGGGTGTGCTAGCGTGCCCGCCGGAGCCCACACAACCGACATTTCCGAAGTTTCCCCTAGTTCTCACGCGCGGATCCCGCCACTGCTAGGGACGCCGCAGAACTTCTCTTCGGATTGCCATCCTTCCAGCCCACACGCTTTGCCACTCCCGGGCCTGCAGTAATTTAAGGGGGACTGCCATGATTGCCGGCGAAGACGTGAAGGAGCGGGTCCGCGTTCCCCTTTCTCCAGAAACTCTCAGCCCCGAACGCATCGCTTACCTGGAAGGATTGGTGAGTCAGGCCCGAATCGCAGCCGCGGTCTTTACTCAGTTCACGCAGCAGGACGTGGATCGCATCGTCAAGCCGATGGTGCTGGCAGGCCTGGAGCAGGCTCAGTATCTCGCCGGTCTGGCGGTTGAGGAAACCAGGCTCGGAGTGATGGAAGACAAGGTCATCAAGAACATGGTGGCCAGCGAATTCGTCTACAACCACATCAAGGACAAGCGCACGGTTGGGGTGATTCGCGAATATCCCGAGCGGAACCTGATCGAAATGGCGGAACCGATCGGAGTGCTCTTCTCGCTGACGCCGATTACGAATCCGACTTCGACCGTGTTGTTCAAGTGCATCGTCGCTATCAAAACCAGAAACGCGGTGGTGTTCAGTCCGCATCCCAAGGCCTGGCGATGTTGTTCC
This sequence comes from uncultured Acidobacteriota bacterium, assembly GCA_963719865.1. Classification (GTDB taxonomy): domain Bacteria; phylum Acidobacteriota; class Terriglobia; order Terriglobales; family Acidobacteriaceae; genus Sulfotelmatobacter. Next base: position 127,549 of record CAVRDS010000018.1, on the reverse strand, counting down.
GAAGCCATCCGGATCATGTACGAAACCGCGGTGAAGCACGGCGCGCCGGAAGGAGTCTTTACTTGCGTGGAGTCGCCCACCCTGGCCGACAACGCTTTTTTGATGCGTCACAAAGCGGTGGGCCTGATTGACGCCACGGGGGGCCCGGGAGTAGTAAAAGCCGCGTACAGTTCGGGCAAACCCGCTCTGGGAGTGGGTGCGGGCAACACGCCCGTCTACCTGGAAAAATCCGCCGACCTCAATACTGCGGTGGTCGACATCATTATTTCCAAGACATTCGACAACGGAACCATCTGCGCCTCGGAACAGACCGTCGTCATCGATGACGAAATTTACAATTCGGCACTGAAGAAATTTGCCGAGCTCGGCGGGCACATTTGCGACGAGAAAGAAACCCGCCTGCTGGAACGCGGCGTGATCGATCCGCAGACTGGGTTCATGCAGCCGATGGCGGTCGGTCAGAAGGCCACCGACATCGCCCGTTTTGTCGGGCTTGCGGTGAAGCCGAACACCAAGCTGCTGGTGGCGCCGATTCAGGGTGTGGGGCCGGAGCATCCGCTATCGGTCGAGAAACTTTTTCCGGTTCTCTCAGTGTATCGAGCGAGATCCACCGAGGAGGCGCTGAAGGTCTGCATCGACGTCAATCATGCGGGAGGCTTGGGGCACACCGCGGTTATTTTCTCGCGCAATGACGCGATCGTTCGCCAATTCGGAAACGTCATCAACGCCGGACGCATCATCGTAAATTCCCCGGGAGCGATTGGGGCTCTGGGCGCGGTTTACAACGACCTGGTGCCGACGTTCTCGTTCGGATGCGGAACCGGTGGCGGCAACAGCACCACCGACAACGTCAACATCCAGCACTACCTCAACATCAAGCGCGTCGCCCGCAGGACACAAAATCACATGTGGTTCCGAGTTCCCAATCAGATTTTCTTCAACCTGAACGCGGTGGAGAACCTGAGTCACTTCCCGTCGCAGACCACCATCATCGTGACTAATCCGGCTCTGGAACATATGGGGCATGTCGACATCGTTCGCCGCCACATGTCTCCGAAAACGCACGTTCACCTTTGCGTCATTCCCGACGCCGAGCCTGAAGTTCAGGTCATTTTGCAGGGAGTGGAAGCGCTCGATTTCTACAAGGCAGACCAGATCATTGCATTGGGCGGCGGATCGGTGATCGACGCGGCCAAGATCATGAAGCTCAAGTATGAATCTCCGGAGGCTGACCTCGAGGAACTGGCTGCGCCATTTCTGGATCTCCGCAAGCGCGTGGTCGAGTATCCGACGGAGAAGGTGAATCGTACTCGGCTGATCGCCATCCCCACAACGAGCGGGACCGGCAGCGAGGTCACTCCGTTTGCCGTGCTGACCGATAAAGTGCGAGGCCGGAAGGTGACTCTGGCCGACTACTCGCTGACTCCTGATGTGGCCATTGTCGATCCGCAATTTGTCATGTCGATGCCCAAGGGCTTGACCGCCGATACCGGGATCGATTGCCTCACCCACGCGCTCGAAGCTGGAGTCTCGAATTATGCGTCGCCGTACACCGACGCCAACGCCATGCAAGCGATCCGACTGGCGTTCAAGTATCTGCCCATCGCTCATGAGAACCCGCAGGACGAAGAGGCGCGCTGCATGATGCACAACGCCGCGTGCATTGCCGCGATGGCCTTCTCGAACGCGTCGGTGGGCGTGAATCATGCGCTAGCTCACGCTCTGGGCGCTCGTTTCAAAGTGGCGCACGGCCGGGCGAATGCTCTCCTGTTGCCGCATGTGATGGCCTATAACGCCGCCGTGCCTACCAAGTTCATGCCTTCGCCGTACACGCAGGGATACGTTGCTCACAAGAAATACGCGACGGTTGCCGACTTGTTAGGCCTGGGCGGTCAAACGGTGCAAGAAAAAGTGGAAAAGCTGATCGCGGCGGTCGAGCAACTGTTGGACCAACTCGGCTTCCCGCGCTCGATCGCGGAACTAGGCATCTCGAAAGAGGAGTTCGAACGCGCCATCCCCGAAATGGTCAAGGCCGCTTTCGATGATCCGTCGTGGCGGTCGAATCCTCGCATGCCGCTCATGACCGAACTGGTCGAGCTGTTCTGGAAGGCGTATGAAGGCCGAGGCGTCGCTGCCCAGCCGGGCGCCGTCTCTCAACCCCAACCTGTTTAGGTTTTTGGTGGTGCATATGGCAACGATTGTCGAGTTTCAAAAGATCGATGAGCAAAATGTAATCGCCAGTCTCGAACAGGCAGCGCAGACACTAGACGGCACGGTGTCGGAACTTGCTCTGGACTTTTCCGCCGTTCGTCGTATCGATTCCCGTGGTTTATGCGCACTGGAAGAACTTGCCCGCAAGGCCGAAGAGAAGAAAGTCAAAGTGATCTTGCGTGGCGTCAACGTCGATCTTTATAAGACTTTCAAGCTGATCAAGCTGGCGAGTCGATTTTCATTTGTGAACTGAGGAAGAACTGACATGCAGAATCATTCGCAGAGTGACCGCCTCTCTTGGGGAGACACGGTGTTCCTGCACCTGGAGCGGGAAGGAATGCCGCTCAATGTGGCTTGTGTGTGCACCTTCGAAGGCGGAATCTCGTTGCAGGACTGCATTCAGTTTGTCGAGTCGAAACTGCCTTTGCTGCCTCGTTATGTGAAGCATGTTGTGCCAGCTCCATTTGATGTCGGCCTTCCCAGCTGGGAATTCGATTCGGATTTCGACATCCATCGGCATATGCGGGAAGTGACTCTCCGGCATGGCACCACAACTGAACTAAAAGCGGTAGCCGGAAAGCTGTTCAGCACGATGCTGGACCGTCGCCATCCCTTATGGGACATCACTGTGGTACGGGGATTGAAGGGGAATCGGACAGGAATCATTTTGCGCATGCATCACTGCCTGGTCGATGGCATTGCGGGAGTAGGCCTCATGAACGTCCTCCTGGATGCGAACCCGGAAGCGCCTGCATTGCCCAAACGCAAGATCAAATTCCGCGTTCCGCCGCGCCGCGATGCGTTAAGCTCGCTCACTGCCGGGTTCGTCGATTCCTATTCCGACTTCGCGAAACGGATTCTCTCGGCTATGGCCGACATGCTCACCATGGCCGACCGCGTCGCTGCCAATGGCGGCAGCGTTGACCCGAACGAGTTCGCTGCTCTTTTCCCGGAAATCACGGCCTTCACCGAAAGGTTGCGCTTCAACGTCCTGTACCGGGGCCCACAGAAATTCGCCTGCACCGAAATTCCGCTGGAGGACGTGAAAGCGATTCGCCAGAAATGCGGCACCAGCGTGAACGATGTAATTCTCGCGATCGTGACCGCGACGATTCGGCGTTACTGCGAACTCCACGGTGATCCGGTTAAGGGAAAGCTGTTCCGCATGATGGTTCCCGTGAATCTACGCGGCAACGAAGATCCTGCCGGTTTGGGCAACCGCATCTCCCTGGTTCCGGTCACCGTGCCGCTGAATATCCGCGATCCCAAGAAACTGCTGGCGGCGGTTCACAAGCGCACGGAATTTCTCAAGCGCATGCACGCGGCCGAACTGGTGAGCCTGGCCGGCGGTTTGATTGGCATGTTTCCCACGTCGGTGCAAGGGCTGGCCGGGCCGCTTGCCAGCCAGTTGCCCGTGACTCCGTTCAATCTGGTTTGCACCAATGTTCCGGGACCGCAATATCCTTTGTATTTGCTTGGGCACAAGATGCTGGATTGGTATCCCTACGTTCCTGTCGGCGGCGAAATGGCCGTCAACTGCGCCATTCTCAGCTATAACGGCAAAATCTATTTTGGCTTCAGCGGCGATGTGCACGCGGCCCCCGATCTGAAGCGTATGGAGAATTTGCTGGAAACCAGTTTTGTAGAACTGCGGGAAGCGGTGGGTCTCAGGGCCCCGCAGAAAAAAAGTGTATGCAGGAAACGGCGTGCGGTGCCAGCCGCTGCCGCGCCGCAAAAGACGGTGCTGAGTGAGCCTCCGGTGAAGAGCCCGTCTTCGCGTGTGGAAGAAAAACGAAAGCCAGATTCCGCGCCCCCCTCCGTAGTGGAGCGGCCTGTGGCTCAGTTAGTCGTCGCGTAAATCGCAGTCTTTGGGTGTCGACCGTGATAGATTACCGACTCACCCGCGCCAATCACTTACCGGTTTGTCTCCGGTCGCGAAGGTTTCGCGACGGGACGAATCTCTTGCCATTTTGCTCTACCGTTTCTCGCTTCTCAAATCATCCTCCCGAGGTGAAGTATGAGATACATAGGACGTCTGCTTCTTTGGGGCATTTTTATTCTTGGTTCTCTCCCGGTATTCGCGCAAACTGACATCAACCACTACACCCTGTTCACCGGCTTCGACTACATGATCAGTCCGGCTCGGAATCTGACCGAGCGTGGATTCGAGAGCGATTTTGGCGTCACTGTGAAACCCTGGCTGGGTATGGGCGCTGACGTCGGCATTATCGGCGGCGCGGGTACGATCAACGGAGGCGAGACTGTTTATGCCCCGCCGGTGAATGCGCTGTTAGGGCCTGGCGCAGCCAACCAACTCCACGTGCCGTTCAACTCAAGCACCTACACCTTTGCTGCGGGTCCGCAGTTTTATATTCGTAAGTGGCAAAAAGTTACGTTCTTGATTCGGCCGGGCTTTGGTGGCATGCACGAGAGTGCGGATATTACCTTCCCAGCGGCCTTGGGGCCGATATTTGAAGGGCTGAAGCTCGCCCCACCGAGCGCTCACCAGAACGACACTCAGCTTTTCTTCGGCATGGGCGGCGGTTTCGACGTGAACCTCTCACGGAGGATTGGGGCTCGCTTTGCGGCGGATTGGGTGAATACACACTTGTTTTCGAATTTGCTGGTGCCGCGGCAGAACTACGTCCGTTTCTCCGTCGGACCAACGTTCCGCTGGGGAACGTTGAATCAGAGCAAGTGATTGGGAGTTCGAAACAAACGAAAGACGTTCCTCTCCCGGAGTCAGGAGGGCCCCTTGCCATGCAACCGCGTACGTTGAACGACATCTTCTTCGCCATCGTAGATCGCAAGCAGGATCAAGTGATGCTGGCGCGGGAAGCCGGCGGTTGGCTATCGATCAGTTCGCAGGAGTTTTACAGGAATGTTGCGGGTGTTGCTCGGGCGCTCATCCGCTGGGGCGTCAATAAGGGAGATCGCGTCGCGATTCTGAGCGAAAACCGCGTCGAGTGGCCGGTCGCGGATTTTGCATCGCTGTTAATAGGCGCGGTGGTGGTGCCGATTTACTCGACGCTGACCGCCGCGCAAACGGCTTACATCCTCGGCGATTCCGGCGCCAGGGCCGTGATCGTCTCCAGCGAGGAGCAGCTCAGCAAAGTTCTTTCCATCAAGCATCAAACGGCGGTCGAGAAAGTGTTGGTGATGGATCCAGTCGAAACCTCCGAAGCGCTGCAGATAAAACCACTGATGCAAAAGGGCCCTGCCGGGCGCGATACGGAACTGGAAGCCCGGGCCCTCACCATCGCTCCCGGTGACCTCGCTTCCATCATCTACACTTCGGGGACGACTGGCGGCGCAAAAGGCGTGCAACTCAGTCATGGAAACTTGACTTCGAACATATTGAATTCGCTTCACGGCTTTGATATTCGACCGGGGCATGTCAGCGTTTCCTTTTTGCCGCTCTCACACGTAACCGCCCGTCATGCTGATCTCGCTTTGCTCCATCGTGGAGTCACGCTCGCCTACTGTCCGTTCTTCGACCAGTTGCCGCAGATTCTGCAGGAGGTGCGGCCAACGATCTTCATTGCAGTACCGCGTGTTTACGAGAAGATCTATCTGCAGGTGGAACAGAAAGCTTCCGGCCGGGCGAAGCGAGCAATGTATCGCTGGGCGCTTTCGGTGGGCCGTGCTCACCGATCCACGATTCTCGCCGGCCGGACCCCAACATCGCCCGCTTGGACTCTGGCCAACAAATTGTTGTTTTCGAAAGTGCGCGCGCAAATGGGTGGCCGGGTCGAAATATTCGTTTCGGGCGGAGCGCCTCTTGGTTTTGAACTAGCGACCTGGTACGCCGACATCGGGATCCGCATTCACGAGGGATACGGCCTCACCGAAACTTCGCCGGTCATCGCGATCAACAATCCCGGAGCCCACAGAATAGGCAGTGTGGGCCGTCCGCTTCCAAACGTCGAGGTTCGCATTGCCGAAGACTCCGAAATCCTGGTTCGTGGGCCTTCGGTTTTTCGCTCCTACTGGAACCGTCCCGACGAAACCAGGGACGCTTTTGTAGACGGCTGGTTCAAAACGGGAGACATCGGCGGCTTCGATGGCGACGGATTCCTCAGCGTCACCGACCGCAAGAAAGATCTGCTCAAGACCGCGGGCGGAAAGTTCATCGCGCCTCAACCCGTGGAAAATTCCCTTAAGTTGAATGTCCTGGTGGGAACCGCAGTCGTGGTGGGCGACCGGAGAAAATTTGCCTCGGTTCTGATCTCGCCCCACTTTCCTCAGCTCGAAGAATGGGCGCGCACCAATCATGTAGCTTTTTCCTCGCGGGAATCTCTGGTGACGCATCCGAAGGTAAAGACGCTCTACGAGGGAATTGTCGGCGAGGTAAACCGCAGTCTGGCTCGCTACGAAACCTTGAAGAAAGTCCTGCTGGTGCCTGATGAATTCAATGCCATCGACGGCTCTCTCACGCCCACTCTAAAGCTCCGCCGGAAAGTCATCGAAGAGCGTTACCGCGCGCAGATCGATCACCTCTACTATGAAGCCGAGCGGACGACGATTCGAACCGGCACCTAGGTCAGCTAGGCGTCGGGACTGACATCCTTTATCGCAACACGAAGCGGCACATCGCTAAAGCCTTGCCCCTCCTGGCCTCGCAGTCACAGCCAACCACGCGACAAGCATCGTCATCCAAGCGGGGTCGTTTTCTGTCTGTTTTTTGGGGGGAATAGGCTGAAATGAAGATTCAACGGATAGGGTTGGTTTGCTTGTGTGCACTACTCGCCCTCGCGCTTGGCGGTTGCGCAGGCCTGGGAACCAGTCCCACTTCGACTGCGACTTCCTATCAGCTGACCGTGACCGCTCCGGCCGCAGGGTCGGGAGCTATCACCAGCAGTCCTGCCGGAATCAGTTGTCCCACCACGTGCACCGCTAGTTTTGCCTCCGGCACGAGCGTCACTCTGAGCGAAACTCCCGGCACTAGCTATTACTTTTCCGGCTGGAGTGGAGCCTGCTCCGGCACAACGACATGCAGCGTGACCCTGACGACCGCTGAAAACGTTACTGCAAACTTCGCCCCTGGCGGCACACTGCAGAGCCTGAACCACATCATTATCTTCGCGCAGGAAAATCGTTCCTTCGATCATTATTTCGGATACATGCGCGCCTACTGGGCTGCCAATGGCATCGCCGACCAGTCTTTCGACGGTTTGCCCCAGTTCAATCCGGCGAGCGGAACTGCTCCGCTGAAAGGGCCGGCACCGACCAATCCGGGCTGTGATCCTTCCAATCCAAACGGCGCCGATGTCTGCACGCCGGACGCGAACAATCCAATCACGTCCTTCCATATGGCTTCCGTCTGTACGGAGGAATTGAGCCCGTTCTGGAATGAGAGCCGCATCGATTGGAACGCGAATTTCTCCTATCCGAACACGATCAGTTCGCTGCTCAATGGATTCGTTGAGTCAGCCGGGAACGATGCCCGGCAGTACACCGCATCCACAGTTAACGACATCAACGGATACCGGTCCATGGGCTATTTCCAGGACAGCGATTTGAATTACTACTATTTCATGGCCAGCAATTTCGCCACGTCGGATCGCTGGTTTTCACCCGTGATGAGCCGCACGCAGCTCAACCGGATGTATCTGCTGGCGGCGACTTCGCAGGGATACGCCTATCCGATCGGCAGCAACAGCAACGACCAATCGCAACTCACGGCCACCACCATTTTTGAGGCACTGCAGAACGCCGGCATCACCTGGAAGATCTATGTCAACGCCGACAATACCAACTGCGCGAGCATGTCGGGCGATGCGCAATCGCAATGCCTGCTGGAAGGCTACTCTTATCTGAACCAGTTCAATTACGAAGAGACAATTCTCAATAGCGCGGGCAAGACGCCGGATCTCTTACAAAACATTGTTCCCGTAACCCAGTTTACGACTGATGCGCAGAATGGCACGCTGCCCCAGGTGGCGCTGATTGAGCCCGCGTCCGACGAAGGGCTGGATGAGCATCCTTCCGATTCGGACGCGTATCCGGAGAACATTCAGACCGGAGCGACCTACGCTTCAGGACTGATCAATACTCTAATGACGAGTCCGACTTGGAAAGACTCGGCAATGATCTTTACTTACGACGAGGCCGGAGGGTTCTACGACCATGTGCCGCCGCCGACGGCAGCCGTTCCCGATCAGTTCGCCTATCCGATCGATCTTGAGCCCACGGATAAGTGCGACGGCGCCAATGCAACGTCCGGAATTTGCAGCTTCGGTATGACCGGATTCCGCGTGCCCATGATCGTGATCTCCCCGTTCGCCAAAAAGAATTATGTCTCCCACACGGTCTACGATTACACCGCGATTCTGGCGCTGATTGAGAAGCGCTTCGGTATGCAGCCGCTGACCAATCGCGACAAATCTCAGGCGGATATGAGCAGTGATTTCTTCGATTTCACGACGAGTCCCTGGGCCACTCCTCCCAAACCGCCTGCTCAAAATACGGGAGGAACCTGCAGCGTGGCGGCGCCGACGCCAACTTCTGCCCCATGATCGCGGAGTCACCGCGATGGTGGAGCGGGCACTCTTGCCCGCTGGTTTTTGTGGTGCTGCTGGCAAGCGGGCAGGAGTGCCCGCTCCACACGAATAAGTCGAATGGGATAATGGCTGGGTGAGAATTCTGCGACTGCGGCTTCAGTACTGTGTCGTCTTTCTATTCCTTGCGACTTCATGTCTGGCCGCGACGCGGCATTACTACATCGCCGCCGAAGACGTTCCCTGGAACTACGCTCCCAGCGGAATCGATCTGCTAAGCGCCACCCCGATCCGGCAGCCGTGGTCGCGGAAGCTGCAGTGGCCGAAAACCCGCTTTATCGAATACACCGACGACACATTCACCGTTCGCCAGCCGCAACCCGATTGGCTGGGGATTCTGGGACCGGTGATTCGCGCGGAAGTCGGCGACGAGATCGTCGTGGAGTTTTTCAATCGCGGACACGTGGCTCACGATATGCATCCACACGGCCTGCGTTACGACAAAGACAATGAGGGCTCCTTTTATATTCCGTTCGGCAAAGGCGATCGCGTAGCTCCGGGAAGAAGGTTTACTTATCACTGGTTTGCCAATGCCGCGAGCGGTCCGGGCCCGGCGCAGCCCAGCTCGATCGTCTGGTGGTATCACTCGCACGTCGATCCCGGTATCGAAATCAATGCCGGCCTGTTGGGCCCGATCATCGTGACTGCAAAGGGCAGAGCGAAGCCCGACGGATCGCCTAAAGATGTCGATCGCGAATTCATTGCCTCGTTCATGATCTTCGATGAAATGGCCGGCAAGCAGGCCGGGTTGTTTTACTCGATCAACGGCTTCATCTTCGGCAATCTTCCCGGCCTGTACATGAAGCAGGGAGAGAAGGTGCGCTGGTATCTGCTGGGCATGGGCAATGAGATCGACCTGCACAGCGCGCACTGGCATGGCGAAACGGTCATCGAGAGCGGACATCACACCGATGTGATCGAACTTCTTCCCGGCAGCATGAAGACGGCCGATATGATTGCCGACAATCCCGGCACGTGGATGTTTCATTGCCACGTGGAGGATCACATGGAGGGCGGAATGATGGCGGTCTACACCATCTACGCCGCTCCGACTCGACCGTGCCCGATCGAGTTTGTTGCTGGAGAGTTCTGGAAGAATCCTGAAACTTTTTCGTTGACGGTAAGAAATACCAGCGGCAAATCCATCAGCCAACTGCGGCTCACATCGGAGATGTTTCTGGCGCCCCAGGATTTGCGGCGGCCATCCAATTTTGAGTGGTCTTCCAACACTGCCATCGCTGCCGGCAAGCAGCAAACTCTAGAGAAGCCGGGCATTCCTCCGGCCAGTGCAAAGAGCATTCTGGGCTGGGTCTTTTTTCCCTATTCTGTGAAATATGAAGACGGCACCGAATGGCATTCTCAAGCGGAGGGCGAGTGTTTCAAGGTGATGTGGCGCGATCCTGAGCATCCCGACGTGCCGGCTCTGCCTCCGCGCCAAAGAGAAATCAACGCGGATTGATTCGCAATCCAGAGGAACATGCATGAAGTCACAAGTTGAAAAAGGACAAGCATTCTACGCGCTTCACCAGCGCGACGCGGCTTTCGTAATTCCAAACCCATGGGATGTCGGTACGGCGCGCCTACTGGCGCAAATCGGATTTGAAGCTTTGGCTACCACCAGCGGTGGATACGCCTTTTCTCTCGGACGGCCTGATGGTGCAGTGAGCCGCGAACAGATGATGCAACACGTTTCTGCGATCGCCGCCGCGACAGACTTGCCGGTCAGCGCCGATCTCGAGAACGGATTTGGAGATTCTCCGGAAACGGTCGCCGAGACCATAGGACTCGCTGCACGTGCCGGAACCAGTGGCGGCTCGATCGAGGACGTTCCCCGGCAGGGAAGCCGCGCGTACGAACTGGAACACGCCGCCGATAGGATTCGCGCGGCCGTCGAGGTTGTGCGCAATCTTCCGTTTCGCTTTACGCTGACCGCGCGCGCTGAGAATTTCCTGATCGGAAACCCGAACCTCGCCGACACGATCAAGCGCTTGCAGGCCTATCAGGAAGTAGGGGCGGACGTTCTTTTTGCCCCAGGCCTGACCACCGCAGAGGACATTTCCGCGGTTGTCCGATCTGTGGATCGACCCGTGAATGTGGTGATGGGCTTGCGCAATTCGCAGCTAAGCGTCGCGCGGCTGTCTGAAATTGGAGTCAAGCGGATCAGCGTCGGCAGTGCGCTAGCGCGCGCCGCTCTGGGCGCATTTCTCCGCGCTGCCCGCGAACTGAAAGATCACGGGAGCTTCGAATTTGCCCAACAAGGCGTCGATTATCGCGAGATGAACGCGATGTTCCGCGGCTGAGGGCGGATGGTTGTGCCTTAGTCGCTTTCGAGGCGTCCACTTTGCTTGCGGCATCTTTGCCTGGCATCAGGGACTGCAGGGGCGGTCAGCGGCAAAATCTCCTACCGCGCTGGCGTCAGAGCGGCCTGCACCGTCGGCGCTGGAAGTTCGTCGCCGCGGAAATATTTGTCTTTCTCCCTGGCGTTCGCAGACTTCATCTCGGGCATCGCTTCGTAAGGCTTGGAGTAATCGTTGGCAGCATTCCAGAACAAGAATCCGATGCCGCCTTTTGCTTTCGCGGTCTCCACCTGGATCTTTATATATTCCGGCGAGTATGTCTTGGTCCGCCAGTGGAACGCCTGCAGCCAGGGACGGATCACCACCCCGCTGCCCTTGGTGATCAGCATGAAGCGGTCCATGGACTCGCCGATAAAGTGCGCCGGTTCGTCGCCGGGATGGGGAATGTTGTCCATGCCGAAGAAGTGCGAAGGATAGATCATAGGGCTGAGCACGTCGCAGTAGCGCGCCATTTGGACGATGTCCTGGCCGGTATGGGAGAGATCCACCTGGCGCTGCCACGCCATCACGCCAAAGACGTCGAGGGAGAGCAGCACTCCGGTGGGATGAAGCTCGGCATAGGCCTTCTTCAGGAAGCCGGCGATGACGTCGGAGCGCTGCGGGCCGCGGGCGACAGCGGGCTTCACGGCGCACGCTTTTTGCGCGTGGGGGGTTGTGCCGTTCCTACGGGACTTGTTCCCAGTCTTGGTGGCTACCCGGGACTTCCGTCCCGGGCTTTCACATCCCGCCCCTTCGGGGCTGGCGTTTGCCGCTTCAACCTGCGTAGGCTCCTGGCCGTTTTGGAAGACGAAGGCCGCATCTTTTTGGTCGCCTTCGGCGGGGAAGCGGACGTAGTCGAACTGGATCTCGTCGACCCCGAGTTGAGCTACGTGCTTGGCCAGCGCGATGTCATAGTCCTGAACCGTCGGGTTCGAGGGGTCGGTCCAGACCAGCTTGCCGTTTTCCCGCCACGCAGTATGGTTCTTGCGCGACTGGACCGCCAGTTCGGGATGCGCAACCACCAGGCGCTCGTCGCGGAACATAGCGATGCGGGCGATGGCGTGCATGTTCTGCTGGTGCAGAAAGTGCACAAATTTTGGCACATCGTGGATATAGACCTTGTGCTCGCCCAGCAGTGGGTGCTCGAAGGGGATATTGACGCTACCGTCGGAATCCTTGATGTCGAAGACGACGGCGTTGCCGCCGACTTCCCGCCAGTGCTTGATGATGCGGATGCCATGGTCGCTGGCGGCCATCACCCCGGTCAGGTAGATGGCCCGAACCTCGAAATCCTTCGAGACCGGGACCGTCCGGGCGATGATGGGCGCTGAGAGGATTCCGGGGATGATGATTTCCTCGTTGGCTTTGAGGATATTGGAGGTATCCGACTTATGGTTCACCGCGCGGATCGCCTCCGCCAGTTCTGAGGACGTCAGATACGAAGTTCTCCCGAGGTAGTGGCGGGCGACGGTCGGAATCGCCTCTCCGCGCTTTGCCGTATATAATTCCGTGCCGGGAGCGGGAATCAGTTTCGGTTCCGGAGCCGCTTTTGCCGTCGAAATGCTGGCGGGTTGCACTTGCGCGGCGCCTGGCGTGGCTACCGCCGGTTTAGCGGTTTGGGCCTCGGCGCTGAAGGTTTTGGGCGAATGCGGCGCGACCACCCACGCGGCGACTGCAAAGAGAAGACAGAAGATTCCTGTGACGATGCGTGGCGACGAGTGGCGCAAGAGTTCCTCCGCGAAAAGTGTCCCTAAATTGCGATACTAGCCGCGCAGGTTGGTACTCGCTAGTTACGTGCGGACTAATACGGTTGACTGTTCCAGTACCCTGTCACAGGTCGTCGGTCCACAATTCTCTGATGCTCGGCGCGAGCACTCGATCGCAAGGGCGAGGCGTCCGGCCGGCTTTTTCGCGATGGTTCTCGGCTACTGCAGTCGTGTCCGAATGACTGTGGTTACTAGTAGGTTCCTTCCGTGGTAGTGCAAAGGTTTTCCGTTAGGCTCGGGAGGGCTGTGAGATTCAGACTGGAAAACCGGTCCCGGATGACCGTAAACCCTGAGGAGCGTGCTACTTGCAAACTGTGTGAGAAGCCGTGAGGGGGTGGCCAGAGGGTTGCTTATTCTGAGACTGGACGCGCAACGGCTGGAAGATGAGTTTTAGCGGGAGGCTTCCAGAAATTAGGCAAGCAAACAGGAATCTTGCCTACGGCGTCAGGCAACAAATATAGGAGAGCCGAAGAAAACGGCCGAAAGGGAATGTCCGGAGCCCCGGGCAACATCTTATGAGACCGAACCTCGCTACAGTGCTTGATCCGAATCGTCGCAGCAACGATGCTGGAGAGTTTGAAAGCGCCCTCCGCCGCCGCATAGTGGGGCAAGACCAGGCGGTCGAGAAGGTCGTCGAGATCTACCAGATGTTTCTGGCCGGCCTGAACGCGCCGGGGCGTCCCGTCGGCAACTTGCTGTTCCTTGGGCCGACCGGATCGGGCAAGACGCGCGTAGTGGAAGCGATGGCCGAAGCGCTGTTCGGCGATGCCCGCGCCTGCATCAAGATCGATTGCGCCGAGTTCCAGCACTCCCACGAGATTGCCAAGCTGATCGGCTCGCCTCCGGGATATTTGGGACATCGCGAGACGCATCCGCTCCTGACCCAGGAAGCCCTGAACCAGTGGTTCAGTGAAAAGTTGAAGCTCTCGATCCTGCTATTTGACGAAATCGAGAAGGCGAGCGACTCGCTGTGGCAGCTTCTGCTCGGCATTCTGGATAAGGCGACTTTGACCCTGGGCGATAACCGCCGGGTCGACCTCTCGCAATGCATCATCATCATGACCTCGAACCTGGGGGCCGGCGAGATGATGAATCTGGTCGATGGCGGCTTCGGATTCGCGCCCAAAGTCGTGGAAGTCGATGAGTCGTTCGACGACAAGATTCAGCGCACGGCGGTCGAAGCAGCCCGACGCAAGTTCACCCCGGAGTTCATGAACCGCATCGACAAGACGGTCGTGTTCAAGACGCTGCGCGATGAGCACCTGGCGCAGATTCTGGACATCGAATTGGGCATGGTGCAGCAGCGGGTGCTGATGGCTGCCGGGACCAACCAGTTTGTATTCAACTGCACCTCGGCAGTGAAAGAGTACTTGCTAAAAGAGGGCACCGATCCGCGCTACGGAGCTCGGCACCTGAAGCGTGCGATCGAACGGAATCTCGTGTTTCCGCTGGCCAACCTGGTCGCTACCGGTCAGGTCAAGCTGGGAGACTTTGTGCGCGTCGACATGGCTTCTGAAAATCAGATGATCTTCGTGAAGGAAGCCGAGAACGCCATGGCTCCGATGCTGCTGGAGCGTTACGGAGCGGCAGTGGCGAATCAGCCGGCCGCGCGGGCCGCACGCACCGCTGCCAGCAATCGCCGCGACCTGGGGGCAAGCCCCTCGGTGGCGGAGAGCAAATAGAGTTTTGCCTTCTCGCTAGACCGCATCTCGCGAGTCGCATCTCATAGGCGCCGGGTCTTCCGGCGCCTCTTTTTTTGGGGAAATCTACTTTACGAAAGCGAAGTTCTGCACCGTCCGCGTATCCGAAGTCTCTTCCACTTCTGGAGCGCGGCGCAGGACCGGGCCGTTGTTGTCATCGTCGCTTCCACCCGCATGATGATGAAGGACTGGAGTTTGCGAGCTCAGCAGGCGCGCCTTGATCTCCTGAAACTCATTCGTATCGATGACGTAGTCCTTGCGGTCGGGGAGGAATGTAGCGATCTCCGCCTGCAGGCGTCCAATGCGCTCCTCGGTTAACGGATAGTTCGCGAAGCCCTTCGCGATGCTGGAGTGGAATGGAAGCTTGCTGGCAAGATGATAGCCGGGGACCTTAGCCAGTTCGGCATTGCGCTGGACCTCGATCGCGTGGAGTTTCTCGAGGGCATCGAGCAGGGCTTGCGGATCGTATCCGGCGGCGTAGGCGTACTCGATGCCGAGCAGGTCGGCTTCGTACTCGGCGTCTCGGCTGAACTTCTTCACCGAAAGAGGCCCGGCCAATCCGCCGGCGTCTGCGACTCCCATGCCGGCAGGGCCGGCTACCATCGCGAGCGAACCGACAACATCGCAGACACGCTTGCGGCTAAGGGCGCGCGTAGCGTGGCGAGCGGCCACGTGGGCAATTTCGTGGGCCATGACGCTGGCGAGTTCGGCCTCGCCATCGGCGGAGAGAATCAGAGCGCTATCGACGTAGAGAAATCCGCCGGGCAGGCCGTAGGCGCGAGGGACATCTCCGGAATCGATGACTCTGACCGTGAAGGGAATGTCTGCGTCGGAGTAGCGAACGATCTTCTGGGCAAGGTTGTTGATGTAATCATTCACCACCGGGTCGTGGATGACACGCGTCGTCCGATCAAATGACGCAGCGAGGCTTTGCCCGAGTTCGTGTTCGCGTTTGAGCGAGTAGAGATTGAAGCCGCGTCCAATGCCGCGCTGGCCGATGTGGTCGATGTCGTACTTCTCCGGCTTTTTCGCGGTTTTTGCCGCAGGCGTGTTATTCGTTGCGGCCTCGCTCGCGGGAGGAGCGGAGGTGGTACCGGCGTACGACGCCAAAGGCGCCAACAGCATGGCCAGCAGGCATACGAGCGTGCGCCCAGAAACGGTGTTTTTCAATTGTCGAAACCCCAGGAGGCGGGAAGTGAAAAGCATGGCTCACCTGCCGAGGGCGAGCATTTTACAACGGAATCGCGGGAAGGGAAGCAGAAAAATTTGAAGGCGAAAAGGGGCCGGGAATCGCCAGACGGCGCAAGTTCATGTTGTGCACTCTGGGGCTTCGGCGTTCCTAACGGCCGGGCATAAAAAAGCGGCCCGGGGAGGACCGGGCCGCAGCTGTGTGCTCGGGCGTTGCTAGAACGTGAGCTGGGCCCGAATCTGGAGTGCGCGCGGGGAGGCGTCCGCGCCCAGAAACGAGCCGAAGATGCTGGTGGGCGTCGAAACCGTGCGCACGCTGTAGCCGAACTGCGTGTCGTCGATGTTGCCCACCGGCTGATCGAAGTTGGGATGGTTGAGGATGTTGAAAGCCTGCGCGCCGACTTGCAGTTCCGCGCCTTCCCACTTCGGAAGGCGGAAGCTCTTCATCAGTGTGAGGTCGGTATCGAAATAATTCGGGCCGTAGATCTGGTTGCGGCGCTGGTTGCCGAAGCTGCCGACGCCGCCCGGAATTATCGGCGAGGTGAACTCCGCCGGGGTCATGCACGCGGGATTGGTCAGGTAATTGTTAAACACGTTCGACGAGCTGCAGGTCAGAGATCCCACAGTCGAATTGGCGAAAATCGTCGAACCGTAGTTATAGCCGAGCAGGGTCGAACTGGAGGACGCATCGATTGCAGTGAAGGGATAGCCGGAGTGAGCGAACAGGGTACCGGACACGACCCAATCCGCTAACAGATCCCAAGCTTTGCTTTGCAGCTTGGGAGTGTGCCACACGTAACTCAGCGTGGCATACTTGCGCGAGTCATAATCGGAGTTCCCGTAGTTGTACTGGCGAAGGTTGTAGGGGTTCTCGGGGTTCAGAATGCTGGTGTTGGTATCGAAATTGAATGGCAGGAATCCGCCGTTGGAGACGTCGTCGAGGGCATGACTCCAGGTAAACGACGCCTGCACCTGGAAACTCTGCGACACGCTGCGCGTGAAAGAGGCAGTCAGCCCGTTGTAATTGGATACTCCGTAATTTCCAGCTTCGAAAACTTCGCCGAAGCGAGGATCAGGTACAGAGGCGGGGAGTCCCGCAAACGAGGTTACGCCCAAAGCGCCGGTGCAGGCTGCATTGCAGTAGGCGTTGTATCCAGGATTAATCGCCGAGAGATCGGAACCGTGATTGCCGACGTAGTTCAGCGTCACTGACATCTTCGGCCCGATGGCCTGCTGCGCCGCGAAATTCCATTCCTGATACGTGGGATATCGGATGTTGCGTGCGGCGTTGTTGATGCTTGGCGGGCTAAATGCGGGCGAGATCGCGGAGATTTGCGCCAGATTGAGTCCGGAGTTGAACCCGGAGACAAAGGCGGCATTCGAAGTGGACGCCACGGATGCAGCGCCACCGGGAACACCCGGAGCAAATGGCCCTGACGTTACGAATGTATTTCTTAATGGCGGATTAGAGTCAAAGGAACTGGAAATCGTGGCTGGGAAAATGTCGGCAAAGAGTCCGACACCGCCGCGGATGACCGTTTTTCCCAGACCGAAAGGCTGCCAGGCGAAGCCGACGCGCGGTTCCCAGGCAACGCCTTGGTATTGGGGGAAGGTCTGATGGAGACCATTGTTGATGACCTGATTGTAGGGCTGGGAAGGGTCGTGGCTGATGTTGAGGAACGATGAACTCAGAGTCGAGAAGCAGTTCGTCTGACATATAGGATTAGAGTTGTGCTCGGCGCGAAGCGACAAAGTCAGTTTGAAATTCGGGCGTAGTGCCCATTCATCTTGGGCATAAAGGCCGAGACTATAGAGAGCGATGGGTTGCGTGGGGCGGGTTGCAAAAGCCTGCTGGTAGGCGTCGGCGGTACCGCTATAGAAGCTGGATTCGGTGGCGAATTCGACGAGCGGAATCGTGCCGAGGAATCCTCCAGGACTGTAATCGGTAATGTCGTTACGCCGGAAGTCGGCGCCGAACTTCAGATTGTGATTGCCCTTTTGCCAGGCGTAATCATCGGACACCTGATACTGGGTCACATTTCGTCCTTGCGGGTAAGAAGAATAGAAGGTTGTACCGGGGATGGGGTCGCCGGGAGATTCGAATTGATTGCCAGCGAAGAACAGATCGTAGGGCATCAGGTTAATTGCGGCAGCCAAATTCGGTGGAGCGAAGACGGCGCCATACCAGGATCCGGCAAGGATGAATTGATTCACGGCATTGCCGCCAACTTGGTGCGTTTCCTGAAATTGGCCCTCATATTGAGGCTGAATGCTCTGCGCATTGAGAATTGGAGTGAGCGGCTCAGTGGTGCTGGCCTGCAGTCCGTGATCGGTGCGAAAGTGGATGAAGGCTCGGTCGCGGTTGCCGAAGTTCTGATCCACGCGAGCGGTCAGTAACCATTCGGTAGTGAGATTGTTGACGTTAGATTGGAATTTCAAGGCGCAGGGAGCGCTGCCGGGAAGTGTGACAGAACCATCGCAACCCCCGCTCGGTAGACTGTTGGTGGCGCCAGCGGCTCCGGGAGCATTATTGTAAAGTGCGAAGATCCTGTTGTAGAAGGGGATCTCAGCTGCATTGCCATTCGTCGCCAGATTGGCGAGGGTGGCCGATTGAAACGGGAGGCTCGGAATATTGACGGGCTGGGAAGTGGGAATTAGCAGCCGCAGGCCTTCCGTGTCCATGAAAAAGAATGTCTTATCTTTCCGGATGGGGCCTCCGATGGAAGCCGCCCATTGATTCGCGTTATCGAACGAACGGGGAGTGTTGAACCAGTCATTGGCGTTAAGCACGCGGCCGTTCCAGAAATATTCGGCATTGCCATGGAATTTGTTGGTGCCGGACTTGGTGACGTAGTTCACGTTGGCGCCGGCGAGGGTTCCGTACTCTCCCGTGTATCCGTTATTGACCACGCTGGCAGTTTGGATGTCGTTCGCTCCCAGCAGCAGATTGGTCGCGCCTGAATCGCTCAAGTTCAGGAATGGATCGTTCTCGTTCATGCCGTCGACCGTGAAAAGGTTGGACGTCGCCGAGATACCGTAGGTGGCGCTGTTGCCATATCCGCCTTCAGAGTTCATGGTCGCGCCAGGCGCGGTCTGCACGTAGTAGGTCAGATCGTTGCCGGGGTTAGGAATATTGGCAACCATCTCGGGGCTGATGGTCTGGCGACATTGGCATTGTCAGTTTGAACGGCCCCGCCCTCGGCCGTAACTTCCACCGTCTGGCTGGAACTGGCCACCTGCAGGCCTAGGTTGACCGTGTTGTCCTGGCCGACAGCGATCACAAAAGGCTGCTCTCTTCCCTGGAATCCCTGCGCAGCGGCCGATACGTCGTAATGGCCGGGATTCAGGAGAGAGAAGCGATACGCGCCGGTGCCGTTACTCGTTGCGGTCTGCGTTGCCCCAGTATCTTCATTCTTGAGAGTGACTGTTGCGTTGGCGACAGCGGCTCCGCTTGGATCGGTCACCCTGCCCACCACGCCGCCAGTGGTGAGCGATTGCCCGAACGCTGCCTCGGGAAGGCTCAACAAAAAGCCGATGGATACGATCAAGACAAGCCAGAGGGTGAAGGCGGTACGACTTCATAAAGAGAGATCTCCTGGAAGTGAAAATCGGAAAGAGGCAGAAGTGCCCGACAGCCTGCCGGATCGCGGCGCGAAAATGGGTTGGACGCACTTGAGACTGCATCGCCAACTTCTACGAGCGGAGCTGTGGTTACCTCTTGGGAGGTACCGTGCCGAAAAGCGAGCGGAGGATGCGGGGAAAGTGAGCGGAGTGGAACAAAACCCCACGAGTCAAAATCGTAGTACTGAAGTTAAATGCTTAATTAAAAAGCTTGATCATCTTGTAGCAAAATAATCCACAATTGTGTCGTTGAACAGTATCGGGTGATCCCTGTATTCGCCGGCGGCGCATCATCCGGAAGATACGAGAAGGCGTTGGCGCTGCTGGGAGGGGAATGGAGTTATAAAATCAGCAGCGATGCTTTTCCCAATCTTACGCGTGGTTGCGATCGGCTTCGTGTCGGTTGCGGTTGCTGCTGTTTCGCAAAGCATCAATGCCGTGCCTGCGAAGAGCTCGCCGGGAAATGATGCTTGCGCCCGCTGTCATGCCGAGATCAGTAGTTCCTACCAGAAGACGGTGATGGCTGGCGCCAGCGGTGCGGCCAGTGACGGGCTGATAACGGGGCAATTCGACGATAAGGACTCGGGAGTCCGCTACCGTGTCTACCAGCAGGACGGGCGAGTGTGGATGGGTTACGAGCGCGGGGGGCGAGACGCTATCCGCGGTCAGCGCGAACTGTTGTATTTCATCGGATCCGGGAAAAAAGGCCGCACCTATCTTTTCTCGGATGATCAATTCCTCTTTGAAACTCCCATCAACTGGTATTCCCAGGAACGGCGATGGAACATGACTCCCGCATACACGGAGGCGCAGGAGATTCCGATGAATCTTCCGGCCTATCCCAGTTGCCTGAATTGCCACACCAGCGGCGTGCAGACACCGGAACCCGGGAGCGACTGTAAGTTCACCGGCAAGCCATTTCTCCATGCGGGAATTACCTGCGAGCGTTGTCATGGTGCGGGCGAGGGACATGAAAACGGCAAGGGAGCGATCGTGAATCCGGCGAAGCTGCCGGCGGAGCGGCGCGACGCGATTTGCATGGAATGTCATTTCGAAGGGACGGTCGCGGTGGAGCAGCCGAGGAATCGTCTCTCCGACTTTCAGCCAGGAGAGCGACTTTCCGACTACATGCATTACTTCGTGGTGACGGACACGCAAGAGCAGAAGCCGCAAGCCCTGAGCCAGTTTCAAGCTTTATCGCAGAGCCAGTGCAAAAGAAAATCCGGGGAGAAGATGTGGTGCGGGAGTTGTCACGATTCGCATTCCGAGCCTGCGCCCGCGGAGAAGGCGGCGTACTATCGCGGCAAATGTCTGGCATGCCACGGGGAGCCGTTTGCGGCCCGGCATCATGCGGACAAGCCGGACTGCCTGCCGTGCCACATGCCGGCGTTGCCGTCCAAGGATGTGGCGCATACGGAGGCGACCGATCATCGCATCTTGCGTTTTCCCAATGCGGCGCCGCTGCCGCAACTGCAAGTGAGAGGCAAGCCGCTGGTGTCGTTTCCCGCTGGCGATGATTCGCTGGCGACGACCCGAGACTTTGCTCTTGCCTGGGAGACGCTGGCCCAGCGCGGGGTGCCAGGCGCAGAGCAGCAGGCCGAAAATTATCTGCGCCTGGCGGTGAAACAGGACCCCGACCATGCCGTGCTGTTGGCCGCGCTGGGATTTGTCGAGCAGCAGCATGGGCACGCCAGCGAGGCGCGTGATTTGTACGAACGGGCACTGAAGATTGATCCGTTGTCGAATGAAGCGGCCACGAATCTGGGAATTCTGGAAGCGCGCGCGGGAAATCTGCGAAGGGCGGTGGAGCTCTGGAATCCGGCGTTTGCGAGAGTGCCGAACCGAAGCGCGATCGGAATGGATCTCGCGATTACGTTTTGTGCGGTGGGACAGAAGGACATCGCGCGAAAATATGTGGAGCGAGTGCTTGAGTTCAATCCGGATTACGCCAAGGGGAAATCGCTACTCGAGAATTTAGGAAAAGATCCGCCGCAATGCCGGCCTTGAACGAGAGCTATTGATAATGAAGCCGTGCCCTTCGAAAACTGTGAATGAGATCGCCAGACAGATTCTAGAAAGGCCGGAAGACCAAAAGACAGGTCAGCACCAAGACGCAAAGAGTCAGTACGAGCAGCGACAGCTTCTCGGTTCGTAAGGTGTCCTTGCGAGGTTTGGATTCGGCTGTCATGTGGTGAATCCAGTTTGCAGCAGGCAACCGGTTTCGATAATGGCTAAGTCGTGGTGGCATGGGGCACAGTAGTAACGTACCTAAAGTTTGCTGGCACCGTCGGGCGCGGAGCGGCTTTGCCCAGACGAAACGGCGCCGAGGAGAGTGACCAGTGATCACTGCCAGTGATCAGTAACGCGCTCTTGGATCCTCCTCGCTGACACTTGTCACTGACCACTAGGCCTCCATTCGACGATTCAATCCTCGAAGCGCGGGCGAGACGCCCCCCGACCGTCGCAGGGACAGCAGCGCTACGGTGGGGAGCTACGCCTTCTTTGCGTGCTGGCGGCGCAATACCAGATAGGCGACTGTCAACACGCCGATACAGGCTAACCCGCTCCAGAGATTCACCAGAGGATAGAGCCAGGTTTGGAGGAGCGCGAGGCTTACGCAGAGGAAGCCTGCAACGGATCCCCAGATTCCCAGCGGAGAGCGCAAGGGAAGCGCTGCGAGTTCTTCTGGTTTCCTGCGATGGCGGAAGCTGATGTGCGCGGCCAGCGACACTAGCCAGGACAGGATCATCCCGGTGAAAGCCGCGCCTACGATGTAGCGGAACGCATTCTTCGGAGCCCAGAGCGCTAGCGCCAGCGCGAAGAGAATTCCGAACGAGGAGTGCAGGACCGCGTTCTGCGGGGAGCCCTCATGATTGAGGCGGCCGAGGCTAGCCGGGGCCCATCCGGTTCGGGAGAGAGAAAAAATCATGCGCGAGGCTACGTAGAGCGTGGCGTTGGCTCCGGAGAGCGCGGCGGTGAGGACGACAAAATTCATCACGCCCGACGCGTGCGGAATTCTCACGGTGCGGAACGTGGTGACGAACGGACTCTCGGTGACTCCCGCGTGGTTCCAAGGCATGACGCCGACTAGGATGATCATCGCTCCCACATAGACGAAGGTGAGCGTTAGAAAAGTTATCCAGACGGCGCGGGGAGTTTCTTTGGTGGATCGTGATTCACCCGTGGTGACGGCGACCATTTCGACTCCACCAAAACTATAGACCGCATAAGTCATCGCGATGAGCGGAGACCATAAACCCTTGGGGAAGAATCCTCCCTGAGCGTTGTATTGCGGCACGACGCGGCCGGTGGTGAGCAAAGCGGCGCCGATTAGGATGAATGCCGCGATCGTGGCGAGCTTGATCATGGAGAGCCAGAATTCGAAGCGTCCGTAGGAGCCAACGCTGCGGAGATTGATCACCAGCAGAACCGCGCCGAAGACGATGATCCAAAGATAAGGGCGCACGCCCGGAAACCATGCTGACATGTAGGTGGCGGCGGCGATCATTTCGGCGCCGATGGCGAGCGCGAGACCAATCCAGTATCCGGCGCGGGCGATGAATCCGGCGAACGAGTTGAGATACAGATCGCCGTAGACGCCGAAAGATCCGGCAGCAGGATGGGCGCAGGCAAGTTCGCCGAGCGCCATGGCCACCGTCCAGTTAATGAAAGCGGCGGCAACGAAGCTGAGGATGGCGGCGGGACCGGCGACCTCCATGGCTGCGCCGGAACCGAGCAGGAGGCCGGTGCCGATGGAACCTCCGACCGCGACCATGGCCATTTGTCCGGCGGAGAGTTGGTGGCGGAGACCTTCCTCATGGGTTTCGAGCCGCTGGACTTGTGGCGGAGTAGACGCCGAGGGCATGCAGCACGATAACAAATCACAGAAGATCGCCCAACCCGGAGGTGTTTGCGGAGTGAGCGCCGGGATCCCAAGCCTACAACCTTGTGAGACCGTGCGCAGGGCCCGCACGCGCGGTAGACTGAGGGCGTATGTTTCCGGTCAGGGCAAATTTTTGGACGGGGGCCGTGCTGGTAGCGGCTTTGTCGGCTGTCGTCGTCGCGGGACAGAACGCGACCCCCGCGACTCCAAATGAGACTGTGCGTCAGCATTCGGTAGACGCGCCCGCGCGGAAGTCTGTGGATTTGGATCGGTGTGTGGATGCAGCGATCGGGCAGGAGCAGCGCCTGATCGCATTGATGCGCAACTTCAGGCCGGTGATCGAGACCTACATTCAAAAGGAAAAGCCGGATCCGGATGCTGTAAATTCCCCAAATGCGGATGAGTATTTTCTGGGGCGCCTGGATCTGACTGGGAATTCGCCTTCGGTCAAGGCCTTCGGTGCGCCCGAAAGCTTGAAAAAGAAGGCCAGGAAGAAGGTTTCGAAGAAGCTGCGAGTTCTTGAGGCGACTGAGTTTGCGCAAGCAGTGTTTCCTGACATGGAACACTTCGATCGCCAGAATTACACGTTTGAATTTGCCCATTTTGAGACGCTGGGAGACGTGCGCTGCGCGGCCTTCGATGTGAAACCGGCCGAAGATCGGGGCCGCGGTTTCATAGGCCGCATCTGGATCGAGGATAGAGATCACAACATCGTGCGCTTTACGGGCACCTACAGTTCGCGTCGGGCGTTTCATTTTGACAGCTGGCGGCTGAACACATTGGGCGTGCGCTGGATGCCCGCGTATATCTACACGCAGGAATCGAATTCGAGCGATCCGGCGGATCACACTCTATGGTTCAAGGCACAAACCCGTATTTGGGGATACGATGTGCGCAATGCCGGAGATCAGCGCGAGTTTGCCAAGCGCTTGACGGACTCAGCCCCATTTGCAGATCCAAAACGGCGTGAGGCTTCGCAGGATTTGAATCCGGCGTATTCGGTGGGCGATGAGGCGTATCGTCCCGAAGACGCAGTCGTCGAGCGTTTGCAGGTCGCGGGACTGATGGCTTCAGACGGAGAGGTCGATCAGATTCTAGAGGCGGTAGTGAACAATCTGCTGGTGACGAACGAACTTGATATTGCGGCGGTGCGCTGCCGCGTGCTGCTGACCACGCCTCTGGAATCGTTCGTGGTCGGCCGAACGATTATAGTCAGCCGGGGTTTGCTCGATATTTTACCCGATGAAGCCACGCTGGCAGCGGTGCTGGCGCACGAACTGGCGCATATCGTCTTGAAGCATTCGCAGGAAAATGCCGCGGTCGTGGGCGGGCGCTTTTCCGATCTGGAGATCTTTTCACATTTCAAATTCCGCTTCACCGCGGAGCAGGAAGCGGAGGCGGATAAAAAGGGCTTCGAACTATTCGCAAAATCTCCCTACCAGGGGCAGCAGGGGAAGGTGGAATTGTTCGCGAAAGAGCTGCAGGCGCGGTCTCAGCAGTTACCGAACCTGATGCGCGCCAGGTTCGGCGACGATTTCCTCAGCAGTCATTTCATCGCGATGCAGGCTGCGAACGATTCCGAACCGTTGCAGAAGAATCGTCTCGATCAAATTGCCGCACTACCTCTCGGTTCCCGTATTACGGTGGATCCCTGGTCGGACCGGATCGCGATGCTCAAGGCCAAGCCCGTCAGGCTGGACTCGCCGGCGGAGAAGATTCCTCTGGAGGTGACTCCGTTCTTTCC
This sequence comes from uncultured Acidobacteriota bacterium, assembly GCA_963719865.1. Classification (GTDB taxonomy): domain Bacteria; phylum Acidobacteriota; class Terriglobia; order Terriglobales; family Acidobacteriaceae; genus Sulfotelmatobacter. Next base: position 102,540 of record CAVRDS010000018.1, on the reverse strand, counting down.
GTATCTGAAGCGGATGGACCAGCAGGAGAAGAGCCCGGCCACAAGCCAGTAACGTCTCGCGACGGAACTTCGAATTTTTCCGTCAACTTCAGTTCCTCGAATTATTTTTCCGGGTTATAGCGGGCCAGCCACGCAGCAATCTCGCGAAAGACATCCTGGCGCTGCTCCCAGAGAGTGGGAAAATGCGGCGAGCCGGGATAGGTGACCATCCGCGTGGTCTTGTCGCGAGCCGCCAAAACTTCGAATAACTCGCGTCCCTGGTACGTTGGCACGCGTTCATCGGCCGCGCCGTGCAAGATCAGCAGAGGCGTGGAGACGTGCTCGGAGTGCATGGCGGCGGAAAAATCCAGAAAGGCGCTGGGATCCTGGTCGGGCCAGCGGGCGTCATAGTCAAATTGCTGAATGTCGCTGGTCCACATAAATGAGAGCCAGTCGGTGATGCCTGCTCCTTCGATGGCGGCTCTGTAGCGTTGAGTTTGCGTCACGGTCCATGAGGTCATGAAGCCTCCGGCGCTCCAGCCGAAGATGGTCAGACGATTGGGGTCGGCCCATCCTTGAGCGATGGCGAAGTCTGTGGCGCTGTCCACATCGCGATAGGCGCGATCGCCGAAATGCTGGTAGATGGCCTCGAGAAATTCGCTGCCATATCCGGTGGAACCGCGATATTCGGGCTGGAGCAAGACATATCCCATGCCGGCAAAAATGCGCGTGAAGCTGTCGAATCCGAGAGCGTCGTTGGCCTCCGGGCCGCCGTGCGGAAGGACCATGAAGGGATACTTCTGCCCGGATTTATAGTCGGCTGGAAAAGTTAGGATGCCTTCGAGAGCGATTCCTTCCTTGCTGGTCCAATGCACGGCGCGGACGTCTCCCAAGGAAACCTTAGCGAGTTGATCTTCGCCTTCGGTGGTGATCCGCTGCAAAGTGTTGCCGTGCGCGACGGCTACATTGGAAGGATGTTGCGGATCGGAAACCGCGAAGACCTGCACATCGGGTGCGCCCACAATCTCCGGAGAAACCGGATGTCCGCCGATGATTCCATCGGGCCACGTGTAGGCGGTGGTTAAGGTGTTGTTTTGAAAAGAATCGACCTCGTCGCGGACGCCGCACGCAACATTCACCCAGGCATTGCCACGCACATCGACGAACACACCGAGAGCGCTGGCCTCAAGCTTGGGCGTGCGATCCACCGGTGAGCCGCTGCTTGCCGACACTGTCCAGACGTGGTCGGGCGTGAGCACGGACGTGGTTGTACTGAGGAAGACGAGATCTTTGTCCCCATTGATCCAGCCAATTCCCGCGGCGGCGTTATCGATGGTAGCGATATGCTTTGCGCCAGCTGCGCTGCAAATATCAATGAAGGAACGAACGTAGTGATATCCGATTGAAGGAGTGACCGACAGAATGGCGATCGACGAGCCATCGTGCGACCAGGCAATCGCATTCGCGTCGTGCAACCCTGGACACCACCAGTTGCCGTTGGTGCCGTCGGCGCCGATCACGTACAGGCTGGTGGGTTCGGCTTCAATCACGGTGTGCACCTCGGCCAGCGGATCGGGCAGCCGCGGATCGGCCAGCAGAGCGTAACGCGAACCATCCGGAGAGATCGAAGCGGAATGAATTCCTCTGGGCAAGCCGGTCAGCGGAACGGGAGTGACGGCCGCGGCGGCGGCGGTGTTGGGCGGAGCCAACGGTAGCGTCGCCAGTTGCTGCATCTTGTTGACCTCTGCCAATCCGTAAAGAGCCGTGCCTTCGCGGGTGAATCCCGCTGGCTTGAATTTGTCTGGAAGATTCAGGTGTCGGGATTCGCCGCCCGTGGCTGCGATCAGATTCCATTCCGTATTGGTGGGGCCTTTGTGGCCGCCGAAGTGTACCTGGTAGAGAACGGTCTTACCGTCGGGCGAGACCGCGACCGGCGACGCGCTGCGCAGGCTGGCCGCATCATCAAAGCTGAAGGCGTGACGCGAGGTTTGACTGCGGGCGGCAACTGCGAGCAGAAGAATAAAGTTCAAGGTCAGCTTGTGCATTTGGGTGCTCCTGATCCGTGCAGCAGGATATTAAAGGAAAAACGTCGAACGGAGATCTGGCGAATTCCTGAAAGGGCCGGAGTTTTAGACGCTTCAGGGACGGAGAAGTTTGCAGGTCGGACTTTAGCTCGAGCGCCGAGGTTGGGCGGTGACCTTCGTAATCGCGCCGGAGCCCTACCGCATTGCTGGGGTCCGGGGGCACTCCTAGAATCGGAGCAGGGTTTACTCCGCCCTCATTTCGCATGCCTGAGATCACAAGACGACTGGACCGAGCCGAGTTAGGGAAGCGCGTGGAGCGTGCGGAGAAGCTCCTGCAAAAAGGGAAGACCGCTGAGGCCCTGGAAGAGTATCTGCAGGTCCTGCGCGACGATCACGAAAATGATGTAGTGCGCCAACTCTCGGCGGATCTGTGCTTATCGGTGAACCGCAATGCCGACGCGGTGAAGTTGCTGGGCGACCTATTCGAGCGGCAGGTGGCTGCCGGCGACGCCACCCGGGCCAGTCTCACTTATAAGAAGCTGGCGCGGCATGGCAGTCCGACCTGGCAGCAGAAATTCCGCTTTGGTCAATTGCTCGAGGGCTCAAACAAGAAACTGGCCGTGGGAACCTACGAATCGGCGCTGACCGATCTGGCCAAGCTCGGAAAGAAGCAGGAAACGGCGGAGATTCTGGATCGCATTGTCGGCATTGAGCCGACCCAGCCGAACCTGATGCGTGTGGCGGAACTGGCATCGGAACTGGGAAACCGGAAAGTTGCCGCCGGAGCCTTTGCGCGGTTCGCGCAGTTGGTTGCCTCCGAGGGCGGCGACGCCGCGCAGTGGTACGAGAAAGCTTATCAGGAAGATTCTTCGGACCCGGCGATCGCCCTGGCTTATGGCAAAGGTCTGCTGGCGCAGGGGCAGGTGGGCGCCGCGATTTTTATTCTTGAGCCCCAACTGAACTCTGGACAGGCCACGCCGGAGTTTCGCGAGACTTACGCCGATGCGCTGGTTGCAGCGGGCCGGTACGCCGAGGCGGAGCCGCTGGTATGGCAGTTGTTTGAGGCGAATCCCGGACGCGTGCAGCAGGTAATCGCACTGGTCGGCAATTTATTGGATGGTCAGCAGGATGATGCCGCGGTGGCGCTGGCGCGCAAGCTGGAACAGTTCCAGCGGCGCCGCGGAGAGCGGCGGCAGTTCATCGCGATCATGGAAGACATCACGGCGGCGCATCGGGCTTCGCCGCAGATCCTGGAATTTCTCAGCGAACTTTATAACGCCTCCAACCGCGAGAACGACTACTGCACCACGCTGCTGAAATTGTTTGATCTCTATTGCAGCACGGGGGAGTTCGCCAAAGCCGCCGAGTGCCTGGACCGGGCGGCCGAGGTCGACCCCTACGAGCCCGGACATACCAAGCGGCTCGAAATGCTGAAGGGCCACGTTGAAGACGCGCGCTATCGAGCGATTGCCTCGAGGTTCACTCCGGCAAGCAAGACGGCGGAAGAGCCGGTGCAAGTGGAAGGACCGACTCTGGGCGCAGCCACGCTGCAGGACTTGATGCTGCAAGCAGAAATTCTGGTGCAGTATGGCATGCGCAACAAGGCCGTCGAGCGTCTGCAGAGAATTCAGGAATTATTTCCGCGCGAAGAGGAGCGCAACGAGGATCTGCAACGCCTGTATCTTTCGGCAGGAGTGACGCCGCGCTATGCGGGATCGGCTCCGTTGCCTCCGGCCGCTGCGTCGTCCAGCGCTCCGGCCGCGCCCTCCCCATCTGTGGCACCGGCTCCCGATCCGGCGGCGGATGTGCGCAGCTTCACCCGCGTGGCTGAGATTACGCGCAAGCTTTACCACCAGGGAACGGCTCCGGCTGTGTTGAGCACGGCAGTGAAAGAAATTGGCACGCATTGGGAAGCGACGCGCTGCGTGGCGGCGATGGGCAAGGCTGGTGTATCGCCTTCCGCAATCGATGAGTTCTGCGCGGAAGGATACAAGAAGGGCACTCCCGCGTCGATCGGCGAATTGATCGCGTGCCTGCAGCAGGCAGTGGATGGGCACGAACCCCTGGCGGTTCAGGATGCTCCGAAGGCGGTGGCCTTGCAATCGGCCAGGAAAGCGGTAGCGGAACTGGGCGCGTCCTCGATTCTTGCGATTCCTCTCAGCGATGGCGAGGAGACGGTCGGCATTCTGATGTTGATCCACAACCGGGCGCGCGTCTGGCAGCAGTCGGACATGGTCGTGCTCAAAACTTTGACTGAGCAGATGGTGATCGCGCTGAATAATGCTGGACTGCGTCGGCTGGTCAAAAATCTGTCGGTGACCGACGAGAAATCCGGACTGCTCAAACGGGCTTCTTATATCGATCTTCTGCTGGCGGAGAGCAAGCGTGCGGTTCAGAATGCGTCGGCCTTCTCCGTTGTGTTGATGCAGTTTGGCAAGAGTTCGGCGCTGCTCAAGGAATATGGGGAGGCCGGAGTCCAGGCGGTGATGGAGCGCGCCGGGCAATTGTTTGCCGCCAACATCCGGTCCAACGATCTGGCGTTTCGCTATGACACGACCACAGTCGCCATTCTGCTGGGCGAGACGGCGGAAAAAGAGGCGGTGCTCGCGATTGAGAAACTCAGAAAGATCATGGCGGAAGTGCGCTTCCCGGCCAGGGATGGAGCAGCGCAGGGGCCGTCGGCGCAGTTTTCGGCGGGAGTCGTCGAGGCGATCATTCGCACCGAATACGATCCCATCGATGTAGTCACGGAAATTATCAACCGCGCGGAACACGCACTCGGCCAAGCGATGGCGCAGGGCCCCGGGAAAGTGGTTGCACTGGGACCGGCTGCGCTGGCCGCGGGCGCTGTGGCATAAGTGCTCACCACGCGGGCACTGCTTCCCGGAAGCGTCCCACGCCATGAGCCCCCAAAGTTCGAGCCTCATACTTCTGCATTCTGACTTCCGCATTCTGCCCTGAAGCAGCTTACTGAATTTCTTTCTTCTCAGTGCCTCCGTGCCTCGGTGGTGAATTCGTCTTAGCGCTGCTAAACTAAAAAGTTTGGCGAAATGACTCTGGCCGATTCCGGGCGGAGTTCAGCGAGAAAATCATGCTAAAAGCCGGAGACATTGCGATTGTCAGTGGGGCGCGCACGCCCTTTGGGCGTTATTGCGGGAAGCTAAAAGACTTTACCGCGCAGGAATTGGGTGCGGTCGCGGGAAAAGGTGCAATCGAGCGCTCGGGGATCGATCCCAAGGAATTCGATCATGTAGTGTTCGGCAACGCGCAGCAGACTTCCGGCGACGCGCTGTATGGCGCGCGGCACGTGGGTTTGCGGGCAGGGATTCCCATTGAAACTCCGGCGCTGACGGTGAACCGTCTCTGCGGCTCGGGCATGCAGGCGATTGTGAGCGCGGCGCAGATGATCCAGACCGACGAAGCCAAGATTGTGCTGGCGGGCGGCATGGAGGCGATGTCCCAAGCCCCGTTTGTGATTCGCGGGCGCGATGGCTTCACGCTTGCGCCGGGCGGAAAGCTGGAAGATTCGCTGATGGTGGCGCTGCTCGATTCGTATTGCGGGTCGTATATGGCGAATACCGCCGAGTTATATGGATCGCAACACGGCATCACGCGCGAGATGCAGGATGAGTTTGCGTTGCGCTCGCAGCAGCGGGCTGACGTGGCTTACAAAGAGGGACGTCTGCAGGAAGAACTTGTGCGGGTGCCGCTGCGCAATCATAAGGGCGAGCCGACTGGGGAATCGCTGGCCGAGGATGATCATCGGCGTCCGCAGACCACGATGGAAGGGTTGGCGAAATTGAGGCCTGCCTTCGGGAAAAACGGAACAGTCACGGCCGGAAACGCCAGCGGCATTGTCGACGGTGCGGCCGCGGTTGTGATCATGTCGCTCGATGAAGTCCGCAAGCGCAACATGGAGCCGCTGGGGCGCATTGTGAGCTGGGGCGTGGCGGGAGTCGATCCCAAGGTGATGGGCCGCGGCCCGGTGCCGGCGACGAAGATTGCGCTGCAGAAGGCCGGATTGAATCTGGATTACATCGATCTGATCGAAGTGAATGAGGCGTTCGCGGCGCAGTATCTGGCGGTAGAAAAAGAGCTGGGACTCGATCGCGAGAAGGTGAATGTCAACGGTGGAGCGATCGCGTTGGGGCATCCGCTGGGCGCGACCGGCACGCGGTTGGTGATTACACTGCTGTATGAACTGCGGCGGCGGAAGAAAAAGTATGGGCTGGCGACAGCGTGCATCGGCGGCGGGCAGGGGATTGCGATGGTGGTGGAGAGCATGAATTGAATTCGGAACCACAGAGGCCGAAGAGGGACACGACTTTCGTGATTTCCTCTGTGATCCTCTGTGATCTCTGTGGTGATGGGTCTTAAATTATGGAAATCAGGAAAGTTGGGATTCTGGGTTGTGGGCTGATGGGGTCTGGCATCGCGCAGGTTTGCGCTACTGCTGGATTCGATGTCACGGTGCTTGAAGTCGAGCAGAAGTTTCTCGACAAGGGATTTGCGGGGATTGAGAAGTCTTTGGCGAAGTTTGCCGAACGTCCGATCGACAAGGGTGGGATCACCGCCGAGCAGAAAGATGCGATCCGGGCGCGTCTCAAAGGGACGACTTCCAAACCCGATCTGGCGGATTGCGACATTGTGATCGAGGCCATCATCGAGAATGTGGATGAGAAGAAAAAGATGTACGCGTCGCTCGATGGTGTGGTGAAGAGAGACGCGATCTTTGCTTCGAATACTTCTTCCATTTCGGTGACCGAGCTGTTGACGTCGGTGAAGCGTCCGGAGCGCTTTATCGGACTGCACTTTTTTAATCCGGTGCCGCTGATGAAGTTGGTGGAAGTCGTGCGGACGATCGCTACGGCGGACGACGTGTACGAGTCGGCTTACGCGTTTGCGAAGAAGCTAGGCAAAGTTCCGGTGCGCACGTCGGACAAGACTGGATTCATCGTGAACCGGCTGCTGGTGCCGTATTTGCTGGATGCCATCCGAGCGTATGAAGAGGGCGTAGGGTCGATTGAGGATATTGATAACGCGATGAAGCTGGGCTGTGGGTATCCGATGGGCCCGTTTACACTGCTGGATTTTGTCGGGCTCGATACGACTTATTACATTACGCACGTCATGTATGACGAGTTCAAGGAGCGGCGGTTTGCGTCGCCTCCGCTGCTGAAGCGGATGGTGATGGCGGGCTGGTACGGGCGGAAGTCGGGGCGCGGGTTTTATGATTACTCGGACCCGGAGAAGCCGAAGGCGAACAAACTGTAGCTTGAACAAGAAACTTCTTCGCCGCGGATTCACACGGATGGACGCGGACTTTCTGATGGAAACAATGTGGCTGGTTTTAGCCGAGGTTATTGCTGATACCGAGGGTTCCTCAGGATCCAAGATCGGCTTCATGAACATCACGACCTGGGCAGGCTCGAAGGACTGCAAGCTCGAAGATCGAGAAATACCTGAATTCTCTGGGATGGAGCTTGGTGTTAGTTGATAAGGCCGAAGTTATCGGCGAAGAGTCTGAATTCGGCGATGAGGTCGGGGACATGGTTGAACGAACACGCAGTAACCCAAATGCAATTATTCTTGGAACATTTCATACGTACAAGACGAATTGAGGTATCAGATTTGGTTTGATCCGTGTGAATCCGCGTGAATCCGTGGCCAGGGATTTGATTTTATGAACTTCGAAAACATACTTCTCGAAAAGAAAAACGCGATTGCTTACGTCACCGTCAACCGGCCGAAGGTGCTCAACGCGCTCAACATGGCGACCATGGAAGAGTTGCGGGCGGCATTTCACGACATCAAGAACGATGTGGGGATTCGCGTCGTCATCTTAACTGGTTCCGGCGAGAAGGCGTTTATTGCTGGCGCCGACATCAGCGAATTGGCCAAGCATGACGCCGTTTCTGGTAAGGAATACACGCATCGCGGGCAGAACGTCCTCAACCTGATTGAGAACCTGGGCAAGCCTGTGATTGCTTGCATCAACGGATTCGCGCTCGGCGGCGGCTGCGAGATTGCCATGGCTTGCACCATGCGGTTGGCCAGCGACAATGCGAAACTGGGTCAACCGGAGGTGAAACTTGGGATTATCCCAGGCTACGGCGGGACGCAGCGGCTGCCGCGACTGGTCGGCAAAGGGATCGCGATGCAGATGGTGCTGGCGGGAGAGATGATCACGGCGCAAGAGGCGCATCGCATCGGGCTGGTGAATGAAGTGTTGCCGGCGGCGGAGTTGATTCCGCGTGCGGAAGCAATCGCGGCGAAGATTTTCGCGAACGCTCCGCTGGCCGTGCAGTATGCGATGGAGGCCGTCAACAAAGGCATGGAGATGACGTTGGCCGAGGGCCTGTATCTTGAGGCCGTGCTGTTCGGCGTGGCTTGCGCGACCGAAGATAAGAGCGAGGGGACTCGGGCTTTCTTGGAGAAGCGGGCGGCGCAGTTCAAAGGCAAGTAAATCAAAAGCTTTTACCACAGAGGACACAGGGAGCACAGAGGATTGCAACCTCATCCTTGAGGTGATAAGTCACGGCGAAGAAAATCAGATTGAAGATTGAGGCGGCGCCTGAGTCTGCGTTGCGTGCGCTCGAAGGGGAACTCGATGCTTCCGGCAGGCGCTTCGCGATTGTGGTGGCGCGCTTCAATGCGTTTATCACGGAGCGGCTGCTGTTGAGCGCTTGCGATGGGCTGCTGCGCACGGGCGCTGCAAAGAAAGATATCGACCTGGTGCGCGTTCCCGGCGCATTTGAAATCCCGCTGGGGGCGCGGACTTTGGCGTTGACCGGGAAGTACGACGCGATCATCTGTATTGGCTGCCTGCTTCGCGGCGATACAGCGCACTATGACGTGATCGTCAACGAAGTGACGCGCGGGATTGGGCAGTCGGCACAGGAGACTGGGGTGCCCCATGCGTTCGGTGTCCTGACCTGCGATACGTTGGAGCAGGCGATCGACCGGGCTGGACTGAAGATGGGGAACAAAGGATTTGAGGCGGCGCTGGCGGCGGTGGAGATGGTATCGCTGAAGTCAGTCATCAGCCGTCGGCCGTCAGCTGTCAGTAAAGCAAGAAACAGAACCAAAGCTGGCGCGCGAACTGCGCCTTCGAAAAAGCGCAAATCCTGATTTTGCGCGCTTATCCTTCCGTTGGGTCTCGCAAATATTCCTGTAAACTGATGAAGCTGGCGCCGTTGTGTTTCGCTGACGGCTAAGAGTTGACAGCTGAATGTGGAACGCGGGCTTTCGCCCGCGGGACGGACGAAGGCGCCCGTCCCTACAGAATCTATGGGTACTCGACGCAAATCTCGGGAACTAGCTTTGCAGATGCTTTTCCAGTCGGATATGGGGAAGCAGGATGCGGAGCAGGTGCGCCGCACCTTTTGGGCGGAGCATGGGACGGCGAGCGCCGAGGTGCGAGGGTTTGCCGACGATCTGTTTCGCGTGGCCACAGACCGCGTCGCCGAGATTGATGCGCTGATTGAGAAGCATGCGGAGCACTGGCGCATGGAGCGCATGGCGGCGGTCGATCGCAATCTGCTGCGGGCGGCCGTGGCGGAGTTGCTGGCTTATCGGGAAACGCCCCGCGCCGTGGTTATCAATGAAGCGCTGGAGATTGCACGGAAGTTTTCTTCTCCCGAGTCAGTGCATTTCGTGAATGGCGTGCTCGACAGCGTGGGGAAGGAGTTGGAAGGCAGCAGTCAGATCACGGGGTAGTGGACGCCAGTCCATTGCGTTTCTTTTTCCAGGCGAACCCCTAGAGTCGCGGCGTTCGCATAATTTTTCGATCTCCGTGCATTCCTACGGGAAGCCCCCGTCATTCGTGAGCGTTGTGTAGGAATGCTTCGACTCCGAACGAGTTCGCTTCGCGATCCCGTTCTGCGCCCAGCATGACGCCCGCTTGTTTTGGCGAGATGCGCGCCTCACCGACCTACGGTTTGACGAGAGTTGTGGTCAAAGTGCAGGGACCGGCCGTTGGAGTCAGGCTGCAGAAAGCATTCAGGTAATTGGGCAGGTTGGGGAACGAAACCTGGTACAGGTCGGCGCCGCCCAGGGAGGTGCTGATTTCGTGGAGCACGCCGTCGCTACCGGCCACGACGATGGTACCGCCATCGATGCTCATATCGGCGCTAAGTGGCGTGGCGTTGTTCAGCAACTGGATCCCACCGGTAGTTGCGCCCGCGACGAAGTTGTACACGATGATCGTCGAAGCGTTGGCGTTGGCCACATAGATCTGGGTTCCATCGACCGAAACGAAGAAATTCACTGGTCGAAGCGTGCCTTGGCCGAGTTCGATGCGCTGTGCCGCGTGCAAAGGATCGTTGCTGACGAAAGTCAATCCCTGAGGGCAGAGAGTTCCGGCAGCGGGTTGAGACAGGACCGCAGTGACCACGTCGAATCCCGTCGCGTCGAGCACCAGCACGTGAATGCCATCGGGAATGGGGTAGCCGTAAGAGTCTCTACCGTCCAGGTGAGAGTTGGGCAGAACTTTCATCATGAGCGGGTTGCCGGGCAAAGGCAGGTTCGCGACCGCCTGATTGTTGCAGTTGGCATAAGCGCTCAAATTGGCTGTGCCCGAAGTGCCGGCGGCCTGCGCCACTAACCCGAAGGCGCCGCTGGGCATGAATGCAATGGAATTGGCCGGGCCACTTAGCGGAAACGGGCCTTGGAAGGCCTGCTGCGGAGAGTAGACGTAAAGCGAGCTGGCGTTGGTCCCCCCGGCGATAAAGGTTTTCAGTCCATCGGGAGAGAATGCGGCGGCGGTAGCGGCATTGATGCTTAACGCGACGGGGCCAGCCGCCGTGTTGGTTGTGTTGGTAATGAACACCTGGTTCGGCGTGTGGACGGAATCGGCAAACACCGCGCTGGATCCATTGTTGGAAACGGCCAGGATCTTACCGGTGATGGCGCCGAGCGAAGTGAAGGCGGAGGTGTTGGATCCGAAATTTGTGGGATTGATCGCTGGCCGCGCCGTAGTCACTGCCCATGTAGAGCTTGTCGCCGGCGACATCGAACAGGAAAGAGTTCGGCGGAACGGGCGAGGGATTCTCGTTACCCGCCGTCGCTGTCGAGGTCGAAACGAAGTACATGGAGGTGATGCAGTCGGCGGGCAATTGCTGGGCGCATCCGGTGCTGGCCGCCAGGACGGACGCGGTGGAGGGCGCCCCGGTGACTTCGCCGGAAATGGCGCCCGTGGCCGGAGTCAAAGGGATCACCGTCGAGGGTGGAACAAGAAAGACCGGAGATGCATACACCGGAAACGGAATGAGCTGTTGACAGCCGGCAAACTGCGGATATTGCGCTTGGAAAAACTGCGTGCACGTATTGATCTGGGCAGGGGTTGCGAGACTCGCAGGAATAATGGGGAAGCCGACGTTGCATGTCGGCGGAGTGCAGGAAGCCGTGATGGTGGCCGATCCGGGCGATGCGGGATTGATGCTGCAGGATTGCGTACAGGTCGTGCCGACGGGCAAGACGCCGGGCGAGGAAGAAGTCCAGGTCAGGGGAACCTTGCTCAGAACGACTCCCGCGTCCGTGTTGGGCAGCGAACTGTTTCCCATGACGTCAGTGAGAGTTGCAGTGATCGTCTGCGCGGTCCCCTTGGAGGTGACTAAACTGGTTTGTCCAGACCCTGCGGGGCCTACCTCGAGGCTGATGTTTTGAATCGCACAGGTCGCAAAAAAATCAAGTGCTGGAGAATTCGTACCTGCCGAATCTGCGTACAGCGGCTGCTGGAACGATGTGCTGGAAACGCCGCCAGCCGAGGCATAGATGTATGTGATCCCGGGTTGGACCGCTGTCGCGGTCGCTTGATTGGTCGCGAAATTATAAGTGGTGCCCGTCCCGGGATTAAATGTGCTATTGGGAAGAGGAACGATGTTCACGACGGTGGGGTTGTTCGCCGTCCATGTGAAGGGGCCCACGGAGGCTGTAATGTCGGTTCCCTGGCTGAAGGCATGTGCTTCCAGGGTCATCGACTGAGTCTGGGAAAGGCAAGGCTCCTGGACTGGAATTCCGGTCAATAAAATACCGGTCACGGTGATGTTATCGATTGCCGGATGGACAAAAACGTAGGTAGAAACGCTGCTGGCGCCTAAAGCTTGGGCAGTGACGAGAGCGACGCCTACGTTGCCCGCGCTGCAGATGCTGAAGGTTATATCCCAGTGCCCAGCGCAAGCGACGCCGCTCGGCGAAACATTCACAATGGACGTATCGCTGGAAGTGTAGCTGATGGCAACGCGCAGAGTTGTGCCGCTAGCGGTTTGCGCGGATGCAGTGAAAGCGATGGCGCCGCCCAGCACCAGCGATGTGTTTACCGCCGGAGTGAGGTTGATCCTGCCGGGATAAAGAGGCGATCCCGCTTTTGAGCTGCCACCGCATCCGGCGAAGCTCCACAGAGAAAGGATTGCAACTGCCAAGCGCAGACCGCCAGAACGGAACCTACCCATGCACCCTCTTTAACCTCGCGCACAGTTCTGTCCCGAATGAATACGGACAAACTGTCAAATGAATTGGAAAACTTGTAGTGTAGAGGCTGGAGCCGGAATCAGCAAGGGCCGAAGCATGTCGCCCTGATCGAGCGAGCAGTCGCAGGGAGCGCTTGCCAGGTTCCGTTCCAGAGCCGACGTTAGGGTGGGATGCAAAATCAGCGGTTGACGATGTTTCGATCGACTTGCTATAGTAGTTTGGTTCCGCGAGTTCATCCAGGCTTGCTGTGTGCTGCTCGTTTTTTGTGCGGTTGTGTGCACGAACCGGCAGTTGAGCTTTAGAGAAACGCGTTTCCGGATGCAAATGGTTCGGAAACATTCCTCGCTGAAACGTACCTGCGGCGCCTTTCGCCCTTATGCGGAAGGATATGCAGGGCAAGGCTGACGAAACGGAGTGCCCCCGTAGTTTAGCCGGGCGCCACCGTCGGCAGCGTTAGTCTGAATGGGAATCCAGAATCTCTCCGGCGTTAGCTTGCAGTAGCGAAGTGGCGCGGTGAGAAGTAATGGTTGGCCTTGTTTTGCTAAACATGAGCCGGCCATGCCGCGGATGCGCGTCGAGTCCAGCAGAATTGTGCCGCCGCCTGCGCGATCAGCGTGAGTGTGCGGCTAAGGAGTGGCCAGAGTGCCTACGTTTAACCAGTTAGTGGCCCAGGGCCGGAAGCGGCCCCGTTACAAGACGGCGAGCCCTGCACTGCAGGGATGTCCGCAGAAGCGCGGCGTTTGCACGCGCGTGTACACGCAGACCCCGAAGAAGCCGAACTCGGCTTTGCGCAAGGTGGCGCGTGTGCGGCTGACGAACGGCATTGAAGTTACAACGTATATCCCCGGAGTGGGGCACAACCTGCAGGAACACTCAATTGTGCTGATCCGCGGGGGGCGCGTGAAAGATCTGCCGGGCGTTCGCTATCACGTGATTCGCGGGACGCTGGATGCGGTGGGCGTTGCCGGACGCATGCAGGGACGCTCGAAGTACGGAGCGAAGAGACCGAAGAAAGGCTAGTGGCCAGTGGTCGGTGGCCAGTAAGGCTCAGGCTAGAAGCTGTGAGCTAGGAGCTAGAAACTGAATGCCTCGTAAAGGACATATCGCAAAGCGGACCGTTCCGGCTGATGCCGTGTATCAGTCGGATCTGGTAACCAAGTTCATCAACTCGATGATGTGGCAGGGCAAGCGGTCGACGGCCGAGGGTATCTTCTATGAAGCCTTGACGCGCCTGGAGTCGAAGGGCGGCGACGAAGCTTTGAAGTTGTTCAAGAAGGCCGTGGAGAACGCCAAGCCGCTGCTCGAAGTGAAGACGCGGCGCGTCGGCGGCGCTAACTACCAGGTGCCGGTGGAAGTGAATGCCGACCGGAGAACTTCGCTGGCGATCCGCTGGATCATTACTTATGCGCGGTCCCGCGGCGAAAAGGGAATGATCGACAAGTTAAGCAACGAGTTGCTGGATGCCGCCACAGGAAAAGGCGCAGCCATCAAGAAGAAAGAAGATGTGCACCGCATGGCGGAAGCCAATAAGGCGTTTGCGCATTATCGCTGGTAAGAATTGAGTCATTGAGCGATCGGGTCATTGAGTAATTGAAAATAGCGTTCCGCTTTAGCGGTTCAATCGCAAATGACCAAATCACTCAATCGCTGAATCAAGACCGAAGTTGGAGCCCAGAAAGAAGTTATTGTCGTGCCTAGAACAGTCCCATTAGAGCGTTGCAGGAATATCGGCATCATGGCGCACATCGATGCCGGGAAGACCACTACGACGGAGCGCATCCTGTTTTATACGGGCCGGACGCACCGCATCGGAGAGGTGCATGAAGGCACTGCGACCATGGATTGGATGGAGCAGGAGCAGGAGCGCGGCATCACGATTACGTCCGCGGCGACAACCTGCACCTGGCGCGACATTCGCATCAATATTATCGATACGCCCGGCCACGTCGATTTCACGGCGGAAGTCGAGCGCTCGCTGCGCGTGCTGGACGGCGCGGTCGCGGTGTTTGACGCGGTCCACGGCGTGCAGCCGCAGTCTGAAAAAGTCTGGCGGCAGGCCGATAAGTACGGCGTGCCCAGAATTTGCTTTATCAACAAGATCGATAAGATGGGTGCTGATTTCGAGCATGCCATCGATACCATCCGCAAGCGCCTCAGTGCCAAGCCCGTCGCGATCCAAATTCCCATCGGCCAGGAAGACAAGTTCAAGGGCGTCATCGATCTGATCGGGATGAAGGCCATTGTGTGGCAAGACGACACCATGGGCGCCGAGTATGTCACCGAAGAAATTCCCGCCGAACTGAAGAAGAAAGCGGAAGCCTTCCACGCGCAGCTGGTCGAAAGCATTGCCGAGAACGATGATGACGTGCTGCACAAGTTTCTGGAAGGCGAAGAGATTACGGCGGACGAGTTGCGGGCGTCGCTGCGCAAGTCGACGATCGGGTTGAAGGTGTTCCCGGTCGTGGTGGGCACGGCATTCAAGAACAAGGGCGTGCAGCCGCTGCTGGATGCGGTCGTGGATTATCTGCCGTCGCCGCTCGATGTAGGCGAGACGCACGGAAAGAATCCCGATAACGGCCAGCCCGTCACGCGCAAAGCGGACGATAAGGAGCCTTTCTCGGCGCTGGCATTCAAGATCATGGCCGACCCGTTCGTCGGTCAGTTGACCTTCATCCGCGTGTATTCCGGACAGCTTAAGACCAGCGACTCTGTGCTCAACGTGCGTACCGGAAAGACGGAGCGCATCGGGCGACTGCTGAAGATGCATGCCAACAAGCGCGAAGAGATCAGTGAAATTCTGGCGGGCGACATCTGTGCGGCAGTCGGCTTGAAGAACGTTTCGACCGGCGACACCATCTGCAACGAAGATCACCCGATCGCGCTGGAGTCGATTGAGTTTGCTGTCCCGGTGATCTCGGTTGCGGTCGAGCCCAAGACCAAGGCTGACCAGGAGAAGATGGGCATGGCGCTGCAGCGCTTGGCCCAGGAAGATCCCACCTTCAAGGTTCACACTGATCCCGACAGCGGACAGACCATCATCAGCGGCATGGGCGAGTTGCACCTGGAAATCATCGTTGACCGCATGATGCGCGAGTACAAAGTTGAAGCCAATGTCGGCAAGCCGCAAGTGGCGTATCGCGAGACTATTCGCAGGCACGCCGAAGCCGAGGGCAAGTACATCCGCCAGACTGGCGGCCGCGGGCAGTACGGTCACGCGAAGATTTATCTCGATCCTCAACCGCCGGGGACCGGCTACGAGTTCGTCAACGATATTGTCGGCGGCTCGGTTCCGAAAGAGTTTATAAAGCCAATCGATCAGGGAATTCAGGAAGCGCTGGAGGGCGGTGTGCTCGCCGGCTATCCGATGGTCGATGTGAAGGCGACGCTGTTCGACGGCAGTTATCACGACGTCGATTCGAACGAAATGGCGTTCAAGATTGCGGGTTCGATGGCCTTCAAGGAAGCGGCACGCAAGGCTTCTCCGGTGCTGCTTGAGCCGGTGATGGCGGTCGAAGTGGTAACGCCGGAAGATTATGCAGGTGTGATCATGGGCGATCTGAGTTCGCGCCGCGGACGCATCGAAGGCATGGAGCACCGCGCGGGATCGCAGGTGATCAAGGCGATCGTTCCGCTGGCGGAGATGTTTGGTTACGCGACTCACATGCGTTCGTCGACCCAGGGACGAGCGGAATATTCCATGCACTTTGCGCGCTATGAGGAAGCTCCGCGTTCAGTCGCGGAAGAAATCATCGCCAAGGTGCAGGGCACGGCGAAATAGGG
Organism: uncultured Acidobacteriota bacterium; assembly: GCA_963719865.1. Taxonomy (GTDB): domain Bacteria; phylum Acidobacteriota; class Terriglobia; order Terriglobales; family Acidobacteriaceae; genus Sulfotelmatobacter. Next base: position 86,287 of record CAVRDS010000018.1, on the reverse strand, counting down.
TTTGTATCAGGGCGCGGCTTAAGCCGCGCCGACAAGGCAATCATAAGACTTGGGGCTTTAGCCCCAGAGGAACGGAAATGGCGAAAGAAAAATTTGATCGCAATAAGCCGCACTGCAACGTAGGGACGATCGGACACATCGATCATGGCAAGACCACGTTGACGGCGGCGATCACCAAGGTGCTGCAGAAGCACAATCCGAAGATCGTGTTCCGGTCGTTCGATTCGATCGATAACGCGCCGGAAGAGAAGGCGCGTGGCATCACGATCGCGACCGCGCACGTGGAGTATGAGACGGCGAACCGGCACTACGCGCACGTGGATTGCCCGGGACACGCCGACTACATCAAGAACATGATCACGGGAGCGGCGCAGATGGATGGCGCGATCTTAGTGGTGGCGGCGACCGACGGTCCCATGCCGCAGACGCGCGAGCACGTGCTGCTGGCCCGCCAGGTCGGTGTGCCCTACATCGTGGTGGCGTTGAACAAGTGCGACGCGGTGGATGATCCCGAGTTGCTGGATCTGGTTGAGCTGGAAGTGCGCGAACTGCTGAAGAGCTACAAGTTTCCCGGCGACGATGTGCCGGTGATTCGGCTGTCGGCTCTGGGTGCGCTGAACGGTGAAGAGAAGTGGGAGAAGCAGATTGACGCGCTGATGGAGGCGGTGGACAAGAGCGTGCCGCAGCCGGCGCGGGAGTTGGACAAGCCGTTCCTGATGCCGATCGAAGATATTTTTTCGATCTCGGGCCGCGGTACGGTGGTGACGGGCCGCATCGAGCGCGGCAAGGTGAAGGTTGGCGAAGAAGTGGAAATCGTCGGCTTCCGCGAGACGCGCAAGACGGTGGTGACCGGCGTCGAGATGTTCAAAAAGCAATTGGACGAAGGCATGGCGGGCGACAACGCGGGCCTGTTGCTGCGCGGCATTGGCAAGGAAGATGTGGAGCGTGGCATGGTGCTGGCGAAGCCGGGCTCGATCACGCCGCACACCAAGTTCAAGGCTGAGGTGTACATCCTGACGAAAGAAGAAGGCGGGCGACATACGCCATTTTTCAAGGGATATCGTCCGCAGTTTTATCTGAGAACGACGGACGTAACGGGCGTGGCGGAGTTGCCGGCGGGCACGGAGATGGTGATGCCGGGAGACAACGTTAGCCTGGTGATCGAGTTGATCACGCCGGTAGCCATGGAAAAGGGCTTGCGCTTCGCGATTCGCGAAGGCGGCCACACCGTGGGAGCAGGCACGATCGCCGAGATTGTTCAGTAGCAGCTGTCAGCCTTCAGCTTTCAGCTGTCAGAAAAAACGAAAGCGGCTTGCGCCTTGCCGCCAGTTCTTTCCTTCCGGAGAAGCCGGGAGGGGTTAGCGAGATGAAACAGTGATTGGAAAAGAAAGAATTCGGATCCGGTTGAAGGCTTACGACTATCGCATTCTGGATCAGTCGACGGGCGAGATCGTGGAGACGGCGCGGCGTACCGGCGCGCAGATTGCGGGACCGATTCCGCTGCCCACGATGAAGAACAAGTACTGCGTGCTGCGTTCGCCGCACGTGGATAAGAAGTCGCGGGAACAATTTGAGATCCGCACCCACAAGCGGTTGCTCGACATTCTCGAACCGACGCAGCAGACGGTCGATGCGCTGATGAAGCTGGATCTGCCGGCGGGTGTGGATGTGGAGATCAAGGCGTTCGGCAAGGAACATAAATAGAGGCGCGGGCTTCGCCTGCGGGACGGGCGAATGCGTGCGTTCCTACATGAGCGCATAAGCTCACCAGCCAATAGCGGAACACGGCCATGCTGGACGGAGACGAAAGATTATGGCAACGAAGGTCACGGGAATTCTGGGCAAGAAGGTCGGGATGACGCAACTGTTTGACTCGAAGGGCGACGTTCGCCCGGTCACAGTGTTGCAGGCCGGTCCTTGCGTGGTCACGCAGCATAAGTCGGCTGCGAAAGATGGATACGAGTCGGCCCAGATTGGCCTAGTCGAGTTTGTGAAAGAGTCTCGGCTGACCAAGCCCGCGAAGGGACATCTGGCGAAGAACAATCTGCCTCCCGTGAAGTTCATGCGTGAAGTGCCGCTCGAGGTCGAAGCCTCGGCAGATGGCGACGGGGCGGTGAAGGTTGGCGATCGCGTGCTGGTCGAGATTTTCGACGGCGAGAAGTTTGTGGACATCGTCGGCGTCAGCAAGGGCAAAGGTTTTCAGGGCGTGGTGAAGCGGCATCACTTTGGCGGTGGTCCGAAGTCGCACGGTTCGATGTTCCAGATCACCGGTTCGATCGGATCCTCAGCATTTCCGTCGCGCGTTTTCAAAGGCATGCGCATGTCGGGACACATGGGGAATCAGAAAGTGACGGCGCGCAATCTGCGCGTTCTGGGCGTCGATAAGGACGAGAATTTGCTGGTGGTCGAAGGCAGCGTGCCCGGACCGCAGGGCGGATACATCGTGATTACGAAAGCGAAGAAGCCGCCACGAGAGCGTCGTGGATTCGCGGGTTCGGCGACGGTCGATCCGTTGAAGGCAGCGAAGAGAGCGGCGAAGAAAGCGTAGTCAGTACCGAGTACTGAGTACCGAGAAAAGACATGGCAACGATTGATGTTCACAATTTGAGCGGCGAGAAGGTTGGGACATTCGATCTCGCCGATGAGATCTTCGGCGCGGTCAATGAAGACCTGCTCTGGGAAGCGGTGAAGCACTACCGCGCCGGGCAGCGCGCGGGAACGCACAAAACGAAAGCGCGCTGGGAAGTTTCCGGTTCCGGCAAGAAACTGTGGAAGCAGAAGGGCACGGGCCGGGCGCGCATTGGATCGATCCGGTCGCCTCTGTGGCGGCATGGCGCGACGGTGCATGGTCCAGTGCCGCGGTCGTACGACTACACTTTCCCGCGCAAGAAGTTGCTGGGCGCGCTGCGTTCGGCGCTGGCCTCGAAATTTGCCGACGGGAAGTTAATCGTGGTGAACGCTTTCGACGTGAAGGAACCGAAGACCAAGGAATTCCGCAAGGCGCTGGACTCCCTGAAAGTGAGTTCGACGGTGCTGATCGTTGAGGCGCCGAAGCATCAGAATCGTAACCTGGAGTTGAGCGCGCGCAACATTGCCGGGCTAGAGTTGGTGCGGGGAAATGAAGTGCATCCCTACCATCTGCTGCGGCATGACTGCGTGATCTTCTCGCATCCGGCGATCGAGAAGTTGCAGCTTTCGTTGCAGAACTCGGTGTCAAAGAAGCAGCGCAAAGCGGGCGAGGATGAAGGCGCGAAAAAGCCGATCAAGGAACGGCGCCGCCGGCAGCGCAATGAAAAAGCGGCGGAGGTGGCCTGATGAAAAGCGCATACCAGATCATTCGCCGTCCGGTGATTACCGAAAAAGGCCTGGCCATCAAGGAAAACCAGAACACACTGGTGTTCCAGGTGGCTCCCAAGGCAACGAAGACGGAAATCAAGGAAGCGGTGCAATCGATTTTCAAAGTGAAAGTGCATTCAGTGCGTACGGCTACGTATCCGGGAAAAGAGCGGCGGCGCGGAAAGTTTGCCGGCTACCGTCCGGATTGGAAGAAGGCGTACGTGCGGTTGCGCAGCGGCGAGAAGATGCCGGAGTACGCGCAGAATTTGTAAAGCCGTCGTCGGTCATTAGTCGTTGGCCGGCGAGTGAACTGGCTAACGACCAGCGACTAACGACCAAGAGCTGAGAGCTTTTTATGCCAATTAAGACATACAGACCGACGACGCAGACGCTGCGCTATCGCACGACGCTCGTCAATGACGACATCACGACGAAACATCCGCACAAGCCTCTGGTTGAACCCAAGCAGCGCACGGGCGGACGCCGCAACTCGGGCGACATGACGATGCGGTTTATCGGCGGCGGGCACAAACGCAAGCTACGCATTATCGATTTCAAGCGCGACAAAACCGGGATTCCAGCGACTGTGACGACGATCGAGTACGATCCGAACCGTTCTTCGCGCATCGCGCTGTTGGCCTATGCCGATGGAGAGAAGCGCTACATCATTCAGCCGGAAGGGCTGAAGGTGGGGCAGAAAGTAGTCAGCGGTCCAGAGGCTGACATTTTGGTGGGCAATGCCCTGCCACTGCGAAATATTCCGCCAGGCACGCAGATCCACAACCTGGAACTGAAGCCGGGCAAGGGCGGACAGATGGTGCGTTCGGCGGGCGGATCAGCGCAGCTGGTCGCGAAGGAAGAAGAGTATGCGCTGGTGAAGCTGCCTTCCGGCGAGACGCGCAAGATTTCGCAGGACTGCATGGCGACAATCGGACAGGTCGGCAACATTGATCACGAAAACGTCACCATCGGCAAGGCGGGACGGTCGCGGTGGTTGGGCAAGCGTCCGCACAATCGCGGCGTATCGATGAACCCGGTGGACCATCCGCATGGCGGCGGTGAAGGCAAGACGTCCGGCGGTCGGCATCCGGTGACCCCGTGGGGCCAGCCGACGCGCGGCTACAAGACGCGGAACAACAAGCGGACAGATAAGTTTATTGTGAGCCGGCGGAGCAAGTAGGTTTCGAGGACAGGTAGGGAATCCTCGGCTTCGCTCGGAATGACAGGGTTTGCTAAGAGCTAGAAGTTAACAGCTAGAGGCTGAATTTTTATGGCGCGTTCAACGAAAAAAGGCGCATTCGTCGATGGCTACCTGCTGACGCGGGTGGAGCAGATGAATTCGCGCAACGAGAAGAAGGTGCTGCGCACGTGGTCACGGCGCTCGACCGTGGTTCCCGAGATGGTGGGACACACGATCGCGGTGCACAACGGGAAGAAGTTTATTCCGGTGTACGTCACCGAAAACATGGTGGGACACAAGCTGGGTGAGTTCAGCTTCACGCGCGCCTTCAAAGGACACTCAATGAAGGCGGCGACGGAAGTGGCGGCGAAGCCGGCGGGGATTCCGGGGGGTCCGGGCGCAATTGCGCCGTCAGCACCGTCGGGCGGATCGGCGCCGGCACCGAAGGCATAAGGACTCGCTGCGAGCTGTGAGCTACGAGCAAAGCAAGAACTGAGATTACGACTATGGAATTTCGAGCGGAAATGCGTTACCTGCGCGTCTCGCCACAGAAGGCGCGGCTGGTGCTGGATCTGATCAAGGGACGGCGCGTGGAAGAAGCGCGCAATACCCTGATGTTTACCAAGAAGCGCGTGGCGTCGCACGTCGGCAAGCTGCTGCAGTCGGCGCTCGACAATGCGAACTTTCTGGCCACCGAGAAGGGGCTGGATGTTGAGATCGACAACCTGTACGTGAAGCGCGCAGTGGCGAATGATGGACCGCGCATGAAGCGGATTCGTCCGGCGCCCCAGGGACGCGCCTACCGCTATCAGCGGCGCATTGCGCATATCGAGTTGGTGCTGGCTGAGCGCGGGAAGAATGGGGAATTGGCCACGGTTGTGGGTGAAGAGGCTGCAGCTCCGGCCAAAGCGCGGCGCCGGGCTCCGGCGGTGAAGGCTGCAGGAAAAAAGAAGAAGGCGGCCGCGAAATAGGGTTTGAGTTCGCGGGCGAGAGCGCCCGCGCCACACAAGGTTGATTTAGGAGAAGCAATGGGACAAAAAGTCCATCCTTACGGGTTTCGGCTTGGGTTTACGAAGCCGTGGAAGTCGCGCTGGTTTGCGGAGCGGGACTACGACAAACAGTTGCACGAGGACGTGAAGCTGAAGAACGAGCTGAAGGACAAGCTCAAGTCGGCGGGCGTCAGCGCGATTGAGATCGAGCGTCCGGGGAACAAGCTGCGCATCATCATCAAGACGGCGCGGCCGGGGATCATCATCGGGCGCAAGGGCGCGGAAATCGACAAGCTGAAGGGCGAGTTGCAGAAGCGCACCGGAGGCAAGGATATTTTTGTCGATATCCAGGAAGTGCATAAGCCCGAGCTCGACGCGCAGCTGGTCTCGGAGTCAATCGCGCTGCAGCTGGAAAAGCGCGTGGGCTTTCGCCGGGCGATGCGCAAGGCGGTGGATTCGGCGCTGCGCTTCGGGTGCAAGGGAATCAAGGTCCGCGTAAGCGGACGGTTGAACGGAAACGAAATCGCGCGCTCGGAGTGGTATCTGCAGGGGCGCTTGCCGCTGCACACGCTGCGTGCTGATATCGACTACGGTTTCACTGAGGCACGCACGACATATGGCGTGATTGGTGTGAAGTGCTGGGTGTACAAGGGCGAGATCCTGCAGCAGAAGAAGCGCGAAGCGCAGCCGGCTGTAGGCGGATTCTAAGTTTGTGCTAAGAGCTAAAAGCTGAGAGCGAAGAGCTGAGAGCGAAGAGCTGATTCTATGTTGATGCCAAAGAAAGTGAAGTATCGGAAACAGCAGCGCGGGCGCATGACCGGCAAGGCGTGGCGCGGGTCAACGCTGTCGTTCGGTGACTACGGGCTGAAGGTGCTTGAGCCCGGCTGGATCACCGATCGTCAGATTGAAGCCAGCCGCGTAGCCATGACGCGCTTTGTGAAGCGCGGCGGCAAAATCTGGATTCGCGTTTTTCCCGACAAGCCGGTAACGAAGAAGCCCGCCGAAACGCGTATGGGCAAGGGCAAGGGCGCGCCGGATCATTGGGTTGCGGTGGTGAAACCGGGAAAGATCCTGTTCGAAATGGAAGGCGTATCGCATCAGGACGCCAGCGAGGCGATGCGGTTAGCGTCGCACAAGCTCGCGCTGCGCACCACGCTGGTAAAACGCGAAGGCGCGAGACACTAGGAACGGAATTTATGAAGGTAGACAAAATCAGAAACTTGACAGAAGAAGAACTGGGCAACCAGGAGCGCGAGTTGGCCGACCAGCTGTTCAAGCTGAAGTTCCAGCTGAACATGGGGCAGACCGAGAGCCTGAAAAAGCTTCGCGGGATGCGCAAGGACATCGCGCGCGTGAAGACGATCCTGGCAGAGCGCAAGCGGTCAAGCGCAACGGAGAAACGATAATGGCGGAAACAACAGCAAAGGCGCAGGGCCGCCGCAAGGAAGTGGTGGGAGAGGTCCTCGCGAACCGCATGCAGAAAACGATCGTGGTGCAGGTGACGCGGAAGAAGTCGCATCCCTTTTACGGACGTGTGGTCGCGCGCAACAAGAAGTTCTACGCGCATGATGAGAAGAATGAGGCGCACGTGGGCGATGTGGTGCGCATTGAGGAGACGCGTCCGCTGTCGAAGCTGAAGCGGTGGAAGCTGAAAGACATTGTGCGCAAGGCGCCGCTGGTGCCGGAAGCGGCGACTGAAGTCGCAAGCTAAAAACAGATTCCTCGCGGCCCTGCCGCTCGGAATGACGAAGGATGATCAGGGAGATTCGCCATGGCTGTGATGATGAGAACGATGCTGGAGGTCGCCGACAATTCCGGCGCACGCAAGCTGCAGATGATTCTGCCGCTGGGCGGCTCAACCGGGCTGAATGCCGGGCTGGGCGACATAATCACGGCCGCCGTGAAAGAGTCGGCGCCCGAGGGCCAGGTGCAGAAGGGCAAAGTGGTGAAGGCGGTGATCGTTCGCACGCGCAAGGAGCATCGCCGGCGTGATGGAACGTATATTCGGTTCGACCAGAATGCGGCAGTGCTGATCAACGAAGCCGGGGAGCCCGTAGGTACGCGCGTGTTCGGTCCGGTAGCGCGTGAACTGCGCGAGAAGAAATTCTTGAAGATTGTGTCACTAGCGCCGGAAGTGATTTGAAGAAATTGGGAAATTGAGTGATTGAGTAATTTGGTAATTGAAAACCTGCATCCGTGCTTTTGATTTCAAATTTCCCAATTGCTCAATTACCAAATTACGAAATTAGGTTTAGAACATGAGAACTGCAAGCACCGAAAACATGCGAGTGGATATCCGGCGGAACGATACCGTAAAGGTGATTACCGGGCGCGACAAGGGCAAGGAAGGGCGCGTCCTGCGCGTATTTCCGAACGACGCGAAGATTCTGGTGGAGCACGTGATGATGGTGAAAAAGCACGTGCGCCCCAATCCGCAGCGCAACATCAAGGGTGGCATTGCCGAGCAGGAGAGCCGGATTGCGATCTCGAATGTGCAACTGGTTTGCTCGACGTGTGGGCCGGTTCGGATTGGACACGAAGTGCGCGGCGACCGCAAGGTGCGCGTTTGCAAGAAGTGTGGAACGACATTAGATAAGTAATTGAGTCATTGAGCGATTGAGTCACTGAGCGATTGAAGAACGATTAGGTCTCTCAATCGCCCGATGCCACAATCACTCAATTCTCACGAACCGGTAACCAGTCCGAAACCGTGAGAGGAAGCTGAAAAGACATGGCAAAAGAAAAAAGAGGACAGAAGGAATCGGCGCAGGAGCAGAAGGCACCGGAGCAGGCGCGGCACAGCGCGAAAGAGCGTCCGCGGCTGCGCTCGAGGTTTGAGAAGGAAGTTGCCCCGGCGCTGCTGAAAGAGCTGGAACTGAAAAACGTGATGGCTGTGCCGCGGTTGCACAAGATCGTTGTCAACATGGGCGTGGGCGAAGCGACGCAGAACGCGAAAGTGCTCGATCCCGCGGTGAATGAACTTGGCCAGATCACCGGCCAGAAGCCGGTAGTCACGCGTGCGAAGAAGTCGATTGCCGCGTTCAAGGTTCGCCAGGGGCAGTCGATCGGGGCGATGGTCACGCTGCGCGGCGACCGCATGTACGAGTTCTTCGACCGGCTGGTGAATATCGTTCTGCCACGCGTGCGCGACTTTAAGGGCGTATCGAGCAAGTCGTTTGACGGCCGCGGCAATTACACGATCGGGTTGCACGACCAGTTGATCTTCCCGGAGATTTCTTACGAGAAGGTCGACAAGCTGAAGGGGATGAACGTCACGATTGTCACGACTGCGGCCAACGACAATCAGGCGCGGTCGCTGTTGAAGCACATGGGAATGCCGTTCAGAGCATAAAAGATGGCAGGCGGTGGGCGAAGATGCCCACCGGACAGCCGGCGGGACGCCGGCGCTACAGTCAGGAGCAAACAGTTTGGCAACGACAGCAAAACGAGTGAAAGACGGCGTCGGGTTACATCAGGATAAGCCGAGGAAACCGAAATTTTCCACGCGCAAGCACAACCGCTGCAAGTTTTGCGGGCGTCCGCGCGCGTTCCTGCGCAAGTTCGGCATTTGCCGCTTGTGCTTCCGGCAGCTCGCGCTGCGCGGGGAGATTCCAGGGGTTTCGAAGTCGTCGTGGTAACACGGCGTTAGTCGCTGGTCGTTGGTCGTTCGCAAAAGCCAACGACTAAAGACAAACGACCAACGACAGAAGTTCAAGCCGCTGCAGGTTCTCCGCTGGACGCGGAGCGAACGGGTGGCTGGAGGAGAAGCAAACGATGAGGTTGACCGATCCGGTCGCAGATATGCTGACGCGAGTGCGGAATGCACTCCAGGCCCGGCACCAGAAGGTGGACATCCCCGCTTCGCGGTTAAAGCTGGAGATTGCCCGCATTTTGAAAGAGGAGGGTTACATCTCCAATTTCAAGCCGACGGAAGAAGAAGGCCACAAAGTTATCCGGATTTACCTGAAATATGGCGCCAATAATGAGGCGGCGATTTCGAAGGTGGAGCGTGTGTCGCGCCCGGGATGCCGCGTGTACGTGCGCCGCAGCGAGATTCCACGCGTGCTGGGCGGGATGGGAATCAACATCCTCACCACGCCGCGGGGCGTGATGACCGGCCGCCAGGCGCGCAAAGAAGGCGTGGGCGGCGAGTTGCTGTGCGAGATTTACTAGAGGAGCAGTGAGCCATGAGCATTGAGCAGTGAGCAAAGCTGAATTAGGTTGCTCATAGCTCATCGCTCAAAGCTCATAGCTAAAGAGCTTATGTCACGAATTGGAAAAAAACCGATCGAGATTCCCAAGGGAGTCACGGTCAAAATTGAAGGAAACACGGTCCTGGTGCAGGGACCGAAAGGCAAGCTCGATACTCCGCTGCCGACCGGGATCACAGTTGAGCAGAAGGACGGGCACATCGTCGCGATCCGCGAGAACGATTCGCAGTCGGCGGTGCACGGGCTGGCGCGAGCGCTGGTGAACAATGCCGTTGAAGGCGTGACCAAGGGCTGGATGCGGGAACTGGAGATCGTCGGAATTGGCTACCGCGCCGAGATGAAGGGTAAGGTCACCGTGGTCTTCAACCTGGGCTATTCGCACCCGATTGAGTACCCGCTGCCCACCGGAGTCGATGCGGCAGTCGATCCCAAGCAGACGCGGATCACGCTGACCGGCATTGATCGACAGAAGGTTGGACAGGTCGCGGCCGAAATGCGCGCGCTGCGTCCGCCGGATCCCTACAAGAACAAGGGCGTGCGCTATGCCGGCGAGCGCCTGAAGAAGAAAGTTGGAAAGACTGGAGCGAAATGATCGCGTTTCGCGGGCCCATTCGACAACTTCAGGGCAGGCTAAGAATGAGCCCGCGACGATCATCCTGAACGAAGCGAAGGATCTCCAAAGGGAAATACGATGCTGACGAAGATTACAAAAAATGAAAAGCGTGGACACGTCCACGAGCGCATCCGCAAGAAGATGCAGGGGACGGCGGAACGTCCGCGGCTGAATGTGTACCGTTCGCTGAATCACATCTACGTGCAGGTGATTGACGATCTGCACGGCAAGACGCTGGTTTCGGCCAGCACCGCCGAAGGCAAGAAGGAAGAGCGGCGCACCGGCGGCAACGTGGCTTCGGCGAAGGCTGTCGGCAAGGCCATTGCCGAGCGCGCCAAGGCCAAGGGTGTCACCAAAGTGGTGTTCGATCGCGGCGGATACATTTATCACGGGCGGGTCAAGGCTTTGGCCGACGCGGCTCGGGAAGCGGGATTGCAATTCTAAGAACAGCTTCTAGCTTCTAGCTTCTAGCCGAACCAGTTTGGTAGCTAGAGGCTAGGAGCTGGCAGCTAGAAGCTAGGTTTATCAATGCCAACAGTGATCAAGAAACTCGATGCAGGGGCGTATCAGCTGAAGGACCAGGTGGTGGCCATCAACCGCGTGACCAAGGTGGTCAAGGGCGGAAAAAATCTTTCGTTCGCTGCGCTGGTGGTGGTGGGCGATCCGTCGGCGGGAGTGGTCGGCTACGGATCCGGCAAGGCGAAGGAGGTGCCGCAAGCCATCCGGAAAGGGATTGAGTCGGCCAAGAAGAATCTGGTAAAGGTCAATTTGACCCAGACCAGCATTGCGCATCTTGTGCTGGGACGCTACGGCTCGGGCAAAGTGCTGCTGAAGCCTGCTCCGGAAGGTACGGGCGTGATTGCCGGTGGCGCAGTACGCGCGGTCATGACTTCGGCGGGCGTGCAGAACGTGCTGACGAAATCGATTGGAACGACCAATCCGCACAACGTGATCAAGGCAACGTTCGACGCACTGAAGCAGTTGAAGAACCGCGAGAGCGTAGCCGCTCTTCGCGGCAAAACCGCTCAAGAACTATAAGGGCAAGTGGCCAGTGGTCTGGTTGTCAGTGGCCAGCAAATTCTAAGCGACAATCTTTGGACAACGGCCACTGATCACTGGCCCCTGAACACTGAGGTTTCGAAATGACGGCGAAGAAAACGAATTTGGGCAGCGCGAAGATTCACCTGAAGTGGGTGCGTTCCGCGATTTGTGCCCCGGTAAAACAGAAGTTGGTGGTTAAGGGCCTGGGATTTACCCGGCTGAACCAGGTGATTGAGCGTCCGGACACGCCGGCCATCCGCGGCATGGTGGCCAAGGTGCCGCATCTGGTGGAGTTTGTGGATTGAGAGCCGTGGGCTATGAGCAGGGAACGATACGAGTTCGCTCACGGCCCACAGCTCATCGCTCATAGTTGAGAGCTTACTTATGAATTTATCCAATATTCACGCACCGAAGAAGGCGACCACCAAGCGCAAGCGCGTGGGTCGCGGCATGGGCTCCGGCATGGGTAAAACGTCCACCCGTGGACACAAGGGGCAGCGTTCGCGCACCGGGTCGCGCATGATCCGCGGATTTGAAGGCGGGCAGATGCCGCTGCACCGCCGCATGCCGAAGCGCGGCTTCACCAATATCTTCCGCAAGGAATACAACATCGTGAGCCTGGAACGGCTGGCGGAGCTTGGCGAAACCACGATTAATCCCGACGTCCTGCGCAAGGCCGGCGTGATCAAGACCAAGCATCCGGTCAAGATTTTGGGCGACGGCGAGTTGAAGAGCGCGATCACGGTAAGTGCGCACAAGTTCTCCAAGTCCGCGCAGGAGAAGATCACCAAGGCAGGCGGCAAGGTTGAGGTCTTGCAGTAATGTTTGACAAGCTGGCGAACATCTTTCGAATTCCGGACCTGCGCAAGCGGATCATCTTCACGCTTGCGATGCTGTTTGTCTACCGGCTAGGCGGACATTTGCCGACCCCGGGGATCGACACGGCCAAGCTTGAGAGTTTCTTCACGTCGAGCGGCACCAGCGGTTCGCTGCTGGGATTTGTCGATTTGTTCTCGGGCGGTCAGTTGCGCCGCATGACCATCTTTGCTCTTGGAATCATGCCGTACATCACGGCATCGATCATTCTGCAGTTGCTGACGGTGGTCTACGAACCGCTGGCCAAGCTGCAAAAAGAGGGCGAACTCGGGCGCAAAAAGATCACCCAGTGGACGCGCTATATCACGGTCATCCTTAGCGCGGTGCAGTCGTTCGGCATCGCCATCGGACTGGAAAAAGGCGGCTTCGCGCTGAACGCGGGGTGGGGCTTCCGATTGATGACCATGCTGACGTTGACTACGGGCAGTGCGTTCATCATGTGGCTGGGCGAGCAGATTACTGAGCGTGGCGTGGGCAATGGAATGTCGCTGCTCATCTTTGCCGGCATTGTGGTGGGCCTGCCGCGCGGCGTCGTCGACCTGATCGAGAAGGCGAAGAACGCGGCTTGGGGAGCGATTACCTTCCCGCTGATGGTCGGGCTGATCGTCTTCATGATCGCCGTGGTGGCCTTCATCGTTTACGTGGAACGAAGTGAGCGGAGAATTCCGGTGCAGTACGCCAAGCGCGTGGTCGGCCGCAAGGTGATGGGCGGACAATCGACGCACCTGCCGTTGCGCGTGAATGCCGGCGGGGTTATGCCGGTGATCTTCGCGTCGTCGATTCTGACCTTGCCGCAAACTATCGGATACGGGCTGCGCAACAGCCGCTATTTTGGAGATCTCATTCGCTGGCTGGGATGGGGCGAGCCGCTCTACACCGTGCTGTATGCGGTCGGCATCATTTTCTTTGCTTATTTCTACGTCTCCATTGTCTTCAATCCCAGCGAAGTTGCCGATAACATGCGCAAATACGGGGGATTCATTCCGGGCATTCGGCCGGGCCGTCGGACGGCGGATTTCATCAACGAAGTGTTGACTCGTATCACGCTGGTCGGCGCCTTGTACCTGATCGTCATTTCTTTCATACCGGAATGGATGATTACCGGCATCCACCTCAACCACCTCTACGGTCCTTTCGGAAGATTCTTTGAGGGTCTCCCGAACTGGGTGACGAACGGCTTGGGCGTGAGCTTTTATTTCGGTGGGACGTCGCTGCTGATTGTGGTGGGCGTGGCGATGGACACGGTGACGCAGATCGAGGCGCAGTTGATCATGCGCCACTATGATGGATTTACTCCGCGCAGCGGACGCATGCGCGGCCGCCGCTGGTAATTCGCGGCAGGATTTGGATGTGGGGGTTGCTGCACCTCGGCATGGCTTTGGGGCGCCGGGGAAATGAGCTCGGGAGGCTTTGGCCAAGCCGATGGCGCAGGAAACCTCGCGTGCAGTAGGTCCCGTGGTGCTGCTCGGACCACCGGGTGCCGGAAAAGGCACTCAGTCCAAGCGCATCATGGAGCGTTACGGGATCCCTCAGGTTTCGACCGGAGACCTGCTGCGGGAGAACGTGGCCCGCGGAACGGAACTCGGATGCGCTGCCAAAGCTGTAATGGCGCGCGGAGAGCTGGTTTCCGACGACCTGGTTTGCAACATGGTGCGGGAGCGGTTGCTGCTGCCCGACTGCCAGCGCGGCTACATTTTAGATGGTTTTCCCCGGACTGCGGCCCAGGCCGGGTGGCTCGATGCGCTACTCGAGCATGAGCTCTTTGATAATTCGCGTCCGACGCGGGCCTGGCCAATTGTGATCCGGCTCAACGTCGACTATAATCAATTATTGCTCCGGATTACTGGACGACGTTCTTGTCCTACCTGTGGGCGGATCTATAACGTCCACTTTCAGCCGCCCCGATTCGATGAAGTTTGCGATGAAGCGCACGGGACCAAGCTGGTAGCCCGCAATGATGACCGGTTGGAAGTGATTCAGCCACGACTCACGGCCTTTCAGGAGCAGACTCGTCCGGTGGCGGACTATTACCAGCGTACCGGGCGGTTGATCTCGGTAAACGGTGACCTGCCCGTCGATGAAGTGACGGCGCAGATTTTCCGGATACTGGAAGATCATCACGCGTAAGTAAGAAGACATGGCGATTGTCTGCAAGTCGGCGAGCGAGATCGAAAAGATGCGGCACAGCGGCCACATCGTGCGCCAGGTGTTGGATCACGTGAAGGCGCTGGTGGCTCCGGGAGCCACGACCATGGATCTGGAACGCGCCGCCGAAAAGAAGATCAAGGAACTCGGAGCCAAGCCCGCGTTCAAGGGATACTACGATTATCCCTGTGTGCTGTGCACGTCGGTGAACGAAGAGATCGTGCACGGCATTCCTTCCGAGAAGCGCGTGCTGAAAGAAGGAGACATCGTTTCGATCGACTGTGGCGTGGTGCTCGATGGGTATTACGGCGACGCAGCGATTACGGTGCCGGTAGGAAACGGCCTGAAGCCGGAATTGAAGAAGCTGCTCGATGTGACCGAAGCTTCGCTATATCGCGGCATAGAGCAAGCGCGGGTCGGCAATTCGATCGGCGATGTTGGAGCCGCGGTTCAGGAACACGTGGAAGCGGCCGGATTCAGCGTCGTGCGCGAGTTTGTCGGGCACGGCATCGGGACGCGGTTGCACGAAGAGCCGCAGGTTCCGAACTATGGCAATCGTGGGCACGGCGCCCGGTTGCGCGAAGGCATGGTCATCGCCATCGAGCCGATGGTGAATTCGGGCAAGCCCGAGACGCGAGTGCTGGGCGATAAGTGGACCGCAGTCACCGCCGACGGCAGTTTCAGTGCGCATTTCGAGCACTGCGTCGCGGTAACCAAAGATGGTCCGGTGATTTTGACGCAGTGAGCGATGAGCCATGAGCGATGAGCAAGGCTGGTTTTGCTCACAGCTCATTGCTCAAAGCTCGAAACTAAGGAGTCGATGAGCAAAGAAGACGCGATTGAAGTGATGGCAGTGGTGCTGGAACCGCTGCCTAACGCCATGTTCCGGGTCGAACTGGAAAACAAGCATCAGGTGCTGGCGCACGTTTCCGGGAAGATGCGTAAGAACTTTATCCGGATCCTGCCCGGGGACAAGGTCGCGGTGGAGCTTTCGCCCTACGACCTGAATCGCGGAAGAATTGTGTATCGGTATAAATAGATTTTTGCTGAAAGCTGATGGCTGACGGCTGAAGGCTGGGTTATGAAGGTACGAGCATCGGTAAAGAAAATTTGTGACAAGTGCAAGATCATCCACCGCAAGGGTGTGGTGCGCGTGATTTGCGTGAACTCGAAACACAAGCAGCGCCAGGGCTGAGGTCTTGGTAAGGGCACGACTTCAGTCGTGCCGTAAGCGAGCTTTCTAGATTGCGGCTTTAGCCGCTGAGGTTAGGAACAATGGCACGTATCGCAGGCGTGGATCTTCCCCGCCAGAAGCACATCAACATCGCGCTGACCTACATTTACGGGATCGGGCATCCCCGCGCCGGACGCATTCTCGACGAAGCCAAGGTCGAGCCGATGAAGAAGGTTCAGGATCTCAGCGAGGAAGAGGTCAACCGCATCCGTACGGTCATTGAAGCCGAGGGTCTGGTGGAAGGCGATCTGCGCAAGGAAGTTTCGATGAACATCAAGCGTCTCATCGAAATCGGCTCCTATCGCGGATTCCGTCATCGCCGCAACCTGCCGGTTCGCGGCCAGCGCACTCATACCAATGCCCGGACGCGCAAAGGTCCGCGCAAGGGAACGGTCGCTCAGAAGAAGAAGGCGACAGCGAAGACTTAAAGACACGTTTCAAGGTTTCGCAGGTTTCAAGGGTTCAATGATTTTGACCTTGAAACTCTGAAACTTTGAAACCTTGAAACTTGAGGTTTTATGGCAAAACCAGCAGCAGCGGGCGGCGCGGCAGCCGCGCCGGAGAAAAAAGGCAAGAAGAAAACCTTCAAGAAGAAGGAGCGCAAGCATGTGCCGCATGGACTGGCATATGTGCAGGCGTCCTTCAATAACACGATCGTGACCATTTCCGACATGAACGGCAACGTTCTGTCGTGGAAGAGTTCGGGATCGCTCGGCTTTCGCGGATCGCGTAAGGGCACGCCCTTTGCGGCGCAGCAGGCCGCGTCGAACGCCGCGAATATGGCGCGCGATCATGGCGTCCGCAGCGTCGATGTGCGGGTGAGCGGTCCTGGGTCGGGCCGCGAGTCGGCCGTGCGCGCACTGGCTGCCTCCGGAATCGAAGTACGTTCGATCCGGGACGTTACGCCGATTCCGCACAACGGCTGCCGTCCCCCGAAGCGACGCAGAGTGTAAGAAACGTCGTTGGCCGTCAGTCGTTAGTCGTTGGCAAAATCGAAACAACGACCATCGACCAACGACAGATTTTGTCCGGGACGAAGGGTGAAGCCAAACCTGTAAACCGGTCATCTAAAAGGAGAAGAAACTTGGCACGTTATACTGATGCAGTCTGCCGTCTATGCCGCCGCGAGGGCATGAAGCTGTTCCTCAAAGGCGCCAAGTGCTTCAGCGATAAATGTCCGATCGAGAAGCGCAACTTCGCCCCTGGACAACATGGGAAAGACCGCAAGGCCAAGATCGTGGGCTACGGCCTGCAATTGCGCGAGAAGCAGAAAGCCAAGCGCATCTACTTCACCCAGGAAGGCCAATTCCGCAACTACTTCGAGAAGGCCGCGCGCTCCCAGGGCGTCACCGGCGAGAAGTTATTGCAGCAGCTGGAACGGCGTCTCGACAACGTCGTGTTTCGCCTGGGATTCGCCCAGTCGCGGCGCCAGGCGCGGCAATTGGTGCGCCACGGACACGTCGCCGTCGATAACCGCAAGGTGAACATTCCTTCGTATGAAGTGAGCGCGGGCGAAGAAGTTTCGATTCGCGAGAAGAGCAAAAAGCTTACCGTGCTTGAACTGGCGAAGGAATTCGCGAGCCATGGCACCATGCCGAGCTGGCTGGAAGTCGATCGCGACAACTACAAAGGCAGGATTTTGAATCTGCCCAGGCGCGAAGATATTCAGCTGCCTGTGAATGAGCAGCTGATTGTTGAGCTTTACAGCAAATAAGTCGCTAGTCGTTAGTTGTTGGCCCACAACCACCGACAAACGACCACCGACGGTTTTGGTCCGTTACATTCGAGCCAGATCAGCCTCTGCTGACGATTGACCTGCATCCGGACCGATGCCGGGAGTCAGCTCTGAGCCAAACGGCCGAAGGAGAAACACATGCTTTGGAAGGGTTTTCAAAAACCGAAACGTCTCGCAGTTGATCAGTCCACTCTCACCGATAAGTACGGCATCTTCTGGGCACAGCCGTTTGAGCGTGGATTTGGCACGACCGTGGGCAACGCCCTGCGTCGCGTGCTGCTGAGCTCGATTGAAGGCGCCGCCGTAACCGCGGTGAAGATGGAAGGCGTGCTGCACGAATTCCAATCCATCCCCGGAGTGGTCGAGGACGCGACCGACATCATCCTCAACCTGAAGCAGATTCCGTTCAAGCTTGCGGGAGATGCTCCGAAAGCCATTTACCTGCGCGCCGATCAGCCCGGCGTTGTCACCAGCGGCATGATCGAAGCCGATGGCGACGTCGAAGTTCTCGACAAAGACGTGTACATCGCGACCGTCAGCGAAGGTGGCAAGCTCGACATGGAAATGCGCCTGAAGCGCGGCCGCGGCTACGTTTCCGCCGACAAGAATTTCGACGAGGATCTTGGCATCGGATTCATTCCGATCGACTCCGTCCACTCACCCGTGCGCAAGTGCAACTACACGGTGGAAGCGGCTCGTCTCGGTCAGATCACCGACTACGACAAGCTGACTCTCGAAGTGTGGACCAACGGCTCCATCACGCCTGCCGACTCGATTGGCCTGGCCGCGAAGCTGCTGAAGGACCATATGAACATCTTCATCAACTTCGAGGAAGAGATCGAAACCGGCACGTCGTCGTCGGACGATCGCAAGCCCGAGATCCACAACGAGAACCTGAACCGGTCCGTCGAGGAGCTCGAGCTCTCCGTGCGCAGCTACAACTGCCTGAAGAATGCGAATATCCAGACCATCGGCGAACTCGTCCAGAAAACCGAAGCCGAAATGCTGAAGACCAAGAATTTCGGACGCAAGTCGCTGAACGAGATCAAAGAGATTCTGTCCTCGATGGGATTGAGTCTCGGCATGAAGATTGACGAACACGGCAATGCCGTGCCCGGACCGACTTCGAACGTACCGTTGCCCGCGTCCGCCTACGGACCGGACGACCAGCTGTAAGGAATCGGGTTTCAAAGTTTCAGAGTTTCAAGGCTGAGCTGAGAAGGATTGCTTTGGGAAGGGCACGGCTTCCGCCGTGCCACTCAAGGCTAAAAGGGATCGGGGCTTTAGCCCCTGAGGTTCGAAATGCGTCACAAAGTTGCAGGATTCAAACTCGGACGGAACACAGCGCACCGGCGGTCGCTGCTGCGTAATCTGGTCACCTCGGTGATCGTGGAAGAGCGCGTCGAGACCACGGTTCCCAAGGCAAAGGCGGCGCGTCCGCTGGTCGAGAAGATGATCACGCTCGGCAAGCGCGGCGACCTGGCTGCCCGGCGCTTGGCCGCGTCTTACCTCATGACCGACGACGCTGTGGTGAAGCTGTTTGACACGGTTGGCCCGCGCTTCGGCGATCGCAACGGCGGATACACGCGCATCATCCGCACCGCCTGGAATAAGGGCGATGGCGCCGACAAGGCTTTTCTCGAACTGCTGGGCAGCGAGAAGGTCCTCGACGAAAAGCGCGAGAAGCGTGCCGAGGCCCGCGCCAAGAAAGCCGCCGAAGCCAAGAAAGCGATGGAAGAGGCTGAAGCACAAGCGCAAGCCCAGGGCGAAGCCGCTCCGGCCGAAGGCGAAGACAAGAAAGAGTAGTTACTCGTGACTTTTAAGAGGCACGGCAGCCAGCCGTGCCTTTTTTATTGGCTTGCAATCTGTGTAGCGCGGCACTCTTGCCCGCGAAATCTAACCAGGAGCACAGAAGCCGAGTCCCTCGAATCAGACTTCCGGCGCTTGCCCGTCTCAAGGTTCTTTCTCCTGCCTAGATCTCGCGGGCAGGCGTGCGCGTGCCACATTTCCGCGCCACAATCCCCACTGGTACATGTCCGCTCGCGTTTCCCGCTGGTAATCTTGTCCCCTCTTGCTCATCTTCCTAGACTCTGAGGATGGCTGCAACTCGTACCCAGATCGGCATAGCCGTCGGCGCCGGGATTCTGCTCGTGTTGGTGTTTGTGGGCTACCTGTGGTGGCTGAGCAACCAGGGGCCGGTGCTGGCGCGGTCCGAAGATCGCGATCCGTTGACCGGACTGCCGGTCAGCATCAAGATGAATCCGCTGCGCGATCGCTCGACCGAGAAAGCCGCCAATTTGTTCCTGCGCGAGTTGCGTGATGGCCACTGCGACGACCTGCTGAACAAGTGGGAGCACGATTACCACAAGAAATACGCGAAGTATATCTGCAACTCGGAAGCGCAGCATCCGCTGCTGTCGTGGGATTTGGTCGAATGGGAAGAGGCGCCGCCGCTGATCGTCCTGCACTATCGCGGCAAGCGGCCCAGCAACGCCGGCCCGGCCCAACCGGGAATCGATCAGGATCTGTTCACGCTCACGCTCGAGCACAAAGGCAGCGAGTGGGTCGTCACCAAGTACGACGCCATGTACTGAACGGGCTGCTGGCCGTTCATCCAGTTGTCCTCCGCGTACCGCCTTTCCTCCGTGTCTCAGTGCCTCCGTGGTAAAACCTTTCTATGCCCGACCCGTCCCCCCAAGCTCAGCCCTCTGCCGCGCGCAACATCTATTCCTTCGGGATCACTTCGTTCTTCAACGACACCGCGACCGAGATGGCCTACTGGGTTCTGCCTGCATTCCTGGTTTCCCTGGGCGCAGGCCCCGCGCAGTTGGGTGTAATTGAAGGCATTGCCGAGAGCGTCGCATCGTTTGCCAAGCTTTTCTCCGGATATCTCACTGACCGCCTCGACCGCCGCAAGCCGCTGGTTGTCGCTGGATACTTTGTCGCCAACGCGGTGAAGCCTTTACTCGCCGTAGTAACGGCGTGGTGGCACATTCTGCTGATTCGATTCACCGACCGCCTGGCCAAGGGAGTGCGTGGCGCGCCGCGCGACGTGATGGTGGCCGAGTCAGTGGGGAAGGATAAGCTAGGCTCGGCGTACGGGTTGATCCAATCGCTCGATTCGGCGGGCGCGATTGCGGGACCGCTGCTGGCCCTCGTGCTGCTGTCGCGATTCGGAATTCGCAGCGTGTTCTGGGCGGCCGCAGTTCCTGGCGCGCTCTGTGTGCTGGTGGCTCTGTTCGGGATTCGCGAGACCAAACGTTCCCTCGATGATGGCCATCCTAAGCAAGAGAAGAAAGTGGCCCCCGTTCCGGCCTCGCCGGGCAATGGACTCCCGGCCGCGTTTTACATGGTCCTGATCGCGGTAACTCTTTTCTCGCTGGGCAATTCCAGCGACATGTTTCTGGTGATGCGGGCGCAGAACGTGGGCATTCCCGTTTCCCTGGCGCCGCTTCTGGGGCTTGTCTTCAATGTCACCTACACGCTAGGTTCGTGGCCGGCGGATGGTTCAGCGATCATTTTTCCCGGCGCTGGATTGCCGCCATGGGCTACCTCATTTTCTCGGCGGTCTATTTCGTCTTCGGACGCGCGCCCTCGACGCTGGCGATCTGGATCTCTATGGCCGTGTATGGCTTGTACTATGCGTTGACCCAGCCGGTGCTGAAAGCATTGGTGGTGGAAACGGTGGCGCAGGAAATTCGTGGGCGCGCGCTGGGAATTTATTTCTCGCTGACGAGTGGAGCGGCGCTTGCGGCCAGCCTGATTACAGGAATTCTTTGGAAGCATTATGGAGCAGGCGTTGCGTTCTATCTCTCGGCCGCGCTGGCCACGGCATCGGCCCTAATGCTGGCGTTCAGTTCCACGCAACGGAGATGATTCAGATAGCAGGATTTCCGATCTCGCAAGGCAGGGCTCAACGTCGATTACTGGCAGCGATGTCGACTATCTCTACGTGTGGAATGAGAAGATCGCCTAGGCGGACGCCGGCGAACGCGGCTTAGACCAGCGCCAATAAAACAGGAGAAGTTGCGCGGCAACACCTGCGCAGGTGTCGAGAACCACGTCTTGCCAGCGCCCCGTTCGTGAAGGCAGAAAGCTTTGGTGCCACTCGTCGAGGCTGGCCACCAGAGCGGTGCCCAGCACGGCGATGTTCGCCCAGCGGAATGTCCACTTTGGATCGCCGATGGCCGGCAGCGTCTCTCTCCACGCACGAAACAGCAAAATACTCAGCAGGCCGTACCCGAACACGTGTCCGCCCTTGCGGATGTAGAAGTGCCAGTGCTCGAACTTTGCCGGGCCCAGGCCGAAGAGAAAATGCAGCAAGGGATAAAGAATGCGCCCGGTGTTGTGGGCCGAAGCCAACGACGTGGACTCGATAGCAATGACGATCAGCCACAGGATGGCGGCGATCCAGGCCTTGAGAACTTCGTGGCGATCTGGGCTCAAGCGAGTGTCAGATTATTCGATGGCATAGTTCGGCGCCTCGCGCGTGATCATGACGTCGTGCACATGGCTCTCGCGCAAACCGGCACCGCTGATGCGGACGAAACGTGTTTTCTGCAACAACTCGGCAATGGTCGCGCAGCCGCAGTAGCCCATGCCCGATTTCAAGCCTCCGACCATCTGATAAATGATCATCGACACCGATCCGCGATAAGGGACGCGCCCTTCAATGCCTTCGGGAACGAGTTTGGCGAGGCGGTTTGATTCGCCATCGGATGCAGAGACCGAGGCGGAAGAATCACCTTCCGTGCTCTGGAAATAGCGTTCGCTGGATCCCTGGGCCATGGCGCCCAGCGACCCCATACCGCGATACGATTTGAACGAGCGGCCTTGATACAGGATCAATTCGCCGGGGCTCTCGTCGGTGCCGGCAAAAAGCGATCCAATCATGACCGAGCTCGCTCCTGCGGCCAGCGCCTTGGTCACGTCGCCCGAATACTTGATGCCGCCGTCAGCGATGATGGGCACGCCCGAATCCTTGGTGGCGCGATACGCTTCGGCAATCGCCGTAATCTGCGGCACGCCAGCGCCGGTGACGACGCGCGTGGTGCAGATCGATCCCGGCCCAATGCCGACCTTTATGCCGTCGGCTCCGGCGCGTGCTAGTTCGCAAGCTCCATCAAAGGTCGCGATGTTGCCGGCGAGCAGTTGCACTTCGGGCAACTTCGATTTGACCAGTTTCACAGCCTCAATCACTTTCGACGAATGTCCGTGAGCGCTGTCGATGGCGAGCACGTCGACCTTTGCTTCCGCCAGTTCCTGCGCCCGTTCCAGAAAATCTCCCGTGGCGCCGATCGCTGCTCCCACGCGCAAACGGCCCTGAGAGTCCTTCGCGGCGTTGGGATACTTCAGTTTTTTCTGGATGTCCTTAACCGTGATTAATCCCTTGAGGTTGTACTTGTCGTCGACCACCAGCAATTTTTCGACGCGGTGCTCGTGAAGAATTTTCTCCGCCTCTTCCAGGGTCGTTCCCACGGGCACGGTGATGAGATTTTTCTTGGTCATCACCTTGTCGATGGGAATGTCGAAGCGGGTTTCGAAGCGCAGATCGCGGTTGGTGAGGATGCCGACCAGCTTGCCGTGCTCGGTGATGGGCACGCCGGAAATCTTGTACTTGCGCATGACTTCAAGCGCATCGCTCACTTTATCGGTGGCATGCATCGTGACCGGGTCGACGATCATGCCGCTTTCCGAACGCTTCACCTTGTCCACTTCGTTGGCCTGCTGGTCGATGGTCAGGTTGCGATGAATGATGCCGAGCCCGCCCTGCTGCGCCAGCGCAATCGCCATGTGCGATTCGGTGACGGTGTCCATGGCGGCGCTCACGATCGGAATATTCAAACTGATGGTGCGCGTGAGCTGCGTCTGCGTGCTGGCGGTCGCCGGGACAACGTCGGAACGTGCGGGCAGCAGGAGAACGTCATCAAAAGTGAGAGCCTCAGGAACGGGAAAATGAATCATAAGTTTGTCGGAATTCCCCGGAAACGGGTGAAACTTTTATTGTAGAGAGGGGCGGGGGATCAGGCAAATGCTCGTGGAGTGATGATGAGTGTTACGGAGATGTCGCGCCAAACCCACTAAGAATTGGGTCACTTCTTCACGGACGCGAACTCAAGCACTCCATCGCCGGGCGGGATTGAGTTGACCCTCGGCTCCGAAACCTGCTTTTCGGGATAGTCAGATCCCTGCCCAAGATAGGTGAAAGTGGCAAATACGAAGGGAACCCCCTGCCCCAGCAACACCGAGTTGCGATCGGTGACTTGCAGGTGCAGATGAGCACCGCTCGCGTTCCCACTATTACCCAGCAGCGCGAGCACATCTCCCCGGTGAACATGATCGCCCGTTCGCACCTTGATGCTTCCTCTTTGCAGATGGGCATAAGTGACAAAACGGTTTGGCGCAATCTTAAGAACAATGTGGTTTCCAGCAATGTTGTCGAGCGTGACAGGAGGCAGAACGCGCGGAGCGTTGTCGGGAAATTCGTCCACCACTTCGGTGATGTCCCCATCCGCTACGGCGAGAACTGGTTCGCCCCAGCCCCACCAATTCTCGTTCTTGCTTGCTTCGTCGTGATGAGTGTCGCCATTTGGTCCGACCTTGACCCAGTCACTGGCGAAGCGTTCTGGCGAGTAGATGTGCCCATCCACCGCAAAGATACTGCGGCGGTGACTCGAATCATTGGCCGGACCATCCCCGGCGAGCCAGATGCCGCCGTTAAAGGGAGGGCCCAGGAGTGGGACTGGACTCTGGTCTACCGGGACCGGAAAATCCTGCAGCGTTGCATCACTGGGTTTATCAGTTTCCGCTGGAGTTGACGAAAAAACCAGCTGATGCCTGAGATTCCCGGGCGCAGGTTTATTCGCCGGCAACTCGATCCACAAGAAGACGACGCTTCGACCGCCCGGATCGAGCGTTCGAGTGTTACCGCCGCCCGCACTCGGACTGCCGGACATCGTCATTGGGGCTCCAATACGTATCATCGCAGCCGATAACTTGTCGCCTTCGCGAGTAGTGAGCGGATCGGGATTTTCGCTATCAGCGAAGATTGAAATGCGCTCCAGCGTCAAGGGCACCACGTCAAAGTTCGTGAGATGAAGCTCGTAGACCAAGACTTTATTTTTGCCAATCGTCACCGGAATGGGTAGTGACGGGCATACCACCTCAACCCGTGGTCCTCGTTCTCGCGCGAAAGAAGCCGACAGCAATACAAAGGCAATGGAAAGAACCAAGCCAGTCCGCGACAGGCGAAACTCATGCTGACCTGATTTCTTCAAGACGAGAATCCCCACCCCTGAAAGACGTTGCTGCTCAATTGGCGTAAGCACGACGATAGCACTCAAACGTCCAACCCGGGTATCCTCCATCCCCGGTTTGTTTTTTACCCTCTCCCGGCGTATATTAAGAAACTGAGAACTGCTGTGTACCGGCTTTTGGCGAAGCACACCAGTGGGCGCAAGCCCACATTTTAGTTTGGAGCCCTTCGGGTGCCGCTGCCATCCGCCAGTAAGTCATTGGATTCATGGCGCTTGACGTTGAACGTGTGCGGGAAATTGCTGACCGGGTCGCCGCTTCGAGCGGGCTCGAAGTAGTCGAAGTCGAGTTCCTCGGCGGCGGCAAGGCGCGCATGTTGCGGGTATTTTTGGACAAGCCCGCGGCGGGCACCGACCCGCTGGCAGGGGTCACGCACGAAGACTGTGCGAACTTCAGCCGCGAATTTGGCACGATCCTTGACGTGGAAGATGTGATGCCGGGATCGTACACGCTGGAGGTTTCGTCGCCCGGGTTGGACCGGAAGTTGGTGAAGGCCGCGGATTTTACGCGCTTCACCGGAAGCCGCATGAAGCTGACGACGCGGCAGCCGGTGGATAATAATCGTCACTTCGAAGGCCGGCTGGAAAGCTTCCAGGATGGCCGGTTGACCTTGGATCTTAGCGTGGCCAGCCACAAGTCGCGCAAGAGGATGGGCGACGCGGCCGGGCAGAAAATTGAAATTGAATTCGCCAACGTGGAAAAGGCGAATCTGGTGCCAGAAATATAGGTTTCAATAGTTTCAGAGTTGCAAGGTTTCAAAGACCTTGAACTCTGAAACATTAAAACCTTGAAACTTGATTTTTTATGCCAAGCGAGCTCTACAACACGATCGACGCACTGAGCCGGGAAAAAGGGATTGACCCGCAGATTGTGGTTAGCGCGGTGGAAGATGCCATCGTCATGGCGACGCGCAAGTACTACAAGTCGCAGGAAAATCTCCGCGCCAAGCTCGACAAAGACACCGGAAAGATTAATGCTTTCGCGGTCAAGGCTGTCGTCGAGACGCCGGAGCAGGTGGAAGATCCAAACCTGCAGATCACGCTGGAAGATGCGCGCAAGGTCGATCCCAGCCTGGAAATCGGCGGCGAGTTGCTGATCCCCAAAGTCACCGAAGGAATCCTGGGCCGCATCGCGGCGCAACTGGCGAAGCAGGTCATCTTCCAGAAGGTGCGCGAGGCTGAGCGCGATACGGTTTACAACGAGTATATCGGGCGCGTGGGCGAAATCGTCAATGCGACGGTGAAGCGCGTTGAAGGTCCGGATGTCATTTTCGACATCGGCAAGGCGGAAGCTCGCATGCCGCGCAAGGAACAGTCGCGGCTGGAATCGTTTGCCATTGGCGAACGCGTACGCGTGGTCATTGCCCGCGTGGAAAGAGCCTCGAAAGGCCCGGGAGTCGTGGCATCGCGGGCCGCGCCGGAACTTGTGCAGCATTTGTTCCAGACGGAAGTTCCTGAAATTTACGATGGCACAGTCGTCATTCGGGCGATCGCGCGCGAGGCCGGCGAACGCACCAAGATCGCGGTCATGTCGAAGGACAAGGACGTGGACGCGGTGGGCGCCTGCGTCGGCATGAAGGGCATGCGCGTGCAGTCGATCATCCGCGAACTTCGCGGGGAGAAGATCGACATCATCGAATTCCACGAAGATGCCGTCACCTTCGCCGAGAAGGCATTGCAGCCAGCCAAAGTCAGCCGCGTCACGGTGATCGACAGCGGGGAAAAACATCTGGAAGTGGTGGTGGACGACAGCCAGCTCTCGCTCGCCATCGGCAAGAAGGGGCAGAACGTCCGCCTCGCTGCGAAATTGCTGGGCTGGAAGATCGACATCAAGAGCGAGGAAGAGAAGCGGCAGGAAGTCGAGCAGCAGATGGCTGCCATGGCTCCGCAGGCTACGACCCCGCTTGAGAATGTGCCCGGTCTGGGCGAAGGCCTCGTCGAGAAACTCAGCGCTGCGGGCGTGACCACGGTGGAAGCGCTGGCTGATATGACGCCGGAACAGCTCGAGGCCATCGAAGGCATCGGGCCCAAGACGGTGGAAAAAATCAGTCTAGCCGTGAATAATTATTTCGCCAGCCTGGAAGCGGGATCTGCAGAAGCAGCCGCTCCCGCTGTCGAAGAAACGGCGGCTGAGGGTGAGGCAGTTTCCTCAGAGCCCGCGGCGGAAGCCGCTGCCCAGGAAGATGCGGCCGTTGCCGAGACGCCGGCGGAAGCTGAAGCTGTCTCGGAAGAAAAACACGAGCACGAATCCGAAGAGGGTTCGGCTCCGGAAACTACTGAATAATCATGGCACGCGCACACAGGTTCGAAGGTATGCGGGTGCAAATAGCTGACTCCGTGAGGTTGCGATGAAGACCTAGCAAACGCGGGGAAAAGAAAGGCCGGATGAGTAAGGTTCGAATCAACGATCTCGCCAGGGAGCTGGAAGTTAAAAGCAAAGCCATTCTCGACGCGCTACCGCTCGTCGGAGTGACGGAGAAGAAGACCCATTCCAGTTCGTTGGAGGAGCATGAAGCGGAGAAAGTGCGGGTCCACATCCGCGGCTCGGCTGAAGCGCAGACGTCGTCTGCCCGCTCGGCTCGCCCCTTGCGCGGCGAAGAAGAAATCAAGACCAAGATCGATTTATCGCACATCTCGCGTCCTGGCGATGTGCTGAAGGCCATCACTCAAAAAAAGGAAGCGGCTGCGGCACCGGTCCGTCCTGCGCCTGCGCCGCCGGCCCCGATCGTCGCCAGGCCAACGATTGCGCCTCCCGCCGCAAAGCCGGTTCCGCCTGCTGCCGCACAGCCGCCAGCACCGCCGTCGCCTGTTCCCCCGCCAGCACCCCGGCCCCCGGCTGTATCCGTGCCGCTGGAAAAGCCCGCTGTTTCCGTATCTGCGCCGGCATCGTCAGTGGCCGCGCCTCAGCCGCCGCGTCCCGCTGCGTCGCCTGCGGCTCCGACAGTTACGCCATCCGCTCCTGCAGCGCCTTCGCTTGCTGCCTCTTCTGCGCCTCCGGCTGTACCCGCTGCGCCGCGTCCTGCTGCGCCTCCGGTGGCCGCAGGTCCACCGCAGCCGCCTGCGCCGCGCATGATTGTTCCGCAGACAGGGCCGCGCCCCGTGTACAAGGCCCCGCCCCCGCGCCCCGTCGCACCGACAGCGCAAGCCGGTGTGCCCGCAGGCACGATGCGTCCTGCTCCTGGACGTCCCGTTCCCGGCCAACCAATTTTCCAGCGTCCCCGCCCGCAAGGTGCGGGAGTGGGAGCTCCGCGTCCGCCGCTTCGTCCCGGCGAGCGTCGACCGATGCATCCGACGCGCACGGGTGCTGCAGGACCACGCCCGATTGGAGTCGGTCCGGGCCTTCCGCCTCCGGGAGCTTCTCGTCCCGGCAGCCGCCCGGGTGCGCCTGCGCGGCGGCCCGGCCAGCGCTATGTTCCGCGCGGCGTCAAAGAAGGTCCGATGAAGGGCTACGTTCCGCCACCTCGCATGGTGGTGTCAAACGAGCCCATGCCGATCACCCGTAACATTACGATCACGGAAGGCATCAGCGTCAAAGATCTGGCAGAGAAGCTCGACATTCGCGCGAAGGATCTTATCTCGCGCCTGCTCGCTCGCGGCGTCTTTGCCACCATCAACCAGACGCTCGACGCCGAACTGGCCAGCGAAATGGCGCGCTTTTTCGGCGCCGACACGAACGTGATCACGTTTGAAGAGCAGGCTGCGAAGGACATCGACGCCGCGGCTGCCGCCGGTGAAGAAGCCGCTACCGAAGCTACGCCGCGTCCGCCTGTGGTCACGATCATGGGCCACGTGGATCACGGCAAAACCACCCTGCTCGATTCGATTCGCCTTACCAACGTTGCCGAAGGAGAAGCGGGCGGAATCACGCAGCACATCGGAGCGTACAAAGTTCGCATTACCGACAATGATTCTCCGGCATTCGGCCGCGAGATCGTGTTCCTCGATACGCCGGGCCACGAAGCCTTCACGCGAATGCGTTCGCGCGGAGCCAAAGCGACCGATATCGTCGTGCTCGTCGTCGCTGCCGATGACGGCGTGATGCCGCAGACTCTCGAGGCCATCGATCACGCGCATGCCGCCGAAGTTCCCATCATCGTTGCCGTCAACAAGATTGATAAGCCCGAGGCCATGCCCGATCGCGTGAAGAAGCAGTTGGCCGATCGCGGACTGGTGCCGGAAGAATGGGGCGGCAAGACGGTTTTCGTCGACGTCTCGGCAAAGAAGAAAACGAATCTGAATCTGTTGATGGAAATGATTTGCCTGGTTGCCGATCTGGCCGAGTTGAAAGCCACTCCCGAGCGCGCCGCCACCGGCGTTGTTCTGGAAGCCAAGCTCGATCGCGGCCGCGGTCCGGTGGCCACCGTGCTGGTGCAGAACGGCACCCTCAATGCCGGCGACAACTTTGTCGTGGGCAACGTGTTCGGTAAAGTGCGGGCCATGTTCGATGATCGCGGTGCAGCTCTCGAGTCTGCTCCGCCTTCCACTCCGGTTGAGATTCTGGGATTGGAAGGTTTGCCGCAGGCCGGCGATCAATTCGTGGTCGTTGCCGATCGCGACAAGGCGCGTGGCATCTCCGAATATCGCGAGCAGAAGGCTCGCGAAGCCACGCTGGCGAAGAGTTCGCGTGTCTCGCTCGAAGGACTGGCGGAACAAATCAAGACTGCCGGCACCAAGGAACTGAACATCATCCTGAAGGGCGATGTGCAGGGCTCGGTCGAGGTGCTCAGCGATCTGCTCTCGAAACTTTCGAACGACAAGGTTCGCTTGAAGCTGCTGCGGTCAGGAGTGGGCGCCATCACCGAAACCGACGTGCTGCTGGCCTCGGCGTCGAACGCCATCATCATCGGCTTCAACGTGCGTCCGGAGCGCAAGGCGCAGGAACTGGCCGAGCAGGAAGAAGTCGATATCCGCCTGCACTCGATCATTTACGAACTGCAGGACGAGATCAAGCGCGCCATGAGCGGTCTGCTCGAGCCCACAATCAAGGAAACCTACCAGGGCCGCGCCGAAGTGCTCGAAACCTTCCGCATCCCGAAGGTGGGAACGGTTGCCGGTTGCCGCGTGAGCGATGGATTGATCAAGCGTGATTCGGAGGTTCGTCTGCTCCGCGACAACGTGGTCGTGATCAAAGGCAAGATCGGATCGCTGCGGCGCTTCAAAGACGACGCGAAAGAAGTCACCCATGGCATGGAGTGTGGCATCTCGATCGTGAATTACGGAGACATCAAGGTCGGCGACGTCATCGAGGCCTTCGTCACGACGCGGATCGCAGCCGAAGTAATCGCCTAGCTGGATGGCTCAATAACTCTTGGTTCTCAGGACAGGTATGCCCACTGAAATCATTAACTCCGAGCGCCGTTTTCAGGTCTGGGGGTACACTGTCAGCCATAGTGAGTTGCTTTTACGAAGCGTAAAGTCCGAAGAGTTCCGAACTCGAATCGACGTTTTTCTGAAGGGTGTTAAGGAATTCCATTTGCCCACAATATTCGATGGTCTGTTGGTAAAAGAGGCCACTGCCGAAGATTTCGAGCAAATGTCGATTTTATGCGATGCGGTTTCCCTGCGCCATGGAGCTTTCGTTTTTAAGGGTAACAAGTTCGTCGGTTACGTCATTGCTTTCGGTATTTGGTGCCACGAAGACCAGGGAGAGTATTACGATCCAAGTTTCTTCCCTACCTGTATCCGACATGGCGTCGTACCTAACGCCTGAATGATCGCTTTCCTCACCCTCGAACTCCACATCGAAGCGGCGCAATCAATCAAGGACCGGCGGCAGGTCGTGCGCAGTTTGAAAGACCGGCTGCGTACCGGTTTCAACGTCTCGGTTGCCGAACTCGACGCCGCCGAACTCTGGAATCGCGCCACCATTGGCGTGGTCAGCATTTCTCATTCTCGTCACTATCTCGATGGATTGATGAAGAAAGTGGAAAGCGCTGCCACCCGCATCGCCAACAACCACGGCGCGGAGATCGCCGATTCATTCGTCGAATATTTCTGAGTCCACCGGCGCGGGAGAAGTTCTCTGCTGAAACCTTGAAGTTTTTTGTCTCCCGTGCGCAGAAACGCAACAATTCCTAACATATTGTTACCTCCGTACTTACCCGCTCTCCGGCGAACCAGAGGACAATAGCGCAGCCGTGGTACAGGTTGGCGCAACACGAGCGCGTGATTTTCTGATATTCTCTTGCGTTTTACTTAAGGTGAAGTTTCGTGGAAAAGCGCGCTCTCAAACATCATCGCGGACGGGTCGGCGAGGCTCTGCGCGAGGAGATTGAAACGCTTGTGGAAGGCGAGTTGGCTGACCCGCGCATCGGTCTGGTCAGCGTAACGGCGGTTCACGTGGCCGATGACGGACGCTCGGCGGAAGTATGGATCAATGTTGAAGGCGACGACAGGGATTCAGATCAAAGTCTGGAAGGATTGGAAGCCGCGCGCGAATATATCCGCCACGAACTGGTGGAGCGTTTGCGCATCCGGCGCGCCCCGGAATTGTATTTCCGGCTCGATCGCGCCGAGCAAGACAAGGCTCGAGTGGAAGAGCTGTTAGGACGCTCGAAAAAGCGAAACAAGTCTCATAGGGAGATCAGTGGAGAGAAGGCCTAACAACGTGCTGGAAGATGTGCTCCAGCAGATCGGACAACACGAGCGCTTCGTGTTGACCTCGCACGCCCGTCCCGATGGCGACGCCGTCGGGTCCGCGCTCGCCTGTTGCCAGCTTTTGCGCGCCATGGGCAAGCAGGCCGATGTCGTACTGCACGACGGAGTGCCGCGCATCTATCGCTCGCTGCCGTTTGCCGATCAAGTCGTGCAGTCGAATCGCGTTATGGGCGCCTACCAGGCCGCAATCATTCTGGAATGCGACAGCATTCACCGCACACGGCTCGAGGGATTGGAAGATCGCTTCCTGATCAGCATCGATCATCACGTCAGCGGACGTCCGTTTGCCCACGTCAACTGGATCGATCCGCACGCCGTGGCTACGGCGGAAATGGTGTTCCGCCTGGCTCGGGAAGCGCACGTGAAGTTTTCCCCTGAGATCGCGACTTGTCTTTACATCGCTCTCATGACCGACACGGGATCTTTCATGTTTCAAGGAACGAATGAAAACACGTTTGCACTGGCGCGCGAATTAGTGCTGGCCGGGGCCGATCCCGCACATTGCGCGCGCGGAATTTATTTCGCCCACTCCGAGGCGAAAATTCGTCTTCTGGGCGAGGCCCTGCGCAATCTTCATCTCGAGGGCCACATCGGATATTTCTGGGTAACCCAGAAACAGATGGAGCGCTGCGGCGCTATTGAAGAGGATTGCGAAGGCCTGGTGAACTACGCCCTGTCGATCGGCGGAGTGGAGGTCGCCGCATTCTTCCGCGAGCTTCCGGATGGACGATATCGCGTCAGCTTGCGCAGCAAAGGCAAGATTGACGTGGCGCGGGTCGCCGAAACTTTTGGCGGCGGCGGCCACGAATGTGCCAGTGGATGTTCGGTCGACGGCCCGCTTGTCGATTCCGTCCGCGAGGTCATTCTCCAGCTTCGCCGAGGACCTTCCGTACAATAGCAAAGCAATGGTTGATTGTTGACTTTGTGATTGTTGAATAAGAGCTCGTTTAAGAAACAGCGGATTTCATTCAACAATCAAAATTCAACAATTGTCTCTATGACTGCTCGCACCCGCACCGATTTCCTGCTGCTTGCCGGCTTCTGCGCATTTCTGTTTTTCTACGGCCTGGGATCGTTCGGTCTCATCGGCGCCGATGAACCGCGTTACGCGCAGGTAGCGCGTGAAATGCTCGATCGCCACGAATGGATCACTCCCACGCTCGGCGGCCATCCGTGGCTCGAAAAACCTCCGCTGTATTACTGGCAGGCGATGTTCACCTACAGCATCCTCGGGGTCAGCGACCTTGCGGCCCGTGTTCCAGCGGCCCTGGACGCCACGCTGCTCGTAATCGCCGTCTATGTATTCTTTCGAAAATTTCGCCGCGGTGTCGAAGTCGACGCCGCACTCATCACCGCGTCTTGCGCGGGAATCATCGGGTATGCCCGCGCAGCTTCGATGGACATGCCGCTGGCTGCTGCGTTCACGATGGCGATGCTCGCCTGGTGGGCGTGGCGAGAAAGCGAACGGCGAGTCTATCTGGCCGCGTTTTATGTTTGCCTGGCTCTGGGCATGCTGGCGAAAGGGCCGGTGGCACCGTTCCTCGGCGCGGTCATTCTGTTGATTTTTGCGGCAGCCACCCGTGCGTGGCGCGCGGTCCTGAGGACTCTCTGGGTGCCGGGTATCTTTTTATTCTGTGTGATTGCGCTGCCTTGGTACATCGCGGTGCAGGTGCAAAATCCCCAATTCTTTCGCGAGTTTATTCTCGAGCATAATCTGGCTCGTTTCTCCACCGGTCTCTATCATCATCCGGAGCCGTTCTGGTATTTCCTTCCGGTCACCGCGCTGGCTCTTGTGCCTTGGATTGTTTTCGTCACGGCGGCTGGCATGGAAGGGGTGCGGACGTGGTGGGCGAAGCGCAAGTCAACTCGAACTGAGCCGGATCTGGAATTAGAGTTCGGCATCTTTGCCTGTGGCTGGCTGATTGTTCCGCTTCTGTTCTTTTCGATTTCGCAATCGAAGCTGCCCGGCTATATCCTTCCCGCAATCCCCGCGGGCGCCGTGCTGCTGGCGGATTATCTCCGGCGGCATTTCGAATATGAGGAGCCGGCATCGAGATGGCTGGCGGTGTTGCACGCGCTGGTTGCGTCCGCCCCAATCGTTCCGGCCCTGCTCGGCGGATATATCGTGATGAAGCACAAACTGCCCGGCGGACGTCCTTTGCTATTCGCGCTCGCAATTGCGTTCGTAGTCTGCATCGGCATTGCGTTGACGCTAGTCAGCCGCTTGCGACTGCGCATGTTGCGCTTTGTCACGCTGATTCCGGTGGTGCTGGCGGTCGCAGCCGTGCTCAAGATGGGGACTGCGGCGATCGATGAGAAGCTTTCGGCGCGTCCGCTGGCCATCGAATTGGCGGGCGTCGAGACGCATAAGCTGCCGCTTGCCGTCTGTGGATCGTCTCGGGAAGTGGAATACGGGTTGGCCTTCTACCGCAACCAGGTTATCGCGCGCTACGAGTCAGGAGAGGTTCCTTCGACTGAGCACCTGCTGGTAGCTCCGACGGCCTGGATGGATAACGTCGCAATGCAGACTGCGGGCCGCCGAGTAACGTTCCTCGGTCACTACGCGCCTCAGGGCTT
This sequence comes from uncultured Acidobacteriota bacterium, assembly GCA_963719865.1. Lineage (GTDB taxonomy): Bacteria > Acidobacteriota > Terriglobia > Terriglobales > Acidobacteriaceae > Sulfotelmatobacter. The sequence continues at coordinate 52,380 of CAVRDS010000018.1, read as the reverse complement.
GGATTATTATTGGGTCTCGTCGGTGAGTAGCCAGCACTGAACCCAGATAACATGGGTCCTTCGCTTTGCACGATGACTAAGAAAACTAAAGGCACAGCTTTTAGCGCCGCGCCTTTCATAAAACTTTGTGACTGCGTTCTACTCTTGCGAATACGCCAGCGCTTCCAACTCCGGTTTCGGAGGAGTGCCCGCGAGCGTCGTATTACCGTACTCGAATCCCCTATCGAACGCCTTCAGGTTCAGCTCACGGAATCCTGGCGGGACTGAATCTGCCACGGACTTGCGCACGGCATCGGCGGTAAGAAGCTTCGTCACCGCGGTAAAAAATCCCACCATCACCGAGTTCAACACCATGCGCTTCCCCAGTTCTTCCGCGATGCGCGTAGCAGGAATGCTGTAGACCTTGGGATCGCCCTTCAGATCCGAGACCCGCACGAGATCTTCTTCCACAATGAGCAGGCCTTGCGGCTTGAGTTCGGGGGCGAAGCGGTTGTATGCCTCCTGCGACATGATGACCATGATGTCGGGCCGGGTCACGTACGGATACAGCACCGGCGAATCCGACAGCACGAGCTGTGCGCTGCACGCGCCTCCGCGCGCCTCCGGACCAAAGTTTTGCGTCATGGTGGCGAAGCCATTTTCGTAAATCGACGCTGCTTTGCCCAGCAGTATGGCCGACAGGATCACTCCCTGGCCTCCGAAGCCTGCGATTCGAATTTCGGTCAGCCGCATACGCACTCCGTTTCTATCTCGTCTCCGAGATAACGATCGCCCAGCGATTCCACATATTGCGCGCGCATCATCGATTGATAATCGGGGCGGTCGCGGTCCACGAACTTGCCCACCGCAATCTCGCCGTTGAGCGTGAGTCCGACTTCGCTCGTGGGCGCGCCGTTCTTTACCTTGCTCTTTTCTTTGTAGTACTTCATCGTGTCGAGGCCGTCGCCCATCTTGTTGCGCCGCTGGTAAAGCGTCGGGCAGGGCGAGATAACTTCGATGAATGAAAATCCTTTTTTCTGAAACGCCTCGCTGATCGAGCGCGCCAGTTGCCGCACGTGGAAGGTTGTCCAGCGCGCGACGTAAACGGCGCCCGCGGCTTCTACCAGATGCGGCAGGTTGAATGCCGGCTCGAACGTTCCATAGGGATTGGTCGAGGTGGTCGCGTGGCCGGGCGTCGTCGGCGCTGTCTGGCCGCCGGTCATCGCATAGATCAGGTTGTTGACGCAGATCACCTTCAGGTCGATATTGCGCCGCGCGGCATGAATCAGATGATTCCCGCCAATCGCCGACAAGTCACCGTCGCCCGAATAGACCACGACATTCAGCTTGGGATTCGCCAGCTTCAATCCGGTAGCAAAGGGAATGGCGCGGCCGTGCGTAGTATGGAACGAATCCAGCTTCACGTATCCCGCCACGCGTCCGGTGCAGCCGATTCCCGAGACCAAAGCCAAAGATTGCAGATCGATCTTCGAATCGATCAGGGCGCGTGCAAAAGAGTTGACCGTCGTGCCAATGCCGCATCCCGGGCACCATATGTGGGGCATGCGGTCGCTGCGCAAAAACGGTTCGACTGGGTTCACGGTTTCGTCGTTGAGAACATTCAGCATCGGCTTGCCTCCACGATGGCATTCAGAATTTCGTCAGGATTGTGGACTCCGCCGCCCGCGTGCGACACGGCGTAGGTCTTGGCTTTACCGTCGGCAGCGCGTTTCACCTCGTTCACCATCTGGCCCAGATTGAGTTCGGGCGCGACGAACGCTTTTACGTGCGCGGCCACTTCCGCAATCTTTTTCTCGGGGAAGGGCCACGCGGTGATCAGCCGCAGCTTGCCCACTTTCAGGCCGAGGTCGCGCGCCGCATCAATGGCCCGCTGCGCCACGCGTGACGTGATGCCGTACGAAACCACAACCACATCGGCGTCGTCCAGTCGCTCTTCTTCGAACAGGCAGATGCGGTCAGCAGCGTTGCGAATCTTGTTCTGTAGCCGCCGGACCAGCTTGTCCTGCGTCTGCGGCGTCATGTTCGGATAGCCGCGCTCATCATGCGTCAGGCCCGTCACATGGAACTTGTAGCCTTCGCCGGCATGCGCCATCTCCGGCACCAGGTCTCCATTGGTTTCGTAGGGCAGGTAATCCTCAATCGATTTGCGGGTGTGCTTGCGCGGCACCACTTCGATTTCATCCGCGGGCGGGATCACGACTTTCTCCGTCATGTGTCCCACGACTTCGTCCATCATGAACATCACAGGTACGCGGAACTCTTCGGCCAGGTTGAACGCTTTAATGGTGAGATCGAAACATTCCTGCGGCGAGTTCGGACAGAGCGCGATGATCTCATAGTCTCCGTGCGATCCCCAGCGCGCCTGCATCATGTCGGCCTGCGCCGGAAGTGTCGGCAAGCCGGTGGAGGGCCCGCCGCGCTGCACGTCGACGAACACACACGGCGTCTCGGTCATGGCCGCGTAGCCAATGTGCTCCATCATCAGAGAGAAACCCGGGCCGGATGTGACCGTGAAGGCCTTTGCTCCGCCCCACACTCCGCCTTGCAGCGCGATCGAGGCAGCCAATTCGTCTTCCATCTGGATGAAGCTTCCACCGACGGTGGGAACCCGCGCAGCAAATCGCTCTACGACTTCGGTCGATGGCGTAATGGGATAGCCTGCGGCGAATCTCGCCCCGGCAGCCAGGGCGCCTTCGCAGCAGGCGTGGTCGCCGTCAATAAAATGCGTTCCGGTCAGAACGCCATGAGGATCGGCTTTCATTTCTCACCTCCGGTGGCCTTTCCGGCCTTGGCCGCTTCCGGGGATTTCGCCTCGGTCACTTTGTTGCCGTAGATCGCGAAGTCCGGGCAGTACATGCCGCACAGGTCGCAGCCGCTGCATTTTTCCGGGTGCACCACGTGCGGCGGATGGTAGCCCTTGGAATTGAAGGCGGAAGAGAGCGCCAGCACGTGGGTGGGACAAAACTCCACGCAAAAGCCGCAAGCCTTGCAGCGCTCCACGACGATCGAAACACGTCCTTTTGCCACGAGATCCCCCAGCTGGGAGTGAAGATCACTCCGAATGTTCAACAGCGAGGATGTGATTATGCCGGGAACGAAAGCAGGACGGTGTGACCGGAGTCACAGTTCGCCGTGAGGCGAAGCACCCAGGCCTTAAACGGGGCGGCGCCTGTAATCCTATGTAATCACAAGACTTAAATCTAGGGACGCCCCGCTGGGTGTCGCTGGGTACGTCCGCAGGAAGCACTGTCTGTGAGATCCATCACGCTTTGCTGTGATGCCACCCACGCAGAGCTCACCGAGCCCTGTCGCTATTGCCGCCCTATATTCGCCCGGTTTGCCTCTGTTCATCGAACCATCTACACTCGGATTTTTGCCGCGACATGGCCGCTCCATTTGCCGCTGCAGGAGCCCGTTTGGAGATTCTCGACCTCAGACATTTTTCCTCCGTCGACCTGCGTTCTTTGCTTGAGGACGAGACCTATGTGTGGGCTCGCCAGCTTTCCTGGGATTACTCGGGCTCGGCGGAGATGATTCTGCGCTACGTCGACGCCAAGATTCTGCCCGGCTACGCCGCCGTCGATCGCGGCCGCGTCTTCGGATATTCCTTTTTCGTCTACGAAGGCAGCAAGGGAGTGATTGGCGATCTCTATGTCACCAACGGCGCCCGCTTGCCCGAGGCGCGCCAGGTGGAGATTCGCCTGCTCACGCACGTGATCGAAACTCTGCAGCAATCTCCGGGCATTCATCGCGTGGAAGCCCAGTTGTTGGCGCACGACGCCAATGCCGTGTCCAGACCATTTCTGGAAACCGGATTTCAGCGGCATCCGCGGCTATTCATGGTATTGCCACTGACGAAATCTGCTCCGCAAGAGCTTTCCCCTCATGCCGAAGTTGAGATTCGCCCTTGGGCCGATGCGGATTATCAGCCGTCCGCCGCCGTCATCACCGCTTCCTATCGCGGTCACGTCGATGCCCAGATCAACGATCAGTACCACACCCTGAGCGGCTCTCTGCGCTTCCTTAACAACATCGTGCGTTTTCCGGGATGTGGTGTATTCGACGCCGAATCTTCCTTTGTGGCCTTCGATCGCAAGGCGCGCACCATGATCGGACTGATCCTTTGCTCGCGCGTACGGAACGACGTTGGCCATGTCACGCAGGTGTGCGTGCTGCCGGAGTATCGCGGACGGAAGATCGGTGAGTCCCTGCTCGCCGCGACGGGAGGCAATCTGCGCAAGCGCAACTTCTCCGCGCTGTCACTCACAGTGACGGAGGCCAACAGCAAAGCCGTCGCCCTCTATCGCCGCTTGAATTTCGACACCAAGAAAGTGTTCGACGCGTTCGTGTGGGAAGGGTGAAAGAAGCCAACAGCTATCAGCCGTCAGCCTTCAGTAAAAACTCCCAGTCGCCCGTTGCATTGGTCTTCGGGAGGGTTTGGAGAGAGGGTTCGAAGTAGTAATCAGCTACGGTCTTAGCTGAGAGCTGACGGCTGAGAGCTGACAGCTCATCTCCGCAACAGCCACATCGCCCAGCCTGCCACGAATACCCCGCCCAAAAACATGGCGAAGCAATACAGGCCGTAGCGGACCATTTCGCGGGTCGTATCGCGATGAGTAATGCCGAATACGATGGAAGCGCAGAGCGCGAACACCACCGCCGCACTGAAATGATTAAGGGTAATGTTCATCGTTTCTTTCCGATCGCGATGTGATAGGCGTCCGCCACGGCGATGAAGTTCAACAGTCCGGCAACGATCATGAACTTTGTTCCGTAATCGGCGGTGGCAAACGCGATTGCGCCCTGGCCCCAGTCATTGGCCAGGGTCAGAATGTAGAGACCGCCGGCACCGATATCGCCGATAAATCCGAGAATGTCGAGAATGTCGCCGCCATTCGCCTTGTAGATGCGGCCCTGCATGGCGAGTCCCAGCAGAAACAAAGAAACAATCGAGAGAAACAGCAGCGCGCCCCGGATCCAGCGCTTCTGGATCATATGGCCCGCCCCCGGAATCAGCCAGCCGATCGCCGGCGCCAGAACCGCCATCAGGCTAATCGATTCAGCCTGCGCCATTTTCTTTTCTGTGGTGAAATTTGCCATTCAGATGGTCACAATCTCTCGTTGAATTTTCCCAGTCACTTCCGCCGACTTGGTGCGCACCAGCACATTCACTTCACTGCGCACACCAAATTCCGGCAGGTAGATGCCGGGCTCGATCGAGAAGCAGGAATTGGGAAGAATCTGCCGCTCGTCGTGAATCTCCAGGTCATCCATGTTGGCCCCATTGGAATGGACGTCGGTGCCGATGGAATGTCCGGTGCGGTGAATAAAATAATCGCCATAGCCGGCCTTTTGGATATGTCCTCGAGTGGCACGGTCCACTTCCCATCCCGCAATGCGCCGGCCCGATTGGATGGCGTCCAGCACGGTCTTCACTCCGGCATCGCGCGCGTCACGGACAATCTCAAATACCTCGTGCATACGCCCCGAGAGCGCATTGCCCACAAAGCCCATCCATGTGATGTCGTAATACACCGCATTCGGAGTATTCTTCTTTCCCCAAACATCGAGCAAAATCAGATCGCCTTCGCGGACGGGCATGGGATGGCTAGCGTGGGGCTCGTAGTGCGGATTCCCGGCGTTCGCGTTGACCGCGACGATCGGAGGATCATCGGTCACAATGTTCTCGCGGGCGAAGGCCTCCATGAACCACTGCTGGATCTCGTGTTCTGTCGTGCCGCCATTGCACACGCGCCGTCCGATTTCCTTGAAGGCCTCGGCGACGATCGAATCGATGCTGTCGCGCGCGGCGAAGTGCGATTGAATCTGCTCGTCGGTCCAAGTTGATTCAAACTGCGCGACCAGGTCGGCGGAGCTGACCACGTTCTTTCCCAGTCCGCGGATCAGGTCGATCGTGCCGCCATCGACCAGCGAGATGTAGAAAATAATATTGTTCGGCGAATACTGCATGGCGATGTCGCGATGGTTCGCCAGCATGCCTTTCAGCTTGTCGAACAACTCCTGCCAGCCCGAATATTGCGTTTTCTTGCCGGGCAGGGAATCGAGATGGCCGGCTTCGATCTTGTGCACCAGCTTCAACGGTTCGCCTTCGGCCGGAACCAGGTAGAACCACCGCCGAGTCACCATCAGATTCGCAGGCAGTCCCAGCACCCGGTAGGCAATCGGATCGCGATGATGATGGTCGCAAAACAGCCACGCATCAATGTTGCGTTCGCGCAGCGCAGACTGAATCGCAGCAAGGTTCATGGGCAAACTTCTATTGTAAACAAGAGCAGAGATTTCAGCGAATCAGGCCGCCGGAGAGGGGATGCAAGAAATGAGGTCCATGTGGGGTCAGCCGATTCCCTTGCTCGACAGAATTTTTTTCTTCAACACCGCTGGCAACGTCTCACACGCCGTCCGCAGCACCAAGCGCGGAGCCCGTCCGCGAATCTTCATCAGATACGGCACGGTGCGCCTGGCATCAAATTTCGCCGTCTCCCGCAACAGCCATCCCAAACCCTTCTGCACCATGTCGTCGGAATCCGCAAGCAGAAGATCCGACAGCTTCACAATCTCCGGGAAGAATATCTTTGCCCTCGCCCCGCGAATCAAGGCCACGCACGCCGCTCTGCGGTGCCATCGATCGGGAGACTTCGCCCAACGGAAAACGCCTTTCACGCGTCCCGGCTTCGCCACGACCGCCGGAGCAATCAGATAATGCACCAGCCCATCATGATCCGCCCAACTGCTGATGCGGTCGAGCCATGCCTCAAACATGCGAAACTCGCGATCGCCACACTTGTCGTCCAGGTTTTCCAGGAGAAAAACGGCCGCAACTTTCTCCTCCAATACCGGGCCAGAGAACAGTTGATCCGCTACCTTCACCAGGAACTCAAACTCATGCGCGCGTAGAATTTCTTTCCGGCAACGCCGCACCGCGCGGCGGAGATCCGCGGTATACCATCCGTGGGATTTGATCGCGTTCTTGAAGAACCACTGGACTCCGGATGCATGTTCGGCTGAGCCCCCATCGCGAAGCGCGCGCCGAATTTGCGCAGCAACTTCTGCAGCTCTGCCAGTGAGTTGTTGGAGCTCTGAGTGGCTAGGTTTTCGAGATGTGCTCGCCATCCTGTTCCGCATCCACTGTTTCTGCCCGGACGAGCCGATCGTAAATCCAAAGAAGAATTGTGGTCGTGATTCCTACGCCAATTACCCACCACCACACCATTTGCGGACGGTGCAGTTCTTCGCCGAAGTGATGCATCAGCCAGCCACTGAATTTGCCGGCGATGAACGATCCGATGCCCAGCGGAAGAAACGCAAATCCCATGTATGTCCCTTGCTGATCAGCCGGCGCCAGCCGCGAGATGTAGTCGTAATAACGCGGCTGTTGCACGATCTCTCCAATTGCCACCACCACCAGCGTTGCCACCGCCATCCACACCGACGGATGCACGATCAGCAAAATCCACGCCACGCTCGAGATCAATGTCCCCAGCACAATCGCGTGAAACGCGTGCATGCGTTTAGTCAGAAATCCGATCACCATCGTGAAGCAGATGACCACAATGGGATCTGTTGCCAGAATTCGTGCTGTGTTGGCATTCGGATCGACGTAGGTGGAGATGTAAAGCGGCAGCGCAATGAACTCCTGCCAGAAGACGATCCAGTATCCCGTGAAGATCAGCAGAAACAGCATGAAGCGCGGATTCGAGAGCACCGTGAGAAAGTTTCTTCCGACCTGCCCCAGGCTGGCGGCGCCTCCTTGTTCCGAACGTCGCGGCTCCTTGAAAAACAAGAGTACGAGGAAGAACATGAGGAAGACGCTCAAAGCCGCAACACGAAACAGGCCCGGAGCGCTGCCGTGATCCTGCTCCCAACCCGCCAGCAGCGGCCCTAACGTGCTCCCGACATTGACCAGCGTGTAGTAAATCGAATATCCCACCGACCGGACATTTTCTTGGGAAGCCCGCGCCGTCGTTCCAACCACCGAAGGCTTCACCAGGGCAACGCCCAACGCCGGCAATACCAGAACGAACGCGACCAGCGTCACCAACGGCACGTGGTCGCGCAACGGGGCGAGCCAACTGGAAGCGATCGAGCCCAGCAGGAAATAAGCCACGCTGAGAATCAGGTAGGCCACCGAAAGCGCGCGCCGGAATCCGAGACGGTCGGCGACTGCGCCTCCCACGACTGCCAGAAACCAGACCCAGCCGCCGAACATGCCAGTCAAGCTGCTGGAGCGCTCGAGATCGAAATGCAAACCTTCGTGCAGATACCGCGCCAGCACGGCAAAGACGGCGTAGTAAGAGAGCCGTTCAAAGAGTTCGCTGATATTGGCTATCCAGAAAGGCCGTTCGAATCCGGTGCGGATCTCATGAAAACGTGCAGAAAAGGTCAAAGTGGCTCCTGCCTGTGTGGCGCGATCGTGTGGCGCGGGCACTCCCTTCGGCAAGCTCAGGGCAGGCTCTGCCCGTTCCTGCCGTCGGTGCCAGTCAACTGCCGACTACCGGTGCAGCCGATCCCGGACGTACTGCCCGGTTACTCCTGCCACCCGGATCACCTTATACCGGTTGGTGTGGCCGGACGCAATGGTAACGGAGGATCGCGGCACCTTCAAAAGTTTCGCGAGGAATTCAATGCATGCCTGGTTGGCCCGGCCTTCCAGGGGTGGCGCGGTCAGCGAGAGTTTCAGAGCCTCGCCTAGTTCGCCGTTTATGCCGTCCTTTTTTGCGCGTGGATGGATCTTCACCGCGAACGTCACGCAACCGTCGTCTTCGTAGATGGCAAACATGTCGGTTCAGAAAATCCAGCTAAAGACAGAAGCTCCTCATATTAAATTTCTATGAAAATATGTCTATGAAAAATAGCGTACCTTCTGGCCGAGCTGCGTTTCGCCCCCACGCCATTCACCGGAATTGCACAAGAGCTCAGCCATCCCAATCGGCAACCTCTGCGGGCCGCAGGCATCCAACTGAGTGGCAGAACTGCAGCACCCTCCCTCCAGCCTCACTGAGCGGAGAGGGGTTGGAGGGTAGGGTAGCCGCGGTGTCTGCCCAAGAATTTAACTGGCCTGGCGGGGTTCGCGGGTTTGCCTGGATTTGGGGCGCCAAAAACAATTTGTGTCCCTACTCCATCTCCACCCAGATTCGATAGACTAGTCGAATGAAGCTACTCGGTCGTCTTCTGTTTTGCCTGACGCTGCTGGCCTGGGGGTTGGCAGCCCGCTCCGCGTTCGCCCAGGAAGGCCCACTCGAAACCGACCCTCCCAAAAACACCACGCCCGAGGCGATCATCACGCGCTTCGCCGATAAGGAAACAGAATTTGCCAAAGCGCGCGATCAGTACACCTATCGCCAGGACGTCACGGTAGAGACTCTCGACGGCGATACCGTCGATGGACAATATCACGAAGTGTTCGACGTCATGTTCGATGACAAGGGGCATCGCATCGAGAACGTGGTCTTCGCTCCGCAGTCGAACCTGACGAAAATCTACATGTCGCAAGAGGACATGCAAGATATTCGCCACCGTCTGCCCTTCGTACTCACAACCGAAGACTTACCCGAATACAACATTCTTTACGTCGGCCAGCAGCAGGAAGATGAGTTGCACTGCTACGTCTTCGACATCGCTCCCAAAAAAATTGAAGGCAAGAAGCGCTATTTCCAGGGACGAGTATGGGTCGACGACCACGACTTCCAGATCGTAAAGACGTATGGCAAAACTGTCCCCGACCTGTGCAACGGAAAACCCTGCAATGAAGTCAAGCGGCGCGGCGATCAGGAAAATCTGTTCCCCAAGTTCACCACGTGGCGCCAGCAGATCGACGGCCAGTACTGGTTCCCGGTCTACACCAAAGCCGACGACGAACTGCACTTCAAGCTGGAAGACGTGCACATCAAAGAAATCGTGAAATACGAAGATTACAAACGCTTCGGATCGAATGTGAAGATTTTGTATCAAGGCAAGGAGATTCCGAAAGACGAGCAGAAGCCGCAGCAGACGCCAGATCAGAACAAGCCGCAGTAAGGCGTTTCTAAGGTTTCAGAGTTTCAAAGTTTCAAGGTTTCAACGTGGAACCGGATGCTTCCGGCGAAGGGATTCGATCAGTCGATTCAAGAGACCCAGGACTTGGTAGGTCTCTTCCGCCAACGTTCGCTGTTCGTTTGGATCGAGATAAGCTAGCTCGACCGCGATGTCGAGCTGCGTTTCCAACTCCAGCAGAGAGCCGCGTGCCTGCCCGAGAAAATGGCAGAATTCCCCGGATGTGAGCCTTCCTTGCCCCTCCGCGATATTCGACGAGACCGAGACGGCGGCTCGCCTGAGTTGACACGTCAATCCGTAAGTCTCGTTCCGAGGGAGTTTTTCAGTCGATTGATAGATATGAACGGCCAAAGCCTTGGCCTTCTGCCAGACAAGCAATTCGCGGTAGGAGCGAGCCACACAAAAGTCTAGGTTTCAAAATCGAATGTTTCAAGGTTCCAGCGCAGAAAAACGCGAACTGAGTACCACTTTGAAACCCTGAAACCTTGCCACCTTGAAACCTTAGTAAAACAGATACTTCCGCCACTTATCGTCCGATCGTCCCATCAAGCGCATGATGTGGCGGCTGGTGTGAAGGTTGAAGGCGCGGGGCTCGCGCATCAGCTTCATGCCCGCTTCGGTAGGGGACTGGTTGCCCTTGCGGCGGTTGCAGGGATGACAGCAGGCGACCAGGTTTTCCCAGGTCGACGAGCCTCCACGCGAGCGCGGGATCACATGATCGAGCGTCAACTCGCCCGACGGCAGAACCGTGCCGCAATATTGGCAGGTGTTGCGATCGCGCAGCAGGATATTTTTCCGCGAGAGCGCGCGGCTTTGATGTGGAATACGGCGGTACTCGAGCAGCCGGATCACCGACGGCAAGCGCATGGCCACTCGCGCCGAATGCAGAAAGTGTCCGTTCTCCTCTTCCGTCATGGCCACGCCCTTGAGCACCAGCACCAGCGCTCGCCGCGCGGCGCAAACATTAATCGGCTCATACGATGCGTTTAGCACGAGGACGGGTGCAAGCAGAGCGTGGCCGTCTCCGGCGCGGTGCGGAGCCGCCGGCGTGAACAGGCCGGCGGCATGCCGGGATCCTGCGTCGTGTTCCATGCGTAGTGACATAAAATTCAAATTCAATGTTTCAAAGTTTCAAGTCTCCCGAGTGCACGGCCTCGATCTCGTCGGATTCGGTTTCTACCTTGAAACCTTCAGACTCTGAAACCTTCAAACTTGGCTCGGCCAAGTCCGCACCATAAATCTCAGCGTTCTTGGATGCGAATTTCAGGGTCCGTGCCGCGGTCGCCACCCACACCCTGGAGGCGCCGGCTTTCCCCAGCACTCGCGCGCATTCCGTCGCCGTTGTCCCCGTGGTGTAGACATCATCCACGAGAAGCACTTCTCGCCCAGTGACTTCCTGGGCACGCGCTACCCCGAATGCACCCCGCAGATTTTCCCGCCGCTGGTGGCTGGTCAGACCGATTTGCGAATGGGTGTCCCGCGTGCGCTGCAAAATATCTGTTGCCAGCCGGAAACGTGCGCCCAAAAGCTGCAATGCCGCCCGCGCGATCAGTTCCGCCTGATTGAATTCCCGCTGCCGCCGCTTCGCTTTGAACAGTGGTACGGGGATGACCAGCACCGTCTCCTGTTCAAACGCCCGTTCCAGTCCGGCCACAGACTCCGCCAGCATTCGTCCAAGCAGCCTGGCGGCCGGGCGCACGCCGTCGTACTTCAGCATATGGACCAGTTCTCGGAGCGCGCCCTCATAGCTGCCGTAGGCAACCGCGCGTTCGAAGGGACGGTCGATGCGGCGGCAGATCGGGCATCTCCGCAGGCCGTCGTCATCGGTCGTGGCGTAAGACGAAAGAACGCGCTCGCCGCAAATCGAACACACCTTGCCGCTCAATGGATGAATGCTACCTAGACATTCGGGGCATACCGGAAGCCGTGAGACGTTCAGTAACGGAAAGCCGCAGATGCGGCAGTCGGAAGGAAACAGAACTGAGAACAGACTTTGAACGCCGTGGCGTATCCAGACTTGCCCAGAGCCCGACGATGCCCCGCCGTAAACAACAGGGGGCCCAGCTACTGCAATTGTGGCTTGACCAGCCCGGATTCGGTCCTCACTACTGCTGAAGACGGCCTCCTCGTGCTTCGCGGACACAGTGGTCCCGCAGTACAACTTCTCTACCTCGTTAGAGTATAGCGGCCAGAAGCGTGCTAGGCAACGTGTCGATTGGGCGGCGCAACCGATTTCGCAGGCATGGGCCGGACAGTTTCCGACAGCCTTGGGCGTACCGGTGTAAAGATCAGCCGGTAATCGCGCCGGAAGCACTCTCCACAGCGTACCGGCTGAAACAGAAACAGCGGCAAGATGAAACGTTCGCTGAACGTGCGCCGCCGAGAGCGGAAGCCCAGTTCACTGCCACAATCGCGGCAACGATAGACTTGAGAGAAAGCAGAATCTGAGGAGTCGCTCATACGTTTTTACCTCGCGGAAAATCACAGACAAACGAAGGGCGGATTACCGATTCCATCCATTCTAACACCGGGGCGGGGTGAAGCTGAACTACGCACGAGTAAACCTTGCGTATGCTGCGGGCACGGTCAACTCCACCCGGCAGCCCCATTTTGCTTCGCATCAGGATACACGAATCACCGCTCTTCATTAACATTTTAGTTATCACTTTCATGATATATTCACAAATCCCTGGAGGAAAGGAGCGGGCGGGTTACGGCAGACCATCCTCCATCCAAACCAGTTAGGCCTTGGCGCGTGATTGCCGAGGAGGCTTCCCACGAATTCGACTCCAGAAAGATTACCGACTTGATGCGGGAACTCAATCAGGCTCTCGAAGAACAAGAGGCCTTCGGATCGGGCGGCAGGAGCCAGGAGAAAAAGTCGGCGTAGCGAATCTCAACCGCGTCCTGCCTTGTCGCTCCTTCAGCGTGCTCTGCCAAAGTTAGCCTGTCTGCCTGCTCTCGCCCTGCGCTAGACTGAAGCGGCCGCACTTGTCATGTGGGCTTGCCCCGTGCTAACGTGCGCCGTTCTCATGTTTTCACCTCTACGCAGCCAGTCATCGCCGGCGAATCGCGTTCTAGCCCACGCTATAAAAAGGATCCTTTTATGAGCAGTCCCGTGACCGATCTGCCCGCCAAAAAGCACACTCCCTACGTTCCCGAAACTATGGAGATGAAGGAGTTCACCTTCCGCGCCCTGCTGATCGGGCTGGTCATGACCGCCGTCCTTGGATCGGCGAACGCCTATTTGGGACTCAAGGCCGGAATGACTATCGCTGCGACCTATCCCGCGGCCGTGATCGGTATGGCCCTGCTCCGGCTCATGAAGGGCTCCCTGCTCGAAGAAAACATCGCCCGAACCGTCGGCTCGATCGGCGAATCGGTCGCCGCGGGCGCCGTGTTTACCATTCCCGCCTTCGTCATGGCCGGACTCTGGCCCGGATTGACTCACGACCAGTACTGGAAAGCTGTCGCCCTGATGATGATCGGTGGCACCCTCGGCATCCTCTTTGTGACCTTGCTGCGCCGCGTGATGGTCGAGGATCCAGAACTCCCCTACCCGGAATCGGTCGCCGCCTCGGAGATTCATAAAGCCGGGCAGCAGGGCGCGAAAGCCGCCAAAATTCTTTTTGCCAACATGGGATTCGGCGCCTTCCTGTTTCTTCTCGGCGCCGTGAATGTGTTTTCGCCCAGCAACACCTTTCCCGTCCGCATCAGCGCGCTGGGCAAAAAGCTTCTCCTGCGCACCAGCACCAATCCCAACGTGGCCACGACCATCACCGGCGGCAGCACGTTATTTACCGCTCCCGATATCAGCCCCGCCTACCTTGGAGTCGGTTACATCATCGGTCCGCGCCTGGCTGCTTTGAATTTTGCCGGAGGCTTGCTCGCCTGGGGCCTGCTGGTTCCGCTCCTGACCTTTACCATTGGTCCGTACATCCAAGCGGCGCAGCCCGCGGGCCAAAGCCTCGCATGGCCGCTGCTCGCTGGAGCCATCTACTACTCGGTAGTGCGTCCGATTGCCGTGGGCGGCATGTTGGTGGGCGCAACGTATACGCTGTTCAAGATGCGCAAACAACTCGCGGTTGGGATGGGACGCGCGGTTTCCGATCTGAAGAAGTCGGCTGCCGCTCATGCCGCCACCAACCGCACAGAGCGCGATCTTCCGGCCAAGGCCATTTTTGCCGGAATCGCCGGCGTCTTCGTCGCCATGTTAGTGCTGTACTACGACTTCATCAGCGGCGCCGGAAATCTTTCCACCTCCAAGGTCATTGCCGGCTCGCTCGTGGCAGCGGGCGTCATGATCATTATCGGATTCTTTTTCGCCGCCGTTTCCGGGAATCTGGTCGGCATGATCGGATCCTCCAACAACCCGGTCTCGGGACTCACGCTGTGCACGCTGGTCATCGCAGCGCTTCTGATGGTGGCTCTCGGTGTTTCCGGCACTGGCGGAGTGGCAGCCGTACTCGGAGTGGCTGCGGTGATTTGCGTATCGTCGGCGGTCGCCGGAGAGATGCTGCAGGATTTGAAAGTAGGACATATCCTCGGCGGCACGCCCTCAAAAATGCAGATCGGCGATTTGTTCGGAATTGTGGTCGCCTCCCTGGTTCTGTTTTTCCCGTTGGCCATCCTCGACAAGGCGTATCACTTCGGCAGTCCCGCGCTCTCGGCCCCGCAGGCGGGACTGATGGCCATGCTCTCCAAGGGCATCGTCGGCGGCGATATGGCGTGGCCGCTCGTGGTCGTCGGCATTCTGCTCGGCCTCGCCATGATCATGATCGAGGTGAAAAGCGTCATGCTGTTTTCGGTAGGAATGTATCTGCCCCTGGGAACCACATTCGCGATTTTTGTGGGCGGCATCATCCGCTGGATGACCGACAGCCTGCGCGATCGCCGCGGCTTCAACGATGCGCAGAAAGCGAGGGTCGACAACGCTGGTGTCCTTACCGCGTCCGGCCTGATCGCGGGCGAAGCGCTGTGCGGCTTGGTCATCGCCGGCCTCGTCGGCTACGGCAAAGATGTGACCCTTGTCCACTCGACGCCCCCCATTTGGGCAGCGGTTGCCGCATTGGCAGCGCTCGTCGCGGTGATGATCCGCGTGCCGCTGGCCAATGCCGGCAGTCCCGACGAACCCGCCCCGCCAACCGCGATCATGTAGTCTGAAAAGCGAAATCACCGAAGGACAAAAGAATTCCTTAGTGAACCTTAGTGTCCTTTGTGGCAATGGCCTTTATGTCGGTCAGCGAAAATATCCTCGCCCTGCAAGAGCAGATCGCGGCCGCCGCCAAGCGCTCCGGACGAGCCCCATCGGAAGTCAACTTGATGGCGGTCACGAAAACGCATCCGCCGGAACGAATTCGCGAAGCCTACGCGGCGGGCCTGCGCCTGTTCGGCGAAAACCGCGTGCAGGAATTTGAAGGGAAAGCCGCAGCCCTTGCCGATCTGCGAGCCGCGGAATGGCACATGATCGGACATCTGCAGACCAACAAAGCCACCAAAGCGGCGGACCTGTTCGCGGCAGTGGACTCAGTCGATTCGGTAAAGCTGGTAGAAAAACTCGATGCCGCCGCGCGAAAGCTGAATCGGCGACTTCCGGTGCTGATCGAAGTCAACATCGGGGGCGAGGCGGCGAAGAGCGGCGTCGCACCGCACTCGCCGGAGTGGGAAGCCCTGCTGCAGGCCGCATTGCGACTCGAAGCCCTGGAGTTTCGCGGCCTGATGACCGTGCCTCCGTTCACCGAAGATCCCGAGGGGGCGCGCCCCTACTTCCGCCGTCTGCGCGAACTGCGCGACGCGACCGCCGCGCGTAAGCTCCCAGCCGTGTCCATGGACGTTCTCTCCATGGGCATGTCGCACGATTTCGAAGTGGCCATCGAAGAAGGTTCGACCAGCGTGCGCGTCGGCACCGCCATCTTCGGAGCTCGCAGCTAGCGGCCAAAACCGGCTCCTGCTACACTCATCCGTTTGCCGCAGGAGGTCTTCATGCGCCGTCTTCTTCTCTCCCTTCTCGTACTTGCCTTTGCAATTCCCGCTCTCGCGCAGGCCAAACATCCCTTCACTTTCGACGACATGATGAAGCTGAAGCGCGTCGGCGATCCGCAGGTTTCGCCCGACGGTAAGTGGGTGATCTTCAGCGTGACCGACGTCGATCTTGCCGCCAATACCAAGACGCCGCACATCTGGATCGTGCCGCTGAATGGTGAATCCCATGTCTCCCAAAATCAGGGAGATATGGGGCACCCCAGTTCCAACCAAGCCGACAGTGGGATGCGCCAAGAAAAAAGTGGGGTGTCCCAAGAAAAAAGTGGGGTGCCCCACGTCTCGCCGAATTTGCGAGACGTGGGAACCACGGAACGCATCCTGATCGCCGACCAGGATGCCGACCGCCCGCGCTGGGCGCCGGATGGCAAGCGCTTCGCGTTCTTGTCGACGAAGGGAGGCCGATCTCTGGTGTGGATTGCCAACTTCGATGGCACAACTGGCACGGTGGCCGGAGTTTTCCCCCTCAGTTCCATCCTCACCGATGCCAGCGGCGAACTGTGGTCTCCCGATGGCAAACATATTCTCTTCACTTCGGATGTCTACCCCGAGTGCGACGGCATACCCAGAGAAGAGGCTATCTGCAATGCGAATAAGATCGAGGCGGCCGAGAAGTCCAAAGTTAAAGCACAGATTTTTGATCATCTGCTCTATCGCCACTGGAACGCCTACAAGGAAGGCAAGCGTAGTCACATCTTCGTAGTTGAGGTTCCGGATACCAGCGCTGGATATGTCCTCGTTACTCATCCTCCTGCAGTGCCTCGGGACCTCACTCCCGGCGACTACGATGCGCCGGTGTTCTCGCTGGGCGGGCAGGATGACTATGCCTTCTCGCCCGACGGGCAGGAGATTTGCTACGCGTCGAATCACGACAAGAATCCGGCGGCTTCCACCAACAACGATCTGTGGATCGTCCCGGTCCAGGTAGCGGCGGACGCCTCGTCCGCCCAGGTTTTGGCACAGACCAGGAACATCACCGCCGACAATCCTGCCAGCGACTCGACGCCGCTCTATTCGCCCGATGGCCACTACATCGCCTACCGTGCCCAGCAGCGTCCGGGATACGAGAGCGACCGCTTCCGCCTGATGCTCTACGACCGCAAGACCGCGGAGAGGAAGAATCTGACGGAGAATCTGGATCGTTGGGTTGGGAGTTTTACCTGGTCGCCGAATTCGGTTCGGATCCACTTTGTGATTGACGAGGAGGGGAAATCAAAGGTCCTCTCGGTTCTGGTTGCAACCGGTCAGCGTCTCGAGTTCTTTCTTCCCATGGGCAGTATGGACGGCCTGACGGTTACACCAGATGGAGTTGATCTTTTGTTCACAAACAATTCCATCTTGGGGCCGGTGGCAATTCACCGATACCTGCTGTGTCCTAATGGGAAAGACAACCCGTGCGGTGATCTTCCGACACCTCCGCCGACTCCGCTCACGCATCTGAACGACGCCACCCTTTCTCAGGTCGCCACGTCCACACTTGAGCCTTTCTGGTTCACCGGCGCTCACAACGACAAAGTCGAAGGCTTCCTGGTCAAGCCGCCGAACTTTGATGCTTCGAAGAAATATCCCGTGAAGTTTCTCATCCACGGCGGGCCGCAGGGGGCTTGGGGAGATGACTGGTCGTTCCGCTGGAATCCCGAGCTGTTCGCGGCGCCAACTTCTTCGACGCCCAGCGGATACGTCGTCATCATGATCAACTTCCACGGCTCGACCGGATACGGGCAGAAGTTCATTGACGCCATCAATGGCGATTGGGGCGGCGCTCCGTTTGAAGACCTGATGAAGGGCCTCGACTACGCCGAGCAGACGTATCCGTTCATCGACAAAAACCGCGAGTGCGCGCTGGGAGCCAGCTACGGCGGATACATGGCCAACTGGATCCTCGGCCACACCGACCGCTTCAAGTGCATCGTGACCCATGATGGCATGTTTAACGCCGAGTCCACTTGGGGCACGACCGAAGAACTCTGGTTCAACGACTGGGAGTTCAAGGGCACGCCCTATGACAATCGCGCGAGCTACGAGAAGTGGTCGCCGCACCAGTACGCGAAGAATTTCAAGACGCCGACGCTGGTGATCCACGGCCAACGCGACTACCGCCTCGACGTGAGCGAAGGCTTCCAGCTGTTCACCACGCTGCAGATGGAAGGCGTGCCCTCGGAGATGCTGTACTTCCCTGACGAAGGTCACTGGGTGCTGAAGCCGCAGAACTCCGAGCTCTGGTACAGGACGGTGAATGATTGGGTCGACCGCTGGACGAAGTAGGGGCTGGTGGCATACCGATATTTCGCATTTTTTTTGATGTCGATCTCGCAAAATCCTTGTTTTCTTAATGTTACGGTCTGCAGGGTCGGGTTTCTGGGCGCAAAATATTGATTCTAAGGATTTTATAAGTAAAATATTGAAAGATAAGGGGTTAACGGCGTGGATGCGTGGATGTCGCCGCTGCGTTTTCTGGAGCGATCTGACAAAATCCTTGTTTTCTGCAAGTTGCGATTCGTTCGATGTATGGGGGGCTGGCAAAATATTGATTCCAAGGATTTTACTCGTAAAATATTGTGGAGTAAGGAGTTGTTCCGACTTTCAACGCCGAGGGCCTCTGCCGATCTGTTCGGGTTTGCACGTGAGGTGATGGCGCGCATAGACCCAGTCTGCGTTTTGCTTGAATCTCAGTAAAGGTTGTTCGTCACAGGAATTCGATTTCTTGCGTGACGGCTGTGGAAAAACCCCAATTCTGTCGCCCCCCCCACCCACGGCTTGCGCTGTGGGCTGCATTCTTTCGCCGCTTCGCGGCTGGACAGCCGAGGGCGGGCCCGTCCCCACAAGAAGCGCGCCGTCTTCAGGACAGGCTGGAGGCTCCGCATAAAAGGCTCCGCTTCGCCTCCGGACAGCCAAGGGCGGCTGTCCCCGGATAATTTCTCTTTCGGTTACCTCTCTTCGTTCAGAGGGGCCCGGAGAGGGGCGCGGGTCGGAGGCGAGGTGGTAGCGTCGGAAGCGTCGCCGCTGGCTGCCGCGGGCAGCACGAACAGCGGATAATCCAGCAACGCGGACGTGCCCGCCGAGACCGCGACGTCCACTTCTACCGGCGGGCTGAATCCCGCGCCCGAGGGCGTGATGCTGGCCAGCCCATTGACATCGCTCACAGCACTGTTCTGGCTTACGTGCAGAATCACAGGCATCGCGGGATTGCCGGAGTTCGTTTCTCCACCGCCATTCGCCGGAGCGGTTCCGCCCGGGCGCAAGACCGTCGTCAGGAATGCGACGGGCGTGCCCACCACTGAATTCGGCGGGGATGCCGAATCGGTGACGCGTACCACAATCGGCTGAAATGCCGGCCCGGTGGAAACCTGTCCGCCGCCAGAGATGGGCTGCAGATTCTGTTGCGCCAGCGGAACCGGGTTGGCGTAAACCACGGCGCACGGAACATTCCCGGGAGCCACGCAGACGCTCACTTGTACCAGCGCGGTGAACTGCGCGACTGTGAGTGTGACAGTGGCATATCCGGTGGAGTTGGTCGCCGCGCTGGCACCGCTCAACGTTCCGGAGCCGCTCACGATGGTGAAGTTTACCTGCGATCCGCTTCGTGGAATGCCGTTGCTGAGCACGCGCGCGGTCAGGGGAATGCCGAGGCTGGCTCCCTGCGAGATCCAAAGATAGGGCGTGGAGACTCCAATGTCAGATGACGACTCCGTGGCATTGAGCGACGTAGTGACCGATTTCGCCGGACTGTAAACGCCGGGGGCAAGAGTTGCGGTGAGAGTTGCCAATCCGGACGCGCCGGGTGTGAGCCAGGTTGCAGCGTCTCCATTCTGATCGCTGGTGACCGAGCACGACGACGCGCCGCCGCAGGCCCAGAGTTGCAACCCATTGTTGGCGCTCCACCCGATCGTGGCACCGCTGACGGGAGTAACGCCATCAGCGGCCATGACGCGGACGCTGACGGGATTCGTCGCCTGCGTGCCAACCGGTGTGTTCGGATTGAGCCCGTACAACAGAACGATGCTATCGGTGGCTGCGGCGCCATAGGTCAGAGCGCCGGTCATGGTCGTGGAGGCGCCGCTTACAGGATCGGTAATTGCGATGTTTTGAGGCCCGTCGGTGGAAGCGGGTGCGGCGAGAATCATTTGGCCCGCACTCACGGCGAGCTGCGACGCTACCGTGTCGCCGATTGTACTGGCGAATCCGGGTGCGAAGCCGGTTCCCTGTACTTTGATTGCGCCCCCGCTTACCCCGATGCGCGCAGGCGCGACGCCGTCGGCATAGAGGATGTGGGCGTGGTAGTGATAGTCCGGTCGGCCGTCGCCGCGAACATCGGAGATGCCGATGATCAGGTTGCCCGAGGATAAGACTTGCGCATCCAGCCGCGTCATGCCGGCAGTGATTTGATTGAACGGGGACGGCGTAAACGCGCCGGGTGCGGTGCCTTGCGGGTCGGACGCGCTCCACGCACCGATGACCGGCTGCGTCTTGAGTTCGCTGGCGTTGCCGGATTCGTCGAGGGCCGTCACAGCAACGGAGAATGTTCGATTGGATTGTGCGGTCAGCAGAAAGTAGGCAACGTCATCGAAGCTACCGAGCGCCGAAATCCAATCGCCGCCCGCCGGTAAATTCGCCGGTGAACTCCAGGAGGAAGCGGCTTGCGGCAGTGGTTGTGCGCTGCCAGTCATAAGAATGTTTTGCTGCAAATCGCTGCCGGGGGAGACCGTGATCGTGATCGGCTGCGCGGAGCCGGAGGGGAAGACCGGACCGGGCGAGTACGGTCCGACGCCCGGCGACCAGTGGGTATCGACCGCTTCGACGGTCAGTTGATACTGTGCGCCGCCGCCGCTGGGAAGCTGAAGGCCGGCTAGATCGAAAAAGCCTTCCACAGTTTGGCTCTGCGATCCCCAATCCTGGAAAGGATCTCCGGCAGAGTCGTCGAGCCCGGTGATGGGATTGCCTTCGTTGCCGGTGAACAGGAAACCGGAGACCGAGCTGGCGGCATACCTTCGCGATGGCTGACCGGTCTGCGGATTGATCCAGCGCGCGACCACGTTCACACCCTGCATGGGCTGCGTCGCGCCACCGTGAGTATCGGTGAAGTAGACAGAGCCGTGGATGCGCGCGGTCGAAGAAGAGAAAGCCTGCTTGCCGGGAAAGCTTGCCTGATTCTGAGCGGTGACGGGATAGAGCCGCGAGATTGCGGCCTGATCGTCCATCGATAACTGATACGGATTCGGATAGCAAACCGTAATGGGCACACAGCCCCAGGGGTCGGAAAAATGCATGACGGGGAATCCGGCGTAGTCGTCGGACGTGGGAGCTGGGTTGCCAGTCTGCACGTTGAGATTGAGCTGCGACCATCCCACGCCGAGAACGCCCCCGATCACGCGCACCAGGCGGTACTCGACGTCGGTGAGTTGCGAGGACTGCAGGACGCACTGGCCATTGATCACGATGAGCGCGTGCTGATAGGTGGCGAAGCTTCCAAGATTGTCAGCGCCACCGAAGACGGCATTGAAAAAACATTGTCCGGAGCCGCCCGCGCCGGCTCCTATCAGGGCGTCGGTGACCGAGCCGTCGTAATCGTAGACCACGCCGATGGGCGTGCCGGTGGCGGAGGTCTGGATGTCGGCCGGCATCGAGATGGTTCCATCGGAATTAAGAGTGACATTGGTGCCATTCACGTCTTCGGCGAGTTGGCCGCCGCTGGATGCGGCCAGGGCTGCGGTCGGAACCGCCGTCCACTGGCTGAACGCGGTGGCGACGAAGCTGTTGGCCGAGGCATTAGGCAGGATCGGGCTGAGATCTCCCTGATCGGTGAAGTAGGTGATCGCGCCTTGCGGCCAGATGAGCGGCTGACCGGCAACGGTGGGGTCGAAGTAGCTGGTTCCGGCGACATTTTTCGGACCGCCGGCGCGGCACAGCAGGGCCGAGGCGAGAAGCAGCGCCGCGCTGCAGGCCAGCCTGAGGAGGAAAGAGCGGCCCGTGGATGCCATCTTAGTGTTCATGGTCACCTCTGGTTCGGCTCATTCCTCCTCACCGGCCTTCCGCACCGCCAAGGCGAAGTCGCTGATACGAGCACGCGGCTTCCCACCAAGGACGGGATCGGTCCGAAAAGCAGCAAGATGACGGGCGGAAAGCAAGACACGACCCCATGGATCCACTTCGAAACGTCCTAACGGTCCGGCCACAGAACTGGTCAGGCCTAACTTACTCGCCGGATACAGAAACAGAAGAACGCGTTCGCCGACACGATAGCGCTGCCCGCTCGTCCACAAGCCAATCCACTGCGAGATAGTGAGATCTTCTCCGGAAGTCGCGCCGCGAATCGCATTGTCGACATGAAACGTAATTTCTACGGTCTCCACGGCCGAGCCGTGAGTCGCAGGCCTGCGCTCCACGCTCCTCACCGTCCCGGAGAAAATCGTTCCGGCAGCACGGGCGATCCCAGGCAAACCTATGGGCGTCGGCAGTCTGGCCGGAGGACTTGGAGTGAAGGGGGAAGGTACGGGTACGTACTCCAGCGTGAAACGTTCAGGCACGAGATCAAAAGGCGTGCGCGTCGGTAGGGGAGCGGGATGAACTGCAGCGCTCTGGCCAAGCAAAGCGGGTTGGGCCAGGATCAGCAGCGACAGTGCGAGCAGACAGAGAACAGTTCTCCGGTACAAGGGAACTACCTCAGCGAATCATCTGCTCGGAGAGAAACCGGGAAACGCGTCAGAGTATTCCTGGTGCAGAGTGGAAGTCAGTGACAGATGTCACAACACCCTGTGGATAAGCGGCCATATCGGCTGTGTTCTCTGCGAACTCAACGAATCCCGTGCGTATTGTGCGAATCCTTCGCGTGCTCTCCGGTAAAAAGCTTTTAAACGCAGAGGGCGCTGAGGATTCGCAGAGATCGCTGAGAAACCCCGATAAAGCCAAAGATCAGTCCGCTCTTGCGTTGACTTTAGCTCCCTTGGCTCCTAAGATGGCTCACCTGCAATCTGGGGTTCGCAGTTAGAGGCAGCGCCACTCGAAACATGATCGGCCAGAACATCTCTCACTACAGGGTGATCGAAAAGCTCGGCGGTGGCGGGATGGGTGTCGTTTACAAGGCCGAAGACACCCGCTTACATCGTTTCGTTGCCCTCAAGTTCCTGCCGGATGAAGTGGCCCGCGATCCGCAGGCCCTAAGCCGCTTCCAGCGCGAAGCGCAGGCGGCATCGGCGTTGAACCATCCCAACATCTGCACCATTTACGACATCGGCGAGGAGAAGGGCCTGGCATTCATTGCCATGGAATTTCTGGACGGCACCACGCTAAAGCACCTGCTGCTGGGCCGGCCGATGGAGTTGGAAAAGTTTTTGTCGCTGGCCATCGAGATGGCCGACGCACTCGACGCTGCCCACTCCGAAGGGATCGTGCACCGCGATATCAAGCCGGCCAACATCTTCGTGACCAAGCGCGGACATGCGAAGATTCTCGATTTCGGACTTGCGAAGATCACGGTCACTGCCACGTCGTCGCCCGGTGAAGTGACGGTTACGCACACGGTCGATCCGAATCTCACCAGTCCGGGATCGGCGGTGGGCACCGTTTCCTACATGTCGCCTGAGCAGGCGCGCGCCAAAGATCTGGATTCCCGCACCGATATTTTTTCGTTTGGAGTGGTGCTCTACGAGATGGCGACCGGGCAGATGCCGTTCCGGGGAGAAAGCACGGCGGAGATTTTCGATGCCATCCTGAACCGCGTTCCGACCGCTCCGGTGCGCTTGAATTCTCAACTGCCGGCCAAGCTGGAAGACATCATCAGCAAAGCGCTGGAGAAAGATCGCAATCTGCGTTACCAGCACGCAGCCGACATGCGCACCGACTTGCAGCGGCTGAAGCGGGATACGGACACTGGCCGCACCGGCGCGGTGACTTCCGGAGCGATTCCGATTGTGCACGACAGCGGGTCGCAGCAATCGGCGAGCGCGGTGCCGGGATCGGGCTCGACTCCTGCCGTAGTCGCAGCGGCTTCTTCGGGAAACGTCTCCGCGGTAACAGTTCCGGCGAGGGGCAATGGGAAGATCTGGAAGATTCTCCTGGTCGCGGCGGTTGTCATCATCGCCGGACTGGTGGCCTACAGCCTCTATCTGCATTCGCGGGAGGGGAGCACCGCAACCAACGGCGCGCCGCTCACGGAAAAGGATACGGTGGTGCTCGCCGACTTCGACAACAAGACCGGAGATCCGGTCTTCGATGATGCCTTGAAGCAGGCGCTAGCGGTACAACTCGGGCAGTCTCCGTTTCTGAACATTCTTTCGGAGAGAAAAGTAGAAGAGACGCTGCGGCTGATGGGGCGTCCGACGACCGAGAAGATTGACCGCGACGTGGCCCGCGAGCTTTGCATTCGCACCGGCAGCAAGGCCATTGTGCTGGGATCGATTTCGAACCTTGGTGGGCAGTACGTGCTGGGATTGAATGCCGTCGGGTGCAGCAATGGAGATACGCTGGCGGAGGAACAGGAGCAGGCGGCGACCAAGGGAGATGTGCTGAAGGCATTGGGAACGGCGGCGTCCACATTGCGAGGGAAGCTCGGAGAATCGCTGGCGACGATTCAGAAGTTCGATGTGCCAGTGGAAGCGACCACGCCCTCGCTGGAGGCATTAAAGGCTTACAGCATGGGCATCACCACGGGGCGTACCAAAGGCGACGCCGAGGCAATCCCGTTCATGAAGCGCGCCATCGAACTCGATCCGAACTTCGCCATGGCTTTTGTCGGGCTGGGGGTGGAGTACGCAAATCTTGGGCAGGCGAGCCTGGCCGCCCAATATGCGAGGAAGGCGTATGATCTGCGGGACCGGGTGAGCGATCGGGAAAAATATCGCATCTCGGCATTTTATTTTCAGTACGTCACCGGCGAAGTCGAAAAGGCGACGGAAGCCTACGAGTTGTGGGCGAAAACGTATCCCCGCGACATGGTCCCGCATACGAACCTGGGGACGATTTACAGCGCTCTTGGACAGTACGACAAAGCGGCCACCGAGACCGAGGAGTCGCAGAAGATTGAGCCCCACTTGACCGGCTTCGGCAATCTCGCCGGAATTTATCTGAACCTGAACCGCTTCGACGACGCAAAAAAGATCCTCGAGGAGGCGCGAGCCAAGAAGCTGGATGGCCTGGTTCTTCGGGTGGACGACTACGATCTGGCCTTTCTGCAGGGCAATACCGCCCAGATGGAGAAAGACATCGCATGGGGCGCGGGACGTCCGGGAGAAGAAGACCCGGTCCTGTCGACGCAGTCGGACACGGAGGCGTACTTCGGCCGCCTGAGCCGGGCGCGCGACTTCACGCGCCGCGCCGTGGACGCCGCCGTGCGGGCGGATTCCAAAGAATCGGGCGCAATCTGGCAAGGCAACGGAGCGTTGCGGGAAGCGGAGTTTGGAAATTCCGCCGTGGCGAAACAGAAGATTGATGCAGCACTCACCCTGGCTCCAGGGCGAGATGTGAAAGTGCTGGCCGCCTTGACGCTGGCGCGGGCCGGGGAGTCGGCGCGGGCGAAAGCCATCGTCGAACAACTGGAAAAAAGCGACGGCACGAACACCATGTTGAAGCTCTACTGGTTTCCGACCATCGAAGCTTCCGTCGACCTCAACGCCGGCAACGCCTCGCAGGCGCTGATCGCGCTGGAAGCGGCTGCTCCTTATGATCTCGGAGGTCCCGCGCCGATCAGCAACTTATATCCTGTGTATGTTCGTGGGCAGGCTTATCTGGCTTCGCATAACGGAGATGGCGCGGCGGGCGAGTTCCAGAAGATTATCGATCACCGCGGCATCGTGCTGAACTTTCCTCTGGGCGCACTGGCTCACCTGCAATTGGGACGCGCTTACGTTCTGACCGGCGACTCGGCAAAAGCGAAAGCCGCCTATCAGGATTTCTTTAATGTGTGGAAGGATGCCGACCCTGACATTCCCATCCTGAAAGAAGCGAAGGCGGAGTACGCGAAGCTGCAATAGAGGGCAGCGCCCTTTTTCCGGATCTCCTCCGCGATTCCGCGGTTGAGCCCTTTCTCATTACATACACCGCCGAGAGTGTGATCGGTGGTCAGTGATCAGTGGCCAGTAAAAAAACTGACCACTGACCACTTCCGATCGGGCGCAGCATTCCTCGCAATTCGTGGAAGCCTACGGACCAACGCCGCCGGTATGGCAGTCGGCGCAGTTTACCTGGGTAAGATCGCCTATATCCACGGGATGCTGGAACGCGGGCTGAGCCGATGTGGTCGCGCTGGTGGTTCCTTCGGTCTCCGCCATCAGCGTATGGCACTGATTGCAATCCCGGCTTATTACCTTGCCGTCGGCGCTGACGTGCTGTCCGTCATGGCAGCGGAAACATCCGCTGTAGTAGTAGTGGCCCAGATTATTGGGATGGGTCTGCCAGTTCAGCTTCATCTCGGGGAAAGTTGTGCGCTGGAAAATCTGCTGGACTTCAGTGACCGCACTGCGAAGTTCCAATTGCCTCGTCTTCGCTACGTCGGGATACTTGGCCTCGTAGAAATCCTCCATACCTTTGGCAATGCCTCGCACCGCCGCGTCGGTCGTGGGATAGCTCGCAGTCAGGACCGTGACTGCTTCTTGCTTGACGAAGGGCAGGGAAGCGTCGATACGGCGAGCCAGCATCGATTGATCGACGGCCTGATCGGGCGGAACGTAAATATGGGTGGGGCGATTGTGGCAGTCCACGCAATCCATGTGGTGCCGGGGAGCCTTGGCGATCTGGTCTTTGCTGAGCGTCGAATCTTTGGCGAAGTACTCGGTGACCCTGCCCTGCTGGTCTTCGACGTGGATGTAAGGAATGATCTGGTGCTTTTCGTCCGCGGACACGTAGTCGATCTTGTTAGAGATGTTCATGTGCCAGTGGATGCCTTCAGGAGCGCCGGTCGCAGGATCGCCTCCACCGGTTTTGATCAGCATGCGGATCTGGCGAAAGGTGTTCTTCTCATCGTTGGCATAGTGGGTGAAAACCTTGAGCTGACCGCCATAGAACTTCTTAGGCCAATGGCACTGCTCGCACGTATCCTGCGCGGGGCGCAAGTTGTGCACCGGCGTGGGAATCGGCGGCGGGAAGGTGTTGAAGGTCGCGGCATAAACCTGGCGCGCACCTGACAGTTTCGACTTCACATACCAGGTCGCGCCCGAGCCTACGTGACAATCCACGCAGGCTACGCGCGCGTGGGGGGAGAGCTGATAAGCGGTGAACTCGGGATTCATCACCGTATGGCAAAGCTGTCCGCAGAACGTCACCGAGTCGGTAAATTCGTACGCTTTGTAGCTGCCGGCCGCGCTCACTGTCACAAAGACCACGAGGAACGTTAGGAATGAAACCACGGCGCTGCGCTGCGAGGCATCGTTGAGATCAATGCGGGGATAAAACTCGGTACGTTCAACTTTCTTGCGGCGTTCGAGCAAAAGTCCGGCCAACATCAAGATCAGACCAAGCGCGAAGAACGCCGGCGAAACCATGTAGGCGAGGATGCCGATATAAG
This sequence comes from uncultured Acidobacteriota bacterium, assembly GCA_963719865.1. Classification (GTDB taxonomy): domain Bacteria; phylum Acidobacteriota; class Terriglobia; order Terriglobales; family Acidobacteriaceae; genus Sulfotelmatobacter. Next base: position 24,797 of record CAVRDS010000018.1, on the reverse strand, counting down.
GGCTGGGCTTGGTTCCAATCAGATCGATGAGTACGAAAAGGAAAATGTTGGCCAGACCGACAATGGCCAGGGCGACGCCCGCCAGGCTAACCGGATTGCGCAGCAGCATGCGCAGCCGATGCCTGGCTTCTGGCTCGGCCGGCGGAGTCTTCTCAGTTTCCATGCTTGACCTCAGTGAGTTTGGAGTCGTGGCCTTCGGAATCCGCCGTCTCGTCAAGCGGGACCTCGGTCAGCGTTTGGCTGTCCAGACCATGTTCTTCGCGGTAGTGATGCAGCGTCATTTTTCCGTCCCACCACGCCCAGTTCATTGGATAGACATCCGGATCGAAGAACACCTGGTAGAAGTGCCACACTAAAATCGCCAGGGTCGCCAGTATCGCTTCATAGAAGTGAATGGCAGTGGCGACATCGAGCCACCAGCGCGGCAGATGATTTCCCACCACAACTCTGGCCCACAGCATCAGCCCCGTGCCGGCCATGACGAACATTCCCCAAACCAAGGCCCAGTACTCGGCCTTTTCGGCATAGTTGAACCGAGCAAATTCCGGCTTGCGAGAGGATAAGCCGAGATAATAGCAGAGATTCTGCCAGGCGCCACGAGCGTCATCGAGAGTGGGGAAGAGGTCGCGAATCAGACGGCGGCCATCCCGGCTCAGGGCGCTATCGAACACGTGATAGATACTGACGGCGATGAGGACGACGGCGGCGATACGATGCAGAATGCCGCGCATGTGCTCGCCCATGGCCAGCATGGTCGCGAACCAGGAGTCGGGGAACTTCAATGCGAATCCGGTTACGACTAGAACGAAGAAGCTGGTGAGCAAGGTGGCGTGCTGCAGGCGGAAGCGCAGCGGCATCCGGGTAACGAACTGCTGCTGGGTTTTGCGCCGCGCCACGACCTTCGATCGCCAGATGATGAAGTTGTGCAGCAGCATGCCGCCGATGACGGCGAAGATCATGCTCAGATAAAAGCGCCGTATCCAGCGGACAGCCTTGCTGCCTACATCGGCGGAAAGCGGTGCGTCGACGTGAACTTTCGCTTCCGTAAACTTCTCGGTTACGCCGGGATGGCACTGTCCGCAGGTACGGGCCAGGTTCGCCTTGTTGATGGTCGAGCGTGGATCGCTCGAGGGAAAGATGCTGTGCGTGCCGTGGCAGCTGGCGCAGTTTGCAACCACCTGCGATCCGAGCCGTGACGCGAGGCCGTGATAGCTGGCCAGGTAGGTCGAAACTCGATGGCCTTCGACGCCGAACTCCTGCGTTAACCGCACTCCTTCATGGCAGCGTGCACAGGTAGCCTGCGCGACGTTCTGCGCCGAAACCGGAGAATTTGGATCGTTATGCGCCTTGATCGAATGGATGCCGTGGCAATCCGTGCAGACCGGCGCCGACCAGTTTCCCTGGGCGACCGCCTGCCCGTGAATGCTCTGCTGATATTCTGCCGCAATCGAGTTGTGGCACTTGCCGCAAGTCTGCGGGACATTGAACTTGAAGATCGGCGACTTGGAATCCTTGGCGTCGAGGATCTCGTGGGTGCCGTGGCAGTCGGTGCACACGGCGGCTTTTTCAGAGCCGGCAGCGACGGCGTGTCCGTGCACGCTCTGCTCGTACGAAGCGACCATCTCCGCGCTTTGGCCGCCATCCTCCATTACGAATTTCTGGCTGTGACATGCGCCGCAGGTCGCGGGGATGTTGGTGTGGTGTACCTTCGACTTCGGATCGCTCGCCGCCAACAGCTCGTGAGGGCTGCCGTGGCAATCCACGCAGGTGGCCGCGCTAAGGTTGCCGCTCTTGACAGCTTTGCCGTGGAAGCTGCGATCATAGGCGGCCTGTTCGTCGGCATGGCAGGTGGCGCAACTGATTTTCTTTGGAGTGTTTTCGTGCGCGGCGCTCTTTACGTCAGTGTGACAATCCACACAGGTAAACATGCTGCCGTGGATGGAGTCTTTGAATTTCTGCGGATCGACGTGCAGGCTGACCGTCTTGCCATTGACGTCGTGGCTGAGGGAGTCATCGCTGTGGCACGCGAGGCACTCTTCGGCCGTCGGTTTGGGAGGTTCTTTCTTGGACGCGGCCTGAAGCGCGACCGCTGTTAAAAGAAGGGTGAGGGCAACTCCAGGCGCAAAAAGATTCCGTAACGTTCGCATGGACATGCTCTCACCCACCGATTCGTAAGAATTGAACTTCTCCACGCGGCCGGTTGAGGCCGCAGCGTCGCACTGCTTACTTGGCCAAACTGCGAATATAGGCAACCAAGCCTTTAATTTCCGTGTCTTTCAACTTGCCGTCGTAGGAAGGCATCTTGGGCGGTTTGCCCTTGGTGATGGTTTCGATGAGTTGGGCATCACTTGCCGACTTGATTTCCGGCGAGGCGAAATCCTTGGTTCCCATCTTGCCGCCTTTACCGTCGGCCCCGTGGCACATCGCACACTTCGCCTTATAAGTTGCGGCGGCGTCTTGTGCGACCGCGGGGGAGCTGAAGACCGTCATTAATCCACAAGCAAAGAGAACGACCAACCCCATTCGAAAAAAGAGATGCTGCATGTTGAATTCCTCCTTTAGGAATTTCGTCTGCACGATATCACAGGGCAGGGATCGGCCGTTGACAAACTCGCCGCAATCCCATTATCCGGACTGCGCTGGACCGTGCGTTTGTCCTGCACCCTGAGAACTCACTCGCAAGGGTAGATTCGCATGGCGGAGAAAGTGGACCTATGGCAGAAGTCACGGGGGCATGTGACAACAATCACAGGCTTAGTTTGGGTAATTTGTGATGTCCATCACGGGTTTATGTGCGATCTCGCACTGCCCACTTGAAGATTTGCAATCTACGATGAATGGATGCATGTGATGGCAGATTCTGCAGCAGAGGCCGCTAGAACTTCGCGAAGTGCGCGGACGATGGAAGCCGATCCGCTGGCCAGTGTCGGCAGCTTTCAGCCGCGCCCGCTCCAGGTGACGTGGGAGATGACGCGGGCGTGTGAATGGAAAGCGGCTCCCAGGCGAGCGCCGGCACGCGGGCCGCGTCAGCGGCCACAGTTCTCCAGTGCGGAAGCATTTCATCTGATCGAAGAAGTGGCGGCAATGCATGTGCCTTTGCTGGCGCTGACAGGGGGCGATCCACTGCTGCGGTCGGACCTGTTTCCGGTGATCGAGTTTGCCGCCGGGCGGTCGCTGCGAACCTCGCTCACGCTGCTCCCGACTTCTCAGTTGGATAGCGCAGTGATCCATGACCTGAAAGCATGCGGGCTGATGCGGGTAGCTTTCTGGCTGAACGGATCGACGCCGGCGTTGAACGACTCCTATTGGGGCATTCCGGGACTGCATCGAAAGACGCTGGACATCATCGGAGCCTGCCACGAGGCGCAGCTTCCGGTGCAGATCAATACTATGCTGGCGCGGCGCAATTTTCACGACGTGCATCCCATGATTGAGCTTCTGACGCGTCTCGATGTTGATGTTTGGAATGTTTTCTTTTTCGTTCCCCCCAGCCGCGAAGAGGCCGGGGAGATGCTCAGCGCGGAAGAGCATGAGCAGGCTTTCGCGAAGTTATTTGCCGCTTCCCGCCAGGTGCGTTTTCAGATCAAGACTACCGAGGGGCAGCATTACCAGCGGTATCTCCTGCAACAGCGCGCCCGCGAAAAACGGGGACGGATCACCGAGGCCGATGTCATCACCTGTGCTCCGAAGGGTGTGAATGACGGCAAGGGATTTGTGTTCGTCGATCACCTGGGCGAAGTCTTTCCCAGCCGCTTCTTGCCGCTGTCGGCGGGCAATGTGACCAAACAAAGGCTGTCCGACGTATATTGCGAATCTCCTTTGTTCGTATCGTTGCGCGATAGTTCCAAGCTGAAAGGCAAATGCCGGCGCTGTCCGGCTCGCAATGTTTGCGGGGGTTCGCGGGCGAGAGCCTACGCGATGACCGGCGATCTGTTCGCCGCTGAACCTTGCTGCGCCTACGAGCCGTAACCCGCGACCCGGGTTTGGTGCCGCAACTTTGGCGCGCGAATCGCATTGGGTAGCAAGTTGTGATTCCAGTCACAACAGCATGTGATTCACCAGCGTCCGGGAGGCTCGCACTGCTGACGAGTTGTTCCGTTTCGGATACTGTAGCTCGGCATCTTAAAAACCTGGACGGACGAATGCGTCCGTCCCCACACGAGTTGTTGTAGTCACGGGCGGGTCATGATGTGTGACTGAGGTCACATATTTCAGTGACGCGCGTCACACAAACCATTTCGGGAATCTTCCAGAATGGCTGCAATTCTCCATCTAGCTCCGCTGCCTCCGTCACCTGAGTGTGACTGCAATCACTGTTCCGGGTGACTCAATACACGGTGTTTAGCAGCGTCGTCTGGCATCCTGACTCTCAAATCGAGGTGACCTATGGCACAAGACGGGCGCGACATTCTTGACATTCTCCGGTTCGAGCTGAGCTTCCTGCAGGACGGAGGTTATGGACGCTCCCCACGGACACCGTGGCGAGCGCCGGCGATCTTTGAAGATTCTCCCATCTGTCCAAACTTCTGTGATGCCGGGCGTCCGCACCCCTGCGACAGCTGCCTGCTGGCGCAGTTTGTGCCGGAAGGGCAGCGCAGCGAAAACGTTCCCTGCCGCTTCATCCCGCTGACCGAGCAAGGTCTGACGGTCGACGATTTGTACCGTACCGGCAGCCAAGTCGAAATGGAGCAGGCTCTGGCCAAATGGCTGCGCGTTCAGATCGAGAGGATTGAGCGGGAGCGTGGTCTGTCGGCGAAAGAGGGCGCGGCTTAAATTCCGTCTCTTTCGGCAGCGCAATCGAGCGACGGGAATCGATAGATTTACCGTCATCAATCTGTACAATTTTCGGAACACCCAAGGAGATGTGAGGGTCATGAACGAAGAGCATGCATATCGCGTAGCAGCATGGTGGACGTCGGGACGCACCGGCCTGGCAAAGTCGGATTCCGCGCCGAATGCCATTCATTTCACGGCTCCCGCTGAATTCGGCGGCTTAGAAGGGCGGTGGACGCCTGAGGAGCTTTTACTGGCGGCCGTGGCGGGTTGCTATACCACCACCGTGCGCGCGATTGCCGGCGGCGCGCAATTCGACTTCACCGATCTGCAGGTGGAAGCCAGCGGCACGGTGCGCAAAGGCGAAGGCGGGTACAGCTTCACCCAGATCGTGATTCGTCCGAACCTCAAGATTGCATCGGCCGACGAGCACGATCGCGCGCTGGAACTGCTGAAGCGGGCGGAGAAATTGTGTCTGGTGTCGAAAGCGATCGGAACGACCCTGAAATTCGAACCGCAACTCGAGATCAACAAGCCCGCGCCCATCGCGTGAGATCGAGCAAAGGCTAAAGTTCCAGCAGGGCCGAAACGGACGAAGGATCGTCGGTCAGGCTCAGCTTGAATCCGACCTTCTTGAAGATTGCCTGCGTGGGCAGATTGTCGCGCAAAATCTCTCCCGAAAGCCGCCGCATTTTTTCTTCGCGCGCCACGCGGGCCACGCTCGCGAGCAACTCGGTTCCCAATCCGCGTCCCTGCCATCGATCGGAAACCAGCACGGCGGCTTCCGCCTCGAAGCGATTGATGGCGCTGAAACGGCCCACGCCCAGCACCTCATGCTCGCCGGTCTCGGGATTCTTGCGGTCCGCGACCAGGGCAAAGCCGCGATCGTAGCTGGCAAAACAGATGCGCACCAGTCGCTCGTGCTCGACTCGCGTGCTCAGACTAAGAGAACAGAAATACCGCAGGTAAACGCTGCGCTCCGAGAGCGTGGTGTGGAACTGCACCATGAGCGGCTCATCCTCGGGACGAATGGGGCGGATGGTCACCGGGGTTCCGTCTTTGAGTTTCCATTCTGCTACATACTGCGCGGGATAAGGGCGAATGGCGGTGCGCGGCAAGTTCTGCGGAGTCATGGCCGAATCGTGCACGACCACTCGCGCATCCAGCGCAAGCAATTGATCGGGAGTCGCCAGCAGGGGATTGACGTCGATCTCCTTGATCCACGGCTGCTCCATGACCAGCTGGCCGAAACGAACCAGGAGCTGCTCGAGCGCGGAAAGATCGACGGGCTTGCGTCCGCGCACTCCTTTGAGCGCGGCGAAGATGTTTGTCTGTTCCATCATTCTTTGCGCCAGCGTCGTATTCAGAGGAGGCAAGGCGAGCGCGTGGTCGCGGTAGACTTCGACCATCACTCCGCCCGAGCCGAATAGGATCACCGGCCCGAACTGCGCATCGATGCTGCTGCCGAGGATGAGTTCGTATCCGTCGCGCTTCACCATCGGCTGCACGGTGACGCCGCCAAAATGCTGCGGCCCGGCTTTTTCCGAGACGGAGGACTGGATCGCGCGAAATGCCGTGCGCACCTGGTCAGCAGTCCGCAGGCGGAGGTGCACGCCATCCACGTCACTCTTGTGCGCAATGGTGTTGGAGAGAAGCTTCAGGACGACTGGATAGCCGATCTCCGATGCGATCGCGACGGCGTCTTCCTCGTTCTCGGCGATTCGTGTTTCCACGACGGGAATGCCGTAGCAGGCGAGCAGACGCTTCGATTCGAACTCGTTAAGCAGAGTCCGCCCGGAGTTGCGAATCTGTTGGACCAACCCGCTGGCACTCTTCCGGCCTTCCCCAGCCGAATCCGAGGCTTCGACCAGGGCGGGAGTTTCATGCAATCCGCGCAGATTACAGGTATAGCGCCACATGTATGTGAAGGCGCGCGCCGCGGTATCGGGATAAGAAAATGTAGGAATGCCCGCCGAATTAAGAATGGCGGTTCCTTCTGCGACGCCGTCGCCGCCCATCCAGCTCGCGAGCAGAGGCTTGCTCGAACTGTGGGCACAATGCTTCATCTGGGTTGCGACCAGCGTGGGATCGGCAAGTCCCTGCGGAGCGATGATGGCCAGCAACCCATCGCTTGCCGGATCTTTGGAAACGATGTCAACCGCTTTCACGAAATGCTCGGGGCCCGCATCGGCCAGCACGTCGACGGGATTGCCGTGGCTCCAATGCGCGGAAAGGAATTCATCCAGGCGGTGAATGGTCTCGGGAGAAAGAATCGTCAGTTCGCCTCCAGTCGCCATCACCGCGTCCGTCGCAAGGACTCCCGGCCCTCCAGCGTTAGTGACGATGCTGAGACGTGGCCCGCGCGGACGCGGCTGTTTGCTCAAGACCTCAGTCATATAAAAAAGATCGGCGATGTTCTGTACGCGTAACACGCCGCACCGGCGGAAGGCTGCTTCGAGCACATCGTCGCTGCCGGTCAAGGCCCCGGTATGCGATGCGGCCGCCCGCGACGCCGCTTCGGAACGTCCGGCCTTGATGACGATGATGGGCTTGCTGAGCGCGATCTCGCGCGCGGCCGAAAGAAACGAGCGTGCGTCGCCCACCGACTCCATATAGACCAGAATGCTTTTCGTGTTGGGTTCGTCACCAAAGTGATAGATGAGATCTCCCCACCCGACGTCGAGCATGGAGCCGGTCGAAACGATGGCGCTGAATCCGACATGTTCTTTCTGGCTCCAGTCGAGAATGGCCGTCTGCAGCGCGCCGCTCTGGCTGAGAAATGCGACGCTGCCTTTCTTCGGCATGGCGTTGGCGAAAGTGGCATTGAGCCCGATGGTGGGATTCATGAGTCCCATGCAGTTGGGGCCGACCAGTCGCAGTGCTCCGCGCCGCAGATGTTTTTGAATCTCTTCTTCCAGAAACGCGCCCGCGGGGCCTTGCTCGCGGAAGCCGGCGGAAATCACTACCGCCGATCGCACATCAGCGTCGACACATTCTCCAATGATCTGCGGTACGGTCTGCGCCGGGGTCACGACCAGGGCGAGATCCACGCCTCCCGGAATGTCTGCAATTCTCTTGTGCGCCTTCAGACCGAGGACTTCACTGTGGCTGGGAGTGACGGCATAAAGCTTGATAGTGGCTCTGCTGGCCTGCAGGTTCGAGAGCAGGCTGCGGCCCACGGTTCCGACTCGATCCGTGGCGCCAATCACTGCCACAGATTGCGGCAGGAAGAGCGGACGGAGTCCGGCGCGCGCCGGAGGCGCAGGATAAATTTTCCCTACGGGTGAAGCAATAGAAGTGCTGGAAATTGAACTTGACAAACAAATCTCCGCGGCGAAGCTGCCGTCATTTTTTCACACGTGTAAAGGGTCCAATGCGCGATGCGTCTTATTACACTACACCCATAGTCGCACAGTTTCTTCTGTGTGTCTGTGATCACATAGGAGCATGATCACGAGTGCTCGTGACGCTGATCACAACTGCAAACTGGATGCTAGAATGAGTTGAAAGGTAGGTGTGCTCACATGCGCGCCCCTTATGGCCTAAATATTCTTGATAGCTGCCTCACGTGTTCGGTGAGGGAAGAACATCTTTTCTGCAATCTTTCCGTACACGCCGGACAACGACTCAACGAAATTAAATCCACTGCCGTTTATCCCAAGGGTGCGATGCTCTTCATTGAAGGGCAGCAACCGCGCGGAGTCTTCGTGCTCTGCGCCGGGAAAGCGAAACTCTCAACCTCATCCCGCGAAGGCAAGACCATTATCACGAAACTTTCCGACGCGGGCGATGTGCTGGGGCTCAACGCCGTTGTTTCGAACCGTCCGTATGAAGTGACGGCCGAGATGATGGAACCGGGCCAGGCGAATTTTATTCCGCGGGAATCTTTGTTGGGGTTCTTGAAGGATCATGGGGAAGTTGCCTTACGGGTGGCGGAGCAGTTGAGCCGCAACTATTACACCGCGTATGAAGAGATCCGCACGCTGGGTCTGGCGACTTCGCCCTCGGAAAAATTCGCCAAGCTCCTGTTGTCGTGGTCGACCAAGTCTCCGCAAAACGATGGCTCTATGCAGATCAAGCTTACGCTCACGCATGAGGAGATCGCGGAGATCATCGGCACGACGCGGGAGACGGTCAGCCGTCTGTTTTCAGAATTCAAGAAAAAACAGTTGCTGCAACTCAAAGGATCGACGCTGGTGATCCGCAACCGGCCGGCCTTGGAAAAAATCGTGCAGTCCTGATTAATTCTTTTCCCGTCCCCTGCGCCGCGAGAATGTTTCCCGCGGCGCTTTTTTTCAGTGTTGTCTTTATCCTGCGCAGGTCATCACCGGACATGCGGCTTGACGGATCACTTCGTGCACCGCGGACCATGGAATGTGAGCGGCCAGACGCGGCGAGGCCGCATGGTTCGCGCCCATCACCATCAGATCGCAGTGCCGCTGTTCGGCGGCGGTTAACATTCCTTCCGGTAAAAAGTCAGTTCCCACGATGTACTCCGGTTCCCGCTCCAGCTTTGCGTCGTGCAGCCACCATTGCTTGAGTTGCTCGAGTGCGCGTGCACGGGACGATCCCTCCCATTCCTGAAATTCGTCTGCAGCCGCACTCGCGGGCGCATAGGCCGACAAATTGGCGGTGGCAGGCATAGGCGCGATCATGTGAAGCAACGCTAGACTGGTGGACGGCGTCGCGGCCATTGCCCGCACATAGGGTAGAGCCTTGGCGGAGCCGGCGCCGAAGTCGGTCGCGAACAGAATTGAGCGGAACGTTGATTCCTGCGGAGCCGTTGCTATATTCGCCTTGGGGCCGAATGTGATTACCGGACAGAGAGCGATACGCAGCAATTCTTCGGCGACGGAACCGAGGGCCAGCTTCGTCAACCCCGCGCGTCCGCGAGTGCCGATGACAAGCAAGTCGGCTCCCACCTCCCCCGCCAGTGCCAGAACTTTTTGCGGAACGGGCCCATGCCGGATGATGACCGAATCGATCTCGCGCCCGAACCCCACTTCCCGAGTAGCGGCCTCAAGCCGCCGCTGCGCGTCAACCCGCTCCAGATCGATTTCGGGAGGATTGTCAAGTATTTCGTAACGCCAATCCGTGTGCAGCACGTGGACGACGGACAGATGGGCATGATTCTGCGCCGCCAGTGCGATCGCGCCGGAAAGCGCGCGCTCGGAAGCCTCCGAAAAATCTGTGGCCATGAGAATATGATGGAAAACTTCTGTCGCTTGCGAGATAGCTGGGATAGAAAATTGTGCAACGCTCATAACGACCTCCTGGCCAGACCTATGGATTGAAGCGCGAGCAAAGTCTGCGATCCGCCGCTCTTGTTGCTACGCAACCAGACCCTGCACAAAGACGCTGAATATTCTGCGCGTGGGGTACGCGCTCCGTGGACGGACACAAGGCAATAACTTTTAGGTGGGATTTCGTTACGGATCGACCATTCGGGATTGGCGCACTTGAAAAACATTCGCGCCCCCTACGAACTCTATGAAAAATCTTATGCCTACACCGATGGGGACGAGGTGAGTCCAGATACTGCGCCCGGTGACCGGCATCACGCGGGCGAGGAGCCCGCTAGGTAAGGCTTGGGCCGCGCCCGATCTGGCTGATTTACAATCTCGTCAACCCATGGCTGGCAACCCAGCTTTCGGAGATACGCGAGTGCTCGAGAAGGCGACTCAAATCCGGTGTGCGGCGCTGCTGTTTGATTTGGATGGAGTCCTGATCGACTCCACGCCCGCGGTGGCGCGAGTCTGGCGCCGCTGGGCCGTCGAGCACGGATTCGATCCTGATGAAGTGGTTGCCCGCGCTCACGGACGTCCTAGCCTGACGACCGTACGCGAGTATCTGCCCAACGCCGACCATGAAGCCGAGAACCACGAAGTCGAGCGTCGCGAGATCCGAGATCTCGAGGGAGTCATTCCACTGCCGGGCGCTCTCGAATTGCTGGCCAGCCTACCCAAAGATCGGTGGACCATTGTTACTTCGTGTACGCGGCCTTTGGCAGAGGTTCGCATCAAGGCGGCGGGACTTCCGCTGCCCGAAAAGCTGATTACCGCCAACGACATCACGCAGGGCAAACCGCACCCCGAGCCGTTTCTGAAGGGCGCCTCTGTTCTCGGATTTTCCGCCGAGCAATGCGTTGTGTTTGAAGATGTGCCGGCCGGCATTCGGGCAGGCAAAGCTGCCGGCGCGAGGGTGATTGCCTTCACCACGACATTCCAGGAATCTGCTTTGCGGAAAGCAGGCGCGGATTTTATCCTGCGCAATTGCACCGATATTCGTGTCGTAGATCGTAAGCAAGACCTAGTTCTGAATCTTTTCTAGGACTCGCCAGAAATCGTGTGTGCAAATGCGGTTCGAATTTGTGATAGCATGCGGCCCCAGATCCAGCCCCGGGGAAAATCTCATCACATCAGGAGCTAACTATGAGAACGAAGGCGATCACCTTCCTCGCGAGTTTTCTTTTCCTAGCCAGCCTCAGCCCAGCCGCTCAAGACGCGCAACGCGACCAGCCTTCCGCCAAGTCCCAAGAGCGCATTACTCGAGAAGTTCGCCATCTGGCCGCGGCGGAGACCCCGCTCGTCGCGTTCCTCGACTCCGACTGCGTGCCAGGACCGGGCTGGCTGGACCGCCTGCTGCGGCACTTCGCGGACCCCGCCGTGGGGGCGGTGGCGCCGCGCATCGTCCCGGCCGAGGACGGGCGGACGTGGCTGGCGCGGTACGAGGGGGCCAGTTCCACGCTGGACATGGGCTCGCAGCCCAGCATCGTCCGGCCCGGAGCCCGGGTCCCTTACGTCCCGGGCGCGGCCCTGGTCGTGCGGAAGGACGCGGCGGGGGCAGGTTTCGCCGAGGACATGCCGGTCGGGGAGGACGTCGACTTCGCCTGGCGGCTGGCCGCCTCCGGCTGGCGGGTCCGCTACGAGCCGGACGCCGTCGTCCCGCACCAGCACCGGGTGCGCCTGCCAGCCTGGTTCTCCCGGCGCCGGGACTACGGCACCTCGGCCGCGGCCCTGGAACTTCGCCACCCCGGTGCGGTGCGCCCGCTGTACGTGTCCGCCTGGACCGCGCTGGCCTGGCTGGCCGTCGCGTCCGGCCGCCCGGCGGCGGGCGCCGCCGTCACCGCGGCGGGTATCGCCCTGCTCGCCAGGCGCCTGGCCGGCCTCACCGGGGAGCCATGGCCCCGCCCGGCGGCCCGTACCGCCTGGCTGCTGGCGGCCCGCCTGGCCGGCGGCGGGACGCTCGCGGCGGGCAGGCCGCTGGGCAGCGCCATCTCGAGGACCTGGTGGCCCGCGGCCGTGCCTGCGGCGATCGCGGTGCGGCGACTCCGGCTCCCGCTGGCCGCGCTGGTCCTGGCGCCGCCGCTGCTGGACTGGCTGGACCGGCGCCCGCCGCTTGACCCCGCGCGGTACGTCACCGCCCGGCTGCTGGACGACCTCGGGTACAGCCTGGGGGTCTGGCAGGGCTGCGCCCGGCGCCGGACCGTCCGGCCGCTGCTGCCCGTGCTAACGGGCCGTCACTTGGACAGGCCGCGGCTGAAATCGGCGGGAACGATGACGTCGTCGGGGGACAGGTCGTGAACCGAGGACCGGCCGAGCGCGAGCAGCGTCGAGTCGATCCCGCCGCGCAGGACGTCGAACACGTTCTTCACCCCGGCCGATCCGTTGGCGGCCAGGCCCCACAGGTAGGCGCGGCCGATCATCACCGCGCGGGCGCCGAGCGCGAGCGCCTTGACCACGTCGCTGCCGCGCCGGATCCCGCCGTCCAGCAGGACCTCGATCTGGCCGCCGACGGCCTCGGCGACCGCGGGCAGCGCCCGGATGGAGGCCGGGGTGCCGTCCAGGTTGTTGCCGCCGTGGTTGGAGACCGAGACGGCCGTGGCCCCGATGTCCACCGCCCGGCGCGCCTCATCGGTCCGCATGACCCCCTTGACCAGGAACGGCCCGTCCCACTGGGCCCGCAGCCACTCGATATCGGCCCAGGTGGGTGGCGGGGTCTGCATCCACTCGCCGTACACATCCCAGAACGTGGGCGACGGTCCGCCGGGAGCGGCCATGTTCGGCACGGTGAGGTCCGGCAGCCCGCCTGCCCTGAGCCACTGGATGACGTAGCCCGGCCGCACGATCCCTCCCGGCGCGAGGCGAATGAGGGTCCGCAGGTCCATCTTCTCCGGGATCGCTGGGCTTCCCCAGTCCCGTCCGGTCGAAAACGACCAGTCCAGGGTGACGATCAGGGCCTTGGCGCCGGCCTGCCGGGCCCGGTCGGCCCGCTGCAGGATGGCGTCCTTGCTGCCTGACCAGTAGATCTGGAAGAACAGCTTCGGGTTGACCGCAGCCACGTCCTCCACCGGCATGCTGGCGAAGGAACTCAGGCCCATGGCCGTGCCCGCCTCGGCCGCGCCGCGCGCCACGCCCACCTCACCCTCGGGGTGCACGGCCTGCACCCCGGTCGGCGAGGCGATCACCGGCAGCGAGATCTCCTGGCCGAGCACCGTCGTCGCCATCTGCCTGACCCCGGGCAGGTCAGCGACATGCGGCGGGGTGAAGCGCAGTTCGCTGAACGCGGCCACGTTGTCCCGCAGCGTGACGCCCTGCTCGGCGCCCGCCACCAGCGACAGGTAGACCGGACCTCGGCAGGTTCCGCCTGGCTCTCCTGCGGGCCTCCTCGACCGTCTCGAACCACTCGCGCGTGCTTGCCATCGGTCTCCCTCACCCAAGCCACTGCCCGACGCCCATGCCCGCCAGACCGTGGGACGCTCCATTTTGGCACTCAGTGCTGTAATTATCCAGCCCGGGGCGGCCCGTAGTATCCACGATCATGCCGTCCGCCCTTTCGGCGACGAGCCGGTCCCGCCGGGCCATCCGGACCGGGTCAGGTGGAACGCCAGGTACGCCGAAGGCCGCGCGCCATTGTTCACCCCGCACCCGCTGGCGGTCCGGGCGCTGACGCTGGGGCTGCCGGACGGCCCCGTGGCCGACCTGGCCTGCGGCCCATCCGGCGCCGTGCTGCTCGCCGCGGCCGGCGGGTGCCCGGTCACGGCGGTGGACGTCTCCGACGTAGCCCTCACGATGCTCGGCGATGAGGCCGGGCGCCGCGGCCTCGGCTCCCTGATCACCCTGGTGCACGCGGACCTGTCCGCCTGGCGGGCTCGGCCACGGTCGTACGCGCTCGTCCTGTGCACCGGTTTCTGGGAGCGGGCGGTCTTCGCGGCCGCGGCCGAGGCGGTGGCCGACGGCGGGCTGCTGGCCTGGGAAGCCCTGACCTCCGAAGCCCGGCGGGCGCGGCCCGCCCTGCCCCCGGACTGGTGCCTGGGTCCCGGCGAGCCCGCCAGCTTGCTCCCGGCGGACTTCACCGTCGTCGACCAGCATGACGTGCCTCGCGAACCGGGCGAGCGACGGCAGTTGCTGGCCAGGCGCGGGCCAGCCGCCGGCGAACTACGGCGGTAAGCTCTTCCTCCGATGACACGCAGCCTCACGGATCTGCTGCCGCGCCCGGTGGTCGTGGCGCCGATGGCGGGCGGTCCCTCGACCACCGAACTGGTCATCGCGGCCGCCCGGGCCGGAGCGCTGGGGTTCCTGGCCGCCGGGTACAAGACCGCCGAGGCCATGACCGCCGAGATCGCCGCCGTACGGGCCGCGACCGGGGAACCGTTCGGCGTGAACGTCTTCGTCCCCGGCACGCCGTACGCGGACCCTGGGGCGCTGGATCGGTACCTCAGCTCCCTGCGCATCGCTGGGCCGCTGGGGGACGGCACCTGGGACGACGATGGCTTCGACAGCAAGGTCGCGACGCTGCTCACGGATCCGCCTCCGGTCACCAGCTTCACCTTCGGCTGCCCGCGCCGCCGAGGTGGTCAGGGCCCTGCAGGACGCGGGCACCTTGGTCATGGTCACCGTGACCAGCCCCGGACGAGGCGGCTCTGGCCGCCGCGTCGGCCGGAGCGGACGGGCTCTGTGTCCAGGGTTACGAGGCCGGCGCCCACCGGGGGACGTTCGTGAACGACGACGAGCCCGGGCGGGACTACGGCTGCTGTCGCTGATCGGCGAGGTGGCCGCGGTCACCGGCCTGCCGCAGATCGCCGCGGGCGGCATCATGGGCCCGCGCCAGGTCCGGGCCGTGATCGCGGCGGGAGCGGTGGCCGCGCAGTGCGGCACGGCCTTCCTGCGCTGCCCGGAGAGCGGCGCCCACCCGCGGTACAAGGCGGCGCTGGCCGACCCGCGGTACGCCGCGACGACGCTGACCCGGGCCTTCAGCGGTCGGCCGGCCCGCGGGCTGGTCAACCAGTTCATCCGCGATCACGCCGACGCGCCCGCGGCCTACCCGGAGATCAACAACGCGACCCGCCCGCTGCGCGCGGCGGCGGCCGCCGAGGGTGACGCCGAGCGGATGTCGTTGTGGGCCGGTCAACGCTACCGGTCGGCGGCGGACCAGCCGGCCGGCGAGATCATCGAGCGGCTGACCGCGACCGAGGCGGCCCGTTAAGTCATCAGGCCGTCGCCTGGTGGCGGTGGGCCCACTCGGTGAGGTCGCGGCGTTCGATGGCGGCGGCCATCAGATCACCGAACGCGTCCGGGGTGCAGGCGAAGGCGGGCACGCCGAGTTCGGCCAGGGCGGCGGCGACCTGGTGGTCGTAACTGGGCGCGCCGTCGTCGGACAGCGCGAGCAGGGCGATCACCTGCGTGCCCCCGGCGATCAGGTCCGCGACCCGCCGGAGCATCTCACCGGTATTGCCGCCCTCGAACAGGTCGCTGACCAGCATGAGGATCGTCCGGCCGGGGCGGGTTATCAGCCGCTGGCAATAGGCCAGGGCGCGGTTGATGTCGGTGCCGCCGCCGAGCTGGGTGCCGAACAGGACGTCCACCGGATCGCTGAGCTGCTCGGTCAGGTCGACGACCGATGTGTCGAAGGCGACCACCGACGTCCGCAGGGACCGGATCGACGCGAGCACCGCGCCGAACACCCCGCCGTACACCACCGACGAGGCCATCGAGCCGCTCTGGTCCAGGCACACGATGACGTCGCGCGCCACCGCCTGCTGCTTCCTGGCGTAGCCGACCAGCCGCTCGGGCACGACGGTCCGCTGCCGGGGCAGGTAGTTCCGCAGGTTGGCCCGGACGGTACGGTCCCAGTCGATATCGGCCGGGCGCCTCGGCCTGCTGCTGCGGTTCGCCCGGTTCAGCGCGCCGGTGACCGCCGAACGAGTCCGCTGGGCCAGCCGCCGCTCCAGGTCGGCGGTCACGGTGCGTACCACGGCGCGGGCCGACTCCCGCGCCTGCTCGGGGAGGACCCGGCTCAGCGACAGCAGGGTCCCGACCAGGTGCACGTCGGGCTCGACCGCGTCGAGCATCTCCGGCTCGAGCAGCAGCCGGGACAGGCCAAGCCGTTCGATCGCATCCTTCTGCATGACCTGGACCACGCTGACCGGGAAGAACGTGCGGATGTCGCCGAGCCAGCGAGCGACCCGCGGGGCCGACGCGCCCAGGCCCGCCTGGCGCTTGGAGGCGGGCTCGGGGCCCGGGCTCTCATCGGAGTCGTACAAGGCGCCAAGCGCGGCGTCGATCCGAGCATCGTCGCCGGTCAGCTGCACCCCGGTGCCATCCGCGGCGCCCAGCACCGCCCGGTCACCCTGGGAGAGCGCCGCCCGGGACCAGCTGATAAACAGCGATGGGGCCCAGTCACCCGCGTACATGGCGACGATCTGCGCCGCCGTCAGGCCGAACTCCTGCGTCCAGGTCTGGAGCGGGGTGCGGGCCACGATCTCGACGATGAGGCGCGCACGTTCGGCCTGCGAAGCCGCCCATCCGGCGCGGCGCGCCCGGTCAAGCAGGTCCGGGAGAAACTGAGATGGCGGCCGCAGGCCGCGGGACGCGGCGGCGGTGAGCCACTCGGTGAGCAGGTCGGGGTGCTCGCCGCCGAGCAGCCGCGCCAGTCGGCGGCCAGCGGCCGGGCTCACCGCGGGCCGCGGGTCTGGCTCGCACACGGGTAGCGGCTCGGCGCGATCGGGCCGGCGGCCCGCCCGGCGGGCGGCGGTCAGCAGCGCGGCCCTGTCGAGCAGGACGGCCGCCGGATCGCCCGTGTCGTCTTCCGCCGGGGGCAGGCCAGGGATACCGACCGGGGAACCACCGTTCGTTCGGTCCCGATAAGACTCGCGGTGACCAGGTCATGCCATGTGCTCACAGCGGGACCACCATCCCGCCCTGATCCCAGGCGGTCAGCGGCCACAGGCCGCGCGGCGTCCACTCGCCGGCCACCGTCAGCGGGTGGCCTCCGGAGAGCGCGAGCAGGGGCCAGCAGTCGCCCGCGCCCGGGTGCATCGGCACTGCGTCGCCGGCCGCGTCGTACAGGCAGGGCACCGGGGCGCGAGCCGGGGTGACGTCCAGCACGGCAGGCCAGGTGTCCAGCCAGGGGTCCTCGGCGAGCGCCGCGGCGTACCCGGCCAGCAGCCCGGCGACGGTGGCACCGGACGGCGGCCCGCCGGGGACGGTGTCGTGCCTGGTCGCGACCAGGGCGCGCAGCGGGCAGGCACCAGGGTAGAAGGCCAGCTCAGCATCGGTCTCAGTGCCGACGGCGAGCGAGTCGTCCAGCGACTGGCCGATCGCGGCGAAGCTGAGGACGAGCGCGGTCCGGCCGGTGCGCCGGCCGCGCAGCCAGACGCGGCGGGTCCGGATCCGGTCCTGGTCCAGATCCCGCCTGGCCAGGACGTGCCAGTGGTCCCGGACCGGCGTGGCGCTGGCCAGCACGTCGGCCTGGCGGACGGTGAAACCGACCCGCGATCGCACGGTGTCCCGGAGCGGCGGCGGTAGCGCGGCCTGTTCGCGGCAGGCGGTGGCTAGCAGCCGGAGCAGCGCGTACTCCTCCAGCAGCCTGCCGTCCCAGCCGGGTCCGGAGTACGGGCACCGCGGCCAGGGCGCGGAGGCGTTCGGCCAGGCCGGGCGCCTGCGCGTCGACCATGCGGGCGGCGATGTCGTCCCAGTGCCGGTAACCGGACCGCTGGCTGGCGGCCAGGCCCTGACGGACCTGATCGCAGAGCCAGCGGTCGAGTTCGGTCAGCCCGGTCGCGACCCGCGCCTCGCGTTGCTCGGCCCGGCGTAGCGCGGCCGCGGGGTCGGCCGGGGGCTTCGGGTCCCTGGTGTCGCTGGCCTTGGCCGCGCGTGACGCGAGCCAGGTCGCGGCCCAGTCCGGGCGGATCGGCTGCGCGGCGCGACCGCGCCGTCGGACCACAGCAGCATGCAGCGCGAGCGCGTGCTTGCACGGGAACTTCCGGCTCGGGCAGGAACACCGGTAGGCCGGGCCGGACAGGTCGACCACGGTGCGGTAGGGCGCGGCGGCGCTGCCCTGGCACTCACCCCAGAGCGCGCTGCCGTCCGCGAGCCCCGTCAGCGGCCAGGACCGGCCGGACGCCAGGGGCTGCGCGGCCCGCAGCGACGACGCGTCGGGCGCCAGCGCGAGCACCCGTGCGCGATCCCAGCGTTCGCCCACACGGGCACCCTACGCGCGCCGCCGACATTTCCCTCGCGCTGAGGCGGCGGCCGGCATAAAGGGAGGCGGCAGGCAGTTGGCCATTAGCCGGGAGAGAGGGAGGCACGCCAGTGAAGGCAGTCCGGTTCGATGAGTACGGCGGGGTTGACGTCCTGAAGGTCGTGGACGTGCCGCGTCCGGTGCCGGGGGCGGGACAGGTCCTGGTCCAGGTCAAGGCGGCGGGGATCAACCCCGGCGAGGCCAAGATCCGCGCGGGCCTGCTGCACGCCAGGTGGCCCGCCACGTTCCCGTCCGGCGCAGGGCAGCGACCTGGCCGGGATCGTCGCCGAGACCGGCCCGGGCGTGACCGGCTTCTCGGCCGGCGACGAGGTGATCGGCTGGACCGACAACCGGGCCAGCCACGCCGAGTACGTCGCTGGTCGAGGAGCAGCACCTGACCGCCAAGCCGGCCGGCGTGCCCTGGGAGGTCGCCGGGGCACTGTTCGTGGCCGGGGCCACCGCCTACGCGACAGTCCGGGCCGTGGACCTGACCGAGGGCGACACGGTGGTGGTCTCCGGGGCCGCCGGCGGGGTCGGCTCGCTCGCCGTCCAGCTGGCCCGGCGGGCCGGCGCCGCCGTGATCGGGCTGGCCAGCGAGGCCCACCACCAGTGGCTGGCCGGGCACGGCGTCATCCCGGTGACCTACGGCGACGGGGTGGCCGACCAGATCCGGCAGGCCGCGGGCACGGTAGACGCGTTCATCGACACGTTCGGCGCGGGGTATGTGGAGCTGGCCGTCGAGCTCGGCGTCGAGCCGTCCCGCATCGACACGATCGCCAACTTCGAGGCCGTCGCGCGGTACGGGGTCAAGGCCGACGGCAACGCGGCCGGGGCCCGCGCGAGCGTCATCGCCGAGCTCGCGGGCCTGATCGCAGCCGGCGAGCTAGAGGTACCGATCGCCGCGACGTTCCCGCTCGACCGGGTCCAGGACGCCTACCGGCGGCTCGCCGAGGGCCACATCCTGGGCAAGATCGTCCTGCTGCCTTAAGCGGCGGCGTGAGCGTACTGTCGAGGATATGGGCGAGATGCTGCCGTTGTTCCCGCTCGGCGCGGTGCTCTATCCCGGGCATGCTGCTGCCGCTGCACATCTTCGAGGAACGTTACCGGCAGCTCGTCCGGGACCTGCTGGACAGGCCAGATCCCCGGCGGTTCGGCGTGATCGCGATCCGCAAGGGCCGGGAGACCGGCGTGGAGGGGGTGCAGTCGCTCTACGAGATCGGCTGCACCGCGACCTTGCGCCGGGTAGAGCAGTACCCCGACGGGCGGTTCGACATCGTGACCGTCGGCACCAGCCGGTTCAGGCTCCTGACCCTCGATCAGAGCCTGCCGTACCTGCAGGGTGAGGTCGAGCCGCTGACCGAAGAGGCCGTCGACCCTGACGCCGCGGCGCCCCTGGTGCGCGCCGTCCAGGTGGCCTTCCACGCGTACGTGGACGCGCTCACCGAAGGGGGCGGCGCCGTCGTGAAGATCGACGACCTGCCCGGCGAACCGACCCTGCTGTCGTTCCTTGTCGCCGCCGCCATGGTCATCGACCTGCCGGAACGCCAGGGCCTGCTGGCCGAGCCCGACACCGTGCGCAGGCTGAGCGCTGAGCGGTCCCTGCTGGCGCGCGAGACCGCCGATGCTGAAGGCCACCACGTCGCGGCCGGCCCCGGATCTGCGGTACACGCCGCAGCCCAACTGACCGCCCCGCCCCGCACGGTGGGCAGCCGCGACGGCCTAACTGACCGCCCGCCCGCACGGTGGGCCGCCGCGATCACGGGTAGGGGTAGGACATGGCAGAACCAGGAACCGAACCGAGCGAGATCTCGCTGCGCGCCGCCGAGGTCGCCGCCGACGTCACCGAGGCCGAGCGCCCGCAGGACCGGCGCAGGCTGGTCGCGGCGTTCACCAGGGCCGCGCGTTCGGGCGCGCGCGTGGCCGGCCGCGGCACGCGGGCCGCGCGGCGCAGGTGCGGGCGGCGCGGCGCGGCGCCGGCTCGGGCACCGCCTGGCTGGCCGCGCAGGTGACCGCGATGGCGCCGCGCCTGCGGGTGCGGGACCAGGCGGCGCTGCGAGAGCAGTTCGGCGGCAAGTCCGCCGAGGACATCGCCGACGCGCTCGTCGAGGGCGCGGTTCGCGCGGCGGCCACGGCCGGGGGAGTCGCCGGCGTCTGGGCGGCGCTGCCGGCGCTGCCCGCCTTCCCGGCCGAGGTGGCGGCGGAGACCCTGGTCCTGGTGGGGATCGAGATCAAGCTCGTCGCCGAGCTGCACGAGGCGTACGGCATGCCCGCCGAGGGAAACGTCGCGGAACGGATGAGCGCGTACGTCGCGTCCTGGGCGCACCGCCGGGGCGTGTACATGATTCCCGGCGGCGTGGTCCTCGTCGCGGGGTCCCCGCTAGCGCGGCTGCTGCGGCGGCGGCTCGCCGCCCGCGCGGGCCGCAGCGCGTTCTCGCTGGCCCCGCTCCTCACCGGCGCGGTGGTCGGCGCGTTCCTCAACGGCCGCGAGACCCGCAGGCTCGGCCAGGACATCCGCCGCGACCTGCGCCGCCGCGTCCTCACCAGCTCCTTAGAGTCGGCCGTCGCCAGGCCCGCAGGCTCTTAGGACCGGCCGGCGACGTTCTGCAGCCGCACCTCGCCGTGAGCGACGAGCCTGCCCGACTCGTCGGTGATGTCGACGCGCCACAACTGCTGGGTGCGGCCCTGGCTGAGCGCGGCCGCCTCGACGTTCACCCGCCCGCTGGTCACCGAACGCAGGAAGTGCGTGGTGTTGGTCAGCCCGACGGCGACCTGACCCTGATCGCGCACCGCGGTGCTGGCGCCGACGCTGGCCGCGCTCTCGACCGCGGTCGTGTAGACGCCGCCGTGCACGATGCCCCAGGGCGTGTGGTGATCCGGGCCGAGGACGCACGTGCCCGGTGACGCGGGTCGCGGTGATCTCGTCGAAGATCAGGCCTGCCGCGCGCAGGAAGGCGCCGGCGTCATCCAGGGGAGCGGCGTCCAGGCTCGGCGTGGCCCGGACCGTGCCGGTGCCGGCCTCAGCGTCCATCGCCGTTCCCATCCCGGGCAGGCCCGTTCGCTGGCGCCTGCCGGGTCTCGATGACGAGGCAGGTCGTGGTGGCGTGCGCGTACAGGGTCCCGTCGGGCCCGGTGATCTGGCCCGAGGCGGTGGCGACCCGCCGACCCGAGCTGATCACCTGCCCGGTGGCCACCACCCTCGGCGTGTCCACGGTGAGCGGCTTCACCAGGTTCACCTTGAGCTCCAGGGTGGTGTACGCCTGGCCCGGGCCCAGCCTCGAATGCACGGCACAGGCTCATCGCGGAGTCGAGCAGGGCGCAGAAGACGCCGCCGTGGACCGATCCGATCGGGTTGTACAGGTGCTCGCCGACGTC
This sequence comes from uncultured Acidobacteriota bacterium, assembly GCA_963719865.1. Classification (GTDB taxonomy): domain Bacteria; phylum Acidobacteriota; class Terriglobia; order Terriglobales; family Acidobacteriaceae; genus Sulfotelmatobacter. Next base: position 3,131 of record CAVRDS010000018.1, on the reverse strand, counting down.
GAGCGAGAAGGTGACCCGGCCCGGTTCGACCTGGACGATGCCGAGTCCCAGCAACGCGGCGATCGGCGGGGCCGCAATGCGCCCCTCGGCGATGCCGCGCAGGTAATCCAGGCCGGCCATCTCCCGGGCCAGCGCCGCGCCCACGCCGGGATCCTCCCAGGTGACCTCGCGGCGGCGGCCAGGCGCCGCAGGGGATCCAGGGCCGGCGGCGGTCCGCTCCACGTCCGTGCTCACCGGGCGGCGGCCGTACGCTGCGTAAGTTTTCTCATGAAACTGAGTCTAGAGATAGTGCGTTCTATTACGCAACCCACTATGCTGAAGTCGTGCAACGGACGAGTTTCGAGGACATGCGGTGCTCGGTCGCTCAGTGCCTCGACGTCGTAGGGGAGTGGTGGAGCCTGCTGATCGTCAGGGACGCCTTCCTCGGCGTGACCCGATTCGACGACTTCCAGGCTCGCCTGGGCATCTCCAGGAACGTCCTCACCCAGCGGCTGAACCGCCTCGTTGATCATGGGGTCCTCAGGCGGGTGGCCTACCAGGACCATCCGCCCCGGTCCGAATACCGGCTCACGGACAAGGGCCGCGATCTGTGGCCCGTGGTGACGGCCATGAGCCAGTGGGGCGACCGGTGGGCGGCCCCGGAGGGCCCGCCCGTGGAGATCAGGCACAACGCCTGCGGCCACGTCACGGTGGCCGTGCCGACCTGCTCGCACTGCGGCGGAGCCGCTCGACGCGCGCGCGGTCACCGCGGAACCGGGACCCGGCGCCGCGAAGGCGACTTCGACCGTACCCGGCTGGCCGCCGTACCGTAGGTTCGCGAACCCGCTACTCTCGGGCTCATGGAAGGGAAGCTGTCGCTGGCGGAGTGGACGGTGCTCGCGCTGCTGCGCGAGCAGCCTGCCCACGGTTTCGCCCTGGCGCAGCTCAGCGCGCCGGGCGGCGAGCTCGGGCGCATCTGGCGCATCCCCAGGCCGGTCGTCTACCGGTCGCTCGGCCGGCTCGTCGAGGCCGGGCTCATCAGGCCCGAGTCAGTCGAGCCGGGCCTCGGCCCCCAGCGGACCATCTACGCCGCGACCGCCCAGGGCCGCCAGGAAGTCGAGGACTGGCTGGATACACCGGTGGAGCACGTCAGGGACATCCGGTCGCACCTGCTGATCAAGCTGGCCCTCCTGCACCGGTCCGGCTTGGATCCGGCCGACCTGCTCACGCGGCAAAGAGCCGTCCTGGATCCGATCGCCCAGGCCATCGAAGCCCAGCGAGCCGAGCTTGAGGGCTTCGACGCCGTACTGCTGGCGTGGCGCCGGGCGACCGCCGCCGCCGCGCTCGGCTTCCTCGACGACGTCAGCCCGCAGGTCATGGAGCGTTCCGGAGCCCAGGCCAGCCGATCCTGACGATTACGCCTGGCTCGGCGCATTCGCGCGCGCGACTGGCCAGCCGGGATCGGCCGCAACCGGGGAGACTGCCCCCGTCGGCCCCGAAGTACGGCGGGTCAAGGACCGTGACGACCGCCTCGCCGCCGGGATCCGGCGGCCGCTCGGGCAGGCGGCAGGTGATGACCGCCTCGCCGACCCGCACGTCGGCTTCCCAGCCTGCTCCGGCCGGGCGGATGGCCGTGACCACGCCGGTCAGCACGATGCCCCGGTTCGGCCACGAGCCCGGGATCACCCGCTCGGGATGGACCCCGGCCACCGCCTGCTCTCCTGAACCGGGAGCCGCCGCGGGCACGAACCCGAGATACCCGATCAGCTCGGCCACCCTCCGGGAGGAGGGCCGCAGCACGACTTCATCCGGCGCGCCGGCCTGGAGCAGCTCGCCGTGGTCGAGCACGGCCAGCCGGTCGGCGAACGCCTGGGCGTCGGTGAGCTCGTGGGTGACGAGCACGGCGGGCACGCCCCGCTCGGCCACCAGCGTGCTCACCAGGTCGGTGAGCGTCCGCCGCAGGCTCGCGTCCAGGCCGGTGTAGGGCTCATCGAGCAGCAGCGCGTCGCAGTGGGCCAGGAGCAGGCGGGCGAGTGCGACCCGGTGCGCCTGGCCGCCGGACAGCGGGCGGGCATCGCCGGCAGCAGGTCGCCGATCCCGAGCACGGAAGCCAGCGAGGACAGCTCGGTCCCGGAGCGGGGCGCGGAGGGCGCGTAACACAGGTTGTCCCGGACCGACAGGTGCGGGAACAGCCCCGGGTTCTGGCGCAGCAGCCCGACCCGCCGCTGCCAGGGCGGTACCGCGCGTACCGGGGGATCGGTCGAGGTGAGCACCCGGCCGCTGACCGAGATAAGGCCGCGGCGCGGCTGGACCAGCCCGGCGATGGTCTCGAGCAGCGTCGTCTTTCCCGCGCCGGACGGCCCGAAGAGGGCTAGCCGTTCACCGGGCGCCACCTGCAGCGCGGCCCGCACGGTGAACTCGCGCCGGTCAACCTCGACGTCGGCGTCCAGCACGGGCGCTCCAGATGTAGGCGGCGAGCGGCAGCGGTAGCGCGACCACCAGCAGGACCAGGGCATACGGCAGCGCGGAGGGCAGCCCGGTCTCCTGCAGCGTCGTATAGATCTCCAACGGTATCCCGTAGGGGTGGTAGGCGATGATGATGACCGCCCCGAACGCGCCCATGGCCCGCGCCCAGGCGATGGACAGCGACATGGCCAGGCCAGGCGCGGCCAGCGGCAGCGTCACCCGGCGGAACACCCGCCGCGGCCGGTCGCCGAGCAGGCCGGCCTGCTGCTCAAGGCGAGGCTCGACGCTGGCGAAGGCCGCCTGCGCGCCGAGCACGTAGTACGGCGCGGACTCGTAGACCTCCGCGATGACCAGGGCCAGGAACGTGTTGGTCGCGGACTGGTGCAGGTCGGCGAGGACCTCGCCGAGCGGCGTGTACGGGCCGACCATGAAGATCAGCAGCAGGCCGATGACCAGCGGCGGCAGCAGCAGGCTGCACAGCACGCCCGCTTCCCACACGCGCGGGAACGGCAGCTTGCCGCGGGCGAGCATCCAGGACAGGGGCGTGCAGATGAAGGCCAGCACGCCCAGCGTGACGAGCCCGGATTCAAGCGAGGTCGCGACCGGTTGGAGCGCTCCCGGCTGCGTCAGCGCGCTCGCGATCGCGCTGCCCGAGATGTGGTCGAACAGGACAATCACGGGGCCGA
>CAVRDS010000017.1:0-38798 GCA_963719865.1 uncultured Acidobacteriota bacterium | reverse complement strand
ACGAGAATCCGCTTGGCCCCTCGCAGTCCGCGCGCGAAGCCATTGCAGCCATCATCCCCCAGGGCGGCCGCTATTCCGACGATCTGACCGACGAACTCGTCAACACTTTTGCGCAGATGGAAGGCCTGGATCCCAAGCTGATCCAAGCCACCGTCGGTTCCACTCCGCCGCTGGTTCTCAGCGTGCTGGCCTTCACTTCTCCGGAGAAGAGCTACGTCACCGGCGATCCGGGATTCGAACTTGGCATGTTTGCCGCCGAGCATAGCGGTGCGCGCGTGGTGAAAGTTCCCTTGACCAAAACCTACGCGCACAACGTGAAAGCCATGCTGGCCGCCGCACCCAATGGCGGCGTCTTTTATATCTGCAATCCGAACAATCCCACCGGAACGCTGACGCCGCGCGCCGATATCGACTACCTTGTCGCCAACAAGCCGAAAGATTCGATTGTTCTGATCGACGAAGCCTACATCCATTTGACTGAAGCTCCGTCGACGCTTGACCTGGTGAAGGCGGCCAAAGACGTCGTGGTGTTGCGTACGTTTTCCAAGGTGTATGGCATGGCCGGACTGCGCTGCGGATTCGTAATCGCGCGTCCGGACCTGCTCGAAAAAGTCATGAGCCGCGGCGGATTCAACTTCATGCCCATCACCGCTGTCGTCGGAGCCACCGCCAGCCTGAAGGATCCCAACCTGGTGGCGGAGCGGCGCCGCATCAATGCTGGCGTCCGGCAGGAAACTTTCCAGTGGTTCGATCGCAACGGATTTTCCTACATTCCTTCCGAATCGAACTGCTTCATGGTCGACGTGAAGCGTCCCGGCCAGCAGGTGCGCGACGCCATGGCCAAAGAGAATGTTCTGATCGGCCGCATATGGCCCATCATGCCCACCTACGTCCGCGTAACCGTGGGCACGCAGGAAGAAATGCACCGCTTCCAGAGCGCATTCCAGAAAGTAATGACGTCGTAGCGCCGCCGTCCCGGCGCTACGGTTCTCGCGCTTATTCTCGCCCCACTCCCAGCGCATCCGCCACGCGGTTGATGTAGTTGAACCACGACGCGATCAGCGTGATCTGCAGAATGCCGCGATCGTCGAATCCCCCCGCTCGCAGCCGCTCGATGTCGTCCTTCGAGACATTGGTCGCATCCTTGGTCAGCTTGACCACGTAGTCGAGCATCACGCGATCCTGCGGCGAAATCGGCGCCGTCGTATAGTCCTTTTCCAGCGCCTCCACCAATCCCTTATCCAGCGTCACCCTACGCAGAAACTCTGCGTGCGACTCGATTCAATAGACGCACCGGTTGGTCACCGAGACCATGGTGGCAATCATCTCGTGCTGTGCTCGGGCAAGCGGCAGGTCGGGCGACATCAGCGCGCCAAAAGTCGCGAAGGCGTGATAGAGTGCGTCGGGAATCAGCGTGTGCGATCCCACAATCGACGACGCCCCCGAAGGATCCGGATGCACCGAATCGGCATACTCCTTGGGATAAAGCTGCATCTCGCCTTCAATCGCCTGGCGCAGTTTCTCGTCGGCCTCAGCCAGTGAAACAGTTCGAATCCACGTCATTTTTTCTTGTCCCCGTGTAGCGATACTCCCCAGCGCTTGCGGAAAGATACATTACCGCCGCCGCTCGCCCCATACCAGTTTCATACTAGAACCGACCGCCGGGCGTAATGCTTAACTGCCATCCGGGAATCCACCGCGATGCAGCACGGTGGGAAAGTGCGGTAGAGTCTCGGGGCGGCGCACCGATGCCCGCCAGCCGTCCAGATAGGGCTCCAAGCCACGGAACAGTGGCGACCGTTGTGCCGTGGCGTCGCCGACCAGCCGCTCCAATGACTCTCGGAGCGTTTCAACGGAGTCGTTGCCGAAGCGGCTCTGCCAGCGTTTTTCGACGGCCTCAACCAGGTGACGATACCCTTTCTGGGCCTTGCGCCCTTTTGCCGTCATTTGAACCACCTTCGCCCGGCTGCCGGATGCGTCGGGCTCGACAAACGCGTACCCTTGTTTAGTGAGGAACGTCAGCGACATCGCGACTGCCTCCTTCGAGACACCGGTTAGAAGAGGAAGGTCACGGACGCGGACGCCCTCTTTGTCAAGCACCCGCACGACGTTGGCGCTCATGGCGAGGGACAAGTCCGACTCTCGTTCGAATTCGATCGCGAACGCCAGCAGCGCGCGTGAAAGAAGTGCCACCAAAGGCAGATGGGTACCGTCGTCGTCTTTCGACGCTGGCCGCTGCCTGCCACCCCGTTGCCGGCTGAACAATCCATAGCCCAGGATGGGCAGACAGTCGGGTAACTCGAAGCCAAGCCGGCTGACTATAGCTCGCAGCGAGTCCTTTAATCGGCGGATACTGTCCTCGTCAAACCGCTCCTGCCATCGCTGTTCGATGACGTCGAACAGCGGTCGCCATACTTCTTGTGCCTCGCGGCCGGCGGGAGTGGCCCGAACCAACCAATCGGAATGAGGTGGCTTCGGGCGGAGGTCTCCGAGATCGGGGGCCATAGAAATATACCCCCACCTGTGCATGCCTGGGAAGTTCGTCTTCGTCCGGGCGCGGCGCACAAGCTCGCGAGCTGTTAGTCCATCATCGCCCGCAAACCGCATGCAGTTGAACCACATCACCATCGAAACCAACCAGGGAGCCTGCCGAAAACCAGCCTTGGAGCCATACCTCGTGGTGCGATGTGGCATCCGGTGTTCGGCCTCGTTGTCGAATTCGATCGTGAACGCAACCAGAGCATGCGACAGAAGCGTGGGCAGAGGAAGGCGGGTATCCATGGCAACAATGATCATGGTTGGCGCAGGCTGCAAGCAACTTCGGGCGTGAGGTTTTTTGCAGAATTTCCGGCTGACCGGTCTCGTCCTTACAACTGCTTATCCCTGATTGGTAACCCGTTCGTACACTCCCTTTTGGTAACCCTTGGTAACCATGCGGTTCATGACCTCCCGACGTACAATTGGCCTTGTCGGGTCGGTCCATCTGCCGATATGTGACATGACCCTCGGGCTGTACCTGGGAACAGTTTCCCCGAACGTTCCACGGGTTCTGCATCAAGACTTTGTCTTGAACAACAGGTTCTGGAGTTCGTGCTCTTATGGCATTGTTTGGTTTCAACAAGCAAAAGGTTCTCGCCAATGCGGAGAAGTACGTCCAGCAGGGAAAGCTGCAGAATGCCATCTCCGAGTACGAAAAGGTCCTAAAGAACGATCCCAAAGATCTCACGGTCACCAATACCGTCGGCGATCTCTACTCCCGCAGCGGAGACGCCGACAAAGCGACGGAATGCTTCAAGTCTGTAGGCGATGCCTATGCCAGCCAGGGTTTCACGGTCAAGGCCATCGCCATGTACAAGAAAATCTGCAAGCTGAAACCCGCCCTCGAAAGCTTGCTGAAGCTGGCCGAACTCTATACCCAGCAAGGCCTGTTCAACGATGCGCGCGCGCAGTATCTGCAGGTCGCCGAAGAATTCCTGAAGGCCAACGAACTGGAGAACGCGGTTCGCATCTTCCAAAAGATTCTTGAGATGGATCCGGAAAACAGCAACATGCGGATCCGCCTGGCGGAAGTTTACATTCGTCTGAACAAGAAGAATGAAGCCTGGCAGATTTTTACCGCTGCCGCCGAAAGCCTGCGCTCGAAGGGCTCGCTGAGCGGCGCGGATGAAGTACTGCAGCGCATGCTCAAGCTCGATCCGGGCAACACCTATGCGCTGCTTATGCAGGGCCGAAACCTGCTTGAGTCCGGCGACGCGGCGGGCGCGGTCACTACGCTGCAGAAAATCAGCGACATCGATTCCAATCCCGAAGGCCTGCGCGATTTGCTCAAGGCATATCTGCAGACCGGGCAGCTCTCCGAAGCCGGCGCCATCGCCAATAAGCTGCTGACCGTGCACAACGATCTGCCGGCGATTTCCAGCTTTGCCGACGCCCTGATGCAGGCTGGACAATATGAAAACGCTCTGCTGGTTTTCGACCAGCACGCCGAGCGCATGCTGGCGGAAAATTCCGCCAAGGTCCTCGAGTGCCTGTACTCCATCATCGGCCACGTCCGCGACAATCCCGACTCTCTGCAGAAGTTGCTCGACCTGTTCCACAAAGCCGGGGACACCAGCCACGTCAGCGAAGTGATGGAATTGCTGGCCCACGCCAGCGTGCAATCCGGCGATCTCACCCGCTCGCGCGATCTTTACCAGAAACTTGCTCAGATCGAGCCGCAAAACGCCCTGCACATGCAGAACTACCAGCAGGTAGTCAGCCAGATGGGCGGCACTTCCGGCGGCAAACTCATTACTCCGGAAGAAGCGGCCGTATTGCTGGACGATCTGGAGGCGACCGCTCCCTCAATTCATCAGCATTACACCGATGAAGTTTCGCTGGCGGTTCGTTCCGCGTTAACCGACGCCGAACTTTTCATCTCGTACAACATGCCCGCCAAGGCCCTTGGACCGCTGGTCGCGGCCTTGCCCATGGCGCCCACCGATCTGCGCATCAACCAGCGTCTGGCCACGCTACACACTCGTGCCGGCCGTTTCACCGAAGCCGCACTTTGTTGCCGCACGCTGCAGAGCATTTATTCGGAAGCGGATTATCCGGAAGAGGCGACGCGCTACGGAGAACTGGCCCAGCGCTACGAAGACCGCACGACCACTCCCGCGCCTGCGACATCGGACGAGGAAGCTCCTATTTTTCTGGATGCGCCTGCGCCCCAGGCGACGCAAACGGAGCCGGCGGTTCCCGAATTCTCCATCGAGCAAGCTCCCGCGGAAGTAACCGCTCCCGAGCCCGAAGCAGAGCAGCCGCACGTCGCCGCGAAGGCTGCTTCGCCCTGGCCTACTGCTCCGCCGGCCGCCGAATTTGCCGTTGCCGATGACTCTGCCGAGCCCGCGGCCGCTGCGACAGAAGAAATCGATCTCTCGTCCGAGTGGGACGACGCCGTCACCGTCGAAGACGCTCCTGCCGCGGAAGTTACCACTGCTGAACCCGCCGCTGTCGTCGACCAGGAACCTGACGACTCCAGCAGAGTCGACGAGACCATCGAAGAGATTCGCTTCTACCTTGGCCATGGCATGCCGGAACAGGCTATGGCAGGACTGGCCAAGCTGCAGACTCTGACGTCGGATCAGGCGAAGCTTGCCGAGATTCGCGCCGAAGTGGAAGCCGTGGCTCAAGCCGCGGAACAAGAGCCTGCCGCTGAACCCGTGGTCGAAGAAATTACCGCCGACGACGTTCCGTCATTCGAAGTCGCGGAGGAACCTCCGGTCGCCGTCGAAGAAGCACGCGTTGCTCCCGAACCTCCTGCAGTGGAAGAGTTGCCGGTGGTCGCGGAAGCTGCACCGCCCGCTCCAGCGCCTGCGCCGGTGCTTCGCGCGCCCGTTCCCAAACCCATACCAGCGCCTGCCGCTACGCCTGAACCGGCGCCGCATCCCGGCGCTTTGAAAGAACTTGTCACCGATCTCGAATCGTCATTAGGCGACACCTTCCTGCCCGGAACGGTGGCCAAGCCCGAAGCGCCTGCGCCGCTCGAACCTGCCGTCTCCGCCGCCCAGGCGGCTCCGGCACTGGGCGAGTTTGTCGCCGATATCGAAGCCTCGCTGGGCGAAGATTTCCTGAAGGCTGCACCCGTAGCAGGTCCGGCGCGTCCGGCTGCACCCCCGAAGCCGGTGCCTCCGATTCCTGCAGCCCCTGCAAAGGCAGCTCCGCTGGCCGCAAGCGCCGCCGCCTCGGCAGCGCCGACCTCTCAGGCTGCGCCTCAATTCAGCCATCCCGTTGCGCCCACACCCGTCATTGCCGCTGCCGCCGCGCCTGCAGCTCCCGTGGCCTCGGCAATTCCAACTCCGGTGGTCGATGTTCCCAGGCCGCAGCCGCCAATGGCTCATGCTCCGGCTGCGCCGGCTGCTGCCAAGGCATCTCCATTCGCGGAAGATGCCGGGGTTGATCTCGCCGAAATGTTTGGCGAGCTGAAGCAGGATCTCGAGGCCGACGTTGCCGCCGCTGACGAAGATCCCGAAACCCACTACAATCTCGGCATCGCTTTCCGCGAAATGGGTCTGCTGGACGAAGCGATCGGCGAACTCCAAAAGGCTTGCCAGTCGTTCGATCGCGGTCATCCCTTCCAGCAGATCATGCAGACCTACACCTGGCTGGCGCAGTGTTTCCTGGAAAAAAGCGTGCCTGAGGCTGCGGTCCGCTGGTATGAAAAAGCTTTGAACGTCGCCAACATCGATGGCGAAACCCGCGTTGCCCTCAACTACGAACTCGCCTCCGCCTACGAAGCTTCCGGTGATAAAGCTTCTGCCCTGAAGCACTTCATGGACGTCTACGGCAGCAACATCGATTATCGCGACGTCGCCGAGCGCATTAAGGCCCTGAAGTCGTAGAATATCCGGATGGCTTCTGTGCCCCATCGGCCGAACCGGGAATTAAATCCTCGTCCTCTTTTTAGCACCGTCGCTGCGCTTTGGGGCTATCGGGCATGAGCGATCCCGCCTTGTCCTCTCCCGGCAACGCATCACCCACTCCACCCCCTGCCGAGAGTCGCACCGGCCTTTTGGATCCTGCCGGGCCAACTGCGGATCGCAGCGCCAGCCGAGGGCAGTTGTGGATGCATCGCATCTCCGTGTTCATGTTTGTTCTGATCAGCGCAGTAGCCGGAGTTCTGCTGATCATTCTTCCCTGGACTCCGGAGTGGACAGACAACTATCTATTGCTGTCGTTTCCCGCGCTGCGCAGCGTGGTTTCCAACGGCTTCTTCCGCGGCATTTGCAGCGGCCTGGGCCTGCTCGATATCTGGATCGGCTTCTGGGAGGCACTGCATTACCACGAACAACAGTAGCAAGCCGTACCGCGTCGGGTCGCTGCTATAGGATGGGGCGAAGTTGGTCAAGCCGCGAAAGCGTCGGCATTCATTAGCCCGGCCCGTAAGGGCTGGGTCACTGCACCATGATAGAACTGAGTCCCGCTAGGGACGACACGTTCCCAACCGCTGTACGAGTCCGAAATTGTACGTGAGCCATCCATGACCGACCATCTCAAATCCGCCCCCGTTGCTTATCAAAATGAAACCTTCATCAACAGCCCCGACGGCCGCATCCTGCGTATGCTCGCGGAATATCAGGAACCCCTGGCTCGCTTCCGTCGCGAGCAGATCCAGGACACCGTCGTCTTTTTCGGCTCGGCCCGCGTGCAAGGAAGCCAGGACGCCGCGAAGAATCTCGAAAACATCGAGAACAACCATGCCGCCGAGGATGCGGCCCGGCTGCAGGAAGATCTGAAACGCGCCCAGGCCTATGTCGACATGGCCCGCTACTACGAGGACGCACGCAAACTCGCCCACATGCTGACCAAATGGTCGATCCAGATTCCCGCGCGCCGTCACCGCTTCGTTGTCACCACCGGCGGAGGCCCCGGCATCATGGAAGCCGCCAACCTGGGCGCGCACGAGGCCGGAGGCAAGACCATCGGACTCAACATCCAGCTGCCCTTCGAACAGCATCCCAACCAGTACATCACGCCCGCGCTGAACTTCCAGTTTCACTATTTCTTCATGCGCAAATTCTGGTTCGCCTATCTCGCCAAGGGCCTCGTGATCTTCCCCGGCGGGTTCGGCACCATGGACGAACTCTTCGAGATCCTCACCCTCGCGCAGACCGACAAGCTGGCCAAAAAAATTCTGGTCGTCATCTACGGCAGCGAGTACTGGAAGCAGATCATCAATTTTCAGGCCTTCGTGGATGCGGGTACCGTTTCTCCGCAAGATCTCGACCAGTTCAAGATCATCGACAGCCCCGATGAGGCCTTCGGATTCCTGCGCGACGGCCTCACCAAATATCACCTTGGAGGCACCCCGAGAAAACAAGGCGAAGTCCTGCCCGAAATCGCGAAGACAAGACCATAGATTTTCCTTCGTGCACCTTAGTGCCCTTAGTGGTGAATGGTTCTTGCGAAGAGTCCAATGGCTGACCGCTGCCTCCTCTACTACATCACCGACCGCAAAGCATTCCCGGGAGACGAACACTCGCGCCGCAGCCGCCTGCTAGAAAAAATCCACGAAGCCGCCCTAGCCGGCGTCGACTACCTCCAGCTCCGCGAAAAAGATCTCCCCACCCGCGACCTGGAATCACTAGCCAAAGAAGCCGTAGCGATCCTCCAAAAATTGAGAACTGGGAATCAAAAACTGCGAACCGCCCTGCTGATCAACTCCCGCACCGACGTCGCCCTCGCCGTCCATGCCGACGGCGTCCACCTTCGCTCCGAAGATGTCTCCCCGGAAGATGTCAGAGAAGTTTGTGGCGCGGGCACTCCTGCCCGCGAACTCTCACCACGAGATCCGGTGATCGCAATCTCCTGTCACTCACCAGCAGAAGTAGCCCAAGCCGCAGCCAGCAAAGCAACCTTCGCCGTCTTCGCTCCGATCTTCGAAAAGAAAGATGCCCCCTTCGCCCAACCCGCAGGCCTAGCCCTCCTAGCCCGGGTTTGTCGAACGAACATCCCGGTCTTAGCCTTGGGCGGGGTCACGCTAGCCAATGCCCGCTCCTGCCTAGAAGCCGGAGCCGCAGGCATAGCCGCCATCCGCCTGTTCCAGGAAAACAATATCGCCGAAGTAGCACAGCGCCTGCGCAATCTCTAAGCATTTCCTCTGTGATCCTCAGTGCCCCCTGTGGTAAAGCCTTTGCTCTTGCTAGACTGAAAGAACAATGTCAGCGACGTCAATCAGAGTGGCAGCCGGCACCGTGCTCGAACCGGCGCTGGTTCGCATCCCCGCGTCCTCGTTCCTCATGGGCTCCGACAGCGGTCAGGATTGCGAGCGCCCCATCCACCGCGTCTCGATCGACGAATTCCTGCTGGCCGCCACGCAAGTAACGAATGCCGAATACGAATGTTTCCTGCGCGCGACCTCGGCCTCGCCTCCGCCATTCTGGCAAGACGCAAATTTCAATCATCCGCAACAGCCGGTCGCGGGAGTTTCCTGGCACGAAGCGATCGAATACTGCGCGTGGTTGACCGCGCAATCGGGACGCACTTTCCGCCTGCCCATCGAAGCGGAATGGGAGTGCGCCGCCCGCGGCGGCCTCGAACAGAAACAGTTTCCATGGGGAAACGAGCCGCCGCAATCGCTTCCCAATTACTCGACCCGCTGGCAAACTGGACCCGAACCGATGGCGCAATACGCTCCCAATCCCTTCGGTTTATATGACATTGGCGACAACGTGCACGAATGGTGCAGCGACTGGTACGACCCCAACTATTACGCGATCTCGCCCGACCGCAACCCCAATGGCCCGGAGCAATGCTCGATGCAACCTCCGCGCAAATCGTCTCGCGGAGGCTCCTGGCGCCACCACATCAAGGTGTCCCGCTGCTCCGCGCGTTCCAGCATCCCTCCAGAATTCCACTACGCCGACTACGGATTCCGCGTAGCATCTGATCTAAGAAAAATCTAGCAATTGGGAAATTTGGTAATTTTGTAATTGAAGATCAAACTCCAGCGAGTAAAGGTTTTCAGATTACTCAATTTCCAAATTACCAAATTACAAAATTACTCAATCTCCCATGTTCCGCACTGATCTTCTCAAGAACAAACGCGCCCTCATCACCGGAGGTGGCACTGGCCTCGGCAAAGGCATGGCCACTCGCTTTCTCGAACTCGGAGCCACGGTCCACATCTGCGGACGCCGCCAGGAAGTGCTCGAACAAACCGTCGCCGAACTCTCGCCCAAAGGCCCCATCCACGCGCTCCCCTGCGACGTGCGCGGTCTCGAAGCCGTCGAAGCCATGATCGACTCCATCTGGAGCGAAGGCCCGCTCGACATCCTGGTCAACAACGCCGCCGGAAATTTCATTTCCCGCACCGAAGATCTTTCCCCGCGCGCCTGGGAATCCGTCATCAACATCGTCCTCATGGGCACGCTGCACTGCACCATGGCCTGCGGACGCCGCTGGCTCAAGTCCGCGCATCCCGGGACCGTCCTCAGCATCTCGGCCACATACGCGCCCGTCGGCTCGGCCTACGTGGTTCCCTCCGCCGTCTCCAAGGCTGGAGTCGAAGCTCTCACCCGCAGCCTTGCCGTCGAATGGGGCAATCGCGGCATTCGCATGAACGCCATCGCCCCCGGACCGATCCCCACCCAAGGCGCATTCTCCCGTCTCCTCCCGCATCCCGGACTCGAAACGATCGCGCTCGATCGCAATCCGCTTCACCGCTTCGGCACCGTCGAAGAGTTGGCTAACCTCGCGGCATTCCTGGTGAGCGACGGCTCCGCCTACATCAACGGCGAGGTCATCCGCATGGACGGCGGCGAATTCCTGCAAGGCGCCGGCGAATTCAGCAATCTGGGAAGAGTTCTGACAGAAGAAGCTTGGCAGGCCATCAAACCGAAGAAATCAGGACCGAGTTCCGGCAAATAAAGAGGAGGATTCCCCTGTGCTCCTCTGTGGTGATGCTCTTGCCGTTACCGCCGGTCCTTCGCAGGCATCACGATCGCCTTCAGCAGCAGATTCACCAGGCTCAACACAATCGCGCCCAGGAATGCGGCGATGAACCCGTGCACCTGAAATCCTGGGACAAGGGCCGACGCCAGTTCCAGCATCAGCGCGTTGATCACGAACCAGAACAATCCCAGCGTGACCAGCGTCAGCGGAAAGGTGACGATCTTCAGCACAAATCCAATGGTCGCGTTGATGAACCCAATCGCCAGCGCGGCAATCAGCGCCGCCGCCGCGCCGCTGACATGGACGCCCGGCACGACCTGCGCCACAATCCAAACCGCCAGCGCGCTCAACACCCAATTTAAAAGTAATCGCATCGCCGTCTCCTGATGCTGAACACTATAGGCGCAGACAGCAAACTTGTCATCGCGGGGTTGTCATCGGCGGGTCCTCATCGGTGGGTGGTCATCGGCGGGTGCCCCATTCTAAACTCGCGCTTTTTGCGAGTTTAGAGTCGGGACTTCGACTTTGATTTCGCTTTCTGTCCCAGGGTCACAAGGTAAAAAAATTAACGCAGCGTTCGCGGTCTTCCACCGCCCATACGGTACACTACGCAATTCAATTTCTAGGAGGAAACGAATGCCCGACCCCGCACTCAGCGGATCCGAATTCAAAAAGCAACTTCGCGCCGGACAACCCAAGATGGGCCTGTTCCTCAACGCCCACAGTCCCACCGTCGCCGAACAACTAGCCCACAGCGGATACGACTGGCTGCTCGTCGACACCCAGCACGGCCCCATGGGCTACGAAAAACTTTCCGCCATGCTCAGCGGCATCTCCAACGGCGGTGCGAAATCGCTGGTCCGCGTTGGCAGTTACGCCGACCGGCCCGGCATCCAGCAAGCGCTCGACATGGGCGCCGACGGCGTCCTCATTCCCTATATCAATACCGCCGACGAAGCTCGCGAAGCCGTGAGTTGCGCGAAGTATCCCACCGTCGGCACCCGCTCGGTCTATTTCCCGCAGCGGAGCATGAACAAGGCCGGACTCCTCGGCTATGCCGGCAGTTGGAACAACGAAGGCATCGTCGCGCTGCAGGTTGAAACCGCGTCCTGCATCGAAAACATCGCTGAGATCGCCGCCGTTCCCGGCGTCGACATTCTCTTTCTCGGACAGAACGATCTCTGCATGTCGATGGGCCTCTACAACAAATACGAGTTCCCGCACATGTACACCTCGCCCGAACTCGATGCCGCCACCAAGAAGTTGATCGAGCACGCCCGCAAGAACAACGTCATCCTCGGATTATTTCTTTTCGGCACCTCGCGCGTCGGCGAATTCCTCGAGAAGGGATTCACCTTCATCAGCATCGGCAACGACCTGCACCACGTCCTGACGCAAGCGGGAGCCTACGTAGCCGACATGGAAAACATCGCCAAAGAAAAAGGAAAGCCCTGGAAGCGCCGCTCCACGGCGCTGTTCTAAACCTAGAGGGTGCCCCACCCTTGTCCTACAGTTCTTGGAGGACAGGGTGGGGATTTTGACGTTGTGGATTTTGACGCTAGACCTCTGTGTTCCTCTGTGTCCTCTGTGGTTAACTTAAGTCTGTTCTCTCGTTCAACGTCACCCTGTCGAAGTCCCATGAATTAAAATCACTATTCCGGATACTCCCGTGATCCTCACCGAAATCGAAACCCGCGTCCTCGGCTCCCTGATCGAAAAAGACATCACCACACCCGACTACTACCCGCTCTCCCTCAACGCCCTGGTCAACGCCTGCAATCAAAAAAACAACCGCGACCCGGTGATGACCTTAGACGAACCCGCCGTCCGCGAAGCGCTGAGCACGCTCCAGGAAAAACGCCTAGCCGGACCCGCGAGCGGCGCCGACAGCCGCGTCCCGAAATTCGAACATCGCCTGCAGGAGGTCTTCAATTTCGATCGCCGCGAAATCGCGATCGTCTGCGTGCTGTTGCTCCGCGGCCCGCAAACGCCCGGAGAACTTCGCAGCCGCACCGATCGCATCTACCACTTCGAAGTCCTCGAAGATGTCGTCTCCACGCTCGACCGTCTAGCGCAGCGCGACCCACAGCTGGCCCGCGTCCTCCCGCGCCAGCCCGGGACCAAAGAATCCCGCTACATGCACCTGTTCTCCGGAGAGCCCCCAGCAACCGAAGTAGCAGGAACTGGAAATGTAGCTGGAACTGTCAATGTGGCTGGAGCCAATGTGGCGCGGGCGCTCCCGCCAGCGACTGCCGTCAGCGATTCCACCGCCGCCCGTCTAACAGCGTTGGAAGAGGAAGTCACTCGCCTCCGCGCCGAACTCTCAGAAGTCCAACAGCAACTATCCACCTTCCGCAAACAATTCGAATGACAGATCCAGTCATCCTCGAGGACTACGACCCGCTATGGCCCGAACACTTCGCGCTCCTGCGCACCCGCATTAGCGCAGCACTCGGCCCGCTCGCCGCTGCGATCGAACACGTTGGCAGCACTGCGGTGCCCGGACTGGCGGCCAAGCCGATCATTGATATGGACGTCTTGTTGCGATCACGCGATGATTTGCCACTTGTCATCATTCGCCTTGCCTCACTTGGATACGAACATCGAGGCGATCTTGGCGTCTCTGGCCGCGAAGCCTTCCGCACTCCGCCGGCCGATTTCCCGCATCACCTCTACGTCTGCCCACCTCACAGCCCGGAATTTCAGCGCCACATTGCGTTTCGCAATCACTTGCAAACTCATGCTGACAACGCCCGCGCCTACGCCGACTTGAAGCGCAATCTCGCCTCGCAGTCTCGTGACGATCGCGAGGGTTACAATCAGGCGAAGACGGGCTTTGTGACTGAGATTCTGTCTCGCACATTACGGAACTTTTCCCCGCCCTGCGCGTACCATTAATTAGAAGGAGGTCTCCGCCATGTTCACGTTCCTGCTCTGGTGCATTCTTTTCATCCTCTGTTGGCCTCTGGCTCTCCTGGCCCTGGTCGCGTACCCGTTCATATGGCTGCTGCTGCTCCCGTTTCGCATCGTAGGCGTCGCGGTCCACGGCGTGCTGGAAATTATCTATCTCGGGATCACGCTCCCATTCCGCTTGCTGGCCGCCCCATTCCGGATCTAAGCCGGTTGTCATCTTGAGCGAGGACTGGTTGTCATCCTGAGCGAAGATTGGTCTTTGCGCCTCAGCGCAAAGACCAACCGCAGTCGAAGTGCCTGCCCTGAGCGTAGCCGAAGGGATCCCTACCTGACCCTATTTTCTCTGAGGATATATTCACAAAGCTAAGTCCGCCCGACCTTTCCTGCGTCACGCCACTTGGTGTAGCCTCATAAAAACGCCACCGTCTTCTGGAGGAAGCAATGCGTCGCCGCGATTTCCTCATTCGCTCCGCTACCAGCGCGGGAGCGGCCTGGCTCTCATCCAAATCCATCCTCAACGCGCTCGCAGAACAGACGCTCGGCCAAAAATTCTCCGCCTCCGACACGGTCACGCTGGGCAGCACCGGCATTAAGACCAGCCGCCTCGCCATGGGCACCGGCACCGTCGGCTCCGGACATCACTCGCATCAAACCGCTCTCGGCATCAAGGGCCTCTCCGATCTCCTGCTCAACGGATACGACCACGGCCTCCGCTTCTTCGACGCCGCCGACTCCTACGGGAGCCATCCGCACGTCGCGGAGGCGCTCAAGCATGTGCCCCGCGACAAAGTTACCGTGCTCTCGAAAACCTGGGCGCGCGATCCCGCCACCGCCCGTGCCGATCTCGACCGCTTCCGCCGCGAACTCGGCACCGACTACCTCGACATCTGCCTGATGCACTGTGTCACTGAATCCGATTGGACCGATCGCTATCGCGGCGTGATGGAGGTGCTCTCCGAGGCCAAGCAGAAGGGAATCGTCCGCACCCACGGCTGCTCCTGCCACTCGATCGAAGCCCTGCGCGCCGCCGCGAAAAGCCCGTGGGTGGAGATCGATCTAGCTCGCATCAATCCCGTCGGCGCCTACATGGACGCGGATCCGGCAACGGTAGTGAGCGTTCTGAAGGAAATGAAGTCAGCAGGAAAAGCGGTAGTAGGAATGAAAATCCTGGGCCAAGGCACGCTGCGCAACCGTCAGGATGAAGGCATCAAATACGCGCTGTCGTTAGGCCTGCTAGACGCCTTCACCATCGGCGCCGAAAGCAAACAAGAACAAGAAGACCTGATCCGCCGCATCTCCGCCGCATAAAGAAGAATCTTGGAGGCGAACAAGACTGCGAGGACGAGGCGGAACTAGAGGGTGCCCCATTCTAAACTCGCGCTTTTTGCGAGTTTAGAGTGGGGATTTTGACCTTAGCATCTAGTGAAAATGTGGGGACAGCCGCCCTCGGCTGTCCAGCCGCGCAGCGGCGTTTCTAGCGCTCTCAAACCAAATCACTCCTCAAACGTCCATCACCCAGCCATGAACTCCTTCCGCATTCTCACAATTCTTGTTCTTGCCAGCTCCGCGGCCCTAGCGCAACCGTCGCTTCCATCTCTCACCGACGCCGACGAGGTCCGCATCGGCGCCCTGCTCGCCGCCCAGTTCGCCAAGTCGGAGGGAATGGAGTCGACACCGCAGACCACCAAGATCGATCACTATCTCCAGCAAGTCGGCGACCGGCTGGCGCAGCACGCCCGGCGGAAGATTCCCTACCGTTTTCATTTCGATCCTGATCCTGGTTTCAAGAGCGCCTTCGCTCTTCCTGGCGGACAGATTTTCGTGGGCGCCGGCATTCTCGCGATGATGGACACCGAGGATCAACTCGCCGTCGTTTTGGGACACGAGATGGAGCACGTGGACTTGAATCAGTGCCGCGACCGCCTGATCGAAGAATTACAGAAACAGCATCTGAGCACAGCTACGGCAGATAAGCTGAAAGTAGATCCTTTTCTTCCCGGCTACGGCCATGACCGCGAGTTCGCGGCGGATTGGACTGGCGTGAAACTCGCCGCTGATTCGGGCTACTCCCCCGACGCCGCGATCCGGCTTCTCAATATGTACGTGATTCTTGGCCAGCAGATGACTCACACCCAGAGCGAAGCCGAAAAGAATCTGAAAGATCGCATCGTGCAGATTCAGCGTTTGATCGCTCAAGAGAAACTGACCACGCCGAAAGAAAGAGATCTCGCGTTGCCCTAACTCTCCATCACCTTCAACTCCCCGCTCACAATCAGCCGCGCCTCAGTCGCTCGCTGCACATCTTCCGCCGTTAATCCCGGAGCGATTTCCTCCAGCACCAGACCGTCGCGAGTCACGCGAATGTACGCCATCTCCGTCGCAATCGTATCGACCACGCGCACGCCGGTCAGCGGCAGCGTGCACTTCTTCAAAATCTTCGGAGCCCCTTCGCGAGTCGTATGCTCCATCGCCACCACCACGCGCCGAGCTCCCGCAACCAGGTCCATTGCCCCGCCCATCCCTTTCACCATCTTGCCGGGGATCATCCAGTTCGCAATGCTGCCGGACTCATCCACTTCCATCGCGCCCAGCACGCTCAAATCAATATGCCCGCCGCGGATCATGGCAAACGAATCCGCGCTCGAAAAATACGATGTGCCCGGCATCTCGCTGACCGTCTCTTTCCCCGCGTTGATGAGGTCCGGATCCTCCGCTCCTTCCACCGGATAAGGGCCGATCCCCAGCATCCCGTTCTCCGATTGCAGCGTGACCGTGATGCCAGCCGGCACATGATTCGCGATCAGCGTCGGCATCCCGATTCCCAGGTTCACATAAAATCCATCGCGCAATTCCCGCGCAATCCGCCTAACAATGCGCTCGCGCTTATCGACGTCCTTCCCAGGCCTAGTCATAAATTATTTGCGTCGCTCATCCGAGCCGCGTCGTTTGCTTCACATATTTGCATTGTCATCCTGAGCGAGGATTTTGCTTCGCGACCAGCGAAGCAAAACCGCAGTCGAAGGACCCCTATCTCTATCCGAAGGCCCACCTGGCGGGAGCGTTCCCCGGTGATCCTCCGTGCCCTCTGTGGTCCAAGCACTCGCCACTCGCCACTCGCCACTCGCCACTCGCTACCCGGTACTCGCTGCCGCCTTCCGCACCGTCCGCCGCTCAATCCTCCGCTCATACAACTCGCCCTGAAAAATTCTCTTCACATAAATCGACGGAGTATGAATCGCATCCCCCTCCAGTTCCCCCACTTCGATGAGATGCTCCACTTCGGCAATCGTGACCTTCGCCGCCGTCGCCATCATGGGATTGAAATTCCGCCCCGTCTTCCGATAGATCAAATTCCCCGCGCGGTCACCCTTCCAAGCCTTCACAAATGCGAAGTCCGCCGTCAGCCCGCGCTCCATCACATACAACCGTCCCTCAAACTCGTGCGTTTCTTTACCCTCGGCGACCACGGTCCCAACGCCCGTCGGAGTGTAGAAAGCCGGAATCCCCGCACCACCCGCTCGAATCCGTTCCGAAAATGTTCCCTGCGGAACCAGATCGAGCTTGATCGTCCCGTTCAGCACCATCTCTTCCAGCAATCTGTTCTCGCCGACATAGCTTCCAATGTGATGCACAATCTGTCCCGCCGCCAGCAGCAACCCGTTCCCCACGCCATCCACGCCAACATTGTTGCTGATGGTATGCAGGTTCTTCGTCCCCCTGCGCACCAGCGCCCGAATCAGGTTCTCCGGCATGCCGCACAGCCCGAAGCCCCCAATCATGATGGTCGCGCCATCAAACACGTCGTGGATCGCCTCATCCGCATTGGCCACAACTTTATCCATAGCGTGAGAATTCTAACTGAATTGCTGAATGATGATTGTTGATTGGACGATTTGGGATCGCCGCTCTCGTAGAGTCTATTCAACAATCAAAATTCAACAATCAACAATTCTTCTTTTTTCTGAGCGCGTGCGCCTGCTCAAACTCCACCGCCAACTCCCGCGTCGCCAGGTTCTCCCGGATGTGCGCCAGCCGCTGCTCGACCTTCCACAGCGCGTCTTCAAGATTCTTCTTATTGCTGATCGCGACATCCCTCCACATCGAGTACGGACTGGCCGAAATCCGCGTCATCTCCTGCAACGCCCGCCCACCGGCCGGCAGCAGCGGCGCGTCTTCCCCAAACTCCTCCACCAGCGCCGCCGCCAGCGCAGTGGAAATCATCTGCGGAACATGACTGATCCAGGCACACAACCGGTCATGCTCGTCCGCCGGCATCATCGCGATCCGCGCCCCAATCTGATCGATCCATCCCGCGAACTCTCCGATCAATCCGTCGTTCAGAGTCTGCCCCTCCAGCGGCGTGAAGAACCAGACCGCGTTCTGAAACAAGTCCGCATCGGCGTTCTCGACTCCACTCAATTCCTTCCCCGCCATCGGATGCCCCGCCAGAAACCGCTTTCCCGCGTTCTTCCCAAATACTTTGACGGCCCGCTCCACAACAGCCGCTTTCGTGCTGCCGACATCGGTCAGTAATGTTTTCGCAGGAAGCACGGGGCCGAGACGTTCAATCAAATCCATAATCGCCAGCACTGGAGTGGCCAGCACCACCACTTGGCTCCCGCGCACCGCGTCCGCAGGATTTGCTCTGCCCTCGTCAATGGCGCCCCGACTGCGCGCCTTCTCGAGCGTCGCCTCGCGATCGCAGCCCACAATCCGCCCGGCAAATTTCTTCTTGCGCAGCGCCAGCCCCAGCGACCCGCCAATCAGCCCAGTCCCGATAATCGTGATTTGCCGTATCGCCATAGAAAGAAAATGAAAACCGCGGAGGACACAGGGGACGCGGAGGATGTATCAGAATTAGAACCCTACACTGGTTGGTTTTCTACTTCATTTCCTCTGCGTCCTCTGTTTCCTCTGTGTTGTAATTTGGTTTAGCTCACCCAATCTTTCGTCCCACCGCCGGCGCAATCATCCTCAACTCATCCATCAACTTCGCGAACTGCTCCGGAAACAGCGACTGCGCCCCATCCGACAAGGCCTTATCCGGATTACAATGCACCTCAATCAGCAGTGCATCCGCCCCTGCCGCCACCGACGCGCGCGCCATCGGCGCCACTTTATCGCGACGCCCCGTCCCGTGTGACGGATCCGCCGTCATCGGCAGATGCGAAAGTTTGTGAATGATCGGGATCGCCGAAATGTCCATTGTGTTCCGTGTATAAGTCTCAAACGTGCGGATCCCGCGCTCGCATAGAATCACATCGTAGTTCCCGCCCGCCATGATGTACTCGGCCGAGAGCAGCAATTCTTCGAGCGTTGCCGCAATCCCACGCTTCAACAGCACCGGCTTGCGCACCTTTCCCAACTCGCGCAGCAAATTAAAGTTCTGCATGTTGCGCGCGCCCACTTGCAGGATGTCCACATACGGCAACATAAGCGCAATCTGCGAGATCTCCATCACCTCACTGATCACCAGCAGCCCAAATTTTTCACCGGCTTCCTTCAGCAACTTCAGCGCCTCTTCACCATGCCCCTGAAACGAGTACGGAGAACTCCGCGGCTTGAATGCCCCGCCCCGCAGCACTTTCGCGCCGGCTTTCGCCACGGCCTCGGCCGTCGTAAGAATCTGCTCGCGCGACTCCACCGAGCAAGGCCCAGCCATCACTACGATTTCGTTCCCGCCCACGCCAACGCCATTCGCCAACTTAACGACAGTGCCCTCCGGACGAAAACTCCTCCCTGCCAGTTTGTATGGGGAACTGATCCGATGCACCTCCTGCACGCCCGGCAGCAGTTCGAGATTGCGGATATCGAAATCGATCCCCGACCCAACGGCGCCCAGCACCGTCATCCGCGCCCCAGTCGACCGGTGTACTTCAAATCCCAGTTTCACCAGGTGCTCGATCACTTGTTGTATAAGCGCCTCATCGGCGCCTTCCTGCATCGCCACAATCATAGAAATCCTTTAGCTGTGAGCTATGAGCGATGAGCCGTGAGCAAAGATCGCGAGCTATGAGGTTGCTCTCGCTCGGCGCTCATTGCTCACCGCTCGCTCAATCATTCACTTCCGAATCCATCTCCGTCTCGACCTCGGCGGGTTCAGCCTTCGGCACAATCTCTTCTTTCTGGATATTCCGCATCACGTCGATGATGCGTTCGTAAATCCGCACCAGGTCCCGCCCCGGCAGCGGACCCGGATTCGCTCCCTGCACATTCTCAAACACAATCCGCTCCCGATCCGGCTCATAGATCGGCATCGATGTATCCCGCTTGAGCTTTCCAATCTCGACCGCAGCCCGCGCGCGCTCGCTCAAAAGCGCGACTAGCTTCCGATCCAGTTCGTCAATTTTCTTGCGCCAATCCTCGATATCCATAAGAGCCCTGCAACGTCCCCGAATATCCGGAGGGTGCCCCATTCTAAACTCGCGATCTTTGCGAGTTTAGAATGGGGATTTTTCGAAACTAAACTCTGAGAAGGATCGTCATCGCGCCGGGGCCGAAGGCTCAGGGCTAACAGCTGTGAGCTCCCGAATAAACTCACCCACCGCCGCGGCCTCGCGTCCCCGGTTCCGCTCAACCGTCTCCACAATCGCGCTGCCCACGACCACCGCGTCGGCGAATTCCCCAACTTCGGCAAACTGCGCAGCCGTAGAGATCCCGAATCCCAATGCGACCGGTAACTTCGTTACCCGCCGCAGCCGCTTCACCAGCTTCCGCGCGTCGTCGGCCAACTGCTCCCGCTGCCCGGTTACTCCAGTGCGCGACACCGCATAAACAAATCCTCGTGAAGCCTCGGCGATTTTGCGAAGCCGCTCATCCGGACTCGTCGGCGCCGCCAGAAACACCGGGGCCAGATCATGCTCCTGCATAGCTGAAAGATATTCTCCAGCCTCTTCCACCGGCAGGTCCGTAACCAGCACTCCATCGACGCCCGCCGCCCGCGCCACTTTGCAGAACTTCTCCATCCCCATCCGCAGAATCGGATTCAGGTAAGAAAAGATAATCAGCCCGGTCGACTGCGCCTGCTCCCGCACCTCCGCCGCCAAAGTCAATACCTGCGCCAGAGACGTCCCATGCTTCAGCGCCCGTTCGCTCGCCCGCTGGATCACCGGCCCATCCGCCACCGGATCGCTGAACGGCACGCCCAACTCGATCACATCCGCTCCAGCCTCAATCGCAGCGAGAACAATCTCCCGCGTAGTCGCGAGATCCGGATCTCCGCAAGTCACGTACGCCACCAGCGCCGGCTTTCTATAAAAAGTAAGAGGCATCAAATCCTTTGCGGTTTCCTTCGTGTACCTTAGAGCCCTTAGTGGTTGAAGATCTCCCCGGCTTAATCGATCTTCAAGTTCTCCCGCAAAATCCCAACGTCCTTATCTCCGCGCCCGGAAACATTCACAATCACGACCTCCGATTTCTTCATGCGAGGCGCGCGCTTGATCACTTCCGCCACCGCGTGCGCAGACTCCAGCGCCGGAATAATCCCTTCTGTTCGCGCCAGAAGTGTAGTAGCTTCCAGCGCCTCCACATCCGAAGCCGGCACATACTCCGCCCGACCGGAATCCCGCAACGCCGCATGCTCCGGCCCGATCGACGGATAATCCAGCCCCGCCGATACCGAATGCGTCAGGGCAATCTGCCCGTACGAATCCTGCAGCACATACGAATACGTCCCTTGCAGCGCTCCCGGCGATCCTCCGCGAAAACGCGCCGCATGATCTCCGAGCGCCTCGCCGCGGCCGCCCGCCTCCACGCCGATGAGCCGTACTTTCTTGTCGTTCAGAAAGTCGTAAAAAATTCCGATCGAATTCGACCCCCCACCCACGCACGCAATAATTGCCGCCGGCAACTTTCCTTCAGCCTTCAGAATCTGCGCCCGCGCCTCGCGCCCGATCACGCGATGAAAATCCCGCACCATCGTCGGATACGGATGCGCCCCCAGCACGCTCCCCAGCAGATAATGCGTGGTCCGCACATTCGTGACCCAGTCGCGCATGGCCTCATTGATCGCGTCCTTCAGCGTCCGCGATCCCGACGACACGCCGCGCACTTCCGCGCCCAGCAGCCGCATGCGGAACACATTCAGCTCCTGCCGCCGCATATCCTCGGTGCCCATGTAGACAACGCATTCAAATCCCAGCAGCGCGCACACCGTCGCCGTCGCCACGCCGTGCTGACCCGCCCCGGTCTCGGCGATAACGCGATGCTTGCCCATCCGCTCGACCAGCAATCCCTGCCCCAGGCAGTTGTTGATCTTGTGCGCCCCGGTGTGCAGCAGATCTTCACGCTTCAAATAAATCTTCGCCCCGCCCAACTTCTCGGTAAGCCGCCGCGCGAAAAATAACGGCGTCGGACGCCCCGCATAAGTCTTCAGCAGCTCATCCAGCCGCGCCTGAAATTTCTTGTCGCGCTTAGCCTTCTCATAAGCGCACTCCAACTCCTCCAGCGCAGCCATGAGCGTCTCAGGCACATACCGCCCGCCATAAGCCCCAAACCGCCCCGGCTCGTGTGGCGCGGGCACTCTTGCCCGTGCAGGTGTGCCCCGCCCTTGTCCCCCAGGATGCCCCATCCTTGTCCTCCCGTTTTTGGAGGACAGGGTGGGGATTTTGACTTTCGAAATCCGTGTAACCGCAGCCATCCCTAACCAGCCTTCCGATCCATCTCCCGCACTGCCCGCACAAACGCCCGCACCTTCTCCGCATCTTTCTTCCCCGGCGAAGCCTCAACACCAGAAGACACATCCACTCCCCATGGCCCAAGAACCTCTATCGCCTCGCCGACATTTTCCGGCGTCAAGCCCCCGGCGACCACTAATTTCAAACCGTCATTCCGCATTCCCTCTGCAAGATTCCGCGCTTTCTTCCAATCGAATGGATGCCCAGTTCCACCCGGCTGGCGCAAATTCCCAGAATCCAGCAAGAACGTATCCAGGACACCGTCCGGGATGGAAACGCCATCAGGCGTTTTCTTCCTCGATGCCGCGAAGTCTGCCGCCATGCGCTCAACCTGGCTCACGTCCTCGCCGAACAGACTCATAGGGAACGCCATCAGGTTCCGGAAATGCGGAGGCACGCGCTCCCAACCAATCGCCTTGTTTCGGGCGTTACTTCCCGCGACCCCTTCTACGGAGATATAACACTGGGTGCCCGTCAATCGGGTTTCCAGTAAGACATTGATCGGATCCTCATCGGGCCCCACAAATACGCCAATCTTCTCCACGCTCTCCGGCAACTTCCTCACAATCTCCCGCGCCGTCTCGATACTTACGCACCGCTGACTCTTCTCATAAAACACAAATCCCACCGCATCCGCCCCGGCCTCCACGGCGACAAGCGCGTCCTCCAGATTCGTCATCCCGCAAATCTTCACCCAAGTCATAAAGCAGCGGCCAGTGGCTAGTTGTCAGTTCTCAGTAAAATCAAGCCTTGTCATCCTGAGCGAGGATTTTGCTTCGCGATGAGCGAAGCAAAACCGCAGTCGAAGGATCCCTACCCAGACGCTGTACCCGCCGTTCTGCACGCTACCGCCCGCTCGTTACTCGGGACTCACTACTCGGCACTCGAAGCAATCCCCGCAAAGCCTCTCCCGGCGACGCCGCCCGCATCAGCGACTCACCCACCAGAAATGCGTGATATCCCGCAGCCTGCAGGCGCGCAATGTCCGAGGCCGAGTGAATTCCGCTCTCCGCCACCCGCAACACACCGTCAGGGAATTTCTCCGCCAAAGCAAACGCCGTCTGCAAATCAACCTGAAACGTCCGCAGATCCCGCGTATTCACTCCAATCAAATCGCACCCAGCATCCAAAGCCCGCTGCAGTTCGTCACCATCGTGAACTTCACACAACACGTCCAGCACACGCGCGCGCGCCGCAGACGCCAATGCGACCAACTCCGCCTGCGCCAAAGCCGCCACGATCAGCAACACGGCATCCGCGGAATTTGCCCGCGCTTCCACCAGCTGAAATTCATCGACGATGAAATCCTTTCGCAAGCAAGGAATCGCAACCCCGGCCGACGCCTCCCGCAAATTTCCCAGCGACCCCTGAAAGAATTCTTCATCGGTCAGCACCGACAAAGCCGCCGCGCCCGCCGCCTCCAATTCCCGCGCCAGTTCCGCCGGACGAAACTCTGCCCGAATCAATCCCTTCGAAGGCGAAGCTTTCTTCAACTCCGCAATCACGGCCACGCCATCGCGGCTGCGTGCAGCCAAACTGCGTCGAAACCCGCGCGGCACGTGCGATTCGGCCCGCCGCTCTAGCGAACGCAAATCCGCCGTGCGCCTGGACTCCGCCAGCCGCGCCCGTGTAGCCGCAATAATCCGGTCAAGCACAGTCGTCATAGAGAATCTTTTGATTATAAGGCCCGCGAAGGTGCCCCATTCGAACGTCGCGCATTTTGCGACGTTAGAGTGGGGATTATTGACTTTTGATTTTGACTTTGATTTGCTGGATTCGGAGACTAGGCTGCCCGCCCTCTACTCCATCCCCAATGAAGCCTTCACCGACTTCCCATACGCCCGCGCCTTCTCGAGGACCGCCGGCTCGTCGACCGTCAGCAACTTCCGATCCCGCATCACGACGCGTCCGCCAATCACCACTGTCTCCACATCGCTCCCCTTCAGCGAATACGCGATCTGCGCATAGACGTCATACATCGGCACCGCATTCGGCTCGTCCAGGCTGATCAACACCAGGTCCGCCTTCTTGCCCGGCTCGAGCGACCCAATCTGCTTTTCCATATGCAGGGCGCGCGCGCCGTCAATCGTCGCCATCGCCACCACATCCTTCGCCCCCAGCGCCAGCGGATCCATCTTCGAAATCTTTGCCAGCTTCGCCGCCAGATCGATCTCTTCCATCAGATCGAGATCGTTATTACTTCCTGCCGGACCATCCGTCCCCAGCCCCACGGCAATTCCCGCCGCGCGCTCCTCGGGCACTGGTGCCACTCCGCTCGCAATCATCATGTTGCTCGACGGATTATGCACGCACCCGACGCCCTTCTCCGCCAGCGTCTTCCGGTCCGCCGCATCCACAAAAATGCAATGCGCCGCCACCACGTCCGGCCCCAGCACTCCGATCGAATCCAGATACGCTACCGGAGACATCCCGTGCTGCTTCTCGCTGTCATCGCGTTCCTTCTTCATCTCGGCCACATGAATCAGAATCGGCGCATGATATTTTCTCGCCAGCGCCGCCGCGTCCTGCAGCGTTTTCTTCGAGCACGTATAAATCGAGTGCGGAGCCGGTGCCGCCTGGATCAGCGGATCTCCCTGCCACTTCTTCAGGAATTTGTCCGTATACGCCAGCATCTCCGCTTCGCTCTTGTTGTCGGGCGCAGGAAAATCGATGAACGTCTCCCCCAGCACCCCGCGCATGCCCGCGGCTTTGGTCTCCTCCGCTACCGCGTCCTCGAAGTAATACATATCCGCAAACGTCGTCACGCCCGCGCGAATCTGCTCTGCCGCCGCCAGTCGCGTCCCCCAGCGCACAAATTCCTCATTCACGTTCTTCGCTTCCGCGGGAAAAATATATTTGTACAGCCAGTCATGCAGCGTGACGTCGTCATGCAGTCCGCGGAACAGCGTCATCGGCACGTGCGTATGTCCGTTGATGAACCCGGGCAGCACCAGCCCGCCGTGCGCGTCAATCGTCTGCGCAGCTTTGTATTTCGCCTCGATCTCCGCTCGCGGCCCGACCGCAACAATCGAATCGCCCCGCACCGCGACGCTCCCATCGTGGACGACCGACCTCGCCCCATCCATGGTCACCA
Source organism: uncultured Acidobacteriota bacterium (assembly GCA_963719865.1). GTDB lineage: Bacteria > Acidobacteriota > Terriglobia > Terriglobales > Acidobacteriaceae > Sulfotelmatobacter. The sequence goes on along the minus strand of CAVRDS010000017.1, from coordinate 13,685 downwards.
CGATCCCGCCGCTGACGATCAGATCAACATCCGACTTCGCCTGCCCGAACATAATCGCGCACAGCCCAACCGCAATCGCAATCAACATCCCCAACGTTCGAAGTGTTTTCATCATTTCCTTTTCCCAAGTCCAAAGAGTACCAAATCCCGAGAGTACACTCCGCGGTGGACTTCTGGACGTTGGAGGGTGCCCCATTCTAAACTCGCGATCTTTGCGAGGTTAGAGTGGGGATTTTGAATTTGTCCCCCCGTGTTCCCACTCCCACAACGTGTTCCCCCAAACACATTCCACGATATTCCCACCCGTGATAACTCCCGCCAAATCAACGCCCGCAGCATTGGCCACCACCCTGCATTCCCTAAAGCGCCGTAACCCGGCAGGAGGCAACCATGACCCGCATCAACGCATTACCGAAGATCGCAGCAAACCGTAACTCGTTCGCGATGGGAAAGAGATTCGCCAACGGCGCAATCGGCAACATTCATGCCTATGTTTTCGCCGCTGTTCTGATCATCTGCTCAGTAGCTGTGGGCTGTTCCAGCGACAAACCGAAACCCGCAACTTCCGACAACCAGCTTCCCACGACGCAGCCGCAAATGGCGCTCGCATCCACGCCCGCACCGGCGATGCCGGCCGAAAGCAAGCCCGCGCCTAAGAAAGTCGTGCACAAAAGGCCCGCAACCGTGAACTACGCCGACAAAACCTACGGCGTCACCTTCGGATATCCGCGCCGCTACGCCATCGAGACCGGAGACGCGGCCACGCAACTGCTGGCCTCGAATCCGCTGCCCATGAACTTTGTCCAGCCCGGTGGAGTCGCGCTCGCCGCCGTTGAACTGCCCGAGACGAATTATGCCAACACCGATTTCTCTTCGGCGTTCTTCAACGTGAGCGTCAACAAAGCCGTCAGCGCCGATCAATGCGGCCAGTTCGCCGTACCGGTGCCGAAAGCCGAAGTGGCGTCCGAAGTTGGAGCTGAAGTAAAGGCTGATGCGATGTCCGAAGTGAAGACCGACGCACAGACCGAAGTGAAGTCCGAAGCAAAGTCTGAACCCGCTTCGTCCGCTTCCACCGAAGTTGCGAAGCAGGACGCACCGAAATCGGATTCAACTGCGTCCGCGCAGCCGGCCCCAAGCACCGAGCTGGCGCCTGACGTGAAATCGTCCAACTCCACGTCCGACGTCCCCTCGAACTCCAAGCTCCTGATCGGAGACATGGAACTCCACGCCACCGAAACTGTCTCCGGCGAAGGCACGCGCCAGAGCGACTCCAAATTTTTCCACGTCTATCAGAACGGAGCCTGCTACGAGTTCGCGCTCAACGTCACCACTGACGCTTCGGAAGACGGCCTGGTCAAGCACGTCGACCGCGACAAGGTCTTCAACCGCCTCGAACAAATCCTGGCGACCGTGAAGATCGCGCCGCTAGCCGTGCCCGAAGTGACCGCCGAAACTCCAGCCACTCCGGTCCCGCCAGCCCCCGCGCAATAACTAAGGAAAGTAGAAAGGGAAAGTGAAAGGGGTGCCCCATTCTAAACTCGCGGTTCTTGCGAGTTTAGAATGGGGCTTTTGACTTCGGCCAAACCAAGTCGTGCTCCACGGGTTGAGCAGGGCAACCACTTTTAACGACGGTCACCACTTTTCCGTTGCGCAATCCAAACTCCAGCAGTAAATTCTGAATAACTTTTTCCCGCGCGCTTGCGATTGTCCCAGAAGGACGACACAGCGTAACTCATTCCGGCGATCCTGTGCATCATCACCGTATGACCAGCGGGCCTTCCGAGTGCGGCGGACTCCCGGTCATGGGCAACTAAACATGGGTAACTAAACAACGGGGCAAAATTCTGCCGGACGAAAGGACCTCACTCGCCATGCCACGAAAACTAAAAGCTCCTCTCTCGCAGCCTATCTTCGGTGAACCGGTCTTCAATGAAGAAGTCCCAACTCCCGACCCGTCGCAGTTCCAGGTCACGCCCGACGACGAGAAGTTCTACACCAAAGAAGTGCAGGCCCTGCTCACCAAAGATGTCGTTTCGTTCGACCAAGCCTCCGGCAACCCCGCAGACCTCTACTCGCTCGCCGAAGCCTGGGGTCCTCACGGCTCCGACGTCATCAACTCCATCAACGCCGCAAAGTCCATCACCTTCCACATGATCGGCGATAGCGGAGCCACCGCCGCGGCCAAGTACTCCTCCGAAATCAGAGTCGCCGACGCCGTCACCAACGACTTCCACACCTCCAGCGCCGCCAATCGTCCGTCATTCCTGTTTCATCTCGGCGACGTCGTCTACAACTTCGGAGAGTCGAATTACTACTACGACCAGTTTTACGAGCCCTACCGCAATTATCCCGTGCCCATCCTCGCCATCCCGGGCAATCACGACTCCTTCATTCTTCCCGGCACCGCCAAAGGGGACGAGCCTCTCACCATTTTCACCCGCAACTTCTGCGGAAGCTCGACCGTCGTCACCAAAGAGGCCGGATCGCTGCATCGCACCTGCATGACACAGCCCGGCGTCTACTTCGCCGTCGACGCTCCGTTCGTTCGCATCCTCGGATTATTTTCCAATGCCCTCGAAGATCCCGGAGTAATTTCGAGCGAGACCACGAAAGGGAAAGCGAAGTGGCCCACCGTTCCCGATTACCAACTCGATTTCCTCACTGCGCAATTGCAACAGATCAAGTCCAGCAACTTCCAGGGCGCCGTGATCCTCGCGGTGCACCATCCCCCGTTCACTTACTCGCCGCAGACGGGCGCTTCCGGCGGAGGCAGGCACTACGGCAGTCCCATCATGCTGTCCGAGATCGACGCCATCTGCCAACAGACGGGAGTCTATCCCCACGCAGTCATCTCCGGCCACGCCCACAATTACCAGCGCTACACCCGCAAGTTAAAGTTCGCCAGCGCGAATTACTCCGTCCCCTTCGTGATCTGCGGAGACAGCGGCCACAACGTGACCCCGCTAACCACCGCCACCTTCGGCAAGAAAGTTCCCGAGCCCGGGGACAATCTCGACGTCAGTTACATGGACGCCACCACCACGGTCCAATCCACCGGCCTCACGCTGAACCGCCACGACCAGCAGAACTCAGGATTCCTGCGCCTCAGCGTGACCGCCAAGCAATTAACCATCACCTTCAACCCAGTCCCCAAAACAGAAGGCGCTCCAGCCAAGCCGGACACAGCAACGGTAAACCTAGCCACGCACACATCCCCGTGAAGTAGAAAAAAAACAAAGCGGGTGCCCACCCTTCTCGGCCGCGGGTGCCCCACCCTTCTCGCGTTTTGTGCGAGAGGGTGGGGATTTTGACTTTGACTCTGACTACATCGACAGCGGGTGCCCCATCCTAAACTCGCGCTTTTGCGAGTTTAGAGTGGGGATTTTGACTCCACAGCGTGCCGGAATAAATCGAGTCGAAGCCCCAGAGTTATCACCCGGGTGACCCCAGTCACTGATGCTCCGCCGTCGCACCACTATCCTCGCTGCATGACCCACTCCTACTCCCGCAGAAATTTCCTCGAGACCTCGCTGATGGCCGGAGCCGTTCTCGCCGTTCCACACCTGGCCGCGGCCGCGCCCTCTGCCGCCTCCGCACCCACAAAGCCCCACTTCCCGGTCGCGGATTATCACGTCCACCTAAGCCCCACCTTAACCATCGACCAGGCCATCGCGCTCGGCAAAGAGCGCGGAGTGCAGATCGGCATCCTCGAGCATCCCGGCCCCGGCTTCCCCATCAACACCGACGCCGACCTCCGCCAGTACATCGACCGCCTCCGCAACTATCCCGTCCGCATCGGAATGCAAGCCGTCTATCCGGGCTGGTCCAAAAGTTTCTCCAAAAATCTGCTGGACGAACTCGACTACATCCTGATGGACGCGCTCACCCTGCCCAACCCCGACGGCACCTTCCTGGCCATCTGGCAGATCGACACTCACGTCGACGACGAAGAAGAATTCATGGCGCGCTACATGCAGTTCATCGAGCAAGTGCTGACCACCGAGTCCATCGACATCTTCGGATGGCCCACGTTTCTCCCGGTCCCGATCGCGCGCCAATACACCCGGCTTTGGACGCACCAGCGGGTAGACCGCATCATCGAACTCGCGAAAGCGAGAACGATCGCAATCGAGATCAACGAAGTAGCGCACGTCCCCGACGAAAACTTCATCAACCGCGCCAAGCAAGCCGGCCTGAAATTCACCTTCGGCACCGACTCCCGCAACCAAAACGCCGCCCACTTCTATTACTGCTACCAGATGGCCGCGAAATGCGGCCTTCGGGAAGCAGATATGTTCGTAGTGAAGAAGAAATAAGCCGCGAAAGAAATGTTTCGATTGGATAAGCGGGTGCCCCATTCTAACGGCGCGCACGTTGCGACGTTAGAGTGGGGGAGTTTTGCTCCGGCGGAAATTCGAGTTCACCATCCAAATCCATCCTTCATCCTCCGAGTCCAATCCCCACCCTCCCGCATCCAACCTGGAATAAGGAGCTAACTTTATGTATGTAGTATTGGGAGCAAGCGGCAACACTGGACACATCGTCGCCAACAATCTTCTTGCCCGCGGCCAGAAAGTTCGTGTCGTCGGCAGAAACTCAGCCCACCTGCAGCCTCTCACAGCGAAAGGTGCCGAGACATTCATCGCCGATGTCACCGACGCCAGCGCTCTCTCTAAAGCCTTTCAGCAGGCCGATTCGGCCTACGTCATGATTCCACCCAATCCCGCCAGCACCGACCCGCTCGGCTATGCCAATCGCGTGAGCGATGCGATCGCGGCCGCTGTCCAAAGTGCGGGTACGAAAAATGTAGTTGCCCTCAGCAGCGTCGGAGCCTCACTGGCCAGCGGCACCGGCCCCGTCGTTGGCCTTTACAATCTCGAACAAAAGCTTAACCAGATCGCCAGCGCGAACGTGCTCTACCTGCGCGCCGGATACTTCATGGACAATACTCTTCCCCAAGTGGAAGCGATCCGCAAAATGGGATATGCCGTCGGACCGCTCCGTCCGGATCTAAAACTTCCCATGATCGCCACTCGCGACATCGGCACCGCAGCGGCCGACGTGCTCTTACACCCAACCATCCAGGGTAAGCAAACCCGTGAACTTCTCGGACAACGCGACCTCACCTGCACCGAAGCCGTCTCTATCATCGGCCAGGCCATCAGCAAGCCCGACCTCAAATACGTCCACCTCTCGGACGACCAGGTGCGGGGCGCCATGGTTCAAATGGGAATGTCGGACCAATTCGCCCGGCTGCTTCTGGAGATGACGGCCTCACTCAACTCCGGAAAAATGCGCGCCCTCGAACCGCGCACACAACAGAACACCACCCCAACCCCGTACGAAACGTTCGTAGCTGAAAGTTTCGTCCCGGCCTACGAACAAAAAGCCGCAGCATAGACAATCCAATGTAGGGGCGGACGCCTTCGTCCGCCCCGCGAGCAAAGCGAGCGCCGCGTGCACGAATACAGGAGCGGATGCCCCATCTTCGTCGCGCATTATGCGACAGAGCCTGCCCTGAGCGGAGCCGAAGGGATGGGGATTTTGACTTATGGGGATTTTGACTTTGGGCGGCAAGTTCCCTGAGGCGGAAAGCCTGGGCTTTTGAGCTTGCGTGTATCAGCAACACAATGGGTGCCCCGTCCTTCGCGTCCTTTGCGAAGGGCGGGAACCACGAACGCATACACACCCGGTCCTGCTCAGACGGAACGAAAAATTGCGCCGGCAGTATCGTACCCGCCCTTGAAAAAGCGCAAGGACGGGGCACCCTCATCATGGACGGCGCAGGCAATAAGGCCGGGCCGGATCTAGTGGTAGGATCAGCTTTGCCCCCTGGGCCCAGGCGCACCGCGTACAGGTGACCAGACACCATGCCGTTAGCAAAGCCCCGTGAAGGGACGTCAATAGGATTTCACCTCTATAGCATTGTGATGAACGAGTCCACTCTTGGCGACCCGGAGGCGCTCGTCTGGTCATCTATCCGTCACCTCTGCTCACGGGATGTGGTGGAGGGAATCGCGAGAGTCCACCGGATCTCGAAGAAAAGGGACCGGGAGGCAGTTGGGAGGAATCTCAAGCTTTATGTGCGACAAGCTTCCGCGTTTTATGAGGCGGCACGCGCTGCGAAGCCAGACACGGCGCCGCTGATCTACTACTATTCATTTTTGAACCTGGCCAAGGCGCTTTGTGAGCTTCGGTATCCCGGTTTTCACAAACGTTCTGAGTGTTATAAGTACGGCTTGAGCTGGACACCCGATCGCCGAAACCTCGTAAACCCGGGGACAGAAACAGTATCAATAACGACGAGAGGGGTCTGGCACATGCTGTGGGAAGCGGTCATGGGCAGAGCCTGTCCTGCGGCCAATCCAACCAGGGTCGGAATTAAGGATTTGTTTTCCTATTGCCCCGAAGTATCGGTTGAGTCGGAGAACAGTTTCGGGACACCCCTGAGACTGATCGACATGAAGAATCCCGACGTGCTCTATGACGCGAAGACGTTGGAAGCTTGGCTAAGATTTTCAGTGCCCCGAGAAGATATCAGGGCGCTCCGAGTCTCCGCTCCCGCTCTCAAGGCACAGATACGGACGCCGCGATCCGACTACATAGAGGTTCATTCGACCGACCAAGAGCTTAGAACTTTCCAATCGGCTACCGCAAAGAAACTCAGCCGTGAAGAGAATCCTTTGGAAGCACTGCGACCCGACATCGCAGCCCTCAACGGATTCGCGTATCCTGGGCGCGAGCGGGACGTCGTAGGCTACACGATTCTATTTTGGCTAGGCTCGTTGGTGCGCTATGACCCTCACAGCGTTGATGCCCTAACCTGGATTATTCACGAAGTCTCTAGCCAAAAAAGAAAGGATGCTCTAAAAGGAATGATGAACACTGGGTTTGCGCACCCAGCATTCCCTTTCGGAGCATCCATCGCTTGATACAAAGTGTTTTACCACAACTGAACTTCTCCTTCTACCGTCATCAACCCGTTCGCGCCGATTTTTGCGGCGGGCAGATCACCAGCGACGCCGGCCTGCTGCCGTTGCGCGCCTTCGACGAGCGCCATCATCTGACCCGCGATCTGGCTGCACTGCTCAGCGATCCGCGGGCAGACGAGCGCGTCCGCCACGATTCGCTCGAACTGTTTCGACAACGCATCTACCAAATCGTGGCCGGCTACGAAGACGCTAACGATGCCGATCGTCTGCGCCACGATCCTATGCTGCAGATCGTCGCCGATCAGAGACTCGGCCACCCGCTGGGCTCTCAGCCCACCCTCAGTCGCTGGGAGAACGCGCCTTGCGCCCGCGACTTGGTGCACCTCAATGACGCTTTGGTCGAGCAGTTCGTCCATCTCTGCGGCGACCAAGTGCGCCAGCGCGGTGAGATTCTGCTCGACCTCGATTCCACCGACGACCCCACCCACGGCCAGCAACAGCTCAGCTTCTTCAACGGCGCTTACAACCAGCATATGTATCACCCCATGCTCATCTTCGAGCGCCACAGCGGCTGCCTGCTGGCGGCGCGCCTGCGTCCGGGAAATGCCTCCAGTCATGCCCGCATCGTGCCCATGCTGGTGCGTCTGGTGCCGCGACTCGAAGCCGCCTTCCCCGGCGTAAAAATCAAACTGCGCGGCGACGCCGGTTTCGCCTTGCCCCTGCTGTATCAGTTCTGCGAGTTCTTTGCGATCGAGTACGCCCTCGGCATCCCCGCCAACTGCGTTTTCAAACAACGTGCCGAACCTCGGCAGAAGCAACTGCAACGGCGCTATCGCCGTACCCAGCTACCGCAGCGCAGCTTCTCCAGCTTCCGTCATCGGGCCCGCTCCTGGCCGCGCCAGCGCCGCATCTGCTACAAAGCCGAACACACCGCAACCGGCACCAACCTGCGCTTCGTGATTACCAACCGCGCCGGACCTGCCTCCGAAGTCTTCGCTTTTTACAACGATCGCGGCGAGTGTGAGAACCGCATCGAAGAATTCAAAAATGGTTTCCGCGCCGACCGCCTGAGCTGCCATCGCTTCCTGGCCAACGCCTTCCGCCTGCTGCTCTACGGCTTCGCCTACAATCTGGTCAATCTGTTTCGCCTGCATCTGCCCCAGCCTTGGCGCTCGGCGCAGATCGAAACTCTGCGCGCCCAACTCTTCAAAATCGGTGCTCGCGTCCGCCACACCGCCCGCTGCGTCCGCTTCCATCTCGCCAGCGGCTGGCCCTTTCAGAACCTGTTCCGCTCCGCCGCCCTCGCCGTCAACAGCAGTTGATCCCTTTCCTTGCTTCCCAACTCAACTCCCAGTCGCTGGTTCCTGCGGAGCCGTGTTTAAAATCCTCTCTCTCAGCTCGCGACCCCGAACCCTCCCTCACCCTGCTCATGACCTGGATGACTCTGCCCTTCATCAACGCCCGATCGCACATCCTCGCAACAAAATCTCAGTCTTGATGAATTAAGCAGGCTAATGGATTCGGGATACTGGATGTTAATTGACGGCTTCATGAGCCAGAGTCGACTCTGGATGCTTGAACTCTTCGAGTGGGCCCTTTACCCGGCCGAGACTACGTTATGGATTTCCAGATGAAACCATTCCTCTGGCCTCTTGCGCCATCCCAGCAGGGCAAGACTTATCTCTGCGAAAAGGAAAAGGCCGTCGAGATTTCTCTCAACGGCCTTTATTTATGCCGGCAACGACCTACTCTCCCACACACTTTCGCGTGCAGTACAATCGGCCCGGCGGGGCTTAACTTCCGTGTTCGGGATGGGAACGGGTGGATCCCCCGCGGTATGATCACCGACAACTTGACGCAGCTTCTAGCTATTAGCTTCTAGCCGCTAGCTAAACGTGCCGACCGTAGGAGCTACCGCTCCACTCATGGGCACAAGCGCTGCTAATTTGTAAAAGATCCTGAGAACGATCCCTCACAACTGAATAGATTGGGTGTGACTTACTTTCTTCCTTGTTTACTTTCCGATTTCAGCCACGCATTACAAGACCAGCTTGCTTTCACAAACTCGTCGGCGCAAAGCTCTTGTCGCGCTCCTGGTATTGCTCAGGTTCTAGCTAACAGCTAAGAGCTAACAGCTAAGAGCTTCTTCTGCACCGAGTAAATTTTATGGTCAAGCCGAACGGGCGATTAGTACTGGTAAGCTACACGCATTACTGCGCTTCCACCTCCAGCCTATCAACCAGGTAGTCTTCCTGGGCCCTTCTTATCCCTTACGGGTTGGGAGATCTCATCTTGAGGAGTGCTTCCCGCTTATATGCATTCAGCGGTTATCACAACCGAACTTCGCTACCGAGCGGTGCCATTGGCATGACAGCTCGAACACAAGAGGTTCGTCCATCCCGGTCCTCTCGTACTAAGGACAGGTCCTCTCAAATCTCCTACGCCCACAACAGATAGGGACCGAACTGTCTCGCGACGTTCTGAACCCAGCTCACGTACCGCTTTAATAGGCGAACAGCCTAACCCTTGGAACCTTCTACAGCTCCAGGATGCGATGAGCCGACATCGAGGTGCCAAACCGGAGCGTCGATATGAACTCTTGGCTCCGATCAGCCTGTTATCCCCGGCGTACCTTTTATCCGTTGAGCGATGGCCCTTCCATGCAGAACCACCGGATCACTAAAGCCTACTTTCGTACCTGCTCGACTTGTAGGTCTCGCAGTCAACCACGCTTATGCTTTTGCACTCGTCGGCTGATTTCCAAACAGCCTGAGCGTAGCTTCGCGCGCCTCCGTTACCGTTTAGGAGGCGACCGCCCCAGTCAAACTACCCGCCTTACCATGTCCCTCTCCCGGTTTACGGGAGTAAGTTAGAACCACAGATCTCGCAGGGTGGTATCTCACCGTTGGCTCCTCCAAGCCCGAGAGCCTGGAATCAAAGCCTCCCACCTATCCTGCGCAGCAAGGGCCATAGTTCATGGTAAAGGTATAGTAAAGGTGCACGGGGTCTTTCCGTCTAGTTGCGGGCAACCGGCATCTTCACCGGCACTACAAGTTCGCCGTGTCAGTCGGCAAGACAGTCGCACTTTCGTTACGCCATTCGTGCAGGTCGGAACTTACCCGACAAGGAATTTCGCTCCTTTGTTACGCCTTCACTGACCATCAATTGTTTTGGGAAGGGCACGACTTTCAGTCGTGCCATCGGAGACACACCTCAATCCGGCTTTAGCCGCTGAGGTCCGCTCTTTCCAACGTCATCGATGATCGGGAAGTGGAGTGGACATTTCTGCCACTCTCTGCATGTCGCCATGCAGTTCGGACTATATCTTTTCCAATTTGAATTGGAATCTGGCATATAGTCTCTGAGGATTCCAGCAGGATTTTCACCAAGTTCGCGGGAAGCGAGGAAAGGAGACTTCTCTTCCTTCTCCTTTGAGGCTCCCAACTTCATTCTCATCCCGTGTGACCTCTAACCACGGGTTCGTCACCATGCTTCTATTCCTCATGGTTCACTCCGGATTTCTACCGGAATACGCGAAACCTAGCAGGTACTTAACTAGTCTTTCGACCAATTTGCACCTCCCACTGGCCTTTCCTGCTGATTGTCTGCACCCAACGCATTTTCACGGGAACTTGCGTCTCCGTAGCGTGGGATACTCAGACTTTCCAGCAAATAGCCAGATTTTACTAAGGCTAGCGAATACTAACCTTAGGACCGTTATAGTTACGGCCGCCGTTCACTGGGGCTTCAGTTCGAAGCTTCGCCTTGCGGCTGACCTCTCCCTTTAACCTTCCAGCACCGGGCAGGCGTCAGCCCCTATACGTCGTTTTCGACTTTGCAGAGACCTGTGTTTTTGTTAAACAGTCGCAGTGCGCATTTCGCTGCGGCCCCTTCGGGCTTGCACCCTAATGAGGCACCCCTTCTCCCGAAGTTACGGGGTTATATTGCCGAGTTCCTTACCAACTGTTCTCACGAGCGCCTTTGGATATTCTCCTCGTCTACCTGTGTCGGTTTGAGGTACGGTTCCCTTACGTTCTCCTTAGAGGTTTTTCTTGGCAGTGTGGAATCGGCAGCTTTCACCCATACGGGTTACTGCTTTGCGTCTCAGTGATAACTTCCTGGCGGATTTGCCTACCAGAAACACCTTACACGCATCGACCGTTATAGCCATAGAACGGCCTGCTTATCCTACTGCGTCACCCCATCGTGATAACGAACACAAGGGAGGTCCGGAATATTAACCGGATGTCCATCGGCTACGCCTGTCGGCCTCGCCTTAGGGACCGCCTGACCCTGAGCGGATTAACCTTTCTCAGGAAACCTTAGACTTTCGGCGCGGAGGGTTCCCACCTCCGTTATCGCTACTTATGCCGGCAGGGTCTCTTCTCAACCGTCCACCAGTCTTTTCAGTCTGGCTTCAAACTGTTGGGAATGCTCTCCTACCACGCATGGCTGTTACACCATGCATTCGCTGCTTCGGTAACAAGCTTAAGCCCCGTTAAATTGTCGGCACCGGACCGCTTGACCAGTGAGCTATTACGCTTTCTTTAAAGGATGGCTGCTTCTAAGCCAACCTCCTGGCTGTCTGGGCGTTCCGACTTCCTTTCCCACTTAGCTTGTATTTTGGGACCTTAGCAGGCGATCTGGACTGTTTTCCTCTCGACGACGAAGCTTAGCCCCCGCCGTCTGACTCCCGGATTGGTTGTTCTATGGCATTCGAAGTTTGATTGGATTCTGTAAGCTGGAAAGCCCCATAGTCCATTCAGTTCTCTACCACCACGACAAATCATCCGAGGCTAGCCCTAAAGCTATTTCGGAGAGAACGAGCTATCACGGAATTTGATTAGCCTTTCACCCCTACCCTCAGCTCATCGGAGCTTTTTTCAACAAACACCCGTTCGGCCCTCCAGTGGGTGTTACCCCACTTTCAGCCTGGCCAAGGGTAGATCATCCCGCTTCGCGTCTATTCCTGCCAACTTATGTTCGCCCTATTCGGACTCGCTTTCGCTACGGCTCGCTTTCGCTTAACCTTGCTGACAAGAATAACTAGCCGGCTCATTATGCAATAGGCACGCGGTCAGACTTTCGGCTTGCGCCGCATTGTCCTCCCACCGTTTGTAGGCACACGGTTTCAGGTACTATTTCACTCCGCTCACAGCGGTTCTTTTCGCCTTTCCCTCACGGTACTGGTTCACTATCGGTCAGAAGCTAGTATTTAGCCTTACGGAATGGTCTCCGTAGCTTCCCGCAAAGTTTCTCGTGCTCCGCGGTACTCAGGTATCGGCTTCGAGTCTGGTTCGTTTTCACCTACGTGGCTATCACACTCTATGGCCCCTCTTTCCAGAGGGCTTCGGTTAACGACCAGATTGGTAACTCTACTGTTGCCGACCCTACAACCCCTGCTAGACCCGAAGGTCGAACAGGTTTAGGCTGTTCCGATTTCGCTCGCCACTACTCTCGGAATCGAGGTTTCTTTCTTTTCCTCCTGGTACTGAGATGGTTCACTTCCCAGGGTTCGCTCGTGCGCGACTATGGATTCATCGGGCCGTACGGGGGTTTTACCCCCGTGGGTTTCCCCATTCGGAAATCCCCGGATCAAAGCCTGCTTGCGGCTCCCCGAGGCTTATCGCAGCTTGCCACGTCCTTCATCGCCTGCTTCTGCCAAGGCATCCACCATGCGCCCTTAGTAGCTTGACCACAAAATTTACTCAACACACTCAGGAGCCTTGAGCTATGAGCTCAGAGCCAACAACACCCGAACACGCCGATTCAATCTCATGGGCCTCTAAACCTGCTCCTCGCACGCTTGCTTTGATTTCAACGCTTCCCAGTCTTGCCTGTCTCAGGGACAGCCCCGAGATCTTGAAACTGGAAACACTGAACTCTCATGCTACGTACACCAGCAGGCATTCAGGCACTCATAAAAATTTACAACGCCTTGTAATTTGCCCAATCTATTCAGTTGTCAAATATCGTCCTCGTCAACTTACGTTGACTTACCCGCTTCAGCGGGTATGGGTCTTACTCACTCCAGAGTGTGCAAACTCCAGATTGCCTCCAACCCAATGTTCGACGCCAATTCAATTGACGCCCAACATCAGATTGGTCGTTAGTCCTTTGCCGCTGGCCAATGACCAACGACGACCAACGACAGATTCTTGGTGGAGCTGACCGGGATCGAACCGGTGGCCTCCTGGTTGCAAACCAGGCGCTCTCCCAGCTGAGCTACAGCCCCAACCCGGTCGTTCGTCTTTGGTCGTCGGTCGTTAGCCAAACCGGCCAACGACGAACGACTAGCGACCAACGACTGATTCTGGTGGGCCTGGGTAGAGTTGAACTACCGACCTCACCCTTATCAGGGGTGCGCTCTAGCCACCTGAGCTACAGGCCCGGTTCTCACCGAAACTTTCCCGGAGCTCAGTATAGAGCTTCGAGCCCCGAGCCGCGAGTTCCGAGCAAAACCAAAGTTTCGGTTTTGCTCGTAGCTCACAGCTCGTAGCTCGCAGCTCAATGTTATTTCGAGGACAAGGTTGAACGTGCGCCCCAGCTAAGCCGGGGCTGACCATCATGCGAACGAAAGATATAGCAAGCTACATCTCTATTGACTCGAATCGATGATCCGAATCTTTAAATCCGAGAAAGAGAGGTCTAAAACGAGGCTCCCGAACCAGATCCACAGGTGTAGATCCGGAACGGGGTACATGGCAACATCCCACGCACTCCCCATCGCTTGCGCGAAAGGTTCGCCCCTAC
>CAVRDS010000016.1:0-191651 GCA_963719865.1 uncultured Acidobacteriota bacterium | reverse complement strand
CGACGAATTGCAGCGGTCCTCCCGCTCCAGAGGACATCCCGAAAATCAAGGCGGCGATCCTGGTGCATCACGGGGAGCTCGACACGCGACTGGCAGCGACGTGGCCGGCTTACGATCAGGCTCTGAACGCGGCGCACGTTCCGCACGACGGCTATATTTACCCCGGCGCCGTACATGGATTCAATTGCGACGCGACGCCGGAACGGTATAACAAAGCCGCGGCCGATCTGGCCTGGCAACGCACGATCGACTGGTTCAACAAATACGTGCGTGGCTGATTCCGCCCCCCCGCAGGTACATTTGCCGTCTAACCATCGCTTTCCAACATGCCGCCCACTCAAGCCAGGTTCTAACTTGAGTGGGCATCTGTCCGATGTGCTTTACGCTGCTGCCGTTTCTTTTTGAACTGCTTCTGCGGCGGCACGGATTACGTCGATCACTACGTCGGGGTGGAGAGCATGACGACGTGACTGCCGGCGACCTCCGTCGTGGTGGCGCGCATCCGCTTAGCAACGAACCGTTCCATATCGGGGTGGACGGTGCGATCGTTCTTAGCGACGATGTACCAGCTTGGCTTCGATTTCCAGGCAGTTCCTCCAACTTTCGCGTTGAACAGGTCGGGAGCCGGCACGCACTGGGTCGCCCAAACGAGCTTCTTCTCCTGCTCGGACAAATCGCCTGCGAAACAGTCGATGCCTTCGGGACGCAGCCAGATACGTCCGTCGGCGACCTCGATGTAGGAGAAGACGTCGGTCTGCGGGAACTTCGACTGCTGGGTCTGAGATGTCTCGTCAGCGTCCGGAGCTAGCGCGGCGATGTAGACCAAACCCGCAACGCGGTCGTCGGTTCCGGCGCCAGTGATAACGCTCCCGCCGTAAGAGTGCCCGACAAGAATTGCCGGACTGCTGACCCGCCCCAGCGTGCTTTTTACGGTGGCGCTGTCGTCCGCGATTGTGTTGAGCGCGTATTGGGCGGCGATCACCTGGTGACCTTCTGCCTGAAGTGCGGGGATCACCTTGCTAAAGCACGAGCCGTCCGCCCAGAGGCCGTGACAAAACACGATGCTAGGTTTGGTTTGCGTAGGTTTCATTTTGTTCTCCTTGGTTGCCTCTCACGCAACTCCGGCTTTAACAGAGTCGGACATGGAAGACGTGTCCTTCTCATCGTATGCTCGATACTGTCTTCTCTCTTGCAGAATCCTGCTGGTTTTGTTGTTTCTTGCCCGAAAAATGAATCGCCCTACCAACCGAGGATATGGGACTGTGTCGAAAACACTAGTGACTCATCATCTCCGCGGTTGTGGCCTGTCTAAGTTCCAAGGAATCCGAATCCTGCATCGTCGCTATGCCGGAAATTTGAAGAGGTGGTTGGAGGAGCCCACTGGAATACAACGATGAGTGTGGGAGCGAAGCACAGCCGTCTCCCCCGTAGCGAAACGCGGGGCGCAAGCTGCCCGTCACCGCTGCCGAGGAACTCCTGGAGATCGTGATGCGGCGCTATGAGCGCACCAGTACTTTAGCTCACCTCAAACCGACCCCTTGAGGATTGGGGGCAAACTGTTGGGAGATAGTGCCAATCAGTCGAAAACTGCTGCATTCCTGGGCCTTGGGCCTCAGTGGTCACCCCAAAACCAAAACCGGCCAACGGTGGTCAGGCAAACCGCGCAGCGTTGCAAGAACTTAGAAGCGCACGCGGCGCGGTACATGCCTCTAAGACACCCGTCGGAGCAGTAGGAACAGCTTATCGTTACATCATCGTTATATGAAGAATGAGGCATGTTTGCTCACTCAAACGATGCAGAAAAAGATTGATAAAATGATGCCTGGCCATGCGGCCGCAGGGCACAGGAGGTTGAAACTCATGGCGAAGGGATTAGCACAACGATTAGGTCGCCGGAAACGCTCGCACCAGGGCGGCGAGGATGAGAAAGATCATTCCAATCAATCATGAGACCGCCGAAATCATCGCTCAGCGAAAGAAGTTGTTTCGAGAACAGTTTGGCCGTGAACCGGGGCCGGATGATCCACTGTTTTTCGAGTCAAGCGTCACCGTTCCCCAATTTCTCAGTGATGAGTCCACTGATGAAATATGGAAGAGTTTATTGCAGGCTGTTGGCGATTCTGGAATAGATCCAGCCATCGTTTACGCGATGAACAAGACTGGCCGCATCGTGACAGAAACCAACGTACACCTTCTGACCGACGCAGAACTTCAAGAATGGGATGACGCTATGGATGAGTATCACCAGAAGGTTGAAGCAAGAGAGACCCAATAGGAAGTCTTTCCCCCGCAAAACACGATGTGAGACCTAAATGGAGTAGCGCAAAAGCAATCCCCGCCCTGTCAGTCGGCGACAGCACATCCACAAGCACGATCTCGGCTGACGGCGAAGGGCGGCGCCGCTATTTAACAGCCGCCCTTTTCTTCTGTCCCCGCTTGGCCGAATCTCTCTCATTCGCCGCTTTCCGGCCTGGCTTCTTCCGCCACTCCGGGGAAGTTCATCGCCTTCCATAGGGGGATTTCAGCGCCCCGCAAACGGCAGAGAACGCAGGAAACCGCACCGGCCAACTTGCCCTGCGCGTGGAATTCTAGTGTCGGGCAGGTGGAAAGTGATCTTCAAGCATAGGAGTCAATTATGTCGAAGCGAATGAACATCGCGTTGTTAACTGCAATGATTGCCCTGCTGGTCGCGACCCGGGTCATGCCCGGCCGGGCGATCGCACAAACAAAGGCTTCAGCTCCGAAGGCCCAGGATAAACTCGCTCTCGGGGAGGAGCAGGCCAAGCAGTTGCTGCTGCTAATAGATACCGACGAGAAGGGCAAGATCTCTAAACAAGAGTGGATGAAGTTCATGGAAGCGGAGTTCGATAGGCTGGACAAGGACAAGAGCGGCCAACTGGATATCAAGGAACTTAGGCAATCGAGATTGCGGGTAAGCCCCTTCACGAGTGTCGGCAAGTAACGCCGCCGACCTTTTCCGTTCGCTCCGCTTAGATCACGGATACTCTCTTGTCCTTACTGCGAGGTAGAAGTCCGCCCAGCTAGTCCTGAGCGGGGCATCAATGGAACTGGACCAACGATGAGTTCCTGCGCCGTTTCCTCTTGCATGTGCTTCCCAAAGGCTTTGTCCGCATTCGCCACTTTGGCTTCCTCGCACACCGGCGGCGGGCTACTCTCTTGCTCCTCTGCTTTCAACTACTCGGTCCCATGTCACAACCGCAGATAGAACCAGCAGCATCCCCCGCCCAGCAACCCAGCCCACTTTGTCGCTGTCCCCAATGTGGCGGCCGCATGGTGGTCATCGAGAGACTTACGGCTGCCCAGATCCAACTCCGTTCTCCGCCCTCGATCGCCGCAGTCGCCGCATCAACCAATTTCCCAAAAACCGCAAACCTCGATCCGTCTTTCGGCTCGATCCGCCCTCGTGCGCCTTGCCCCGAACCAAGTTTCTCTCCATGACCCAGAATCGGTTCCAATCACGATCACTTTCTACTTCCATCAACCTGTGCAAGCCATCCCTGCTCTTCTCCCACCAAGCACACTGCCCCATCGCCTACCTCATGCCACTCATCGACCCTATCGAAAACCCATAGCCATTGGCACCCGATCGCCCCGCGGGGCGGCGGCTTCCTTCAAGTCGTTGTATCAAAAGCGACCGCCGCAGATTCTGATGAGGCTACCAATTTTCTCCTCTGCGGTTGCTCCCGATACAACACTAAGACTTCTGGACAACGTCGTCGGAGTCCGCGTTAGACGTAATGAATAGGATGGTCCCCCGCTTGGTCGGTTAGCTCGTAATCCGCCGAGAATTCGATTCCAGTGGCGGGATCAGTTCCTGCCAGCCGACTTCCCAGCACCGATCCGGCCAATTCCCCCAACACCTGGTTACCGGCGTTAGTTTCTTGGCCGTACGCCGCTGCCTTATACTTCTCAAACGTTGTCGGACGAACTGGTGCCGAGATTCGATTTGTGTTTAGGAGAAGCTGGTGGCCACTAGCGAAGATCGAATCGGCAAATTTCTGAAACGTCTCCTCGAACGTCGATCCGCTCTGGAGGTCGCGCAATCGCTTTCCAGCCCGGAGCCAGAGCATGCTTCTCGCATTCCCGGGGGGAGTTCGATATCGCTCTCTGCTGTTAACAAGCGATGGGGTTTGCTACCGCATTCGGGAGAGAGCCGTCGCGCGCTCATGCCCGAGAGCGCTGAATCAGAGCTTACGTCGTATGAGAATCACATCGAGAACTGTATAGGAGCCGTGAAGGTTCCGGTTGGGATCGCCGGTCCACTGCGGGTGAGAGGCATTTTCGCTTCCGGAGATTACTATGTACCGATGGCTACGACAGAGGCTGCTCTTGTAGCCTCCTATTCTCGGGGAGCGCAAGTTATTACCGAAGCGGGTGGGTGCGTGAGCGTGATTTTGAATGAAGGCGTGAGCCGCACGCCTGGTTTCGCCTTTCGCAGCCTCGTAAGTGCGGGGTTGTTCGCGGTCTGGTGTATCGAGCATCGCGAAGAATTGCGAAAGGCTGCCGCCCAAACCACCTCGCACGGTGAACTCGCTGATATTGGAATCGCGATCGAAGGCAATCACGTCTACCTTCTGCTCGAGTTCACCACTGGCGACGCCTCTGGCCAGAACATGGTCACCATCGCCACGCAGGCGGTTTGCAACTACATCGGCGAGCATTCTCCGTTGCAGCCCGAATACAGCTTCGTAGAGGCTAACTTCTCTGGCGACAAGAAGGCTACAGCGCTCTCATTCACAACGGTGCGAGGGAAAAAGGTCAGCGCCGAAGTTACCTTGCCGAGAGAACTGGTCGAACACCGCCTCCACACGACGCCGGAACATCTGGAGCGCTACTGGAAGATGTCCGCGATCGGAGCAATTCAGAGCGGCAGCATCGGCATTCAAGGGCATTTCGCGAATGCGTTGGCAGCCTTGTATATCGCCTGTGGCCAGGATCCGGCGTGCGTGGCCGAATCGGCGGTGGGCGTAACGCGAATGGAACTGAATCAGCAAGGCAATCTCTACGTGTCGGTCACGCTCCCGAGCATTATGACGGGCACGGTCGGAGGCGGCACGTCGCTGCCGACGCAGCAGGCCTGTCTCAATATTCTAGGAATGGCTGGCCCCGGGCATGCGCAAGCCTTGGCGGAGGTTTGCGGCGCCCTCGCGCTGGCCGGCGAAATTTCGCTTACCTCCGCCATTTGTTCGAATGACTTCGCTCGGGCGCACCAGCAACTAGCTCGCGGCCGGCAATCTGGCGAGCAGGTCGAAAATGGCTAATCGCTGGTGGATCTACCAGCGCCAGCGCTTTCCGATTTTTGCGCACACTCCCATCATTGCGGCCTTCAGCCTGTCCGCGGTCAGTTACTCGGCGTTGATACGTGGCGCACGCCATCTGCCGGCGTGGCAGCCTTGTGTCGTAGCGTTTGCCAGTTCATTCCTTTTTTTTCTCCAGCTTCGGATCGCCGACGAATTCAAGGACTTCGAGGAAGACTCGCGCTATCGGCCTTATCGTCCCGTGCCGCGCGGCCTGATCAGCCTTCGCGATCTCGGCTGGCTATGGGCGGGCTGCATCCTCCTCCAACTTGCGCTCGCGCTATGGCTGGCGCCGAGACTGATTGTGCTGTTGTTGCTTACCTGGCTCTACCTCGGTCTGATGAGTAAGGAGTTTTTCGCAAGGCGCTGGCTGAAGGCACGGCCCATCACTTATATGGTGACGCACATGGCCATCATGCCGCTGGTTGACCTGTACACCACATCTTGCGACTGGGTTCCCGCGGGTGCTGTTCGACCACCTCCCGGCTTGCTGTGGTTTCTTCTCGTCAGCTTCTTCAATGGCATGGTGGTTGAAATCGGGAGAAAGATTCGTTCCCCGCAAGACGAAGAAACCGGCGTGGAAACCTACAGCTTCCTGTGGGGCAGGCGGAATGCCATCCTGGTCTGGTGGAGCATGATGGCTTGCACAGCCGGGTTTGCTTATGTCGCCGCTCGAGGCATTGGCTTTGCTCGTCCTGTCCTTATTCTATTGCTGATTTTATTCTTCGCGGCGTGGGGGTTGGGATGTACTTTCTGCAAGGTGCTGTCCCTAAACGCGGCCAGTACGTCGAGGTGATGGCTGGCGTCTGGAGTCTCCTGATGTATCTCAGCCTCGGCTTCATTCCGATGGTCTTGCGACAGTGGGGTGTGGCATGAGTTTCGTTTTTCGCGACGGCGGATTACAGGAACTCGGTGGCAAGGCGCTGGCCCTGCTGCGCTTGGAGCAGGCCGGGCTGCCCGTTCCGCCGTGGTTCGCCATCGCGCCATCGGCATTCACTGCCAGTTTGACCGCTGCTGGTCTGACAAAGAACAAGCTCAGGCGCTTGCATCGGGCAACCTGAAGGCTGAACTCGGCCCTGCTCACGCTAAAGCCGTCGGATGAAATCCAGCGCGAGGTGGACGACGCGGTGCGAGACTTGTCCGTCGAAGGTAGTCGTTTCGCAGTTCGGTCATCGGCGGTCGACGAAGACGGCTCCCAGCATTCGTTCGCGGGGCAGTTCGATACTTTTCTCTTCGTCGACCGGAATGGAATCAGCAGCAAGATCGCTGCCGTGTGGCGCTCGGGATTCAGCGACCGCATTCTCGAATATCGCCGTCAACATGGCCTTTCGAGTGCGACGTTCGCAGCTCCGGCAGTACTTGTTCAGAAAATGGTAACCGCGACGGTCTCCGGCGTAGCCTTCAGCGCCGATCCCGTCAGCGGCCGGCGTTCAATTGCCGTGGTCTCGGCCGTTCCTGGACTGGGACGGCGCTCGTTGGCGGCGAAGCTGCCGCGGATGTCTTCAAGGTCGATCGCGCTGGGGCAATCGTTGATAGAACGATTGTGCGCAAGAACATTTCCCATCGTTTTAATCCCGCCGCCGCCGAAGGTGTCTCCGCCGTCACTCTGCCCGACGCTGAAGGATCAAAGCCCGCGCTCACCGATGTACAAGCGATCGCTGTAGCGACTCTCGCTCGCCGCGCCGCTCATGCCTCCGGCAAGCCGCAGGATATTGAGTGGGCCATCGAGGGCGATCAGTTGTTTCTGTTGCAGTCGCGTCCCATCACTACCCTCGGCGATTAGCCGACCCGGACGGCACGCTCAATCTTTGGGATAACAGCAACATCACCGAGAGCTACAACGGCGTCACGACGCCGCTGACCTTTTCTTTCGCGCGTTCCGTCTACACAGGCGTGTATCGGCAGTTCTGCGTCATCCTGCGAGTGCCGAAGCACAAGATCGCAGCCAATGAGAACACTTTCCGCCGAATGCTCGGGCTGATCCGAGGCCGCGTCTACTACAACCTGCTTAATTGGTATCGAGTGCTGGCGTTGCTGCCGGGATTCACGCTGAATCGACGCTTCATGGAACAGATGATGGGCGTTCGAGAGAGTCTTCCTGACGAAATTACCCGCGAATTCGAGCAGGCCAGCACGCAGGATCGCATGATCGGACGCGGTGCGCAGCGTTCGCTCGGTAGTTCAGGCCTGGCGGCAAACTACTCACACGTTGGATCGTCAGATCAAGCAATTCTATGTCCGGCTCAACAAGCGCTAGCTACGCCGGAGCCACCGTTCGAGCATATGCGCCTCGACGAATTGGTCGCGCATTACTACAAGCTTGAACAGCAACTGCTCTCGCGCTGGGACGCGCCCCTGGTCAATGATTTCTTTGCCATGATCTTCCATGGTGCTTTCCGCAAACTCACCGAGCGCTGGTGCGGAGATGCGCAACGGTATGCTGGCCAATGACGCGATCCGAGGGCAGAGTGACATTATCAGCCTGTGAACCTGCCGCGCGCGTGCGCGAGATGGCCAGGGTTGCGGCCTGCCATCCTGAGTTGGTGGAGGCTCTGCGCCATGCTTCTACGCCCAATGCGATCCGCGTCGTGCGCAGTATCCTGAATTTTCTCGCCCTCTACGATGCATACCTCGCCAGGTTCGGCGATCGCTGCTTGCGAAGAGTTGAAGCTAGAGAGCGAAACTCTACACGAGGATCCTCTGGTGCTCCTGAGAAACGTTGGAGAAGTTGCCCGCGCCACTGCGATTTCGCGCGCGCCGGAAGTTGAGATGGTCTCCTGTGATCACGCAGATGACTCTGATCAGGCTCGTGGCCGGGCCACACCGATCAGGCCGAGCAGAAAATGCGGGCTGCTCTGCGGGGTTCGCCTTTCGCCGCGCGATGTTGTTCTGGGTCATGCGCCAGGCGCGCAAGCGGGTGCGCGGCCGGGAGAATCTCCGCTTCGAACGTACGCGATTATTCTGGCACCATCCGCCGCCTCTTTCTGGAAGCGGGCCGCCGCCTCCACGCGATCGGTCGTCTCGACGATGCACGCGACATCTTTCTATCTCGAAGTGGGAGAGATTCTTGCCTTCAACGATGGCACGGCAACGACCACCGATCTACGTTCTCTCGTAGCCGTGAGGAAACAGGAATTCGCCGCCTACCGCGAAGGCCCGCCTCCTGCCGAGCGCTTCGAGACCCGCGGCCCGGTCTATCATTCGCAACCTTATCGTTCAAGCAAACCCGCCGCGGCCACGGAATCAGCCGGCGATCAGCGGAAAGGTTTGGGCTGCTGTCCCGGCGTCGTGCGTGGAAAGGCTTGCGTGGTGCGCGATCCCAGGCACGCGCAATTGACTGCTGGGTGCATCCTCGTGGCCGACCACACCGATCCCGGTTGGATCATGTTGTTTCCCTCCGCCAGTGGTCTGTTGGTCGAGCGCGGCAGCCTGCTCTCGCACTCCGCCATTGTGGCGCGTGAGCTTGGGATTCCAGCCGTGATTTCACTCCCCGGACTGCTCGACTGGCTCGCAGGATGGAGATGAGGTCGAACTGGATGGCGCAGCCGGCACCGTTCGCCGGCTCGTCGACGTTTCTGCTGCCAGGGAAGCCAATGCGTAGCGAAGCTGCGGAACGCGCCGATTTTTCCGGCATTCGTTATGCACAATGCTGGGAAGACGCCGACATTCTGCTGGCCGCGCTCGAACCCGCGCCGGGGAAACGCTGCCTTTCGATTGCCTCGGCGGGAGACAACACGCTTGCCCTTTTGTCTCGTGATCCAGAAAGCGTACTCGCGATCGACCTCAGCCCGGCGCAGATTGCTTGCCTGGAGTTGCGCGTTGCGGCCTATCGCGAGCTCCAACATGGCGAACTGCTAGCGCTCATCGGCTCGATCGATTGCGACGCCCGCCCGCGGCTCTATCAGGCTTGCCGCAAACATCTTTCGACCGACGCGCTAACGTTCTGGGATGAACGGCCCCATTTGATCGCCGCCGGAGTTGGGTCGGTCGGCAAGTTCGAACATTACCTCACACTGTTCCGCGAGCGGATGCTATCCCTGGTGCATCCGAAAGACCGCGTCCAGGAACTGCTGCGTCCGAGATCGATCGCTGAGCGGCGGTCGTTCTATGACGAAAAGTGGAACAATCTCCGTTGGCGGCTCATGTTCCGCATATTTTTCTCGCGCAAGGTGATGGGCCTCCTCGGCCGCGATCCCGAGTTCTTTCGCTACGTCGAGGGCAGCGTTTCTGAGCGCATTCTCAAACGCACAGAGTATGCGCTGACCGAACTCGATCCGGCGGCAAACCCATACATTCAATGGATACTGACCGGCCGCTATAACGCTGCACTTCCCGTGGCACTACGCGAAGAGAACTTCGAACCCATCCGCCGCAATCTAGACCGCCTCCAGTGGCGCTGCTGTGCGCTCGAAGAATCACTCAAAGGCGACCAGAACTTTGATTGCTTCAACCTGAGCGACATCTTTGAATACATGTCGCCATCGTCCTACGAAGAGCTGTTGAGGATGCTCGCGTCCAGCGCTCGCCGTGGAGCCCGCCTCGCGTACTGGAATATGCTTGCGCCGCGCCACCGTCCCGAATCGATGGCGGCAACCCTGCGGCCGCTCGCCGCGTTAAGCGCACAATTGTTCGCCCGCGACCAGGCTTTCTTTTATAGTGCGTTCGTGGTCGAAGAAGTCGTGAGAGGAGCAGCATGACGCTGCACGACACCGTCGCCCTGGCCATCGTGCTGGCCTGCGCATTGGCGATGCTGTTCTTGCTCCGCATCTATCGTAAGTGGAGGGGCGCCGACGGCGAGTGGATACGGAAGTTGGCGCACATCGGAACGGGCTTGCTCTCGATCAGCCTTCCCTGGGTATTCTCATCGTCCATTCCGATTTTCATTATCTGTGGAGCGTCGATCGTGCTGCTGCTCGCGATCCGGTATCTCCCGCTGATCCATAATCGTTTGTCAGGCGTGCTGGATGATGTCGCTCGCGACTCCTGGGGGGAAATCTATTTCCCATTGTCGGTTGGATTGCTCTACTACTTCGCACATGGCAGCAAACTCCTGTACGTGGTTCCGCTGGTCGTCCTTTCGCTGGCTGACACCGTTGCCGCCCTGACTGGGGCCGAGTACGGAAAACATGGATACGCCGCGACCGGCGCCACCAAAAGCATGGAAGGATCCATCGCATTTTTTTCAGTTGCCTTCTTCAGCGTAAATGTAGCATTAGTCGTTTTTTCGGATGCGGGTCGCATTGAAACTCTCCTCATCTCGCTAAACATCGCGCTCATCGTCATGTTGCTGGAGGCGATTGCCTGGCGCGGGCTGGACAACATTTTTATTCCGCTGGGAGTATTCATCCTGTTGCGCCTTTATTTGGCCATGTCTTTGGGCCAGCTATGGGACCGCTTCCGCGTCGGGATGGCATTGATCATTTTCGTGACTCTCTACGCCAGGAAAACCACGCTACAGGGCAGCGCGTTGCTGGCGTCGGCTTTGGTGCTCTACATTTCGTGGGCACTTGGAGGATGGCAATGGCTGCTGCCCCCGGCCATCTTACTTCTCGCATATACTCTCTTTTTCCCGGGAAAGATTACGGAGGCAGACCGCACCCATAATGTCTACGCGGTTCTGAGCATTGCTTCCGTCGGCCTCGTGTGGCTTTTCCTCTCGCGCATCTGGCAGCATCCTGAGTTCTTGTTCCCCTACACGCTGGCATTTGCCATCCACCTGGCCATCATTGCCTGGAACTTGCTCTACCCGCGACACCCCTCGGCGCGGCTCGTGATGCTGGCCTGCGTCCTGGTGTCATGGTCGTTGATGTTTGCGCCCTACCTGCTGATCGAGAGCGGCACCAGGTTGGCGCTGTTGCAAACCAGTGCTGCGTTAGTGATCTGCGGAGTGGCCTTCGCCGCGTTCTATTGGTTGGAACCGCGCCGGGACGGCATCTATCCCTCGACCGGCGCCCGTTGGTTGCGCCAGGCTACCATCGTCTTGGTGTCCACTTTCCTGTCAGCTCTGTTCTCTCAGCTTGGGCAGCCCAAATTTTTTGAAAAGATACTTTGAAAATGCGAATCGTTCATTCCAATAACGCTCGCGAAATCGCCAGCTTGGGTGAAGCTGCAACCCTGCCACACTTCAACCCATCGGACTTCGAGAGCCAGCACGCTGACATTCATATCTCCGCATTGTCGGAGACCGCCGTAGTGCAAGCGCGTTGCTCGCTGTGGTGGAGTCACGTCCCCACCTACCAGCCACACCGCGTCGGCGTGATTGGGCACTACGCCGCAACCAGCGATGAGGCGGCCGCCGATCTCTTGGCCGCCGCACAGGACCGATTGCGTGCGGCAGGATGTACGCTCGCCATCGGCCCGATGAATGGAAACACTTGGCGAAGTTACCGCTTCGTAACAGAGCGCGGTGACGAACCACCGTTTTTCCTCGAACCCTCGAACCCGACAGAATGGCCTGCGCAGTTCGAAGGGGCAGGGTTTTCGTCGCTGGCGTCTTACTTCTCAGCGCTCAACAGCGATTTGTCCCGTCCCGATCCGCGCCTCGATGCCCTCGAAAAAAAGGTTGCCGGAGCAAACGTTGTGCTTCGCTCAGCAAATCCCGATCTCCGGCGCGAACTGAAGAACATTTATGCCGTGAGCGAGGTCTCATTCCAGCAAAACTTCTTGTACACCGAAATTCCCGAGGCAGAGTTTGTAGC
Source organism: uncultured Acidobacteriota bacterium (assembly GCA_963719865.1). Taxonomy (GTDB): domain Bacteria; phylum Acidobacteriota; class Terriglobia; order Terriglobales; family Acidobacteriaceae; genus Sulfotelmatobacter. The sequence goes on along the minus strand of CAVRDS010000016.1, from coordinate 179,635 downwards.
CATGTACGAGCCAGTGTTGCCCATGGCGCGTCGGAACTCGTGCTTATTGCCGAACGAGACGGCCAGTGCGTGGGGTATCTTTTCGCCGTTCCCGACTTCGCGCAGACAGCCCGCGCCGCCGATGTAGACACGTTCATCGTCAAGACAGTTTCGATTCTCCCGCAGCCGGAACTGCGCGGCTTGGGCACATTGCTCGTGGCGCGAGCTCAGCAACTTGGCCGCGAGATGGGCTTCCGCCGCTGCATTCACGCACTTATGTTCGAGAACAACGTCTCGCTGAACATCAGCCGCCACTACGCCACGGTGATGCGCAAGTACACGCTACATTCAAAGGATCTCGCAAAATGAATATCGCCGAGGTCCTCTTGCAGCGCGCAGCCGAACTCGGCGAAAACGCGGCCATCGTCGATGTTCATCGAAACGATATTAATCGTGATCGATGCCTAAGCTTTCGAGAGCTAGATGCCGCCACAGCCAGCGTGGGAGATCAAATGAGACGAGCCGGCCTCCAGCCGGGCGACGGTGTTTTGCTGCTGCACCCGGTGTCTGCGGAATTGTACGCGGTCCTCATCGCGCTCTTCCGGCTCGGTTGCGTAGCCATCTTTCTCGACCCATCCGCCGGGCGGGCGCACGTCGAGCGCTGCTGCGCGATCTTTCCGCCGAAGGCCTTTTTCGGCAGTCTCCGCGCCCTCCTGCTGCGTTGCACAATCCCAGTCCTTCGCCGTGTTCCCAAAGCATTCTGCTTTGGTTGGTTTCCCTGTTCGCAGCGTCTGGAACTGCGCACGCATACCGCCGCGACGAAATCACCTGGAGTTTTTCCCGTCGTCCCCGAAGCCCCCGCGCTCGTCACCTTTACCAGCGGGAGTACCGGCCAACCCAAAGCAGCGCTGCGCACTCACGCTTTCTTGCTGGCCCAGCATCGAGCGCTGGAGGCAAGCCTTGCGCTACAACCGGGCAAGCGTGACTTGACCACCTTACCGATATTCTTGCTTGCGAATCTGGCTTCGGGCGTCAGCAGCATCCTCCCCGATGCCGATCTGAGATCGCCCGGCAAGATCGCTGCGCGGCCCGTGCTCGCCCAAATCGAACGACACAAAATCGAGACCACCGCAGCCTCGCCCGCATTTATCTCGCGACTAATCGACGAATGCGAGCGGAGTGGCATCACCATTCCATCTTTGTCGAGCGTCTACATGGGCGGCGCGCCAGTTTTCCCAGGACTTCTCCGCAAAGCACAACAGTTTTGTCCGCATGCCGAGATAACCGCCGTCTACGGATCGACGGAAGCCGAGCCCATGGCCGAGATTGCTCTCTCCGATATTTCGGGCGAAGACTTCAACGCCATGGAGCAGGGCAAAGGGTTGCTCACAGGGCGGCCGGTGTCATCGATCTCGTTGCGCGTTATTCGCGAGCAGTGGGGCACCCCGATTTCACCGCTCGATGCCAGAGCGTTCGAGCAACTTACGATGGCCTGCGGAGTTCCTGGCGAGATCGTGGTCTCAGGAAGCCACGTATTACCCGGCTATCTCAACCGAGAAGGCGATGCCGAAACGAAATTCGAAGTCGATGGCGCGCGCTGGCATCGCACCGGCGACCTCGGATACATCGATCCTACCGGCCGGCTTTGGTTGCTGGGTCGATGCAACGGGAAAATTCAGGATTCCCGAGGCTCACTCTATCCGTTTGCGGTCGAGTGCGCCGCGATGCAAACTCCCGGGATTCGACGGGCCGCATTGGCTGCCGTCGACGGCCGTCGCGTGTTAGCGATCGAATCCACAGAATCCCTATCACCCGACGACATTCTACGATCTCTATCCTGGGCTCAACTCGACGAAGTGGTCCTCCTGGATCATGTCCCTGTCGACAAGCGTCACAACGCTAAGGTTGATTACATCGCGCTATTTCGCAAGCTTAAAAGAGCGAACAATCGCCGCCGAACTCTTCGGTAGATCGTTGCCGCGAGCTCTCATCTTGTCCCTCGCCGAGACGCAAGACCATAGCCGCGCGACTGATACCTTCACCTGGAAGTCATGCCCGGTCACAAGTGCCATTTCCAAGTTGGCCAGAAACGAGCTCGTGGGATGGCGGATCACAAGCATTTTTGGAATCTCGTATTGGCAAGTATGTCTATGCATATGATAGCCTATGTTTGATCGCTGAGGAAGGTGATGTCAGCCTGCGACACTCGGAAGGCCTCGGCGCTTCCTATCACACAAAGGATTCCTTCATGCACATCGTTTCTAGCGCGAAGCTGGCCGCTGCAACCGTGCTGGCAATCTTTGCCTTCACTCTTTTAGCGTCGGGACAATCGACGTCCGTCCAATCTGTAGAGGGAACGTGGGACGCGACCGTCACCGTCAACAATGTTTCCGTTCCATTCAGGATCGAAATCGGCGGCACCGGGTCGGATGTGCATAACTACTTCTTTAACAGTGACGACCGAGTCAACCCGTCAACCAGCGGAACCTTCCAGAATGGCTCTCTGGTGTTGAACTTCGACAGCTACGCGACGAAGCTCGAAGCGACTCTGAAAGACGGAGCATTGGTTGGAACCTACGGCGGCGCCTCTGGAAGCGCTTATGTGTTCCAAGCGAAGCGGCAGGATCTATCCGTCGTTCCGGTTGCCGGCCAACACGCTCCCGACATTTCCGGGCTTTGGGAAATCCAGGTCAAGAGCCCGAAAGGCGAGTCGGCATGGCACTTCGTCGTGAACCAGACAGGGGCGAAGATCGATGCAGCAATTCTGCGGGTCGATGGCGACACGGGAACCCTGTCGGGTAATTTCAAGGACGGCAAGTTCTTGCTCAGTCACTTCACCGGAGAGCGGCCATTTTACGTGGAAGTGACGCCGCAATCCGACGGTAGCCTGCAATTGCAAATCGCCAGCTTTCATGACACACAAACTCTGGCAGCGCTGCGCCCGGCGGAGGCGCGAGCCAGAAATCTTGCTCCACCGGACGACCCAACAGAGCACACAAAGGTGAAAGATCCCAGCCAGCCGCTGCGGTTTTCCTTTCCGGATCTGACGGGCCGCATCGTCTCCAATACTGACGAGCAATTCCAAGGCAAGGTGGTGTTAGTCAATGTCACCGGAAGCTGGTGCCCAAACTGCCACGACGAAGCCCCTTTTCTCGAAGAGCTCTACCGGAAGTATCGCGGACAGGGATTGGAGATTGTCGCCCTCGACTTCGAACCAGCAGAACAACTGAAGAGTCTCGCGCTAGCCCATGCGTTCATTAAGCGCTATGGTATCGAATACACCTACCTGATCGCTGGAGAACCAAACCAGCTGAACGAGAAGATTCCCAGGCCGAAAATCTGAATGCTTGGCCGACGACGTTCTTCATCGGCCGAAATGGTCCGGTTCGCGCGATCCACACTGGTTTCACCAGCCGAGCGAGCGGCGAACTCGATTCACACTTGAAGGACAGTGTGCGCAACGAGATTGCGCAGTTGCTTTCGGAGAACGTTCATGTTGCGAAGGTCGGAAACTGAGATTCGGATTTTCCGGAGTAAATCATGATAAGCCGTAGAAGCTTTCTCATATCCGCCGCGGCCGCGGTTGGTGTCGCTGTTGCACAACCGGTTCTGGGAAAAGCGGCCGGCCGAGACCCACTCACCCGCAAAGAGCGCGTAGACCGGGCACTGGCAGGGCAGGATGTAGACCGTCCGCCATTCACGCATTGGCATCACTTCGGACCTCAGACCCCCGAAGAGCACGCCAAGGCCACACTTGACTATCACTGGAAGTACAAGACGGACATCGTAAAGGTGATGAGCGATTATCCGTACCCAAAGCCCGATGGCAACTGGTATGAGCTGAAGGTTCTGGATAACCCCTTCCCTGACCAGATTCGCGCCCTGGAGCTGATCCGTGACGGACTGCACGGAGACGCATATATTCTCGAAACTGCTTTCAATCCCTGGCAGGTCGCAGTCAAACTTTCGTCGAAGGAGGAGGTCGTTCGCCTCCAACAGGAGAACCCGCAGCGACTCCTCGACGCCCTTGATGTATTGACGCAGTCGCACATTAACCATGCCAAGCGCGCCTTTGCCACGGGCGCTTCGGGGATTCTCTTTTCGATCGCGAACGCCAACCGCGCGGAGCTCTCGGCGGCAGACTACGCCAAATTCAGCGCGCCGTTTGACAAACGCTTTTTTGCAGCGACCGCCAGCGCCAAGCTGAACTTCCTTCATTTGCACTGGGAGAATGAATATGTTGACCAGTTTCTCGACTTCCAGGCCCCAGTCGTCAACTGGTCGGTACAGTCCAGCGGCGTGTCGGTCAGCACGGTGCGCAGCAAGTTCTCGCAGACGATTGCCACCGGAATCGATGAGAAGAATTACAAAGATCTCTCCTCGGAGCAAATCCGCAACCAATGGCAGACCGCCAGGAATGCGGCTGGCAGCAAATTCATTCTTACGCCGGGATGCTCAGTTCCCAATGACAGCACCGACGGGGAACTGTCTCGACTTCCTCAGGTTGTCGGGGCGTGAGCGCTGTGCAAGAGAGGCCGACATCCAGAACCTGAGTAACAGGGCAAGCTCTTGCCAAGCAACGAAAAACCTCTCCCGCTCGTCTTAATTTGTCCATTTTTGGAGGGTAAGACATGTCGGCTCCGTCAGTTTGGTCACTTCGTTCTCACCATTGCCATACTGCTCGTCGCAGTGCACGGCTTAGGCTATCTCGCCGAACGGCTCAAGCAGCCACGCATCGTTGGAGAAATCCTGGCTGGCATTCTGCTCGGACCATTTGTACTGAAGCTTTTGGCGCCCACAGCGTTCGCCAAGCTTTTCGCGTTTTCACCCAGCGCCGGTACGGTCATGGGCTTCCTCTATCAGCTTGGCTTGATCCTGCTAATGTTCTGCTCTGGAGCCGAGACACGCCGTCTGTTGGCCAAGGAAAATCGAAAGAATACCTTTTTGTTGCTCACGGTTTCTGATCTTTCCAGTGTTGCCCTAGTGCTAGGGTTGGGTTTTGCGGGCCTGATCCCGCTGCGGCTGCTGACCGGTACCGCCGGTCAGTTGACTTCGACTCTGCTCATTGTGGCGATTGCTACGGCAGTTTGCTCTATACCTGTGATTTCGCGCATCTTCTGGGACCTGGGGATCATGCGGACACGCTTCGTAAGCCTGATTCTGGGATATGCGTTGCTGGAAGACCTCGCTCTATGGGTCGTGCTGGCGTTTGCTACCGCGATAGCTACATCGGCGACACTGGCACAACAACACGTCACCAGCACCGTCTCTTCCCATGTGATCAGCACTCTGATCTATACGTTAATCGCGTTGTTCGTTGCGCCGGGACTGCTGAAGCGGCTCAGCGACGCCGGATGGAACGTGTTATACAAAGCCTCTCCTGTCGGATATGCGATGGCAGTATTGATGACGTACTGCGCCATAGCGGCGATTTTTGAGGTCAACCTGCAATTCGCCGCGTTGCTGGCCGGGTATGGCATCGTTGGAGGACTGTATGGAACTCAGCGTGAGCGCTTTTCCGCACCGATCGATGCCATCTCCAAAGTTTCCTTTGGAAATCTTTGTCCCGATTTACTTTGGAATCATCGGTTATCGGCTAGTCTTCGGACGGCAGTTCTCCTTCGCGATTCTGCTGGTATTCCTTGTAGGGTCGTCGCTAATCTCTGTGTTCTCGGCAGGACTGGCAGCATGGCTCGGCGGGTTTCGCGGGCTCGATGTGTTCAACATTGCGATCACCACAAACGCGCGTGGGGGCCCGGGCATCGTATTGGCGAGCGTGGCCTACGACGCAGGCATCATCAACGCAGCCTTCTACACCACGCTGGTCATCACCGCCGTGGTCACTTCGCAGATGGCGGGAGCGTGGTTGCGCTTCGTGCTGTCGAGGGGTTGGCCGCTCTCCACCAATCCTGACGAAACGTGGAAACTTGGGGAGGCTGAATCCGGGCCGGTGCTACCGCATGGTACCCATGGCGTCACGGTGTAGGCTTATTGTCGCAGGAGCTGACTCTGTTGCCTCCTGCAGAAATCGAGGGTTGGGTCTTGGGAGTCCGTTGACTCCGGCCGCAGTCGAATCGTCGGGTCGCAGGAGTGAGTGCAAAGCAACTATTAGGTCGCGCTTGAAAGGTTGCGCCGACCAAGATGCTTTCCTAGAATAGTGATAGTCGACGGAATGAGGTGGCTAGGGTTCCAATCCTCGGATTGGTCCGAGCGCCACGTGCGGTCCGCACCCAAGGGCAAAATTCCCGACAGGCAAAGTCGAAACAGACTTTGTGTATCTTGGGAGCCTTTGATGGTTAACGTAGGAAACTTTCCACTTAAGCGAACCGCCAGCAGCAAGAGCCGTAATCTCCTTGGCGCTTGTCTTACGCACATCTTGCACGATGGCTACACAGATCAACTCTATGCGCTCCTACCAGGGCAGACACAGTTCGGCTTGTCCTATATGGGGCTCGCGATGGTTCGTGCACTCTACTACGGCACGATGGGCGGACTTCAGATTCCGGCCGATCGCTTTGCCAGTCGCTTAAAGGCGCGCTCGGCCCTCGCGCTATCAACTTTCCTCGCTGCCCTCGGGTTTGTGGCGATGGCGCTACACACCGAGTTCGCGGGCCTGTGCGTTGGACTCGTTCTTGCCGGCATCGGATCAAGCGTCCAACATCCACGAGCCTCGGATCTGGTGACCCATAGTTATGGCGCAGAGCCGCGCAGCGCACTGGGAATCTACGATTTTTCCGGCGATTTGGGTAAAACTACCCTCCCTGCAATCGTTGCTCTTCTACTGCCAATTTTGCCCTGGCGAACTGTGGTTGGGCTCATGGGGCTTCTCGGGATTCTTCGTCGCATCCAGTCTTCTGGCGATTCTACCGAATGAGCCTTGCCTCGCTTCAATCCACCATGAGATCGAGCGCAAGCGTGAAGGTCGCGGCGGTTTCGGCGTGCTGCTTTCGATCGGTGTTCTTGATACGGCAACGCGCATGGGGCTACCTTCTGTTTCTTCCGTTTCTCATCCATGCTCGCGGAGAATCGTCGGCAAAAGTCGGTCTGGGATTGGCCTTAGTATTCGTTGGTGGAGCGTTGGGTAACGCGAGTTGTGGCTGGCTCGGTCAGCGCGTTGGCGTGGTCTGGAGCGTAGTGGCAACCGAAATCGCGACAGCTGCTCTGATCGTAGTTACCTGATTCACGCCGATCGCCGCGATGCTGGTATTCCTCCCGTTTCTCGGCATGGTGCTAAACGGCACGTCATCAGTTTTGTATGGCACGGTTCCTGAACTCGCCCCGAAAGGAAATACAAGCCGGGCGTTCGCGTTGCTTTATTCGGGGGTCATAGGCTCCGGCGGCCTCGCGCCAATCGCTTACGGCGCAATCGCTGACCACTCTAGCCAAATGATAGGCATTCTCGCGTCGGCCGGTACGGCGGCGGTCATTGTGCCGCTTGTATTAAGCCTCCGCACGGTGTTCTCAAGTTCGGAAGGCGGTGAGTGAACACGCATACCTAGGGAGACTCTGAATAAGCACGATTCTGACGTCGAGTGACTTCAAAACTCAGGAAAGTTTTATTTCACGTGCGATCATCGAACTCTAGAACTTTGTTTCTAGCGCCCTTCTGGCCGCCTTTGCCATGCCAAGAAGGACAGCGGTTACGCCGCCTGCAACAGTTTCTTGCGACTTAGAAATAGATTGACCAGAGCGCAGGTGACAAACAAACGATGCGCGTTTTTCTTCAGCCCGCGGTACCGCACTTTCACGAATCCAAACTTCAGCTTCATCACCTGAAAGACATGCTCGACCTTGGACCGCACCTTCGACTTTGTCCGGTTCTTCATCCACGCCACTTGGTCCACAATCTGACCTTTGTAGCGACAGCGCCGTTGGGTGTAGTCTCGCGCCCGCGGCGCGCCCTGGCGGATCACTTCCGTTTGTCCCTGATAGGCCCCATCGCCCCACACCCGCGTCTCCTCTCCGTGCAGAAGATCGGGCAAGATCTCGACATCAGAAACGTTGGCCGCCGTCGCCACCGCCGTGTGAATCAGTTTCGTCTTGCTGTCCACCCCCACGTGCGCCTTCATCCCGAAATACCACTGCTTTCCTTTTCTGGTCTGATGCATCTCCGGGTCGCGCTTTTGCTCGTGGTTCTTGGTCGACGAGGGCGCGTGAATAATCGTCGCGTCTACGATCGTGCCGGTCGTAATCCGCACTCCCTTGGCTTGCAGATGCAGGTTCACTGTCCCCAGGATCTCTTCCCCCAGGTTGTGCTTTTCCAATAGGTGTCGGAAATTACACACGGTGGTCTCATCCGGTACCGGTTCTCCTCCCAAGTCAATACCCGCGAACTGCCGCAGCGTCGCCGAGTCGTACAAGGCCTCTTCCACCGCCGGGTCCGCCAGATTGAACCACTGTTGCAGGAAATAAATCCGCAGCATCTTTTCCAGTTCTTTTGGCCGCCGCCCGTTCCCTGGTTTCGGATAGTGCGGCTCAATCAAGGCGCACAACTTTGCCCACGGCACCACCTGCTCCATCTCTTCCAAAAAGATTGCCCGCCGCGTCTTCTTCGTATACCGCTCGAATCCCGTCATCATCGCCAGTGTCCTCTGTTGACTTGGAGATTTCATCTGGCGCTACTTTATCTATACTCGTTGTGGAAAAGGAGCACTTATTCAGAGTCTCCCTGAGCCAGTTAAAGCCTCGTCTTAGCAGGCTCTACGCCAAGACGGGACCCTCAATATCCCCAGACAGAGAAGCGCGTTTGGCAGGTGTGTGAAAGCAGAACAGATCACGAAGGGCGGCGCTTCTGGCGGATTAAGCCGACGCCGAAGAACGGCGCGGCTGTCAATTCCCAACGTGCTGTTCCAGATCGAGTCTGGTCAGGGTGTATTTCTCCGATTGCTCCAACTTGCCATTTTTCCAAACTATTTCCAGATCGATCGTTTTATCGTCGATGATTCTATAAACGACCCTCTCCACGTGATCCGCATCCGCACTTGGCAAGTTTGTGATATCAAACATCTGAAACTCAAAGACCCCAGGTCGGCTATTTTGCCTCAGTCGCAACCGTGGCTGATTGCCAGCGTTGCAGAAGTGTGTCATTAACAAGCGTGGGCCGTCTCGATAGAACACAGATAGTTCCTTGCCAAACTGCTCGGTCACAATCGAGCCCTTGGACCCGCTCTCGTACGTCATCTCAATGGGAAGAGTTTTTTGGCCCGACCGAATCGCCCACTTTCCCTCGAATCCCTTGAATGTCTCGAAAGCAGTTTCAGGACTCCCCAGTGCCGCGGAAGCGGCCAGCATCAGGAAAGCAGAAAGCCGACTTTACGCAAGATCATCCTCAACTCCTTTTCAGGCATTTAAGCAGAATTCTCCTTCCTGTTTCGAGCGGATCACGGGCAACTCTGACTTAACGCGATTAGGTAAGGCTTGTCGACAGACTGCCCAGAATCGCCCGGACCGACATTTGCCGATGTATAATCGCGCAGTTTTATGCCTCTGATTTCTGGAACGCAGGCGGTATGGGCGATCCGGGAGGAAACGTGATTGGCCTCTGCCAGTATCCCGCCTGAGGCTAATCGTCTTTTTTCGAGGTTGCAGTGGGAATCTTGACCGAAGACATGAAGCGGCTGGTCAGCGAGCAGCGGCTCGGCTTCGTCGCGATCGTATGCCCGGACGGTACTCCCAACTTGTCGCCCAAAGGAACGACCGCAGTTCTGAAAACGACGATCACATCGTCTTTGCTGATATCCGATCCCCCGGGACGGTCTCAAATCTCAGACGTACTCGGCGGCTGAGATCAATCTCGTCGATCCGATGGTGCGCAAGGGCTACCGCTTCAAAGGTGTCGCCTCAGTCGTCACTGAGGGCGCCCTGTTCGAGCGAATCCTGGATTTCTATCGAACGGAGCGAAATCTCGACGAAGGCAGCACCAGGATTAGGTCATCCGTAATGGTCAAGATCAACGAAGCTATGCCACTCATTTCCGCCTCCTACGATCAAGGCCTGACCGAAGAGAAGATACGAGCGAAAATGCAGCAGTACTTTGATTCGTTGCAACGCAAGAACCCCACCACCCGGCCGGAGGAAATGTGATTGGCCTCTACCCGGAAGCGGGCTGGGAAACTGTAACTGCGCTGTTTTTGCCCGAGACAACAGATTCGTTATTTTTGCGATTGCGCCCGAGTGAAAATACGCCCAGAGCCCGACAACGCGAGCGGCTTGTTGCCTGCGGGCCAACTATGTCAGATGATTGGCAACGCAAGCATCGCAAGCACTGCAAAGCCCATCCGGCAGCGAAGAAATGTTGCTCCACCCAGATTGCACCGGTCGCGATCTACCCAGAACGGAACGCTTTCCAGCTGGTGGAACAATGCTCGCAACGGCTCTGGTGCGTTAGGGACTGCGTCCAAACCCTTCGCCAGAACCAGATCCAGCAGCGCACGCCATTCGCTTTCGGCCAAGCGGGCGAATTCATCCATCACAGCTTCAGCGAGCGGATCCGCGGTCCAGAGGAGTTCCGCATACTTCTGCGGCCGAGAGCCGCGGAGGACGTCGGAGGTATTGAGACCGGAATATCCCGACGGGACGAAGTGCTTGGCCTCCGTCATGAGTTGTGGCCACCGTTCGAGGCAAGACTTGTATCGCAGCCGCAGCATACATCCCCTTGTTGCCTGGCCCGAGTTACGGGCGTAATGTCCCTCGATGATGTGAGCGCTCGCGTCTGCCCGCGAGGCTGAAATAACACCCCAGCCTCAAATCCCCCCCCTGAAATGATACAATGCTTACAACAGTTACAAGAAAAGAGGAAAATCGATGAAGCAAGCACGTTCAATAGTCGTCAGTATGCGCCTACCCGTGGAGAGTGGAAGACGTTTGAAGCGCATCGCGAATCGGCACGGCTGGACACCGAGCGATGCTAGTGCTCGCTTGGTGGAAGAGGGCTTAAGGCGGTCGGAATTTGCCTTCCTGGATTTTCGAGATTCACCGGCAGGCAGACAGGCCTATATCCAGGGAAGCACGCTAGCGATATGGGAAGTTATGTTAATTCTTCGAAGCTACAAAGCAAATATCAAGGACGTGGCCAAGCATCTAAATTGGCCCGAAGCGAAGGTTCGAGCTGCTCTTAATTACTCGGAGGCATTCCCCGGGGAGGTGAATGAGCTGATAGCAGAGAACGATTCAACCGATTTCGACACCCTAAAACGCATGCTTCCTCAAGCGGTCGATTTCGCCATCAAAAAGACCAAGCGGGGCTAACATGCTCAAGCTGCTTCTAGACGAACACATTTCCGCAGGAGTAGCGAATGGCGTTCACCGTCGGAATCGATCACTAGTTGTCCACCCGATGGTGCAGTGGGAGAGTGGAAACTTTCTTGGAAAGGAAGATTCCGTCTGCCTGGTAGAAGCGGCGAAGCAAGGGTTGACCCTGGTCACTTACGATCGCAGGACGATTCCTCCATTGCTAAAGCTCTGGGCAGAAGAAGAACGATCCCATGGCGGTGTGATCTTTGTCGATGAAAAGACCATCTCGCCGGCAGACATTGGAGGGCTAGTCCGCGCTCTGATGGCGCTCGCTGGCGAGGCCGGGGGCATGGACTGGACCGACCAAGTGTACTTCTTGCGGAGGGGACGGGTCAGCACGATCGTACAACGGAACCCGTGAGCATTCACCGCTCGCTACTTTCGGAGACTCTTAAGAATCCGCCTCGCAGTGGCAGGCGAGGCCCCGACTGGTCCATTCTTAAATCAGCACAGGACGGAGGCTGCTTCGCAGCATTATTGCTCGCTCAGCACGCTTGCAGGATCAACTTGCATTGCGCGTCGCGCAGGCATGACACTACCCGTCTCGGGCTGTGTGAAGAACTACGCCTGCGTCCAAACGGTGTTCTACCGCTGGCAGAAAGAACTGTTCGAGAACGGAGCTGCCGCTTTTCCGTCTCAAGAGCGTCCCCACCGCCAAGTGGAGGAGAAGCAGAAACGAATCGAGTTCTTGGAGAAGAAAGTGCAGACCAAGGACGGAGGTCCTGGCTCAGCTGGATCCACACGGAACGCGACCGCAAGCTGGAAGCCGCCAGACAGCAGCGCCAGCGTCGTCGCCAGCAAGCCGCGTGAAGAGCAAGCGACCAGAGGGTTTGATCGCCGATGATCAACTACCGAGCCGCCGGTAGATGAGCCGCGAATAGCGAAAGGCAGGGAGAATAAAGACCAGAAAAAGAATCGCGGCTGTCCCGTCGAAGCGGTGCAGGCGAAAACCTTCGTAAATCATCATGAAGCTTGAGACCGCGTCGTCACGGCATAATCTTTCATCCATACTTTGATGTTAAACGAATTGTGATCAGCTGTCATACTGTAATTTCCCACATGGGTTAGAAGGGATTCTTGCGCCAGATTTTTACCTCAAAGTATTTGAGCGCAAAGCGAGGTGCAACTTGAGAAAAGGTCGGATGACGTTTGCATCGCTGGTTGTCGTGGCGGCGGTTTTGGTACCCACGGGTTCACGAGCGCAGTGGAAGACACATTGGACCTACGAAGGGCCAACCGGGGCCGAACATTGGAGTCAGCTGGATCCGGACTATGCTCCCTGCAACGTCGGCAAAGAGCAGTCTCCGATCGACATTCGAAACACGGAGAAAACTGAACTCCCCGCCCTACGGTTCGAATCCAAAAGCGCCCCGCTTAAATATCTGCAGAACAACGGCTACACCATCCGAGTGAACTACCACGACGCCCCGGGAACCGGAGATTTTCTGATTGTGGGAGACACGCGCTACCAACTAACGCAATTCCACTTTCACCGCCCCAGCGAAGAATACATCCACGGCAAACCATACGATATGGTGACGCACTTGATGTACAAAGCCAGCGACGGGAAGGTTGCCGGAGTCGCAGTTCTTCTGAAGGCGGGCAGAGCGAACGCCACCATTCAACAGATTTGGGATCATATGCCAAAGACCGAGAGCAAAGTGTTGCCTGATTTCTCACATGCAGAGGAGGAGATTCCCGAAGTCGAGATTAATCCCGCCGGCCTGCTGCCCCACGACGCCGCCTATTACACATACATGGGTTCGGTAACGGCTCCGCCCTGCACTGAGGGCGTCACGTGGTTCGTGCTGAAAACTCCGGCGGAGATCTCGACAGAACAGATCAACGCGTTCGCCGCGCTTTATCCGCACGATGTCCGGCCGCTTCAGCCGCTCAACGGACGCGTCGTAAAGGAGAGTCAGTAAACTCGAGGCCCGGTTGGCTCCGGAGAAGACTCGATTCAGAAATGCGAACTATTTCATTTCGATATACGATGCACGGGTTTCCATAAATCCGACTCGTGATGGACATATGACGACGCTTGAAATCGTTCTGAAGCGCTTTGAAGAACCCGATGAAGTGCGGACATTCGAAAAAGGAAAATTCGAACTGGTTCGCATTGGAGGCATGACCATCGGCCAGGCCACGTACGAACCCGGATGGAAGTGGTCCGTTCACGTCGGGCCTAGCGTGGGCGCGTCGCGCTGCGACGTCGAGCACGTTGGGCTGGCACTGTCCGGCTGTGCCACCGCGGCGATGGATGACGGCACGATCCACGAACTCCGCGCGGGCACGCTTTTTTACATTCCACCAGGGCCTCCGGGTCACGACAGTTGGGTGGTGGGCGACGCGCCGTACGTCTCGCTGCACTTTCTCGGCGCAGACCACTACGCAAACAAGTAGCCTCGAGCTCTACGGAGGTGTATATGTGGTTTCGTTTCGCCAGCCTGATTCTCATCGTGCTTCCTTTAGCGGCCCAAACACCGAACCCGCAATTTACCGTCGTTCCCGACGTTCAATACTGTACCGGCGGAGGAAAGCCGTTGCTGATGGATGTTTTCATCCCGAAGCACCGCAACGGGACGCCGACACCGGCGGTGCTGTGGATTCACGGCGGAGGTTGGGAGCGCGGCGATAAGAGTGGCAATTCCGGCGCGCAGTTCCTCGCTGACGCAGGCTTCGTGACTGCGAAACTCTCCTACCGCCTCAGCGGCGATTCGCCTTTCCCGGCCGCCGTCGAGGATTGCAAGTGTGCCATTCGCTTCCTGCGAGCGAGCGCACCCAAGTACGGCATCGATCCTGTCAGAATTGGCGCGGCCGGATCGTCCGCGGGCGGACATCTTGCTGAACTGCTCGCCACCGCGGATCAGAGCGCGGGACTGGAAGGGGATGGGGGATGGCAGAATGTCTCCAGCAAAGTGCAGGCCGCTGCGTCCTACTACGGAGTATCCGATCTCACCGTGCCCTTCCCGCAGGACACAGTTCGAGTCATTGTGAAGTTTTTTCGGGGCACCGAGAAGGAAAAGCCTGAGTTATATCGCAAGGCCAGTCCCCCATACTGTATGTGTCGAAGGATGATCCGCCGTTGTTGCTCGTCCACGGTGAAAAAGACGATGGGGTCCCGTTTGACCAGTCCGTCCGCATGGCTGAGACCTACCGACGGGTCCGCCTGCCGGTAGAGTTTATTGCAGTGAAAAATGCAGGGCACGATTTTCAGCACATAGGAAATGCTCCTATTTCACCTTCGGTGGAAGTTATCCATCAGCGGACCGTTGACTTCTTCAAGCGTTACCTGGTTTCTGATCCTTCTACGCGAGCCGATCGTTAGGGGACACATCGAACAGGGCATTTCGCGCAACACTGCTGGTGTTCTGCCCTTCTAGACGAGAGACACGACCTGACAACGCACGCAGCACTTTATCTTTCAGAGCTGCACCGCGTCAGTCCCCAACTGCGTCGCAAAGGCCTGGTGTAGGAGGTGGTCATATCAGCTAGCTTTTCTATGACTGTCTTTCTCCGGCAAGTGCTCGATGCCCGGAGTCGCGTTCTGGGCGCGGACAATCCAGACACGGCCAACAGTGCTTACGGGCTGGCTGGCGTTCTGGCGCTGGAAGGCAAGCGCGATGGGGCATTCAAGAACCTGCAGTTCGCCGCGGACCACGCGCTCAACGCTGACACGCGCAACGGGTTGGAGAGCGACGCCGATCTCAAGCATTTGCACGGCGACCCTCGCTTCGCTGCGCTACTAGCCGCTGCACGCCAATCAGCCGCGGCACCGCAAAATCCGACTCCGAAACACTAGCCGGAACTCACCCCGCCCCTTTGTCCCAAGGACGGGCTAACCGAAACAAGGCCGATTGCTGTCCTCATCAGTTTCGGGAAATGCCCTTGTGATCACAAACCGAGCCAGTTCGTGGATCGTCGGCAAACCTTAGCTTGGGATTACTTCCTGCGTTTCCGGATTCCAGGCTCACAATTGCGTGCGATGAGTCGTTGTCGTAAGATTCACCACCAGTGACCGATTCAATCCCGATCGTTGGGTGTACGATCTCGCATTATCGCGCTTTGGCGAAGCTCGGTGGTGGCGGAATGGGTGTGGTCTACGAAGCGGAGGACCTGACTCTCGGTCGCCACGTAGCACTAAAGTTTCTTCCCGACAACGTCGCACAAGACACGCAGGCCCTAGAGCGTCTTCGGCGCGAAGCACGCGCCGCTTCCGCACTGAATCATCCAAACATATGCACGATCTACGAGATTGCCGAAGATGCGGGACGCACCTTCATCGTCATGGAACTCTTGGAAGGACAGACGCTCAAACAGTTGCTTGAGGGCGGACCACTTCCGATCGAACGGGTGTTGGATTTGGGCTCGGAGCTTGCGGACGCCCTCGAAGCGGCACACGAGAAGAGCATCCTCCACCGTGACATTAAACCTGCGAATATTTTTGTAACGAAGCGTGGAAGAGCAAAGATTCTCGATTTCGGTCTCGCGAAGGTAACTGCTGCTGTCGATGGTCTGGGCGTTTCCGCTCTTCCGACCGTGACTTCTGACCCTCTACTGACAAGCCCCGGTAGCGCAGTGGGTACCATAGCTTACATGTCTCCCGAGCAGGCTCGCGGCGAGGAGTTGGATGCACGCACTGATTTGTTCTCGTTTGGTGCAGTGCTCTATGAAATGGCGACGGGGCGGCCGGCGTTCCCCGGCAGCACTGCTGCTGTCATTCATGACGCGATCCTGAATCGAATGCCGATTCCTCTATTAAGGCTCAACCCGAAGCTACCTGCGGAGCTAGGAACAATCGTCGACAAGGCGCTGGAAAAAGATCGACAGCTGCGCTACCGGAACGCGACTGAAATTCAGAGCGACCTGCAGCGGCTGAAACCCGGTTCAGGTTCAGCGCGGTTGCCAATAACGACAAAGGCTGGAACTCTCGCTCGATCTGAAAAGCTCTGGAAGATCATCATCCCCGCTGCTCTAACGATTGCTCTGCTCGCGGCGGCCCGCTACTCGTATGTCCATCGGACGCCGAAGCTGACGACAGAGGATAGCGTCGTTCTGGCGGACTTTACTAACACAACCGGAGACCCGATCTTCGACGACACCTTGAAGCAGGCGATTTCCGTACAACTGGCACAGTCGCCGTTCCTCAACATTCTTTCCAACGCCAGGATTCGCTCCACTCTGAAGCTTATGGCAAAACCGCCGGGCACCAGGCTGACGCCAGATGTCGCGAGCGATCTCTGCCAGCGCGCCGGTGGCAAGGCCTATATTTCTGGCTCGATTGCAACCCTGGGAAGCCAATACGTGATCGGACTGGATGCCATCAATTGCAAGACTGGCGATCCCCTGGCACAAGAACAGGTAACGGCAGAAAACAAAGAGCATATCTTGAAAACGCTGGACGAAGCGGCAACGAAACTTCGCGAGAAGCTTGGCGAGTCGCTCAGCACCGTAGAGAAATTCGACGCCCCTCTGGATCAAGCCACCACGCCATCTCTTGAAGCCTTGAAGGCGCTCTCTGTAGGAATTAAGACTTTGCAGGAGAAAGGCAGTGCGGCGGCAATTCCATCTTTCAATCACGCCATCGAGCTCGATCCAAACTTCGCTGCCGCTTACGGGGCTCTGGGAATTTCATATTCCAATCTCAGAGAGCCAAGTTTAGCCAATGAAAACTTGCAAAAGGCTTACAATTTGCGCGACAAGGTCAGCGAGCGAGAAAAATTCCGTATCTCGGCTTCCTACTATCTCCTCGTCACCGGCGAACTCGAAAAAGCTATCCAGACCTATGAATTGTGGTCCCAGAGCTACCCCCGCAACAGCGAACCTTTCGGAAATTTGGGAGTGGACTACACATACTTGGGACAATATGGAAAAGGGATCGCCGCAAGCCTTGAGGACCTCCGCTTGAATCCAGGAAGTGCGGCAGCCTACACCAATCTCGTGGGTCTGTACGCCGCTGTGAATCAGCCTGACGACGCTAAAAGAAGATACGAGGAGGCGATAGCACATAAAGTGGACAATCCGTTTCTGCACGGAAACCGCTACGGTTCCGCCTTCCTAGAAAACGACTTGGCTGAAATGCAGCGGCAAGTCGCTGCCGCTGCTGGTAAACCGGGAGAGGACGTACTCCTTTCATTCGCGTCAGATACGGAGGGGTTCTACGGACGTCTGGCGAATGCGCGTCGGCTTTCTCAGCGCGCTGTAGACTCAGCCCACGGAAATGAGTCAAAAGAGACAGCTGCGGCATGGCGGATGAATGCGGCCCTTCGAGAAGCCGAGTTTGGCAATATCGCGCGGGCCCGCCAAGAAATCGCCGCCGCGCTGGCCGAAGGTCCCAGTCGAGATGTAAGCGTCCTCGCAGCTCTAGCATTTGCGCGCATCCGAGATATCAACCGTGCAGACCGTATGGCACATGATCTAGCCGAGAGCTTTCCGCTCAATACCGCAATAAATCGTTATTGGTTGCCAGCCGTCTATGCTTCGATAGAAATCAAACGCGGCCGACCGACGAAAGCTCTGGAATATCTTGAGAGCACCACACAATACGAACTAGGCAGTCCGCTGCCTCAGTTCGAGGTCGGTGGGTCGCTCTATCCCGCCTACATTCGTGGTGAAGTGTACCTATTGCTCCAACAGGGGAAGGAAGCGGCAACGGAGTTCCAAAAGTTCCTAGACCACCGCGGCGTCGCGCTGAATTCCCCGCTCGCTGCATTGGCACGCCTTCAACTCGGCCGCGCCTATGCACTCCAGGGCAATACGACCCAATCCAGAGCCGCCTATCAAGATTTCTTTGGATTGTGGAGAGACGCCGATCCAGACGTTCCAATTCTCATTGTTGCCAACTCAGAGTACGCGAAGCTTAAGTAAGCGCACGACAATAGAGGAGCCTCTGTGACTGCTAGCGTGTTTCCATTTCATGTCGGCATGCCCGCAGCCTCCTGGAAAGCGACTGGGCAATACGATGAAGTTCGCACATGTACCAACACAGAATCACCGTTCAACCAACCGCTGCGGATGCGACTATTCAACTCGTGCATCGCGCTTCGCAACGCCTGAAAGATACAACGCGGTACGTGTTCGCCGTTTGTCAGCCCGACGGCCTGGGCCGGTCCTCCGAAGGGTTTGCCATGACGGTGCGCGTGCGCCTCATCCATGCGCAAGTGAGGAGGTTGCTTCTAGATTCCAGTCAATGGCGCTCAGAAGTATGGGGCGCACCTATCAACCAGTGCCACATGGCTGGTACCAACGTGATGTTTTCGGTTGGCGTACTCGACGGTTTAACTCGGTTCGGCTACCACTTTGAACGCGTGGAACGGGAAGCGCTTGTCCACTTGTGGCGTTACGCCGGATACCTGCTGGGCGTCGATCATGAACTGTTGACTGCCGACGAATTTGAGGGCCGTCGACTGCTTGATCTGATGTTTGCCTTCGAACCGCAACCGGATGACGATTCACGAGCATTGGTGGATGCCCTGATGCAGACGTCATTCATGGACTATCAACTCAGGTCCCGATTGGGCCAGAAGAAGGATTGAAGCACTCAAGCTGGATCATGTGTGACAACCTTGTGAGCCTTCGTAAGGCCGATCTTACGAATTTCATTGGGTCCCTTTCGAGCTCCAAGGTCACCCATCTGAATGAGGCTCTCAAGATGGCGCTCGACCTTGTTTAGCATCGAACCGGGGAGTCAGATGGGCGGATGGCGATGGGTCCCGGATATTTTGCGCCGCTAATTCCGGGAACACAGCGGCAAGGTGGCCTTAGTTTTCGTCGACCTTGCCTAGCGTCTTCGGGTTCACTCGCGTATCTGGGCGTGAGACAAGCGGTGGCGCACTGGCGCATCGATCACGCTTGCATCTTCGGACTGGGCTTTCTCGTTTTATGCCCTCTGCGCGATCGGAAGACTTTGCTTGGCTGATCATCCACAAAACCTTGCGCGACAAGCGTTTCACCTCCCCCGCCCTTAATCACCTCATCGATTTCGTAGTCCGAAGAAGGATCAGCCTCGCCAGTTATGCAGGTGAAACAAGCGTTTCCTACCACGGCCGAGCCGATCGCCCAGATGGGTGCCCCGCAGTGACACCGAGCGCCTTGACGCGCATCTGCTACACTCCGGCGAAGAAGACTTATGGATTGTGCTAGTCTGCGAAGGCGATGACTCGCTTGCCGGACCGTCAACTTCTGAGCTATCTCGCTCCCTACGATCCACACGTCTCAGATCTGACTTTGGCGCTGCGCGATGTAGTTCTGGAAGAGGCGCCCGACGCGATCGAATCCATCGTCAAAGGTTACGCTGTGACGATCGGGTTCTCGTTCACCGGCAAACCGCTTAAGGACGGCTTTTGCCATGTTGTTACCTATCTCGATCACGTGAACCTCGGTTTCAACCGCGGCGCGCTGCTTCCCGACCCTAACAGAGTTCTGCAGGGCACGGGCAAATTGATTCGTCATGTCACGATGCGCGACCAGACCGAACTGGACCGTACTTTTGTTCGGCGATATCTTCAGGCGGCTATCGAACAGGTAGGAGGGCCGCCGGCCGCCGGGGCGGCACCCCATAAGCGCTAACCGCAATTCCAGCAACTCATCCGGCGCTACAAGCAGTAACTAAGGTTCAGTATTCCTGAGCCCGCGTCCGTTCGAGCTGGCGCCGCGTGGCAATTCTGGGCGAGTGACCCACAACCCTTCCATAATCCGGTAAGGTAAGGTTGGCCGACAATTCGGGAGTTAGGAATTTCAGTCGAGAACTTTCAAGGGCCTTATCGCGGCCGCGATGCCGGCGGCACCATGTTGTTGGCGCGATAGTACACCACGAGCTGGCCGTAGTGCTCGCCGCTGTCCTCGATGACGAACATCCAGTTGTAGGAATTGTGGACCAGCTTGTTCCCAAACGGAAATTTCGTCATTTTGTCCAGCCCCGCGTCGCCCTGCTGTTGAATCAGGTTCGCTCCGTCCGCGACTGCCTGCTGAATCAGATTCACCACGTCGGCCTTCGTCTTGTAAACGTCTCGCGACGGGTTTACCACGTCCTTGCCCAGGTCAGGCCCGATGTTCGACCCGGAAACCGTCCGCATCAGGAGGTAATCGACCCCGGCGACGTGTAAAAGAGTTTGGGCAAAGGTGCGCTGGTCTTTCTGCACCTTGAAGTCGTATTTGTCTTCGGGAAAATCCTGGGCCATGGCGATGAGTTTGTTCCCGATGCTGTTCCACATTGCCAGCGTCTCGTCTGCTCGGGAACGCGCAGGACGCGGAGGTTGATTCTGCGGTTGGCCTTGACTGTAAAAACTGGTTCCGACGACGGCAAGCAGTGTGACCGCAACCAGCACAAGCGAAGACCGCCTCATGGTAAATTTCTCCTTTGGATTGGCAATGAACTGCGAAAACACACCCACGCGAGGCTAGGACTGTCCTTATGAACGGGCCGTAAACCCAGCAAGTTCATGCCTCGCGCAGGGCAATCATTGGGTCCACCTTGGTCGCGCGCCGGGCTGGAAGGTAGCTGGCTAGAACGGCAACGGCAAACAAAAGCAGAGGCACGATCACAAACACAGCCGGATCATGCGGGCGCACCCCGTAAAGCAAACTGCCCATCAACGACGCAGTGGATGCAGAAACGACCATGCCGGCCACAATTCCGAGGCCCGCCAGCACCATACCCTTTTGCAAGAACAGCTTCAGGACGCCGCCTCGCCCGGCCCCCAAGGCCATGCGGATACCGATCTCGCGCGATCTTTGGCTGACCATATAAGCCAGCAAGCCGTAAATTCCGATGGAGGCCAGAAGCACCGCCAGTCCAGCAAATCCGCCCACCAGGTCGGCAGAAAAACGGCGTGAAGCCAGTGACCGATCAAGGATGTCATTCATAGAGACAACATTGAATACCGGTAAGCCGGGATCAATGCTCTGGATTTCATGCCGAATCTGTGGTTCGAGCAGGGTCGCGGGCAGAGACGTCCGCAACACCACGCTCACTTGCTTGCTGGGGTCTTGATAGGTCGAAACGTAGATGTGGGGAACGCCATCGATGTCGAGACCGTCACTCTTGATATCCTTAATAATACCCACGACGGTCGTCCATGGCTTGGTAGGGTCTTTTCCGAACCGCACTTGGCGGCCCAGCGGATCGCGGGTTGGCCAATACTTACGAGCGGTGCTTTCATCAATGATGGCCACCGGCTGTTTGCCGTCTTCATCGCCCTCGGTGAATGAGCGACCGCGTAGGAGCGTCGCCTGCAACACCTTAAAATAATCGGGGCTTATCCGAATTCTCTCGGCGCGCAGATCCTGCGAGGACTCGACCGGTCTATCTTCAATCGCTAAGCCTTCAATCGCTAAGCCACCGACCGCGTTGGGGTTGCTATTGGTGGTCGGTAGAGATGAGGTGATTGCGGCGAGTTCTACTCCCGGAATTGCCTTCATGCGCCGCAGCAACTCACGATCAAAGGTGGCCTTACCAGGAATACCGAGATACGGATCCGTCTTCGGATCGTTGGGAACTCCTAGCCACGTGTTTGCCGTGACCACTTGAGTTGGATTAAAGCCTGGATTTTCCTGCAACAGATCCCGCAGCGTACGCAGCAGCAAGCCGGCTCCCACCATCAGTATGACGGCAAATGCCAGTTCAGAGACGATTAGAACATCCCGCAATCGGCCGGTCTTAGTGCTGTAGCCGGACCCGCGACCGCCTTCACGAATGGCCGAGGAGAGAGCGACTTTTGCCGAATGAAGCGCTGGAGCAAGTCCAAACACTAAGCCGGTAAGAATGGAAATCAGCAGAGCGAACGCCAGCACCACCCAGTCGATTCGTACTTCGTTGAGCCGGGGAACGTTCGATGGCACAAAGCGCAGGATGAAACCTAAAGTACCAACTGCGGTTGCGATTCCCGCGGCACCGCCGATGAGCGACAGCAGCATGGACTCGGTCAGCATCTGGCGCACCATGCGGCCGCGGCTCGCCCCCAGCGCTAACCGCACCGCCATCTCTTGTTGTCGCCCCGAAGCGCGCGCCAAGAGGAGATTGGCAATGTTCAACGATACGATGAAAACGATCAGGATTACCGCACCCAGTAACACCAGCAGCATGGGCCGAACATTGCCCACCAAAGTTTCTTGCAATGGTTGAATCTCAATTGTCCATTGCGCCTGCGGCGGGTAATCGGTGGGAAAGTCGTGGCGTAATTGGGCAGCCATGGCAGTGAGCCGCGCCTGAGCTTGCGCCAGTGTCAGGCCAGGCTTAAGTCGTCCGATTCCAGATACTAAAATCCGGGTACCACGCATTGGCTGGGGAAAGGGATCTGCGCTGAATCCGCCGGCGCCAAACACTTCCACGTCGCCGGAAGTCGTCGGTCCAGGATGGCGAAATCCGCGTGGCAGAACCCCAATAATTGTAAAGGGATCATTGTCGATCCGGATGGTACGGCCGAGAACATTCGGATCGGCGCCATAGGCACGGCGCCACAGGCCATCGCTGATCACGGCCTCTGGAGCGAAACCAGGCGCGAAGTCCTGCGGACCATACAACCGTCCAATTTGCGGGGTCACACCCAGCATGGAAAAGTAGCTGAAACTGCCATTGACCCCCTCGACACGCTCGGGCTGTTTGGCGCCGGTCAAATTCTCGCTACCCTCGAAGATCGGGGTCACATCTTCAAATACACCCGCTCGCGTCTGCAGGTCATCCAGTTCGGGCTTGGAAAACTCAACGTCCCGCAATCCTACGCCGGGCTCGTTAAAGAAGATTCGTACCAAACGATCGGGATCGCGGTAGGGCAGAGAACGCAGCAACACGGCATTCACGATGCTGAAAATGGCCGTGTTGGCTCCCACGCCGAGAGCCAGAGTCAAAATCGCAACCGCGGTGAAACCTGGATTCTTGCGCAACAATCTCAATCCATGACGCATGTCCGAACCTAGTTCACCCCACCAGCGCACGCCCACGGATGCCCGCACGGCATCTTTGTGAGACTCGATTCCGCCGAACTCAATCCTCGCCTGTCGCATCGCTTCTTGCTGGGAAAGGCCTTTGCGAACCAGGTCCGCAGCGTAGCTCTCAAGGTGGAAACGCACTTCCGTTTCCATTTCACTTTCAAGACGTTGTCCCTTGACCATCCACTTCAACCAAGAAAGGAATCGAGTCAGAAGATTCATATCTGCTCCGAGGTGGTGCGCAGAATACTGGCGATCAACGATGCCATGCGGTTCCACTTTTCGGTTTCCGAATGGAGTTGGCGCCGCCCGGCTGCAGTCAGGCTGTAGAACTTCGCCTTGCGTTTGTTGTCCGATTCCCCCCACTCGCTGGCGATCCAACCCTGATGTTCCAGCCGATAGAGCGCCGGATATAACGAGCCCTGCTGGATCTCCAGCTGTTCGCCAGAGATCTGCTGAATGCGCAGCAGAACCCCGTAACCATGCAATGGGCCAAGCGAGACGGCTTTGAGAATAAGCATGTCCAGCGTGCCCTGCAGCAAATCAATTTGTTTGCCCACGACCTCTCCTTGTTTGTCTAGGAGAGGTTTAACAAAACTCACCTAGATAGTCAAGGAGAGAGTATTTTTGCGGAAAGATCCCCCGAGTGACGCTAGTGCTTTTTCGGACGCGACGCCGGGATGAGTCCTCACGGCTGAACGAAGGTGTGAGGCGTCGCGTTCGAAAAAGCCGTCAGAAGGAAGCCGCTGGCGCGGCGGGCGCGGGACTTATGCAAATTGAATGGAGTGAGAGAGGTTTGTAGATGTTGTCGGGGTGGTCGAGGTCCGTGGCGGAGGAGCCGACGCGCATGGGCAAGGGCGAAGTGGTGCTTGAAGCGAAACTTACTCTGGGGCATGAAGAGGGTGTCGAGCGGTGACGGAGACACACTTCGGCGGAGCGCGCTGAACCGCGCCAGCAGTTGGGGTTGTGGGCGAGTGATTTCATGCAGCCGCGGCCAGGAGTGGTGGAGAACGAAGTTGGAGTTGTGCGGCTGTGAATCGTTCGACGACGGCCATCGGTCCGCCGCACTTGGGACAGCGCCACAGCGGGTGCGTTGTAGGAGCAGTCGAGGTTTCCGATTGGTTTTTCGGTGGAGTGGCGTGGAGAGCGGCGAAGCACCGTGGCAGCAGGGCGGCGCGCCTTCGGTTGGCGAGGAAGCCGAAGTGGCGGATGCGGACGAAGCCCTTGGGGAGCAGGTGCAGTAGGAAGCGACGGAGAAACTCATCGCGCCAGAGGGTCATCACTTTCTGCCGATTGTGGTCGGCGGAGTCGCGCCAGCGAAAGGTAACCTGGCTGTCCGCCAAAGCGAGCAAGCGATGGTTAGAGATGGCGACGCGGTGAGTGTAGCGGCCGAGATACTGCAGCACGTACTCGGGTCCGCCGAAGGGTGGTTTGGAGTAGACGATCCAATGTTTTCGAAAGAGCGGACGCAGCCAGGCCGCGAAGAACTTGGGATGGGTGAGCGGCGCGAGCTCTCCGGCCAGGTGCAGTTGACGGCGTTCGAAGGCAGACTTCAGGCCGGCGACGAACTTGCCGCGAAACACGCGCCGCAGTACGGCGATGGGAAGGAAGAAGCGCGGGTGGGATCGAATCCAGCGGGCGTGATCGCGGGAGAGTCCGCCGGCGGGAACGACACAGTGGACATGGGGATGAACTTGGAGTTTCTGGTTCCAGGTATGGAGCACGCTGAAGAAGCCGATCTCGGCTCCGAGATGGGCGGGGTTGCGTGCGACCTCCAGCAGAGTTTCGGCGCTGGCCCGGAGCAGCAAACCGTAGATGAGTTTCCTGTTCTGGAGAGCCAGCGCAGCCAGTTGCGACGGCAGGGTGAAGACGACGTGGACGTAGGGGGTGGGCAGCAGTTCACGACGACGCGCCGCGATCCAGCGTTCACGCGCACCGGTCTGACACTTCGGGCAGTGTCGGTTGCGACAGCTGTTGTACGAGATGGTGGCACGATGTCCGCAGCCGGTGCACTCATCGATATGGCCGCCGAGGGCGGCGGTGCGACAGCGCGCGATGGCCAGCAGGACCTTAAGGTGGGTCCAACGGAGCCACGAACGGTTCCTCTCGATGAAGTCTGTACCTGCGCTGCGAATGATGTCGGCCACCTCTAACCGTGGCCGACTCATCTACTCCTCCTCGGACGACCTACTTTTCTTGAGCATCAGCGCATCCAGCGGACTCGCCGTGGCATGCAAGTGCCGTTGCGAGAGGTGGAGATAGCGAGCGGTTTCTTTCAGATCGTGATGGCCTAACAGGATCTGGATGGTGTGCAGGTCGGCGCCGGCTTCGAGCAAGTGGGTGGCGAAGCAATGGCGGAGCACGTGGGGATAGATACGTTTCTTAATCCCGGCACGGCGGGCGGCCTCGACGCAAGCGTGGTAGGGGGTCTTGTCATCCATGGGATGATCACCGCTGTGCCAGCGGTTGCCAGGAAATAACCAGACGGACTTTTTGCGCAGAAGTCGCCAATGAGCGCGCAGTTCCTCGAGCAGGACGGGGCTGAGCATGACGTCGCGGTCTTGCCGGCCTTTGCCGTCTTGAATGTGCACCACCATGCGTCGGCTATCGATGTCGCTGACCTTCAGGCGCGTGAGCTCGGCGCGGCGCACGCCGGTGCCGTAGAGGGTCATCAAAATGGTGCGATAGAAGGGAGTCGGCGCAGCATCGATCAGCTGTGCTACTTCTTCCTGACTGAGAATGGTGGGCAGGCGATAGCGCTTCTTGGGATAGGGAGTGTCGGCAATACTCCAGGGCCGCTTGAGCGTCTGGATGTAGAGAAAGCGCAGGGCGCAGAGATGATTGGTCACCGAACCGGGAGTCAGTTTGCGTACGGTGAAGAGTTGGGCTTGGTACTCGCGGATGTGCTGGGGTCCCAGGCGATCGGGCGAGCGGTGGAAGTGCTGAGCGAAGCGCTCGATGAAGCGAATGTATCGCTGTGTGGTAGCCTCAGAGTAATGCCGTCGCTGGAGTTCTTCCAGCATCATTTTGCGTAGATGGGTCACAGGGACACCTCCTTGTGACCCACAACTTATCTGAGCAAATCAAGGACTGCCGACATCACCCACGCGGCAGCGTCCGCCGCGCCAGCGGCTTCGTTCTGACGAGCAAACCGGAAATTGAGGTTCAGCCGAGTCCGACGGTTCCGCTTCGTCCTCATAACAGCGCGTGTAACGCCAGGTCTCGGCTATCAAACATAATCATGATGCTCCCAAGGAGGGGGGCAGAGAACGCAGCAACACGGCATTCACGATGCTGAAAATTGCCGTGTTCGCACCGACGCCCAAAGGCAGGGAAAGCACCACTACGATCGTAAAACCCGGACTCTTCCAAAGCTGCCGCAGTCCGTACCGCACGTCCTGCAATAATGTGGTCATCAGAATCCCCCTCGATCGGGCTAAGATGCATAGCCCGAACCCCAACTGTTTTCAACTCTCGCGCAAGGCGTCGATCGGGTTCACCCTGGCCGCGCGCCGCGCCGGGATGTAGCTCGCCAAAAGTACAACCACCATGAGGATCAACGGCACAGTGATAAACACTTCCGGATCAATAGGCCGAACTCCGTACAGCACGGTGAAAATCATCGGAGCCATGATTCCCGATAACATCAGGCCGACCACCAGTCCAATGCCAGCTAGCCCGGCACCCCGGCTCACAATCATTTTCCCAATGGTCGAGGGCATGGCTCCCAGCGCCATGCGCACTCCAATCTCGTGGGCCCGCTGGCCCACCATGTAGGCCAACAGCCCGTAAATTCCCAGCGACGCCAATAGAAGCGCCACCACGGCAAATACCCCCACCAACTCCGCGGAGAAGCGGCGCGAAGCCAGAGAACCGTCAATGACCTCATTCATCGTACGTACGTTGAATACCGGCAGATTGGGATCGACTGCCTGTATCTCACGACGTATCTGCGGCTCCAGGCTGGTGGCGGACAAAGAGGTCCGGACCGTCACGCTTAAAGACAAATACCTGGGTCCTGGAAACTGGTAGCGCGCCGTGCTGCTCCGGGTGAAGTACGACACCGGAGGCTCCGGCCAATGGCTTCGTCAGCTCGAAGCGCCAGCGCCGCGCAACAAGGTGATCGTCGCTATCGCCAATAAGCTGGCGCGGATCGCATGGGCCGTGCTGTTCTTGCTGTTCCGAGCAGAGGATTACCAATATATGCCGGTCTGCACACAGGCGTGAACTGGGCCGTGGAAAAGACGCTGCGCTTGGAAAGCGCTAACGCGCTTTTCCCACTTTCCAACCACCACTACTACGGGCGAATAACTAACCAGGTCTGTTGAGGAGAGGACAAGACGAAAGAACAGTCAAACGGCGTGCTGGAGAACCTGTTCCGACAAGAGGTCGATCGTGAGCGTTCGGCTTATCAGGTCCAGCACGCGCGGATCATCATCATGGCCCGGAGAACAATCTCCAACTAGAGGGCGGATACATTTGCGCAGACTGTACTTCGTCCCACAATCTCTCCTTGCAGTCGGACGGCGGACCATACATTCTGGGAAGTTTCACCACATAGGTAAACGGGCATGGCACCTTTCATGCGACGAGACCCCTTTGCTGCGAGAAAACGTGATGCCATGCCGACTTGCCGTTACTGATCCACATTAGCTCCGGAACTCCGAAAATATTTCGCATTCTCGGCAGCCCATTGCTTGAGAGCGATTGGTTTGCGTCCCAGAATGCGCTCTACCTCATGCGTAACACTGGCTAGACGACCCTCTCGAATGGCTCGCCACAACGTCACATCGGCCAGGTGGATCGAATCATGCAGCGCCGAATGGCCGAAAGCGCAGAGGCGACGCTTGAGGGACTCATCTCGTCCTTAATCGACGGCATGATAGAGGCGCACACCGCTGACCCGGAACTGTCAGATCTGCTGCAGGCAGAAGTGCCGCATCGTGCTGACGGTACGCGGGACTTCTCGGTTCGACTTCACGGGGCCTTCCGTAGGGCACTTGCCTCCCATGCGAGAGAGTTGGGCGGGAGAACCGATCTTGATATGCGAGCTTTTTTTGTGAGCAACATGGTTGAGTCGCTTGGCCATGCTATCGTGCTTCGACGACCACCCGGCTCATCACTCTCACGAGCAAGGGCGGAACTGCTTCGAGCTGTTTGGGCCTATCTGCGGCACTGAGGGTGCTAAATGGCCTTGGGGCGATCCGCTACGAAAAGGACAAGGCTGTTGTCGAAGCTTCAGTCAGTCAAAATTAGGATGAGAAACGCCCTTGAAGGAGATCAGTGGTGATTTCCTCGAAGCCGACATCTCGGGACCAATCTGCTCCGGGGCGAGTGCGCTGGCGATTTTCCATCGACTAACGCCGCGGAATTTCGTTCACGGCGAGAAGTCACCAATCTCATCTAGGGTTCTTATCGTTCGTCTCGAAGACCAAATGCCTCTGAAAGAACGGTAGAACCTCCGCATAAACGCGGCCGTCCTCGCTCCAGACCCCATGCCCCCACAGGCTGCTGTACTCTTCCGCTTCGTGAGGAACGCCAAATTCATCGAGCTTACGGGTAAAGGCCTGATTGGCATAGACATGATCCGGATTGCCATCGTTGCGTTCCCAATCAAGCTTGAAGCCTCTCAGAGATTTCAGGTTCCCGGCATATTGCGGAATCATCGTTTCCAGAAGGAAGTTGTCGTGCAAACGTTTAGCGATTTCACTATCGACGACGAACTGATCCCCCATCTTGTATGCATACAGATCGATGAACAGCGGCGGCTTGTCAAGATCAGGCAAGTGTGCCTGAAAGATGGTGGGAAATATGTTTGGCCAAAAGCCGCCCTTCTCCAGTTCATCCAAAGATTTGGCATTGGCCAGAAGATCCCAATTGGGCCGCCCATACATCACATTGAGACCTGTACCAGTGCCCACGGGACCCAGAGCATAGACAGAACCAAACACATCCGGATGCCGCATGCCGAAGCGTATCGCGCCATATGCACCCATGAATTCTCCGCTAATGGCGCGCGCGTCCCTGGTGGGCAGGGTCCTGAAGTTCGCATCGATGTATGGCACCAGGTCCTGCACCATAAAATCTTCCCAGTTACCGGTCACGGGAGAGTTGACATACCACGAACACCCGAGTGGCGTGTTCATATCCACCGAGACAAAGATGAACTTGTCGATCACTCCAGACGCTATGGCTCGATCAAAGAGGCCTTGAGCGCCCTCGAGGTTGAATTCCGCGCGATAGCTGACTTCAGGAGTGGGGAAAAAGTAGATCACCGGGTAGCGGGAGTTGTTCTTTGCAGACTTGTCGTAGCCGGGAGGAAGATAGATGACCATCTTCCGAATCGGATCGGTTCCGATTTTGTTACGGGCAATGTTCTCCGAGCGCAATTCACGATCTACAAGCTGGCTTTTAGCGGAATTGGCAGATGGCGCCGCGACGCTCAACGAGCCGAGAGCGACGACGAGTGCCAGACCTAGAGATGCGTGTATTCGTATTGCGATCATCTCGCTGGACTCTCCTCCGCGAATCGGCTCGTTGCCTTGTTGGCGGCTGCGGCTGCTAGTGCTTGTCGAAGACCAGATGCCTTTGGAAGAAAGGCAGCAAACTTGTATAGACCCGACCATCCACGCCCCAATTCCAATCGCCCCAGACGCCGTTATATTCTTCGGCCTCGTGAGGAACGCCAAACTCGTTAAGTTTGTGGCTGAAGGCTATGGCGGAATAAACGTGATCCTGGATGCCATCACTGCGAGGCCGGTCAAACTTCAGGCCGCGCAGGGATTTCAGATTGTCGGCGTATTCTGCAATCATTTCGTCCAGAAGGAAGCTCTTGCGCAGTCGAGTCGTAACTGCTGTGTCGATAATCAGCGCGCCTCCGCTCTCACGCGCCTGCAGGTCGATGTAGCGAGGAGGCTTGTCAAGGTCCGGCACGCTGGCTTGATAGATCGCAGTGAAGATCTTGCTGGTGTTGTCTTTCCTGACATCGTCGAGGGATCTGGCATTGGCGAGCAGGTTCCAGTCGGGATTTGAAAACATCGTTTGCATCCCCGAACCTACGCCTGCGGGATGAAGAGCGTAGACGGATCCGAAGACATCGGGATGCCTCATGCCGAAGCGAAGAGCGTCGTAACCGCCCATGAAATCTCCGGCGATACCGCGCGAATCGCGGCTTGGCAAGGTGCGGAAGTTTGCATCGATGTACGGCACCAACTCCTCGATCATGAAGTCTTCCCAGTTTCCGGTGACCGGGGAGTTTACATACCAAGAACTGCCCAGCGGGGTCGCCATGTCGACCGTTACCAGGATGAAGTTGCCGATCACTCCCGAGGCGATTGCGCGATCGAACAGCTGCTGCGCATGTTCCTTATCGAAAAGCCCTCGATAGCTATCGGTAGGTTGCGGAAGAAAATAGATCACCGGGTAGCGGGAGTTGTTCTTTGCAGACTTGTCGTAGCCGGGAGGAAGGTAGATGACCATCTTCCGAATCGGATCGGAACCGATCTTGTTGTGTGCAATGTTCTCCGATCGCACTTCCCGCTCTACTAACTGGCCCTTCGCAGAATTGGCGAATGACGGAACTGCGCTTAACGAAGCAAGAGCGGTGACGATCGCCAAACTGAGTGCCATGCGAATCTGCGTTGAGTTCATCCTGCAACTGTTCTCCTCTCCTTCTTACTGCGATTTCACACTTGACCGCTCTCTCGGCCGCGTCTTTGCACAGTGGCGACCATATACCAAGCCGGCCAACTCAATACGCAGACCCAATTGCCAACCCACGGACCTCTGCTGCTCCAGACAGAGATCATCAACACCGTCAATGTCGCGGCTAGAACAATTGCCGCGCGCAGGGTGATCCGAGACCTGCACAAGCCCTGGCGAACTCCCCAGATCGCGGGCAGAAGAAAAAGAAGCAGGCAGAACCTCGACAGAGAGGGCACGCCGAACCTGGACAGACAGAACAAACATGGGGAGCAAGTCGCGGCGATGCTCGCCCAAAGGGTCCGCCGCGATACCGATCCCAGGACGAAGCCCCCCGTCCAGGACAAACCAATCAGCAGGAAGATGTGGCGGATGAGCAGCAAGAATCCAGGCCCCGCTGCGAATCCATTTGCCTCGGGAACCCTCGCCTCCATCGTCTGCCGATACATCCAGCTCACCGAGAGGGAGAATCCCATCAGAAGAAAGCTGCTCGGCAATGCCAGTCCGAACGCCGCGAGCCATGGCCGCCAGCTCGTCCAAAGCGCCGCCTGGCGGCGGATGACTAAGCCGAGTACGTCCAGCAACTCCCGCCAGACGCTCTCACCGCTTTCTGCCAAATCGCCCAGCACCGCTTCACGTTCGTCTCGCCCAAGCAGTTGAGCTGTAGCCTCCACCAATGACCAGTTCATGTGTGTCACGTGGCGCTCCCGGTTCGGGTCCCAACCCACGAGGCGTTGTGGCTTACGCGCGTCACCGCATCGTAAAAGTCCTTGGCCGCCTGCACCCCCTTGGTCGTCACGCGAACCATGCGCTTGGCGCGGCCACCCCGCTGCGGCGTGGCCTCTCCCATCCGCGTTTTCAGAAGACCCTTGGTTTCGAGCCGATCAATGGTCGTATACAACGCGCCAAGGGAGCACCTTCGCCCGGTCGAGGCCTCAATTTCTTGCCGAATCGCAGCACCATAAGCCTTGTCTCCAAGTCCGGCCGCTGCGGTGATCAAGACATATTCAAATTCGCCAAGCATGATTAGAATTACATTGTGATAGTAATCGTGCATCGTGTCAAGACGCATGCACTTTGAGTCCGTTCGGCGCGAATCGGGCGTTGAATCCTCAGCTGGCGAGAACGGGCCAATGAGTTCATTGAGCCCGGTTTAGGCAGAGAAAACGGGATAGGTGCTGTGAAACGGGCTTGCGCTAAGTGATGGTTCCCAGGGTGCTGGCGAAGAGGGTGCAACAGGGCGGCGGTCCGGCCGGTACCGCCACAAAGCCTAGAACGATTGCGAGAACCGCGATTCCAGGAATTCGCCCAGCTTGGCTGTCGACTTGAACTGAGGGATCGGATCCAGTTCCTTGAACGCCGAAGTGAAGGCATTCGACAAACTCCAGATCGTCCGAGCACGGAATTCCTCGTACTTCGGCTCGAAATACAGATCGTGCACGGTCCGGGCGAGATGCTTGGGAGCCTCCAATTTGCCCTCGACGAATGCTTCGTAGATCACAACCTTCGCCGTGACGTCTGTTAACTCAGTCCGTTGCCATGCCCCGACCTGTTTCCGCATCGGTTCGAAGTTTCGTTGCATTCGATCCACGCCGACCGAAACGCAATCGATCAACGAGAACGACTTCGAGTGCTTAGCCAGCACCGGAGTAAACACGCCTGGGACAATGTTTCCAGATTCGAGCCCCATGAGTATCATTCTCCACGGCGAGCCTTGCTCCACTGCTTCAACTTCTGGGTTGCTCGTCATCCACCCACAATTTGTTAGAAGGGAATCGGACAAGGCAACTTTTCCGTTACCGATTCGGCCGATTGACTTCTTGGTGGCCTAAAAACTTCGCGGCTTCCAATTCGCAAAGGCGCACTATTTTTGTTAACCGTGTTTACCGTTGTCGTTCCACTACGTTGTAGCTTTCAGGAGGCATAAATCCATTGGACAAGCAACAACTTGCCGTCGTGGCTGTATTCGGGACCGGGGCATGGGTCGCCTGGCTGATCTTCAATGCGGTGCGCCAATATGTTCTGGCCCGATCGCAAGCCGCCGCACAGGACAAACTGCTGCTCCGCGTGAGTTCGCCGGAGAGCCTGCAGGTGTTCCTTGCCTCAAGGCCTGGTGCGGAGTTCCTCCGCTCGCTCGAGCGCAGTCCCAATGAAGAGTGGCGCAGCATCATACGCACCGCCCAGACCGCGGTAACCTTCGGCGTCCTGGGAACGGGAATGCTGATCTGCCACTTCGTCTTTCGGCAAGCCGAGGGCCTTCTGCAGTTCGGCCTCGGCGCCGTCATCCTAGCAGCGGCATTTGGATCTTCAGCAATCGTCTCGCTCGCGATACATCGCCGATCCGGTCTGCTCCCGGACGGTCGCGACTAGGCCAGCAAAGACGTGGACGAACAGGCATTCAGTGCGCTTTATCAAGCTACGGCGAAGCCTCTCTGGAGATACATAGCACGCGTGTCCGGCAGGCAGGACATCGCCGATGACGTCCTGCAGGAATCCTATCTTCGTCTGCTTCGCAGCGGAAGATCGGCCATGAAGCTTGCGGACGCCCGGCCCTATCTCTTCCGCATCGCCACCAATCTCTTGCATGATCGTTGGCGACGCGGCGACGATCTTCAGTTCGAAGAAGGAGACGAACCCACCACAGAAAATCAGCCTGATAATGCCGTAGACGCTACCCGCATGCTGCACCGCATGAAGCCCAGAGCGCGCGAGCTCTTATGGCTCGCCTATATGGAGGGGATGACACACCGCGAGATCGCCAACGCTACCGGCCTCAACGTCATGAGCGT
Organism: uncultured Acidobacteriota bacterium; assembly: GCA_963719865.1. Taxonomy (GTDB): domain Bacteria; phylum Acidobacteriota; class Terriglobia; order Terriglobales; family Acidobacteriaceae; genus Sulfotelmatobacter. The sequence continues at coordinate 145,949 of CAVRDS010000016.1, read as the reverse complement.
GCGCATTCTGCTTCTTCGCGCACGGCGCGAGGCTGCAGCACTGCTTACACCGAAAGGAAAAGAACATGCCTGAGGAACTGGAGCAACGAATCCGTCACATGCTGCAGGAAGCCGATTCCGCGGCCGCACCGCACGAACTGCCGGCCCCCTCACAGGTCTGGTCGCGATTGCAATTCCGCCTCGCCTATCGTCCACGAAGGGATACTTACGCCCCGGACGGAAGCACCATCTTGGTGGCGGTCTCCCTCCTCGCATTCCTGATGTGGAGTACCTGGTCCACATGGCTGGACGCAAGTCTCATAGCTGTCCTGGTCCCTGCTGCCGCTGCTGCGGTATTCCTCTGCATGCATGTCTCTCGAAACTTCCGCAGTTAACCATGTGACCCTGGTCGACGTTGCTGAGGTAGAGGCCTAAGCATATGCCATGCCGTCACTGTCTATTGTCCTTCCTTCTCTTCTTCGGCGCAGTCACAGCGCACGCCCAATCTCCTCAAGACGTCAGCGGCCGCTGGCAAGGCACCTTCGACATCCCAGCGCCCGGCGGCACCACGCAGCGCGACACCGCGTTCTTCCTGCTCCAGCAGAACGGCACACAGGTGACTGGCGGCGCGGGCCGGAGCGAACAGATGCAGACGCCTCTCTCCGACGGCGTCTTTCGTAACGGCACGCTGACCTTCGCTGTCCGGTTGCGGCCAGGAACAATTGTTAAATTCGATCTCGTACTCCAGGATGATCACCTGCGCGGGGCGGCCACAGGGCTGCCGCCCGACACCACCGCAAGGGTCATCGTCAATGTGGCTCGCCTTCCGGCGCCCACCGTTGACAACCTGCTCCAACACTTTATGGGCAGCATCCTCATCGTCCGACATGGCCAGGTCCTAGTCGACCGATCGTCCGGTTTCGCCGACCTCGAGTGGCAGATACCTAACACAGCCTTAACCAAGTTTCGCATCGGGTCGCTGACCAAGCAGTTCACCGCCGCAAGCACCCTGCTGCTCGCGGAGCGCGGCAAGCTTCACCTGGAAGATCCAGTCTCGATGTATCTCGACAACCCGCCAGCCGCCTGGAACGGCATCACACTGCTCCAGCTGCTCACCCACACATCCGGCATCGTCAGCATCACTGACCTCCCAGGTGAACAGGCTGCGCCCACCCGCGGCGGCACTCCGGCGGAGATCGTAGAACGCTTCCGGAACCAGCCGCCTCTGTTTCCGCCAGGCACACAAGCACGCTACTCGAACTCCGGATACATCCTGCTCGGCATGGTCGTGGAAAAGGCCTCCGGCGAGCCATACGCAACCTTCCTCCAGAAGAACATCTTCGATCCGCTTGGGATGCGAGACACCGGAATCGACAACGATACGGACATCGTGCAGCACCGCGCATCGGGATACCGTATGGAAGCCGGGACGCTCCGTCATGCCGACTTCATTGACATGCGAATTCCATTTGCGGCTGGCGATCTCTACTCCACGACGCACGACTTGGCACGCTGGCAAGAAGCTCTCTTCGGAGGCAAACTCCTACAGCCGGACTCGCTCAAGAGAATGATCACTCCCGGAAAGGACGACTTCGGCCTTGGAGTCATGGTCAAACAGTACCAGGGCGGGCTCGTGATCAGCCACACCGGCGGAATCCAGGGATTCGTTGCAGATCTCCGCTATTACCCTGAAAAACAACTTTCCGTGATCGTACTTAGCAACACCGAATCCAAAGATACTCTTGAGCTCTCGGAACAACTCAGCAGGCATGCACTCTCAGGGACCCTTGCTATGAGTGCTCCAGCAGACACACTCCGCGATCAAATCCTCTCGGCGGATCGACAGCTCTTCGATGCTTACAACACCTGCAACGTCGTTCAGTTCAGCCGGAGTCTGGCTCCAGACCTCGAGTTTTTCCACGACATCACCGGCCTTACCGGCCACGACTGGAATGTGAACGCCCTCGAGAAGCGCTGTGCCGAGAGTACGAAATACCACAGGACGCTCGACGAGCAGAGCGTTCAGATCTTCCCTGTACCTGGGTACGGAGCACTGGAACTCGGAACGCACCGTTTCTACGAGAGCCGCGCAGGCGGCTCTGAGAAGCTCGACGCCACCCCAGGCTTCGCCAACGTCTGGAAACAAACACCGGATGGGTGGAAACTCACGCTCGTGCTGAGCTACGGACATCCCTGATTAAAGGATGATCGAGGGGTCAAATGTTAACAACTCATCCGATCGGAAATTACGCCTCTTTGCGTAGGTACACGAAACGCCCTTCAGCCTACGAAACAGGAATGTAGTCGTTCGCGGCTGGTCGGCAAACAGGAAGTTATCCAGAGACAGGTTTCTGGTAAACCAATCGTGGCGGGGGAAGCGCCGCCTTTCGCGCAACGCTTGCGGTCAAAAGAGAGTAATCAGGAGCGGCGGCCCGGCCGGTGCCACCGTAGGCTAGAACGACTTGAACGACTCTAAGAATCGAGTCTCCAGGAACTCTCCGAGCATGGCTGTTGCCTTGAATTGCGGAATGGGCTCCAGTTCCTTCAATGCGGACGTGAACGCATTCGAGAGGCTCCAAACGGTCCGCGGCTTGAAGTCCTCATACTTGGGTTCGAAGTAGAGATCATGCACTGTGCGAACTAAGTGTTTCGGTGCTTCCAGCCTGCCCTCGACAAACGCCTCGTAGATGACCACCTTGGCGGTGACGTCCGTCAACTCGTACTTCTGCCACGCTTCGACCTGCTTTCGCATGGGTTCGAAGTTGCGCTGCATGCGGTCTACGCCAACCGAGACGCAATCGATCAATGAGAACGACCTCGAGTGCTTGGCGAGCACTGGCGTAAACACGCCCGAGACAATGTTTCCAAGAAGGACCGGAACTGGGAGCATAAGCACGGCGATCTGGAGCACTGTTTACGACCTCCGCACGCCGTGCGCTGGCGACGCCCGGAGTGACTACCAGAGGCATCTAGAACTCCCTCATAATTCCAATGCGGCGGTAGTAAAGAACAAAATAGACACTCTCCCCCATTCGCCTTAACGCGCTCATGGGATCTCAGCCAGAGCGTTCCGAGCCCGGTTCGTCCCTAGACCGACCAGTGCCTCCCAACTCGCAGTCCTTTTCTCCCTTGTCTTGCGGTCGTCTGGGATGGTTACTTTAGGAGCGTGTTCGTATACAAGAACCAGAGGCGTGCTCGTTCTCCATGCAGTACGATCTCAGAGTTGTGAAGCGAAACCAGCAATCACGCGTCGGAGCCCGTAGTCTGAGAGCGACTGAGGGGTGGACACGCATCGTGGGGCTCGTGGCCTTAGCTTGTGCGGCCGCTCCTCCACTGGCAGCACAGAATTGCACTGCTAGCAGCCCGCAACTTGCTGTCGTAGTTCTCCAAAACGTGTTAGCCACCTGCTCGAAGTATGATGACTTCCGCGCAATCGAGTACAAGTATGGGCACGATGTGATTCTCGTCCAGGCCTCGGTTGCTGGAAATCTCGCCATCCCTGTCCTTCGACAGTTTGCCAGCCTGCCCAAGCACAACACGTGCACCGCTTCGAGCTTCGATGCTGCTGACCGGACGGCCCTTGCGAAACTCGGGGACGAAAATGCTTACGCGACGATGTACTTGATCGTCGCAAAGGGGTGCTCGACGGTAGATCGACGCAATCGCATCGCTTCAGGGGTCACCCTCTCCTGCATACGATTCAATGCGTCTTCATACAGGTGGCGGGCCAAGCCACGTCTCGGAGCCTGGGTGCAGCGTGGCTTGAGCGAACAGAACCGCAGTCGGACGTTGACGCGTTATACATGGTGTATCGGTTTTTGTGATTGGTGTGCTTGTGCAACAGGCTCTTGTTGCCTGGACAAATATACGAATCGGTCTCAGGTTCATAGCGAAAGTCTACGCGACCAAATAGAGTGCCGTCTCCTTGATTGTTGACCGTGCGCATAACTGGAACATACGGGATTATGCCCGCTGCCTCGCAGTATGCGGCTTGCTCTCCATTGGAGTAACCGGCGTCCGCCACGACCTTGAAGCGATCTGCTTCAAGTGCTTCCTTCGCAGCCTCCGCCATGGGCCGTAGGCAACGGATAGCCCTACAGATATAACTTCAACAGATCGCGTGGATCGTAACCGAAGAAACAAGGAAACTATCCGAGAAAGTGGACAATGCCCAAAACAATGTGCTTGAGAAAGTCGAACACTTGTTTGACCGCAAGTTCTATCAGTCAATCGGGGCAATCATCGCGTGTCTCTCCATCATGTTTGGAATAATCACTTTCTTAAGAGATCATGGGGTTAACGGGACAGCCTTGGGATGGGTCGCCATTGTCGGGGGGCTAGGAATCTTTCTTTTGATCTATCTATTGAGTCGCAGACCGTCTGCAAAGCCAACAACTCTGCCCAGAAATTCAAACTGAGGCACTACCGACTGTCGGCGTCAGTTGACATCAAATGGGAGATCTGCGAGTCTTGCTATCGCTTTGCGAGCAATCAATCGAAAGTCCTTAAGCTGGGCCTCGGACTTGACCGCCGTCAATTCGGCGCGAGCGGCAGAGAACTGGCCCGAGGTGGCTGCTATCTCTGCTTGGAGCAGCCGCGCTTCCAACGCATAGCCCGCAGATCCAAACTTAGCGGTCTGAGCCAAGATGGGCGTCAGTTCTTTGCCAGCCTCGGACAACTTCCCGGCAGCTTCATCCACGCGAGCGGCTGCCAGTTCAGACTCAAAACGCATCCAGACGTCTCCATTCGGTGGCGAGAGCTTGAGTCCGCGGGTCGCCGAGGCTTGTGCCTCTTGACGCTTCCCCTCAGCCAGAAGCACTTGAGCTAGAACGGCGTAAGAAAGAGACGCATCGCCCGAATCGTTCTGTTTCTCGAAAACCTCGGCGGTCGAACGAGCCAGGGGTTCTGCTTCCGCGGCCTTCCCCTGTTCCAAGAGGATCTGGGCCAGCCGGATTTGGCTCTCCGCGAGTTGCACCTCTCCGTGGATCTCTTTGCGTATTTCGATCGAGTGTTCCGCAGCAGTTCGCGCATCGTCCAGCCGGTCTTGCGCAATCAGAACGCCGGCGATATCCACCAGGCAGTATGCGACGCTGCTTTTGTCGCCAAGCTGCTGGGCTCCTGCCATGGCCTCGTCATACTTTGCGCGAGCATCGGTGAGTCGGCTTTGCGCAAACAGAACCTCTCCCATATTCAATGTGACAACCCGCTCGCCAAACTTGTTGCCGATGCGCCGGAATATTTCGAGGGCCTGCTCTTTCATGCGCAGTGCGCCCGCCGCGTCCCCCCTACCGAGCATGACGTTTCCAATGTCGTCGAGGTCGCTGGCTACTCCCCGTTCATTCTTCATCTCACGCTGAATGGATAGCGCTTCTTCGAGGTGTTTTCTCGCCTGCGGCAAATCCCCTTGCTGTGTCAGGAGCACTCCAAAATTGTGGGAGCAAGAGGCCAGATTTCCCATGTCCCCGATTTTGCGGAATTCCAGAAGGGCTTCGTCGAACGCCTTGCGAGCACCAATGAAATCGCCCTTGTCCCCCAGCAGATTAGCGATTCCAGCCAGAGCAGCGGCGGCGCTCCGCTGATTTCCGCCAGCGCTCCACAGCTCACGAGCTTTCGAGTATGCTGCAAACGCTCTGTCTGGATCTCCCAGACGTACCGAAGCCCACGCCTCTCTTGATTTAGCTGCGGCCAATAACAGATGGCTTCCTTGCGGATCGGCTCGCGCGGCGGCCGCCACGGCGGCTTGTTGGCTGCGCCTGAAGTCACTCAGGGCCTCGGCCGCAGAAGCTTCGGCTATGTCAATGCGCGCATCTTTATTCGCAGGTTCGGGAAGACTGCGCATCAAAGCTACGGTCTGCAACGCATCTTTTCCCTGGCCCGAGCGCGATTGTGCACTCGCCAATCGAAGGGCATAGCTTAGATCGTCCGGAAAGAAGGTTCTCAGAGTGCAGTAGATCTCGATTGCCGCGGGAAGGTCATTGGACAATTCTCGATACCGGCCTTCGATCGAAAGCTGCTCCTCGCGCGAGAGGTTGTGAGAGAGGCCAAACGCTTTCGCCGCCTCTTCCCGCGCCTTGGTGTCGTAGCCCAGCCCTGCCCACGCTTCGGCGAGCTCCGAGTGCGAGAGTGCGTGTTTCGGATCGGCAGCGGTCGCCTTTTCCAAAAGATCTCGGGCGGCAAGCGCGTCAAAATTCTCAAGCTTGGCTAGGCCTTCCGCGTACAACCGCGCTGCCTTGGGATTGGACGGCAAAGACGACCGTACTTGAGCGGCCTGCTCAGTCGAAATGTTGCCAACCGACAAGCGCTCCCGCATCCGGGACCCAGCTTCAGAAATCAGATCAAACAGCTCAGACTCATTTCCGGTGACCGCATCTTCCGCCACGATCTCTCCCGCAACTGCGTCTTGCAGTCGAAGATCCAGCCGGATCCGCCTCTTATTTCCGTCTCGCAAAATCGTGTAGGAACCTAGGTCTATGACCGTATGGAGATGTATATCTGTAGATACTCGTGGAAGGAGCAAAAGAGCGGCATAGTGCAGGCATGCGAGCCTATCATCGGGTGCATGTCCAGCTAACCAAGAAGGATCGTAAACAGATCGCCGCCATGTTGAACAAGGGGTGGAAATCGGCGCGGGTGCTGCGGCGGGCTGTGATCCTGCGGGAACTCGGCCAGGGGCAGACGGCCGGGCAGGTAGCCCGCCATGTGGGTGTAGCCTCCAAGACGGTGCGGGCCATTGCCCGGCGCTACGAGGAGGAAGGACTGGAGTCGGCCCTGTACGAAAAGCCGCGTCCGGGCCAGCAACGAGTGCTGGACGCGGGCCAGAGTCAGCGCATCATCGCGATGGTGTGCAGCCCGCCGCCGCAAGGCACGGCGCGGTGGAGTGTGCGACTCATCGCTCAGGAAGCGGTGAAGCGGAGGTTGACGCGGCGGGTGGGCCGGGAAACGATCCGCATCCTGCTCCAGAGTCATGACCTGAAGCCGTGGCGGGAAAAAAATGTGGTGCGTGGCGGAACTGGACGCGGAGTATCTGCGGTGCATGGAAGACGTGCTGGCCTTATATGAGAAGCCGCTCTCGGAGCGGGAACCGGTGGTGTGTATCGATGAGAAGCCGGTGGTCCTGCATGCCGATCTCCGCCCCTGCCGACCCATGCATCCGGGACAAGTTCTGCGGCGCGACTGCGAGTACGAACGCCGCGGCACGGCCAACGCATTTTGCGGAGTGGAGCCCAAGGCGGGACGGCATTATCCGCGCGTGACTCCGGACCGTTCCTCGCCCGAGTTTGCCGATTATCTGCTGGAGATCGCGGAACATTATCCGGCGGCCGACACCATTCATCTGGTCATGGACAATCTGAGTTCGCACACCCGTAAGGCCGTGGTGGAGCGGTACGGCGAGAAGGCGGGAGGCTGGCTGTGGGACCGGTTCCGGGTACACTACACACCGAAGCACGGAAGCTGGCTGAATCAGGCGGAAATCGAAATCAGCCTGTTCTCCCGGCAGTGCCTGGGACGGCGCAGAATCCCATCGCTGGGCGATCTGCAGCGGGAAGCCAGGGCCTGGGGTCGGAGAATGAATCGGAATCGGGTCACCATCGACTGGCGCTTTACCCGCAAAAAGGCACGCTTGAAGTTCGGTTACAGAAGAAACCAGATTATGCGGTCAGAGACCTAGTGCCACATAATCGGTTCCCAGGTTCGATCGCAGGCGCAACAGAGAGTCTTTGGCCAGGGTGTCAGCTTCGCCCCACGGCACATCGCGGCTGGCCCGAGCGATTTGCTCACCCGGAACAATGCGCACGTGTTCTCCCGCCGCCAGTTCAGTATTCAGCATTTCCGCCAACGCCACGGAAAGCCACTTCGTATCCTCGCGTCCGCTAAGATTGCGAAAACCAAGCACCGCGACCGAAGGTCGCATCTTCACCGCGGGAAGAGCGGGCCCAGTTCGCTCCGCGCTCGGCCCGACCCGAGATCGATAGACTAGAGCCCCAACCCCCATCAGCACTGCAATCACCAGCGCGGCTCCCGCTCGTGTTCCAATTCTGACTTTCCGTGGAATAACGTGTTCGACCGCGACCCGCGCCAGAGAGCGGCTCTCTACCCGAAAGGTCTCTTCCACTTCTTGCGTTGTCCCGAGCGGCGCGTCCTCGACCTCGCGAACAGCTTCAGAGAACTGATAGCCCCGCCCAGGCACATTGACGATATATCGCTTCTCTTGGGAAGAGTCGCCCAGCGCCTTCCTGAGCACGAAGACGTTCTGGCTCAGATTGGACTTTTCGACAAAGCTGTCGGGCCACAGCATCTTCATCAAATCCTCTTTTGAAACCACTCGCTCCCGATTCTCAATCAGCACTACCAGTGTTTCAATCACCTTTGGAGTCAAAGGGACGGGGTCGGTGCCGCGCGATAAGAGCCTTCTTTGAGGATCCAGGCGAAAAGGTCCGAACTCATACAAGTGATTGACCTGGCTAGGCTTAGTGACCATCAAAAAACCTTTGAGAAGTTTTGAGCAGCCTTTTGAAGACTCAAGTCCGCGCCTTCATGCATTCTGCACCGTGTTTGAAGGGGATCAAGCGGTTCAATACCCAAGCGGGAAGGACTCTATCACTGATTTCCCCTCCAGGCAACAACGAGGAAGACCGTTGAGCCGACGCAAAGTAGTCACGGAAATCATAATCGAGACCAACCAGGTTCTGGTGATCAAGAGAAGGCAAGTCACCCGATCCGGGTGGAGTGAATGTACGAGGGAGGCCGATTTCGTGCCAATCGACAAGGTGAATGTCCCGGTGGATGAAAGAAGGAACCGCCAGGGCGTAGAGGCATTCCCTGGTACCCCTCACTTTGCCTGCGGCGCAGACGGCTCCTACACACTTTCTCTGGGGTCTTGGCGCGGCGCAACGATGCTTGCAAAACGATTCCGCAACTTTCTAAGACGCGGCAGCAAATGCGAAAGCCAGACCCCGAAGTGAAAGTCCAGAAATTCAAAGGTGTTGAAAAGGTATGAGTTTGTCGTTGACCCGTGGGCGAATCACAAATCGATGAGGGAGTAAGTTAGATATGTCTGACAAGTTTCGTGCTGTTTCTTTCTTGCGAGGGGTGCGTCAGCACCTTCATGCTTCCGTTGGCGGCAGGCTGCGCATCGTGACGTGTCTTGTTGGCTTAGTCGTCCTCGCCGCAGGCACCGCAATCGCCGACGTTTACCTGCGCAACCTTTTTCCGTTTCTCGACTTCACCGGTTTTTCCGGGACGTACAGCAACACCGGAAGCGTCGATCTGAGCGGGCCGTTCTTCCAGAGTCTCGGCACGAACGGCAGAACCTGCGAAACTTGCCACCAACCCAACAACGCATTCGGATTGAGCGCCGTCGACGCCAAAGTCCGATACTTCATAAGCCGCGGCAAAGATCCGCTGTTTGCGCAGATCGATGGTTCGACTTGTCCAACCGGTCCCGTAGACAACAGTCTGGTCTTGAACAACGGACTGATTCGCATCGGACTGACCGTTCCGCCCAACAGCACCGACGCATCCGCGCCGCAATATACGATCACGGCCGTTCAGGATCCCTACGGTTGCGCTCTCACTACCGATTCCCAGGGAGTGAAGACAGTTTCCGTCTACCGTCGGCCTCTACCAACGACAAATTTGGGTTTTCTGAGCGCCGTCATGTTCGATGGCCGGGAATCGCTCACGTTGCCTCTGAACAACGGGCAAACCTTCCCCTCCAATCTGAATGCGGACTTGACCCAGCAGGCAATTGACGCAACCCTGATCCACGCCCAGGCCGGGCAAGCTCCTACCAGCGCGCAACTCAGCGGCATCGTGAACTTCGAACTCGCTCTCAACTCTGCGCAGTTGTTTGACTTCGCCGCCGGAGATCTCTCGAAAAAAGCTAACGGCGGAGCGCAGTATCTATCCACACAGAACTATTACCCGGGAATCAACGATTCTCTGGGTGCTGATCCTAAGGGGAACACGTTCACTCCCGACGTATTTACGATCTACTCGTCCTTCCTGAACTCCCGGAATCCGCAGCAGGCTTCCATTGCGCGCGGCGAACAACTCTTCAACACGCAACCCTTGACGATCAGCAACGTCCCCGGACTCGCCACCGGCACTCAGCAGATTGCGGGAACCTGCACCACCTGCCACGATACGTTTAACGTGGGAAATCACTCGTTCCCCTTGCCCTTGGACATTGGAACCAGCCACTCTCCACTGTATGAAACCGACCCGAACATCGCGGCCGGGCTCAACGAACTGCAAATGCCGGTCTTGCCGGTGTTCGAGTTGGTCTGCACCCAAGGGCCGCTCGCCGGCAACGCGTACTACACCTCCGATCCTGGCAAAGCGCTGATCACCGGACAATGCAGCGACATCGGTCGAGGAAAAGGTCTCATCTTGCGTGGTCTGGCCGCGCGTGCACCGTATTTTCATGACGGAGTCGCAGCCAATCTCCAGCAAGTCGTGAATTTCTATAACCAACGCTTCCAGATAGGCCTGACGCCGCAGCAGATGCAGGACCTGGTTAACTTCCTGCAAACGCTTTAGCCTTTGCCACTCCCGCGAATTGGGAGCGGCTGCGGCGACCGGCGCCGGTTTCGAATTGTGCGCTAAGACAAAAGCTGCGCCACTTCAGGTTGGTAGGCAGATCGGAACTATCCAGAAACGGGCTTCGGAGAGATCAGTTTTTGGGTCGTGACCTGAACTCGAACATATCCTCGAAGCCGACTTCTGGACCGCAAGCAGAGGCTGGGTCATTTTGAACCAATCGGCGGTTGATGATGACGTAGCTTCCGACTCGACGAAAGCGGGTTGGGTTCAAGGGGCGCAGCTCTTGTTTTCGTACTCCCGAGGCCCCTGGCGTACTTGATCGTCCACGGAGATTATGCTACGTTCTTGCTTCTTAATCAAGGTCGCTATCGCCCGCTAGCTACTTTTGAAACGCTTTTGCGTTCAACCACACTATTCAAAGAGTCCAACGAGCGACAGGCCACTGTCGAAAGGACGGCTTTTACGGGGAAAAGCTAGGAATTCTCTTAGGAGGCGCCATGAGTTCGACTACGACTCTGCGCAATGATGCTGCCCGCACTGGCACCAATCCCAATTTTCCTATCAACGCGAATCCGTGGCGCAAGTATCTCTCGATTGATCTGGGGACAGCCGTCATCGGGGGACAGACCGTCAATCGCGCTGTGCGAGCGGGTGTTCTGGTAGTGGAGAATTGGCTGTTTAATGCCGGCCCTCACAATGGCGAGACCCACACGCTGGTCCTGGTAGCCACCACGACCAACGAAATCTACTGTTACGGAGAGGGATCCCTGCTGGCGAGCGGCAATGCCGCGACCCCGTTGTGGAAGATGGCGCTGGGCGTGACGCCGATCATGCGGGCCGGCAGCAACATCGCGCCTCCCCTGGGCGTGTGCGGAACGCCGGTGGTGGATACTGCGAACCGGCGCATGTTTGTGGCCGCCATGTGGGACGACGGAACCGGCAAGGGCCACTACAGCATGTTCAATATCGCCCTTGACACCGGAGCGATCGCGGCCAGCCAGGAATTGGTTGACGCCGGAGCGGCCGGGCGCGCGACGTTTAACGGAGACCTGCAAGATCAGCGCACCGCGATCAATCTGGTCGGTGGGTGGCTGTGGCTGGGTTTCGCGGCCTTTGCCGCTTACGACGAAGGGCAATATTACGGCTGGGTAGTGGCGATTAACCCAGACGATCTGACGAAGCAGCTCTATCAGCCCATGGTCTCGCTGAATTCTTCCAATACCTACGGAATGTTCGCGGGCGGGATTTGGGGGCCGGGTGGAGTAGCGGCGGCAGACGACGGCACTGTCTATGCGCTTACCGGTAACGCGACCGGCGACCCAGCGGCTTATTGGGGCGCTCTTCCAGCAGCCGGTCCGGGAAGTCTGGGAGACTATTTCAACGCGCTGGTGCGAGTGGGCGTGGAAGTTTCCGGAGTGTCTTCCAATCTCGCGGTGCTTGACTGGTTTCAAGGATCGACATTTACCAAGGCAGAGAACGACGCCGATTGGGACTTTGGAGGATCCAGTCCGGTTGTTCTTCCGCCCATTAATGGGCGGCAGCTCGTCGCGTTCGTCCCAAAGGATGGCGACATTTTCGTGCTCGATTCGCAAAACCTGGGTCAGTACTCCGTACCTCTGACTCGTGTGACTTTTGCCAACGCCTTCAATTCGGGCGGGAACGATACCAAGGTTGCAATCGCTTTCATGCAGACTCCCGATGGACGGAATGTGCTGATCGTGGGTGCAGATTCCAATGGGGCGTCACTGGGAGGATTTGCCGCGTTCCAGGTGGATGCTACCGCGACGCCTCCCACCTTGACGAAGCTTTGGCAGTCCGCATCGCTGTTGCGCGACTCGTTTGGCTCGCCCATGGTCATTGCCAACCCTGCGCTAAATCCTCCCAGCCTTCCCAATCCCGTTGGCCTTGCCTGGGTTATTGACGGGGACGACGCGGGAGACAACTTCCTAAAGAACTGTGCCATGCGTGCCTACGACGTGTTGGCCGGGACCGTGGGTTACGATTCCACCGCCCACAATGACGTCACCGAGGAGATTCCGCATTTCACTCCCATCACCAGCGGGGCCAACAGTGTTTTCTGCGCCACATCGAAGGGCTTTATCGGCTTCACGCAATTTGTGCCGGTGGCCAAATCGCTGACGTTCATCATGGATCGCAGCACTTTCGGGAAAGATGAAGTGGATGCTCTGGAGCCAACCTCGACCAGTGTGGCCAACTTCGGCTCGGCGTATTGGATTGCCGTGAACGGTATGCTGCCCAGCGATCTTGGCCTGACACCTGCCAACTTGTCTGCGCCACCGCAAAAGCCAACGATCACGGCTAGCTTCGATCCCGCACTCCCACCCAGCGTAAAGACCGCCATCCAGACCATGCTGAGTGCCGGGCAGTTCACCGGGCCGGTGATACCGGAGAATCCCGCGTTGCCGGACGAGCCGCAAACCTTCCTCTTTCCCTACACAGTCTCGTTCACCGGCGACCAGGGATTTGCTGCGATGGCGGGGGCCAACCCAACGATCGGCGCGACGATCGTCACATTGCAAGCGACACTGACGGGAACGCCGCTCAGCAACAGCGCTCAAATCGAATTGGTGACGGGAGCCGATCCATTCTTTGTTGACGTGAATCCGAACGATCCCACGCAGCCCAGTTGGCTGAGCTTCGATGTTCGGTTGTTCAAAGTGACCGGAAATTCGCTGAAGTTCGGCGCGCACATGTCGACCAATCCCGCGGACGCGCCGGGCTTTATCAGCCAGGTCATCACGAATCTGAATGCCGGCAGCGGGGTGGTTGGAAGTGACAGCTTCGAGGGCCTCACGCAGGATGAGGACGGCTCCGCGCTGGAGTTCAATCCGAAGGATAATAACGGGCACACTGTATTCAATTTCGCTCTGGCGCGGGTGCGCCTGATGGGCAAGACCACAGGCGCAACGCCTTATCCGGTGCGGGTGTTCTTCCGCCTCTTTCAAGCCCAGAACACGGTGAGCAACTTCGACACGACTACAACCTATCGCTTTGCCACCGATGGCACTACCCACGGGCGCAAGATCCCCTTGCTCGGCGTGCAGAACGATGTTAACGGCAACCCTGAGTATGTGACGATCCCATGCTTTGCCACGCCGAGAGTAAACCTCACCGGACCTGTGGACATGAATATGCAGGCCGACACTCCCAATGCGTACCCGATTACGATTACGACGCCGGGAGTAGAGGTGGATTCGTACTTCGGATGTTGGGTGGACATCAACCAGCCGCAGCAGAAATTCCTGCCGTCGGCGCCTCCAACCGGCAACTTGGATGGTCCCTGGACTGCGCAGTGGGCCAGCAACAGCGTGCATTCGATCTCAGAGGCTATCGTCAGTGCACCGCACCAGTGCATAATCGCCGAAATTCGTTACGACGATGCTCCGGTCATACCGAACGCCACGTCGGCTACTTCAGACAAACTTGCGCAACGCAACATCGCTTGGATCGATGGACCCAACCCCGGTCTCGCCGAGTCGCGGAGAATGACGCATCCTGTTCAGGTTCGTCCCACACCGATCGGCACGTTGCATCCTGACGAACTGATGATCTTCTGGGGACAGACGCCGACCACCGGCCAGGCTCAGCTGTACCTGCCGGCCCTAAGTGCAGCAGAGATTGCTGGGCTTTCCAATCGTCTTTATCCCGCGCAGCGAACGGACATCCTCGACGAACACACCGTAGGGTTTGCGACCAAGGGCGCCACATTTATTCCGCTGCCCGCCGGAATTGCGCTCGCGGCTGGATTGCTTACAGTCAATTTGCCACCGGGAATCCGCAAGGGTGATCAGTACCAGATCACCGTACGGCAGTTGACCGACGCTGCGTTGACGATCAAACAGCCGCCTCCGCCTCCACCTCCGCCTCAGGTGATCGGGGCGACGCAAGTTGGGGCTGCTGTGGCTATTCAGCCCACCTGGCGGCGCGTAGCAGGGGCTTTTCAGTTTGTTATCAACATCAAAACGAAAGGGGCGATTCTGCTCAACGAAGAACGGCTACTGGCGACGCTGCGCTGGATGGTGTTGCAAATGCCGACCACGAAGCGCTGGTATCCGGTCCTGCAACGTTACATTGACTACGTTGCCGGACGCGTGCAAGGTTTTGGTGGTAATCCGGGACAGATTCTGCCTTCGCCCACGGGGTGGGTGCCGGGCTTGCCGGAGCCGTCGCCGCAACCTTGCCCGCACGATCATCACGATGAGTGCGACGAGTTCAAGGGCAAAATCGATGGCCTCATCTACGATCACTTCGGCGACTTCGAAGGCTTCGTGGTCGAAACCGAGGCCGGCATCCATCACAAGGTTTTCAGTCGGGAGCACGCGGTGCGCGAGTTGGCAGAACAGTTCAGGACGGAACGATCTCGCGTGAAGGTGATCGTCGAGCGCCATCATCGCCATCTTCGGCAGTTGGAGGTTTTGTAACCTGAACATGATTCTGACGAGTTCCGCCGTCGCAGTCGCGATCTTGTCCGCGGCAACGCCGCGGGACTCACGCCTCTCTGCGATCGTCGGAAAATAAACTAAGGTGACACATGACAACGAAACCAAATGTCGAGTTCGAGAATCAGCGGGTGCGGGTAACTCGGGTCAAGCGCTCTGGAACCGGGCCCATGCCTGCAGCCAAGCGGCACGACCGTTTGATCATCTATCTGAGGGACGCACAGATTGAACGTAAAGAGAATGGCCGCCATGAAACCCTGCAGCGTCGGGCTGGGGAAGTGGTTTGGAGAGCCGGCTCGCAGCATGAGGTCGAGGTGACCAATACCGGAGAGCACGAAGTCCTCATCGTTGAGCTCAAGCCGTAAGTGAGCGAGACGGGTCGCTTCGCCGGAAACCCAGGTCCGTAGCCAGCAAGGGTAGGGCGTCCAGGATGCACCACGCCTGCTCGCCGTTCACGCGCAACAGGCCGTGCGGTTCAGGGCGGTGCAACGTTCGCCTTGCGATCATGTGGCCGGCGCTTAAGTGGTGAGGTAAGACGACGTCATGGCCGCCGTCGAGCGCGCGCAGGCGAGCTCCTGCCAGCGTTAAGGCAACCACGAACGCAATGCGTAGCAGACCGGCGGGCAGTTGATCGTCCAAGAGAAGCTCACGTCCGAACAGCTGCTGCCTTAGCGATAATCTCAAGGCGGTTTCGCAATCGCCTTCCACAGAGATGGCGACCGCACGTTGCGCTCGCTCGGGTAGCGGTATCTCGCCGAGAGCGCAACGGCAAATCTCACCAAGCAGTGATGCCGCTGCCCTGAACGGTGGCGCGAGAGCTTCTTGTGGAGCAACTCGTTGGGCCAGCTCCGCAGCCAGAATCGCCATTGCCCGCAGTCCGGCGCGTGCGTTTGCAGCAACCGTCTCCTCGGAAGGGCGGAACTTTTCGCTTGGGCATGCCAGGGCTGCCGCGCCCGCCGCTTCGGGCTGACCCGCTTCCAAGGGGCACTTCCTCAAAGCGACAATGAAGCCGCGGGTCATATGTCCCATGGTATGAAGCGCCGACAAAGACGGTTGCGACTTCGCTTCTCGATCCAGCCGGTGTGCCAGGGCCAGAATCAGCCCGTAGTCACATCGCCACGCACCGTGGATCTGCACCATCGGATGGTAAATGTCTTCATCGACGAGAGCGCGGATCCGTGGGATGTCTTCCTCCAGAAAAGTTCCCGTGTTCGCGCTTGTGGCGAAGGTTGCGCATTCACCCCGGTCGTATATTTTGAGGCCGTCGATGGTCGCAATGGCGGCCAGCGGATAAAGCTGACACAGGGCGGGTTTTGCGCCGGCGCCGAAAGCGCGATGCAGCCCGCAACGGGGTCCTTCCTCAAGAAACACACAAGCCTCGCCCACCGTGCCCAGCCGATAAGTGGGCTTGCCCAAGCTCGTGCCGGCTTCGATGAAAAGAGGACTCTTGCCGAGTTGGGGTAACGACTTGTGTGGATCGAGCGCTTCGATGCGTATTTTTTCTTGCTCGCGAATAGATCCGAACACATAGCCGCGGCAGCATGCGCCTGAATTCTGGCAACCGAAGCGGCTTCCTTCCAAAACCCGGAATGCGAGCCTTTCGCCGTTGCGAATCAGTCCCAGACGTTTCCGGCTTTCGACGCATGTGTCTTCAAATAAACCCAACAGGACCATCTGCCGCAGTTCCCGCTGTACTAGAGCTGGGCTCGCCCCGCATGCGCCCACCACCTTGCTTACCAGTTCCCCGGCCTTCAAGTGAGCACCGAGAGCGTCTGCGATCGCGCACCCGACACCATCAAGTGGGTACACGGCGCCCGTCAGTCCATCATGCAGCTTTGCTTCGTCGAGCCGAACCTCTTCTCGCAGTCTCAAATCAAAGGAAGAATTGAGCTCACCCATCATTTCGTCCGATTATCGTCGATTTCCCGCCCTGCAGCGACACTTTCCTTTGAGGTCCAATGGTTTGACCCGAGCTTGATTTCGTGGCAACTATCTCCCAAAACTCGATCCTGTTCGGAATTCGTAACAATCCCGATCCGAACCAACCGAGGGCAGAAATTCTCAATACACTTAGCCTGCAGTCTCGACAAAACGAGAAAGCATCTTCTTTAGAAGGGGAACCAACTATGAAGATCAAGGTGTGGAGAACTTTGTCTCTTGTCCTAGGGATGCTGCTAGCGACCTACGCCGCAGCCAGCACGTTCACGGTTAGGCCGAGTGCGTACTTCTCGTCGGGTGGTGGGGTTCCCTACTCAAACCCGCCCTACGCGTACGATGGCAACTTCACGACCGCCTCCATTGGATTTGAACGAGAAGCTGTTAAGGGATTCATCCTTAGCTATGAAACATGGTGGGGCTTTCCCAGTGCCCCTCCGGGCGCTACCCAAATGCAACTGAACGTCAGCTCTGCCTATTCTTCCACACGAGGCGGCTACGCGTATCTCTGGTATTCTCTGGACGGCGGGAACACGTTCACCCAGGTCTACGCAGAAGAAGGACAAGTGCGTGGGCAAGAAACCAACGTGATTCCACTGAGTGAGAGCCAGGATTTGACCAAAGTTCGGGTGGAGGTCCGGTGTATGGCGGGCAGTGACGGTACGTTTCAATCGGCCTCCGAACAGTGGGTTTATGAAATCTGGATTTCAGGCACTGAATGAAGCAGAAACTGGCGCAAGTCAAATTTTACAGACACTAGTCTGAACATCACACTCGTTTGCTAGCGGCGAACGCCTCGTCCGTTTGTTCGGCAAACGCCGCTTGCTAACTCACTCGCAGCGATTTCCTGTCTGTTGTTATCCTGTCTGCTGTTACCAGGCCATTTCGCTCATTGAAGGTTTTGTCTGGGCTGCAAGTGAGGACATTTGAGCAACCTCAAATCTTCTTGGTTGATGAAATATTGAAATAGCGGCTCATTCCCGTCGAGGAAATGCACGCGCCATCGATGCGGAGGCATCTCTCGGCCTTGAATGATGTACCGATCTACCGCGTCAACCTCGCCTTGCCGCTTCGTGGCAATCTCTTCCACAATGTCGTCGTGATGAAACATAAAGGGCACTGTGCGACGCCCCAATGATAACTGACGAAAACAGGAATCAATATTGCTCATCGACCACTACAAGGCGAAAATCTCGTTCACCTTCGCTCGAACTTGCTGGCTGCGTGACGGCTTCAGATAACGCATGGTTGACTCCATATCCGAGTGCCCTAGCCACTGTTGCACCGTGCGCAGATCGACGCCAGCCCAAAGGCACCGAGTCGCAAACGTGGCACGGAACTTATGCAGCCAGAAGTTCTCCGGGTCGAGCTTCGCCCGCTCGGCAACAGCCTTGAGATCGTCGAGAAAATTCAACTTCGGGTTGCATCCGGCGGTGCGGAACACCAGAGTGCACCCCTTGTCCGATTTGGCCTTCCACACCTTCAGCTTCTTTGCGAGCTTCGCCGGGATGGGAATCTCACGCTCCTTGTACGCCTTTGGCGTCCAGTTTCGGTCGAGCTTGTGGGTGACGCGGACCGTGGATGCAGCGAAGTTCAGGTCCGACCAGTGCGTGTACATGACCTCTTGTTCCCGCATTCCGGTCATTAGGAAAAACTCGTACCACAACCGCTCCTCCGCATCACACGCCGCGAACAGCTTGCCTAGTTCTTCCTTCTCGTACATCTCGGGTTCTTCTTCGGTGTAGCGGGGCCAATCGTTCTTGCCGACCAGACCGCGTATGCCGTTCGCCTTCAGCAACGCCATCAGGTTCTCGAACTTGTTGTACACGCTGCGCGGTGCCTGATCCTTCTCATCCCGCAAGAAGGCACAGAACTTCAACAGGTCCATCCGGTCGATGTCTTCGAGGTTGAGCTTGGGGCAGGACTCCCTGAAGTAGGTCAGGGCTGTCGTATAGGCCGCCAGCGTCTTCGGCTTCTTCGTGAGTTCCGTCTCTTCAAGGTAGTCAGCGACCGATCCCGCAACCGACCTGTGGCCGTTTGCGGCCATCTCCGGCACCGTGGCATCGCCGTTGTTAAGCTCGGTCTCTTTCCGCAGGCGCATGGAACTGGCGTCGGCTGCGTCTTTGCCGACCGACAGGCGTCTGCGCCTTCCCTTGTCGTGCCACTCTATGTAATAGGCCCCTTCAGGATGGCGCTCTTGCTTGCCGTTGACCAGCACAGCGTCAAGCTTGACCCGCCCGTTCGCGGACAGCACAACAGCGCAATACCGCATTCCTAGCGACGTTTGGACTCTTTTGGTGAGATTGACTTCGCGGTGCATCGGTGACCACCTTCCTTGAAAACCGTATCACGTGTAGGTATCACCGACTCGTAAGTACCAGATAACTAAGGTAATGGCGGAGAGGGAGGGATTCGAACCCCCGGTACCCTTTCGGGTACGCCGGTTTTCAAGACCGGAGCCATCAACCACTCGGCCACCTCTCCGGGGACTGGGATGAACTATCCTTCACTCCTATTGCGGTCGATTCTGCCGCGCTGGTTCCCTGGCACTCGATTCTGGTTAGTTTACATCAGCGCAGGGGCCTCTTATGGCTACCCCAGGCCGAAGGCGCGGGAGTGGAATTCCATGACTTCTCCGAAGTGGGATAGGAAATAGGTGATGCTGTGGTCGCCGGGGTAGGGGTGGTATTCGTGTTTGACGTGCTCGGCGGTGAGTTGGCCGTCGAGCTTCGCCGCGCCCTTTTCGAATCCGTAATTGTCTTCCTGGCCGCAGTTGAAGTAGATGGCCATGGAGCGCAGGCGGGGCGCGTTTTGCCGGGCTAACACAAAAGGATTGTTCTTCGCCCAGTGCGCGGCGACGATGGGCTTGCCGAAAACCGGGCCGAGGACCGTGAGGATGGGGACTCCGGTGGCGGAGGCCGCGTCGAGTTGCTGCGGCGATTCGGTAATCAACGCCGCGCTCTGCGCGCTGACGGCCGAAAATAAATCGGGGCGGGCAAAGGCAAAACGCAGAGCTCCGTAACCTCCCATGGAAATGCCGCTGATGGCGCGGCCTTCGCGTCCGGGACGAACGCGGTAGCGGGCTTCGATGTAGGGCATGAATTCCTGCAGGAAGAAATCGCTGTAGCGAACCGAGCTGTCGGCGGAGTTGACGTAAAAGCTGCGGCGTCCCTCGGGAGCGACGATCAAGAAGCTGCCGATCTTATGCTGGTTGCGGAGATCGTCGAGCAAGGTCCATCCACCGCTGTTGAATAGAGTCTGCTCGTTGTCGCCGAGTCCGTGGAGAAAATAGAGCACGGGATAACGCTGAGGCGGCTGTTGGGTGTCGTATCCCGCAGGCAGGTAGACGCAGTAGCGCACGGCGCGTTTGAGGATGCGGCTAGGGAGAGCATTGCAGTCGATGCGGCTCTGCGCGGCGGCGGGCGCTCCGAGCGCGAACAGGTAAAGCACGAAACAGCAGAGGCTCAGGAGAGTGCGGTTCATGCAGCGGCGGCTCACTCGTAGCGCAGCGCCTGGACGGGATCGAGGCGAGCGGCGCGTCCTGCGGGATAGATCCCCGAGACCAGGCTGACAAAGAAGGCAAAGGCAATGCTGAAAACCACGAGCCACAGAGGCACAGACCAGAAGTGTTCGGGAGGTATGGATTGGCTCTTCAGCCAGAGATTGGTTCCGAAGTTGATGACTTGGCCAATCGCCCATCCGAATATGACGCCGATTATCCCTCCCAGAATTCCCATTGCTCCAGCCTCAGCGAAAAATAGTTTCTTCACGTCCCCGTCGCTTGCACCGATCGCCTTCATGATGCCGATCTCGCGGCGCCGCTCAAGAATAGCCATTACCAGCGTATTCACAATCCCAATCGACGCGACAGCTAAAGCAAGGCTGCCGAAAATTCCGAGAAATGCATATAAGACCTTGAAAACTTGTTGCAAACTGCGGCTCGCGTCAAGAATCGAGAACGTGGTAAAGCCCATTTTTTTAATGGCGTCCTCCACTCCCTGTATCTGCGACGGATTCTTCACCCGCACGCTGATCGAGGAATAGACGGGCTGATCGCTGGGGGCGCGCGAAACCTCGCGCAGGTCGGTGGGTTGCATGACGTGAAGGCTTTCCGCGAGTTTAAGCGGCAGGAAGACTTTGGCGCGCATGGGACCGCGCATGGTTTCGGGATCGAGATCGGAGACGCCGACAATCTTTAAATTTTGCTCGCGCGACACGACGGAGTACGAAGCTCCGGAGAGGTCGATGTCGGAACTGCTCGCGGCGCTCGGCGGGATGGGCGCGGGCTGAGCGGGAAAGGGCTGAGCAGGGCTAGCCGCGCGCTGCGCGTAGCGCATGGTCATCTCTTTTCCTAGCAGCGGGGCGGCAAGTTCGGCGACGCTGGGCTCGGGGGCTCCCAGCTTCGGAGTCTTGCCGAGAAGTTCTTCCGCGAAAGATTTCTGCAGGATCGCCTCAGGCGCGGTGTCGGAGGTGAAGAAACTTCCCTGCATGCCTTCGAAGGCGTCGTTGGATTTGGCTGAAGCAGGCAGGGCGGAGATCATGGTGAGGTGCGGCTTGTCGTCAAAGCGGAGTTCGGTGACGAAGCGAATGTCAGGATAAGCCTCGGCGATGTTGTGAAGGTGCTCGATTGCGACGCGGGCCGGTTCGTCGAGGACGCGGCTTTCGCCGGGAGTGGGTCCGGTGCGTTCTTCTTCGCGTCCCATGCCGCGCAACTCGCGGCGCGAAGTGACCACGATTGTGTCGAACAGGCCGGACTTGGCCAGGCGCCGCGAGAACATCTGCTGCAAACCAGTGCCCAGAGAAAGCATGGCGACGAGCGAGGCGACGCCAACAGAAATTCCGACCGTAGTCAGCGAGTTGCGGAGCAGCGACTCGCGCAAATTTCGCAGGGCCAGTTCAGTGAGATCGGGAAGCTTCACGCTTGCACTCCGTGCGGGCTGGACCCGACTAATGATGAGCTGGGCTGGTCGTCGACGAGTTTGCCATCCGCCAGAAAAATCATGCGCTGAGCATAGCGCTCTGCGAGGGCGCGCTCGTGGGTTACCATGACGACGGTCATGCCGAGATCGCGATTGAATCCGCGGAGCATCTCCATGATCTCGGTTCCGGTGCGGCTGTCGAGATTTCCGGTGGGCTCATCGGCGAGCAAAAGCTGGGGACGATTGATGAGAGCGCGAGCCAGCGCGGCCCGCTGCTGCTCGCCGCCGGAAAGCTGGCTGGGGCGATGGTGCATGCGAGATTGGAGGCCGACACGCTGCAAGGCGTCGCGAGCCATGTCGGCGCGCTGGCGCTTGTCGACTTCGGCAAAGCGCAGCGGCAGTTCCACATTTTCGGCGAGGGTCATGCTGGCGATCAGGTTGAACGACTGAAAGACCATGCCAACCACATGGAGGCGATATTTGGCGAGTTCTTCGCGGGAAAGGCGGGCGAGATCGCGGTCTTGCACTATGACGCTTCCTGAGGTCGGACGGTCGAGGCCGGCAATCAGATTCAACACCGAGGATTTTCCCGAGCCGGAGGTTCCGAGCAAAGCCACAAACTCACCGGAGCGAACCTCGAGGGAAACGCCGTCGACGGCGCGAATGAGAGCGTCGCCCATGCGGTAATGGCGGCAAAGATTCTCGCTGCGGATGGCGACGGATGTGAAACTGGAAGATGTTACCGGCGAGGTGGTCATGGCCCTAGCGCATTTCTCCTCGGAGCACGCGCAGAGCGTCGTCGGCTTTTACATCACCGTCCTTGCTGCCAGTGCCGTTGGCATCGACGACGATGGCATCGCCTTCGCCGGGAGCGAGGAAGAGGTTCTCTTCAACTCCGTGCTGGCGCGTGTAGAGATCGTAATAGCGGCCGCGTGCGGCATAGAGCTGGGCATGAGTGCCGCGTTCGACAATCTGTCCCCGCTCCATGACCATGATCTGATCGGCGCGACGGATGGTGGAGAGCCGGTGCGCAATGACGAAGGTGGTGCGTCCTTGCATGAGATAAGCGAGTCCTTGCTGGATCATTTCTTCCGATTCCGAATCGAGGCTCGAAGTTGCCTCATCGAGAATGAGAATGCGGGGCTCGGCGAGAATGGCGCGAGCAATGGAGATGCGCTGGCGCTGGCCGCCAGAGAGCTTGACGCCGCGCTCGCCGACTACGGTTTCATATTTGTCAGCGAACGATTCGGCGAACTCGTCGACGCGGGCGATGCGGCAGGCTCGCAAGATTTCTTCCTCGGTGGCATCGGGGCATGAGAAAGCTACATTTTCACGAATGGTTCCATCAAACAGAAATGATTCCTGCAGAACGACGCCGAGACGGGTGCGGAAAGAGTCGAGGCGCACCGTGCTTAAGTCTCTGCCATCCACGCGAATCGCTCCCTGCGTGGGCACGTAGAACGCGCACACCAAGCCGATCGTGGTGGATTTGCCGGAGCCGGAAGAGCCCACCAGCGCGGTCACGGTTCCGGGCTCGGAGCGAAAAGAAATACTATGCAGGACTTCGTGGGTCCCGTCGTAACTGAAACTCACATTGTCGAATTCGACTGTGCCGATAATATCCTGGAGTTCGACGGAGCGGCGGGGATCCTGGTCTTCCGGCCGTTCGCGCATGATCTCCTGCGTGCGCTCGAGACCAGCAAGGGCTTCCGTGAGCTGTGTGCCGATGGATACGATCTGCATTATGGGTGCAACCAGGAACGGGAGGGTAAGAGTAAAAGAAAAAAACTGGCCTGGGGTCAGAGTACCGGCCAGGCTCAGGCGCGCTCCCACGTACATGGTCGCGGCGCCGACTACGCCCAGCAGCACGCTGGCAGAAAGGCTCATTACCGAGGTCGCTGTCAGGGTCCGCATCACGTTGTCGAGCAGCCTTCGGGCTCCCGCAGCGAACACAGCTTCTTCGCGGCTTTCCGCGTGGTATCCCTTGATGACGCGAACGCCGGCGAGCGACTCGGTGAGGCGCCCCGACACCTCGGCGTTAATCTTGCCGCGTTCACGAAAGATGGGACGGATCGTGACGAAAGCCTTGCTCAAGAAGCCGCCGAACGCGGCCAGCGATCCCACAGCAATCAGCGTCATGCGCGGACTGATGTGCATCAGCCACCACAGGGCAATGCCGGAGGTTAACAGCCCTCCGGCGAAATCCACCAAGCCAGTGCCCAACAGATTTCGAATTCCTTCTACGTCGCTCATGATGCGTGAAACCAGTGCGCCGGTTTTATTCGCGTCGTAAAAAGAAACGGGCAACCGCGAAATGTGTTTCTGCACCGCTTCGCGCAGTTCGGTGATGAGCCGCTGCGCTGCCTTGGAGAGCAACTGGGTTAGCGAAAATGAAGTGATGCCCTGGACCACGGTGGCCAGCAGCACAATCCCGACGAGGTGCGGCAGGCCAGCGATGTGATGCTTGTCGATGACATCATCGATCAGAAACTTGGTGGAAGCCGGAAGGACAAAACCTGAAACGCGGTTGATCACCATCAGCACGAAGCCCAGAGCGAGGAGCCCGCGGCGCGGACGCATCAGCAGCCAAACGTCCGGCAAAACCGTTTTCAGGCGCTGGATCTTCTGAGACTTCGGGGCTTCTCTGGATGGGGAACTCAATCTTCTGTTTGACTCCGCTGGGCCGGGATTCGCTTCATTATTACTGCATTGTCACACATCCGGGAGGGGAACGCCGCGCCGGAGCGGCTGTGACAGGCAGCATGGCGGCGTTGTATGCTCGGGGCGTGCCCCGGCCATCGCAGCAGGAGCGCTCGCCCACGTTGGGCCTATTGCTGGCGTTGTTTATCACGCTGGCGATCGTGCTTGCTTATTCCGCGTACATGACATGGCAAGTCACGGGGCTGCGGCAACTGCAGACGGAACTGGTCGACCGCAACCGCAAAGATTCGCTGCAATTGCTGCGCATCCAGAACGATCTCAACCTGCTGGCGGTGGCGATGCGCGACATGGTCAGCAGCGACGAGCCCTATCCGCTGACCGCATGGTCGGCACAATTCGAGCGCATCCGCACCGATCTGGATGACGCCATGCGGCTGGAAGCCGGATTCGCCGCGGCGAGCCGTACTCCCGAACAGAGCGCGTTCCTGGCGAGTTCGTTCACGCAGTTCTGGGATGCGGTGGACCGCATTTTCGCGCTGGGGCGCGAAGGAAAAGAAAAGGAAGCGCGAGAGCAGATCCAGCTCTCGCTGCAGGAGCGACAAGCCGCACTGAGCACCGCGGTCGCGCGACTGCTGGTGCAGAACAGCGAAAGCGAAGAGCAGGCCGGGAATCGCATCGTGCAAATATACGATCGCGTGCGGCGGCAGGTTTTTGTATTTCTGGCTGCGACGCTGCTGGCAATTGTGCTGAACAGTTTTCTACTCATTCGGTGGAACCGGCGATTATTTGCCCGGCTGGCGGAGATCTCGGAACGGCGCAGCGAGCTGGCGCAGAAACTGATTGCGACGCAGGAATCGACCCTGCGCTACATCTCGCGCGAGCTGCACGACGAATTTGGGCAGATCCTCACGGCGGTCGGTTCGATGCTGCGGCGCGCGGGCACGCACGCCCCCGAAGGCTCGACGCTCAGGGCCGACCTGCAGGAAGTGCTCGAAACGGTGCAGACAACGCTGGAGAGCGTGCGCAGCCTTTCACAGGCGCTGCATCCAGTGATGCTGGACGAAGCCGGATTGGAGAGCACGCTCGACTGGTACATCCCCACCGTGGAACGGCAAACCGGAATTGCCATATCCTATGAAAAGCAGGGTGAGCCGTTTGCCGTGGACAGCGCGGCCGGAGTGCATGTTTACCGCGTGCTGCAAGAAGCTCTGAACAATGTGGCGCGGCACTCTGGAGCCAAGCAGGCATGGGTGCGCCTGAAATTTCTGGAGCGGACGCTCGAGTTGGAAGTGGAAGACCGGGGTGTTGGATTTCCGGAGCGTCCCAACCGGCGCGGCATTGGTTTGGTAGCCATGCGGGAACGGGCGGAGTTGATGGACGGACAGATTGTTTTCTCGCATCCTGCAGAAAGTGGAACGCTGGTGCACCTGACGGTGCCCAGAGAGAAAGCGGAATCTCATGCAAAAGAAGATCACAGTGTTGCTGGTGGATGATCACAGCCTGGTGCGGCGCGGTTTTCGGCGCATGCTGGAAGACGAACCCGACATGGAAGTCGTCGGCGAGGCGGGCGACGGTGAAGAATCCATCAAGCTGGCGCGCGAACTTCATCCGCAGGTGGTGGTGATGGACAGCGCTTTGCCCGGAATGAATGGGCTGCAGGCCACCCGGCAGATTCTGGAAGACTTGCCGGAGACGGCCGTGCTGATGTTGAGCATGCACAGCGAGAACACGTGGGTGCGGCAGGCGGTAGAAGCGGGAGCGAAGGGATACATTCTGAAGAACGCGCTGGACCTGGAATTAGGCGCTGCAGTACGGAAGGTTGCGGCGGGAGAAACGATTTTCGATCCGAAGGTCGAGCAGCACTCAACCTTGAAAGGAGAGCGCAATGCCGCGCTCACACCGCGAGAACTCGAAGTGCTGCAAATGATCGTCGACGGCAAATCGAACAAGGAAATCGCGACCGCGCTCGACCTGAGCGCGAACACGATTGCGGTTCACCGCGCCAATATCATGAACACTCTCGGCATCCACAAAACCGCGGAACTGGTTGTGTATGCGATCCGGTCGGGCCTGGTGAACATTCCGTGAATCGGAGGATGTTCCTGGGAGGAATGGCGGGTCTGGCGTCGTGGCCGCATCTGTCGCGCCTGCACGCGCATGGAGCACAGACAAATGCTGCGGCCTTGGGCTTTCGATTCACCGACATCACGCGGCAGGCGGGAATCCAATTCGAACACAATAGCGGAGCCTTCGGCGGAAAATTCCTGCCGGAGACTTTGGGCTCGGGATGCGCATTCCTGGACTACGACGGTGACGGCTGGCAAGACATACTGCTGATTAACGGCGCAGACTGGCCTGGGCACAAGAAAAACAAAACCACACTTCGGCTGTATCGCAACAATGGCGACGGCACTTTCACCGACGTGACGGCGCGAACTGGGCTGGAGGTGGAACTCTACGGCATGGGAGTCGCGGTCGGCGACTACAACAATGACGGCTTCCCGGACATCCTGATTACTTGCGTCGGGCAGAACCGCTTGTTCCGCAACACGGGGCGCGGCACGTTCGTTGACGTAACCAATGCGGCCGGACTGGGAAAGCGGGAGGGGTTCAGTACGTCGGCGGTGTGGTTCGATTACGATCGCGACGGCCTGCTCGATCTATTTGTCTGCAATTATGTGAAGTGGTCGCCGGAGCACGACGTTTTCTGCAGCCTGGATGGAAAGCATAAGTCGTACTGCACGCCCGAAGCGTACCGGGGAGCGACCTGCTGGCTCTTTCATAATCGTGGGAATGGAACGTTCGAGGATGTGACCGCGGACAGCGGAATTTTTGACAGCAGCTCGAAATCGCTAGGGGTCGCGCTGTTTGACGAAAACCACGACGGCTGGCCCGACCTGCTCGTGGCCAACGACACGCAGCCCAACAAACTGTATCGCAACCAGCACAACGGAACGTTCAAGGATTCCGCGGTCGAAGCCGGTTTGGCCTTCAGCACTGAAGGAAAAGCGCGGGCGGGCATGGGAGTGGATGTTGCGGATTTCGATAACTCGGGCAGCCCCGGCGTTGCGATCACCAATTTCGACAACGAGATGATCGGGCTGTACCGTGCGACGGGCAAGAGCTTTGAGGATATCGCGCCGGAATCGGGGGTAGGTATCGCGTCGAGAAACAGCCTGGGATTCGGCTGCTCGTTTCTGGACGTGAATCTGGACGGCTGGCTAGATTTCGCGGTGGCCAACGGACACATCGATGAGACGGTGAGAAATATTCGCGGTAACGTGGGATATGCGCAGCCGCCGCAACTGTTTCTGAACAGCGGGAAAGGAACGTTCCGCGATGTCGCAGCGCAGGTGGGCGGTGGCTTCGACGCGCCGAAAGTCGGGCGGGGACTGGCTTACGGGGATTTCGACCGCGATGGCGATCTCGACCTGCTGATCACGACGAATAACGGCCCGGCGTATCTATATCGCAACGATCAACTGTCGGGAAATCGCAGCATCCGGTTTCACCTCAGGGGAACGAAATCCAACCGCGACGGAATTGGCGCCGTCGTGCGCGTCTTCGCCGGAGAAATGGTGCAAAGGCGAATGGTAAAAGGGGGATCGAGTTATTTATCGCAGTCGGAACTGCCGGTGACCTTTGGCTTGGAAAAGCGCGATCGTGTGGAGCGGGTGGTCATCGACTGGCCCAGCGGACGGACGGAGGAATATAAGAACCTGGCGGCGGGCCGCGCTTACGACTGCACGGAAGGCGGCGGAATCTTTCCCCGGCAAGGCTATTGAGTGGAGTTCGCTGTGCGGCGCACGATGCTACCCGCGGCGATCAGATCGATCTGCACGGAATCGCTGACTTTCAGGAACAGGTTGCTGGGATTTTTCATTCCCCACTTTTCGTAGGGAACGGTGAAGTGCACGGTTGCCGTCCAATGATCGGCTGATGTTTCTACCTGCGCCGGAACCGTGATCTCGCGATCGGTTCCGTGAATACGGAAGATGCCGTGCACCATAACCGAAGATTTCCCCCGGGTCGCCACGACCCCCTCGATTCGATCGGGGCGGAAGGCGATCTCGGGATAGCGGGCACTCTCCAGAACTTCTCTATGCATTTTGCGGTCGCGCATGCCGCTGCCGCTGTCGCCGCTGGCTGCATCGACCACAATCTCGCCCGTGATTTTGCCCGAGCCCGGATCGAACTGGAGCCCTCCGCGTTTCAGCTTGAAAGTTCCGCGCACGGTGTGAAGCACATCAGCCAAGGTAAAATTCACCGACGTTTGGCTGGGATCCACCTGGAATGCGGTATCTTGCGCGGCGGCAAAGCTGACAGTGGCGGCCAGCAGAGCGATCGCTGCCAGCAACTGCCTGCGGAATTTCGTGGAGAGCTCGCGCATAGGTTGCAGTCAGCAGCCCGATCCCAGGCTCAAGGCGTTGGAGGCCAGCTGCCTTGGCCGCAACGCTCCAACGTGCAGCGCGAGCAATCGCCGAAAAATTAGCGGATGCTTTCGAAACACTTGCAAAGTGCGATGCTGCAGGCGCGGACGTCCATCGAGCGTGAGCATGAGCCGCGCCATGATCAGGGGGCGCAGCATCAGCCGCCGGTGTGTGAGTTGGTAGGGCGCAAGATTGCCGGATTCGAGGCAGTGCGCCAGCGCTACGGCCTGACGGAAAGCCAGGCCCAGGCCTTGGCCGGTGATGGCATCGACAGTTCCGGCCGCATCGCCGATCAGCGCCACATTCCCACGCCACACGCGTCGGAGACGGCGATTGGCCGTGATCGCGCCTATTTCCGTGGAAACCGGTTCACATCCCGCAAGCCGCTCGCGCAGTCTGGGCAATTGGCACAAGCCATCTTCCAGCCGCAAGTTGGGATCGTGCGATGCCAGCGCCACGCAAACTTGCTCGGGGCTCACGCCGACCGCGTAACCCTGACAGCGAGCGCCCCAGTGCACTTCCATGTGATCGGTCCAGGGAGGGACGCGATAATGGCGACGAAAGGCGTACCGCAATTGGGGACGCGAGGACTTTTCGAGTCCTGCCCAGCGCCGGACGCGCGAGTGCGCCCCATCTGCGCCAACAATCCAGCGGCTTCGAACCGTGCTTTTGCCAAGATGAACCGAGGTGGGGGAGATACCGGTGACGGGCGTTCGCCAGAGGAACTCAATTCCCGCCTGCTCAGCAGATTCGATCATGAAACGATGCAGAATGGTGCGGCGTACCGCACTGCCGCACCCACCGCCTGGGAACGGAGCTTCGGCGGACAACGCCGCACTCAGAAAGCGAATGCCACAAAACGGATAGCTTTCGGCCAAGGGCAACTGCAGGCCCAATGCATGGAGCGCGGCCAGTCCGTCGGGCATCAAGCCCTCGCCGCAGGCTTTATCGATGGGCGGCTGGGCTCCGTCGGCCACGATGACGCTCAGACCGCGCTTGCGGGCGGCGATGGCCGCCGCTAATCCGGCGGGGCCGCCGCCAATCACAAAAACATCGGTCGAGTTCAGCACCGTGCTTCCACCGTCACCCTCACCATCACCTTCACCATTTCAAAAGGACCAGCTCCGAGCAGAATCCGGGCCCCATGGCAGCCAGGAGGCCCAGCGTGCCCGGCTCCGGGCGCCGGTTTTTCATCACGTCCTCAAGCACGACCAGCACCGATGCCGACGACAAATTTCCCACTCGCTTCAAGCAGTCCCACGAAGCATCCAGTTGGCCGTTGTTCAAATCGAGTGCCGCCGCAGTGGCTTCGAGAACTTTAGGACCGCCGGTGTGCAAGACCCAGCTCCCGATATCTTTCCGCTGTAACTGGCGAGCGGCAAGAAATGCGTCCACACCCTGGCCGAGGTGCTCGCGAATCAGCACTGGGACTTCGGGAGAGAGCGTGATGCGAAATCCTTTCTCGCTCACGTTCCATCCCATCATCTCTTCCGTATTGGGATAAAAAATCGACTGGGTGGCGAGGATCTCGGGGCCGGTTGAATCCACCGCGGCTCCGTTCACAATCACGGCAGCGGAGCCATCGGCGAAGAGGCCGGAAGAAATCAGGTTGGCCACAGAAAGATCGTCGCGCTGAATGGTCAACGAGCACAGCTCAACCGAGACGAGCGCGGCCGATTGCGAGGGATAGGCGCGCACGTAGTCGGCGGCACACGCGATTCCTGCCTGCTCCGGCAACACAGCCCAAGCCGAAGATTGGGAGCCGGCGGATATTCGGCGAAAGCCCCATGCGATTGATGAGGAGAGCGTCGATGGAAGGACTGGAAATTCCGGTCACCGAAGTGAAGAAAAGAGCGCCGAGTTCCCGGGGCTGCAGTCCCGCATGATGCAGAGCGCGGCAAAGCGCCTGCTCGCCCAATTCCTGTGCAACCTGAATCCATACATCGTTCGCCTGGCCCCAAGTTTGAAGATCGTTATATCGCTCGGGAGGCATGGCCAGATAGCGTCCTTGCACGGTCACATTGCGGTGCAGCCGCTCAAGCATGCGCGGGTTCTTGAGGCGGTCGCCCCAATACTCCTGGAGTTTTTCCAGCAGGAATTTCTGGGAGTAATAATTCTTCGGGAAGGCGCTTGCAGCGCTGGCGATTTTCATTGGAATGGATCCCGGCTCCGGCTTCGAATTAGCGCCAGCGGTTGAGGGACAACTTGAATAAAAGATTAGATGTCCCGGCGTTGCTCGCGGTTGCACTCGCAAGCAATGTGCCGCTGAACATATTTTCCCCGGTTCACGGCCAGAATTGTCACACACTTGTTAACTTTGCTGCGGGCCCCAGTTACTTGGTCAAGACCATGGAAGTTGGCGCCCCCGGCGCAATCGAATAGGACGTAATCAGAGTCAACGTCCCATTGCCCGAGGAGAGAAAAAAAGATTGTATCGAGCCCGGACTCGACTGGCCAGCCACAAAAACATACCGGCCGACGGAATCGCAGGCCAGCGCAGTGGGCGAGGCTTTGGTAGCGAAGGGAGCGCTGGCCAGCAAATTGAGCGAGCCACCGGTTCCAATGGAAAAACCCTCCAGGTTGCTCGATCCCTGATCGGCGACGAAAAGATATTTGCCCGAGGGGGCAATCAACAAGGCAGTAGGAGCGGTGAAGCTGATGGAGATGGGGTTCCCTGCCAACGCGGTGAGCGAACCGTTGGAGGCGATGGAGAATTCGGAAACCGAATCGTCCAACTTGTTCGCGGTGTAAAGATAAGTTGCGCCGGAAGAGGAAAAAGTAGCCAGCCCGTAAGGGTTATTGCCGGCCAGGTAGGGCGACTGCGGGGGCGGCGTGCCCAGAACTCCGTTACTCAGAGGGAAGGCCAGTACGTAGCCTTCCAATCCTTGTCCAGTGACGTAGAGAACATTTCCGGCCGAGACCGTCATGTTGATGGGGGTCAGGCCGATATAGGCAGTGTTGCCGGTGCCGGGAGGCTGAGCCACGGGGGACAGGTGGCCGGTCTTGGAATCAATCGAAAACACGGAAATACTCGGCTGCTGCCCGGTGTTTCCCACGTACAGATAACTTCCCGTGGAATCCATGGCGATCAGCGTGGGAGCGGTGCCCACGGCAGTGCGCGGAGTCTGCTCGGTGAGGCCCCCGGAAATGGCAACGTTGAATACGGAGACGTCATTCTCTCCGGAGTTTGCGGCATAGAGGAACTTCTGGTTGGGATGCAATGCTAAAGCGCGGACGCCCGGACCCGCCGCGACCGGACTCGCGACCAGTTGGGTAAGAGCACCGGAGTTCGGGTCCTCACGGTAAACCACCAGCTCGTTGGCACTTGGAATTGCTGCGAACAGCAACCGACCTTCCGTCACTCCACAACTAAGGCATATTCCCGCGCTCGCGCAAACAAGCAAAAGAGCCGCCGCCTTCTTAAGCATCCCTGACTCCTCGATGAATTTTACGAAAAACGGAACTGGAAATCGCTGGTCTGCCCGTTGCTCTCTGGCATCTCATCGCCCGCAGGCAGTTCTACTCGTGACCCCTATCATACGGGACAAGCGGTAATTTGCGCAGCAGCGGGGTTCATTAGCTGTCCGATGCCGGCCATCTTAGGTCAGGTTGTACCGTGTGCCCCGACGCGCCGCCGTCCATTGTAATTTAAATCGAAATCAGTGCGCAGGACTGGGACGGGGCGCGCCGGGCGCGGAAGTTTCTGGCAGGCGCTCGTCCTCTCTGCCGCGCAAGGCAAGGCGCAGGCGGTCCAGGTAGACATACACAACCGGAGTGGTAAAAAGGGTCAACATCTGGCTGACGATCAAACCGCCCACGATGGTGATTCCCAAGGGCCGGTGCAACTCGGACCCCGTGCCGTTGCCGAGCGCCAGAGGCAATCCACCGAGCAGGGCTGCCATGGTGGTCATCATGATGGGGCGGAAGCGCAGAATGCAGGCATCGTAGATAGCCTCCACCGGCTTCTTGCCTTGCGTGCGTTCCACGTCGAGCGCCACGTCGATCATCATGATGGCGTTCTTTTTGACCAGGCCAATCAGCAGGATGATGCCGATCATCCCGATCACGTTGAGTTCGTTGTGCGTCAGCAGCAGCGCCAGCAGCGCGCCTACGCCGGCTGAAGGGATGGTGGAAAGGATCGTGATCGGGTGAATGTAGCTCTCGTAAAGCATGCCCAGCACAATGTAGACGGCGCCCAGGGCAGCGATGATCAGGACCAGCATGTTCGAGCGCGAATCCTGGAAAGCCGCGGCGGTCCCCTGAAAACTAGCCTGGATGGTCGGGGGAAACCCGATCGTGCGCTCGGCCTTTTCAATCGCATCCGTCGCCTGCCCGAGAGAAACTCCCGGCGCCAAGTTGAACGAGATCGTCACCGAAGGCACCTGCCCCTGGTGATTCACGGCGAGCGGCGTGTTCGATGGCTCGAAATGCGTAAATGCAGCGAGCGGTACCGGCGTTCCCGCGGTCGACCGCAGATAGATATTTTGCAGCGCTTCGGGAGTTTGCTGGAACTGCGCCGCCACTTCCATCACGACGTGATACTGGTTCAGGGGGCGATACATCGTCGACACCTGCCGCTGTCCGAAGGCGTCATACAGCGCATTGTCCAGGGTTTGGGGAGTGATGCCCATCCGGCTCGCTGTGTCGCGATCGATCACGAGCTTCGCCTGCAGTCCCTTATCCTGCTGGTCAGAGTTCTGGTCGCGCAGTTCAGGCAGGGTTCTGAGCTTGGTGAGTAAGCGAGGCGCCCAGGTGTTCAGATCATCCAGGTTCGCGCTCTGCAGCGTGTACTGGTACTGTGCGTTGCCATAGCGCCCGCCAATGGTGAGTTCCTGCGCCGACTGCAGAATCAGCGTAGCGCCCGGCACGACCGCGAGTTTGCCGCGCAGACGGTTGATCACATCGTCGGCAGTCGGGTAATGGCAAGACTCCCAGAAGTGCTGTTTCTGGCAAGGGCCGCGCTGTTCCAGCGGCTTCAGCATCACGAAGAATCGGCCCTGGTTCAGGGCGCTGTTCCCGCCCGTAAACCCAGCCATGGTATCGACCGACGGATCTGCCATCACGATCTTGATGTAGCGCCGCATCTTGTCGGCCATCGACTGGAACGAAATATCCTGAGCCCCGATGACCGATCCCTGAATACGCCCCGTGTCCTGTTGGGGGAAGAAACCGGTGGGCACTTTGAAGTACAGGTAGATACTCAGGAACGCAACCGTGATCGTGACAATCAACATCGCAAACTGATGGGACAACACGCGTTTCAGCATGCGATCGTAAGTCGCCAGAAGTCCGTCGAAAAACCACTCGCTGGCGCGGTAAAAGATGTTGTGCTTCTCCATCTTTGACGGTCTCAGGAATTTCGCACACATCGTGGGAGTGGTGGTCAGCGAAACCAGCAGTGACACTACGATCGCTGTACTCAGCGTCACCGCAAACTCGCGGAACAGCCGCCCCACGATTCCACCCATCATCAGCAGCGGGATGAACACGGCGATCAGTGAGACGCTCATCGACAAGACGGTGAATCCAATCTCAGCGGCCCCTTTGAAGGTCGCCTCCACGGCACCCATGCCGTGCTCCAGGTAGCGGGTGATGTTTTCCAGCACTACGATCGCATCATCCACAACGAACCCGGTCGAGATCGCCAGCGCCATCAGCGACAGGTTATCCAGACTGTACCCCAGCAGGTACATCACCCCGAACGTTCCCACCAGCGAGAGCGGAACGGAGATGCTGGGAATGATGGTTGCCCGTACCGTACGCAGGAACAGGAACACGACCAGGATCACCAGCACGATGGATATGAGCAGCGTTCTTTCGATGTCCTTCACCGACGCTCTCACCGACGTGGTCCGGTCCATCACGACCGAAAGCTTCATTGCCGGCGGAATCGAGGATTGCAGATAGGGAATGATCGCCTTCACCCGGTCCACGGTATCGATGATGTTCGCGCCCGGCTGCCGGAAAATCGGCAGAATAATGCCGGGTTTGCCATTGATCAGGCCAAGGTTGCGCACGTCGGAGACCGCGTCCTCCACATCGGCTACATCCCCGAGCCGCACTGCCGCTCCGTTGTTGTAAGACATGATCAGCGATCGATACTGATCTGCGGTAAAGAGTTGGTCCGTCGTGTCCAGCATCTGCGACGACGTACCGTTGTGCACCATCCCCTTCGGCCGGTTGGCATTGGCCGCATTTAAGGCATTGCGGACCGTATCCAGGCCAATCCCCAGTTTGTTAAGCAGAGTTGGGTTCACCTCGGCCCGCACCGCGGGTTGCGCCGCACCCCACACAAAAACCTGCCCCACTCCGTCCACTTGCGACAGCTTTTGCGACAGGATCGAGTCGGCCGCGTCGTACATCTGAGGGACAGTCGTCGTGTCGGAGGTGAGTCCCAGCAACAGAATGGGCGCGTCCGCCGGATTCACTTTGCGATAACCCGGATTGCTCGGCAGGTTCGCAGGGAGCTGGCTTCGAGCAGCATTGATGGAGGCCTGCACGTCGCGAGCGGCAGCGTTGATGTCGCGGTTCAGATCGAATTGCAGGGCAATTCCCGTGCTCCCCAACTGGCTGGCCGACGTCATCTGATTCACCGCCGCAATTCGGCCGAACTGCCGTTCCAGCGGCGTGGCCACTGCCGATGCCATGGTCTGAGGATCAGCGCCAGGCAGGGCCGCGCCCACACTGATGACCGGGAAGTCCATTTTCGGCAGGGAGGCTACCGGTAGGAAATTGAAAGCCAGAATGCCAGAGAGCAGCAGGGCCGCAGCCAAAAGCGACGTGCCGATCGGGCGGCGAATAAATGGAGCCGAGATACTCATCGTCTAATCCGCCGACATGGGTTCGGGTGGAATCTCGTTGCCGATGCGGTAGCGCGAGAATCGATGCGCCAGGCGGTCGAACCACAAATAAACCACCGGCGTGGTGTAGAGCGTTAGCAACTGGCTGAGGAGCAATCCGCCGACAATGGTGATGCCCAGGGGACGGCGCAATTCGGCTCCGGTTCCGGTGCCAAGAGCCAACGGCAATCCGCCGAGCAGTGCGGCCATAGTGGTCATCATGATGGGGCGGAAGCGTAACAGGCACGCCTGATAAATCGCCTCCTCGGGCGGCTTGTGTTCGACGCGCTCAGCCTCGAGCGCGAAGTCGATCATCATGATGGCGTTCTTCTTCACGATGCCGATCAGAAGAATGATGCCGATCAACGCCACTACCGTCAGGTCATTCCCGGTGATCATCAAGGCGAGAATCGCGCCCACGCCGGCCGAAGGCAGGGTAGAAAGAATCGTGACGGGATGGATGTAGCTTTCGTACAAGACTCCCAGCACGATGTAGACGGTGATGACGGCAGCCAGAATCAAGTACGGTTCGGAAGCCAGGGAATTCTGAAAGGCGGCAGCCGTCCCCTGAAAGGCCGCGTGAATGCTGGGCGGAAGCTGGATGTCCTTCTCCGCTTGCTGAATCTGTTTGGTCGCGTCGCCCAGCGAGGCTCCGGGCGCCAAATTGAACGAGAGCGTCACCACGGGGAATTGTCCCTGATGATTGACCGCGAGCGAGGTGCTGGCCGAATCCATGTGAGTAAAGGCGGCAATCGGGACTGGGGCACCGCTGGTCGTGACAGCGGCGCCGTTGGCGGTGGGCGCGCCGGAGTTGGGCGTCACCACGCTGGGGCGGATGTAAATGTCTTTCAGGTCGGCGGGATTTTGGGCGAAGTTCGGCAAAACCTCGAGGATCACGTGATATTGATTCAACTGCGTGAAGATGGTGGAGACTTGGCGCTGTCCGTAGGCGTCATAGAGCGTGTTGTCGATGGCCTGCGGGAAAATTCCCAGGCGCGACGCGGTGTCGCGGTCGATGGTGACGTTGGTCTTCAAGCCGTTGTTGAGTTCATCGGTGGCCACATCGCGCAAGGCGGGCAGGGTCTGCAGTTTGGCCACGAGTTTGGGCGTCCACTGGGCGAGTTCCTGGGCGTCGGCATCTTCGATCGAGTACTGAAATTGTGTCCGGCTGACGCGGTCTTCGACCGTGAGGTCCTGCACCGGTTGCATATAGAGGGTGATGCCATCAACCTTGGCCAGTTCCGGCTGCAAGCGCCGGATGATCGCCGAAGCATCGTCGGAACGCTGATCGCGCGGCTTGAGATTGATCTGGATGCGTCCTTCGTTCGGAGTCGTATTGGTGCCGTCGACGCCGATGAACGACGACAGGCTGTCCACATCTTTGTCGTGCAAAATAACTTTGGCCAACTGCTGCTGCCGCTGGGCCATCGCTTCGAACGAAACGTAATCGGGAGCTTCGGAAACTCCCAGGATCACGCCGGTATCCTGCACCGGGAAAAATCCTTTGGGCACGATCACGTAGAGAAACAGCGTGAGGACCAGGGTGCTGAAGGTGACCAGCAAGGTCGCGGTCTGATGCTTGAGCACCCATTTCACGGTGCGCCCGTAGAACGCGATGATGCGGTTGTAGTAGTCCTCGGTGATCTGGTAGAAGCGGCTTTCCTCGCCTTCCTTGTGATGCTTGAGCAGTTTCGCGCTCATCATGGGCGTCAGAGTGAGCGAGACGCCCGCCGACACGAGAATGGTCACGGCCAGCGTGACGGCGAATTCGCGGAAGAGCCGGCCCACGATGTCGCCCATGAAGAGCAAGGGAATCAGCACGGCGATCAGAGAAACGGTAAGCGAAATGATGGTGAAGCCGATCTGGCTCGACCCTTTGAGCGCGGCATCGAGCGGAGAATCTCCCGCTTCGAGGAAGCGATCGATGTTCTCGATCATGACAATGGCGTCGTCGACGACGAATCCGGTGGAGATGGTGAGCGCCATCAGTGTCAGATTGTTGAGGCTGTAGCCGAGCAGGTACATCACGCCAAAGGTGCCGATCAGCGACAGAGGTACGGCGACGCTGGGAATAACCGTGGCCGCGAGGTTACGCAGGAACAGGAAGACGACCATGACGACGAGCGCAATGGCCAGCATCAATTCGAACTCGACGTCTTTGACCGAGGCGCGGATGGTCGTAGTGCGATCGGTCAGGATTTGCACGGTCACTGCGGTGGGCAGCGAAGCCTGCAGTTGCGGCAGCAGCTTCTTGATGCGATCGACTACGCTGATGATGTTGGCGCCCGGCTGGCGCTGAATATTCACGATCACGGCGGGAGTCTGGTTCATCCACGCGGCGAGCTGATTGTTCTCGGTGCCGTCGATTACGTTGGCAACGTCGCTGACCCGCACCGGCGCGTTGTTGTGGTAAGCGATGACGATGGGCTTGTACTGGTCGCTGGAGAAAAGCTGATCGTTGGCGCCGATGGTGTAGGACTGGCGGGCTCCGTCAATGACGCCCTTGGCTTGATCGACGTTGGCTTGCACCAAGGCCGCGCGCAGATCCTCCAGGCTCAGCCCGTAGGAGGCCAGAGCCGTGGGATTGGCCTGAATGCGCACCGCGGGCTTCTGTCCGCCGCTGATTGAAACCAGGCCCACGCCGGGAAGCTGAGAAATCTTCTGCGCCAGCGAGGTGTCGGCGAGATCCTCGACCTTCGACAACGGCAGTGAATCGGAAGTCAGAGCCAAGGTCAGAATCGGCGCGTCCGCCGGATTTACCTTGTTGTAGATAGGAGGATTGGGCAGGTCGGTGGGCAGGTACGTTCCCGCGGAATTGATCGCAGCCTGCACCTGCTGCTCTTCCACGTCAATATTCTGATCGAGGCCGAACTGCAGGGTGATGACCGAGCTTCCATAGGAACTCGTCGAGGTCATCTGGCTGAGGCCAGGGACTTGTCCGAACTGGCGCTCCAGCGGGGAGGTAACCGAGGACGCCATCACATCCGGATCTGCTCCGGGATAGAACGTCATCACCTGAATTGTCGGGTAGTCGACTTCAGGAAGCGCGGAGACCGGGAGTTGCATGAACGCAACCCCGCCCACAAGCAGAACTCCAAACATCAGCAGCGTGGTCGCTACCGGACGGAGAATAAATAGCCGTGAAGGACTCATGAACCTGGGGCACCCGCAAAGCCGGAACCAGAATTAGCCGGCCCGGAACCAGTGGACCCGGGAGCGGCCGCGGCTCGACGCCGATTGGCACTGCCGGGACCGACACCCAGTCCGGTAGTGGGAGCTATGCTCCGCGGCTCGATGCTGCTGCCCCGCTGCAGCTTATCCTGCCCGTCGGTGACCACGGTTTCTCCGGGATTCACGCCGTCGGTGATCACGGTGGTATCACCCTGCGTGAGAGCGATTGTGACCGGCTTATCCTGCACGGTCTTGTCAGGGTTAACGGTATAAACGAACGTTCCCTGGGGACCGCGCAAAATCGCCGCAGTGGGAATCACGGTGCTGTTCTTGCGCGTTTCCAAAAGCAAGTCGGCGTTGACGAACTGGTTGGGCCAGAGCTTGTTGTCTTTGTTATCGAACACAGCTTTCAACTTGGCGGTGCCCGTGGTGGGATCAATCTGGTTGTCGATGGTCAGCAACTTTCCCGAGGCCAGCTTGGTCTGATCGTCACGGCTGAACGCATCCACTTCCAATGCTCCCTGGTGCATGTGCTGCGACACGGTGGGCAACACGTCTTCGGGCAGGGTGAAGATCACGGCAATCGGCTGCAACTGGGTAAGAATCAGCATGGGATTGGTATCGGCGGCGTGTACGATATTTCCCGGATCCACCTGCCGCAATCCCACTCGCCCGTTAAACGGCGCCGTGATGTGGCAATAGACGATCTGCAGTTTCGCGTTATCGATCTGCGCCTGATCCGTGCGCACCTGGCCTTCCAGCTGATCGACCGTCGATCTCTGCGTGTCGACCTGCTGTTGAGCAATGCTGCCGGAAGGAATCAGCGCCACGTAACGATCCAGATTGAGCTTGGCATCGCGCAGCGAAGCCTGATCCTTGAACAGCTGCGCCTGCATCTGCTCGAGCTGCACCTTGTAGGGACGGTCATCAATTTCGATCAGCAGGTCACCTTCGCGGACGGATTGTCCTTCGACGAAATTGACCTTCATGATCTGGCCATCGACGCGGCTCTTGATATTAGCGGTGTTGAAGGCTGTGACCGCGCCCAATCCGGCGAGATAGACGGGGACATCCTGGCGCTGAACGGGGGCCACCGCAACCGAGACGGCATGGGGACCGGCGGCATGCGCCTTTTGCTGTTTGGAGTCGGAGGCGCTGCAGCCGATGAGGTACGCGCAAACTGCCACAAGAATGCCAAGCGCCGCCACCCGCGGCACCGCTTGCGCGCGAGGGTATCGATTATATAAGTGCATCATTTTCACAGGTTATTCCGTTGCCCTTCGTTCGACACTGGGACGTAGAAAGCCCAAGTATTAGACGTAAACATTGTAGACTTGGCTCCAGCAACTCTGCCCCAAAAGCGAGATTTTCCTGCCGATTAAGGCTTTCCTTGAATGCGCCTCAGGCTGGAACCGCACACGAAGTTGCAAGGGCAGAACCGCGCCATTCTAGGATCAACTGCGGCCAGCGGCGGGTCAAGGACCGGCTTCCAGTTTTTACAAATCTTTACTCCCGTTGACTTCGGTTTACCGTTTTTCACCGGGAGGACGAAGTCAGGGCTTGCGGCGCCGGATGATTAGTTTCATAGGCCGCAATTTCTTTCTCATGCTGAAGTGTGAGGCCAATGTCGTCGAGGCCGTTCAGTAGACAATGTCTTACAAATTCATTGATGGGAAACTTGGCGTGGAATCCCTGATCGTCGCGGACTTCACACTTCTCCAGATCGATCGTGACCTCGTAGTCGTCGATCTCCTGGGCGCGGCCCATGACCGTGGCGAGTTCGTCGTCGGTGAGGCGGACCGTGAGGAATCCATTCTTGGTGCTGTTGTTGGCAAAAATGTCAGCGAACGAAGACGAGATGACGGCGCGGAATCCGAAGTCGGCGAGCGCCCAGACCGCGTGCTCGCGGGACGATCCGCAGCCGAAATTTTTCCCCGCGACCAGAATGCTGGCGCCTTCGTAGCGTGGTTCGTGCAAAACGAAGTCCGGATTCTTCTGGCCATCCGCGCTGAAGCGCCAGTCATAAAACACAAACTGGCCGAAGCCGGTCTTCTCGATCCGCTTCAGGAACTGCTTGGGGATGATCTGATCGGTATCTACGTTGACGCGATCCAGCGGGGCTACGCGCCCGCGATGTACGGTAAATGGATTCATGAGTCTCCTAATCTGCTGGGCTGGCTCCGCGGGCGAGACGCCCCCGGGACAGCCGACGGGACGCCAGCGCTACGCTTTCATACCGCACTACGCTTTCGCTGCGCTCAGCCGCCGGTCGTGCTCTCACTGCTGAAACTTCCAATTTCTTATGTCGGTGAAATGGCCGGCTATGGCTGCGGCTGCCGCCATCATCGGACTCACCAGATGCGTGCGGCCGCCGCGTCCCTGGCGGCCTTCAAAGTTGCGGTTGCTGGTGGAAGCACAGCGCTCTCCGGGCTGCAAAATGTCGGGATTCATGCCCAGACACATCGAGCATCCCGACTCGCGCCATTCGAAGCCGGCATCCTGAAAAATCCTGTGCAAGCCCTCCTGCTCTGCCGCGCGTTTCACCGCCTGCGATCCAGGCACGACCATCGCTCGGACTTTCCCATTCACGCGATGGCCTTTCGCGACCCTCGCCGCTGCCCGCAGATCTTCGATCCGCGAATTGGTGCAGGAGCCGATGAATACACGGTCAATGCCGATATCTTCAATGCGCTTCCCTGGCTCCAGCGCCATGTACTGCAAGGCGAGTTCGGCAGCGCGGCGGTCGGACTCATCGAGACCTTTCACTTCGGGTACACGCCCCGTAACCGGAGCGACCATTCCCGGATTCGTTCCCCAAGTCACAAACGGGCACAGCTGGGCGGCATCGATCTCGACGACCTTGTCGAAGGCCGCGTCAGCATCCGACGGCAGGCTACGCCAGTAGGCGACGGACTTGTCCCAATCGTCGCCGGTGGGAGCAAATTTTCGACCCTTCACGTATGCGATGGTGGTCTCGTCGGGCGCCACCATGCCGGCGCGGGCTCCGGCTTCGATGCTCATGTTGCACAGGGTCATGCGGCCTTCCATGGAAAGTGCGCGCACCGCCGGACCTGCGTATTCGATCACGTGCCCGGTAGCGCCATCGGTTCCGATCTGGCCGATGATCCCGAGCGCCAGGTCTTTGGCAGTGACGCCGTCGGCCAGGCGTCCGCGCACATCGATCTTCATGGTCTTCGGACGCTGCTGGGCGAGGCACTGCGTGGCCAGAACGTGCTCCACTTCCGACGTGCCAATGCCGAACGCCAGCGCGCCAAACGCGCCGTGCGTGCTGGTGTGGCTATCGCCGCAGACAATGGTCATGCCCGGCTGCGTGATGCCCAACTCCGGACCGATCACGTGCACGATTCCCTGCTCGGGCGAATCCATGTCGAAGAGGCGGATGCCGAACTCTTTGCAGTTGGCCTGCAACGCGGCAATCTGCTTCGCCGCAATCAAGTCGGTAATGGGTGTGCCGCGCGGCTCGGTGGGAATGTTGTGATCGACAGTGGCGACTGTGCGGGCAGGCTGCCGCACTTTGCGTCCGGCGGCGCGCAGTCCATCGAAGGCCTGCGGCGAGGTGACTTCGTGGACCAGATGCA
Organism: uncultured Acidobacteriota bacterium; assembly: GCA_963719865.1. Taxonomy (GTDB): domain Bacteria; phylum Acidobacteriota; class Terriglobia; order Terriglobales; family Acidobacteriaceae; genus Sulfotelmatobacter. The sequence goes on along the minus strand of CAVRDS010000016.1, from coordinate 103,411 downwards.
GATCGATATAAAGGATGGGCGAGCGCCCGGCGGGCTGCGCGCCCAGATGCGCGTCCCATATTTTTTCGAATAATGTTCTTGTGGCCATAGGGATCGTAATACCGGCACGCCAGCCGTTCCGGGGCATTAGGCCCGCGGGCCAGCCCATATAAGGCGGCAATTATTGGTATCGGTTAAGTTTTTCACAGCTGGCGCACGGGGGCAAGCGGCTCCGGGACTGCTTATGAGCCGAACGCCGCTTGGCCGGACGAACCTGCCCAGTAGGTCCGAGAGTAACGTCTTACGCGGGTCCGTCTTGTCCTACAATCAGTCCCATGCAGAGGAAGATGTTCTGGATCATCTTTACCCTGTTTGGCCTGATCGCGGATTTCTTGCTGCCGTTCTGGTGGGCCTGCGCCGCGACCATCCCTATACTCGTGGCGGCGTGGTGGATCGCTTACCGCAGCGACTGGTTCTAGGCCCGCCCGAGTCTCTCTCGGCTGCGTACGAGTCTATTTATCCCACGATGGCGTGCGTGATTCCTCGCCACCACGCGGGATTGATGCGCCACATGTAGATCGCAAGGTTCTGGCCAACGATCACGGCGGGTAGCGTGTAGAGATACACCTTGTGGACGCGGCGGTCGACGATCAGATCGCGCACGATGCCGAGTCCCATCAGAAGGTCCAGGCAAAGATAGAAGAGGTTGTGGTTGAACAGGAAATCGAAGCGGCCGACGGGTGCGTCCATCAGACTGCAGGTTGCGATGAATAAAAGGCGGCGATGGAAATCGGGCTTGGTGCGCCAATAGATAGCAAGCGCAAGGCAGGTGCCGAAGACGATCATGTCGTAGAACGGGATCGAGAGAAACGAATCTACTCCGGCCTGATGGAGCCGAAAAGTGTCGAAGCGCGTCATGACGATGGCGATGGCGACACCCAGCAGGACCATCCCCGCGCCGAGCGCGGCTCCAAACCAGCCGAACAAACGATGCACGCTCACGTTACGTGTGCGGACCAGCGTGGACTGGGCGATGAAGAACATCACCCAAGTCGAGAACGCGGCACCGTGAATCCAGAGAAGGAGGGGACGGGGTACGGCGGCGTGAAAAAGATTGTCGTTGACGGTGCGGCTGAAGCCCCAGACTACGAGCACGGCAAACAGCAGCGACATGCAGAAATAAAAATACCGGCTTACAAACCGTTTGAGCGGGCTGGCCGTGCCCGCTCTTTTTTCTGATGAGACTACAGATCCGACTTCCACTGCATTGACGAAGTGCATTGGATTTTTCCTCGATTCGCGTGGCTACCTGATTCGCATGGTTAATGTATTGTCTGCTCGCTCTTGCGCACTGGCGGAGCGGTCGTCGATCCCTGGAACTTCGGCTCGCCCAGCTTCGTGATCCACAGCCCTGAGTGAATGTCGTTGAAGTACATCAAGCTGTTCAGCAGAGGACTGTCGCACGTGACCGAGCAAGGCTGACCTCCCCAAGTGAATGGCAGGTTGGGGCGAAATCCCTTCGCATCCCCGGTCCAGAAGCGGGCAATCTCGCGGCCCTGCCGGTAAAGATCGCCGCGCAATTCACCGGAAATATCGAGCACACGCGCGCCACCGCTGTAATAGCCCTCGTACAGCATGTCATTCGCCGCCCAGAAATTGTGCGAACCGCCTTCGGGCACCTCGTACTGCGCGACTTCTTTCGGATGTTTGATGTCGCTCAGATCCATCACGTGGCAGATGGCGCGCACCGGAATGCGGTCGCGATCCTCGAGATGGAAAATTCCGGGGAAGACCTCGTCTCCCACAAACAGATAATTCTTGTAGCGGAACACGCTGTGCGTGCCTGCGAGCCAGCCGTCGCCATAAAGTTCGTAGTGATTGAACTTGTACTGGGCAATCAGCTTGGGATTCTCCGGCGTTCCGCCGTTCATGCCGTTGCCCACGTCGAGAATCACCAGTCCGTCGCGCCAATATGCGAGATAGGCGATGCCGTCTTTCACCTGCAGATCGTGCAGGTAACGGCCGCTGGTCATCGATCCCATCTCGGTGTTGATGCTGACGACGGTGGGATTCTCCACCTGCCAGCGCGCCACTTCCTTGGGATGCTTGGGGTCCTGAAAGTCGATAACGCGCAGCGATCCGGTCGCATCGTCCGTCAGATAAACGTAGTGCCCGTCGATGTAGGCGCTGTGCACGCCACCGGTGACCGTCGCGGTGTATTCCGAGAGCACTTTCAGATGCGAAGCGTCGCTGGTGTCGAGGAACACGATGCCGTTCTTGCGATTGGAAGCGCCTTCGCGCGTGAACACGCCAATCTTCTCGTCGGGAGTGGTGCTGATGTCGTTGACGAGCCGCGCATCGACCTTGAGCGTATCGAGGAGTTTGGGATTTGCGGGATCGGCGATGTCGTACACGAACACCTTATCGGCGACGGTCGCGAGGTAAGCATGATGACCGATGATCCATTCCTCGGACATTTGCAAATCAGGCATGGGGACGTGAGCCACCACTTCGACTTCGCGCTCCACGTTGCGCGGCCGCACCACCACCGACGCAGACGCGCTGTGCTGGCCACTGCTCGCGGTGACTACGTAGGTTCCGGCCTTCTCCGCCACGAAAACGCCATCCGCGTAAACCGCGGCGCCGCTTCCGCTGATCGACCAGCGCACGGCAGGAGCCTTGCCGCCGCTGGCATCTCCGGCGCTGAAGTGAACGACGTCTCCTGTACGCGCATCGGTGGATGCGGGCTTGATCGTCAGCTTACGCACTGAATCGCGCACCACCTGCACTTTGACTGTGCCGCTGGCCCCGTCGGCGGTTGCTTTGATGGTCGCGCTCCCGGCAGCAAGCCCGGTGACCAGTCCAGCCGCGTCCACGCTAGCGATGGAGGGTTTGTCGGAGGCCCACTGGATCGCAGCATCGGTACGCGGATTCCCGTTCGACGTGCGAGCGGTGACATTCAGCTTCTCGGCACTTCCTGCAACGATGGCGTGAGACAGCGGCTCCAGTTCGAGCGTCGTGATCTTGGAATTGGCTACGTTCACCGTCGCGTAGCCAGCCTTGCCGGCGATGACGGCGCCCACCGTCACCACTCCGGGAGCGTGGAAGGTGACTTCGCCCGATTCGTCCGCACCCGCGAGATCGAAAGGAGCGGCAAACCACACCGACGGCTTGGCGTCGATCGGATTGCCGGCAGCGTCTTTGGCTGCGGCGCTGAACTTGACCTTCTGCCCCACCTGCGCGTCGAGAGTCTTGGGAGAGATCTCAACGCTGGCGGGAGCCACCGAAGTGGAAGCCGCTTCCTGAGGCTTCGCCGCATCTTGAGGCTTCGCGCTGGCGTCTTGCGCCCACGCGCTCGACGCCGAGAGAGCGATGACTGCAACCGACAGTACGAATGCATTGCGCTTGAACATTCGGCCTCCGCTGGATGTTTGCTGTTGCGCTACTGCTTGACCGGTTCCATTTTCCAGAAATCAATGCCCGCCGCCTGCGCGCCCACATCGACGGTGGCGACGGTCGTCAGACTCTTGAGGTCGATCACCTCGACCGTTCCCGGCTCAGAGCCCACGCCTTCAACCGAGATGAATGCGTAACGATCGTCGGGCGAGACCACGATCCCGTGAACGACTTTTCGCTTCGTCGGAATCCTCGCCAGCTCTTTGCCTGCGACGGGATCGAAGATGGAAACGGATTGTCCGCGCTTGTTGCTGGCGATCAGGCGGCCGTCTTTGGTCATGGCCAGGTTGTAAACACCGTTGCCGGCGGGAAAGCGCCGCGCCATGGTCCAGGCATCGGTATTGACGGCGACGATGTCGTTCGATTGATTGCAGGCCACGTAAATGATGGAGCCATCATTCGACGGCTGCGCCCAGGTGGGCGTGCACGACGGCTTGTGATTCGCCATGTTGTGTGCGGACATCTTCGCATCCGCGCCGTAAGGAGCGCCAGTCATGCCCATTTCCTTGCCCGCAGCCAGCATGAAATAGCGATCCACGGCGAATTTGCTGGTATCGATTTCGACCATCATGTCGTCCATCATGCAGGCGGAGTAATGCTTCGTGCCAGCGTGATTGAGGCGCGAACCGTGGGGCATGGTGCAGGTGGTGATGCGCTTGACCTCAATCATCTGGTCGGTGGCCACGACCGAGACCGACGACGGAACCATGTCGCCATGAAAGTTAGCGTTGGCCACGTAGACGAAATTGCCGTCTGCAGAAATGTCAGTGGTCGCCGGAAACATGCCCAGGCTCGTGTACTTGATGGCCGTATTGCTGCCGGCGCGAAATTTCCAGAGCGAGCCTTCGGGACAGGCCGTGTCCCTGCGCGACGTAGACGAATTGCTTGTCGGGAGAGACGGCGACGCCGTGCGGGCCGTTGATGTCGGTGGGCATCAGGCCGATGCGCGCCTCACTCTCGATGCGGGCTCCGCCGGGGCCGAAGCGGACCAGCACAATCTTGTCGGCGGATTCGCATACGACGTAGACGAGGTAATCCTGAGTCGGAGGCTGCGCAGTCGCGGCGGACTGCGCAAGGACAGGCGTGGGCAGCGTCAGCCACAGGGCGCACATGGCTAACCAAACTATGGCGCGCAAAAGACCTCTTCGTTTCGTAGAGGAAACAGCGGTCCCCATCATCATTTTGTCAGTTAGTCGTTCCGGCCGCGTCCAGTCGGGCGAGGACGCCCCCACATTCGCCGCACTACTCTACCATACGCATCGGAGGTGGGATGAAAGCCGCCGCAGGGAGGCAGCGCGGGAACCGGCCTGTCAGCACTTCATCCCCGCCAAAATTGCGCAGCACCATGAGGGACGTAGCGAGGACCGGATCAAATGCAGCCTCGTCCCTCCCGCGAAATCTGGATTGCATCTATTGAGCCTGCGAATGAGGTTCTGAGCGCTATCGCTGGTTTCAACACCTACAGTCGATTGCCTAAGTACACGCCTGCTTTGACAGAGCCGTCTTGGTTTGGAACGTACGCAGAAATCACGTCAGGACTGTCTTTCAGCCATTGCGGGTATTCGCCGACGGCCACTAGCCTTCCTCGCAGCCCTTCCAGCACTTGCCGTAACTCATCAGTGGACTCTCCCGCTTCGTGGTGAAACAACCACTGCTGTGTTGTCATCCGCGGATCATTTTCTAGAACTAGAAATTCCGAACCCTCCGGTATAAAGCTCAGACACTCGGCAATGAACTCATCATCGACACGGCCCCGCAGCGGGAGCTGAGGCTTTCGGAACACCGTTACGCTCGTCTCAGCTTTCAAAAGACCGAGCCTCGCTCTCAGCGCAGCGAACGAAGTAAAAAACTCGAAAGACTTGCTTCCCGCCGCACGGGAATAGCGAACGAGGATCATGATTTCTGATTGGCCGCGCAGCCAGTCGTCCAATGATTTGAGAAATGCTTTATCGGTTGTGGATGGGAGGGTTGCCGGGGGGTTCTCAACCGCGCCCACAATCGTTAGAATGACTCCCACGACAACCAATACCAGAACAAACCAGTCGCTAGCATGGAAGTGCCAAGCTGCAAATCCCGCGTACAAAACGTAGGGTCCTAACACGAGCTTCGGCAGTTTGCCCCAGGGAATCCACCGCTCCCAAGGAAGCCACCACGTTATGAACATAGGAACGAGAGGTATGACCGGGATCGCGATCAGGACATCAAGTGTCGTCATAGAGCGGAAGTTAAACCGCTGAATTTCGAGGAAGTTTAGCACGTCAACTGGCGATAAATCCCCATAACACTTATCGACGCCCTGGTTAATCCGCTGACGGCAAAGACTCTATCTTGGCCGCGTGATCGCACCCTGCGACGCCGACGCGACCAACGCCGCGTACTTCGCGAACACTCCCGTGGCATAGCGCGGCTGCGAAGCCTTCCACTGGGTCATGCGCTGCCGCAACACATCGTCGCTGACTTCGACCTTCAGCACCTGCTTGCGGACATCAAAGTGAATCATGTCGCCATCGCGCACGCCGGCGATGGGACCTCCCAATGCGGCTTCCGGAGAAACGTGTCCTGCCATCAAGCCGCGAGTCGCGCCGCTGAAGCGTCCGTCGGTCAATAGCGCCACCGAATCGCCGAGCCCCTCGCCTACGATGGCGGCAGTGACGCCGAGCATCTCGCGCATTCCCGGACCACCCTTCGGTCCTTCGTTGCGAATGACAACTACGTCTCCGGCCTTGATCTTCTTCGACGTGACCGCCGTCATGGCGTCTTCTTCCGACTCAAACACGCGGGCTGGGCCATGATGCTCGAGGCGTTCATGGCCACTGATCTTGGCTACGCAACCTTCGGGCGCAAGATTTCCCTTGAGAATGACGAGACCGCCCGTCGCTTTCAGCGGCTTGTCGAGCGGAGCAATCACTTCCTGTCCCGAGGTTTCATGGGCGCTTTCGGCCTCGTGCGACAGCGTCTCCCCGGTCACGGTCCTTGCCGATCCATACAGATACTTGCCAGTCATCAGGCGCTTGGCCAGCAGGCGAATGCCGCCCGCATGATGCATGTCAGCGGCAACGAACCGGCCGGAAGGTTTCAGATCGGCGAGCAGCGGAGTCCGCTCGCTCACCGTCTGGAAATCATCGATCTGGAGTTCCACCCCGGCTTCGCGCGCAATCGCCAGCAGATGCAGAACCGCGTTGGTTGATCCGCCGGTGGCGGCGACCGCGGCGATCGCGTTCTCGAATGCGTCGCGCGTGAGAATGTCACGAGGCTTGAGATTTTTCTGCAGCAGGTTCATGACGACCTTGCCGCAGTCGAATGAGATCTGATCTTTTTGCGCATCCATTGCCGGAACGCTGTTGAATCCCATGGGCGACAGTCCGATCATCTCCATCACCGTCGACATGGTATTGGCGGTATATTGCCCGCCGCACGCGCCCGCTCCGGGACAGGCGACGTCTTCGAGTTCTTTCAGTTCCGCGTCGGTCATCTTGCCCGCGACATTGGCTCCGATGGCTTCGAAAACATCCTGAACCGTGACATCCTTGCCGCGATAGCTGCCGGGAGCGATCGTTCCGCCATACAGCACCAAGCCGGGAAGATTCATGCGGGCCAGCGCCATGGCCGCCGCGGGAATCGTTTTGTCGCAGCCCACGACGCACACCACGGCGTCGAACATCTGGCCGCGACACACCAGTTCGATGGAGTCGGCAATCAATTCGCGGCTGACGAGTGAGGCTCGCATGCCTTCGGTGCCCATGGTCTCGCCGTCAGAGATAGCGATGGTGTTGAATTCCATAGGCGTGCCGCCGGCAGCGCGAATTCCTTCCTTCACTTTGGCCGACAAGCGGCGCAGATGGAAGTTGCACGGCATGGTTTCGATCCACGTATTGGCCACGCCGATGATCGGACGGCTGAGATCGGCATCGGTGAAGCCGATCGCCTTGAACATGGCGCGCGCGCCAGCGCGGTCGCGTCCGTCTGTAATTCCACGACTGATGTGCTTGAGATCCATATTGAAAGATTATAGGAGAAGTTGTGAATCCGAACCGAGAAGCGTAAACCACGAAGGACACGAAGTTACACGAAGGTCGACGCTATATCTGGGATTTTATCCTTCGTGTACCTTAGTGGTTAAAGGGTTCGCCATCAAAAATGGGGAACCCGCTTTGCAGGTTCCCCCAAGTGCATGACGGTGCCCAGGACACGTCATGCTTGCCCAGCTACAAAACCAAAGCCAATCTTAACGCCATACACAAAGCGACTAGGTCTCTGACCGCATAATCTGGTTTCTTCTGTAACCGAACTTCAAGCGTGCCTTTTTGCGGGTAAAGCGCCAGTCGATGGTGACCCGATTCCGATTCATTCTCCGACCCCAGGCCCTGGCTTCCCGCTGCAGATCGCCCAGCGATGGGATTCTGCGCCGTCCCAGGCACTGCCGGGAGAACAGGCTGATTTCGATTTCCGCCTGATTCAGCCAGCTTCCGTGCTTCGGTGTGTAGTGTACCCGGAACCGGTCCCACAGCCAGCCTCCCGCCTTCTCGCCGTACCGCTCCACCACGGCCTTACGGGTGTGCGAACTCAGATTGTCCATGACCAGATGAATGGTGTCGGCCGCCGGATAATGTTCCGCGATCTCCAGCAGATAATCGGCAAACTCGGGCGAGGAACGGTCCGGAGTCACGCGCGGATAATGCCGTCCCGCCTTGGGCTCCACTCCGCAAAATGCGTTGGCCGTGCCGCGGCGTTCGTACTCGCAGTCGCGCCGCAGAACTTGTCCCGGATGCATGGGTCGGCAGGGGCGGAGATCGGCATGCAGGACCACCGGCTTCTCATCGATACACACCACCGGTTCCCGCTCCGAGAGCGGCTTCTCATATAAGGCCAGCACGTCTTCCATGCACCGCAGATACTCCGCGTCCAGTTCCGCCACGCACCACATTTTTTTCCCGCCACGGCTTCAGGTCATGACTCTGGAGCAGGATGCGGATCGTTTCCCGGCCCACCCGCCGCGTCAACCTCCGCTTCACCGCTTCCTGAGCGATGAGTCGCACACTCCACCGCGCCGTGCCTTGCGGCGGCGGGCTGCACACCATCGCGATGATGCGCTGACTCTGGCCCGCGTCCAGCACTCGTTGCTGGCCCGGACGCGGCTTTTCGTACAGGGCCGACTCCAGTCCTTCCTCCTCGTAGCGCCGGGCAATGGCCCGCACCGTCTTGGAGGCTACACCCACATGGCGGGCTACCTGCCCGGCCGTCTGCCCCTGGCCGAGTTCCCGCAGGATCACAGCCCGCCGCAGCACCCGCGCCGATTTCCACCCCTTGTTCAACATGGCGGCGATCTGTTTACGATCCTTCTTGGTTAGCTGGACATGCACCCGATGATAGGCTCGCATGCCTGCACTATGCCGCTCTTTTGCTCCTTCCACGAGTATCTACAGATATACATCTCCATACGGTCATAGACCTAGGCGCGAGCTGCGGCGCGCGAATCTTCGAGCGTGACGCCGGCCGGCGGATGATGGGAAGCCCATGCGGCAGTGTGCGCCGCGCCTGAACCAACGTGGATCACATCCGCAATCGAATACCATTCGCGATAAAGCTGGCCGGTCTGCTTCTGATTTACGTCGAGCGCGAGCGTGACTTGATGATCACGCTCAGCGGCCGCCGCCTGTACGGCGGGCAGTTCCAGCCCGCGCCGCGAAGCCGCGTTCAAAATGCGCATCAACGTGCCCTGCGTGTTGCGATAGCGAATGTGGAAGAGCTGCATGGTTTCGCTCCTTATTTTTTGCTTCTACATTCCGAACTTCTGCATTCCCTCATTCTTCGAGCATCATCTCTGAAAGCGTCGCGCCTGCCGGAACCATGGGGAATACATTGGCTTCGGGCGCGCAATCGAATACCAGCACCTCCGGTTTGGGCGAGCGCAGGAAGCGGTCGATCTGATCGCCCGTCTCCGGGGAAACGGGAAACTCGCGCATCGCGTCTTCATTCAGCCGGAAGCCGTGAATCTTGTAGGCCTTGGCGATCTCGACGAAATCCGGATTGTCGCTGAGATCGGTTTCGGCGTAATTGCGCTGGTAGAAAAGCTGCTGCCACTGCCGCACCATGCCGAGATATTTGTTGTCGATGATGACCATCTTGATGGGGAGCCCGAGGCGATGGACGGTCGCGAGTTCCTGGATGTTCATCTGAAATCCGCCATCGCCGGAAACGCAGAGCACGCAAGCATCGGGCTGGGCAAGTTGCACGCCCACCGCAGCCGGCAAAGCGAATCCCATGGACCCGAGTCCGCCGGAGGTGATGAAGCCTCGGGGCGAGGACGAACGATAACGCTGCGCGGCCCACATCTGGTGCTGGCCGACGTCGGCGAGAATCACGCTGCCTTCGGGCAAGCGGCTGAAAAGTTCGTCGAGGAAGCGGATGGTGGGCTGCGCGAGTCCGCGCGGATCGAGTTCTGCGCGTTCCGGTCCGCATGCGATGTTGCGCCAGCCGGAAAAGTCAGGCAGCGTGTGTCGCCGTAATTCGGCTTCAAATGCGGGAATCGTGTCAGCGAGATTGCCAATCACCGGCAGATCGCAGGGACGCACTCGGTCAAGCTGCGCGGGATCAATTTCGAAGTGGACGATCTTGGCATGCGGCGCGAAACGTGTGGGATCGCCAGTCACGCGATCATCGAGGCGCGCTCCGAAAACCAACAACAGATCGGTCTCGTGCAGAGCCAGGTTGGCGGCGCGCGTTCCATGCATGCCGACCATGCCCAGGTAATAAGGAGCTTGCGGTTCGACAGCGCCCAGCCCATGGACAGTGGCGAATGCAGGAATGTTCATCCGATCGAACAGGCGGCGCAGATCCGGGATCGCTCCAGAGAGCTTTGCCCCGGCGCCGACCAGCGCGACCGGCTTTGCCGACTGCTGCAGCAACGCCACGACTGTGTCGGTGAATCCACCGTCTGCCTTAGCGTCGGCAGGACGCGCGTGCGGCGTAAACTTCGACGGGCCGGAGAACTCTTTCTTGGCCTTCAGCATGTCGGTGGGAATATCGATAACCACCGGGCCGGGACGTCCGCTGCGCGCCCAGTAAAATCCTTCGGCGATGACGTCGGGAATCTCGTCAATGGTGCGAACCAGGCGGCTCCATTTCGTGAGTGAGAGCGTCACGCCGAAAACATCGGTCTCTTGAAACGCATCCGTGCCGATCAGCGCGCTGCGGACCTGGCCGGTGATGCAGACTAGGGGAACGGAATCCATCTTCGCGTCGGCAATGCCGGTCACGAGGTTGGTTGCGCCCGGACCGCTGGTGGCCATGGCCACGCCAACTTTGCCCGTGACTCGCGCGTAGCCTTCGGCGGCGAATACCGCGCCCTGCTCGTGCCGGGTGAGGATGTGCCGCACGCCGCTGCCGTCTAGCGCATCGTAGAGCGGCATGATCGCGCCGCCGGGGTAACCGAAAACCAGGTCCACCCCTTCGGCGCGCAGGCACTGCAGAACGATATCCGAACCTTTAAGCATGATCCCCTTGTCAAAACATTGGCGGATTCCCACGTCTCGCAACCCCGGCGAGGCGTGGGGCACCCCATTCCCTTACGACTTAAGCGTTCACAACCTCTTTTGTTGGTTGCGAGGCGGTCTTCTTGCCTTCTTTGGGCAGCCAGCTCATCATGCCGCGCAGTTGCGCGCCCACGATTTCAATGGGATGCTGCTTTTCTTTTTCGCGAAGCTTGTTGAAGTTTGGACAGCCAGCTTTGTTCTCGGCAATCCACTCTTGCGCAAATTTGCCGGATTGAATGTCAGCCAGAGTCTTTTTCATGGCTTGCCGCGTGGCATCGCCGACGACCTGCTCGCCGCGCGTCAAGTCGCCGTATTCGGCCGTGTTCGAGATGGAGTAGCGCATGCGTGCTAATCCACCTTCGTAGATCAGGTCGACGATGAGCTTCACCTCGTGCAAGCATTCGAAGTAGGCGATCTCGGGTGCGTAGCCGGCCTCGACCAGGGTTTCGAATCCCTTCTTGATGAGCGAAGTCAGGCCGCCGCAAAGGACTGCCTGCTCGCCGAACAGATCGCTTTCGGTCTCCTCTTTGAAGGTTGTCTCGAGGACTCCGGCGCGGGTGGAACCGATGCCGTGAGCATAGGCGAGGCCGAGTTCGTGAGCACGTCCGCTGGCATCCTGCTGGATGGCCAGCAGCGCCGGAACTCCGCGGCCTTCGGTGTAGACGCGGCGAACGAGGTGCCCGGGACTTTTGGGGGCAATCATTACGACGTCGACGTCGGGCGGAGGAACGATGGTTTTGAAATGAATACTGAAGCCGTGGGAAACGCCGAGCACTTTTCCGGGATGCAGATAGGGCTTGATGGCCTGCTCATAGAGCTCGCCTTGCGTTTCGTCGGGCGTGAGGACGTGGATCCAGTCGGCGCGCTTGGCGGCCTCGTCAGGAGCGACGACGACCATGCCATCGGCGCGGGCCTGAGCCGCGCTTTGCCGGTTGGGATCGAGACCAATGATGACTTTGTGTCCGCTGTCGCGGAGATTCTGGGCCTGGGCGTGTCCCTGGCTGCCGTAGCCAAGGATGGCGATGGTTTTGCCTTTCAGTGCATCGGGCTTAGCGTCGCGCTCGTAAAAAATGGTGACCACTTCGTGCTCCTCTCGTTGCACAAGGGAAGGAAAAAGCCCTTGCTTTTTTGGGGATGGGACCTAGTGTATCCCCGATGGGGAGAAATAACCCCGATGCAGACCGACCGGTCGGTCGGTTAAGGGAAGATGCTACCGGGCTCGTCTTCCACTGTCAAGGACAAAACCGCGGCTGCTTACCACGCACGAATGGGAGGGCCAGGGTAGCTCGCCTCCATCTCTCACATTCTAGAGGGCTTATGGAAATCCAAAAGGGGAATAGAAGGGCGACTGCGAGCGAGATTCGCAGCCACGCGGGATGGAAGTGCGCGTAGTCTTAGAAGTCAGCAGGAGGCATTTGGATCATGGCCCAGAAATTGGTTCCCGAGAAAAACCAAGTTGTTGCCGCGCAGCCGTCGCAGAAATCGGGCGCACCCACCGATCAAGGCAAGCTGCCGAAGCCGCTGCGCCTGGGCAAAGATTGCAACTACGAACAGGAACTGGGACGGCTGCAAATCGAGTTAGTGAAGCTCCACGAATGGATCCGCCACGAAGGAATCAAAGTCGTGATTCTGTTCGAAGGGCGGGACGCCGCGGGCAAGGGCAGCGCCATCAAGCGCATCACGCAGACGCTGAATCCGCGCATCTGCCGTGTCGTGGCGTTGGGCACGCCCACGGAGCGGGAGAAGACGCAGTGGTATTTCCAACGCTATGTAACGCACTTACCGGCGGCCGGCGAGATGGTTCTGTTCGACCGCAGTTGGTACAACCGCGCCGGCGTCGAGCGGGTGATGGGCTTCTGCACCGAGAGCGAGTATGTCGAGTTCCTGCATAGCTGCCCGGAGTTCGAACGGATGCTGGTGCGGGCGGGAATCATGGTGATCAAGTACTGGTTTTCCGTGAGCGATGAAGAACAGGAGCGCCGTTTTCAGGACCGCATGAATGACCCGACCAAACGCTGGAAATTAAGTCCGATGGATCTGGAATCGCGGAGGCGCTGGGCAGAATATTCGCGGGCAAAGGACGAGATGTTTGCGGTCACCGACATCAAGCAGGCGCCCTGGTACGTGGTGGATGCGGAGAACAAAAAATGCGCCCGGCTCAACGTCATCCGTCATTTGTTGTCCCTGATCCCTTACCGGGATCTGACCCCGGAGCGCCTGAAGCTGCCGTCCCTCGACAAGACCAAGTATGTGCGACCGCCCATCCAGGAGCAGAATTTCATTCCACAGGTCTACCGCTCCGGTGAATAGGAGTGGGCGGTCCTGATGTAGGGGCGGACGCATTCGTCCGCCCCGCGGAGCGCAGCGACGCGTCTCGGGAGTCTCCCTCTTCTCGGCTCCCCACACCACTGGGCGCTCTTCAATTGCGCGCTTCGCGCGCAACCCCGTACGAAGGCGTCCGGGGCTACATAACGGTGCAGACTGGGCAGGTGTGCGCAAAACACCGGTTCCGCGATACCATGGCGGGCGATGACTCGCGAGACGGCGGTCGATTCCCGGCAGGAGATCTTGCGTACGGCAGCGCGCCTGTTTCAGCAACGCGGATATGATGCGACCTCGATGAACGACGTCGCGGCGTCGCTCAAGTTGAGCAAGGGCGGACTCTACCACCACTTTCAGAGCAAAGATGAAATCCTGTTCGAGATCATGAACCATGCCATGGAGATCACCGAGGAGCGCGTGCTGGCTCCGGTGCGCGGGATTGCGAATCCGGAGGAGCGACTGCGGTCGCTGATCCGGCTGCACATTGAAGTGGTGCTCAGCCCGCGCGACCGCGAGATCACGGTGATGCTGCACGAGAACCATCCGCTGCCGCCGGGGCTGCGCAAGCGCATCAACACGCGCAAGAAGGAATACATCCACTTTGTGGAGAGCTTGATGGCGGAAGTGCAGCGGGCGCGCCATGGCAAAGGGTCCGTCAGTCCGCGCGCGGCGGCCTTTGCGCTGCTGGGGATGATCAACTGGATCTATCAGTGGTACAAGCCGGAGGGCGATCTGCAGACGCACAACCTGGTGCCGCAGTTTACCGATCTGGTGTTCGGAGGAATTCTGGCGTGAAGACTTTGTTCACCAGCGTCGCCGAGATTGATCGGCAACGGGATGAGAACGGCAAGCTTTATCGCGAGTTCCTACGCGTGCCGGCGATGAGCGCCGGTTTGTACGTGCTAGCGGCCGGGGCCACCGATTCGCAGCGTCCTCATCATGAAGATGAAATGTATTACGTGGTGCGCGGCCGGGGGCGTTTTCGAGCTGGCGAGGTGGATCAGGAAGTCTCGGTGGGCAGCGTGCTCTTTGTCGCGGCGAACGTTGAGCATCGCTTCTACGACATTGCCGAGGAACTGGCTGTGCTGGTTTTCTTTGCGCCTGCCGAGAGCTAGATTGCCCGAGTTCGTGATGGAATACACGGTCATTCCCATGCTGCCGGACCTGTGGCCCGCGGTCAGAGAAATCTACCGCGAGGGTATCGCGACGGGAAACGCAACGTTTGAGACGGAGGCGCCGGAGTGGGAGAAGTGGGATGCCAGCCACCGCAAAGACTGCCGACTGGTCGCGATGCAGCTAAGGGAGGCAACGTCGCTGACCGGACTCGGCGAATCCGGCGTTCTTGGATGGGCCGCGCTCAGTGCGGTTTCAGGACGGCGCGTGTACGCGGGAGTCGCGGAAGTGTCGGTTTACGTTGCAGCCGCGGCACAAGGGCGCGGAGTGGGCAAAGCGTTGCTGCAGACGCTGGTGAAAGAATCGGAAGCCGGCAGAATCTGGACGCTGCAGGCTGGTATTTTTCCTGAGAACACGCGGAGTATCGCGCTGCACAAATCTTGCGGATTCCGCGAGGTTGGAGTGAGACAACGACTGGGCAAGCTTGGTGACATCTGGAGAGACGTGGTATTGCTGGAGCGACGCAGTGCGACGGTGGGAGTTTAGCGGCGGCTGACGAACGGGCTCCAAAGCTCCTGCCAACGCCATCGATTATTTATGCGGTGGGATCCAGTAGACCTCTTCCTTCACGCTTCCCTTATCGACGAAGCCGCGGCGTTTCAGGATCGCCTTGCTGTGCTCGATCATTTCCGGATGGCCGCATAGATAGGCTACCGTATTGCTCGCGTCCAGTTCCCAGTGATCGGCATATTTGCGCAGGATGTCGTCGGCGCGTCCAATTTCTCCCGGCCAGTCCGAATGATCCCACGGACGACTGACAGTGGGCACATATTTGAACCAGGGCAGGTCTTTGTCGAACTGATTTAATTCTTCGAGATAGCCAAATTCCCACGGGCGGCTCGCGCCGTTGAGCAGGTAGAGTTTGTGGCTGCCGTCGAAGCGGCCCTCTTTCCATTCTTTGGATAGCGCGCGCACGTAGCTGACGAAGGGGGCGACACCGGTGACGGTCGAGATCAGCAGATGATTCTTGCGCCCGTTGGCCATTTCAAGCGAGAACTTGCCTTTGGGGATTTTGCGCATCAGCAACGGATCGCCGACCTGCAACTTGTGCAGTAGCGGCGTGAGCGCGCCTTCGGGGACGAGTTCAAAAAAGAATTCCACTTCGTCTTCCGCCGGCGAGGACGCGATCGAGTAAGGCCGCTCGATGCGCTTGCCGTTGGCTTCGACTCCGAGCGTGGCGTACTGGCCGGGAACAAAATTGAATTCGCCGCCGCTGCGGATGCGGAACATCCACAGGTCGGGGGCGAAATCGACGCGGCGGGTAATCTGCGCGTGGTAAAACTTCTCTTCGGGAACCGTCATGACACCGACCTCAACTCCGGAAATCCTTGTATCAAGTCACCGCGCGGGCGGAGACGCCCCCGCGACAGCCGGCGGGACGCCAGCGCTACGATTACTTTGGCACCGCGCTGTCCCACTCAATTAGATGAAGTGCGGCTCTCCGCGATGCACCCCGACCGAACGGTCGTGCGGTGAGAAAGATTCGATATCCTAGCCGGAATCGCTCGCTTTGGAAAGTCCTTTCTTGCACGAAGTTTCTGATGCGGCAGATCAGCGAACTTCCGATGACGTCTCTTCGGCGGCAAGTTGCCCCAACACCGTGCGCAGGGCTCGCAGAACCTCATCGGCCGCAGCGGCCTTTAAAGCAAACTTGAGCATTCCGGCGGGCGTGAACTGGGCGCCGCGCTGCGCCGAGACGAAACGAGCCAGGTGCTCGGGATCGACGGCGGCATTCTGGCGGAACTTGAAAGTGACAAAATCGCGCTTGCGTTCGATGGCATTCACGCCGACCCGCATGCAGAGCAGCTTGAGCGAGGCGTAGTCGAGCAGGTTGCGCACGGCTTGCGGCGGTTCGCCGTAGCGGTCCTGCAGTTCGGCGCCGACATCGGAGAGTTGCGACTCGGTTTCGACTCCAGCCACGCGCTTATACATGCGCAGGCGCTGATTTTCTTCCGGAATGTACTCCGCTGGAATGCGGATGTTGAGGCCAAGGTTGAGTTGCGTTTCGGCTTCGTCTGGTGCAACTTCGCCCTTCATTTCTCGGACGGCGCGGTCGAGCATCTGGGTGTAAAGCTCGAAGCCGATGGCCTCAATGTGCCCGCTTTGCTCCCCGCCAAGAAGATTGCCGGCGCCGCGAAGTTCGAGATCAAGGGCGGCGATTTTGAATCCGGCGCCGAGGTCGGAGAATTCTTTCAACGCCGCAAGTCGGCGGCGTGCGATGGGCGTGAGTTCCACTTCCTTCGGGATCATCAGGTAGGCATACGCGCGGCGATTGGAGCGGCCGACGCGTCCGCGAAGCTGGTACAGCTCCGACAGGCCGAGGCGATCTGCGCGATTGATCAGGATCGTGTTGCACAACGGGATGTCGAGGCCGTTTTCAATGATCGTCGTCGCGACCAGGATGTCGGCCTCGTGGTGCATGAATTGCAGCATCACTTTTTCGAGTTCAGATTCGCCCATCTGGCCATGACCCACGATGACGCGCGCTTTCGGAACCAGCCCCTGCAGCTTCGCGGCGATCTCCCAGATGCTCTCGACGCGGTTGTGCACGAAGTAGACTTGGCCTCCGCGCTCGAGTTCCTGCTCGATGGCGGATTGAATGAGCTTGTCGTCCCAACTGGCGACGACGGTCTGAATCGCCATGCGATCTTTGGGCGGAGTCTCGATCACACTCATGTCGCGCAGTCCGACCAGCGACATGTGCAGGGTGCGCGGGATCGGCGTCGCCGACATGGTAAGGACGTCGACTTGCTTGCGCATCTGCTTGATGCGCTCTTTGTGGCGGACGCCGAAGCGCTGTTCTTCGTCGACGATCAGCAGGCCGAGATCGGAGAATTTGAGGTCTTTCGAAAGAATGCGGTGGGTGCCGATCAGGATGTCGATCTTCCCGGTTTCGCTCTTCTGCAGAATTTCTTTTTGCTGCTTCGCATTGCGGAAGCGGCTGATCATTTCGATGGTGACCGGAAACGGTCCGAAGCGCTGCTTGAAGGTTTCGTAGTGCTGGAAGGCGAGGACCGTGGTCGGCGCGAGCACGGCGACCTGCTTGTTGTCGCTGATGGCCTTGAATGCCGCGCGCATGGCGACTTCGGTCTTGCCGTAGCCGACGTCGCCGCACAGCAGGCGATCCATGGGCAGCGTCGATTCCATGTCGCGCATGACGTCGGCGATGGCCTGCGCCTGATCTTCAGTCTCGCTGAATTCGAAAGCGTCTTCGAATTCGCGGACAAATTCGTTGCCGGCAGGAAAGGAGTGCCCCTCAGCCATTTTGCGCGCGGCGTAGAGCTTGAGCAGCTCTTCGGTCATGTCCTTCATGGCCTTGCGCACGCGGGCCTTGG
This sequence comes from uncultured Acidobacteriota bacterium, assembly GCA_963719865.1. Lineage (GTDB taxonomy): Bacteria > Acidobacteriota > Terriglobia > Terriglobales > Acidobacteriaceae > Sulfotelmatobacter. Next base: position 85,614 of record CAVRDS010000016.1, on the reverse strand, counting down.
TCTTGGCCCAGGCCTGCGTCCCGAGATGGCTGAGCGCCGGCTTGGCACCTTCGGAAGAACGGTATTTCTGAATCAGATCGAGGCGCGTGAGTGGGACGTAGAGGCGCGCGCCCTCCGCGTATTCGAGCAACATGAATTCGGCGTTGCCGTCGCCCTGATTGATTTCCTTCAGACCCTGATACTGGCCGATGCCGTGTTCGACGTGGACGACGTAGTCTCCGACTTGCAGGTCACGGAAGTCGGAGAGGAATGCGGACACTTTGGATTTCTGCCGCTGCGGGCGGGCGGCGACGGCTTCCGATTCGTCGAACAAATCGCGCGCGCCGAAGATGGCCAGGTGGGCGTCCGGGAAGATGACGCCGTCGGGCACGTAGGCTTTGGCGAGCGTCGTAGTGTGGACTTCTCCGGCGAAGTAACTGGTTTCGTCGGCGTAGCTCTCGCCTCCGCGAGTGCGGCTGCCGAGTTTAAAGCTGACGTTGTATTCGGTGAAGATGTCGGCCAGGCGCTCGACTTCGCCGGTATTCGGGACGGAGAACAGCACCTCATTTCCCGCGGCCGTGAGCTTCTGCACTTCTTCGAGCATCGCGGGAACCGCGCCGTGGAAGCGCTGAGTGGGCTGGGTGAGGATGGTAACGGCGGTGTCGGCGTCTTGACTGCGCGTGATGCCGAGATGTTCGAGATCGGCTCCGGTCAGCGTCGCGATCTTGCGCCACCAGTTCTCCGGAGGAAGATAGAGATCTTCGGGGCGCACGAGGTTGCCGACGCCGCTGCGCTCGTGCATTTCACCGACGCGCGTCCAGAAGCGATCGAATTCGGAGCGGAGAAGATCGGGCTCATCGAGCAGAACCGCGGCATGCGGAAGCAGATCGAAAATCGTGCGATCGGCGCCGGCCACCGGCGCATAGAACTCCCAGCCGGGGAAAACAGTGACTCCGCCGGAGCGGATCGCGGCTTCCACAATCTCTTCGTTGCCGGCGATCCGCTTGCCGGCGAGCCGAGTGTGTATGGCGCCGAGCAGTTGATCGTTGACCGGAGTTTCGGTGAGCGGCAGAAGCAGTGCCTCGTCGATGGGATTCGAAGAGCGCTGCGAGGTGGGATCGAAGCGGCGGATGGAATCGACTTCATCTCCGAAAAACTCGATGCGGACCGGGCGCTCGGCTTCGGGCGAGTAGACGTCGAGAATGCCTCCACGCACGGCGTACTGGCCGGGCATTTCGACGACGTCGGCCGAGGCGTAGCCCACGGTGTTCAAGTGCGCGAGAAGATTATCGAGATCGAAGGACTCGCCGCGGCGCAAGGTGCGGGCGAGATCGGTGTAGTAGTCGGCGGACCGCTGGAGGATGGCCGTAGCTGCGATGGGAGTGACAACGATCGAGGCTTTGCCGGTGGCAATTTTCCACAAAGCGGTCGCGCGCTCTTCCTGGAGTTCAGGATGCGGCGAGAGATTCTGGAACGGCAGCACGTCGCGAGCCGGCAGGGCCACGATGGACTCGGGATCGCAGGCGGCGGTGAGCTCGGAAAATCCGCGCAGGACCGGGATGTACTCTTCGATGGCGCGGTTGTCATTGACGACGACGATCAGCGGTCGTTCGGCGGCGCGGCGCAAAAGCACGAGCAGCAAGGCTTTCGCCGTGGGTGAGAGTCCAGAGACACGCATCCTCCCCGTGCCCTCTTTGAGGTGGGAGGCTACACGCGTGAAGCCGGGAAGCAATTCGACGTCCGCGAAGAGTTCGCGGACGAAGGGAAGAAGCATCGCCTTTTGATTTTAACAGGATCGAAGGTGTGCATGCGCGAGCCGCCGTCTCATCACGGAAACGAGTCAGCGTGATCCGACTGGAACGGGTCTCCAGGAAGGTTCTGTTGGTCTGGCGAGAAAAGGTAGTGAGCCAGTTTGAATTTTGTCGGCTGTATGTGCAGGGGAGAGCCCTCGTCCCGCTGGTGAAAACGCGGGACTTCGGGATGACGCCTCTCGGAAACTTAGAAAAGGGCTTGACAAGTTTTCGGCTTGGGTGTATTTAACCTAATAGTTATTTAACTGATAGGTTGAATACGACCATGAACGATCGACTTACCGAAACCTTTGGAGCACTGGCTGACCCGACGCGGCGGGCCATTCTGGCGCGGCTGGCTTCGGGCGAAGCTTCGGTGACGCAACTGGCCGAACCCTTTGCCATGAGTATGCCGGCGATTTCGAAGCATCTGAAGGTGCTGGAGCACGCCGGATTGATTTCTCGCGGGCGTGAAGCGCAATGGCGGCCTTGCCGGCTCGAAGCCGGTCCCCTGCAAGACGTGGCGGGCTGGGTGGAACACTACCGCCGCTTCTGGGAAGAAAGTTTCGATCGACTGGATCACTACCTGCAAAAACTTCGGAAACAAGATTGGAAGACCCAAGATTCGAAGACCAAGGAGAAGAAGCATGTCCGCAAAACACGCAAAAATTGATGCCGCGACGGAATCCTCCAAATGGGATCTGGTGCTCACGCGAACTTTTGACGCGCCCCGCGAACTCGTATTCCAGGCATGGACCGATCCGAAACACATGGCGCTGTGGTGGGGGCCGGACGGATTTACGAACCCGGTTTGCGAAGTGGACGCGCGCGTGGGAGGGGCGATGCGCATCGACATGCGCGCTCCGAATGGCGTGGTGTATCCGATGAGCGGCCGGTTCGAGGAAATCACCGAGCCGGAGCGCCTGGTGTTCATCAGCAGTGCACTCGACGCGAATGGAAAGTCCATGTTCGACATTCTGAATACCGTTTTATTTGAGGAGCAGGGCGGCAAGACTCTGCTCACGCTGCAAGCGCGGGTAATGAAAGCGACGGTCGAGGCTCCGCAATATCTCAAGGGGATGGAAGTGGGATGGACGCAGAGCCTGGGACGGTTGGGCGCGTATTTGCGGTCGATGGGGGTAAAGGACGTAGGTCTTCATCTGGCCGAGAAAGAAGAATCGAGTGCGACGGACCGGGAGATCGTTGGGGCACGCGTTTTCGACGCTCCGCGGGCGGTCGTGTGGAAGATGTGGACCGATCCCGAGCATCTCGTGCAGTGGTGGGGACCGCAAGGATTTACCACGACCGTGCAGGAAATGAATGTGAAGCCGGGCGGACTCTGGCGACTGGTGATGCATGGTCCGGATGGGCGGGACTATCACAATCGCATCATCTATCGCGAGGTCACGGAGCCGGAGCGACTGGTTTACGAGCATTCTCCGGCAGATGGAACGGAACCGGTGAGCTTTCAAACGACGGTCACGTTTGCGGCGGAAGGAGAAAAGACGCGGGTGGAAGTGCGGATGGTATTCGCGTCAGCCGCGGAGCGGGACCATGCCGAGAAAACTTACCACGCGGTGGAAGGGTTGGCGCAAACGCTGGGACGGCTGGCGGCAAAGCTGGCAGGGAATAGAGCCTGATTCAAGGCGACACATACGAGTTGCAAGGAGGAGAGGAGTCGATGAGGCCGCTGGTTTGGGTTATAGATATGTCGTTGGATGGCTTTATGTCAGGCCTAAAGGGAGAGTTGGATTGGGCTGGCGTAGACGTGGACGACGAACTGTGGGAAGACGTGAATGCGTTGCTGAGCACGGTGGATGCGACGCTGTTTGGCAGGAAGACTTACCGGAACTTTGAAAAATATTGGCCGGCCGTGCCCGGAGATGCCGGGAGTCCTAAGAACGAAGTTGATTTCGCGCGATGGATCGAAGCGACGCCGAAGATTGTCGCTTCGAACACGCTGAAGAAACTGGAGTGGCAGAATTCAGTGCTTCTGCAGGTTGACTTGGCGGAAGAGGTCTCGCGCATCAAAGCGCAAGCTGGCAAGAAGATCGTGATGTTCGGCAGTTGCACGCTGGCTGGACGCCTGCTGCAACTGGGCCTGATCGACGAATTGTGGCTCCGCATTCATCCGGTGATTTTGGGAAGTGGACGGCCTCTGTTTCAGGAAATGGATCAGCAGCGGCGCCTGAAGCTGACGGAATCCAAAAGATTCCGGTCAGGGCTGGTTCAGCTGAAGTATCAGATTTGAAGATCGGACACCCGGATCACTTCAGAGAAAGGTCAGGAGTAACCACTGTGAACGACGAAACGCGCAGCAGTGCAGAGCAGGAAATTCGCGACCGGATCGCGGATCAACTCCGCGCCATCTGCCGAAAAGATGTTGCCGGCATCATGGCGCACTATGCGGACGATGCCGTGATTTTCAATGTGAAGCCGCCATTTCAGATCGCGGGGCGCAGCGACTGGGAGGAGGTTTGGGAGACCTCATTAGCTCACTTTCCCGCATCGTTCGCGATGGAGACAAAGAATCTGCGAGTCACCATCAGCGGCGATCTCGCCGTGGCTCATTACTGGTATCGCTTCACCGGCTTGCCCGGGAAGCAGAGTTGGGTTCGCAACACCGCGGTCTACAACTGCGCTGGAAACAAGTGGCGGATCGTGCACGAGCACAACTCGGTGCCGTTCGATCCGGAAACTTCGATGGCAATCTTCGAGTTCGAATGAAGACTTCGAATGAGTTTCACGCGCGCAGCAGAGGCCGCGTAAGGCAGGTTGGACCGCCGCAGCCGTTGATGCAGAGTTCGCTGCCTGCGAAGGTGCGGACATCGAATCCAGCCTGGCGAAGGCGGTCGTTGGTTCTGGAATTCTCTTCGATAGCGAGCAGGCGCCGTTCGCCAAGCGCGAGCACATTGCAGGCCAGCGTATCCCGCTCCGCAGGATCGATCTCAATCCACTGGAAGCCGCGAGCTTGCAGCAGTTCAACGGTCTCAACCGTGAGCCAGGAAAGATCGACCAGCGCGACGCGCTCGTCGAGAAGACTGATCAGCGACATGAGATGAAGACATGCGGAAGGCCCCGGTCCGTAGGGCAGAGGAGCGGAAAGCACTTCGACGCCCTTGGGCGCAAGCAGGGCGCGCATCTGGGCGATGCCGGCCGCGTTGGTGCGATAGCCGTGGCCCATCAGAAGAGTTTTCGAATCGAGCCACACGATGTCGCCGGCCTCGGTCGTACCGGGAGCTACGATTTCTCCGAAGGCAGGAATTCCAAGGCGCTGGCAGAATGCGCCCTGATGGGCGGCCTCGGCAACGCGGTTCGTTTTTCCCGGACGCATCGTGATCAATCCGAAATCCGTGGCCAGCGAAGCGTCGTGGGCATAGACGGCGTCGAGGGAAAGATGATCCGCGGACGGCAACTCAATCACTTCCGCGCCTGCGGTTTGCAATTCGTGACACACGGTCTCGTGCTGCGCCTGAGCAGTCGCGAAATCAGGCGCGTGATGGAAGCCGAGCTCGCGCCAGCGTGCCAGCTGTTCCGGGCGATTCCATCCGGCCATGCGGGGCGAGCACACGAGCACGCAGTGGAGCCGACCGACCATGGAGTGTCCGTTGAATTCCACGCGAGTTTGAGGAAGAGTGGTCAAGCGATTTCTCGTGTAACGGCAGGGATGATTCTACGGCAGGGCACGCTCAAGAGGAAAATGGGCCGCGCGTGCAGACGCGGGAATCCTAACCCGCAAATCCTGGCGCGGGCCCATCATCGCAATCATGACTGGACTGTTTGCAGTTCGTCCTCGTCGGCCGCGAACGAAACCTGAGCATCGGCGGGCGGAAGCAGTTCGTGGGCGCTATTCTTGTCTTTACGGTGAGCGCTGTGCTTGGTCAGCCACTCGTGCAGATGTTGGCGCGCGGCGGCAGAGAGTTTCGAAAAGAAAAGTCCGGCGCGGCCATGATCGCCGGACCAGATCACGTCGGCGTGGCCGTGGAGCGTAATTTTCGTTCCGGGCAATACGCACTGGAATGCCAGGTTCGAAATCATGGGCACGGGCTCGGTGGCCTGCACGGCAAGGCCATGCTCCCCGATGTCGATGCTGATTCCGGGAACCGTCCCGGTCGGTAACTCAAGATAGACGAGCGTCTTCACGTCGTAGCGCTCGGATTGGCGCCGGTTTTTCTTACGCGGCTTGCGGCGGGGAGCGAGGCTCTGCTTCACGAGCTCGGGATCGATCGGCTTGTACAGAATGCGGCCGGCTCCGGATTGAAAGGCCTGACCAGTACCGGGCCAGGCGCGGCTGGCGATCGCAAGCAGGACGGGCTTTTGCGCCGGTGGCAGCAGATTCGCCATGCGGATGATTTTCTCGGCTCCGCCGAGATCGAAATCCACGATCAGAGTCGAGCACCGTCCGGTCACGACCAGCTCAAGAGCGTCTTGGCCGGAGTGGCAGTTCATGAGGTCGATTTCGAGCGGGTCGAGAGTGGCTTGGAGAGTTTGAAGGGATCGATTGTCCTGGCAGAGAACGGCAGCTGACTCGCGCATGACCTTCAAAGTACGTTGGGCGGCGAAACGGGTAAACGTCACAGCAGTAATCGCGGGCACGGTTACCGAAGCATTCTTTTCCCGGGCGAACAAACCTGAGCCGGCGGCGCAGCAGGCCAGCAGTGAGCGGCGGCGACCGGTGAGTAAGATTGCGGCTGTTATAATTGAGAATTGCGCTCATGGCTACGAAACGACTGTTACGGTCCACAACGGTTTTGTCGATTCGCCGCGGCGGAAGTGTTGTCCTCGCGGGCGATGGACAGGTCACGCTGGGCGAGTCGGTGATCAAGCACTCGGCCAAAAAGATTCGGCGGCTTTACAACGACAAGATTTTAGCGGGGTTTGCGGGATCGACGGCGGATGCATTCACGTTATTCAGCCGCTTCGAAGCCAAGCTGGAGCAGTATCACGGCAACCTGGGGCGCGCGGCCGTCGAACTGGCGCGGGACTGGCGCACCGACAAATTCCTGCGGCACCTGGAGGCGCTCTTGTTGGTCAGCGACAAGGAGCAAACTTTTCTGCTCAGCGGCCAGGGCGATGTGATCGAGCCCGATACCGGCATTGCGGCGATTGGCAGCGGCGGTCCGTATGCGCAGGCGGCGGCACAGGCGCTTGCCGAGCACACCCAGCTCTCGGCCCGACAAATTGCGGAAGAAGCCATGAAGATTGCCGGAAAAATGTGCATCTATACCAATGACCGGGTGACGATTGAGGAACTGTAAGTTGTGGGGACAGCCGCCCTCGGCTGTCTGTTGGGTCGAAGACCCAGCCGTATTCGACCGGGACTAAGTCGAGCTGCGCTCGACAGGACAGCCGAGGGCGGCTGTCCCTACATGACTTTCTATGGCTATTTATCTTCCCTCTTCCGCCGAAGAAGAACAGCTCGCGCTGGATGAACTGACTCCGCGCGAGATTGTGAGCGAACTCGACAAATACGTGATTGGCCAAAAGGACGCGAAGCGCGCCGTGGCGATCGCGCTGCGCAACCGCACGCGGCGGCAGAAGCTGCCTCCGGATCTCGCCGAGGAAATCATCCCGAAGAACATCATCATGATTGGCCCCACGGGTGTGGGCAAAACGGAGATCGCGCGCAGGCTGGCCAAGCTGGCGAATTCTCCGTTCCTGAAAGTCGAGGCTTCTAAGTTCACCGAGGTGGGCTATGTGGGGCGTGACGTGGAATCAATGGTGCGCGATCTGGTGGAGATTGCCATCGACAACGTTCGGGAAGAAAAACTGGAAGACGTCGCGGATAAGGCTGAGTTGAATGCGGAGGAGCGGTTGCTGGACATCCTGCTGCCGCCTTCGCCGCCGCCGCGGCCCGACCCGTCGGGGAACGCGGGCGGAGTGGTAATTGACGGCAACACGGCGTTGACCGAATCTTCGGGCCGGACGCGGGAAAAGCTGCGCCAGCAACTGCGCGAAGGCAAGCTCGATGATCGCATGGTCGAGATCGATGTGCGGGAGCGGAATTTCCCTTCCTTCGAAATTCTCACCAATCAGGGCGTGGAGGAGATGGACGTCAACATTAAAGACATGTTGCCAAACATCTTCGGACAGCGGACCAAGAAGCGGAAGATGAAGGTGAACGAGGCCTTCGAATATCTGATCCAGGAAGAAGAGCAGCGGCTGATTGACATGGATCAGGTGACGCGGATAGCGATCGATCGCGTGGAAAATTCGGGCATCGTCTTCCTGGATGAAATCGACAAGATCGCCGGACGCGAGGGCGGCCATGGACCGGACGTTTCGCGCGAAGGCGTACAGCGCGACATTCTGCCGATCGTCGAAGGCACGACCGTGAACACGCGTTACGGAATGGTGCGCACCGATCACATCCTGTTCATTGCCGCCGGGGCGTTCCATGTTTCGAAGCCGAGCGATCTGATTCCCGAATTGCAGGGGCGATTCCCGATTCGCGTCGAACTGCAGTCGCTGACGATGGAGGATTTCGTGCGGATTCTTACGGAGCCGAAGTCGTCTCTCGTAAAGCAGTACACGGCGCTGCTCGAGACTGAGGGCGTGAAGCTGGAGTTTACGAAAGAAGCGCTGGATGAGATCGCACATTTCGCCTTTCGCGTGAACGAAAGTACGGAGAATATTGGAGCGCGGCGCTTGCACACGATCATGGAGCGGGTGCTCGACGAGTTAAGTTTCGAGGCGCCGGAGAAAAAGGGGCAGTCGGTCACGGTGGATGCGGATTACGTCCGCAAGATGCTGACCGATATCGTGAAGGATCAGGATTTGTCGCGCTACATCCTGTAAGGAACTCGGAATCCCCTGGTAGGTCTATACTGGCTTCCGTCACTGGAGCCTGAACCGCACGTGGAACTCTACCGTTGGTTGCCACCGGACGCCGTAAAGATCGTCCTAGTCCTATTCCTTTCATTCCTCGTCGGCCTCGAGCGTGAGGAACACAAGACCTCTGCCGGAGGGTACTCGTTCGGCGGCGTCCGCACGTTTCCTCTCATCGGGCTTCTTGGCTACTCCATCGCGCTGCTCTCCGGCACTCAGCTTATTCCGGTGATTTTGGGATTTCTCGTGGTGGGCGGATTCCTGCTGCTCTCCTACTGGCACAAGCTCACGTGCTCCGAAGCCGGAGGCGTGACCACCGAAATGTCCGGGTTGACGACTTATATCGTGGGCGCGCTCGTCTTCTACGACCATCTCTGGATCGCGACTGCGCTTAGCGTCGCCAGTCTTCTGCTGCTCGAACTGAAGACGGTTCTCGAACGTCTGGCCAACCGCACCGCGCCGCAGGAAATTCTGACTTTCGCCAAGTTTCTCCTTCTTAGCGCGGTCATCCTGCCCATTCTTCCCAACCAGCAATTCGGCCCCTTCCATCTCAATCCGTTCAAGACATGGCTGGTGGTGGTCGCGGTCAGCACCATCTCCTATGGCAGCTATGTACTGCAAAAAGTCACCAAAGAACGCGGGGGAGTCATCCTCGCGGCATTTCTCGGCGGTGCCTACTCTTCCACCGTGACTACGGTGGCCATGTCGCGCCGTGCGGCCCGCGAGCAGCGCCCGCACCTGTTTGCAGGAGGAATCCTGATCGCTTCCGGCATGATGTACTTACGCTTGGTAGCGCTGCTCATGCTCTTCAATCGCCAGCTCGGAGCTCTGCTCGCTCCGGCTTTCTTCGCCCTCGCCGCGGCCGCGATTGCCACGGGATGGTTCTGGTCGCGCCGACCCGATCCGCTGCAATCCCAGATCAAGCGCGAATTCGAGCCCGACAATCCTCTGGAGCTCCTCGCCGCCTTCGTCTTCGCCCTGTTCTTTATCGCCATGCTCATCGCCACGCAACTGGCGGTTACTTATCTCGGCCACGCCGGGGTCAACATCCTCGCCGCCGTCATGGGCGTTACCGACGTCGATCCCTTCATCATGGGCATGACCCAAACCGCGGGCACGCTCACCCCGGTCAAAGTCGCGGCCTCGGCCGTCCTGATCGCCGCCGCCAGCAACAATCTCATTAAAGGCATCTATTCGTTCAGCCTCGCCGACCGCAAAACGGGCATCCAGAGCCTGTCCCTGCTGGTGACGCTGGCTGTGGCTGGCCTTGTCCCTATGTTTTGGCTGTGAATTTGCTGGAATTCCTGCATTACCAACGTAAGCGAATGCTGCCGTTTTTACCCGCGAGATCGCTTCCCGCTTCGCTAGCCTTGATGACAGGAATAACTGTGTCAACTCCGTCCGCGGACACGATTTGTGATCATCCTTACTATCGTCTACCGTATCGTCGTCCACCGCTCCTCTGACCCGACCGCTCTGCTTTTCTGGTGTGCGCTTGGCTTTTGCGCCGGCATCGGGCTGTTCTTCTATGGATTTCTTTTGCTGCAGCGCCGCCACCTCATCCTCGACACACCGTTTTCGAAAATTCGCAGCGCGGCCATGGGCATGGTGGAAATCAGCGGCCTCGCCGTCGGTCCCTATACGATGGTCGCGCCCATCACCGAGCGCGAATGCTTCTACTTCCGTACCGTGGTGTCGGAATGGAAGCAGTCCGGCAAAAACAAGCAATGGGTGAAGGTCGCCGGCGAATGCCTGCACGTGCCTTTTTTCGTCGACGACAATAGCGGACGCATGCTGATCGACCCGCGCGGCGCCGACCTTGACCTTCATCGCGACTTCGAGCAGGAATTCTCCGATTCGTTTTTCACCACGAAAGAGCCCGCGCCCTCCAACGTGCGTGCTTTCCTCGCCCGCCACGGCGTGGTGACCAACAACAAAATCAAGGTCGAGGAGTTCTGCATCAAGCCCAAGAATTCGCTGTTCATCCTGGGCACGTTGACCGACAATCCGGGACTGGAAGTCAGTCCCCAGCCGGTTCAAGACGCGAGCCCGGTCAGCACTTTTACCGCGCATGGATTCTCGCTGTCGTTGTCCGTGGGCGGAGAACGATTCGAGACCGGATCCCCCATCAATCAATTCTCCTTACAACATCCAGTGCGCGATCCGGAAGTCGTTCATCTCTCCCCGGCGCCGGCTGGCCTCAGCGCCTCGCAGATGACGCAACAACAAAAAATCGCTGCCGCCCTGCTCAAGGCGGGGATCTCGAATCCGGTCGCGTGGAATGCGGCTGGAATCTCCGCGGAGCCAAGCCGCTCAGTGCAAGTTCTCGACAATCCTTCCGACGCAGCCGGCGAAAACGCCAACGGCTCGGCGGATGAATCGAACGCAGCCTCGCACGGCGATGATTTTGATCTCCATCCCACCGTGGTTTTGAGGAAAGGCACAAACGATAAGACGTTCCTGATCTCCTGGCGCAGCCAGAAGGAAATTGCCAGCTCGCTAGGCTGGAAATCTGCCCTGATGATCTGGGGAGGCTCGGCGCTCGCCCTCGCCAGCCTATACTTGCTCCTCCGCATCAAGAGCCTTCTCTAGTGGTCACCTGCCCCTGGTTACCGGCGACGCACCACGGTTCTAACCCTGCGGTAAGTTTTGACGCCTAAGCGCCGCTCGCTGCCTCTAGTACAATCAGACCCGTGAGCGACCCCGTTCGCATCGGAATTCTGGGTGATTTCAACGGCGATTTTCGCTCGCATCACGCCACCAACGACGCCCTGCAACACGCCGCCCGCAAGCTTCACATGGAGGTGGAAAGCCAGTGGCTCCCGACTCCGTCGCTTGCCGCAGACGGAGCGGAAAAAACTCTGGAAAGTTTCGACGGCCTCTGGGGCTCGCCGGGCAGCCCCTACAAGAGTTTCGAGGGGATGTTAAAAGGAATCGAGTTCGCCCGGAGGCGGGATTGGCCATTTCTCGGCACCTGCGGCGGATTTCAGTATGCATTCATCGAATTCGCCCGCCACGTGCTCGACATCGCCGACGCCGACAGCGCTGAGAACAATTCCGGATCGAAAAACATCATCATCTATCCGGTGGCGTGCGCCGTTCCCGATCGCGGGGGCGATGCTCAAAAACTTTCTGGAGCGGTTCCTGAGATTCGCCTTCGCCCGGGCTCTTATCTGCAGTCCTTTTACGGCAAAGACCAGGAGACCGTCACCGAAGAATTCTTCTGCAACTTCGAAATCAATCCTGAATTCGAGTGGGCTGCGATGGAAGCCGGCTTCCCTGTGGTTGCGCGTGGCCCGCAAGGCGAGATTCGCGCTATCGAATCTCCCGTGCACCGCTTCTACATCGCCACGTTGTTCCAGCCACAGTTATCGTCCACCGAAAAGAATCCTCACCCCATCGTGCTGGCCTTCGTCCAGGCCGCCGCCGACTGGGGCAAAAAGAAGTTAGACGACAGCGTGCTCGAGTAGCGCCAGCGACTCGCCCGCTGGGATCGTGCCGCCGCACCGAACCCCATCCGACTTGCCCGCGCCATTACTAAAGACCAAGCACTAACCGAGTTCTTTCGCCCCCACCACCTGCATCTGGAGCGGCAACCCATCCCTCGCTAGACTCATCCCGGTTGGCCGTCCCCCAACAAGCGCGCCCGACCAGGAGTCGCTGGCCTCTATGCACCTGCAGATGATGAACTCGTTCCGCGTCCCCTGGGGCACGCTCATCAGCTACATCCCCATCATCGCCACTATCGTGACCACCCTGTTCAGCGTGGTGCTGGCCCGCGCCACGCTGCGCTATGTAGAAGCCACCGACAAAGGATTGGCCCTGGCCCGCGAAGAGTTCGAGCGCGAATGGAATCCCGACCTGCACATCAAGATGGAACGCGTCTCCTCCGAAGAGGCTCGCGTCATCATCACCAACCTGGCGAAGACCTCGGTCCTGCTGCAGCTTCTGCAGTTGCGCAAGCTGTCGCACGCCATGCCGTTTGAGCGCTGCCGGTTGAATGATCCGCTGGTCGGAGGCACGACGTGGTCGCAGGAGATGGGCAAGCGCATCCTCTCCTGCACGGGATACGATTTCGAAGGCCCGATCGCCGCCTCGGTGACCTTCTACGCCGCTGGGCGTATGTTCCGCACCGACTGGTTCCGCGCCCAGATTCAGGTTCGCGAAGGACGCATCGTCAGCCTCGAGCCCAGCACCATGCCCGCTCGTCGCGTGCGCGTGGTGGAGCGCAAAGGCCCGGAACGCCGCCGCGAATTCGTACAGGACGTAGCCGCCAGCGGCGCCCCGGAAGCCGAACCTGCCAGGCCGGATGAAAAATTCGACGCCGCCGGAGCTGGAAGTGGTCGGTGAGTTTGCTGTAGCGCTGGCGTCTCGCCGGCTGTCGCGAGGCCATCTTGGCCTCGCCTTGGGCCCGGAGCGTGGGCGTGACGCCCCCCGCGACAGCCGCCGGGACGGCAGCGCTACGGCGAATCATAGGGACGCTCCGGTCAGCACGAGCAGCTGACAAAGTTTGCATCGAAGCGAATGAACTTCCGCGCCGTGCCCCTGGGTAGTTCCGGCTGCTATTCTTTGATGATCTTCCCAAAAAAGTTGACATCACAATTTGTGATCTCAACTTTGTGATCTCAACTTCGAAACGAACTCATTCCTATGGCAAAGACAGCAATCGTGGTCGCGACCAAAGTCGACTCTAAAATCTTCGTTCTGCGCGGGCAAAGAGTCATCCTCGACCGGGACCTCGCGGAACTCTACGGCGTCGAAGTCCGGCAGCTCAACCAGCAGGCCAAGCGCAATGCGAAGCGGTTTCCTCCCGCCTTTCGCTTTCAACTTTCCCCGCATGAACTGAAAATCTTGAGATCACAAAATGTGATCTCAAGCGAAGGACACGGCGGGGCGCGTTATCTTCCTCACGTCTTTACCGAACACGGCGCAATCATGGCAGCCACCGTGCTGAACTCCGAGCGCGCCATCGAAATGAGCGTGTTTGTGGTTCTGGCGTTTGTGCGGATGCGCCGCGCCATTGCAGGGAACCGCAATATCCTGACCAAGCTGGCGGAACTGGAACGCCGCCTGGAGGGGCACGATGCCGAGATCCACACCTTGATGGAGGCGATCCGAGAACTCATGACTCCGGAGGAGCCCAACCGCCGGCGGATTGGCTTCGAAGCTCCGGAAGGTTAAGGCGGCGAGACCGTCAAAGGTCGCGGCGGACAACTCCGCAAGAACAAGTAAACTGACTACTGATTTATGCTGCTTCGCGTGGTGTCGAGGCGAGTCTCCACGCTGAAATCCACCTCGATCCGCTCGAGTAACCCTTACCAAAGATTATTAATCTCAGGTCCCACTTGCTAAAGCTTCTCAGGTCTCCTGCCGATCCCATCTCTTAGAGGACCAAATCATGATCACGCCAATCAGTAGTGTTCATCCGATCGACGTCCGCCAAGCCGCGCAGCCGCCTGCGGAAGCGAAGCCCGATCCTCATGCCGAGACGCCCCCGGTGCCGAAAAGCGGCCAACTCTCGCACGACCAGGTCACGCTCAGGAGCGCCGGCCAACCCGACCAGGACGCCGGATAGCCGGCATCGGTAATGATCGAGCTGTAACGCCGGCACTCAGGGCGCTCGCGATCAGGCCGCCAGCAGCTCGAATGCAGGGTAGCTCGCTGCAATCTCGGCAAATGCCTCCGGCGGAGATCCTGCCGGCACGGCGAAATAGCGCTGCACCTCGCGCCGGAAGGTGTCGAGATAGGCCTTGAGGATCGGAAGTTTTTCCACGTCGTTCAGCGCGCGCAGCCGAAATCTGTCCCGCCGGCTTCCTCTCTTCAAAGTGATTTCTCCGGCAGCCTCCGCGTTGCGCACCCATTGCGTGCGTCCGCGCGGAGCGACCAGGTAGCGTTTACCGTTAAATTCGAGGAGATCGACTGGAGTGACGTAGAGTTTGCCGGATTTGCGTCCGCGGACCTGGAGCAGATGGATGTGGGAAGGACCAAGGCCGAGCCCGACGACGAAGCCAAAGGTGCGATTGAAGAGCCTTTCGACGGCCGTGGGTTCTCGGAAAGCGGGAAGGGGCGGGTTCACAGGGTGATTATAGCGGGGGCCGTGCCTAAACAGCGGCGTGCCGTCCCTGCGGGACTCGTTCGCCGTTGTGCATCTTACTCGGCACTTTGCTTCACGAAGCGCAGCGATGCGGAGTTCATGCAATAACGCAGATGAGTGGGTTCGGGACCGTCGTCGAAGACGTGTCCGAGATGGGCGTCGCACTCGGTACAGGCAACCGCGGTGCGGACCATGCCGAACGTGGTGTCACGAATCTCGGTGACGTTCTCTGCGGAGATGGGTTGCCAGAAACTCGGCCAGCCTGTTCCGGAATCGAACTTCGTCGTCGAATCGAATAACGCGTTGTCACAGCAGATGCAGCGGTAGAGGCCTTTGTCGTGCAGGTTCCAGTACTTGCCGGAGAAGGCGACCTCCGTGTCGGCGTTGCGGGTGATGTCGTAAGCGTTGGGTAAAAGCTGCTTGCGCCATTCGTCCGGCGTTTTGATGACCTTGGCGATCGTGACTTCTTTCAGACGCTCGCCGGAGTCGGAGAACAGCACGATGGTAACGTCTTTCGGCTCGAGGAGCGCGGCCGCGTTGGCCTCGAGAAGGCGAGGCTTTCTCCACTGCCACAACGCCAGTGCGCCGAGCGCCGCGGCGGCGCTAGTCAGGAACGCACGGCGCCGCAGATTGGTTGAGTTCTCGCGCTTTTTATTGTTGTCGAAATCGGAATCAAACATAGGTGACTGACTCCATCTTCTTGCTCGCAGGTGCCGTCCCTACGGGACTCGTTCTTCCGAGCTAAGAGCACCCGGGACTTCCGTCCCGGGCTTTCCCATGCCGCCGCTTCGCGGCTCGTCTCTACTTACCCGTGTAGAGTTCGGGGAATTCCTGGCGAAGATGCTCAACTTTAGGAGCATCGTTGAAAACGATGTAGGGCTGATTTGGGTGCAGGGCGGCGTAGTTCTGGTGGTAATCCTCAGCCGGATAAAAAGCCTGCAGAGGCACAACCTGAGTGACAATGGGACGCGAGAATACTTTCGCCTGGTCGAGCTGCGCGATGTAGGTCTGCGCGATATTTTTCTGCTGATCGCTGTTGTAGAAAATGGACGAACGATATTGCGAGCCTTCATCGGGGCCTTGCCGATTCAGTTGCGTCGGATCGTGAGCCACGGAGAAGAAGACTCGAAGCAACTCGCCGTAAGTAATCTCGGAAGGATCAAAGACAATTTCGACGGACTCGGCATGCCCGGTTTCTCCAGTGCTGACGGTTTCATATTCGGCGGTTTTGGCCGAGCCCCCGGAGTAGCCGGAGGTCGCGCTGATCACGCCCTTCACGTGCTGGAAGACAGCCTGTACGCCCCAGAAACATCCGCCGGAGACGACAGCGGTTTCGCGGGCGGACGCGGAGGCGCGCGGCGAATCAACCGCCGGCGCTGGAACTGCGGCGGCCGGATTCGCCTTGGCGTTGCACGCGGCAGCGCCGAGCACCGAGGAAAGAAGGATCAGGCCGAAGCGCGTGAAAGATGACATTTGTTTTCCCCTTCAGGAGTACGTGAGAACTGAGCTGGCAGATTGGAGTGCCGAGGCTGGGAAAAGTTTCACCGTGCGCACCGGCGAGCGGCCCGATACCTCCGGGCCGCCGGACAGCCGAGGGCGGCTGTCCCCACATGTGTCGATCTGTTGCCGGATGCAGTTCTTACTTGCTTTTTCGCCTTCTGTTCGCCAATAATGGCGGCATGGCCATCACACGCAGGCAGCGCGAAGTGTACGACTTCATCTCGCGGTTCGTCACCGAGAACGGATACTCGCCCTCTTTCGAAGAGATTGGGCACGGGTTGAAGCTGAACTCGCTGGCGACCGTGCACAAGCACATTTCAAATCTGGAAAAGAAAGGGCTGCTCACGCGAGATTACAACCGGAGCCGCTCCATCGATCTGTTGCCGCCAAAAGGCAAGCTGAAGCAATCGATGAGCGTGAACAGTTCGGTGGTGCTCCCGCTGATGGGGCGGATCGCCGCCGGGCAACCGATCCAGGCCATTGAGAATCCGGAGACGATTTCGCTGGCGGATTTTGTACGCTCAAAAGAAGTATTCGTGCTCGAAGTGCGCGGCGACTCCATGCAGGATGAAGCGATTCTCGACGGGGACTATGTGCTGGTCGAGAAGGCGCGGACTGCGCACAATGGAGATATCGTGGTGGCGCTGGTAGATACGACCGATGCGACCCTGAAGCGGTTTTACCGCGAGGGCGAGAACATCCGGCTGCAGCCGTCGAATGTGAACATGAAGCCGATCATCGTGCCGGCGGCTTCGGTGGATGTACAGGGGAGAGTGATCGGGGTGCTGAGAAAGTACTGAAGAAAGCTCTCGGCTGTCAGCCATCAGCTTTCAGACTCAAAAGCAAAACGCCCGGCAATGGTCCCGGGCGTTTCTTTTTGCTCATAGCTGAGAGCTGACGGCTTAAAGCTCTTACCCGATATGCTTATTCAGAGCCTGGGCGATGGCGTCCTTGGGGCGGTAGCCGACTATCTGTTCGACGACCTGGCCTCCCTTGAACACTAACAACGTCGGAATGCCAGTGACTTTGTAGCGCATGGGAGTCGCCTGGTTGGAATCGACGTCCATTTTGCCGATTTTGATTTTGCCCTGATACTCGGTGGCCAGTTCCTCGACGATGGGGGCGATGGCGCGGCAAGGGCCGCACCAGGTTGCCCAGAAGTCCACCAGAACGGGCTTGTCCGATTTCAAAACATCCTGGTCGAAGTTCGCATCCGTGACTTCGACGATTCCGTTGCCTGCCATTTCAATCTCCTCGTTTTAATCTCGCACGGTCGGCGGACGCTGCATGAGGCTGGCGTTGCCGCGGCGATCTGTGTATAAGTGCATCCCGTACGGGAGCCCAACTAATTATCGTAACACTGCAGTTAGATGCGTGGGGAGTGAGAAAGTCGCAAAAGGGCCGGCCATGCCTGGTCGGGCAAGACCTCGTTAAGGCGCCGGGCTCGTGGGCTGCGGCAAGGCTGAATTGGTTTCATTTGAGCGCCTTTCGCTGCCTGCATCTGGCTTAGGATTGAGCGACTTGATGTAACAGACCAGCTGCCAGCGTTGCGGTTCCGGAAGCTTGGACCACACGGGCATGCCGCGCCGGACTACGCCGTTGGTCAGCAGCCAGAAGAGAGTGCCGGGAGTGGATTGCTGTACTTCATCCGCCAGCAGACTGGGAGCTTTTTTGCCGCCTTCGGCCATTTCCCCATGACATTCAGCGCAGTGCAGGGCGAAAAGCTTGGCGCCGCCGGCCACGGCGTCCGGGTCATCTTGCAGCGGATTGCGGCGGGCAGCCGCCTTCGCCGGAGCTTTGGCCAGCGGCGCGTAAATGGGATTGGCGGTTCTACGAGTCTCTGGGGTCTGGGCAGACGCGATTGCGAACAGCAGGAAAGACACGAGAGATAACGAGAGGATCCGGTTCATCAGCGGCCTCCAAACAAGCGGCTGAGCGCGTTGCCAAAGCCGGAAAATTCGCGGGACACGCCCCAGCGCAGCAGGAAGCGATGGCTGTTATCGTTCAGACCAAAGCCCGGGGATAAGCGTATGGTCCAGTCCGAGGGAAGGTTCCACGCGGCCACCGGAGCAAGATAATGCGAAGTGTTGGGCAAACCGAAGCTCGACGTGGTGCCTAATCCGCCGTACATTTCCACGCCCGCGATGAAATTCTCAGGGCAGAAACTGCAGCGCTCGGCGGATGCCTTCAAACCCAGCGGGCGGCTGGCGCCGATAGCATAGCCGAACTCCCAGGGATTGCCGCCCGTGAGGTTCTTTGCCGCCAGGGTATTTTCGGCGATGTTCCAACTCCTGAAGTTTTTCGAAAGCAGCAGCTTCAACTCCATTTCGTGATCGTGTTCATGGCTGGCGATCGCATTGGGCACGGCGTAGTCCGATTCAATGTCGTGGCCTTCGACTTCTTTCAAGATTTTGTCGGCCCCGCTGGTCTGCTCGTATTCGAGGTAGAGCACGGGATTGACGAAGTGCTCGTTCTGGAGCAGGCGAACCCGGTTCTCCCAGCGGAATCCGGTGAAGGAGGTACTGTCGTCGAAGGTCGTTTGGCTGTCGAGATAGATTTCCGTCGTCCAGTAGGCGGTGATCCCGTATTCGAACTCGCTCCAGAAGGCATGGAAATCGTTGCCTGCGCGCTGTGTGCCGAAGGTGGAAAAGTATTCGAGTTCCAGACTTCCGGGCTCTTCCATGTAGTGGTCGTAGGTGACGATGTAAGGACTCTCTTGCGCGCGGGCGGAGGTGACGGCTGCCGCAAGCATCAGCAGCAGACTGAAACACAGGCCCGCGCAGGCTGGCCGATAGCGAAATTTCAGAGGGAAGATGGTAGGCATTTTATAGTTGCAACTCAGTCGCATGTAGAAGTACCATCCCAGAATGCCGGAACGGGCGGTGCCGTGTCCAGTTTCGGCGAAAGAATTCGTCGCAGTGTGCTTGCGACCAGTTGCGACAAGGGATTTTTCTTATGCCTCTTCCTCAGAGCGAAGCCCCCGGACGATTGCAGGCGCACTTTGCCGGGCGCGGAATCCGCATGACCCAGCAGCGGCGGGCCATCCTGAGCGTGATGGAAACCGCGAGCAAACATCTGGACGCCAGCCAGATTTTGCGTAAGGCGCAGAAGTTGGATGCGAGCGTGGATCGGAGCACGGTCTACCGCACGCTGAAGTTGCTGAAACGCCAGGGACTGATCGACGAACTCGACCTGATGCACATCAACGGCGAAGGCCATTACTACGAGCGCAAGCTGGGGCGCGACCACATCCACATGGCATGCCTGCGTTGCGGCAAGATTACGGAGTTTGTGAGCGACGACTTCGAGAGGCTCAAACAACAGGTGGAACGAGATTGCCGCTTCCGGGTGCTGGTCTCGCGGCTGGAAATTGGAGGATACTGCGCGACTTGCCGGGGATCGCAGTAGCTGAGATTTGCTCGTTTGGACACGAGCCGCGAGTTCTGAAGATCGGTGAGCGGTTTATCGACGAGGAATATATGGTATTGCGGGTACGCTAACCGAATTGCCGGGAGCAAAAAAAAAAGCGCCCATGAACTTTTCAGTTCAGGACGCCTCGGCAGCCCTCCCCCAGAACTGCCAAACCACGAGTTGAATATAGAGTGAGGCTCATTTTGTGTATAGGTCACTTTGGTAATCCGGTTTTTGGCGAAACTGCGCTCTGGACGGGGGATCTGGCGCGTCCTGCAGCTCTCGGTCTTGATCGTCCGGATACCGGAACGCAGCTACTGCTTCTGCCAGGTTTGGCCGGAGTCGGCGGTGATCCAGGTTTCGGCGGTAGACGTCGAGAGCTTACCGTGCTGTGGGTCAGGGAATTCGATGCTCACGATATCGCCGGTAAGGACCGAGCCTGCTGCGGACGGCACGATCTGCATCCAGTGGTTGCCGGAATCCGTCGAGTGATAGAGGGAGCCGTGCAGGCCTCCGGCCCAGACATCGGCTCCATTGGCGATGACTGCGCGGAAAACCGGAGAGGAAGCGTCTTTTTTGCCGGCGGACTTTATTTTGGCACGAGCAACTTTGGCATCCTTCGCGGACGCGTTATCGGCAGCGACGTCCAGGTTGCCTGCCCACGCGGAAGCGCCGGCTACGTTCACGTCCTGCCATGTGCTGCCCTGGTCGAAGGAGCGCTGCAGCGCGCCGGCAGCGTTAATGGACCAGCGCGGAACGGGAGAGAGGTTGGTGGCCTGTTCGAAGTTCAAAGCCCTTGCCGGGGATGGACTGACCGCGAGCGCCGTAACCGGGGCTGCGATCGACGTGCCCTCCGTTTGAACCTGCATTTGAGCCGATGAAACTTCGACCGTCTCGGAGACGCTGCCCGGGCTCAAGGTAAAACTGAACATCGCGGGCTGATTGGCATCGTAGTTCAGGTCAAGGATGGTGGTCTTGAAGCCCGGCGCTTCCGCCTGCGCTTTATAGCTTCCCGAAGGAAGGCCGGCAATCAACCATGAACCCTGAGAATTGGTGACAGCAGTAGCAGTCCCTCCGGTTTGGGAGGGAGTAATCGTAATGCGCGCGTTGGAGACTACGGCCCCTGAGGGGTCGACCACGTAACCACCGATCTCCCCAGGAACCGGTTGCGGGCTCAGCTTACGAAATTGATCCTGTTGGGATTGGTGCTTCAACATGCCGTCTGCGGGCGAGGCCGGCGGCACGGGCAACTTGGCCTTGTCGACCGCGAAACCCGCGCCGCCGCCGGAGAGCGCGGGGGCAGGCTGATTCTTTGCAAGTTGAGCGCTGAACTGCGCCGCCTGCGGGGACGTCGAGGGCGCCGCGCCTGATACTTCCCCGGTCGCAGTGGTTGCATTCTCGGAGGGCGTGGATACGGCAAGCTGATTCTGGGCGTTCTGCTGCTGCCATTGCGCCGGGGCCTGATTCGAAGACACAGGGCCGCCAAGCGTCATTCCATAGCCAGATCCGTGGAACTGGTTTCGTCGCGAGACGGAGGTACGAGCCTTTTCTGGGCTGGGTTCTGCGGGCACAGCTTCATTCGTGGCCACCAGGGCAGCGGTTACCTTGTCGCGATCCCGCGCAGGCTGTTGCGTAGTTGCGGCAGGTAGCGTCTGGGTGCTCTTCGCGCGTTCTTGCTGCTGCCCCGTGGACGCCTGGTATGCCATCATCGCCGGAGAGCGCGCGTGGTGTTGGTACTCGACGACTCCCACGGAAATGATTGCAATCCCGGCTGCGACGAATCCCCAGCGCAAAGTGGGCCATGCCAACCAGCGGGAACCAGAGTTCCCAAGAACCGGCTGGAGAGTTTCAGTTTCCGGCAGAGCCAGGGCGACGACCTCGCGGCAGTCGCCGCAATGGGCAAGGTGCGCAAGAATCCGGGCCCGTTCCGCCTCGGGGAGCAATCGCTCGGAGAAGGCGGTTAACGTGTCCGCGTCGGGATGGCTGACCGGAGTCGCCACCTTCAGGCGCTCGCGCACGATATTGGGTACATTCTGCATTTGCTTCTTTTTCCGGCATACGGGATTGTCAGCCGTTGCCAGACAAACCAATCTTACGGGAGTGAACTAGCCTTCCCCTTCCCGGACTCTCGCTTCCACTCTCTTCTCAGAGAACGCCGGAGCGGGCGATTCTTGCGCCAGGCTACGGCGAATATCGACTTGCAGATCGCGGACATCAAGTTCCATGGCCTCTTCGGCCTGGCGGCGGGACATCCCCTTGCGCGTCAGGCCGGCAACGATTTGTTTCCGCAGAGACTTAGCCAGCTTGTCGAGTTTGCGGCTGATGGTTGACTCGTGCACGCCAAGCATACGGGCGATCTCGGCTAAGGTACGTTCGTCGAGATAATACGCGCTCAGCACCATGCGGTCTTCGGCGGAGAGCATGGTGAGGACCTCATCCGTGGCCTGGGCAAGACGGTTGTCGGCCGGGGCAGCTCGCTCGGGCTCGGGAGCGCGGAACTGAACGCCTTCCTCAGATTCCTCTTCGAGGCTGACCAGACGCTTGGTGCGGCGGTAACGGTTGATGTATTCCTGCGCGAGGACGGTGCGCAGCCAGCCCTCCAACGATCCGCGGCCGGTGTAGGAAGCGAGTTTGGAGACGCGCTGGCCGTCGCGGGTCGTGGTTCCGTAGAGATCCGCGTAAAGGGTGTCGGCCAGCTCACGGGCGGCGGAATCTTCCCGCGCGATGCGCAGCGCAGATAGATAGAGCTTTTCGCGGTAGCGGGTTAGAAAGATTTCCCAGGCGGAGTTGCTGCCGGCGGCACAGGCACGGGCGAGAGCGAGTTCTTCGACCCGGAGGCTCAGGAAGAAAGTTCGGAGTTCAGGCTCGGAGCAAGCGGCCTGCTTGCTTCCGATTTCGCAAAGAATCGCGGCAAAGGTTTCACGCGACAGGCCGATCTTTTCCCCGCCGCTTTTGGAGTGCAATTCCGCGAGCAGGTCGTTGACGACCGATTGCACGCCGGAGGTTGGCTTCGCGGAACTCATGGCGCGGATGTCCAACTGCCACTTACCCAACCCGCGAAGCTTTGCACTCTGCACAGGGACAGACTTCGCGGAGGAACTTCCAGGAATAGATGCCGAGGTCGTGATTATCGTTCCAGGAGAACTTGATCGCATATTTGCCCACGCCTTCTGCGGACACGGGCTTGGCCGTGGGCTTGAAGATGACCAGCGCGCCGGGCGCGGAGACAGCGGGATCCCCGGGGCGGCGTCCGGACTTGGCGCGTTCCTCTTCGCACATGGCGCAGGGGCAAGCGTCGCGTAAGTAGACGAAATTGTAGTGCGAGGCGTGGCCGTCGGCCCATTCGATGTCCACTCCGGTGCCCACGGTCAGGTTCACCTTCACCGACTTCGGGTCCGTGGCGGCGGTAGGCGATTGGAGCGGCGACTGCATAGGATAAGTATCGCACAGGGCCACAGGCGAGATGCGAAATGGGGTGGGGAGTTTAGGGGTGGGGTTGAGAGACGACGGTTGGCGAGCGCCGTGAGGGATGATCGGGGTTGAGGTGAGGGTTGGGGGGTGAGGGTTGGGGGGTAAGGGTTGGGGGGGTAGTCTTGGCAATTGTGGGTCGAGGCAGTCGCAGAAAAGAGAGACGTACCCAGCCGCGTAGCGGCGGCATGTGAAAGCCCGGCACGGCAGTGCCGGGAAGGATCCGCAATTCAGGCACGAGTCCCGTCAGGGACGGCACCCTCGAACCGCGTCACCCGAAAACAAATTTCGGGCCGTAGGCAATATTACATTTGCGTAGCAACGAAACAAATTCATCCTCGAACGAATGCGCGGCATGGTGTTCGCGCTGATGTTCGATGTAATGCCGGACGGCTGCCACGTTCGACGCGCTAACACTGAACGCTCCATATCCTTCCTGCCACGCAAAATCAAATCCATGCTCACCGAGCCACCGGGAAGAGTTGGCTTTCAAAACCTGAACTGCTTTTGCCAGTGCCATGGAGGCGGGCAGCGCAATCAGCACGTGGGCGTGATTCGCGGTACCTCCAGCACAAAGCACCGGGATGTCGTGACCCTTGCCGATTCCCACAAAATACATGCCCAGTTTTTCATGTAGTTCGTCGGGGATGGAATTTTGCCGATTTTTCGTACTGAAGATGCAATGGATGAGAACGTTTGGATAAGTATGGGCCATAAGCGTGCCGCCCCTACGGGGCTCTTTCCTTTTCCTCGCTCGCTCCCGGCACTTCCGTGCCGGGCTTTCACATTCCGTGCCTGACGGCACTAGTCGATGGACGCACGATGGGGACTCGGTTTCCGCAGAGTGATGAGCTGCGGACCGGACGTTGACGTGACGCACCTCTGCGGCTCGAATGACTGGACCATTCTTTAATTTAGTCTTGGGGAGGACTGTCATGCCGTCTGTGACGCACGTCACCCGGGAGAACGTGTTGGCCCAGATTGGGAACGGGCCATGCAATGCGAAGGTGCGAAACGGACGTTCCTGATTGTTGTCAGGGCATTGCCGAAATTGCGGAAATTCCTGTAAAATTTAGGTTTGCCCTACAAGATCTGACATTTCCGGGAGCAGTCCATGGCACAACAATGTGATATCTGCGGCAAGAAGCCGCAAGCGGGAAACCGCATCAGCCACGCCCACAACGTCACCAAGCGGCGCTGGAACATCAATTTGCGTCCGGTGCACGCCAAGGTTGCCGGACAGGGGAAGCGGATCCGCGTCTGCACGTCCTGCCTGCGCAGCGGCAAAGTCGTTAAAGCGTAAGAACCCCTCACCGCCGAGATCGCTGAGTTCACAGAAGAAATTTCTTGCGATGTCGTACTTGTTCCGGAGGGCGCTCGCTTCGCTCGCGGGACGGACCCTTCGACTCCGCTCAGGGCAGGCTGCGTCCGTCCCCACATGATTTGTACCGCTTTCGGTTAGTTGGCTGCGGGGGGCGTTGCGGCCAGCAGTTGCACGTCGAAAATCAACGTGGCATTGGGCGGGACTTGCGGCGGGTGGCCGTCTTCGCCGTATGCCAGGTCTGGCGGAATGCGCAGCTGGCGTTTGCCCCCGACTTTCATGCCTTCAATTCCCTCGTCCCATCCCTTGATGACTTCGCCTTTGCCCAGCGTGAAGCTGTAAGGTTTGTGCGCCTCGACGGTGCTGTCGAATTTCTTGCCAGTGTCGAGCCAGCCGGTATAGTGCACTTTGACGCGGCTGCCGCTGGTGGCGACAGCTCCGGTGCCGATCTTGATCTCCCAATACTGCAGGCCGGAGGCGGTTTTCACGCCGTCGCCGGTAACCTTGGTCGGAGCACTGGTATTCGGAACAACATGAACCGGCTTGTGGATGGGCGTCTGCGCAGAAACCACGAGGGCCGTTAAGACAACTACCGCCGACCTGCCGATTCCCTTCACAGCGCTCTCCTTCTCAAAGACGAATTACAACATCAAACCCGAATTACAACCGCAGAGGACGCTGAGTTTCTTGACAGCCCAAAGTGTCGCTGGCAACGAATTCCACATTCTGAAATCCTCAGCGTCTTTAGCGTCCTCCGCGGTTTTAATTTTCACTCCAGGGCGATCACGTCGATCTCGACCAGCACGTCTTTCGGCAGGCGCGCGACTTCAATCGTCGAGCGGGCCGGAGGAGCGGTGCTGAAATACTTGCCATAAACCTCATTCATCGCGGCAAACTCGGACATGTTTTTGAGGAAGACCGTTGTACGGACGACTTTTCCCAAGCCGCTTCCGGCAGCTTCCAGAATTTCCGAGAGATTGCGCAGGACGCGATCGGTCTGGGCGCCAACGTCGCCCGTGATCACTTGTTGGGTGGTGGGGTCGATCGGTATTTGTCCAGAAACAAAAACGAATCCGTTGGCCTTGATGGCCTGCGAGTAGGGGCCAATGGCTTGAGGGGCGTCTTTGGTGGAAATGAGTTCGCGCATAGATAGTTCTCACTTCTCGAATGAAGGCTAAACCACAGCGGGCACAGGGTAACACAGTGAAAACTCCTGATGTTGTCATCGTGAGCGGCATTGTTGGCCGCGAAGGACTGTGCACTTGGCTGGGACTGCACAGGTCCGTCGCTTCGCTCAAGATGACAGGAGTTGGGTGCAGCTAGATTTTCTGCAATCTTTGCACTTCGTGCACACCCGGAATCTTTCTCAACCCCACGATGATGGCTTCGAGGTGCTTCAGGTCCGAGATGTCGAGAACGACTTCCACGCTGGCCTGGCTGTTGGCGGTTTGGGCGGCGATGTTACGGATGTTCGACTTGGCGTCGCCGATCACGCCGGTAATGCTTTTCAACATGCCGAAGCGGTCGTCGCAGAAAACTGTCAGCTTCACTGGATAAGCTGTGGGCGTGCTATCGTCGCGAGCCCATTCAACGTCGATCTTTCGTTCCGGCTCATAGAGAAGATTGGTGACATTGGGGCAACTGATGGAGTGAACGGCCACGCCCTTGCCGCGGGTGATATAGCCGACGATGCTTTCGCCGCGAATGGGATTACAACAGCGGGCACGGTAGACGAGCATGTCTCCCTGGCCACGGACCGTGATGGCATTGTGGTCGCCGAAGACGCGGCGGACGACGCTGGCGATGGCGCCGGGTTCATTGGTCAGGCCCTCGGATTCGATATCCCCCGCAATGCTGTGGGTCGCGCCTGCGGGTAGAAGGCGAGCCAAAACCTGGCGGGCGGAATATTTTCCGTAGCCGATGCCGGCCATGAGATCGTCGCCGCGGCCCAGGCCATAGCCGGAGGCAACTCTGGTCAGTTCCTCGTCCTTGATTTCCTTCAGCGCGATGCGGTATTTGCGAGCTTCCTTTTCAATCAGCTTGCGCCCGATTTCGATGGCGCGCTCCCGCTGGTGAACATTGAGCCAGTGCTTGATCTTGTTGCGCGAGCGGGAAGACTTGACCAGGCCGAGCCAGTCGCGACTGGGCTTGTGGCCGGGCTGGGTAAGGATTTCGACAATGTCGCCGGAGTGGAGCTTGTAGCGCAGCGGAACCATTCGTCCGTTAACTTTGGCGCCGGTGCAGGTGTGGCCGACTTCGGTATGGATGGTATAGGCGAAATCAATGGGCGTGGCGTCGCGCGGCAGCACGACCACTTTCCCCTTCGGCGTGAAGGTGTAGACCTCTTCAGGATAGAGATCGACCTTGAGGGTAGAAAGGAATTCGTTGGGATCGCTGACGTCGCGCTGCCATTCGACCACCTGCCGGAGCCAGGCCAGACGCTGTTCGTCCTGCGCGGACACAGGGCCGTCTTTGTATTTCCAATGGGCGGCGATGCCTTCTTCCGCCATCTTGTGCATCTCTTCGGTGCGAATCTGTATCTCGAATGGCGTGCCATCTTCGGTGATCACCGAGGTGTGCAGCGACTGGTAGAAATTTGGCCGGGGCATGGCAATGAAATCCTTGATGCGCCCCGGCACCGGCCGCCATAAATTGTGAATGATGCCCAGCACCGCGTAGCAATCCTGCAGCGAGCGGGTGATGACGCGCATGGCGCAGAGATCGTAGACCTGATCGACCGAGATGCGCTGCTTCTGCAGCTTTCTGTGGATGCTGAACAGGCGTTTAATGCGGCTTTCGACCCGAGCCTGGATGCCGGCCTCTTTCAGCTTGTCGCCGATGATCTGCTGCATTTTGGCGAGAAAGGCCTCGCCCTGCTTACGGCGGGCATTCACGGATTTCTCGACCTGCTCGAAGCCGAGGGGATCGAGGAAGCGGAAGCCGAGGTCTTCGAGTTCGCCGCGGATTTTGCCCATCCCAAGACGGTGTGCGATAGGCGCATAGATCTCCAAAGTTTCTTCCGCGATTTTGTGCTGGCGGTCGGGCTGCAGGTGCTCGAGCGTGCGCATGTTGTGCAGACGGTCGGCCAGCTTGATGAGGACGACGCGGATGTCGTCGACCATGGCCAGCATCATCTTGCGCAGATTTTCGGCTTGCTGCTCTTCGCGGGTGGCGAAGTCAATCTTGCTGATCTTGGTGACGCCTTCGACGATGTGCGCGACCTGCTCTCCAAATTCCTTGCGAAGGTCGACGATGGTGACGGATGTATCTTCGATCGAATCGTGGAGAAGTCCGGCGGCGACGGCCACCGGGTCCATTTTCATTTCTGCCAGAACGAGAGCCACTTCGAGCGGATGGACCAGGTAGGGTTCGCCGGAAGCGCGCGACTGCCCTTCGTGATGCTTCAGGGAGTAGTCGTAGGCCTTCTTAACGATAGTCAGATCATCCTGGGGGCGGTTTTCCTGCATCCGCCGCATCAGATCGCGGAACTTGGTGAGGGTAAGGGCAGCGGTAGCGATCTGTTGGCGTAGGGTCGCCATGAAGGATTATAGCCTGCGAACAGCCCGGGAGATATCAGGGAATGCCGGAGGGGTGAAGGGGCCCAAAGCGATTATAACGCGTGGGGGGCGGAGATCAGTGGACAGTGGTCGATGGGAGTGGTAGTGAAATCAGTGGACTTCGATCGATGACTTCAAAAAGTTCGACCGAGATTTTCCGGTCAAGAAATTCTGACGCGTCTTTTTTCGGAACGCAAGAGTGCGCCCCGACAGGTCTGCTAAAGTGTTGGCACGATGGTCAATCTTCGCATGGCACGCATTTTGGTCAGTGGCGGGTCCGGCCCCATTGGCGCGGCTCTGGTTCCAACGTTGAAGGCCAGCGGAGCCCAGATTACGCGCCTGACCCGTCCCGGCGGGGGGCGGATGGCACCGGATGAAGAGAGTATTCCGTGGGATCCGGAGCAACCGCTGGCGGCGGATGCTCTGTCGGGCTTCGATGCGGTGATCCATCTGGCGGGAGAGAGCATCGTCGGCCGCTGGAGCGAGGGCAAGAAAAAGAAAATCCGCGACAGCCGGGTGATGGGCACGCGGAATGTGGCGCAGGCACTGGCGCAAGCAAAAGAAAAGCCGCAGATTTTCATATGCAGTTCGGCCATCGGATTTTACGGCGATCGGGGCGACGAGTTGCTGAACGAGGAGAGCGCGCCGGGCATGGGATTTCTTCCCGAAGTATGCCGCGAGTGGGAGGCGGCGACGCGGACGGCGGCCCAGGCGGGCATTCAGACCGTGCAGATTCGCACAGGAGTGGTCTTGAGCCCCAAGGGCGGCGCGCTCGGAAAGATGCTTGTGCCGTTTAAGATGGGGGTTGGCGGCAAGATCGGCAGCGGGAAACAGTGGATGAGTTGGATCGATGTGGAGGATATGGTTGGGGCGATCCATCACATCCTGAAGAGCGATCTGCTGCATGGGCCGGTCAATCTGGTGGCGCCAAAGCCGGTGACAAACGAGGAATTCACCAAAACGCTGGCCAGCGTGTTGTCGCGCCCTGCGATCCTGCCCATGCCGGCCTCTGCAGTGAAGCTATTGTTTGGAGAGATGGGCGAAACGGTTTTGCTGGGCAGCCAGCGGGTCGAGCCGAGCCAACTCATCGGCAGCGGATATCCCTTCCGCTTCCGTACACTGCGGGCATCGTTGGAAAACATCCTAAGCCGCTAACGAATGGCTCACTTTGTCATGTGATTCCAATCACAGAGCCCTGATCTCGGACATGTCAGTCTACACAAGACTGGCAGGCTTGGAATGAGAACCAGATTCATCGCGGCGGCATTGCTACTGATTTCCCTATGGGGCCTCAGCGCGCCGCTTGCGCTCGCGACATCCGCCAGGCAGACAACGGCATCCGGAAAGCACGCCTGCTGTCTGGGTAGGCACTCCGCGTTCGTCCTCCCCATTTTTCTGAGTTCGGCTCCGGCTACTATGCCGTGCGGTGGACAGCATCCATGCTGTGCGAAGCCGGCTCCGGCGAAACCTGCATTGCTAGCGTTGAATCAAGAAAATCGGCCTGGGTTGGAAAGCGCGCCGTTATCGGCGAGCGATGGAGTGCGCAACGATCGCACCAGCATCGGGGAGACACCCGCCGGGCGCGCGCCTTCCCTCTTCCTACGTAGTACCGTCCTGCGAATCTGAGTTCTTCCCGACGCACATTCTTCCTAAGCAGCAAATTGCTCTTTTCCGCGAGCTAGTGCTCGCACAGCGAAATTTATTCATCAGGAGATTGGAATCATGAAATCGAAAATGCTCGCTCTTATCCTTGCCCTCACGGTTGTTTCGTGGGCACAAACTGCAACCCAAACTGCTCCGTCAGATTCGACCCAGAACTCCGCGCCGGCGGATAAAGCCAAAGCGTCGTGCTGCGACAAGATGGGCGCGAATGGCGCCAGCTGTCCACGTCATGGAAAGAAAGACGCGAAGGACATGGCCTCGTGTTGTGGCGGCAAGGAAATGAAGTCCTGCTGCGGCGGCAAAGACGCGAAGTCCTGCATGAAGGACGACAAGAGTGCCGCCGGCTGCTGCAAAGACGGTTGCGGAAAAGATAAGTCCGCGAAAGCGTGCTGCGGCGGCAAGGAGTGCGAGAAGGGCTGCTGCTCCGGGATGAAACCCGATAAGACGGCCAAGAATTGCTGCGTACGCGATCTGCGCGGCTAAGGAAATTGATTCAACGCTCGGAGCTCGCGATCTTAATGTTCTTAGGCAGTTCGGACCCCAGCGAAATCTGCTGGGGTCTTTTTCTTGAGCACTTGTTTGCGCGATCCTCAGAGTTGGAAAGCCTTGGCGATGACTGCGGGCACGACCCTGGATTCACTGCTGGTTCGGACGGTCCATTTCTTCCTGCAGTTTCTGCAGGAGCTGGGCGCGCTGCTCGGTGGTGAGTTCGCGCTGCAGTTCCTCGAGGGCGAGGGCGACGATGTGGTAGTGATGGGCGCCGGCATACTTCGGATCGGTGGTGATATCGAGCCAGAGCTTGTGCATGAGCTCGACATCTTGCGCGCGCATGCGCGGAGTGTGCGGGCCGAGGGCATATTCGCGGACGGTGCCGTCGGGAGCGCAGACTTCCAGAATCAGACGGGGGCGCGGCTCGGGCAGGCGCTCCCAGGCGTCGCCGGTCAGTTTGGCCTGCTCGTCGGAGGTGAGCTTGTTGGAGAGGCCACAGATGACCCGGGTAGAATCGAGCCGCTGGGCCGTTACCATGATGGCTTCAAAGACATCGGTGGCCGGAACAACCAGCAGCGAGATCGGCTTGCCTTCTTTTTCGGCGACCGCAACCGCGGCGGTGAAAAGTTCCTGCTCGTAATGGTCAAAAACCTGGGTCGCGTCGAATACCGTGCTGCCGCTGAACGTGTGCTCGCGATGGTAGAGCCGCGCACTCATAACCACGACGTCCTGCTTCACCGTGTTGGTGTGGCTCAAGACGTGACGCAGGTAGTAGAGATTGCGCGGATCGCGCACCGCGACCAGAACATTTCCCGGCCGGACGCCCATGGCGCCGCTGCCCAGTTCCTGATTGCCGTAAACGCGAAACTGGTCGAGCTGCTCGGGCTTGCCGTGGCGCTCTCTAGCAACGTGGCGCTCAGAGAGGGTGAAGATGGTGAAGAAGACCACGCTGAAAATGATTCCGGCGATGGTGGCCTGGTATTTTGTGAACAGGTTTACGATGGCGGTCACGAACAGAACGCAGGCGATCGCAATCAGGCCAATGGGGATCTCGGTTTTTCCGATGTGCAGATTGCCCGGCACCTTCCACTCGCGATTGCCCGGTTCGGTGAAGCGCAGCACCAGCACCGCCAAGGCCTTCATGGTGAAACTCCAGATCACACCGAAGGCATAGAGCGCGGCCAGTTGATATACGTCGCCACGGCTGAGGACGATGGTGAGCAACTGCATGCCGACGATCAGATTGATGATGCGAAAGCTCGTTCCGTAGCGGTTGTGCGGCTTCTGGAACCAACTGGTGAGAACACCGTCTTCGGCCACGCGGTTGAGCACGCCGTTCGCGCCGACAATTGACGTATTCTGCGCCCCTGCAAGGATGAGCACGCCAACCAGTACGACGAAGCCGTGGAAGAGCAGCTTCAGGCTGGTCGGCCCGACCAGGTACATGGCGATGCCGCCGATCAGGTTGGCGAAATAATCGGGGCGAACGTTGTCGGGAATGATCATCACCGCGAAGAATGAGACCAGCGAGGTGAAGAGCAGGCTGTAGATGAAGATCACCAGCCCGGTCTTCTCCAGATTCTTCAGCTTGGGATGCTCAATCTCGCGGTTGACCTGCGCGAGCGTCTCTTCGCCGCTCATGGCCAGCACGGAGTGGCCGAAGCCCACGAACGCGATCACCGTAATCAAAAACGTTGGATGCAGGCTCTTAAACCAGCCTGTGTTGAGCCATCCCAGGGACTCTTTGTTCAGCGGAATCGCGCCCGCATGCAGCGGACTGGGAGGCAGTTGAACTGGTGCGCGCAAGACCGTGATGGTGCACCAGAGAATCAAGATGACCACCATAACGGTGGTGATCGCCATGATCTGCAGCGCCTTCTGACTGGATTCGTGGATGCCCTGAGTATTCTTCCACCAGAAATAAAGCACGACAATGACGGCCAATCCGGCGGCGAAATGGTCGTCCGAAAAATTCAGCGGACGATGGAGATAGACCCCCATGTCCTTGATGAAGCCGGCGAGATACTGCCCGGCCGATACAGCGCTGATCGGGCCGGTCAGGACATAGTCGAACAGGAGTGCCGAGACGGAAAACTTGGCCAGCGTTCCGCCCATGGCCTCTTTGACCACGCGGTAGACGCCGCCGCGAACGAACATGCTGCTCGACTCGATGTACAGAGCCCGAACGGCGTAGCTGAACAGCATGACCGCGAGGATGAACCACGGGGCGCTCTTGCCGATGACTTTCTCGGCGTCGCCGCCGGCGTAATAGGCCGACGACGCGAGATCGGACAGCACAATGGCAGAGGCTCGCCAGAAGGAAATGAAGGTCAACATCACCGTGGTGGCGACGAAGACTCTTACTGCCGGTTTGGTGCCTTCAGCCGATGTGGCCATGCTCTAGAAGATTGCGGAAAACGCGATGAGAATAACCCATTGAAGATAGCACAGGGGCAAAGCGAAGCGGCTAGGCCCCAGCCCTGAATTCCTGCCCGCTGTTTGAAATTTCGCCTACTTCAGTCGGAATTCGTCTTTCCGGGAGACAGGAAAGTATGGCTGATACGGTCGTGCCAGCACAGGGAGTCTTCGTCGAGAAAGACCCAGGCGTATCCCATGCCGAGCGAGAAAGCCGAAAGATACGAGGCCAGCACGCGCCAGCGGCGCAGGGAGCGGGTGGTCGGGGTGCCGTCGAACCGCGTGAGCTCAAGCCCGACCGCGCGCAGGCCGGGAGTAGTGGCGGAATACACAATCAGCAAGTACTGGTAGACGATCCAGAAGGCGCACAAGACGCCTCCGGCTAACGCGTAGAGTTGCAATTCGGGTGGGCGAATTGCAGCGACCTTCCAGAATATAAATCCGAACAGGGCAGAGGCGGCGGCCACAAGCAAGGCGTCAAGAAAGCACGCCACAAGGCGCCTGCCCGGCGGAGCGCTCTGCAGAGGAAAGTCGATTCCGGGCCGCTTTTCGATTTCCTGGATCTGGGCGGGTTCAATGCTGATTCCGCCGAGCGCCGGAGGGGGCGGCGCGATTTCAGGAACTTCCAGAATTCGCGGTTTGTCGCTGACCGGCTCGGCCAGTTGATCGGGCGGAGGCGGAGGCGGCGCCCACGCGGATCGAGGAAATTCAATGATCTTGGCGCTGACCTGAGTGACAGGCGGGCTGACTGCACGCCGAGGAATCGATTCCGGGTTGGCATCTGCTGCCACCGGCTCGACAACTGGTTCGTTCCGGGGCACGTCGAGCGCGAGGGCATGATTTGATTCAAACGCCGGGAAGCGAGACCCTTCATCCACCGACGCTCGAGGCGAAGATGAGAAGCTTTCAAAGGGCAATTTGAGCGACGGGTAGCGTGGCGGAGGCGCTTTGCGGCGCGCGCGATAGCGGCTCAGGCGGGCTGCCAGTTCTCCGCGCCAGGCGGAATTCGGCTCGTCTCCCGGCGTCACGTCCGTCTCCGCCACTGCGGCTCGGCGGTCTCGGCCGCTGACTGGATCGGCAGTGAGTTGGGAGGGGGCTCCGTCAAACAACCACAAACTTCGCCACACGTTGGACAATTCATTTAAAAACAATCCTGCAAAATCTTCGCAACGGCCTTTCTTCGTGCAACCGGGAGGGAAGCAACGACAATCCTAGCCCTTATCGCCACTTTTCCTCGCAGGCAGCGGCGTGCTAAGGTCACGATGCCACGGCAAGAGAGGCGAAAGGTGCAGGCACGCCTGCCAATGACAATCGTCCTCCGTCGATTTTCTTCCGATGACTCTGCGCACTAGATTCCTTATCACGGCTCTGCTTCTTTGTCATCAGCTTCTCGCGTCGGGGCTAGTAACCAGACAGTTGCTTTCCGCCTCCGATGAAACGGAAGCTCCTTCTGCGCAAAAAAAATCTCCCACGACCGCCCCTCCCGAAGACGCCAGCACTGCATGCGCCCAGCGGGCCGCGACCCAACTGAAGGACGGCACCATCATCTGCGCCATCCAGCAGGAGAAAGTCGGGGACGTGTACAAGCTGCATGGCGAGGCAGAGATCCACTATCGAACCTATGTGCTGCGTGCCGACGAAGCGACTTACGACTCCGATAGTGGCGAGGCTACCGCCTCGGGACATTTCCGCCTCGATGGCGGCCCGAATGACGACCACGTCAAGGCTAGCCACGGAACCTACAACCTCACGGCCGAGACGGGAAGCTTTTACGATGTCACGGCCACGACGGGATTTCGATTCAGCGGCAACCACGCCGTTCTGACTTCCACCGCTCCCTTCGCCTTCACGGGAAAGCGCGTCGAGAAAACCAGTCCCAACAATTACGTGGTGTACGACGGCACGATTACTACCTGCGAGTTGCCGCATCCCAACTGGAAATTCGACGCCCGCAAGGTTGTAGTGGATGTCGGCGGCAACGCGACTATCTATTACAGCGATTTCCTGTTGCATGGATTTCCGATTTTTTATTTTCCTTACGCCACTCACCCGGTGGAACACGAGGCGAGACATTCAGGATTTCTGATACCCACGGGCGGGCGATCGTCCACCAACGGCAATGAGATTGGAGATTCTTTCTACTGGGCCATCAATCGCAGCATGGATGCCACGATTGGTGGAGAGTATTTCTCCAAGCGAGGATGGTCGCAGAGAGGAGAATTCCGAGCGCGTCCCAGCGACACGTCGTACGTAGACTTGGGATTTTTCGGAGTGATCGACCGCGGCATTGAGATCGGGACAGCGACCGGTCCGCAGCTGCTGCGCGAGGGAGGGCAAGAGGCGCGTCTCACCGCCGAAGGCAACTTCTATGGATTTCGCGCTATTTCCAACGTCGATTATTTGAGCTCTTTCTTGTTTCGACTAGCATTCAACGAGGTCTTCACCCAGGCCATCAACTCGGAGGTGAAATCACAGCTTTTCCTGGCGAAAGACATTGCGGGAGTCTCGTTAAGCGGAATGGTGGAGCGTTATCAAAACTTCTTTCAGACCGCCCAGAACGGTGTGCTGTCGAATCCGCCCACGTTCGATTCGGTCCAGATCTGGCACACGCCGAGCGTGGACGCATCCAGCGTCGACCGCTGGCTGGGCCGATCGCCTTTTGTCTGGTCGTTTGACGCCTCGGTGGCCGGGCTTTCCCGCAGCGAGCCGGGGTTTAACACCAGCAGCCTGCTGGGCAGGGTCGATTTCAATCCCCAGATTTCTTTGCCGCTGCACTTCCATGGATGGGACCTGCGACCCGCACTGACGCTGCACGACACCTACTACACTCAGCGATTTGTGAATGGAGCTGCGGTGGACGATCCCACGAACCGAGAGGCTCTGGAGACATCGGTGGAGATCCGCCCCCCGGCTCTGGAGAAGATATTCAACAAGGAATTCCTGGGCCGGAAATGGAAACATGTGATCGAACCGAGAATGGTGTACCGAGCCGTAACCGGCGTCAACGATTTTGCCAGCGTCCTGAAATTCGACGAGCGTGACATTTTGAGCAATACCCATGAGGTGGAATACGGTTTCGTGACCCGCCTGTACGGAAAGCGTCCGCCCTCGTCGATCCAGGAATGCGAGACTCCCATGACCGGCCTGGCGGTAGGCGCGGCGGCGCCGGAGCAGACCGTGCCCTGGCTGCACCCCAGCGTTCTCGAAGGCCAGCCCTGCATTGTAGGACCTGACGTCCGGGAAATCGTGAGTTGGGAAGTGGCGCAGAAATATTTTCTTGATCCCACGTTCGGCGGGGCCTTGGTGACCGGACAAAGAAATGTGTTCACGACCACCGAAGAACTCACCGGGATCGCGTTCCTCACCGAGCCCAGGCATCTGTCGCCGCTGGTGTCGCGCTTGCGGGTAGCGACTGGCGCGCATACCGATACTGAGTGGGACATGGATTATGATTTCCAGTTGCACCGGATCAACGCCAGCACGCTGTTGGTGAATTACAATTTGGGAAGCTTTACCCTCGGCGGCGGCGATGCGTTTCTGCAGATTCCACAGACCAACACACCGTCTCCGGCTCTCAGCGAAGGTACCTGTGGTGCCCCGTCCCCGAGTGTACAGATTACCTGCAAATTCAACCAATTCCGCGTGGCCTTGGGATATGGCGGCCTTACCCGACGCGGGTTCAGCGCCGCCAGCAGCTTTGGATTCGACGCCGAGACCAGGCAGTTGCAGTTCGCGACCGCCCAGACAACCTACAACTGGGATTGCTGCGGATTAACCCTGGAATATCGCCGCTATGCCATTGCGAACGTGCGTAATGAGAATCTGTTTCGTTTTACTTTCAGCTTGGCCAACATAGGGTCGTTCGGGAACCTGAGGCGGCAAGAACGGCTGTATTAAGGCCCTTGGGCTTGGGCTGAACTAATCGGGCTGATAACATAAACAATATGGCGTTTCCCGATCCTGACACCGCGACGAAAGCCTTGCAGCTTGCGGCCGAGTTGCGGCTTTCCGGGCGTCTGCTGGTCGCCTATTCCGGAGGCGTCGATTCCGCCTACCTCGCCTGGGCCGCCCACCGCGCACTGGGCGAAAACATGCTGGCGGTGATCGCCGATTCCCCCAGCCTGGCGCGCACCCAGCTTGCGGACGCTCTCGCCTTCGCCGACGAGCAGGGTATTCCCGTCGAGGTACTTTCCACCTCGGAGCTTGATCGTCCGGATTATGTGCGCAATGACGGGCAGCGCTGCTTTGAGTGCAAGGATGAGCTGTTCACGGCCATGGAAAAAGTTCGGTCCGCCCGCGGCTTCGATGCGATTGCGTACGGTGTGAATGTGGACGATCAGGGCGACTTTCGCCCGGGACAGCAGGCCGCAAAGGTGCATCAGGTTGCGGCGCCGCTGCTCAAAGCCGGGCTAAGCAAGGCAGAAATTCGGGAACTGGCGCGCGACGCGGGCTTGCGCGTCTGGGACAAGCCTGCTTCGGCGTGTCTTTCGTCGCGGATCGAATATGGACGTCCAGTCACGCGCGAATCCCTCAGCGTCGTCGAGCGCGGCGAAGATGCGATTCGCGCTCTGGGATTCCGCCAGTTCCGCGTCCGGCATCATGGAGAGATGGTGCGCATTGAAATTGCGCGCGAAGAAATGGATCGGGCTCTGAACCCCGCCATGGCGGCCCAGTTCACCGCCATCTTCAAGCAGCTTGGATTCCAGTTTGTCACCCTCGATCTGGAGGGATTTCGCTCGGGATCGATGAACGCTTTGCTGCCCATCGAGCAACTGCGCCGCACCGGTTGATACACGGAATGCCCCGTCGGCGCCAATATGCTGTGAGATAATCAGTCCTTAACCTGTGATGCTGAGGCGGCTTTTGGTGATCTTAATTCGACGTTCCTTGCTCGTTTTGCTCCTGATTTGTCTGGGTTGCGTGGCTCAATCCACGCCACCCGACTTGGCTCGCAAGATCGAGCACCAAGTGCGGTCGTTCTACACGCTCCCTGAGGATGTAAAGGTAACCGTCGGCGCGCTGACTTCGGCGAGCGAAATCCCAGGTTATGACACCGTTTCGGTGATGATCGAAGGCACGGATGCAAAGCCGAAGGAATACAGGTTCCTGCTTTCGAAAGACCGCAACACCATGCTGCGGGTCACCAAGTTCGACCTGAACAAAGATCCTTTTGCCGAAGTGATGAGCAAGATCGACGTGAAGGGGCGGCCTACGCGCGGAGCGAAAGCGGCGAAGGTTGTAGTGGTCAACTTTGATGACTTCGAGTGTCCCTACTGCTCGCGGATGCACCAGACTTTATTTCCTGAGATTTTCAAGGAGTACCGCGACCGCGTAACGTTCATTTACAAGGACTACCCGCTGGCGGAGATTCATCCCTGGGCGATCCATGCAGCGGTCGACGCAAACTGTCTGGCCGACCAGAACGGGGATGCCTATTGGGATTTCGCCGATACAATTCACACTAACAAGCAACAGGTAGACGCGGAGAAGACTTCCGGGGCTCGGTTCGAGGCCATCGACAAAATGGCGCTGCTGCAAGGGCAAAAGCACAATGTGGATCAGGCCAAGTTGCAAACCTGCCTGAAGGCACAAAATGAAGATGCGGTGCGAGCATCCATGAAGGAGGCCGATGGACTGGGGGTGAACGCGACGCCAACTCTGTTCGTCAACGGCCGTAAGATTGACGGTGCAGTTCCCATCGGCGAAGTCCGCGCCACACTGGATGCCGCTCTGAAAGACGCAGGACAGCCTGTGCCGGCACACATCCCGTCGGCGCCTACGCCCGCATCCAAATAAATAGCGCGCGGGGTTCATCGACCTCAGCGAAAGTGTTTATCGGTGGTTTGCGGTTGGTTCACGGTTAAAGAACGGGAGATGTCCTTGAAAAAAAGCTCACGGATGGCCCAGGGTTGCGCTGGGCTGATAGTCGCCCTTCTGCTGGCAGGTTTGGTTGCCTGCAAGTCGCAGGCGGGCGGCGATGTCATGGCCACCGTCGATGGCCGGAAGATTTTCCGCTCCGATGTCGACAAGTATTACGAGAACAATGTCGCTTCTGCACAGCAGGCGCCCACCGGCGAGCAGGCGACCGCGCTGCGCTTGAATATTCTCCACCAGATGATCGACGACGAGATCCTGATGCGGCGCGCGGAAAAGCTGGGACTGCTCGCCACCGACGAAGAGGTCGACCGGAAATATAACGAGATTAAAGCGCCCTTCACCCAGGAGGAGTTCGAAAAACGTCTTCAGGAAAAAAAGATCACGCAGGCCGATTTCAAGCGCGACATCCGGCGGTCCATCACCGTCGATAAAGTTTTGAACAAGGAAGTGGTTTCCAAGATTAACGTCACCGACCAGGATATTACCGACTACTACAACGCGCACAAGGCCGAGTTCAATCTGATCGAACCGCAATATCATCTGGCGCAGATCATGGTGACTTCGGCGCCCAATCCGCAGGCGCAGAATCAGAATGACAAGGCGCAAAACGAGGGGGATGCGCGCAAGAAAATCCAGATGATCGGGAACCGGCTGGATAGCGGCGACGACTTCGCCACGCTGGCCATGAAATACTCCGAGGACCCGGAAACATCTGGCAATGGCGGCGATCTGGGCACCGTCCCGGAGTCAGGGCTGAAAGGAACCGATCCCGCCACCCGGGATGCGGTGATGAAGCTGAAGCCCGGGCAGTACAGCTCGATTATCAGCATCGTGAATCCCACAAACAAGCAGGCGCTGGGATTCCGCATTGTGAAACTGGTCTCGAAGGAACCGGCGGGACAAAGAGAGTTGTCGGATCCCCGCGTGCAGCAGGCCATTCGCTCACAGCTTCACGACCGCCGCGAACAACTTCTGAAAGCCGCGTATTATGAAGTTCTGCGGGATAGCGCGAAAGTGGAGAACTACTACGCCCGCGGAGTTCTGGATCGCAACGGTATCGAGAAGTGACGGGGATTCTTACTCGACAATCGCCAGGACGTCTCCGGAGTTAACCGCGGCGCCCTCCGTCACCACGATTTTCTGGATTGTACCCTTCTTCGGCGATTTCACTTCATTCTGCATCTTCATCGCCTCGACCACCAGAACGCCAGCGCCGGCTTCTACTTCGTCTCCCTGAGCTACGAGTATGCGAACCACCTTGCCGGGCATGGGCGCGGTCAGCTTTTTGGGGCCATGCTCGTCGGCGGTGCGGACGCGCCCGCGCAATGAGCGCGGATCACGCACTTCGGCCGCGTAGCGCATACTCCCTACCCAAATGTGCGTGTCGCTGCCCACGCGCTCACATTTGACCTCGTAGGCCTGATTGCCGATGCGAAGCGATAGAACGTCGCGTCGCGCCAGAACGGCATCAACTTCAACGTCGCGTCCATCGAGGCGGCAGGTCCAGCGGCCTTCGACCTGATTGAGATCAAGCCGGTAGTGCTTGCCGTCGATAGCGATGTCGTAAGTCATAAAAGGCAGCTGCCGGCGAACGCGGTGCAGGGAGAAAAACTAATCACCGGATACCCTCCCGCTGAGCCGCGGCCTTCCAGCCGGAAACAGGCGCCGGTTTGTTCGCGGAATTGTCGATCACAGTGCGCTCTCCCAGTCCGGCCGCGGACGATCCCAGCAACGCGAACATGCCGGCGGCGATGGCCGCAACTTCCATTGCATGGGAATCCGCGGGGAGACTCGCCTCGGCATTTTTCTGCTTCAGCAGGCGATCGAGGAATCCGGTATCGATGTTGGCGG
Organism: uncultured Acidobacteriota bacterium; assembly: GCA_963719865.1. Taxonomy (GTDB): domain Bacteria; phylum Acidobacteriota; class Terriglobia; order Terriglobales; family Acidobacteriaceae; genus Sulfotelmatobacter. The sequence continues at coordinate 45,372 of CAVRDS010000016.1, read as the reverse complement.
CCTGAAAATCGGGATGGCTGAGAATGCGCCGGAACAGCGAGATATTCGTCTTGATGCCGCCAACAAAGTATTCGTTCAGCGCGCGTCGGAGGCGTCCAATGGCCTGGTCGCGGTCTGTGCCATAGCCGATCAGCTTGGCCAGAAGCGGATCGTAATCCATGGGCACGTTCCAGCCTTCGTACATGCCGCTATCGCGGCGGATACCCGGGCCGGAAGGCAGCAGCAGCAGCGTGATCTTGCCGGGGCTGGGGAAATAATTGTTATCCGGGTCCTCGGCATAGATGCGGCATTCGATGGCATGCCCGCGAATCATGACGTCCTGCTGTTTGAAAGGCAAAGGCTCGCCGTTCGCGATGTGAATCTGCAGATGCACCAGATCGAGCCCGGTAATGAGTTCGGTCACCGGATGCTCGACCTGAAGGCGGGTATTCATCTCGAGAAAATAAAAATTCTTCTGCTGATCGACGAGAAACTCGATGGTTCCGGCATTCGTATATGCGGCGGCCTGCGCGACCCGAACCGCGACTTCGCCCATCCGGCGTCGCATATCGGTGTCAACCACCGGCGAGGGCGCTTCTTCGACCACCTTCTGATGTCTCCGCTGCAGCGAGCACTCGCGCTCTCCGAGATACACGATGTTTCCGTGCTCGTCGGCCAAGATCTGCATCTCGATGTGGCGGGGATTGATGATCGCTTTCTCGATATAAACTTCGCCGTCGGCAAACGAGCGTTCGGCCTCGCTGCGGGCCCCCTCGAGCGCGGATTTGAGTTCCTCCCGAGCGTGTACGAGACGCATGCCTTTGCCGCCGCCGCCCGCCGCAGCTTTCAGCATGATGGGATAGCCGATGCGGGCGGCAACCTCTTCGGCCTGCTCAAACGATTCCAGGCCGCGCGAGGTTCCCGGCACAAAAGGGATGCCGACTTTCTCCATCGCCTGACGCGCGCGGGTCTTCGATCCCATCGCATCCATGGCGGCTGCGGTGGGACCGATGAATTTCACGCCGGCGTCGACGCAAGCTCTGGCGAACTTCGCATTCTCGGAAAGAAATCCGTAGCCGGGGTGAATGGCGTCGGCGCCGGAACGTGTCGCGACGTCGAGGATTTTCTGAATGTTCAGGTAGGATTCGGCCGCTGCAGGAGCGCCGATGTGGTAAGCCTCGTCCGCTTTGCGAACATGCAGCGAGGCGCGATCCACGTCGGAGTATACCGCGACGGCGGCGATTCCCATCTCGTGGCACGCGCGGATAACGCGGACAGCTATCTCTCCCCGATTTGCGATGAGAATCTTTTTGAACATAGCAGCTTCGCGGCCGCTTCGAACCCAGCCTTCCGGCTAGGTCAGATCGCATATTGTACCGGAGGAAGGGCGGTTTAGGATGTGATTCGCCGGCGCGAATAGTCTCTGCGGGCGCATAGTATCATCTGACAACGATTCACCGCTGAGTACGATGCAGGCACCTGAAACTGCCGAAGACGGGACGATGAGCCCGGCGCCCTCGCCCTTGGAGTATGCCGGCAAAGCTCACTGGTTCGCGCTCGGTCTGCTGTTCGCGACCGGCGCCGCAGTTCGATTCTTGTGTCTCGCCTGCAAACCCTTCTGGTTTGACGAATGCTTCAGCGTCGAAGTCGCCCGCATCGACTGGAGAAACTTTCTCCACCTCATGTGGTGGCGCGAAGCCAACATGTCGCTCTACTACATGCTGCTGCGGATATGGCTGCATTTTGGGCATAGTCCATTCTTTATTCGCAGCTTGTCGGCAGTGATTGCCGCAGCGACGTTGCCCGCAGTGTACTGGCTGGCGCGACTGCTGTATGACCGGCGAGTTGCGGTGATTGCCACGGCCCTGTTTGCATTCAACGCGTATGACGTCCGGTACGCGCAGGAAGCGCGCAGCTATTCGCTGTTTGTGCTGCTGGCAACGCTTTCTTCGGGATTTCTGATCGCATGGCTTCGGCAACCAGCGCGCCGTAACTGGCGCGGCTATGTCCTGATGAGCATCATGGCGGTGTACGCGCATTTCTATGCGCTGCTGCTGATCGCGGTGCATGGGCTGGCGCTTTACCGGCTCAGGGGCACACGCTTAGGCGGAAAGCAGAATGAACCTGCGCTGCGCGGCGAGATTCGACGCGCATGGATCACGATCGGCGTCGCGGTCCTGCCTCTGCTGATTTTCGTTGCCAAGACTGGGGCGGGGCCCATCAAATGGATCCATCGGCCGGGGCTGGCCGACCTTCTGCAGCTTTACGATCACCTGGCTGGCGGAAGTAGCTGGATCTTGCTGATGTTGATGGCCGCAGCTTGCGTTGGCGCCATTTTTCCGTTTGACCGCTCACTGCTTGGACGAGCGCAGAGCTGGGAAATCTGGCGCAGCCAGTTCCTGCTGATCTGGCTGATTTTTCCTCCGCTGGTGACGGCTCTGCTGTCGTTCGCCCGGCCAGTGTTTCTGGGCCGCTACATGATCTTCTGTTTGCCGGCATTTCTCATATTAGCGGCGGCGGGTCTGGCCCGCCTGCGACAAGCCTGGCTGCTCGGATCAGCCTGGGCGGCGATTTTAGTCTTATGCTGCCAAGGCATCTCTTTTGTATATGCGCATGACTTCGATGACGAGCGGGATGCTTCTGGCGCGGCGACGAATCTCATTCTGGACCAGACTCATCCCGGCGATGCAGTCCTGTTCCACATCGCCGAGACTCGAATTCCCTATGAGTTTTTCCGTTCGTTGCGCGCCGGAGTCAACACGGCGAGCCCTAGCTATAGCGGGCCGCTCGGACCAGAGATCGCTTTCCCGCGCCACGGCCCGGGGCTCGATTACCGCGACTTCACCGGCAAGCCTACTGCGGATTTCGTACGCAGCGTGAGGGCAACGCACCCGCGCCTGTGGGTCGTGCTGATGAACAATGGGCCGCCCGGAAAACCTGATCCCACGACGGAGATGTTGATCAAGACCTTGCCCGAGAGTTTTCCTCGATGGCAGATATGGCAGTTCGCCAGGGTCGAGGTCCGCCTCTATACCCGGTAGTAGGCTCCAATAAAAAACCTCCCGCTGAGAACGCGGGAGGCTGCTTTTGCAAGACCGCTACTGCTACTTCGACTGATCCATGGTGATGCCGCCGCCCTGGCTTTGCGCGGCTTTCTCGGCCTTCGCTTTCTTCACGCGCAGGGTTTCATCGACCCAGTGATCGGCAGTTTTCAGATCTTCGGTGCGACCGGCTGGATCATCGCATTCTACGTCCGCCTTTTCGCGGAACATCAGGTTCATGTACGCCATAGCGTCGTCGTAATCAGGACGAAGCTGGATTGCCTTGTTCAGGCTGTCGATGCCTTCCTGAATCGCGGGCGTGTTTTTTTCCTTCAGCTCCGCGCAAACTTTTTTCTGATCCTTGTTGCTGGCGCTGAGATGTTCTTCCGGCTTCAGGCCGAGCTTGGCGCGTTCTTCCATGCGAGGTTGATAGCAGGCGGTCCAATCGATGACGCCGACCGAATAGTACGGCTCAGGATCGTTGGGATCGAGATCCGACGCCATGCGGTAATACTTCTTGGCGTCATCCCACTTCTTCATGTTCAGGTAGAGATAAGCGATGCCCTTCGCGCTGTTCACTTTCTGATCGCGCGAGGGATTCATGTCGATGACCTTCAGATACTCGGTGATGGCTTGCTGAGCCGTCCGCAGGTTATCGGGATCGTCGACGCCGGGGATGTATTGCGAAACGTACGCAGTCGCCAGGTACATGCGGGCGTTGATCAAGCTCGGATCGAGACGAACGGATTGCTGAAAGTGATCGATGGCCTGTTCGTAATGATTGTCTTTGTAGGCTTTCACGCCTTTATTGAGCTGGTCGCGGGCTTTCAATTTGTCGCAGCCCAGAGAAGATAGGAGAGCCAGCGCGACTGCCGCCAGCGTCAGCACTCTAAGAGTTTTATTCATTGCGGTATAAGTCTCCCTCGCCACAGCATCCTAGGCCCAGAGACAGCGGTTTGACAAGCGGAGCCCTCGGCAGCACGGAAGCGGGAAGCTTCCGTGCCGTGGGCCGAATGAGAAGAAGGTGGCTCCGGGCCTTACTCCACGGGCAGTTTAGCTGCCCGCTTCAATCTTTGCGGTAATCAGACCGACCTTGTCCACTCCGGCAGCGTGGGCGATGTCAATCACGTTGGCCACGTTGCTGAAGGCGATGGCGTCATCGCCCTTCACGAACATGACCTTCTCGGCGCGCTGCTTATAAATGTCGGTCAGACGTCCCTGCAGGTTGTCCCAAGTGGCGTCTTCGTTGTTGATTTTAACGCCGGGTTCCTGGCCGGGGCCGCGGTCGATCAACTGCACGACGACGGTGCGGTCCGGTGTATTGTTTTTGGGCGCATTGGGCGGCGGCGGCTGCGGAACCAGAGCATCCAGTCCCTTAGGCGTCACCGGCGAGATCACCATGAAGATGATCAGCAATACCAGAAGCACATCGATGAGCGGGGTGACGTTGATGTTCGCACTCTGGCCTCCGCCCGAACCAAGATCCATTCCCATGGTCGTTCTCCTCTATTGCCCAGCCGCGGGTGGAGCTGGCGGGGGCGTGGATGTTTTCCTCTGATCGGTGAGCAAGCCGAGATCATCGACTCCGGCGGCACGGACGCTGTCCACAACCCTGACGACCCCGCCAAAACGGGCGCGCATGTCGGCTTTCACGTAGACACGCTTGTCCGCCTTATTGGCAAGGCGATCTTTCACTTTGGTCGTCAGATTATCGATGTCCTGGACCTGTTCGCTGCCGAAATAGACTTTTCCGTCGCGCGTGATCGAGACCAGAAGAGCGTCTTCCTTGTCCGCGTCCGGCATCTGCTCCGGGTTATTCACTTTGGCCATATCCACGCTGATGCCTTTCTGCAACATGGGCGTGACCACCATGAAGATGATCAGCAGAACCAGCATCACGTCCACCATCGGCGTGACGTTGATGGCCGAGCTGATCTTCGCTCCCTCGTTTCGTTTCGATATTGCCATAGCTTGATATCTCCCGTTCTTCCGCTGCGGGCTGGCGGTTCTTGGGGTGGGAAGGCCCGGCGCCGGAAAGCTCCAGCGCCGGACGAGCAACTCACTGCGGAAACCAGACCGAGTCGTTTACCGACGGGGCGTATTTAGCGCCGTACGTCGCCGCGCTTCTTCAGGAAGTAGTCGATCAATTCGCTCGACGAGTTGTCCATTTCCACGTCGAACGCTTCCACGCGGCCGGTCAGGTAGTTGAACATCATGACGGCCGGGATGGCGACGAGCAGCCCGATGGCGGTCGTGACCAGCGCTTCCGCGATACCGCCGGCGACCGCGGCCAGACCAGTGGCCTTCGAGTTGTTGATGCCGATAAAGGCGTTCAGAATGCCCATCACCGTGCCGAACAGTCCCACGAAGGGAGCGGTCGATCCGATGGTGGCGAGGCCGCCCAATCCGCGCTTGAGTTCCGCATGGACGATGGCTTCGGTGCGTTCCAGAGCGCGCTTCGAGGCTTCGATGGTCTCGCCAGGGATTGCACCCGGGGAATCCTGGTGGGCCTTGAATTCCATCAGGCCGGCGGTGACAACCTTGGCCAGGTGGCTCTTCTTGTTGCGCTCGGCAACCTTGATAGCTTCGTCGATGCGGCCATCGCGCAGTGCTCCCGCTACGGCGGGGGCGAAGGCACGAGACTGTTTGCGGGCGGCGCTATAGGCCATCCAGCGATCGATCATCACGCCGATGGACCATCCGGACATGATGAAGAGAATGATGACTACGGTTTTGGCAACCCATCCCATTGCATGCCACAAGCCCAATGGGTCGGTCGCCATGGCGCCGCCGCCTTCCTGGACCATCCAGGTGGCTGCGACGGAAACGTGACTGAGAATTGCTCCTGCTACGTAAGTTGCGAACATGAGTTGCTTTCCCTCCTCAGAACTCTCTACTTTACTTGGACACTTTGATGCACTTTATAGTGCCAACCGCTGGCCTGAACTTGATTGCCGGCAGTTTTGTGGCCTTCATCACCACGCGGACTTAGCTGCCTTAGAAGTGCGGGTGCGGCTGCAAAGCCCGGACTCTCGGAAAAGCCCTTCCAGTCACCATTTTCGGGTGAGATGGGGAGGGCCGAAACACACTTCTGAACACAATTTCCAAACCACTGCATGCTCGAGGAGTTTAGCCCCCAGCGAGCGTGAAGTTTACCTGCACCTGCGTTTCGACCTCGACCGGCTCTCCGTTGAGCAGGTAGGGCTTGTACTTCCACTGCTTCACGGCTTCGATTGCGGCCGGAGCCAGCATGGGATGCCCGCTGATCAACTGCAGGTTGATAATGTTCCCTTCCTTGCTGATCTCAGCCTGGAGAAGAACCGTACCCTGAATACGCGCCTGGCGTGCCAGCGGCGGATAAGTCGGTGGAACCTTGCGGACCAGCAGTCCGGACTGAACGCCCGATGATACGCGCACGCGCTGCGGGGTTGCAATCTTGGGAACCGCGACCGGCGTGGAGCTCAGAACGCTGCCGATCACACCGCCCATCGATCCTCCCGGAATGCCTCCCGGGACACCACCCACCACGCCTGCCGTAGCCATCGCCGGCGGAGGAGCTTCGTCCTCTTTGATCATTTGAACTTTCTTGGGGATTTTGGTGGGAGTGCGCAGTTCGCCGTTCACGATGTCGGTCTGAATTTGCTTGACGATCTTGACGGGAGCTGCGGCTGGCGGTGGAGGCGGCGGTGGAGGCGGCGGCGCCACCAACATGAACATCGTTGTGCCTTTGGGCAAGGCTTCCGTGAAGATCAACGGAATCAAAATCATGACGCCTACAATCATGACCTGCAAAGCGAACGAGATGATGGAAGTCCACCCTCGCTTGGTTTTCAGCCTGCCACCCGATTCGATAAGGCTATCTTCAAACATGAGATTCCCCCAAACTTTGTCAGAACCCTACGGATAGTTAGACACCGACCGTTTCTTTTTTGCTCCCAGTTTCTGGTGTCGCCAGGGGTCCTTTTTTTGACCGAGGAGGCGCGCTAAGCAAACCTTCCCAAACCCTTACCTAAGAAGGCTTAACGCAATGATTTCAAAGACGCCATCGGGCAACCTACCTAGCTTTGCCCGGCATGGCCATCGGGCGCTTGCCTTTTTCAATGCGCCAATCCTGGTAAGCCACCAGAATCGGAGCGGCAATCGCGATCGACGAATAGGTCCCAATTAAGATGCCGATCACCAGCGCGAGGCTGAATCCACGAAGCACCTCGCCGCCGAATAGAAAGAGAGCAAGTACAGTAAGGAAGGTAAGGCCCGCTGTCAAGATGGTTCTGCTAAGAGTCTGGTTGATGCTGCGGTTGACGATTTCCGACAGCTTCTCCCGCCGCATAAGCTTAATGTTTTCACGGATGCGGTCAAATACCACGATCGTGTCGTTATTGGAGTAACCGATCAGGGTGAGGATGGCAGCAATGACCGTCAGGGAAATGTCGGTCTTGGTCAGGGAAAAGGCTCCTACGGTGATCAGCGTATCGTGGAATACAGTGATTACTGCGGCAATGCCGTATATCCACTCGAAACGGAAGCCCAGGTACACCAGCATTCCGAGCAGCGAATAGAGCGTCGCCAGACCAGCCTGCTGGCGCAACTGGCCGCCAACCTGGGGGCCAACGATCTCAACGTTGCGGACACCGAAATCCGAGAGGAAGAAGCCATCAGGCATGATGGCGGCGACGGCCGGATCCACGCCGGGCGCGCCCCTCAGTTGATCCAGGGAGGTGAGCACGCCTCCGTTGCCCTTGTCGCGGAAGTCGACGATCGCCTGTGCCTGCGCCGTATATTTCTGATCGGCGTCGGTGCCCAGGTGCATGGGATCTTTATCCATCACGTAGTTTTTGACAGCTAAAGAGCTGGCGTTATTGAGATCGGTCTTGCCCGCGGGAGCGCTGGCCTCAAGCGCCCGAATGATTTTCGTCTTGCCCTGATCCAATGCCTGCTCGCTGGTCTCCCTCAGCCCCAAGTCAATCAGAACCTCGTTATTGGCGAGTGCGCCATAGGTTTGGATCTTCGGATCGTGCAAGCCCGCTCGATCCATGTCGCTGCGCACTGCCTTCAGATCAGGCGTGTGCGAGAACCTTACATACACCAGCGTGCCGCCGCGGAAATCCACGCCCCATGGAATACCATGCCAAAAGAGCATGGAAAGGATGCCAGCAACGCTGAAGACCAGCGAAAAGGCGAGGAAATACCACTTCTTGCCAAGGAAATCTATGTTGACGTCGTGAAAGAACTCCACCGGTTGTCTAGCCCCTTATCTATAAATCCATTGGGTAATTTGGAAATCTGGTAATCGGGTAACCTGAAAACTTCAGGATTCCCGAGTCTTGTAAATTACAAAATTTCCCAATTACCAAATTCCCTAAATGCTGAGCGCGTCGCCACGCTGTTTGCGCGTCAGTATCCAATCAAAAATCACTCGTGAGACGAAAACTGCGGTAAACAAGTTCGCGAGCAAGCCGAAGGTCAGGGTCGTGGCAAATCCCTTGACCGGCCCCGTGCCGAAGATGAACAGAATCGCCGCCGAGACAATGGTCGTAACGTGCGTGTCAACGATCGTGATCCAGGCGTGGCTGAATCCCTGGTCTACGGCGGAAGGCGGAGTTTTACCATTCCGCAATTCTTCGCGGATGCGCTCAAAGATCAGCACATTGGAATCCACGCCCATGCCGACGGTTAGAATCACTCCGGCAATCCCCGGCAAAGTAAGCGCAACATTGACCCCTGCGATTGTCGACCAACCCAGGAACCCGAGCAGGATGATCAGGTTAAAGATCAGCGCAACATCGGCGTTGATGCCCGCGCCACGGTAGTAGATCAGCATGAAGATCAGCACGGCGACCATGCCGACCACCGCAGCCCGCACGCCCGAGCGAATCGAATCCGCACCCAGCGACGGTCCCACGGTACGCTCTTCCAGATACGAGATGCTGGCCGGCAGCGCGCCCGAACGCAGGATCATCGAAAGATCTTTCGCCTGCTGTTCACTCATGCGGCCGCCGCTGATTTCACCCGTGTCACGAATCGGCTCTTTGATATTGGCGACTTCCTGCACTTTGTTATCGAGCACGACGGCGAGACTGTCTCCCACGTGCGCTGAGGTGAAATTGAAGAAGCGCTGCCCGCCTTCACCGGTCAGGTTGAAGTGCACTGCCGGCTGTCCATTCTGGTCGGTGGTCGGATCGGCGCTGCGAAGATCTTTTCCGCTGACGGCTGAGGTCCGGGAAACGAAGCACCAGCTCTGCTCCGGCCCGTTGGCGCACTGACCGCTCATCAACATCGAGTCCACGGGAATAATTCCTCCCTTGGCCTGCAGAGCGGCTTGTTCGCTGGGATAAGGCCCGTCCGTCATCTGCTTGATCTCAAGCATGGCGGTTGACTGCATGATGTCTTTCACGCGCCCGGGATCGTCGACGCCCGGCAATTGCACCAGAATCTGGTATTGCCCAAGACCGTGTTCTTGAATCGTCGGCTCGCTGACGCCCAGAGCGTCAATGCGGTTGCGGATGGTCTCGATGGCCTGCGTGACCGCTTTGTTCTTGAGGTCGGAGAGCATCGAGGGCTTCATCGACATGACCCAGGAATTCTCGGCGCCGCCTGTAACGTCGTACTCCGGCAAGCGCTCCTGCACGATGCTGAGCAAGTCGGAACGGGCGCCGGGTTGCACGCCCTTCAGCACGATGTGGTCGGGATTATTCTGCGGATCGGGCTGCGAGATGTCGGTGTAATCAATCTTCCGGGTGCGCAGCTGTTCCTTCAAAACCTCAATCGCATCTTGCGCGTCCACATTGACGGCATCGTTGACGTGAACCTGCAGGATGAGGTGGGTTCCGCCCTTCAGATCGAGCCCGAGGTGGATGTGATCGGTCAGAGCCGTGAGCAAGCCCTCCCCAGAGAGACTCTTTGGAATGCCAAAGATCCCGAACAGGAAAAACAGCATCGTGCCGACAATGAATAGCAGCTTCCAGAGAAGATTCTTGGTCATAAAATGCAGTTTCGAGTTTCAGGTTTCGAGTTTCGAGCCTCGCGACACACGCGCAACTTGAAACTCGACACTGGAAACTTTCATTTAGTCTTCACTTCATCCTCGGACGTAGTCACCTGCATCACCGAGGCCTTGGTGACTTCCAACAACAGATTATTCGGCGGAACTCGCAAATGAATGGAGTCATCCTTGAGCGCCATAATCGTTCCCCGCAGACCGCCGCTGGTGGTGATGCGGTCGCCTGTCTTGAGTTGGTCCAGCATGGCCTGCCACTTTTTCTGGCGGCGCTGCTGCGGAAGAATCATCAACACGTAAAAAATCGCGAAAATGAAGATGATCGGGAGGATCGCCATGATCCCCATGCCACCGCCGCCCGCTTGTACCGCTAATAGAAAATGCATGCTCTTTGAGGTCTGAACGGATGTATCCGCAAAACACCGCCGCGCTTATCAGCGCCGCGCAGCTGTTATTTCACCACGGGGTTTGGATCGACTTCGGCCGGGTTCCTTCAGCTTCAGGGCTTGAATCCGGGAAGGTCCGTGGAGTCTATGGCTTCGGTTTCGACCAGACACCTGAAAGAAAACGGGACTCTTCCCCAAGTGAGATAGAATGCCGTACCCGTTGCATAGTGTCAAGGTAGAAACTCAGGTTGTGGATCGTGTTCAGGACCTGCGCCAACACTTCGTTAGATGCATAAAGGTGCCGTAAGTAGGCCCGGCTGTATCGCTGGCAGACGCGGCAGCCGCAGTTGGGATCGAGCGGGCCGGGATCCTGGGCATAACGCGCCTGCTTGATCGTGATTTTTCCTTCGGAAGTGAAGAGCAGTCCATGCCGGGCGGCGCGGGTAGGCAGCACGCAATCCATCATGTCGACGCCAAGATTCGCGTATTCGACGATCTCTTCCGGCGTGCCGACTCCCATCAGATACCGCGGCTTGTCCTTGGGCAAATTCTCGAGCGTGGACTCCACGATCTCGCGGGTCAGTTCGCGCGGTTCGCCCACGCTGAGCCCGCCAATAGCATAGCCGGGAAACCCGATCTCGATTAATCGTTCCGCGGATTCCTTGCGCAGCGCGCGATCCATCCCACCCTGCACAATGCCGAACAGAGACTGCGTCTGATCGGAACATGTAGGGACGGACGCATTCGTCCGTCCGGCGGAGAGAAGCTCCGCAGCCTCTTCGGAAAGCTGGCCCCCACCTGCACGGCCGATAGCGTCTATGCCCGCATGGCTCTTGCCGAAAGCCTCACCCCACGGCACTTCCTGCTTGTGCTCCTCGAAATATTTCTTGCTGCGACCCGCCCAGCGCGCGGTCATCTCCATGGAAGCCCGCATCCGCGCCTGGTCCGCCGGATACTCCGTACATTCGTCGAACGCCATGATGATGTCGGCGCCGAGGCCGATCTGCGCCTGCATCGCGCTCTCCGGACTGAAGAAGTGTGATGAGCCGTCGAGGTGCGATCGAAAGGTAACGCCCTCCTCTTTGACCTTGCGCAACTCATTCAAGCTGAACACTTGAAACCCACCCGAGTCGGTGAGAATGGCACGCGGCCACGACATAAATCCATGCAGGCCCCCCATCCGGCGCACCGTTTCGACCCCGGGCCTCAGATACAGGTGATAGGTATTGCCGAGAATGATCTGCGCTCCCAATTCTTCAAGCGTGTCCTGGGGCACGCCTTTCACCGACGCGACCGTGCCCACAGGCATGAAGACGGGCGTTTGGATCTGGGCATGCGGCGTAGAGAGCCTCCCCAGACGCGCGGTGCCACTGGTTTTTTCTATGTGGAAGAAGTCGGCAGGCATTGAAGACTAATTCTAACTTGGCTCGGCGTCGGAGAGGACGACAAGCGTGGTGGCGGCATCTCAAAGATTTCGAAATAGCGCCCGAAATCGTGCGGAGTGATGCCCGAAAATTCCGCACCGGTAGCACGCAAGGATTCTCCCAGGCTGCTCGCCCAGCCTCCTTGTACGACCCACACCTGACCTGCGGCATGCAGATCTTTGGCGGTATTTTGCCAACCGGCCGCCAGTCTGTCCGCGGTCAGCGCGCCGGCCACCGGGCCGGTCGAGACGACCCGTAATCCGTCGCAGCGGAACGTTTCCATGTGTTCCCCGAAATTCTCCAGAACCACGGGTTGTTGCCGGCACAGGCAATGGGCCAGCTGAAAGCTGGTCGCTTTGTCCGTAAAAATCACGTCGTCAGCGGACACGTGGCTGCGAACGAATTGCATCGCTTGATCCAGGTGCTCGTGGCGTTGGTCGGCGAGCGGAAGGGCATCGCGGTCCTGCGGTGTTCCAAAGGCCTGGCAAAGAATGACGATGCCGAGCGCGAGGGCTGTCGCGAGAGAAGCCCTCTCTTTTAGGATCCGGGCGACACAGACGCTAACTCCAGCGAGCGCAAAGATGGCGAGGAACATGCACTGCCGCATTCGGCCATAGGGATAAAGGCCAGCGGCCGCCGCGATCCAGTTCAGAGCGAATGGAAGCACGAGCAGAATTCCCAGAGCGCGATTTCTTGCGCGGTCTGCGTCTCTGCCGACAGCGAGCACGACGATGCCGGCCACAAAGAGGAGCGCGGCCAGCTGACCGACCTGCGTTTGTCCGAAGATGAAGCGGAACACTCCGAACGTCCCGCGATAGAGAAACGGGACGAGATGACCCCTGCCGCTATGGAAGTACGAACTGTAGAGGTATTGCTGCGGCAGCAACGACTGATCCAGCAAGCTGCCGAGCCGCCCGAGGTGAGTTTTGTACAGGAAGCCCGCGAGCGCCACGCCCCCGGTTTGCCCCGCGACCCAGCTCAATAGCACCGGGCCAGGAGGTCTCTTCGTCCACATTCTGACGCTGGCGTAGATTCCCAGCGCTCCGGCAACGAAGAACGCCGAATAGTGCGACAGCATCGCCAAATACAGACAAGCCGCGGACGCCAGCATTTTTCCGACGGAGGTTTCTGCCAGAGCGCGTTCCAGAAGGTAGATGGCTCCGACCGCGAAGACGAGCAGCAGAGGATTCTGCCGCACCTCAGCTGAGGTCGAGATCATAGGCCAGAGAAACGTTGCCAGAATCAGCCCCGCCCATGCGGCTGCCCGCCCCGCAACCAGGCCGAGCCAGCGATAAAAGATCCAGCAAAAAGCCGTGCCCGCGAGCACCGATGGAAGCCGCAACATCAAGTCCGACGTGCCCAGCGTGCGCCAGAAATGGAGTATCAGAATCAGCAGCGGAGGATGGCTGATGGTGAGGCTCGCTTTATACGCAAGCCACGCCGAACTCTGATTCGCCAAAGAAACATGCCAGGCTTCATCGGTGTTAAAAAACGTAGCCTGCGCCAGCCAAAGCCGCCACACCAAACCCAGAGCGATCACTGCGGCCGCGATCAGCGTGGAGCGTTCTTCGAAACGCGAGTCCAGCCTGCTGAGCCAACTCCTGCCTCCCGGACGCGCCGAATCCACGCCAGCATTTTTTACCACAGAGGTCACAGAGGATCGGCCAAGCATTCACCTGCGATTGTAGCAACGGCGAGTCGGACTGCTTGCCTGAGCTCGCGTTCGAGAACGTGAATCGGGGACTGAGGGGCTGTCCCGTGAGTGACTCGCTTTTATCTGGCAGTGTATTCTCCGAAGACGCGGTCGTAAGCAGGGCGGGACGCAATTTGACCGATCGGAATTCGTTTCCAAGTACATGGAGCAATCCTTCAAAGCGGTGATCGTCGGCGCCGGACCCGCCGGTCTGACGGCGGCCTACGAGTTGTCGAAGCGGAAGGCCCCGGCGGTTGTTCTGGAGAGCGATCCGGAATACGTGGGCGGAATCTCGCGCACCGTCAATTACAAAAATTTTCGCTTCGATATCGGCGGACACCGTTTCTTCTCCAAGTCCCGCGAAGTGGAAGACCTGTGGACCGAGATTGCGGGTGACAACATGCTCCATCGCCCGCGCTCGTCGCGCATCTATTACCGCGGCCAGTTCTATACCTATCCGTTAAAGCCCTTTGAGGCGTTGTCGAAACTGGGCATTCTCGAATCCAGCCTGTGCATGCTTTCGTTTCTAGCCGCGCGCCTGCGCCCGGTCCCCGATCCGAAAACGTTTGAAGACTGGGTCACGAACCAGTTTGGCAAGCGCCTGTTTCGCATTTTTTTCAAGACCTACACCGAGAAAGTTTGGGGAATGAGCTGCCGGGAAATCTCGGCGGACTGGGCGGCACAGCGGATCAAGGGACTTTCTCTCGGCTCGGCTATCAAGCACGCTATTTTTACCAGCAAGCCCAAAGATCGCCAGCACGTGGTAAAGACGCTGATCGATACCTTCCGCTATCCGCGGCTCGGCCCGGGAATGATGTGGGAATTGTGCACGGAAAAAGTCCGCCAGTTAGGCGGCGAAGTGCTGCTGGGCAGAAAGGTTGTGGGCTGTCGCTTTGACTCCGTTCGAAATCTTTGGTTCGTGAAAGCGCGTGGCCCCAGCGGCGAAATCGAAGAGTACTGCGGCGAACATGTGGTCTCATCGATGCCGATCCGCGAACTGGCTGCGCAACTCGAACCGGCACTTCCGCAGACGGGTCTCACCGCCGCGCGCGCTTTACGCTATCGCGATTTCCTGACCGTCGGGCTGATCGTGCATGATCGCGGACACTTCTCCGATAACTGGATCTACATCCATGATCCGGGCGTAAAAGTGGGACGCGTGCAAAATTACAAATCGTGGTCGCCAGAGATGGTTCCCGATCCCGACTATTGCTCTTACGGACTCGAATACTTTTGCTTCGAAGGCGACGGATTGTGGACCACGAGCGACGCGGAGTTGATCGAACTGGCGAAGTCCGAAATCCAGACCATCGGACTGGCGTCCGCAGCAGATGTGGTCGACGGCTGCGTGATCCGGCAGCCGAAAGCCTATCCCGTCTATGACGACGCGTATCAGCAGCATGTGAACGCGGTTCGGCAGGCCCTGGATCAACAGTTCCCCACGCTCCATCTGGTGGGCCGCAACGGCATGCACAAGTACAACAATCAGGATCACGCCATGATGACCGCGATGCTGACCGCAAGGAACATCCTGGCGGGGACGCGCAAATACGACGTCTGGGCCGTGAACCAGGACGCCGAATACCACGAGTCGGGCGCCGCAGGGGAACAAGTCAGCCTGGAGTCGGCCTAACCCGTGGCGGCGGGAAGCGCGGGCTTCATCGCGCCGGATCCGCCCCTAGTTGAGAATTGGAATAATTTCTCCGCGCACATGGCCATCACTGATCGTCAACCTACCGATTGTGACCGGCAGTTTGAAGCGGCGTGGACCCGCGCTGCCCGGATTGAAATAGAGCACGCCATGGTGCATTTCTTGCTTCGGGACGTGGCTGTGTCCGTAGATTACGACGGCGAATCCGGCGGCTTCGGGCTTGAGGTCGAGCTTAGCTAGATCATGCACAACGTAGATTGAAATGCCGGCAATCTCCACAACTTCGGTTTCCGGCAATTTACGCGCCCATGCTCCCTTATCGATATTGCCGCGAATTGCGGTCACTGGCGCGATGTTCGCGAGTTTCTCGAGGATTTCAGGTGCACCCACGTCCCCGGCATGAATGATGTGCTGCGAACCATGCAGAGCTTCCAGCGCCTCGGGGTGAAGCAGGCCGTGAGTATCCGAGATAACGCCTACAAACACAGGTTTGTCCGCAGAACTCCGGGCTCGATTCACTTGGATTTCATCTTGCCGGCGAACTTGGAGACGCTCACGACCGCCCGTCGGACAGTGCCGCGTCCGATTTCTTGCTTATCGTCCCTCGCCGTCACGCGCAGAATGAAAAATCGTCCGTCGAACGATTCAAGCATGGCCTCCGCTTTGATGCGCGACCCGATTCCGCTGGCTGCGCGGTGTTCGATGTTGATGGAAGTCCCCACGGTGATCTCGTCGCCTTCGCAGTACGGCTGCAGCGCTTGAAAGGCCGCGGTTTCCATCAACCGGATCATGTCAGGAGTGGAGTAGACCGGCGGCAATTCCGGATGATGCGCCGTCAGGGTGTGCTTGAACTCAACTGTCTCCTCGGTCTTGCCGCGGGTGCCGATAGGTATGTCTCTGGCCACGATTGCTCCCTTACAAAAGAAATGAGCCAACGATTCTATCGAATCCTTGGCTCATACCAATGCTGGCAGATTTGTGATTATGCGGCCGCGACGGCGCGGCGCCGCGCTTCGATTCCATCGAGCGCCTTCCACAGCATGCGAGCTGCGTTTTCCGCCGTGTCTAAAGCCGCATCGGCGGCTTGCGGATGCGCGGCGATCCGTTTTTCGAGCTGCTGGCGCCATACATTCGAGTGGTACACGTCGGCTTCAGCATGCAGGGCGAAGTAGCCGCAGGTTTTATCGTCGGCGCTATACATCTCGCGCAGCCCGCGCTCCTTTTCCTTCGCAATCCGCGGAACCTGCGATTCGTACACGTAGAACGCGGCGAGCGCATCTTCAGCCGACCCTTCGCTGGCCACGCGATGGAAGTAGCGAATCAGCTGGCGAATCTCCACTACAGGCGTATGCCATTCGAGATTGCGGCTTGATCCCATGCCCTCGGCGAAGTCGAGCCATAGCTCAGAGTGCGGCACCGCCTCGCGGCCTCGCGCATTTTCGGTCCCCTTTTCGTCGCACATATTCGCCAGCACGGCGTCGCGGAGTTCGCCCGCATCCAGGCGCATTCCGAGCGCCGCCAGATACGAAGGAAACGCCTCGACATGATGGTAGTAGTCCTGCGCGTACTCGCGGAGATCCTCGCGTGTCAGCTGTCCTGCGGACCAGGCCTTATAAAACGGGTGGCAAAGCAGGTCGTATTTGGCGATGCGGGCGTTCAGTTCCTTGAAGAATTCCTCGGTTTTCATGATTTCTCCTCAAGTGGCGTGACACGCCAATATAAGGGCGAATCGGCCTCCGGGCAAGTGATCCAAATCACCGGGCCGTGCAAGTTGCTAGAATGAAAGCAGAAAGCAGCAAGATTTTCTGGGGTTCTCCCTCGTTTACCAGGATGCAGTTCACCGAACAATTCGATGTTGTGGTAGTCGGCGCCGGCCATGCCGGGTGCGAGGCCGCGATGGCCGCCGCGCGCATGGGGCTGAAGACTGCCCTGTACACGCTGAACGTCGATCTCATCGCACAGATGTCGTGCAACCCCGCGGTGGGCGGCATCGCCAAGGGACATCTGGTGCGCGAGGTAGATGCCCTGGGCGGCATCATGGGCGAGGTCACCGATGCGGTTGGAATCCAGTTCCGGCTGTTGAATACATCCCGCGGGCCGGCGGTGTGGTCCCCTCGTGCCCAGTGCGACAAGCAGGCTTACCGCCTGAAGATGCGCCAAGTGCTCGAGTCGCAATCGAATCTGAAGATCAAGCAGGCAGAAGTGGCTAGTTTGATCCTCGAAAGCGGCAATGGGCATGTGGGGACGGACACCCTGCCCGTCCAGGCGGAGCGAAACTCTCCAGCGACACGCAGCCGGGTTCTGGGTATCAAACTCCGCGACGGCCGCACCGTGGGTGCGCAAGCTGTCATCATCACGACCGGGACTTTCCTCAATGGCCTGATCCACTGCGGCGAGCAGCAATATCCCGCAGGGCGCTCCGGCGAGCCGAACGCAGTGTTACTCGGTGAAGCGCTGAAGAGTCTGGGCCTGCGCGGATGCCGCCTCAAGACTGGCACGCCGCCGCGGCTCGATGGCCGCACCATCGACTGGTCACGGTTTCCGGTGCAGCCCGGCGACGAAGATCCGACTCCGTTCAGTTTCCGTACCAAACGCGTCGCGCATCACGATTCGCAGGTGCCCTGCTATATCGCCTGGACCACGCCGGAGACGCACCGCATCATCCGCGAGAATGTTCACCGGTCGCCCATGTACAGCGGGCAGATTCAATCGATCGGGCCACGCTACTGTCCGTCCATCGAAGACAAGATCGTCAAGTTTCCCGACAAGGAGATGCACCAGCTTTTCCTCGAGCCGGAAGGGCTCGATACTCACGAAATCTACATCAACGGGATGAGCACTTCGCTCCCCGTGGAAGTGCAGCTGGCGATCTTGAAATCGATTCCGGGGCTAGAGAATGCAGAGATGCTGCGCCCGGGATACGCCATCGAATACGACTCCATTGACCCCACCGAGCTTGAGCGCACGCTGGAGACACGCAAGATTGCCGGCCTTTTTCTCGCCGGACAGATCAATGGCACGTCAGGATATGAAGAAGCGGCCTGCCAGGGATTGATGGCTGGCATCAATGCGGCTCTGCAGGTAAAGCAGCAGCCTGCGCTGATTCTGGATCGCACCGAGGCCTACACCGCGATTCTCATCGACGACCTCATCTCGAAGGGCACCAACGAGCCCTACCGCATGTTCACCTCGCGGGCCGAGTTCCGGCTGCACCTTCGCATCGACAACGCCGATCGGCGCCTGACGCCGCATGGCCGCCGCGTTGGCCTGATCTCAGACGAGGCTTGGGCGGATTTTCAGGCCAAGCAGGAACGTCTCACGAAGATGAAGAAGCTGCTGGAAAGCACGCGGATCACAACCGAACTTCTCGATCGTTGTCGTTCTGAAGCGCAAAGTGACGAAGAATCTGCTGTCGGTCGTGCCGCACCTGCGAGTGCGTGGGAATTCGCAGCTGGCCAGACGCTGGCGCAACTCATGAAGCGTCCAGAAGTGACGGTGGAGCAACTAGTCCCCGTCCTCCGCAAACTCATCCCAGAATTTTTCGAAAGAAATTCCTCTGCGTCCTCGGCGTCCTCTGCGGTGTTCATTTCGTCGGAAGTCCGCAACGAGCTGAAGTCGGTCGAGACCGAAATCAAGTACGAAGGCTACCTTCTGCAGCAGCAGCGCGCGATGGAGCGGCTGAAGAAATCGGAGCAGCACTCGATTCCCGAATGGTTCGATTACCGTTCGGTCAGCGGGCTGTCGCGCGAGATGCAGGAGAAGCTCACGAAAGTGCGGCCCCGCACCATCGGACAGGCCTCGCGCATTCCGGGCGTGACGCCGGCCGCGGTGTCGCTGGTAAATGTCTATATCGAAATTCAAGCGCGCCGCCGTGAACAGGCAACCGCTCTTCGCCAGTAAGAGCGTGCCAGTGAAAGCGCTAGTGCGAGTTCTGCCGGTTCTGCAACTCTTCCGCCAGCTTAAGTTCGCTCTCCGCTTCTTCTCTCTTCCCCATGTCGCGATAAGCCTGGCCCAGCAGGTGATGTGTCGTCGGGTTGTTCGGATCCATGGTCGCCGCACGTTGCAGCGCGCGCACCGCCAGATCGAACTCGCCCTTTTTCTCGAGCACTTTTCCCATCAGGATGTACGGGCCGGTCGAGGTTGCGTCGAGCCAGATCGAGCGCTGCAGAACACGCTCGGCATCTTCGAAGCGCTGCACGCGCGAATAGGCGTCCGCCAGTTTGTAGTAAGTAGCGGCGTGCGCGGGATTAATGGCTAGTTCTTTCTGAAACTCCGCGATCGCCTCCGGAATTCGCGACTTGTAGAGATACAGTTCGCCAAGCAGGAAATGAGCCAAGGGCAACTTGGGATCGAGCGCCGCCGCCTTCTGCGCGTACTCCTCGGCAATGGGATCGTATTCCTGGCGCAGCAGCATGCGGGCCGTGAACAGGTATGCCGCAGCCGAATCTCCGGGCACGTCGAACATCTTGCCAAACGATTTGCGCGCCTGGTCGTAGTTCCTGGTCTGGATGTAGCAAATGCCGAGAATATAAGATGCGTCTACGTTGGCGCGCGAGTACCATCCCTGCACTTTCTCGAGCAGCGGAATCGCGTCTGCGGGATGTCCGCCCAGGTAATCCGAGAGGCCTAAGAGCTGGGTTGCCTCTTCATTCGCAGGATCGGCTGCGGTCGCTTTCTTCAGGTAATCGATCGCCTTGGGGTAATCGCCTTTCTTGTAGTAGGCCGCTCCCAATTCGAAGGCGAGGCCTTTCATTGCGGGGTCACGCGCTTCCAAGGTTTGCAACTGCACAATGGCTTCGTCGGATTTGCCCTCTTGCAGCAGTTTCTGCGCCTGCGCAAATTCCGGCGGAGCCGTTTGCCATGACGCGGAAGGCGCAGCTGGCGGCTGCTGCGCCATCGCGCCTGCGGACAGCAGCGGAATCACGAGCCAGAGCGCGATTCTGAAAAGATCGAGTCGCGTCTTTTTTTTCATGCCGTGCGTTTTCATCACCGGGAAATTAGAGCACAAGAGAATTGAACATAGCAGGCCCGAGCGTCCTGCAATCAATGCCCACTGATTTCTTTTTGCAAGGCCTCAAGATTCTCCTTGGCGATCGCTTGATTCGGATCCATCTGCAGCGCGTGTTCAAAGTGCGATTTCGCTTCCGCAAACTGTCCCAACTGCGCCAAAGCCGCGCCTAGGTTCGCCTCCACATTGGCGTCTTGTGGCTGGAGTTGCAGCGCCCGGCGGAATTGCTCAGCCGCTCCCGCGAAATCATCCAGCCCGGCCAGAGCGAATCCCAGATTGTAGTGAGCGTCGAAATAATCCGGACGCGCCCGCAACGCCGCTTGCAGATATTCGGCGCCTTGTTGCGGATGCCCCGCCGCCAGCAGGGCCGCGCCCAGCGCGTTATTGCCGATCGCATCCTGGGGGCGCAGCCGCACCGCCGCCGCGTATTCCGCGATCGCTCCGTCAAGATCTTTTCTGGCCTGCAGCATTGCGCCCAGGTTGTAGTGCGCTTCGTAATCCGCCGGATTATTTTCCACGTTGTGCCGCGCCAGCGCTTCCTGCAATGCCATGCGCGGATCGCCTTGCGCCGGATCGAAATTCACCGGCAAGACTTGCAGCCACAAATGGCACATCTCATCAGTGGAGCGGTTGCCGCTCACCACGCGCGCCGGAGGATGGTTGGGGTTCATCGGATTCTCGTCCGAGTTGTCATAAACGTAGCGCAAGCTGACCGTCGTCCCCTTGGGCAGCCGCACCGGCTCTGCGTAGCGATAGACTGCCTGCCAGTTCAAGTTCCAGTGCGGAATGTGGATCAGAGTTTTCTTGCTGCCATCGGGCAGCGTGGCGAAAGCCTGAATGTCTTTGCCCAGATAATGCGCATGCGGATAGATCGCCATCAGATCGACATCCACCGGCAGAGTGAAGTTATCGCTGACGAGAAAGGTTTTGTCGCCGGGCGAAATGTCGAGCTTCACATCGTTTTCGAGTTGCAGCAGCATCGGGAACTTCGTCGCAGGGTGAGATGTGAAATAAATTCCAATGCTGGGTTGGATGATCTCCGGCTTGCCCGATGGCTGAAGATGGGTGTTGAGAATTAAGTCGGTGCCTTTGTCGAGACGCAGAGCCATGCCGTCGGGTTCAACGGAAGGAACGGTGCCCGGTTTCCAGAACAGCAGGTGGCTGTCGGGATCGAACACCTGCGATTCGATGCGAATCTCCATCCCGCCGAAACCCGCGCCCGGCTCGGCTTCCCGCCGGCGCGACGCTCCCGCGCGATCGACCAGAATGTTGGCGTGGTGCACGTACTGCTTATCTCCGGGACGAATCTCAATCGCCTTCACCCACTTCGTTTCTTGAATCGGCAAACGAAAAATAAAATTCCAATAGGTATCGGTTCCTTGCGGCGGAAGCACCAGCGGCTTGGTCGCCGTGAGAACTAAATCGGGCTTGCCGAGTTGCCAACCTTCCACAAACTTCGGAGCGGGAGGCAAATCGCGCGGATCACCTTCCGCTTCGCCTTCTTCGACCCAGCGGCGTATCAGGGCGATTTGCGCGTCCGAAAGGCGAAGTTCGTCGGCGAATTTCAAATCCTGCGGCTCGGGCAGCCAGGGAGGCATGATTCGCGACTGAGTCACGTCGACGATTTGGTGCGCATGCCTCTTCGCGTCGGAATACGTCAGAAGCGAAAAGGGCGCCGCTTCTCCGGGGCGGTGACACGAAGCGCAAGATTGGAACATGATTGGAGCGATATCACGAGTGAAAGTAACTTGCGTATCGGCACTGGACGCCGAAGATTTACCGGGAGCAGGCCGGGCGGCGAAGGGAAGCAGAACGCAAGCTGCACCCACGAACAGGTATGCCGAGACTCGCAGGATCACTCCAGATCGGAAATGTAGCATCCCACTCCCCTGACTTCATTGTGCGCCACGCTCTGGCCCGCGAGCGCCGCGTGGATGGCGTCCTCCAATTCATGGGTGGTGGGCGCGGCGCGGGCGCGGGTCAGATCGATATACCAGTCATCAATGCGCCCGTCGTACACCAGGCGATGATTGCGGTCGAACACGGCGACCTCAGGAGTGATCTGCACCCGCCCCAGCTTGACCAGCGTGTGCTCGGGATCGCGCAGCACCGGCAAACGATATCCGTACTCCGCCACAGATTTTCTGATCGCCTCAGGACTGTCGCTCTTATCGGGATAGACCAGCCAAAAACTGGCGCTGTCGGCGTAGCGCTGGCTCAGTTGCTGAATCGAAGGCGCGTAGCGGCCGGAGACGGGACAATCGCGGCGCAAGAAAACCAGCACCACAACTTTCGAGGAATGGTCGGCGAACGGGCTTGCCTGCCGTCCTTCGAGATCCAGCGCAGTTTGTTGCGCACGAAGAAGTGCGGGACAGGCCAGCAGGATCATTGCCGCTAAGACAGCCTGCTGTCGCAGATTTCCCCGGAGCATAGAATCCCCACATCCCACAACACTCTCCGATTCTAAGAGCCGGCGTTGCGAGTGTCCATCCCAACCCCGGGGAAAAGTCGAGGAAACAGGAATCCCGTGCTGCGCCGGTAGGCGGCATATTCCTCGCCGAACTCGGTCGTCAACAAGGATTCTTCGCGCCGCGCTTTACGCCAGTGCGCCGCGAGGACCAGAACCACCGCAAGAATTCCGCGCCACTCGCCGATCGTCAGCGCCCTGCCGATAGCGCCCACCAGCATGCCGGTGTATATGGGATGGCGAACGAACTGGTACGGCCCGGAGCGGATCAGCCGGTGACCCTCTTTGAGAGTCACGCGCGCACTCCAATATTCGCCAATCCAATATCGCGCCCAGATCGCGATCGCAACTCCCAGGCTCGTCACGGCGAACCCGAGCCACTCGATCCACGCATCGGCGGGGGCAAAACGGAGACGCAACGGCCCGACGCGCAGAAAATCGGAAAAAAGCAGTTCGAAAGCCAGCACCATCGGGACGATTGTGGCCAGCCGGCTCGCAAGCGTCTCCGCCGACTTGGTGCGCTTCACCCGCAGCCCCGTAATCAGCCAGTACGCGACGAAGATGTACCAGGGGATCAGATCGATCTGCCATGGCAAGAAGGTTCGCATAGTTCACCTTATGACCTAATGTTCACAACTGGTCAAGAGGAGTCCTCCGGCCGGCGCTACAATGGCCTGAGCATCTCTGCCCAAATATGATTGCCCATCTACGCGGAAAGCTGCTGGCCAAGCATCCCAACCAGGCCATTGTCGAGACGGCCGGCGTCGGCTATGACGTGACCATCAGTGTGCCGACGTTCTCCGACTTGCCCGCGGTAGGCGGCGACATCGCGCTGCACATCCACACGCACGTGCGCGAAGACGTGATTGCGCTCTATGGATTTCTGCGGCCGTCAGAAAAATTGTTGTTCGAAAGGCTAATCACCGTGAGCGGCATCGGTCCCAAGCTGGCCATCACGATCCTCAGCGGCATGGCTGCCGACGAGATGGTAGGAGCGATTCGCGGCAACGATATCCCGCGTCTTACCCGCATTCCCGGCATCGGGAAAAAAACGGCGGAGCGCATGGTGCTGGAACTGCGCGACAAGTTGCCGCAACCTGGACCGTCCGCCGCGCCCGCGGTTCCTGCCATGACCGCGACTGAAGAGGACGTCCTTTCAGCGCTTTTGAATCTCGGCTATCAGCGCGCGGCGGCCGAGAAATCGCTGGCCGTGGTTATGAAAAACGGCAAGGGCGGATCGTTCGACTCGTTATTCCGGGAAAGTCTCGCGGGATTGTCAAAATAATAAACTGCGAAGGACGCGAAGTAACACAAAGGATTTCCTTGGTGAACCTTCGTGCCCTTTGTGGTCGAAGATTTTCACTTCCCGATGCAGAATGTGCTGAAGATCAAGTTGAGGATATCGTCGGTGGTAGTAGCGCCGGTGATCGCATCCAACGGACGCAGCGCATTGTAGAGATCGAGCAGCAGCATCTCGTGCGGGATCTTTCCCGCCACCGCGGCCTTCGCCGCATCCAACGCGGCCAACGAGTCTTTGATCAATCCCTGATGGCGAATGTTGGTCAGAAACCCGGACTCCGCTTGCGTTCCAGCGTCTCCGCCAATGTGCCGCAGGATCTCAGCGCGCAGTTCGCCGATGCCCTGCCCGGTAATAGCGGACGTAAGAGTTCTCTGACTACTAGTTCCTGACCACTGACCACTGGTTCCGAGGTCGCACTTGTTTCCCACAACAATGAGCGGACGCTTTTCTGCCTGCCGCAAAAGCCCCGCGTCTTCAGAAGTGACTCCTTGGGAAGCATCGACCACGACCAGCACCAGGTCCGCGTCGGCCAGCGCCTCCATCGATTTCTGAATGCCGATCGATTCCGCTTCGTCGTGGGCGTGGCGAATTCCCGCCGTATCGACCAGGGTTACCGGAATCCCGCCAATCGAAACGATCTCGCTGACCAGATCGCGAGTCGTGCCGGGAGTTGCGGTGACAATGGCGCGTTCCCGCTCCACCAGCCGGTTAAACAAGCTGGACTTTCCCACATTCGGCCGGCCGACAATCGCCAGAGTCAGTCCTTCATGGACAATCTTGCCGTAGGCGTAGCTGGCATTGAGCTGCTCCAACGGTGCCTGCACGGCGGCGATGTGACCTAGGATCGTGGCATCTGCCATCACCGAAACATCGTCTTCCGCGAAATCGATTCCCGCTTCGAGCACCGCAATCAGTTCGACCAGCTTCTGCTTGACTGGCTGGATTCTTCGCGACAAAGCGCCCTCCAGCTGTTGGGCCGCGACCTTGGCCTGATAGAGGGTCTGTGAATCGATCAGGTCGCGCACCGCCTCGGCCTGAGTCAGATCGATGCGCCCGTTGAGGAACGCCCGCATGGTGAATTCTCCTGGCTCGGCCAGCCGCGCTCCCGCAGCCATGCAAAGCTCGAGGATGTGTCCCAGCACAACGGGAGATCCATGCGCCGAAATCTCGACAATGTCGTCAGTCGTGTAGGAATGCGGCTTGGCAAAGTAGGTAACGACAACTTCGTCGATGCGCTCGCCGCTGGCAGACTCCCGAGGGTGCCCCATACTAGCCGCGTTTTGTGCGGCTAGTGTGGGGATTTTGACTTTGCCTGTCTCAGAAGGCTCAACCAGTTCCCCAAACACCGCCCGCCCCGGTTCCATCTCATGCCGCAGTTGCAGCATGGGGAGCGCAATCTCCCGCGACTGCGGCCCGGCAAGGCGCACAATGCCAATGCCTCCGCGCCCGGAGGGCGTCGCAATGGCGACGATGGTGTCATCCAGATTCATACCGAAGTTCACGCGCCGATTGTAACGGGTAAACTAACGTGGTCGTTAGTTGTCAGCTGTTGGTCGTTAGCAAAAGACGACGGCCGCGCTTCGAGAACGACCAAACGACTAACGACCAACGACTGCAGGAGCATTCACATTGTCCGTAGCTGACGAACTGTTAAAGGCCAATGAGGATTTCGCTCGCAATTTCAAACTAGGCGAGCTGTCAGTGCGCCCCAAGCGCCATGTGGCCGTCCTCGCCTGCATGGACTCCCGCATCCTGTTCGAGCACTGCCTGGGCCTGCATCCCGGCGACGCGCACATGATCCGCAATGCCGGCGGCATCGCCACCGACGACGCCCTGCGTTCCCTGATCGTCTCGCACCACCTGCTCGACACGCAGGAGTTCATCATCATCAACCACACCGACTGCGGATTGTTGAAAGTACAGGAATACGAATTGCGGGCGCGCCTGACCGAGAAGATGGGTGTGGTCGCCAGTGAACCCGCTCACTTCCACGCCTTTGACGACCTCGAAGCCAATGTGCGCGAGCAGGTACGTCGCGTGAAATCGCACCCGTGGATTCCGAAACAGATTCCGGTGCGAGGCTTCATCTACGACGTAAAGACCGGAAGGCTGGAGGAAGTAGAAGAAAAGTAATCTGTTAGCGAAGGGGGACCAGGTGGCAAAGATACCGGCTGCCGTTGCAAAACTTGACCAAACTCATATGTTTATTGACCAGTTTCTGTCTATCATGAAAACTAGGTTCAGTTCCGCACCCCGAAGCGGCCGTCTCGTGTGAGCTCGGTTCAGAGGGAGGCGAGATATGAAAACTGTTCTAGTGGTATTTCTCTTATCGGTTTCAGCATTCGCCCAGAATTTGTCCGTCGCCGCCGCCGAATCCGCTTGCGGCCCCGGCAACGTTCAATTTGTCATAAAGACTAACAACAATGCGCATCAGCTCGCACACCCCGATCCGGGGAAGGCTTTGGTCTATGTTGTGGAAGATCAGAAGTTCAAGGTTGTGAACGATGTGACCACAAGGGTGGGCGTTGATGGCGCGTGGGTCGGAGCCAACCGTGGAAATTCGTATTTTTCTTTTTCGCTCGAACCCGGTGAACACCATTTGTGCACCGACTGGATTTCTGATTTTCTGCCCAATGGCCGCCTCGTCTCGCTGACCAGCTTCAACGCGGAGTCTGGTGCGGTCTATTACGTTAGGGCCCGAACCAGCGCCAGCCCGACTAGTGGCAAAGCTGGGGCCGGAGCCTCGATCGATTTGGATCTCGTGAATGAAGACGAGGGCAGACTCCTCGTCGCGTCTTCGGAACTCAGCCTCTCGCAGGAAAAGAAATAGCGCTGCCCCCTCCGCAGCGGCTCACGTTTATCTCGCCACGACTTTTTCGATCTCCGTCCGCAGTTGGTCATACGGCACAGCCCCCGGATGGTACCAAGCCACCTTCCCGGCGCGATCCAGCAACACCAGCGTCGGCGTGGTTGAGGCCCCGTAAACTTCGAAGTTATGCGTGTTGATCGGTACCGGCATATCGAGCAGGCCGCTGTAGAAGCGGTGCCGCACGGCGTCGATGTATCGGAGTTCATCGGCCGGCGAGGCATGCTCGATCTGCGCCGTATATCCGTAGAAACGAGTGGGGCCGACGACTTTCAATCCCTTGGCGGTGAACTCCGAGCGCAACTGCGTAATAATCGGTGCCTCCGCCTTGCAGTCTGCGCACCAGTGTGCCCAGAAAAATAGCAGTACGGGCGATCCCTTCAGGGACGGCAGATCCGCCCCGAGGAATTGATCCTCCTTCAACGCAGGCGCGATCCTGCCCTGAAACGAGAGGAGATTCAGATTCTTCTGCAGCCGATCGTGGATGGAGGTATTTCCATACGTCCGCAGCGCCGACTGTAGCAGGGCGATGGCCTGGGTCCTCTGCCCGCGAGCCGCGAGCACTTGTGACTGGATCTCCAGCGCCGCACCCAACGCGATCGGCAAGTGAGGTTCAGCGTCCAGCGGACGCTGCTTCAATTGCTCCAGCGCCAGGGCCTTCGTCTCCTTGGCAAAGGCCGCTGCCTGGTCGTACTGCCCCGCGTCGAGGGCAGCTCGTCCCAGCCACGAATAGGCGTCTAAATATTCCGCGTCAACGCCGCGCTGGGTGCGATACGAATTGAGCTGCGCCTCGGCCGCCGAGAAATTGTTTTGCATCAGGGCAATACGAACGTTGTCGACAATCCCAGCCTGCGCCGCCGACGTCGACAGCAAAATTAGAATTAGAAGCAATCTCGATCGCATTTTCTCTATGATGATTGTTTTCCCCAAAGGTGGCAAATTCGCGCTCCGGTGGTTTTTCTTAAACCATACATAACATGCTTGATATCAATTGTTTAGCTGGCATGCCACACGAATTCTGTGGCTATTTTGGTGCACTCTAACGTACAATACAGCTGCGTTTGACTTTAGAGCTCCTTCGCAGTACATGCATCTCCGCTTAACCCAGCGTGTGACCTGCCTGCAGAAGAATCCCTGAAAGCTTCAGCGCTACATCAAGAAAAAGGAACAGTGCAACAACATGGAAACAGGAACAGTGAAGTGGTTTAACGATGCCAAGGGCTACGGTTTCATCAGCCGCCAGAATGGCGAGGATGTATTCGTCCATTTCTCCGCCATCCAGGCCAGTGGATTCCGCAGTCTGCAGGAAGGTCAGCAAGTTCAGTTTGACGTGGTCAAAGGCCCCAAGGGCTGGCAAGCTGAGAACGTCAAGGGCGTCTAACACCGCTTCCGAGTAACAATTCGCAATGAAGGCGGCCAGCAATGGCCGCCTTTAGTTTTTTACGGTGATTGTCATCCCGACCGGAGCGAGGCGCCAGCGAGCGCAGTGGAGGGATCTTGCTACTGCCGCTGATCCTTCAGCAGCACAACGTCCGAGTCCGTATGCCCGCGCGCCAGAGCTAATTTTTTTCCGTCCGGCGACCACCGAAACGCGCTGATGTGCTCAGATTTGAGTGCGGTGACGAAACAGCCCGCCGCCCCATCGAGCGACTGCCGCCAGATGTTATCCACACCGTTCTCGCGCACTACGTATTCCAGCGCCTTGCCATCCTGCACATATTGGATCTTTCCCACGTGCGGTTTCTGCAGCGTGATCTCGCGCCGCACCTGCCCGCTATCGACGGCCACTTCCAGAACCTTTTCCTTGTGTCCCTCAGTATGGCTGATGGTCACCAGCAACGCGCTGGTTCCGTCGGGAGAAATATCGAATTCGCTTTCGGCCTCCAGATCAGAAAGCTTCTGCGGCGTCCCACCCTCGAGCGGAACGCGCATCACCAGCATGGTGTTCAGATCCTCGTAATAGGCCCAATGCAAATCTGGCGAACACTGCGGATAGTAATCCGCGAGCCCGTCGCTCAGTTTTCTTGGACTCTGACCTGACGACTCCGCGATCCATACGTTGATTTTGTTACTTTCCGGGCTGTACCGGGAGAAGACCATGCGGCCATCGCGGCAGATATGTTGTTGGAACTCGGGCACGCCAGGGTCCGATCCAAAGGCCGCCTGTGCCCCGGTTTCAGGATCGAGGCTATTAAATCGATAATCTTTATCCGTTAGCAATTTCCCGTCGGGCATCCAGGCCAGGGTGAATTCCTCGCTGGCCCGGCCGAGCGATTTCACTTCACCGGCTGCGTTCAAAATCTGGACATCCCAACGCTGCTCGCTGGCTACGGCTGCCAAAACAGGAACGGCGCGAGCCATGCTGATAGAAGAATAGTTGCCGGCATCTCGCGTGACCGGGTTCGTCGCACCATCAGGATACGAGACGCGCACGATCTGGTTGCGTTGGAAATTGGAACTCCCATCCCGGTGGAGAGCCAACAGGCCGGCGCCGTCGGGCAGCCACTCCGGAAGCGCGATCACTCCACTCTCGCTGCGCAACAATGGCTTTCGCTGTCCAGACTGAGCATCGATCGCATCGAGCCCGGTCAGCGCACCCTTAGGCTGGGCCACAAAGCAAACGATTACTTTGCCGTTGGGCGACCACGCTGGATACAGCAACCGGTCCGTTTGCGGTCCGCTGACGATGGACTTCTCTGTTCCGCTCTGCAGATCTTTCACGATCAGTTGATGTTGGCCGCGCTTGGGATTGTCGTCCCGAATGAAAGCAGCCATGCGCCCATCGGGAGACAGGGTTACATTCGAGTCCACGTCTCCCGCCAGTTTTTCGGGCGCGCCGCCCAGAAGCGGAGCCCGGTAGAGGAATTGCAAATCGTCATTCCCGGGATCGCTGCGCACGAAATAAAAATGGTTTCCGTCCGGCGAAAAGCGCAGGCCGTTGTATTGCACATTGGCCGGCGGTTGCACTTGCGTCATGCTGTTGGTCGGAACGTTGTGCAGTTGCAGGCTCGCCAATCCATTCTCGCGCATCAACGTCAGAACATATTTTCCGTCGGGAGAAATGGCAACCTGCGCCGCGTTGCCGCTATCGGTGATTTTCGCGACGGAAAAATTCTCGAAGGCTCTCGTCTTCGCGCCGCGCGTCAGCGAGTACACTCCGTATCCGGCCGCCGCCAGCACAATGATCATCACCAGGGCGATCGCACCCACGCCAACTTTATTTTGTTTGACTGCCGCAATCACCGCCGAACTCGAAGGTGGCGAAGTGACGACTGGCGCAATTTTCTGAGAGGACGCACTGGGCGACAGCGCTGCATCATCGGCGCTGGAGGCCACCGGGGCCGGCTTCTTACCGGAGTCGAGGTCCCGTTTCAACCGCTTCAGGTCTCCGCGCAAATCTGCCGCGGACTGATATCGCAATTCGCGATCTTTTTCCAGAAGCTTCTCGATGATCTCCTGCAGCTTGGGCGGCAGCGCGGGATTTAACTGCTGCGCTGGAGTGGGATCTGACTGCAGAATTCCGTGGAACACCAGGGCCGGCGTCGCACCGGTGAAGGGTAGCTTCCCGGTTGCCATCTGGTACAAGACGGTCCCCAGCGAAAACAGATCCGTTCGCGGATCGAGTTCCTCGCCCCGAGCCTGCTCCGGAGACATGTAAGAGATCGTGCCGACAGTCGCTCCCGGACTGGTGAGGTGCGCCAGCGCAGCCGAATCCTGCGTCGCACCGATCGTCTCCATCGCGATCTCGGGACGCGTCAGCTTGGCCAGACCGAAATCCAGCACCTTCACCTGCCCGCGCGGAGTCAGAAAAATATTGGCGGGCTTGATGTCGCGATGGATGATGCCCTTCGCGTGTGCCGCGTCGAGGGCATCGGCCAGCTGAATTGCGATGTCGAGCAGGCGGTCCGTTGGCAGCGCACCGGAAAGCACTTTCTGGTCAAGGTTCTGGCCCTCGAGCAGTTCCATCGCGATGAACGATTGCTCCTCGCCATTCGCTGCCCGCCCCTTTTCCACCGCGTAGATAGTGCAGATGTTGGGATGATTAAGCGCTGACGCCGTGCGGGCTTCCAGCAGAAATCGATCGAGGGCGTTCTGCTCTCGCGAGACCTGCGCTGGTAGGAATTTGAGCGCGACCTTGCGCCCTAAGGAGAGGTCGTCCGCTTCGTAGACCACCCCCATGCCGCCGCTGCCCAACTGGCCCGTAATCCGATAATGCGAAATAGTCTGGTTGATCATGAGGTCAGAGCGGAGGGTTTCATCTTAGGGTGGCGAGAAATGACAGTCAACGGAGGAGACATAAAATAATCCACCCTTCGCAAATCGCCGCGATGACATCTACAATCTGAATTATGACCGCGGTCGCAGTTCCCCCGCCCAGCACCTTCATTCGCCAGCTTCCCAAGGCGGAACTCCATCTGCATCTGGAAGGCGCGGTTGAGCCCGCTACCTTGCTCGAACTCCGGCAGCGCCACGGCGACACCGCGACGCTTGCGGAAACAGAAGCTCTGTATCGCTACTCCGACTTTCCCAGCTTCCTCATGGCGTTCAAAGAAGTGAGCGCCCACCTGCAGGGGCCGGACGACTACGAACTCGTTACGCATCGCCTGATGCAGCGGCTGAAAGAAGAAACTGTTCTGCACGCCGAGGTTTATGTCGCGGTCGGAGTCTGCCTGTATCGCAAGCAGGATTTCGCGGCCATCTTCGAGGGCCTGGAGCGCGGACGCGCCCGTGGGGTTCGCGATTTCGGGGTCTCCTTGCTTTGGATTTTCGACGCTACCCGCCACTTCGGAGCAGAAGAGGCGCAGAAAGTCTTTGAGCTGGCTGTGCGCTACAAGAATCACCACGTCGTCGGCGTGGGCATCGGGGGCGACGAATTAAAGGCTCCTCCGGAACTTTTTCGCAGCGTTTACACGTACGCTGAGGACCATGGCTTGCGCCTGACCGCTCACGCCGGGGAGACCGGACCCGCCGAGTCCATCTGGGGATCGCTGAATCTTCACGCCGAACGCATCGGCCACGGGGTCAGCGCGGCGCACGATCCCGATCTGATTGAAGAACTCGCTTACCGCCAGATCCCCGTGGAAATCTGCCTGACCAGTAATTTGCGAACGGGTGTTTGTAAATCTCCAGCCGAGCATCCCGTGAAGAACTATTTCGATCAGGGGCTCATGGTCACTCTGAATACCGATGATCCAGCGCTGTTTGGCACTTCGCTGGGGCGTGAATACCAGTTTGCCCAGGAAACGTTCGGTTTCACTGACGAGCATTTGCGGGAACTTGCCCGCAATTCGTTCGAGGCCTCGTTTTTGCCGGCGGAGACGAAGCTGGAGCTTCTAAGTCTGTTCGATGCGGCTGCGGCAAGATAGTTCGAGGCATCGCTCACGGGGGGAAAACCGAGCCTTCGCTGAGCGGACTAGATCGGAGATTTCATGGCAATCCGACCCATTCTTCAACTCGGAGACCCGGTTTTGCGCGAGCGGTGTGCTCGGGTCGAGGACCCAGCATCCCGTGAAATCACAGAACTGGTCCGCGACCTCGCCGACACTCTCGCCCACTGGCGCAATAATACAGGCTATGGACGGGGCATTGCAGCTCCGCAAATCGGCGTGCTGCGGCGAGTGATTTTCCTCCGCTTGCCCGGCTCGGAGCCTTGGCCGCTGATCAATCCGGAGATCGTCGAACGAAGCGCGGAAGAGATCACGGTCTGGGATGCTTGCTTGAGTTTCCTCTCAATTTTCATGCAGGTGAAGCGGTACCTCGTCATCACGGTGCGTTATCAGGATCTGCAGGGCCGAACCCTGACCGTGAACGCCGGCGATGAGCGAAATCTTTCCGAGTTGCTGCAGCATGAAATCGATCACCTCAACGGAATTCTGGCCATCGATCGCGTACTCGACGTGAAAAGTATTTGTACGCGCGAGGAATTTGAGAAGCGCTATCGGGAGTCGAGCCCCTACGCCCGTCCCGCCGCCTAGCCGGCGTGGACCTGTCCTGACTAACTTCACATATAAAACAGACTCAGCCGACATAAGCCATACTTCTCCAGCAATCGCTTCTGGACATACTGCTTATGCAGTTGATCGATCTGGGCGCCCGACATTTTCCGGCGGTAAGGAATCAGATCGCGGTCAGCTTCCGCGCGGATGGCGACGATCTCGCCATCCGGAGTTGATGTCAATAACACGGCGAACAGCTTCTCCTCCAGAACCGTGAGATGGCGTTCCAAGTCCTCCAACCTCGCAGGCTTCTTTTCCGTCGCTTCCGCCAGTTGACGCAGAGTTCCAGCCGTTTGGAGCACCAGCGGTTTGGCCGCAGCGCCAGCCTCCGTCCACTTCGCAGCCTCCAGCGCATCCGCATTTCGGCTCAGGTACGACGCCACTGCCTCCGTTTCGAATCCCTTAGCGGATTCGCGCACCGCCGCTGGCTGCCCATCACAGGCGCCCACGGCTGCTTCCTTCATGTCTTCGGCCGCCCCAAGCACGCGTTGCGAGCAGTAGGCAAGGCTGTTGATCTTCTTCGTCTTCGATGGCCGTTGCTCATACCGGTCAAAGGCGGAGTCAATCCCGCGCAGAGCGGCTTCTAGCGGAATGCCGGCATCTTTCCAGGTTTCGATCAGAGCCCAGTCCAGTGTGGACAGCAGCAAGCCTCCGCCGCGCCGCTGCAGGAAGCGCTCTTCGATCTCTGTGAAGTAGTTGAAATAATTTTCCACGGCAGGTCAGCGGGCCGAGCGCGAGGCAGAAACCGGGGGCGCGTTGTCGCCATTTTTCGACTTAGGCTGAGGCCTGGAGGACGATGACTTCGGCGCAGCTTTGCCGGCATCCTTACGCGTCCCGTTGTTGCGCTCCCAGATAATGCGCAGCCCTTCCAACGTGAGAAAGTCGTCGACATTCTTGATGTACTTCGACCCCTTGCCGATCATCGGACCCAATCCGCCGGTGGCGACCACGCGGCTATCCTGGCCGAGTTCCTGCAGCAGCAGTTCGAGAATGCCATCGACCAGGCCGAGATATCCGTAGTAGAGTCCGGACTGCAGGCTGCCGACCGTGTTGGAGCCGATGACCCGCGCCGGCTTGCGAATCTCCACCCGGGGCAGCCGCGCCGTGCGCTCAAACAGCGCGTCGGCTGAAATCCCAATGCCGGGACAGATAATCCCGCCGAGGTATTCTCCCTTGGCAGAGACGCAATCGAACGTCGTGGCCGTGCCGAAGTCTACGATGATGCAAGGGCCGCCGTATTTCTCCAGCGCGGCCACCGCATTCACGATTCGATCCGCGCCCACTTCCGCCGGATTCTCGTAATGCACCGGCATCCCGGTCTTTACTCCGGGCTCAATGAACAGGGGCCGCAAATTGAAATAGCGCTCACAAACCTGGCGCAATATTGGATCCAGCGGCGGGACGACCGACGACACGACAATCCCGTGAATCCCTTTCGCTTCCAATCCCGCCATGGAAAACAGGTTGCGAAACAGCACGCCGTATTCATCAACAGTGCTGCGGCGGGAAGTGGCGACCCGCCAATGGGCGAGCAATTCCTTATACGAAGGCGCGGCCGCGAGCTCGGCTCCGCCTTGCGTCTTCTCGGGCGCGAAAACACCGAGAACGGTGTTCGTGTTTCCGACATCGATGACAAACAGCATGATCTTTGATTTCCGCCCGCGTCCTGCTCTATGCCGCTCTTACCGTGCCGCTCAGCACGGTCCGCATTCCGTGTGCGGTCAGTACCTGCAGAAAACCGCGCCCATCCAGTCCTTGCGTCGTTCCCTCGAAAGCCGAGCCGTTTTCCTCGATGCGGACTTTCCTGGCGCAAACCCACGAAGAATTCTCCGCAAACCGGCGCAGAATCGCTTCCCGCGCATCCGATTCTTCGAGCAACTGCTGGTACTCAGCGTGGAATGATTTTAGCAAAGCCGCAACCAGCTCCACTCGCGACCATTCCCGTCCCGTGACCAGGCGCAGCGAGGTCGCTCCCAACTCTTTTGGGAAACTCGCCTGATTCACGTTGATTCCGATCCCGACCACGATGTGCCGGACGCGCGTCGCCTCGGCATTCATCTCGGCCAGAATGCCGCAAAGTTTTTCGCCGTGCACCAGGACGTCGTTCGGCCACTTCAGATCGGCCTGCACCCGCGCATCGATCTGCCGAATCGCTGATTGCACCGCCAGTCCGGCCGCCAGCGATAACGGCAACACCTCCGACGGCGGCAGCGGTGGGCGCAAAATTATGGAGCAATAAATCCCCGTCGATCGTGGTGACTGCCAGGTATTGGCTCCGCGGCCTCGTCCCGCGGTCTGCTCTTCCGCGAGGAAGACGCTGCCTTCGGGTGCGCCCTTGGCCGCGGCCGCCATGGCTGCCGTGTTGGTCGATCCAATCTTGTAAAAATGATGAAGATGCGCGTCGAAGATGGTTCCTCGCAACAAGGGCCGCAGAATTTCCGGCAAGAGCAGGTCAGGAACCGAGCGCAACTGGTATCCGGTTGCGGGATGGCCCGCAACATCGACTCCCAGCGCGCGCAACTGTTGGATCAGGCGCCAAACTTCTGAACGGCTGGAACCAATCTCTTCGGCAATCTTGGTGCCGCTCACCACCACCATCGCGTGCTCCATCAGCAGGCGCACGATGCGTCCCAGGCGAACGTCGGTGGGCTGCGGTTCGTGGGAAGCCGCAGGAGTCTTGCCCGCCGAGACTCGCCCCGCGCGATTTGTGCCAGGCTTTCGGATGATGGAATTATGCGCGAATCGCGCCCAAACGACAATGTGGCGCGTTGCCGCCGATCTCTTATGCCGGCACGACCCGCAAGCTCATGTCTGCAGTGTGAGTGGAGTGCGTAAGCAGGCCGACAGAAATAAAATCGACGCCCGCTTCTGCAAACGCGCGGACATTCTCCAGGCGAATCCCTCCCGAGCACTCGACCGGAATGCGGTGATCGGACCCAGGGATCGTGACGTGCGCACATCGCTCCACGGCGCGGCGCACATCTTCCGGAGTCATGTTGTCCAGAAGAATCGCTTCGGCGCCGTTGGCGAGAGCCTGTTCAAGCTCGTCCAACGTGCGCACTTCGACCTCGATCGGTTGCGACCCTCTGCGATTGCGATGCGCGCGCTCCAGGGCCGAAGCGATGCCTCCCGCCAGCGTGATGTGATTGTTCTTAAGCAGCACGCCGTCGGATAGGTCGAGGCGATGATTTTGTCCGCCGCCACAGCGCACCGCATATT
This sequence comes from uncultured Acidobacteriota bacterium, assembly GCA_963719865.1. Classification (GTDB taxonomy): domain Bacteria; phylum Acidobacteriota; class Terriglobia; order Terriglobales; family Acidobacteriaceae; genus Sulfotelmatobacter. The sequence goes on along the minus strand of CAVRDS010000016.1, from coordinate 9,345 downwards.
TGTCGATCACGCGCAGGCCGGGCGCGGTCTTGCGCGTATCTAAAATGCGCGCCCGAGTTCCGGCCACCGCCTCGACAAATTTACGCGTCAATGTGGCGATGCCGCTCATGCGCTGCAGAAAATTCAAAATCACCCGCTCGCAGGAAAGGATCACCCGCGCATTATGCCGGATTACGGCCACGGACTGCCCTTTATGCAGCCGGACGCCGTCGAAAATCTCCGGGTGCGTCGTCACCTCATAGTGAGCCGTGACCGCGCCGTCGAGCGCCGCATACACATCGAGAATTCGCGCCACGCAGCCGATGCCGGACAGAACGCAGTCCTGCTTCGCGATGACGGTGGCCGAAGCGCGCTGGTTGGGATCGATGCAGGCGTAGCTGGTCGCATCGCGCGTCGCCCGGTCCTCGAGCAGCGCGTTTTCCAGGATCGCGGTTAACCGTCTTGAGTTCCAGTCCATAAGTGTAGGGACGGACGCCTTCGTCCGTCCGCGGGTCGCAGACCCGCTTGTCTTCGTCGCCGACCACGAATCGAGATCACTTACGCGACGAAGCAAACACCATCGAGCTTCGCTCGACCCCGGACGAATGCGTCCGGGGCTACATCAGCAGCCCAATTCTCTCAGCTTACTCTTTATCTTCTGCTGCAGAACCAGGAGCTCCTGCCCACGCCGGCGCAGGCCTTCGACAACGTTCTCCGGCGCCTTGGCCAGGAACTGCTCGTTGCCCAATTGCTTCTGATTGTTGCCCAGCTCTTTTTCGATCTTCTCCAATTCTTTCTTCAGGCGTTCGCATTGGCCGCGACATCGATCTTGCGCTCGTAAATCACGTGCACGTCGAAGCGCGCCGTGCTGCGCGCACCCGCCAATTTCGCGAGAGAGCTCTCCACGAATGTGATCTTCTCGACGTTGGCCAGACGCTCCACCGAACCGCGATTGTGCTCGATCATGGTGCGGATCGCCGGCTCGTGCGCGAACACTTCAATCGGAACTTTCGCCTTGGTCTCAACTTTCAGTTCGGCGCGCAGATTGCGCACATTGACGATCAAATCCTGCAGAATCGCCATCTCGGTTTCCGCCGCCAGATCGAACTGCTTTTCATCGGCCTGCGGATACGCCGCGAGAGCAATCGACTTGAGCGGAGCTTTGCCCTCATACACTGCCTGCCAAATCTCTTCCGTGATAAATGGCATCACCGGATGCAGCAAGCGCAGGGACGCGTCAAACACGTTGACCAGATTCGCGCAGGCTATGCGCGCAGCAGTCTTGTCGGAGCCCTCTTCATAATTCAAACGCGGCTTGATCAACTCCAGATACCAGTCGCAGAATTCGCCCCAGAAAAAATCATAGATACGGTTCGCCGCCTCGTGGAAGCGATAGGTGGCCAGCGCATCGTTCACATCTGCCGCCACGCGGTTAAAGCGCGAAAGAATCCAGCGATCTTCGAGGGTCGCCGTGTTGAAGTCCGTGATACCGATGTGGGGACAGCCGCCCTCGGCTGTCCTGCCGGGCCGCAGGCCCGGCTCGATCCTGTCCACATTCATGAACATGAACCGCGCGGCGTTCCAGATCTTGTTCGCGAAGGCGCGATAGCCCTCGGTGCGGCTCTCGTTGAACGCAATGTCGGTGCCCGGCGCAGCCATGGCGGCAAGCGTGAAGCGCGTAGCGTCCGTCCCGAATCGTTCAATTATCTCCAGAGGATCGATCACGTTGCCCTTGGTCTTTGACATCTTCTGCCGGTCGGCGTCGCGCACCAGCGCATGAATGTATACCTGCCGGAAGGGCACGCTGTCGTTCTTCTTGTCACCCCATCCGCTGGCCTTTTTGATCGCAGGATCCTGCTCATGCCCCTGCATGAAGTGGCAGCCGAACATGATCATGCGCGCGACCCAGAAGAAAAGAATCTCGTAAGCCGTAATCAACAGCGTGGTTGGATAAAAGACCGCCTGATCCCGCGTCTTCTCGGGCCAGCCCAGCGTGGTGAATGGCAGCAAGCCGGACGAAAACCAGGTATCGAGCACATCGGAAACCTGCTCCAGTTTCGCACCGCCGCACTTCTTACAGCTAGTGGGCGCTTGCCGCGCCACGATCACTTCTTTGCATCCTTCGCACGTCCACGCCGGAATGCGATGTCCCCACCACAGCTGGCGCGACACGCACCAGTCATGAATGTTGTTCATCCAGTTCAGATAAATCTGGCGGTAATTTTCCGGGACAATCGTGATCTCGCCGCTCTCCACCGCTTCTTTGGCGCGGTCGGCCAGCGGCTTGATCTTGATGAACCATTGTTCCGACAATCTCGGTTCGATGATCGTTCCGCAACGGTCGCATTTGCCGATCGACAGCGCGTAATCTTTCTCTCCAACCAGGAATCCCTGTTCCCGCAGATCGTGCAGCACCCGCTTGCGCGCTTCGAAACGGTCGAGTCCGACATACGCGCCCGCGTTCTCGTTCATGTGCGCGCGATCATCCATCACATTGATCTGCGGCAGATGGTGGCGTAATCCCGCCTGGAAATCGTTGGGATCGTGCGCTGGCGTCACTTTCACCGCTCCCGTACCGAACTCCGGCTGCGCCAGTTCGTCGGTGATGATGGGAATCTCCCGCTTCATCAGCGGCACCAGAACATGCTTCCCGTGCAGGTGAGTGTAGCGCTCGTCGTTCGCGTTGACGGCAATCGCGGTGTCGCCGAGCATCGTCTCCGGACGCGTGGTCGCGACCGTGATGAACTCATTCGTTCCGATCACGGGATAGCGAATCTCCCACAGCTTTCCCGCCACGTCTTCGTGCTTCACTTCGAGATCGGAGATCGCCGTCTCGTGCCACGGGCACCAGTTCACAATGTAATTTCCGCGATAGACCAGCCCTTCTTCATACAGGCGGACGAACACCTCGCGCACGGCGTGCGAAAGATTGTCGTCCATGGTGAAGTAATCGCGGTCCCAATCCACCGAAGCGCCGAGCCGCTTCATCTGGTCGAGAATCGCGCCGCCATACTCGCGCTTCCACTCCCAGACGCGCTCAATGAATTTCTCGCGGCCCAGTTCGCGGCGTTTTATGCCTTCTTTGGTGAGTTGTTTCTCCACCATCATCTGCGTGGCGATGCCGGCGTGGTCGGTTCCGGGCAGCCACAGCGTGATGAATCCGCGCATGCGATGCCAGCGAACAATGATGTCCATCTGCGTCTGGTTCAGCATGTGCCCCATGTGCAACCGGCCGGTCACATTGGGAGGCGGCAACAACAAAGTGAAGACCGGACGCGTGTCGCCCTCCGGCGGCGTTGGCACGGAGAACAGCTTCTCCTCGGTCCAGTAAGCGGCCCAGCGCGTCTCAATCGCGCCCGGCTCATAGGATTTCGGCAGGTCGTGAGGCATTGGGAGATCAGCAATCAGCCGTCGATGCGCCTGGGGGTCGAAATCCCGACGTCTAATCCCGGCTCCGGCGCGCACCACGGCTCAAACTCAAATGCAAGATGAAACCTTGATCTTACAGTCCAAGGAAAAGGAGGGTCAAACCTGGATGATTGCGCAAGCCGGATCGGAGAGATTGGGAGATAAGATCAGACGGTCACAAAGGTGGGCCGCCCGGCGGGGCCAGACCCCACGGCCAAGAAAAAAAACTCTCAGAACGCCACACCAGTACTGGAGCAGCTATTGGGCCTCACTGACTCTGGCGTTCCTCTAGCATTTTAAGATCCCCCTCTATTCGCGAGCGCACCGCTGGCTCACGTTCGCTGGCAGCCGCGTCCCGTAGTTCGGCGATCGCACGTCTGTCTCCCAGTTGAGCGAGGGCCTGGCCAGCCGCCATCCGCACCGACGCGCTCGGAGCGTGCAGTGCCTGTACTAACCCCGCGAACCCTTTCTCCGTCTCCTCCGCGGGAAGCTGACCGAACTTGGGCAGGAGCGATGCGACCTCCGCCTTATAGCCGTTGGTTCCCGTCTCTAGGATGCCTAGAAGCGCATCGAAACAAGCTGCACTCGCGCGATCGAATCTGAGCAAGTATTCTGCGGACCGCGTCCTGATGCCCGTTGGTGCCTGGCGATCCTTGCAATTTCGTTCGAGGGCGTCAAACCCCGACGCCTCACCGAGCTGTGCAAGCGCAAAAGCTATATTCATGCGCGTCCATGGCATATTTTCCGATGCGAGGGCTGCATGAATCGCTGGAATTGCGTTGTATGCTTTATCCTCCGCGAGTTTTTGCGCCGCCAAGTCTCTGACCTCCGGATCAGCGTTCTTAAGCGCGTCAACCAGAGCGGGCTCCGTCAACTGGACGTTGTGTTGCCTCAACAGTTCGCCGAATGTAGGCAGCGGTCCTTTGCTTTCTGATGCCTGCTGCGCTCCGGCCAGTGTGGCTGCGAGGATCAAAACCATGGAGAATCTGTGAGTCCGCATAACGGCTCCTTCGCGGCTCTACTGCACCATAACGGTGGTTCGAGTGACCGGCGTACCTTGGATCGTGTCTGTTCTGAGCGTATAGGTAATCGTGAAGCTGCCTATATTCGCGTTACCACAGGAGTTTCCTGCAGGATCGCTGACCGCATGATATGTCTGGTTGCACGAATAGGTGCAACTGCTCAGGCCGGTTCCGCTTAACACGCTAGATGTGCTTACTAGAGAGTGGCCGTCGTAAAAGACATTATTAGCGGCATTAAAACGTACGCCATAGTCGGCGCCGCCCGTGCCCACCGTAAATGTCGCTGAACCTTGGCACTCGTTGACGTGCCCTGTGCACGTATTCTGCATCACGCCGTTAACCGACAGGGCTTCCGACACTTTGGAGCTGTTGTAAGAACCAGATGCGGGTCCGGCTACCTGTATGGATGCCACGGCGCCGATACCGGTTTTGTAGGTGGGAAAGTCGTCCTCAAGTGGAATTGGGGTCGTTCCTGCTAGGGATGCAGAGCTGGGGCACTGGGTTACCGTGATCGGGAGCTGAATCTTTTCCAACGTTTTATTGCAGGCGCACTCGCCGGGTACTTCAACCGCTTCATAGACAAAACCAAAGGTCGATCCCGCACCCACCCCAGCCGCTTTCCCCGTGCTCAGCGTCGCGACCGCAGTATCGTCCGAGCCCCAGCCGGTGCCGTCGAGTGTTACATTCTCCAAGACCCCGTTGCAGCTGTCGACCTGGTCAACCGCAACCGGGTCGGTACCGCCGATGAACAGATCCAGTGAATCTGGATCAAAGAACGGCGATCCGCTACTGCAGCATTCCGGGCAGTCGGGGATCACCCCGGAGCCGAAGGTGTTGTTGACGGCTAATTCATTTGCGATCAGATTGTGTCCGCGGGGAGTTAGGTCGTGCAGATCATAAGTTACCGAGCCCACGTCTAATGGCAACACGCCTCCCTTGCGGTCCGGAACCCGCTGGCGAACGAGCTGGGCCAGATTCACCCACATTTGATCACCGGGATTCTAATCCCGACTCCGGCGCGCGCCTCGGCTCGAACGCAAATGCAAGATGAACCCTTGATCTTACAGTCCAACGAAAAGGAGGGTCAAACCTCGAAGGGGGTATTACGCATTTGAGGGGAAAATGCTACACTCGGCCTTTCCTTCTTCGCGGATCATCACGGCTGAGGGGGCCCCTTAGTAGTCTGATGCCACCCTGACTGTGTAAGTCCTATCCCTGTTACAATCCGTCTCGCGGTATATCCAGACCGCTTTTCGGGACGTTTGCACAGTCCTGTTGAACGCATCTAAAAGCGACAAATTCTGCCAGTTAGCGTGAATTCGAGCGGGTTCTCTCTGGACCGGGTTTTCGTCGTAAACTCCAGGGCCACCCTGACCGAGGGCTGGCTTAAGGTCAAGCTGGGCTGCGTGCGCCTGAACCTCCGGGAGCCAGAGCAGTTCGTAAAGGATCGCTGGAGCCTCGCGATCTGTTGCGTCCTTCTGAAACCTGCCGATCTTGGTATCCAGGAGGGGGACGTCAACCCGCGGCATTAAGTCAACGACTCCGTCTTCCAACTCCCATTGATAGTTCGGGTTGGCGGCGACCAGTGCGTCCATGGCGTCGCGAAGAGTTATTCCCTGTTTCAACTTCAGGCTTCCCTGAGGTAAATCCGAACAGCCTGCTACTTCGGCGAAGCCTCCGTGAACCCCAGTGTCGCGCAACACGCTCAGAAAAATGTCGAGCACGCGCTGATTCTCCACGAGCACGTCGTGACCGATCCGAACGTCGGCCGGTTGCGGTTCGCCGGACGCTGCGGCCTCCATCTGACCCATTGCCATCGGTTCGGCCGCCAGAACCAGAACCAAAACGAAAACGGAGAAACTAATGAGACGCTTCATCCTAAAGTCCTCCTTACGGCGGGCTGGCCCACCTTTTAGATTTTGATTTTCTCGATCCACTTTTAAATGAGGCTGCCCTACCCTCTGCGGTGTTCAGAGTGTGGGAACCGATGCTGCTTGCATCGTAAAGATTTTCTGTCGTTGCTCTTTACACTGCAAGCGACAAATACGAAGTCAAAACCTCAGGATTGAAAGTTTCCTCTCCCACCTCGAAAAATCGCAGAGGGTGGTCAGCCTCATATAGTTAATCAGGGAAGGAAAACTAAGAGTGGGCCAGCCTCCGAGCAGCAACGGAATTTTACCCTCTCGCTGACAGCTTGCGGGAGATCTCTTCGACAATTTTGGGACGGGATCGTTGAGGACGCTATCGACGATGCTGGCAATCGCGGGATCGGATCGAGGTGGACGTCACATCTGCCATCACATCCTCGGGACGGCGTCCGCCCCGACAGCTGCGGCCATCGCGGCAACATCTCGTGGGGAGCGGTAGAGTCTGAGGCGGAAGGTGGGCCCGTAGTTCCGGTTCCTGGATCCGTTTCCAGCTGCCCACGCGGCAGCCGTGGTCGCCGCGAGATCCGATTCTGGCCGGTGAGCTTCGCTTTGACTTCCGGTACAACGGAAGCGGCGATCGCCGGGGAAGCCTTGTTACTGCCGCGACGGGAACGGGCACTTCTGCGTCAGACGGCTTCGGTTCTTCTGTCTCACGATCCACAGCAGGGGCCGCGACTTCCACGGCTGCGGGTTCAACCGGCGATTCCGCAGTCGCCGCTGCAACCGGCTCGACGGCTTCTTTCACCTCTGCCGGCGGCTCAATCGCGGACGCCTCAATGGCGGGCGTCTCCGGCACCTGGCACTTTTATGTTTCAGGTAAGACGCCGCCACGGATTGCAATTCTTCCACTGCCGCCCGCACCGCATCCGTCGCCGCGCTGGCCACGGCGCTCAAGCCGTGAACCGCTTCCGGGGCAGCAATCGCCGGAACCGAAGATATTGATTCTGGCGCTGCGCTCTCGACCGATGGAGGATTCGATGCGGCCTGCTGACTGGCTTGCACAACGTACGTAATGTGACCGCCCTCGGCGGCCGCGAAGGCGGCGTAGGCCTTCTGCATCTCGTGCTCGAGAGAGATTGCGGATTCCTCCGGAGCCAGCGCTACCGCGACTGCCGTCCAGCGTGAAGCCGCAACGGAGTTGGCGTGCGTCCCGACTGCCATGGTTACAGGTTCATCCGCGTGCGCTTCGGAGGGATGCCACCCTGCTCCGTTTCCGGACTCGCTGGTTTCCACCTTGACGGCTTCCGGGTTCAACTCCGCAGCCTCAGGCGCCACGTTCGCTGTGGCGGGAACGGAGGCTTCGCTGCTCGTCTCGGAGTGTGCCGGCGCCTTCTGCTCGGGAACGGCCGCTGCAGCAACTTCCATCGCGGGCGCTGCCTGAGCTTCTCGGGCTTGATTTCCGCTCGTTGATCAGGAACGTCCTGATCGGAAACTTCCGGCCTGACCACCGCCATTTCCGCCGTGGGCTGTGCAGCCTTCTCTTCCTGAACGAGCCGCTCTTTGACGCGCGCTGCAGCCGCAGCCAGCGCGGCAATTTCTTCGGGTGTTACGTCTTTGGGCAATCCCGCTGCCGCCAACGCTCCCAGATCAAAACGCTCTTCTTCAGATTTCCCGGTTTCAGCTTTTCCGTTGCGCGCTGCTGTGGCAGCTTTGGGTTCGACCGGCGCGCGCAGTTCTCCGTTCCACCGGACGCTTGTAGGCCGATGCATCCTCGGACTCCGCTTGCACCTCTTTTTCTTTCTTGGAGGGGGGAAAAGCGATGCGGTTCTTCCAGCCGGTATCTGCCTCGACCGCCATCGTCTTGTCGTAGCGGCCTTCCTCGAAGGCGGCCACGGACCGCCCTGACCGGCCCGGCTTCGAACTCTCGGACCGTGGAACCACTTTGTCTTCCAGCTTGCTCAGGGCGCTGAGCAACTCGCTGGCCTCGAACGGCTTGACGATGAAGCCGTCGGCGCGAACCCGTCTGGCCTCTTCCGGCTTGAACGGCTCCAGCTTTCCCACGGTCAGCAGGACCGGTATTTGAGCCGTCTCGCCAACATCCTTCAGCCGCTGGCAGACCTCAAGTCCGCTATAGCCGGGCATGTAGACGTCGAGCACGATCAGATCAGGCCGCTGCTCGCCTATCTTTTTCAGCGCAGCCGAACCGTTGTTCACGGTGATAACTTCATATCCCGCATCCGCGAGAATTTTCCGCCCCATATTCTGGGCGGTCACGCTGTCGTCGGCGAGCATCTTCCGGGCCAAAGTTATCCTCTGATGAGGGGAGATAACGCGAAGGTAACCCGACCTTCAACCTAAGTCAATGATCCGGAAGGGAAAGTAACAGGTTACTAGGGGTCAAGATTCTTGCGCGTGAGACAAGCCTCTACGGAGCCCCGTGCCCCCAAGGCGCCAGTAATATGGGCGGAAAACGGCGCTTAACAGTCAAACGCCGATCCGGCAAGGGCAAGCCCGTTCTTAATGATCTTTTTCAGACCCTTCTTCTTCTTCCTTTTGCTGCTGGAAAGGTCCTTATCGCTGGCCAGTTCCGAGTCATTGCTCTTTGCCGCAGCCGAGGAACTCGACTGCCCCTGCTCCAGTTCATTGATCTGCGCTGGAGGCGGAAGCGTCGGATCGGCGCCCGTGTCGGTGGCCTTCAACTCGTTGGCGTCGGCCGGAGCATTCGGTGTTAATTCATTCGCATCGGGAGTCTGGTCGTAGTTCCCGTAGCCGCTCGCCCAAACGGCGAACCGCCGGGAGGCGTCGCTTCCGAGGCAGCAGTCGTGCCGGAGGCTGCATCTTCGGCGCTTGGATGATCAGGTTTTACAACCTCGACTCCAACGCTCTTCCGCCCGGTCACGGCTTCCATCACGGAAACCATTTCCTTCTTCTGAACTTCGTTGGCCGCCACGGATCGGATCAGTCAGCGTCGGATTTCCGACCTTGGATGCCTGGGATACATCTGGACCCTTCTTCCACAGGCCCATCAGTATCTGCGGCATCGTATTCTCAGAGCGGCTGGCTATTTC
>CAVRDS010000015.1:0-275137 GCA_963719865.1 uncultured Acidobacteriota bacterium | reverse complement strand
CTCACGGTCCTGAAGGGTTATCAGGAACTGGTCGACGAGGGACTGGTCGAGACCCGGCGAGGACGCGGCATGTTCATCAACGAAGGCGCCCGCTCGCAGCTGTTGCAGGGAGAGCGGCAGAAATTTCTGGCGGACGAATGGCCGCGCATCAAGGCCAACATCCAGCGCCTCGGCCTGGATGCCGAAGAACTGCTGACGGGCAGAAACGGCAAGCCCGCGCCCGATACCGCGCCAGCCAAACCCTCGAACTCTGGTCCCGGCAGCTCCGGCCCTAACTCCGAAGAGGAAGATAAACTATGACCTGCATCGAAGCACGCGGTCTCCGCAAGGCATTCGGCGCAACCGTCGCGCTGGATGGCGTCGATTTGCGCATCGAAGAAGGACGCATCCTTGGACTAATCGGTCCCAACGGCGCCGGCAAGACCACGGCGCTCAACGCCATCCTCGGCCTCACTTCTTATCAGGGAGAGCTGAAGGTGCTGGGGCGGAATCCCTGGACCGAGCGCGACCAACTCATGCGCGACGTCTCATTCATCGCCGATGTTGCCGTGCTGCCGCGTTGGATGAGGGTTTCCCACGCGCTGGATTATGTCGCCGGGGTCCATCCGCGCTTCGACCGCGCCAAGGCAGAAGGCTTTCTGGCCCGCACATCCATCAAACAATCGAGCAAGGTCCGGGAATTGTCGAAGGGCATGGTCGCGCAACTGCATCTCGCTCTGGTCATGGCCATCGACGCCCGGCTGCTCGTGCTCGACGAGCCCACGCTCGGCCTCGATATTCTTTTTCGCAAGCAGTTCTACGATTCGCTGCTGAACGACTACTTCGATCGAACCCGCACCATCGTCGTGACCACCCACCAGGTGGAAGAGATTCAGCACATTCTCACCGATCTCATGTTCATCGACCGGGGACGCATCGTCTTCCGTTGCAGCATGGACGATTTCGAGTCGCGCTATGTGGAAGTCGCGGTCAATCCCGAGAGGATTTCCGCAGCCCGCTCGCTCAAGCCGATCCACGAGCGGCAAATGCTGGGCCGTGGAATTCTCTTATTCGATCAGGGCAGCGATGCCGCCGTTCGCCAGCAATTGGCCGCGCTCGGCGAGGTGCGCACACCCAGCATCGCCGACCTGTTCGTTGCCATCATGGGAAATCAGGCAGGCGCAGCCAAAGGAGCAGCTTGATGAATACTCAATCGAATGCGGTGTCCGCCTCGGTCGACGCGCAGGCCGCGCCCGCGGTTCTGTCGGCAACGCGTCCCTGGTACTGGTCGGTGCGGCGCGAACTCATGGAGTACCGCTTTCTCTATCTCGCTCCCGTGGGCGTCGCCGCCGCATACCTTTTGGCCTTCGCAACCGGGCTGCCTCGTCACGTGCCTGCGGTAGTACGGCGGGCCTCGGCACTCGATGCGATGCAGTATCGCGACGTGATCGCCCGGCCTTACGACTTCGCGGGCGGCTTGATGATGCTGATCGGCATTCTGATGAGCATCTTCTACTGCAGCGATGCCCTGCACGGCGAGCGCCGCGATCGCAGCATCCTGTTCTGGAAGTCGCTCCCCGTTTCCGACTGGACCACCGTGCTGGCCAAAGCCAGCATTCCGCTGATCGTAATTCCCCTGATCACCTTCACCATCGCAGTTGCCCTCGAGTGGATCATGCTGCTGCTGACCAGCGCCACACTTACTGCCAACGGGTTAAGTGTGGCCCGCTTCTGGAGTGAGTTATCGTTTTTCCAGATGTCGCTGCTGCTGCTGTACCACCTTTTCACCGCGCATGCGATTTGGCCCGCGCCCGTCTATGCCTGGCTGATGCTGGTTTCGGCATGGGCGCGGCGCGCCGTATTGCTCGTCGCCGCCTTGCCGGTGATCGTAATCGGCGCTATTCAGTTGCTCCTGTTCGGCAGGTCGGGCTTTGCCGTCATGGTCGCGGAGCGGGTGATCGGACATATTCCTGATCTCGGCATGAAGCCAGACGACATGTTCCCGACCAATCCGATGATTCATCTCGCTCCGGCGCAATACCTGCTCGATCCCGCGGTATGGGCCGGACTGCTGGTCGCGGCGGCGTTTCTGGCGCTAGCGGTTCGGCTCCGCCGTTCGCACGGCCCGATCTGATCGCGCGCGATTCGCCTGCTACACTCGCATCATGCACGTGAAGATTCTCGGTTCGGCCGCCGGCGGGGGATTTCCCCAATGGAACTGCGCCTGCCCGAACTGCCGCAGCCTGCGAGCCGGCACCTTCCCCGGCAAAGCCCGCACCCAGGCGCAGCTCGCCATCAGCGCGGATGGGTGCGAGTGGTTTCTGCTAGGAGCTTCTCCGGATCTGCGCGCGCAAATCGAGGCTACGCCCGACCTGCATCCTCGCGTCTCGACCAGCGGAGATGAAATTCGCCAGTCGCCCATTTCCGGCGCCGTTCTGCTCAATGCCGACATCGATCACGTGCTCGGATTGCTACTGCTCCGCGAACTGCAGCCGCTCGCGGTGCACACCTCCACCACTATTTACCGGATTCTTGCGAAAGACAATTCCATGTTCGCCATGCTGCAGCGCATACCCGGGCAAGTCAGCTGGAAAGAGTTCAAGCCCGGAGAGCCGTTTTCGCTGCTAGGGCCTGCAGCCAAGGATTCCGGATTGCGCTGCCGTGCCCTTCCGCTGGGCGCGCACTTTCCGGCGTATGTTCCAGCGCCAAGGCGACCGAAACTCTCGCCGCATGAATCATCGCTCGGACTGATCGTCGAATCTCTGTCGGGCAAGCGCCTTGCCTACATGCCGGCGGTGCCCGGAGTCAACGAGCCCTTGCTGCGCCAACTCGAATCCTGCGACGTGATATTTTTTGATGGTACGTTCTGGAGCGACGACGAACTCATCCGCATGCAGGCCGGCGGACAAACGGCGCAACAGATGGGCCACATGGCGGTCTCGGGCAGCGCAGGCAGCCTGGCAAAGTTGGGGCAACTCCAGCGCTCGCGTCGAATCTATATACACATCAACAACACGAATCCCATGCTCAACGAGGCCGGACCCGAGTACCGCAAGGTTCGCGACGCCGGATGGGAGATCGCGGAGGATGGATGGCAGTTCGAACTTTAGAACGCGGTTCCGAAGCCGAGCCCCTGCTCTCGTTTGACGAGTTCCGCGCGCGGCTGCGCGCCGTGGGCGAAGAACGCTACCATCATCAGCATCCTTTTCATCTGCTGATGCACGAAGGCCGCCTCAGCCGCGGACAGCTGCAGGCGTGGGCGCTCAACCGCTACTACTACCAGAGCATCATTCCGATCAAAGATTCGATTATCCTGTCGCGCGGCACCGATCCGGCGTTTCGCCGCGCCTGGCGCAAGCGGATCGTCGATCACGATGGCGATTCGTCGAGCGAAGGGGGCATCCAGCGCTGGTTGAAGCTGGCGGAAGCCGCCGGACTGAATACCGCACAGGTTCGCGCCGGAACTGGAATTCTTCCGGCAACCCGCTTCGCCGTGAATGAATATCTGAACATTGTGCGCAGCCGCAGCCTGCTGGAGGCCGTCGCGTCGTCCCTGACGGAATTGTTCTCGCGCGACCTGATCTCGCTGCGCATGGAAAAGCTGCGGCAGCATTATCCCTGGCTCTCCGGAGGCCTGGATTATTTCGAAGCTCGCCTCACGCAAGCGCCGGAAGATGCACAATTCGCCGTGAACTACGTATTTGAGAACGCGAAGACGCGGGCCGAACAGGAACTCGCGATTCAGGCGCTACGCGACAAGTGCGACATTTTATGGGCGCAACTCGACGCGCTTTATTTCGCCTATGTGCAGCCGGGATGGCCTCCGCCGGGCGCGTTTCGCATGGAGGCAAGTTAGCATGAATCCCTTAATTTTTGTCATTCCGACCGAAGCGAGCGAGTTAGCATGAGTCCCATACTTCTTATCATTCCGACCGAAGCGGAGCGCAGCGAGCGAAGTGGAGGAACCTGCTTTTTCTCACCCCCTGTCCCACGGAGGAACCCGTCGTGCCTCCGCCCCTAGAATCCAGCCAGCCGCGCCTTGCCGCCGGATGCCGTTGGGGCGGCACCGACGCCGACCGCATGATCCTGTTTCCCGAAGGCGCCATCAAGTTGCAGAGCACGGGACGGGAAGTGCTCGAGCGCTGCGACGGACAGCGCACCTTCGGCGAGATCATCACCGAGTTACAGAAGGAATTTGCGAAGACCGATCCGGCAAAAATCCGCGCCGACATCAGCATGTTCCTGGAGCAGTTGCAGAAAAAACGGATCGTGGACTACTGAAAGAATTTGGTCATTTGGTAATCGGGTAATTCGGTAATTTGCGCTGCGAAAAGCTTATGGAGTTTATAAATGACCCGATGACTCAATCGCGCAATGACTCAATAACGGGAGCCGTTCAATTACCCAATTACTAAATTACAAAATTACTAAATTGTTTACACCTCTCGCTCTGATTGCCGAAGTCACGCACCGCTGCCCGCTGCACTGCGTCTATTGCTCGAACCCGCTCGAGATGGCCGGAGCGCAGTCGGAGCTTTCCACGGGCGAGTGGACGAGCGTCTTTCAGCAGTCCGGCAAGCTGGGTACGCTGCATGCGCACTTCACCGGCGGAGAGCCGCTGGCGCGGACCGATCTGACAGAGTTGGTGGCCGCCGCGCGCGCTGCTGGGCTCTATACCAATCTCATCACCTCGGGCATCGGCCTCAACGAGCAGCGACTGCAAGCCCTGGTCAATTCCGGCCTCGATCACATTCAGATCAGCTTTCAGGATTCGCGGGAAGAGGCCGCCAACTGGATCGCCGGAGCCAAGGCGCACGCGCACAAGATCGAACTCTCGCACGCAATCCGCAGGCACAAGATTGCGTTCACCGTAAATCTGGTCGTGCACCGACAGAACCTCGATCATCTGGAAGAGATGATCGCGTTCATCGAGCAACTCGCCCCGGAGCGCGTCGAGATTGCGCACGCGCAGTATTACGGATGGGCGCTGGCGAATCGCGCCGCGCTCATGCCCACGCGCCAGCAACTCGAGAAAGCGGTGGCCATCGTGGCCGCGGCCGAAACCCGCAACGCCGGACGCATGCGCATCGATTCCGTCGTTCCGGATTATTACGCGAAGTATCCCAAGGCCTGCATGGGAGGCTGGGGACGAAGATTGATGCTGATCAATCCATCAGGCAAGGTCCTGCCCTGCCACGCGGCGGAAGTGTTACCCGGCTTGCAATTTGAGAATGTGCGCGAGAAATCGCTAGCCTGGATCTGGCAGGAATCGTCTGCCTTCCAGCGTTTTCGCGGAGAAGACTGGATGCCCCAGCCCTGCCGCAGTTGCGATCGCCGCGCGGAAGATTTCGGCGGATGCCGCTGCCAAGCCTTCCTGTTGGCCGGAGACGCGGCGGCCACCGATCCAGCCTGCTCTCTGGCGCCCGCCCACGACATCGTCGAATCCGCTGTAGCCGTCGCAAATGCGAGCCCGGCTGTCGCCCAACCCGCGTCCAGCGCGTCCTTCGTCCAACTGCAGCGGCAGACCGAAAACTTGTGGAGCTATCGCACCAACCCGAAGTAAATCAGTCCATAACTTTCGCAGATCCCAACGTATCAAGTATCGACTTGATTTGATCCTTCAGAATAAGTGGGAATCCGTGGCCAAGTGGATCCGTGGCCAACGCTTCTACCAGCGCACGCCGATGGTGATGGGACGCAAATCGGTGGTCACGCCGCCGTGCGAGCCGTGAAAGTCGCGGATCTCGGCGTAAATCTCCATGCTCGGAGTGATTTTGCGGGTCACCCCCGCGCCGACCTCTTCGCCGAATTCATTCTGGCTGGCGTGCAGAAATTGTCCGCTGACCGGCAAGTTTCCATTGAAGCAATGTCCCCACCACAGGAAAAACCCATTGCAGGTTGACCCTGCATACGCTTGCGAGGAGTCGAGCTTCCCGGCCCGGCGGTAGAGACCCACGCCGCCGACGATGTATGCGCCCCACGTTTTCGTGAAGGGAAGATTGATGACGGGACCGAAATTGAGTGCGTATACGTGCGAGTTGCCGCCCGGGGATGACGCCAACTGCAGCGCCGAAGCGCGCAGAGGAAGATCGTCGAACTGAAAGTCGAGGCGCAACCCGAAATACTGACTGAAGTTGCGCGCTGCTCCCGCTGCCCCCACCGGTCCGCCGCTGCGCGCATAAGTCTTCGTCGTTCCGCTGGTGAGGCTGGCTCCCGCGCCCACGTTGTAC
Source organism: uncultured Acidobacteriota bacterium (assembly GCA_963719865.1). Taxonomy (GTDB): domain Bacteria; phylum Acidobacteriota; class Terriglobia; order Terriglobales; family Acidobacteriaceae; genus Sulfotelmatobacter. The sequence goes on along the minus strand of CAVRDS010000015.1, from coordinate 268,928 downwards.
GCCCAATTTTTATAGAGCTTCGGCTTGACCCGGTGGATGGGAATCGATTCCTCGGGCGTGGCTTCCTGCTCCTGTTCGCTTTGTGGCTGCTGAGTCTGCGCGGGCTGCTGCGGTTGCGTCTGGGGCTGTTGCCTCTGGGATGGGGGAGCAGTTTGCGGGTCGGGCGAAGTTTGTTGGGCGTGGACGGTTGCGACTCCCGCCAGAATCGCGATCAGAACAGCCGATTGCACGATCCTGCCTACGGAAATCGTTGCGAACTTTCGAATCATTCATTCTCCTCCCGCTGCCGGGTGGCGGACCGCCGCGCTCGAAACCGAGAGGCGCTTGTGAAAGAACGTGTCCGCGATGCTCCCGCCGTGATTTCTGTTCGCAGCAGGCAGGCACCATATTACCAACTTTGATGCTGAGTGCGCCCGCGATGCCGCCCGCCCGGGCCGCTTTGCAGTTTCCGTGGCGCGCCGCTCGCACGTATGATAGGGATTTCCAATTTCCCACAGGACGGATCTCTTGCCCAAGCGAAGCGCACCACCGCCGTCTAAGTCGGCTACTAGCGGCGATTCCAGCCGAACCGCTGCCCGCCGCGTCGCCCTCATCGGATTCGGCACCGTGGGCCGCGCGGTCGCGAAAATCCTGTGCGAGCGCCCCAATGCCTCCCTGCGGCTCACCCACATCTGCAATCGCAACTTCGAACGAAAGAAACAGCCCTGGGTTCCGAGCGATGTCATCTGGACCGACAACATCGATTCCGTGCTCCAATCCGACGTCGACATCGTTATCGAACTCATCGGAGGCCTCAGCCCCGCCGAGCAGATCGTGCGTCGCGCGCTTGAATCGGGCAAGTCGGTGGTGACGGCGAACAAGCAACTCATCGCGCGGCACGGCCCCGATCTTCTCGAGCTTGCCGCCAAACATCGCTGCCAGCTGGAATTTGGCGCGTCCGTCGCGGGAGGCGTTCCCGTGCTTCCAGCGCTGCGCACCGGGCTATCGGGAGATCGCCTGCACGGCATTGCTGGCATTCTGAATGGCACCTGCAATTACATCCTGAGCCGGATCGAGAATGCGCGCATCCCGTTCAGTGAGGCGCTGGAAGAAGCCCAAGCCCGAGGATACGCCGAAGCCGACGCCTCGGAAGATCTGGATGGCGGCGATGCCCGCGCCAAGCTGGCAATCCTGGCGCTGGCGGGATTGCACGTCCGCGTCGCGCCCGAATCCATTCGCGCGCGCACGATTCGCCCCATCGACGCGGTCGATTTCGATTATGCCGCGGAACTCGGCTGCACCATTCGCCAGATTTCCCGCGCCGATCTGCCGGCCGATCTGAAACAAGACACGCTGCTGGCCGAAGTCGGACCCTGCCTGGTTCCGAGCAACTCGCCCTTCGGACGTGTGCAGCGCAATCTCAACCTCGTTCTCACCTCCGGCCAGTACGGCGGTGATATGGCGTTCCTCGGCGCGGGCGCAGGCGGAGATCCCACGGCCGTCGCGGTCGTCTCTGATCTGATGTTTGTGGCGCAGGGCGCCGCTGGCAACGGGGATGCCGGCGGTCCGGTTTCCGCGCCGCACGTCAGCAACGATTTTGAAACCGCGTGGTACCTGCGCTTTTTCGTGCGCGACCAGCCTGGAATCGTGGCCCGCCTGGCGCAAATCCTGGCCGCGCATCGCCTCAATATCGACTCCGTGCTGCAGAAGCCCGGATTCGAGAAAAGTTCTCTTCCATTCGTGATCACGCTCGAGCCCTGCCGCGATTCGCAGCTTCATCCCGCGCTCGAAGAGATATCCCGTGTGGAGTTCGCCGTGCGTCCGTGCCTGTGCCTGCCAATCCTTAGCTGAACGCTGGGCGGATTCTTGGCTGAGCGATTTAAAGACAAAAAAACAGCGCCGGTTCATTCTGCGCGATTGCCCGGCGCTGCCTAAATTGGAGAATCTTTAATTCCAGAACGGATTCTTAAGACCGGCCGGCGCCATTGCGCTGTCCGCCTTGGTTTCCGTCCCGGATTCGTCAGAAATCTTCTCGTCGATGAAACGCGACGGCGGTGGTGCGCTCACTTCTTCTTTCTTGCCCGGACTTGGAGTAAAAGGATATTCGGATTTCATGGGGAGCACTCCTTCAGCTTTATGATCTGCCTTCATTAAACACCTCATTCCGTCCCGTGCGGCTGCAAAAATTTTGATGGCAGCTATTCAAAAATCCGCAGGGTCGCTTTTACCGGATATCGGCAATTCCGGCCCCATCCTGCAGAAGTTCCCCGCTTCGATATATCCTGTTCAGTCCCGTTCCAAAGGTTTTCGCAATAACCAATTCTTTTACTATCACTCTAAGGATGCATTCATGAAATACCGCAAACTTGGCCGTACCGGATTTGACGTCTGCGACATCTCCTACGGATTGTGGGGCATGAGCGGCTGGACCGGTTCCAGCGATCGGGAATCTCTGGCCTCTCTGCAGCTCTCCATCGACTTGGGGTGCAACTTCTTCGATACCGCCTGGGCGTATGGCGAGGGCAAGAGCGACGGATTGCTTGGCGAGATCATGCAGCGCAACCGCGGCAAGCGTCTCTACGCCGCTTCCAAAATTCCTCCGGCCAACGACCGCTGGCCGGCATTGCCGGAATATAAATATGACGACGTTTTCTCGCCGAAGCATGTATTCGAATATGCCGACAAGATCCGCAAGCAGCTGCGCGTCGACACCATTGATGTGCTGCAATTTCACGTGTGGGACGACAGCTGGACCAACGAACCCGACTTCCGCGCCACGGTGGAGAAGCTGAAGCGCGACCGCATCATTCACTTCTTCGGATTGAGCATCAACCGCTGGGAGCCCAATAACGCAATCAAAGCGCTCGGTACCGGCCTGGTCGACGTGGTGCAGGTCATCTACAACATCTTCGACCAGTCGCCCGAGGACGAACTCTTCCCCGCTTGCCAGGAACTGAATATCGGCGTCATCGCCCGCGTGCCCTTTGACGAAGGCAGCCTGGGCGGCAAGATGACGCTCGCAACCCGCTTCCCCGAGGGCGATTGGCGCGCCGGATATTTTGGTCCGGAGAATCTGCCGCCGACGATTGAGCGCGTGGAAAAGCTGAAGGGGATTCTGCCGCAAGGCATGTCGCTGCCTGAGATGGCGCTGCGTTTCATTCTGTCGCATCCGGCCGTAAGCACGACCATTGCGGGCATGCGCAAAGCCGAGCACGTACGCCAGAACATAGCCGCCAGCGATGCCGGACCGCTCGACAAGAGCCTGCTGGCCGAATTGAAAAAACATCGATGGGACCGGAAGCCGCAGCGATGGTCCGATTAAGAGCGTGGAGTGCACAGCGCGAAATTTCCCAGAGGCGTCATCCCGAAGTCCCGCGTTTTCACCAGCGGGACGAGGGATCTCCTGTGGGCACACGGCCGGCAAAATTCAAGCTGACCCGCTACCGTCGACCCGGCAACGATCGCATGTGGCGCGCGCTCCTGTCGATCTTCCTTCTGCTCGTGCCCTTGCTGGCGCAGAGTCCGCGAGGATCCCTGCGCGGCGCCGTGCAAGATGCTTCCGGAGCGCGCATTCCCTCCGCCAAAGTGCTCGTGCAGTCGTCTGATTCGGCAATGCGGCGCGAAGCCGAAACGGAAGACCGCGGCGAGTTCCGCATCGACGATCTTCCGCCCGGCACCTATCACATCACAGTCAGCGCCAGCGGCTTTGCCGACGCCCGCGCCGACGTTTCCATTGCGGTCAGCTCCGTTCGCGAAATCACCGTCACCCTGAACCTCGCGGCTTCGCCGCAAAGCATCACCGTGCAAAGTCAGAATTCTTCCATCACCACGCAGCCCATCGATCTGGCCAGCGTGGTGCATCAGGGCGTTATCGGCGTTCAGGACTTGCAAACCCTGCCGCTGGCGGAGCGCAGCTTCGCCAACATCGCCTACCTCGCGCCCGGAACCGAGCCCGTCGAACCCTCCGACCCCACCAAGGCGAGGATCACAGCCGTCTCGACCGGCGGAAGTTCCGGCCTGAACAATGACTTGTCCGTGGACGGAGGCGACAACTCCGACGACTGGATTGGCGGATTTCTGCAGAATTTTTCGCCCGACGCGATTCAGGAATTCGCCGTGCGCACCGCCAACGAAGATGCTGACACCGGAGGCACAACCGCCGGATCGATCGTGATCACGACCAAGCGCGGCACCAACGACTGGCACGGCACCGAAGCTTTCTACGATCGCGCCGCCGCGTTGAATGCGCGCTTCCCCATCGAAAATCCAGCGCCCAATCCCAAGCAGCCTTTTTCCCGGCAAAACTATGTCGGCACGCTGGGCGGTCCGATCGTGCGCAACAAAGTCTGGTTCTTTTCATCGTTGGAGTACGTCCACGAAAACGCCAGTATCGCCTACAGTCCCGCCAGCACCGAGCAATTCGATGCCCTGTCGCAAATCGCCGCCGCTGGCTTGATTGCGGGTGTCCCGGCCATCGCCGTTCCGCCCAACGTGCCGATTCCATTCCGCGACTCCATCAGTTCGCTGCGTTTCGATTGGGCCCAGTCTCCGCAATCGCAGTGGTTTCTGCGCGCGTCACAAGATAGCTATCTGACGCACAACGCGCTGGTGCAGCAGGCCACGCTGCCCTCTACCGGGCTGACCACGCACAACAACTACTGGAACGGCGTCATCAGCAACACGTACGCCTTCAGTCCCACATGGCTGGGAACTTTTGTCTTCGATGCCAGCGAACTGCATCTCACGCAGACGCGCAACTCGACGTTGGGCTTCGCCCTGGCCTTCCCTTTCAGCTCGACTTCGCTCACCGTCTCCGGCTTCGAAACTTTCGGCGACAACCAGTTCGCCACTCCGATCACGTTGTTTCCCTCGCTGCGCAACCAGCAAAAATATCAATTGCGCTACGATGTAGGACACGACACCGGCGACCACTCCTTCAAGTTCGGAATCAATTTCATCCACGAGCCCGTCCTGGCAGGCGCGTTTCCCGGAAATCCCGAGGAGTTGATTCAGTATCCCAACGACCCGGCGTACTACACGGCGAATCCATCGCAGTTCTACTTTGCGAATCCCGCGTCCCCATGCGCTCCAACTCCTGATCCCGCGTCCGGCATCACCTGCGCTTTCAGTCCGGCGAATGACGGCAGTTTTTCTCAAAGCGTGCAACGTCTCGGGATTTACGGGCAGGATTCCTGGCGGGCCTCGCGCCATCTCACTGTGAATTTTGGATTGCGCTGGCAAACGACCTTCGGTCTTTTCACCGGATCAGGCCGCAGTCAACAGCAGAACGCAGCCTTGCCAACGCTGCAGGCTCTCGAGATTTCGCTGGTCCCGGCCGTGCCGCACAATGACCGCCGGCAGATCGGCCCACGCATCGGATTGGCGTATGCTCCGGGCAACAGCGAAAAGACCGTGCTGCGCGCCGGGTTTGGAATGTTCTACAACGACCTCGCGCAAAACGGCTGGGCCACGGCTTTCCAGGCCGTCAATGCGACCAACGCGGTCTCGGGATCGTGCACTCTCGGCGGCAACTCCGGAAACTACGCGCTCTCGGGCCCCGCGTGTCTGCAGGGCGGGTCGGGAGCGACCGGCAACACCATCACCTCGAATTACAAAACGCCGTACGCGATTCACGTCACCGGCGGCATGCAGCACGCCTTCAATCCAAACTGGACGCTCAGCGCCGACTTCACCCACGAACAAGGCAACCACTCCTATCGTGGCTACACCTTCACCAGCGGCGTCAATCTGTCCACGCCGCTCATTCCAGCGTCGGACCCGAATTATCTTGCCGACCAGCAGAGCGTCGTGCCGAACGTGAATGTCTTCAAATCCGATAATCGCTCCAGCTACGACGCGCTGATGTTTCATCTGCAGGGCAACGTCTCCAACCGTTTCAACCTCGTCGCCAACTACACGTTTTCGAAGGCGCAAACCTGGGGCTGCGTGCTGGGGGAGCTGTTCGATTATGTGAATGGAGTGTGCAATCCGCTGAACCCATTTGGCCCCGGCGACTACGGACCCTCCGGCGAAGACGTCCGCCACAGATTTGTCCTGGCTGGGACACTGCACGTTCCGGGCGGCTTCGAACTGACCACGCTGACCCAACTGGAAAGCGCGCGCCCCTTCACCATCACCACCGCCGACAACAGCAATCGCATCGCGGTGAACGGAGTCACTACCGCGCTCGACGCCTTTCGTGGAACGCCTTATATGCAGGTGGATTTGCGGGTGAGTCGACCGTTCAGGTTCGGCGAGCGTTGGGAGGTTCGTCCCTTCGCCGAGTTCTTCAATCTTTTCAACCGCAATAATCCCGGCGCGAATTACGTGACCAACGCAGCCTCGCTCGCCTCCGATTCCATCGTTCCTGCGAGCGAGGCGATGGCGGGCAACCTCACCGATCTCTGCGTCAATGCGGCTTGCACGGCGACGCAGCCCATCTCCCGCCTGCAGCAGTTGGCGGTCCCGGCCGGCGGGCTCGGAGACTTCTTCGGTCCGGGCACAACGGTGGGCATTCCCTTCGCTGCGCAACTCGGCGTGCGGGTGAATTTTTAACGGTGGAAGCTCGCGAGGCGGTCAGATCGATGTAGGGGCGGACGCATTCGTCCGCCCCGCGAGCGCAGCGGGACCATCAATCGGTCCAACCTCTTCCTCGCGCCCAGCAGTCTCTATTGCGCGCTACGCGCGCAACCCCGGACGAATGCGTCCGGGGCTACACAATTGCTATAATGGAACTCTTGCGGTGGGAATAGCTCAACTGGCAGAGCACCGGACTGTGGCTCCGACGGTTGCGGGTTCGATTCCCGTTTCCCACCCCAATAATTTTTGGCGTGAACTTCTTCAAGGGCGGACGGCCGCAGTGGCTGTCCCTCGACACTTCTCGCGGCCCCGTAGCTCAACTGGATAGAGCATCAGTCTTCGGAACTGAGGGTTGGGGGTTCGACTCCCTCCGGGGTCACCAGCTTTCCATGCGTTGCCCTTCGGCTGACTTAGTCTGGATTCAGGCTTTCCTACGATCAGATTCGGCTCTGCACCAGGGCCAACGGCCAGCTGGGATTTTCCTTTGCCGCTGTCCGTGAGCGTAATGGCGATCTTGCACCAATTGACTGCAACCGCATTGTCTTTCATTGACTTGCCCGTCCGCGGCCACGTAAGATTCGCACCACATGATCGACCAGACAATCTCCCATTACCGCATTGTTGAGAAGCTTGGTGGCGGCGGGATGGGTGTGGTTTACAAGGCCGAGGATTTAAAACTCCATCGCTTTGTGGCTCTCAAGTTTCTGCCGGATGAGGTCGCGAAAGATCCTCAGGCATTGGCCCGCTTTCAGCGCGAAGCGCAGTCTGCATCGGCGCTCAACCATCCCAACATCTGCACGATTCACGAAATTGACGAGGCGCACGGACAGGCGTTCATCGCCATGGAGTATTTGGATGGCGTGACGCTCAAGCACCGCATCGCCGGGCGTCCGATGGAAATCGAGGAGATTCTCTCGCTCGCCATCGAAATCGCCGATGCCCTCGATGCCGCACACAGCGAAGGCATTGTTCATCGCGATATCAAGCCGGCGAATTTGTTCATCACCAAAAGAGGCCACGCCAAGATTCTCGATTTCGGATTGGCGAAGGTCTCAGCTGCGGGCGGTTCTTCCAAGCAGATCGCAGCGGCCGACACGATGACACGCACGGTCGAGGAGCAGCATTTAACCAGTCCGGGCACCACGGTCGGAACTGTGTCCTACATGTCGCCGGAACAGGTGCGGGCGAAAGAGCTGGATGGGCGGACCGACCTGTTTTCCTTCGGGGCCGTACTGTACGAGATGGCGACGGGTGCGTTGCCCTTTCGCGGGGAAAGTTCGGCGATGATCTGCGAAGCCATCGTGAACCGTGCTCCGGTGCCCGCAGTGCGGCTCAATCCCGACGTGCCTGCGAAGCTGGAAGAGATCATCAACAAGGCTTTAGAAAAAGACCGCGACCTGCGCTATCAAAGCGCGGCCGAGATGCGTGCGGACTTAAAGCGCGTGCAACGGGACACGAGTTCGGGACGCGTTGTGGTTGAGAGCGGATCGGGCACCGGGATCGCGGCCGCAGATTCGGGGAGACTGTCGTCGGCGCAACTGGCTTCGGCTCCGCTCCAAGCACCGCCTGCGAAAAAAGGTTCCCCGAAAATCGCGATCACGGCTGTCGCGATGGTCTTGCTGGCGGCTGCTTTTGTCGGCTACAAGCTGCTGAATCGCCCGCATGGACTGAACCTGCAGAACATGCAGATCGCGAAACTTACCGAGAGTGGGAAGGCCGCTCTGGTGGCGATTTCCCCCGATGGCCGATACGTGGTCTATGTGTTGCGCGACGGCGAGCAGCAGAGTTTGTGGATGCGCCATGTGGCGACCAAGAGCGACGTGCAGGTTCTCGCGCCCGATGTAGTGGACTTCAAGGGTGTAACGTTTTCTCCGGACGGAAATTTCATTTATTACGTTCGCTCCGACAAGACCACGCAAAATTACAGCTACCTGTACCAGATGCCCGTCCTCGGCGGGAACCCGAGACAATTGATTCGCGACATTGACGCGCCGGTCGGCTTTTCGCCCGATGGATCACAGATCGTATTCATGCGCGGTCTGCCAGACGCGGTGGCGCTCGAAGTCCGCATCGCCTCGGCGGATGGCGGTGGGGAGCGACTGCTGGCTCGCCTGCCCATCTATCCCATCTATATGTGGGGAGCGAGCTGGTCGCCGGATGGGAAGACGATGGCGCTCTCCGGGCTGCAGAGCGGGAAAGAACAGAACTTCGTGCTGGATATAATCCGCGTGGCCGATGGCAAAGTTACGACACTCTATTCGAGCTCTACAATTTTGGGCCGACCGGTATGGCTCCCTGATGGCGACTCGCTTCTGGTTGCCATCGGTCTGCCGAAAGAGGATCGTAACCAACTTTGGCAGATTCCGTATCCAGAAGGAGAGCCGCGGCGGTTTACCAACGATTTATCCAACTACGGTGTGCGGCTCGATCTCACCCGCGACGGAAAGACACTGGCTGCGCTCAATCAGACGCAGATTTCGAATATCTGGGTTGTGCCGGAAGGCAAAGCCGCACTGGCGCGGCAGATCACCTCTGGAGGCGTGGCCGATATCGCTGTCGCGCCCGGTCCTGCCGGAAAGCTGCTGGTACGCCAGGGCAGCGAACTGGATCTCATCAATGCTGATGGCAGCCAGCGAACCGTCGTGATGCCCGACGCGCGCACCTACAGCACGATGTCGAACTGCGGCGATCGGTACATTATCTTCGATTCTTATACCGGAACGAAGTCTGAGCTCTGGCGGACCGACGCTGATGGATCGAACCCGACGCGACTGGTGCCGCAAGATGTCGGCGACGAGAATTGTTCTCCCGATGGAAAGTGGCTCGTGTACACAACCAATACTCTCTCGGAGGGGTCCAAGATTTATCGGCTGTCCGTAGACGGAGCCGCTCCGACGGAAATCGGTAGTGCGGCGGGAGGCGGCGGGGGTGCACGCATCTCACCTGATGGCAAATTTGTTGCCTATGACATGCAAGAAGGCAGCCCGGTACCGCAATTGAAATACGCCGTAATACTAGCCAGCGGAGGTACAGTTCTGCAGACATTTTCAAGGCCGACTGGCTCGAGTCAGCCGCGCTGGTCGCCCGACGGCAAGGGATTGCAATTCCTGCTGACTCGCAAAGGCGCAACCAATGTCTGGGAGCAGCCTTTGGCCGGAGGCGAGCCGCATCCGATTACCGATTTCACCTCCGGGCACATCTACAGCTTTTCCTGGTCGCGCGACGGGAAGCAATTGTTCGTTGCCAAAGGGATGCGCACCAGCGATGTAGTTCTGATCAGCAACTTCCGCTAGATGTCTCGACTTGACCGCGCCTGGGCTCGATGAGAAACTGCTGATACGGTCGGCGGAGCTGTTTCGGAATGCTCGTCCGCTGAAAGACTTCTCCGCAGTCCAGCCGCAGACTTGAAGCCCTCGGGTATGAGTATGAGTACCGATCCTGCCCTCGATCGCGCATCCTTCGAAAAGTTTTTAGCCAGCGCGTTCGCCGTGCAGCAGAGCGGGCTCGACAGCCCGTCGCTCTCGGCTCTGGCCGAACTCCGACGCTCGATCACGACCGGAGAGCCCGACTTGGATCGAGCCATGCATATGGTTGCCGAGCGTGCGCGAACCGTGGCCAACGCCACCGGAGTCGCGGTTGCTCAGCTCGTTGCCAACCAACTGGTGTACCGGGCCGGTAGCGGAAGTGCCGCTGATTATGTCGGCCGGCGCGTGACCGCCGTACTGAGCGCCTCACCACCCAACGAGGCGAGAGGGGAGATTCTGCGAGTCGAGAATGCCCAGGCTGACACGCGCATTGAGGCCGAGGTTTGCCGGCTGTTCGGAGCCAACGCCCTCCTGATCGTGCCGATATACCGGGAGCACGCGGTGGCGGGAGTGCTCGAAGTCTTCTTCAGCGAGGTGCACATTTTCGAGGATCGAGAGGTGCTCACCTACCGGGTGATGGCCCGCCTGGTCGAGGAGGCGATGTTCCGTGCTGGCCAGCTGGGCCAGAAACAAGCCCTAGCAACCCAACTCACAGCATTGCCGCAGACCATGGGACCGGCTGCCTCTCCAGTTGACGAGTCGCATGGCAATGACGATTCTGCCATTCCGCCAGTGAAGCGCGTTGCTCCAAACAAGCTCCGCTGGAACGTGGCTGCGGCCGGCTCTGTTGCCGTGCTGGTGATGGTTGGCTGGCTTGCCCATCATCACCGCTCCGCGTTGCCCATGAATGCTTCGTCGCCACAGAGATCGAATGCCGCACAGCAGCAGCTATCCGCCAAGCCGACGCCGGCGAGCAACCCCACCTCCGAGCCAGAGACCTCGGCAACTGTAACTACAGAAAGTAACGCCGCCAGGTCCAGGTTCAAGCGGGTTCGAGTTGGGCCGAATGAAGTCGACTACATTGCGGAGGATGTGACCATACGGAGTTTCACGCCCAACCCGGCACGGCCACAAATGCGCGCCGGCGAGAAGCAGGTAAATTTCGGGGACGATGTGACGGTGCGTTACTTCGTGTCCAAACCATCGGTTGCGTCGCAGGCACAGCCGGTACCGGCGGCCGAGCGATCAGTGGAACGCTGAACTCCTCCCCCCAAATCGCGCCCGTCAACCCCGGGAATGGCAGTTCGGAAGGCGAACCTGCCGCATGGGGGTAGTGCTTCATTGCCGGGTCAGCTTGAACCGCGCGAATGGCTTCGCCTCGCCCTTGACTACATTGTCGAGCCGATCCTCCCAGGTGTTGGTCTGAGGCTCGTAGAGGAAGGTGTTGGTGAAGCTGATCTCGCCGCGCTCGTCTGTAAAAACGAAACCAAGGGCATTCTCCTTTGGCGTGGCCAGCCCGATGGATTCCGCCGTCGCTCCGCCGTACACATCCATCCACACGCAGGCGTATTGCTTGGTCTTCTCATTCCAGCCGACGAATACCGTCGCTTCGTACTGCGGCTCTCCTTTGTCGTTCTTCTCCCGCGACACTTCGCGCAGGCGCAGGTAGTGGTGTTGGAGCACCCACTCCGCATCCACGTCGTGCGTCGCCGGCTGCTTGCCTACGGTCCCCTGCAGCAACCACTTGCCGGCAAGGTGGTCGAGCAGAGGTGAATTGACCGGCGCCTGTTGCGCCATCACGGTCACAGCCGCAAACATCGTCGCCAGAATGACGAAGCGTTTCATCGCTGCATTCTACACCCCGAGTTTCTGCAAATTGCGGGTTGGCCAGACGGTTCGAGTCGGAACGGAAGCCAGCAGGCACGCACGCTGGTTCGCGAACGATCAGCGACCGAGTTGCAGTTGAGTTGTGGCTTGGAAACGCGACGAAACCAATTGGCTGCACTCTCCCCCACTCACGCCAATGAAAACCGGGTCCGCTTTCGGACCCGCTTCTGGCCAGAGATTTTTTGTGCCTGACTACCCTCGCCCGACGCCCACGTATTCGAATCCCAGGGCGCGCAGCCGCGTGGAGTCGAGCAGATTCTTCGTATCCACGATCAAGGGCGTCTTCAGCAGGTGCTTGATGCGGTCAAAGTCGAGGGCGCGAAATTCCGGCCATCCCGTTCCCACCACTAGCGCGTCGGAGCCTTCGGCTACCGCATACGCCGAATCGCAATAGCGCACCGAGGTCGTCAACCGCGCCTGCGCTTCCGGAATCGCGACCGGATCGTAGGCGCTGACATGCGCTCCCTTGGAAACCAGGCTCTCGGCCAGCCGTACCGACGACGAGCCCGCAACCGAATTCGTATTGGGCTTGAAGGCCAGCCCCAGAATGCCGACTGACTTGTTCTCCACCGAATTCAGCGCATGTGCAATCTTGTCGACCAGTCGGTCGGCGAGATAATGATTCACGTCGCGGGCGGCGCTGAGCACTTTCAGAGGCACGCCGTGCGATTCCGCCAGCGTGGTCAGAGAATCCATATCCGACTCGGCGAATACTCCACCCATGCCCGCTCCCGGCTGCAGGCAGCGCGGAGCGATTTTCTTGTCCAGTCCCAGCGCCAGGGCCAGATTCACGGCGTCGGCATTCACGCGCTCGCAAAGCGCGGCCACTTCGTTGATGAATGAAATCTTGGTCGCGACGAACGCCGTCGCAGCCTCGCGCACCAGTTCCGCCGTCGATTGATTGGTGACAATTACCGGAACCCCGCGCATCACCAGCGAATGGAAAATCTGTTTCAGGACTTGCACCGCTTCGCTCGAGGTCGATCCCAGAATCAGACGGTCGGGCCAGTTGAAATCTTCCACCGCGCAGCCGTCGGTGAAGAACATAGGCTGCGAAACGATGGTGGCCTTCAGGCCCACATCTTTGATGCTCTTCTCGATCGCATTCGCCGTGCCCACAGGCACAGGTGTCACGATGGTCAGAATCGGCGGCTTCGCGGCCATCCGCGCAATGCGGATCGCGATATCGCTCAGATTGTCGGCTTTGTCTTCGGCCAGAAAAATCACGGGCGTCTTGCGGGCAAACGATTCAATGTCGGTGGAGTAGGCCAGGCGTCCGGCGCGCACGTTGCGCCGAATAATTTCTTTCAGATTCTTTTCGTAGAAGGGAATATTGCCCTGTGCCATCTCGACCATACGCGACCGGTCCGGATGGCAGCATGAAACCGGAGTGCCAAAATCTGCCAGGCAGGCTGAAATCACAGTTCCAAGGTACCCCGATCCGTAAACCCCGATCTGCATTTTCTGTCTCCCGTTCCCGCCCGGAAACCCGCGTCAGAAGAGGCGTCTAACGGGATCGCCGGAATACATGCCTACTCTTTATCTACAGTTGCGCGGGCGGCTTTTCAACACACGGGAGGGTACTGTACCTGGGGCCATGTGCGCGTGGCGAGAGTAACTGAGAAAAGTAATCCGAGGGTGATTACGGAAGCTAGCGCGAAACCAGGCGCCCGCCGAGCAATACAGGCGCCAGATCCACCCAGCAATTCGGCGACTCTTCGCGGACGAAGGTCAGCCTTTCCAACAGGATCCGCCGGCTTCCGCGATAACTATCCCAGCGCTGCCGGGCGATCTCGTAGGCGTCTTGCGCCGCCTGCTCCGAGCTCATCTTTGCAATCGTGAGATGCGGGATGTAGGGCCATTCCTCGCTGAACTGCAGCACTTCCGAGTCCAGCTTGTGGTGCAGCTCACACATGCACGAGGCCCCGCCTTCCACCCGTATAAAGATGGTGGGCGTAACCGGCACAAACGTCTCCACCGATCCCAGTGTGACTTCGAAGGGCTCTTCGCCGCCGCAGATGCGTTCCAGAAGTTGCAAGGCGTCGCTCTCGCTGCCGTGCAGTGAGCGCGGAGGCAGGATCGTGAGATGCGCCGCTAACTGGGGGAGATCCGGATGCAGCTCCCGCCGCAGGTTCTCGACGAACTCTCCAGCCGGGCTCCGAACATACCCCACCAACGCATAACGCGGCTTCTGCATACCCGGTTAACGATTATACAGCCGAGGGAAAGCCCGCCGTGCCGGGCTTCGTGCACCCTCCTGTGCCACAGGCGTAGGCGCTACAAGCAGCGGTTGGGGAGCATTTCCCTCTAGCGCGAGATCAGGAATTCGACCTCCCGCTCAATCTCGGCAATCGCGATGGGAGCGAGGTTCGCTTTCCCCAGTTCTTGGTTGAGTTCGGGCAACTGTCTTTGCTTGAACTGGTTCCACGCCGCGATGCAGGTCTTCGCCTGTTGGCTCGATTCTTTGTAAACCGCAATTGCCTGTGACGGCACGGCGCGATCCCCGCTTTCAACTACTCGTAGAGCAGACGCCAGTGCGGTGTAAGCATCCTGCAGTCCCGGGGCCTCTGCTGCCGCGGGCCTCTTATTGATGAGAAGCTTGCCGAGTGCGGATTGAGCACCTGTGAGCGCTGATACCACGGATGGATTTTGTGCCTCCGGTTTCTCCTGTCCCAGCTTTCCTTGGATGTCCGCAAGCTGCTTCTGCACCGAGTCGATTTCGGCCAAGGCACGCCGCGCTTCCATGGTCTGGGCAAATATTTGTTGCCCCAGTTGCAACTGCTGCACCAGTACCTCGGTAGTAGCGGGCGAGCGCGGATCCATGACGACGGTCAGCGACTGGCTTTGCACTTTCCCATCGACCGTCAGCCGGACCTGGTAGATTCCTGGCACCGCCTTTGGCCCTTTCGGACGGTGGTAGTCGGCGTCTTCGTCCTCGGTCGGCCCGCCGGAACTGCCCCACGTGAGGTCCCAGACGAAGCGGTGCATGCCGGGAGTCTTCTCCAGGACTTCCGGTTTGGCGAACCAGCGCTCGGCCACGGGAAGCGGCAGATACTTCGTCGGGATCCGCTCTTCTATGGAATGACTTTCTGAAGAAAACCGTCGGACGGGATTCTGTTGCGCGTCGAGAACTTCCAGCTGAACATCATGCGCCTGCGATGGAAGGAAATAGTCAATCATCGCTCCGTTCGGCGGATTCTGGGCCGTGGGTTCTTCCGGAGGCAGAGGTGTGCCCTGAAACGAATCGTTATCCACACGAATTGCTGTGGCAGGATGGTATAGCCACGGTGTTCTCGTCTTCTGTGCGGCCAACATCCGCGCCTGAACAAGTGGGGTGATGTTGTCGAGAATCCAGAAAGAGCGGCCGAAGGTTGCAATGACCAGATCATCGCCGTGGATCGTGAGATCACGAACTCCGGTCACCGGCAGATTCAGTTGCAAAGACTGCCAGTGATCACCATCGTCAAACGATGCGTAGACGCCGAATTCGGTTCCGGCGAACAGGAGGCCCTTGGTATGTGGGTCTTCCCGCACGGCGCGCAGGAATGCGGGCGCGACGATGCCGTTCGTGATCAGTTGCCAGCTAGCCCCATAGTCACGCGTGCGATATAGATAAGGCGTCTGATCGTCGATGCGGCTGCGATTGACCGCGGCATAAGCAACTGCAGGATCGAAATGCGATGCCTCGATCAGCGATATTTGACTCCAGGCGGTCCATCCTGGCGGCGTGACGTCTTTCCAGTTCTTTCCACCATCGCGAGTCACGTGAATCAATCCGTTGTCGCTTCCCGCCCAAACCAAATCGCGATTGAGCGGCGATGGCGCGATCGTGAATACAACGCCGTAACCCTCGCGCCTGGCGTTCTCAAGAGTTGGAGGAGCCTGCGTCGTCGAAGCCGTTGTTTTCTCGCCAGTCGCTCCAGTGAGATCGGGGCTGATGGTCTCCCAGTGCAGGCCACCGTCGACGGTCGTCATCACATACTGCGTTCCGAGATAGAGCTTGGCCAGATCAATCGGCGAACGAACCAGAGCGGGCGTCCAGGGATCACGATACTTGCGCTGATTGATCTCAACATCAAACGCCATGGCCGGCCATGGAGTAATGTCCTGGCTCAGGCCGGTGCTTCGGTTGAATCGCGCAACGGAACCGTAAGTTCCGCTTACATAAATGATGTTGGAATCTTTCGGATCAACCACCAGATATCCACTTTCGCTGCCACTGGGAAGAAACCAGTCCCGCGCCGTAATCTCACCGTGATCGGTGCGGCTTAGAACCGCCGCGCTGCCGCTGTCCTGCTGCGCGCCGTAGACGGAATAGGGAAAGTGGTTGTCGGTGGTCACATGGTAAAGCTGCGCCGTGGGCTGGTTATACCAACTGCTCCAGGTTTGGCCGCGGTTCAGGCTGATGGTGGTTCCCTGGTCTGTTCCGAGAACCATGCTGGCAGAGTTTTTCGGGTCGATCCAAATCTGGTGATAATCATCCCCGCCCGGCGCTCCACGCAATACCGAGACCGTCTTCCCTTCGTCCTCGGATCGGTAAAGAGCAACATTCGGCATGTAGATCACGTCGGGGTTGTGTGGATCGATCGTAATGCGATTGAAATACCACGCCCGGCTGGTAAGAGGAGGAGCGGAGTTGGCCAGAACCCACGTGTTGCCTCCATCGTCGGAGCGATAAAGGCCGGATTTCCGGTCTTGGGCCAGAGTCCGGAATTCCGACTGAAGAACGATGAGCGCATAGACGCGTTTGCCGTCCGGCGCAACATCAACTCCTACTCGCCCCCAATCGCCTTGTGGCAGCCCGTTTCCCTCGAGACGCTCCCACGTCTTGCCGGCATCCTGGGACCGGTAAAGACCGCTGCCGGGTCCATCGATCGGAGCATAGGCGCTCCAGGGCGGACGCCGTACGTGCCATGCGCCGGCAAACAACAGTTGCCCGTCGGAGGAGCAAATGGCCAGATCTGAAATCCCGATCTCGGGTCCCAAATCGAGAACCGGCGTCCAATGCTCCCCGCCATCGACAGATTTGTAGAGTCCGCGCTGATCGTTCGCACCGAACGCGTGTCCCAGAGCGCCCACGTAAACAACGTTCGGATCTTGCGGGTCCACTACGATGCGGCTGATCTGGCGCGTGTCTTCCAGACCTACGTGATGCCAGGTCGCTCCAGCATCGCTGGATTTGTACACGCCATTGCCGGACGAGAGATCCTCTCGAATGTCCGACTCGCCGGTTCCCGCATAGATCGTCCTGGCATCGGAGGGAGCCACAGCCAGTGCACCAATCGAGGCCACGGGCTGGCCATCAAAAATTGGTTTCCAGACAACTCCGGCATCCGTCGTTTTCCAGATCCCGCCATTGACCGAGCCAAAATAAAAAGTTGTCGAGTCGCCTGGCACACCGGCCACCGCGACCGCGCGTCCCCCGCGGAAGGGACCAATCAGGCGCCATTTGAGTCCGTTCATGAGTTCTGGCGGAACGGACTGCGCCGAGGCCGAAAGGGTGAACCACAGTGAGGTCAGAGAAACAAAAACACAGGTAACAACACAACAGGCCAGGCGCGATCTGAATTTCTGCAAGTGCAGGACCCCATTTCTTGAAACTCGAGTGAGTTGAGCTATTATGCCCGAGTCTCTGCTCGCGCATCTATCCCCGATCAGCGCCTTGACAGTGATCGGCACAGCACTTTCGAGCAACAACCTAGTCCGGGCTATTATTCTGAAATGTGACTCAAAAGCTAGACACACCGCCCAAGACCTCGCTTCGCAAAAGTTTTCTCCTATCCTTTGTCCGATGGCTGGTCATCGGCGTGGTGTTTCTTTGGTCGCTGGCCGCGCTGATTCTTGCGAGCGCCCGGTGGGTCGACCCACCGACAACCGCGGTGCAGATGCAACGCCGCCTGCAGGCCTGGGCTCGCCACACTCCATATCACGAACGCTACAAATTCATTCCGCTCAGCCAGATTTCGCCCGATCTGCAGCACGCTGTGATCGCCGCAGAGGACGAGCGCTTCTACCAGCACCACGGGTTCGATTGGAACCAGATCGAAATCGCTGCCGAAGGCGACTTGGAAGGCGGTCGCACTCGCGGCGCGTCCACCATTACTCAGCAACTTGTAAAAAACCTGTTTTTCGGAACGGGCCGCTCTGTCCTGCGCAAGGGTGCGGAGTTCACGCTGGTGCCGGTGGCCGAAATCGTCATCGGCAAGCGGCGCATTCTGGAGATCTATCTCAACGTGATCGAATGGGGCCCGGCCATCTATGGTGCCGAGTCGGCGTGTCGTTACTACGATGGAACCGCGGCCCGCAATATCGGCCGCGAACAGGCAGCACGGCTCGCGGCAATCTTGCCGGCTCCCCTGAAGCGACGGCCCGAGCGCATGAATAGCTACAGTGCGATCATCCTTGAGCGCATGCGCCAGATGGGTTGGTAAATCGCGAGCACCTTCTTAGCAAATGCAGCGCGTATGATTTCTCTCGCGTGGGCTCTGGCCGGATGGTTGCCGATTTGGGGCCAACGTATCAGCCGGCAATCCGACCATAGTTCTTTACCAGCCGGATGCTTTCGCTTGTGGGCGAGCCCGTTGTTCGTGCTCCAATAACCAACGTTTGCGCTCGATACCCCCGCCATAGCCGGTAAGCGATCCGTCAGATCCGATCACGCGATGACACGGGACAACGACTCCAACCGGATTGGAGCCATTGGCAAGGCCAACGGCACGAACTGCAGTGGGGCGGCCAATTCGTTCCGCAAGCTGTGCATACGAGACCGTCGTCCCACAGCGAATTTTGCGCAGCGCACGCCAGACTTGACGTTGAAAAGGCGTGCCACCCGTTTCGACCGGCAATGCGTCGATCGCCTCGACTTCTCCCGCAAAGTACCGGTTGATCGCATCCGTCAAATTATTCGAGTTGTGCTGGGGTCTGAGGTGGAATCCGTTATCGCCGTAGTGGAGACGCAGGAGCCGTCGCATACGTGCTTCATACTCTGTCCAGTCCACGGAACGGAGATTTCCGTCGCAGTCACTCACGACAAGCATCTTGCCGATCGGTGTGTCGATTCGATTTACGAACAACTGCAAGACCTCAGTCATGTGTTTCCCGCGACGGCTTGAGCGGCCCACAGGTGCTGCGCTGCGTACGCACGCCAAGGTCTCCAGGATTCGGCGCGTTTGAGAAGGCTATCTGCACTGGACCGCATCCCGTCGATCAATGCCGCCCCGCGAAGCAATGCAGCATCAGAGGCGGGGAAAGCGTCCGGTTCGCGTAACGCACGCAATGCGATGTACTGTGCAGTCCATTCGCCGATGCCCGGGATCGAGCGGAATCGGGTGATCGCTTCTTCAATAGTTCCAAACGGGCGAAAGAGGTTCCGGTCAGCCACCGCAGCTTCCACCAGAGCCTTCAATGACGCTCGCCGCGCAGACGGCATCCCAAGCTCGATGGATTCTGTCCTCGCTAAACATTCAGGAGTAGGAAATACATGCGACAAGCCTGGGTGACTGTCAGGGGTAACCGGCAAAGGTTTACCGTGACGCACAACCAGTTCGCCAGCCAGGCGTCGAGCCGCGGCAACGCTCACCTGTTGGCCAAGAACAGCCCGCACCGCTAATTCGAATCCGTCCCACCCGCCCGGCGCGCGCAGCCCAGGACGTTGCGCCACGAGCGGCGCCAGCACCCGGTCGCGGGAGAGATGTTCATCAATGGTTCCGATGTCTGCGCCTGTGTCGAACAAGCGTCGCACGCGGGTCACAATGGCAGGCAGAGAACGAACACTGGGGAAACGGATCGCAACCTCTAAGCTCTGCCGCTGAGGCAGATGCACAACTCGGACGAATCCAACCGACCCGTCGAGCTCAACCGTGCGTTGATAACTTTCGTGCTCGACGATTTCAATCCCAGGGATCGCACGCGTCGCCAGATAAGCAAGCATCGAATCCCAGTCGTAGGGCGGCCGATATCGCAGGCGGAGCGTGATCCCTGTTTTGGCAGGCATCGAACGGGAGATACCCTCCCGTCGCAAGGCACTGGGAGGACGATGAAACAAGCCCTGGAATACTTCGTTAAAGCGGCGCACGCTGCCAAATCCTGCCGCCATTGCAACCTCGGTCATGGGCATGCGCGTTTCATGAATCAGTTGCTTGGCAAACAGCACACGCCGGGTTTGCGCCACGGCAATGGGTGACGCGCCCAAATGCTCGAGAAACAATCGCCGGAGTTGACGGTCTCCTACACCCAGGCGTTCGGACAATTTCTCGACGTTCCTGTTGTCACCATCCAGCGCCCCATCCGCGATTAGAGCCAGTGCCCGGGAAACGGTATTCGAAGTTCCGCGCCACGAGGCTAAATCAGGAGCGGTCTCGGGCCGGCAACGTAAGCACGGGCGAAATCCCGCTTCCTGGGCTGCGGCGGCGGAGCCAAAGAAGCGGCAATATTGGAAATGTGGGGTTCGGGCTGGACAGACAGGCCGGCAATAGACGCCTGTCGAGGTCACTCCAACGAACAATAGTCCATCGAAGCGGGCATCTCGGGTCTGCAAGGCTCGATAGCAGATCTCCCGATTCGGCAGTTCCATATTCGGATTCTCTCACCCGTTCTAAGCGGGGACTCGCGATTTTCGGACATGATCACCCGTCACGAGGACAGTCCAACATCTGGGTATGCTCCCAGTTCCGGGCATTCTTGGGCATTCTTGGAAATATTGTCACTGGTGCGTTTACGCCCGTGCCTGCCAAACACTCGAAGTCCTTCTCGCTCATCGATTGCATCGCAGTTGGAGTTCACCCCATGCGGTGTTTTGCATGCGAGAGGTTCCGTCAATAAGACTTCGACAGCTTTCATCAAGCCAATCGATCCGATGGTGGCGAAGCCATCATGGGTTGGAGTAGATCCACCCCTAAGGGGTGTAGCGGCCCTCCGCCAGGAGTCGCCGGGCAATGTTTCGTCGAAAGGCAATCGCGTCGATTAGATCGTGTTCCGTGAATTTTCGCAGAGTTGCCGCGTTTTGTCGTGAAGCGCTTTGGCTCGAGCACGTCCCGAGCACATTTCGGGCGGAGCATGCGATGCGATTCATGGCATCCCGCAAAAACACGGCGCACATATCTGCGGCGTCAGCTTCTTTCCCGGACGCAGCCAGCTTACGGCTGCGCAGCAGGCTCGATTCCATCGCGAATGTTTCCATGATGATGTCCGAGATATTCATCAGCACTTCTTGCTGTTTTTCCAATTCGGCGGCGTATCTCTGTTGTGCGATCCCAATCGTAAACAGGGCAATCTTCTTCGCGTTGCTTACCAGGCGCGTCTCTTCGTCGTCCGTGGCTGGATCGTCCGTGCCAGTCCCCTTCAGCACGTCCTGAGCGGCCGGGATGAGCGCCAACTGCCCGCGGGTCGCTCGTTTCAGAAGCATGCCCGTAATCAACAGCCGGTTGATCTCGTTCGTGCCCTCGAAGATGCGGTTGATTCGTGCATCGCGGTACGCCGCCTCGACCGCATAGTCCTGGTGATAGCCGTAGCCGCCGTGGATCTGCACACCTTCATCGACAACATAGTCCAGCATTTCGGAGGCATAGACTTTGATCATCGAGCATTCGGCGGCATATTCCTCGACCGCCTTGAGTTCGCTGTTTGATTTCGACTCATCACGCGCGGACTGCTCAAGTTGGCTTTCGATGAGGCCGACGACCCTCCACACCATGGATTCGACGGCGTACGTGCGGATCGCCATCTCAGCGAGTTTGTGCTGGATGGCCCCGAATTCAGCGATAGCGGAACCGAACGCCTTCCGCTCCTTAGCGTATTTCAGGCTGATGGCAATCACTTTCTTTGCTGCGCCCAGCGCACCCGCGCCAAGCTTGAGCCGCCCGATATTAAGGATGTTGAATGCAATCACGTGGCCACGCCCGATCTCCCCTAGAAGGTTTTCCGTCGGAACGCGGACGTTGTCGAAGTACACGGCCGTAGTCGAGCTGCCTTTCATCCCCATCTTGTGCTCTTCAGCGCCGCTGCTGACGCCGGCAAAGCTGCGCTCCACCAGGAAGGCGGTGAACTTCTCGCCTCCCACTTTTGCGAACACCGTAAACAACTCGGCAGCCCCGCCGTTGGTGATCCACATCTTTTGTCCGTTGAGGACGTAATACTTCCCGTCCGGACTCAGATCTGCCCGGGTACGCACCGCGAGAGCATCGGAACCGGCCAGAGGCTCGGTCAGCGCATAGGCGGCCAGCAACTCGACATTCGCGAGCCGGGGAAGATATTTTTGCTTCTGTTCTTCGGTGCCAAAGAAAAGAATGGGCAGAGTGCCAATTCCTGTGTGCGCCGAATGCCATGATCCGTAGGAGACGTCTTTGGCCAAATGCTCGCTCGCGATCATGACCGAGGCCAAATCCATTTCCATTCCGCCGAATCTTTCGGGAATCGGTATGGCCGTAAGCCCCAATTCCGCAGACTTGCGCAAGACGCGCAGCGCAATCGCGGGCTCATACTTACGAATGGCCTCGAGGTTAGGTTCGACTTCATTGGCCCAGAATTGGTCGACCGTCCGGGCGATCGCGAGGTGTTCTTCGGTCAGATCTTCCGCCGTGAAGATCTCGTCAGGCGCGCGATCTTCGACTAGAAACGCTCCACCACGTGCTTGAAGAGGACTTGCCGCAACCGATGTCATGATGTTTCCTCAGCCAGGTATATTTCGGTGTTTCCATCCGGTGCAAACCCTTTTTCGATGAGCCCGCTGTCTCCGCTCCCATTCGGCAAATTGAAGATATCGCCTTGCGGGAACCACAGAGAACTCGAAATTGTGTTAGTCTATATCAGATATTAGTCGCTAACGTCAACTGGGATCCGATAACAAAACGCTCTGTGGCGAATCCTGCGGGACGACGCGTGCTTACATTTTGTTAGTATCGATCTGGGATTTCCTGGCGAGTAATCGTTAACACATCCGCAATACTAGAGGAGAAGAGCATGCCGCGTGTTCAGGTTGCCCCTGCCCGCAGAACTCGGAATCACAGAAACCTCATGAGGCGAACCGCACCAGTGCCGATCCAGGAAATTGCCGGCCTGCGCGAGCGAAAGAAAGCGCGATTGCGCCAACAGATCATTGAGACTGCCATCCGACTGTTCCGCAAACAGGGGTATGAGAAGACCCGGGTGGACGACATCGTAAAAATTCTGGAAATCAGCCAGCCGACTTTCTTCCGCTATTTTCCCAGTAAAGACGCAGTTCTGCGGGATGTCGGCCAGCGCGGATTCGAGTGCATCGCCGAGCGTCTCAAATCCGAACTGTCGACCAGGGCCAGCACGGCAGAACGCCTGCGTCGTCTCTATCACTCCATGGCTAGCGAGGCCGAAAGCGATCGCCCGCTTTGGCAGGCGGTGGTGCTCTCCGGCGCAATGGATGCAGTGCGCTCGCCGGAGGTGCGTGGCGCCGAGTGTATTGTGGCGGGACTGTTGCGCGAGATTCTGGCGCAGGGCCAGAAACGAGGCGAGATCACGAGCGCGTTTCCGGTTGTTCATCTGGCCGAATTCATGGAAGCCCTGTATCACACGGTGGTCCGCCAGTGGACGGTCGACCTCACCGGACCGCACAAATTAACTGAACGGGTTGACAGCGCGGTGGAATTCTTCTTGCGCGGCGTTAAGTCGTAATCCTGGCGCTTGAAACAGATTCTGTTTTCAAGTCCCATCGGGCGAAATTCATGAAAGCCGCAATCCTGCGCGAGTTCAAGACTCCGCTGTCGATCGAGGAGGTCGCTCCTCCGGCTCCCGCAGACGATGAAGTCTTGATTCAGGTGGAAGCGTGTGGCGCCTGCCACTCCGACGTACACGTCGCCGATGGCGACTGGGCGCAGTTCGCCCGGATCGTCAAGCGACCTCTCATCCTAGGTCATGAAATCGCCGGGCGCATCGTCGAGGCCGGCAACGCAGTATGCGATCTTCGCGTCGGTGACCGCGTCGGTGTACCGTGGATTTATTGGAGTTGCGGCGAGTGCGAATTCTGCAGCGCTGGAAATGAGAACCTGTGTCCCCGCCAGAAAATCACGGGCGTAACGGTGGACGGCGGATATGCGGAGTTCGTGAAAGCGCCGGCCACTCACGCGCTGAAAATTCCCGGCAACCTCTCTTCCCTTGAAGCTGCACCGTTGTTTTGTGCCGGACTTACAGTCTATCGCGCGCTTAAACAGGCGGGGGCGTTGGCGAATCGTCGTTTGGCGGTGTTTGGAATCGGCGGCCTGGGACATTTCGCAGTGCAGATCGGAAAAATCTTCGGCGCGGACGTGACCGCAATCGATGTTTCCGATGACAAGCTAAAACTTGCCGAAGAATTGGGTGCGGCCGCTGGGCTCAATGCTCGAACCACCGATGTCGTCAAGGAATTGCGGCGCGACGGCGGAGCGCATGTATGTCTGGTCAGCGCGGCATCCAAGGCCGCGTACGAAACGGCTTTCCGTTGCTTGCGGCCAACCGGCACCCTTCTCATGGTCGGGCTCCCCGCGGAGAATATTTGTTTCCCGCCGATTTTGATGGCCGCTGGCGAATTCCGGATCCAGGCATCCGCAGTCGGCACCCGACAGGATCTGCGAGAAGTGCTTTCGCTGGCCGCTGCCGGAAGACTACATTGTCTGGCGACTGCCCGTCCGCTTTCAGAAGTCAACCAAGTGCTGGATGAGTTGCGCCGCGGACAAGCCAGCGGCCGGATTGTCCTTACCCCCAGCTGACATCGGCAAATATCAACACACTTGCCCCGCTTCCCTGTGCTTCGTTCTTGACGTTAGTGACTATTATGTGATATTTGCTATCACAATTCGAGCTTGCCTGATGGGATGTGGGCTCGGCAAATCCCAAACTATTCGACAAATTCCGGTGTTGGAGAGGAAAGAAAGATCGATGGAGGCTCGCTCCCTCGCAATGCGCACCCTGAATCGACCAAAGACCAGCAGCTAAATCACTGCTACGGTGCCGGGATAGACCCGGACGCGTCGGGCCCTTAGAAGAGTTCACGAAATGGACACACTCGAAATCACTTCGGCGATGTGGCTAGGTGACCGATAAAGGAGACTCCTATGAAGCCAGTCGTGGTTGTGTTTGCATACCTGCTGTTTATGGCTGGGTCTGCCATGGCGCAGGGGGTAGGTTCTTCGGGAGAGATCAGCGGAACGGTGGTCGACTCTTCCGGCGCTGTGATGCCCAGGGTAACGGTCACCGCGGTCGATATGCAGACGGACCTGAAACGCGAGGTGGTCAGCGACAGCACCGGACACTACCGCATGACGGGGCTGTCTCCGTCCACGTATTCGGTCAGCGCGTCCAATCCCGGTTTTGCCACCCAGGTTCGCAGGAATGTCACGGTTGCAGTTGGGCAAACCGTCATTTCAGACTTCAGCATGAAGCCGTCAGCGGTGGGCACCGTGGTCGAGGTGATGTCGGAGCCACCAACGGTAGAAACCGAACGAGGGAGCCAAGCCGATAGAATCAACCAACGGTACATCGCGGATCTGCCCATTGATCGGCGCGACTATCTTACTTTCACCTTGCTCGCTCCGGGAGTATCAGACTCGACCCGCTTGGCAGATGATCAGGATTACAGAGTCAAGCAGACCCCGCAAAGCGGACTTTCTTTCTATGGCAGCAATGGCAGAGGAAACAGCATCACCGTGGACGGAGGTGAAACAGGGGATGATACGGGAGGCGTGCGCCTGACGGTGAGCCAGGATGCAGTACAGGAATTTCAAATCAACCGCAGCAACTACGCCGCTGACCTTGGAGCTGCCACCGGTGGTTCCATCAACATTGTGACTAAGTCCGGTACCAACAATGTTCATGGCACCTTATACAGCTATTTCCGCAATGATGCCATGGACGCTCGCGATCCATTTGCCTTCAGCCAGGCATTACCAGTCGGCGCGACGTTCAATCCTGCCAACCCTGATTCTGTGGGTTCTCCGATTAAGGACACTTTGAGCCGCCAGCAATTTGGGGGAACAGTGGGTTTCCCAATCAAGAAGGATAAAACGTTTTTGTTCTTGGCCTTTGAGGGTCTGCTTCAGGATGCCCAGAACGCCGTCCCAATCCTGACGGACACAAATGTTTTTCGTCCGACCCAAGCGCAGAACGGGGTCATTGGCGGTTTAGCGGGGGGAAATTCGGTGCCCTGCCTCAGCGGTCCCGTGGGCGCTGCGGTTGCCCAACAACTAGGCTTGCCAGCCCCAAATCCTACAACAAACCTGCCAGCGGCAGTGTGCGGCGCGATCCTGAACGGAGTGTTAACGATCGACCCGGCTACAAGTCCCGTGAATGCCTATCTTCTAAACCAGTTTGAGACCAGTGGTGGAGTGTTTCCCTACAACTCACACGAGTATCTGGCTTCCGGCCGATTGGATCACCGATTCAATGTGCGCAACGAGCTTTCTCTCACCTACAGATACGGACATGACTTGGAGGAATCTCCCGATGTGCAATCGTTAACTGCGTATTCGGCGGGCAGTTCGATCCACAACTACGACAACAATCTCCAGGTTGCCTGGTATCACCAGTTCAGCCCCGCCGCACAGAATGAAGCGCGCTTGCAGTGGGACTACAACAGCTTCAGAGTGATTCCCAACGCACCGGGCGAAGTGGGATTACAAATTCCCGGCTTCATTAGTAATCTGGGAACCAACATCTTCCTGCCCAACATCAGCATCCTGCGCCGCTACGAATTTGCAGACAATTTCACTCTCGTCCGCGGCCATCACACATTCGAATTCGGAGTCGACGAGGTGCTTCGTGGCAACCACACTGAATCGCACACATTTTTCCCCGGTCGGTTTGTCTTCGGATCGCTCCCCGGTGATTTGCTGACTCCGCTGCTTCCCACGATTACCTCCTTGCAGTCGGCATCGTTTGGACTTCCCCAGGTGTATCAGCAAGGATTTGGCAATCCGGTTTACCCGTACTATACGCGGCCCCTGACAGGAATTTACGGACAGGACTCCTGGAAGGTCACACCGAGTTTCACTCTTAACTACGGCCTGCGCTATGAACTGGACTCGCAATACCTCCCGTTGACCACTTACAAGAAAGATTTTGCGCCGCGCGTATCGTTCGCGTGGGATCCGTTCAACGATCACAAGACCGTGATCCGCGGAGGGTATGGAATCTTTTACGGCCCGGTCGACGAACAGATCCCCGCCGTCGACTTGAGCCTGGGAGTCGTGAACGGCAATAAGACCGCGGTTGAGAATCAAACGAGCGCTGGCCAGGTAGCGAACCTGTCTTCCATTTGCGGAGTCTCCCAGTTCGGAATCCCGATCATTCCGGGCACCGGTTCCAGCCCTTGCAACCGGGAAATTTCTATTTATGTAGATCCGATCGGGGGGATTCCAGCCTTGGGTTTAGCAGGCGCTCCCTCAGTGTTTGGGACACTCTTCGCACAGGGATTGATTCAGTGCACAACACCTGCTCCAGGCAATGCTGCCTGCATCACTCCTGCGGCAGTGGCTCCGCTTGGTATCAATGTTACCAATAGCGGTCCCATCGGTCCGCTGCAAGTGGTCTTCGTGAATCAGCCGGGATATCGTCCACCCATCGCGCAACAGGCTTCGTTTGGAATCGAGCGTGAGATCGCGCCTGGATTTTCTGTGTCGGTTAGCGGTATCTATACCCATACGCAGAGACTCCCGGTCGCCATCGATACCAATCTGGGGCCAGCGCCGTTTAGCACGGTAACCCTGGCCAATGGCCAAAGCGTTTCTTATCGGAACTGGAATACGACGGCAGGCGGGGCCGATCCGTTGGGTGGCACTGAGTTCCCGGGAGGGGTGTATCCCTGCGATACAAACCCCGCATGCTTTGTGAATCCGCTGGTTGTCCAGAACAACCAATACAGCTCCGAGGCCTATGCTGTTTACGAGGGTGGCATCCTCGAAGTAAAGAAACGCTTCAGCGATCACTTTACGCTGTTTGGCAATTACACCTACAGCAAAGCCATCGATACTTCGACGGATTTCAATAGCGATTATGGGCCGCAAGATCCGACCAACATCAACCTGGATCGCAGTATCTCCGAGTTCGATGAGCGGCACAAGGTGGTGGTCGCCGGGGTTATCGACAGTCCCTGGAAACAACCCATTTTGTCCGGCTTCCAATTTTCTCCGATCTTCAGTTATCACAGCGGGCATCCTTTCAATTTACTGGCAGGCGGCGAGGTCAACGGGGATAATCACACCACAAATGAGCGCCCGATCGGAGCTCCTCGCGATACCGGTCTTGGCCCCAATTATTACGACTTCGACGCGCGCTTGACCTGGCAACACAAGATCGGCGAGAAGGCAAACTTGCAGTTTACGGCCGAGGGATTCAATATCCCCAACCGCACCAACTTTGCCTGCGTGAACAACGAAGTAAACCCGCTGTTTGGTCTCACGCCGGGATTCACCACCTTTACAGTGCATGGCATTCGCCCCGGTACTGCCCTTGCGGGTGGGGGGACAGCGACGTCCAGCACGCCGCTCGCTTTCACCTCGGCACTTCCTGTGCGGGAGATCCAACTCGGGGTTCGTTTAAGCTTCTAGTTGTAGGGAACATGATGGCCTTTGTTGAGAATCAAGGAGCCAGGATCTATTGGGACCAGCAAGGCCAGGGCGAACCCATTCTGCTGATCATGGGATTGGGATATACGTCCCATATGTGGTACCGGATCCGGCCTCGCTTAGCGGAGCATTACCTGACCTTGGCCTGCGACAATCGCGGTGTGGGACGGAGCGATGTCCCCCCTGGCCCGTATTCGATCCCGTTGATGGCCTCCGATGCAGCAGCGATTCTGGATGCGGCCCACGTGGAGAGCGCACACGTATTCGGGATCTCGATGGGCGGCATGATCGCACAGGAGTTCGCCCTGCAATACCCGAAGCGCGTGCGATCACTCATCCTGGGCTGCACTGCGGCGGGCGGGCCGACGGCGGTGCGGGCCGAAACTGAGGCTACGCAGATGTTGAAGGTGCGCTCTACAATGAGCCCGGAGCAGGCGATCGAGGCGGCTATCCCGTTTACCTACGATTCGGCGACGCCGCGGGATCGCATCGATGAGGATGTAGCAAGGCGGCGCCCATGGATCCCGCGTCCCGAGGCCTATATGGCTCAGCTGCAAGGCATCCTCGCCTGGGAAGGCTACAGCCGGCTGTCGGCAATTGCTTCGCCCACGCTGGTAATCCACGGCGAGTCAGACCGGCTCGTTCCTCCGGGTAACGCAAAATTGATCGCGGAACGCATCCCAGGTGCGAAGCTCTTGATGATCCCGCACGCCAGCCATATCCTTCTGACCGACCAGACGGAAGCCGCCCAGGATGCGATTCACACATTCCTCGCAGCGCAAGCAAAGCAACACTCTCGGCTGAAAGTCGAGGCGGGAAGCTCTGGCGTCCATTCGTTTTCGCAGCAGGAGGATATTCAACCGTGCAGGCGACCACCGAAATCGCGCAGGATGCTCCAGTGACGGTAAAGCAGCTTCTCGATCTGACTGGCCGCGTCGCCATCGTGACGGGTGGCTCGATCGGGCTGGGCCGGCAGATTGCCGAGGGTCTGGCCGAGATGGGCGCCAACGTCGCGCTGTGTGCTCGCAAACAAGAGCGTTGCCAGCAGGCAGCAGAGGAAATTCAGCGGCTCGGCGTCAAAGCGGTGGCTCTTGCCTGCGATGTGAGGAATCGGGCCAGCATTCAGGATGCTGTCGATGCGACGCTCTCGGAATTCGGCCAGATCGACATCCTCATCAATAACGCCGGAATTTCCTGGGGCGCTGCCGCCGAGGAGATGAGTCTCGAGGATTGGAACAAAGTCATCGAGACGAATCTGACCGGAACTTTTCTGTGCGCGCAAACCGTGGGCAAAGTCATGATCCGGCAAGGCCGCGGAAAAATCATCAATATTGCTTCGGTTGCCGGACTGGGCGGCGCCCCGCCCGAGCTTCCTGCGATTGGCTATCACGCCAGCAAGGGCGGTGTGATCAGTTTTACCAAGGATCTCGCTTGCAAGTGGGCGATTCACAATATCCAGGTCAATGCCATCGCTCCGGGCTGGTTTCCGACGCATATGTCGAATCGAGTGCTGGAGCATCATAAGGAACTCTTCCTTTCCCAGATTCCAATGCGAAGATTCGGCGGCGAACACGATCTGAAAGGCGCGGCTGTTTTTCTCGCCTCCGACGCCTCTGATTATGTGACCGGTCATGTTCTTGTCGTGGATGGAGGTCAGTCCGCCTGGTAGCGATCGTAGCCATGAACATTCCCCTCACACCTGTGCGATTCCTGCAATATGCCGAGCAGCAGTTCCCCCGTAAAACGGCCGTAGTATGCGGTGACCAGCGCCTGGATTATGCGGGGTTCGCTGAACGTGCGGCGCGTCTGGCCGGCGCATTGCGGCATGCGGGGGTGACGGCTGGCGACCGGGTTGCTTTTCTCAGCTTGAATTGTCATCGGCTGCTGGAAGCCTATTACGGCGTTTTGGAAGCGGGCGCGGTTCTGCTGCCGTTGAACGTCCGGCTCGCGCCTCATGAACTGGCGCATATCTTGAACGATGCGGGAGTAAAAATGCTTTTCCTGCAGAAAGAGTTCCTCAACACCGTGGACTCTTTCCGGCAGAACGTTCCTTCCGTCGAGGGTTTCGCATTGCTCGACTCGATCCCGTCCCTGCCGTGGCTTTCTTCAGCGAACTATGACGACATGCTGGAAGCGGCAACCCCACGCCGCTCTGATGTGATGGAGTTCGACGAGAATTCAGGGGCGGAGCTGTTTTACACCAGCGGCACCAGCGCAAATCCCAAGGGAGTGGTGCTCACCCACAGAAATGTGTATCTGCACGCTCTTTCCGTTTGCGTAACGTTCCACACCAAAGCGGATAGCGTGCAGCTGCATACCATCCCGTTATTCCACGCGAATGGTTGGGGCATGGCGCATTCCGTCACTCTGATGGGAGGCAGGCACGTTATGCTGCCGCGCTTCACCTGCGCGGAAGTTTTCCGGCTGATCGAACAAGAGCGCGTCGACTCTCTGAGCCTGGTGCCGATCATGGCAACCGCTCTGGTGAATTCGCCTGAACGAACGAAATATGACTTGAGCAGTTTGGAATGGATTTCGATCGGGGGAGCCGCATCCTCTCCCACGCTGGTGCAACAGGTGGAGAAGGCGCTCGGCTGCGAATGCTTCTCCGGATATGGCCTGACTGAAACGGCACCGGTACTCTCTACGGCGCGGCTCAAACCTGGGACGCAGATGGAAGGTGAGCGTCGCTACGTGACCCAAGCGATGACAGGGTACGCGATCCCCGGAGTGGAACTTAGAGTGGTCGACTTCGACGAGCAGGATGTGCCCCGCGATGGTAAGACGATGGGCGAGATTATCGCCCGCAGTGACGGCGTCATGCAGGGTTACTGGCAGCAACCCGCTGCCACGGCAGAGGTGATGCGCGGCGGCTGGTTTCACACCGGCGACATGGCCGTCGTCGACGAAGACGGAAGCATCCTGATTGTGGATCGCAAAAAAGACATCATCGTCAGCGGCGGAGAAAATATCTCATCGCTAGAAGTGGAGAAGGCCATTCTGGCCCATCCCGCCGTCTACGAGGCCACGGTCATTCCGGTCCCGGACGACAAATGGGGAGAAGTGCCTCGAGCATTGGTGGTAACGAAGCCCGGTTGCGACGTCACTGAGGCGGAGCTCATCGAGTTCTGCCGTTCTCGCATGGCTCACTACAAATGCCCGCGATTTGTGGAGTTTGTCGAGAGCTTGCCCAAAACCGCCACAGGAAAAATTCTCAAGAAGGCTCTGCGCGCAAAGTACGGGAGCGCTCAGAAGCAAGCTCAGAATGAGTTGACCGCCAAAAAGTGAACGCATCTGGAGACAACTTCTGCATGGATGATCTAGTTCAACTCACCAGAGATCACGAGATCGCAATCATCACCATCAATAATCCGCCGGTAAACGCGCTCAGCCCGGCAGTTGCCCAGGGAATCGCCCAAGCGATACAGCAAGTGGGCAGCGATGACAGCGTAAAGGCAGTGGTCCTGATCGGTGGTGGCCGCACATTTATTGCTGGCGCGGATATCAAGGAATTCGGCAAGGTCACGTCGGGCAAAATCCCGCGCGGTCCGGGCTCGCTTCCGCTGCTGCTTCGAATCGAGGATTCGAAGCCGGTCGTGATCGCCATCCACGGGGCAGCGTTCGGCGGTGGGTTGGAGCTGGCGATGGCCGGTCACTATCGCGTCGCCGCTCCAACCGCGCAGCTCGGCCAGCCCGAGGTGAAGCTTGGCATTATTCCCGGAGCTGGAGGAACGCAGCGTCTGCCTCGCCTGGTCGCGGTTGCGAAAGCGCTGGAAATGTGCAGCGACGGCAATGCCATCTCCGCGCAGGATGCCTTGAACCACGGCCTTGTCGATCGTTTGATTGGCGGCGATCTTCTGGCCGGTGCGCTTGCCTTCGCAAGAGGAGTCGCCGGAAAACCGGCTCCAAAGACGCGCGAGCGTAATGACAAGCTCGGCACTCCCGAACAGAATACTCCGCTCTTCGCCGCTGCCCGTGACAAGGCCCGCTCGAAACAGCGCGGGATGAACTCCCCTCTCGCTGCCATCGATGCCGTGGAAGCGGCCACTAAACTTTCCTTTGAGCAAGGCTGCGAGGTAGAAAGAAAGCTGTTCGACGAGTGCCTTTTTTCCGATCAGTCGAAGGCGCTGATCCATGTTTTCTTCGGCGAGCGCGAAGTGGCCAAGATCCCTGATATCCCTAAGGAGACAGCCATCCTTCCGGTGAGCACGGCTGCAGTTGTCGGCGCCGGAACGATGGGGGGTGGAATCGCCATGGTATTCGCGAATGCCGGCATTCCCGTGCTGCTCAAGGAGGCCGATCAACTCGCGCTCGATCGCGGCCTGGCAACCATTCAGAAGAACTATGCCAGTTCCGTCAAGCGCGGCCGCTTCACTCAGCAGTTTGTGGACGAACGCCTCAAACTGATTCGCCCGACGCTCAGCTACGACGATTTTGGCAACGTGGATGTGGTGGTCGAGGCTGTTTTCGAAGGCATGGCGCTCAAGAAACAAGTCTTCGGCGAATTAGATCGCGTGTGCCGGAAAGACGCCATTCTGGCGAGCAACACCTCAACTCTGAATATCGATGAGATCGCTTCCGCTACTTCCCGCCCCGAATCTGTCATTGGCACTCACTTCTTTAGCCCGGCGAACGTAATGCGCTTGCTTGAGATCGTGCGCGGTAGGTCCAGCAGCAGAGAAATGATCGCCACCTGCATGCAACTTTCGCGCAAACTCGGCAAGGTTGGCGTTCTGGTGGGCAATTGCCGCGGCTTTGTGGGCAACCGCATGTTCCATCATTATGTCCGCGAATCGATGTTCCTCGTCGAAGAAGGCGCCGAACCTGAATCCGTTGACCAGGCTCTGTACGATTTCCGTATGGCGCTGGGCCCGCTGGCCACAGGCGATTTGGCGGGGCTCGACGTGGGTTGGCGAATCCGCAAAGAATATCGCCATTTGGAAAAGCCAGGCATCCGCCAACCGATCGTCGGCGATCGGCTTTGCGAACTCGGACGCTTTGGCCAAAAGACCGGCGCCGGATGGTACAAATACGACGACAACCGGCGCGCGATGCCCGATCCCGAAGTCAACACAATGGTCCGTAAATGGGCGGTAGAGGCCGGCATTCCGCAGCGGAAGATCTCGGCGCAGGAGGTTGTCGAGCGCTGCCTCTATGCATTGGTGAATGAGGGTGCTCGCATTCTCGAGGAGGGTATCGCCCTCCGCGCCGTCGACATCGACATCATCTATATAAACGGTTATGGATTCCCGGCTCACCGCGGCGGACCCATGTGGTATGCCGACACAGTTGGATTAAAGAATGTTTACGAGCGCATCTGTGATTTTCATCGGCAGTTCGGCGAACTCTGGGAGCCAGCCCCGCTGTTGAAGCGGCTTGTCGAAAAAGGCAGGACCTTCGCGGAATTCACGACGCAACCGACGGTGATGGCATAAGGATGCACTGCGATACCGCTCCCGTTCGTCCTGGAGAGGAGCTGAATGTAGCGGCTCTCGCCGAGTACATGCGGGGAAAGATCGAAGGCGCTGAGCGCGGCCTCCATGTCCGACAATTTCCCAGCGGGCATTCCAACCTGACGTATCTATTGCAAATCGACGGCCGCGAATATGTGCTGCGGCGAGGTCCTATGGGACCGGTTGCCCCGAAGGCCCACGACATGGCGCGCGAATTTCATGTGCTTCAAATGCTGCATCCATATTTTCCGGAGGCCCCGGCGGTATTTCTTCTGTGCGAAGATCCAGCGGTGCTCGGCACGGTTTTCTTTGTCATGGAGCGTCGGCGTGGACTCATACTACGGGATGCCGTTCCCCCTCAGCTGGCCGTCGTGAAAGATTATCCACGACGAGTCAGTGAGGCCTTTGTTGATTGTTTGGTCCGCCTGCATGCCATCGATCTCGCAAGGACTGGCCTGATTGCTCTCGGTAAGCCGGAAGGATTTCTTGCGCGGCAGGTACAGGGATGGGCCGATCGCTGGAACAGGGCCAGGACTGACGAGATGCTAATGATGGATCAGGTGATCCGCTGGCTTACAGATCACCTGCCAACTTCAGCGGCCCCGACTCTGGTCCACAACGATTACAAGCTCGACAATGTGATGCTTCGGCTGTCAGCCGATGGCATCGAGGCGGTGCTCGACTGGGAAATGACCACAGTGGGCGATCCGTTGGCGGATCTTGGATTGACGCTCTGTTACTGGGCTTGGGCCACAGCCCCGCAATTCGGATCGCAGGCGCTGCCAGCTCTTACCTCGCAGCTCGGGTGGTACACCCGGGATCAGTTCATCGATCGCTATGCCGAACAAACCGGACGCGATCTCACGCACATCGGCTATTACGAGGTGCTGGGCATCTTTAAGCTGGCGGTGATCCTGCAGCAGATCTACTATCGCTTTCGTCGTGGGCAGACGAACGACGCGCGATTCCAGCATTTTGATGAACGGGTCCACTCATTGATCGAACTCGCAAGCTCACTCGCGGGGAAAATCAGTTGAGCTCCGTGTATCTTGTGCGCCATGGGCAGGCGGGCACGCGCGACGCGTACGATTCACTTTCTGATCTAGGAAAGCGGCAGGCGCGGCTCTTGGGCGAGCATTTCGTCTCGCAAGGCATCCAATTTGCTTCGGCTTTTGCTGGAGTGCTGTCTCGCCAGCGGCAAACGGGTGAAGAGGTTAGCGCCGCCTTTTCTCTCGCAGGCGTATCGTTCCCCTCCCTTGTCAT
Source organism: uncultured Acidobacteriota bacterium (assembly GCA_963719865.1). Taxonomy (GTDB): domain Bacteria; phylum Acidobacteriota; class Terriglobia; order Terriglobales; family Acidobacteriaceae; genus Sulfotelmatobacter. The sequence continues at coordinate 233,900 of CAVRDS010000015.1, read as the reverse complement.
CGATCCGCGGTGGAATGAATTTGATCTCGGGCGCGTGTACTCCGAAATTGCCCCGCTGCTGTGCGCAGAGGATCACGAATTCCGTCTCGACTACGAGAAGATGCAAGAGCAGATCCGTGTAAGTGATGGAGCGGATGCGGCGATTCATCGCAAGTGGCTGCCGTGCGACACGAAGCTCGTGAGGACATGGATCTCCGGCCGATACGCCTATAGCGGCGAGAGTTGGCAGCGGTTCTGCGAACGCGTGGCGTTCTGCCGGTTGGACACAGGGAATCCGCAGCAGCGCGAAAATATTGTAGTTTTTACTTCAGCCACGCCAATTGCGATCTGGACTGGCATGTCGTTCGATATCTGTGATGATCGGCTCATGCAGCTCGCAGGCGTGTTGTACAACGCCTCCTACACGGTGATGCGCTTGCGGGATGGACACCTCAGGCTTTTCACTTTCAACGCGGCGCCGCATCTTTCGGCCCGCGGACTTCGCACCCATCGGTGAGCAACTGCGTCACGTGCTCGCTCATAAGTAATATCGAAGCACCCACTCAGCGACGCAGCACGGCTTTTCCGTCTCCTCGGTTTCGATGGTGGCTTGGAAAACGGCTTCCAATGCTCCGGGTAATTCCTTTATCGAATGTAGAGTGAAACGAGCGCGAATTCTGGCGCCTGTGGCGACCGGAGCAGGGAATCGAACTCGATTCAATCCGTAATTCACGCTCATCCGAACCCCACTTTGAATCTTGATCGCATCCCGCAGGAACCTGCTTAGCAACGAGAGCGTCAGGAATCCGTGAGCAATCGTTGTGCCGTATGGAGACTCATGGTTCGCGCGCTTCCGGTCAACGTGGATCCACTGTCGATCATCAGTGACGTCGGCGAACTGTCGGATCTGTTCTTGAGAGACCGTGATCCATTCGGTCACCGCGATTTCACGACCGAGCAGGTCTTTCAAGGCGTGTGGCGTTTCGAGAATCAGCGGCAATGTCTCTCCAGGAACGATCAAAGCAGCGCTGACTTCGCCTGCGGGGTGCCCCATTTTCGAAGTTCCAGCTTGGCGACTGATTCCGTGTGGACCTCATCCGGTCCATCGGCCAGACGCAGCGTGCGCACATTCGCCCAAGCTGCGGCGAGAAACGTATCCTGGGAGACTCCGGCACCCCCGTGCGCTTGAATCGCGCGGTCCAGCACCTGTAGGGCGACATTCGGCGCCACGACTTTAATCATTGCGATCTCAGCGCGCGCTTGCTTATTTCCGACCGTGTCCATCATGTACGCAGCCTTGAGAGTCAAAAGGCGGGCCTGCTCGATTTCCATGCGCGATTTGGCGATATCGGCCCGGATGGTGCCCTGCTCCGCCAGTGGTTTGCCAAAGGCCACGCGTGACTGCACTCGCTTGCACATGGCTTCGAGGGCGCGCTCGGCCACACCGATGCAACGCATGCAATGATGAATTCGCCCCGGACCGAGGCGGCCTTGGGCAATTTCGAATCCGCGTCCTTCGCCGAGCAACACATTCGAGACAGGTACACGCACGTTGTCAAAGCAAATTTCACCGTGACCATGAGGGGCGTGATCGTAGCCGAAAACCGTCAGAAGCCGCTCGATCTTCACACCGGCAGTATCCATCGGTACCAGCACCATCGACTGTTGCTGGTGCCGCGGAGCCAAGGGATCTGTTTTACCCATGAAGATCGCAATTTTGCATCGCGGGTCGCCGGCGCCCGAGGCCCACCATTTGCGCCCGTTAATGACGTACTCATCACCGAGGCGAATAATGCTGGCCTCGATGTTGGTCGCGTCCGACGATGCGACCGCAGGTTCCGTCATTGCATAGCACGAGCGGATCTCGCCTGCCAGCAGCGGCTTCAACCAGCGTTCCTTCTGCTCTTCCGTGCCATAACGCATGAGGACTTCCATGTTGCCGGTATCGGGTGCCGAACAATTGAAGACTTCAGGAGCCATTATGCTGCGGCCCATCATCTCGCAGAGAGGAGCGTACTCGAGATTGGTCAGGCCCGAACCGTACTCCCGGTCGGGTAAAAACAAGTTCCAAAGATCAGCGGCGCGTGCTTTTGGTTTCAGGTCTTCAATCACCCGTGTCGGCGACCAGGGCTTGCGCTCGATCTCCTCACCAAAGCGCTGCTCGTTCGGATAAATGTGCTCGTCCATGAAGGCTTGCAAGCGTCGTTGCGAATCTTTCACTTTGTCGCTGAATGCGAAGTGCATGTGAGTTGCCGTCTTCCTGGCCGTTTAGAGAACGCGCGCGATTATATAAAACCCATCAGTGATAGTCACTATCATCTTATAGCACCTCTCGTAGAATGAGACGGTCGTCACTCATCCACAATCGGCGACCAACGCCAAGTGAGACCTTCCCACCTTGCCCAAGCGGGGTTATGGATAGCCAAGCGAGACCGCGGCACGGGTGGCTGAGGGGGGTCTGCTGGGGCCTTGCTTGATGTCACTCGTGCTGATGACACCACGTTTCCAACTGTCGTCGGTCCTAGAAATCGCTTCAAGAACGACCCATGAGAAGTAATTTATCTTTGATGGCGGCTCTCCTGTAACACCGCCTCGTGTCCGAAAAGAATCCGGAAAACCAGTGCGTGCGTGATCAGTAGCAGCGGTACCAGGACAGTCGGAATGAAATAGGCGGCCCCCAGTTGCCCAGCTTGGAGCCCGGAGCGATTGGCCTGGTAGAAAGCGTTCAAGAGATCGGCCGTGCCCCATAGATTGAAGACCCATGCCATGACAACACCCGCGCCACGTCGCAGCAACACCAGCGAGAACAACGCGAGTATCGCGGCAACGATGTCGCCGTAGGCTGCGGAATGAGCGAAGGCAGACGGCAGTTCGGGCGACACAACGCCTGGAACCAGAAATGCCAACCCCATGAAGCGGAAGCTGTTCAGGATAAGCAGAGGCCGCAAGGCTTCGGTGCGCTGCCGGCGGCGGAGTTCGGGCCAGACGTATTGGGCGGCGATGATCCACCACGCGATGAGACTGAACGCGATACTGAGGAAAAAACAGAGTTGCGGTTGCATTGAGTTCTCCTTTTTAGAATCCAGCTACTGTCATGAGCACAGCTCGGTCAATAACTCGCGGTCGGCGCAGCCTTCAGTCGCGCGTTAGGACGGCGGACAGCACCCCAAGCCGGTTCTCGCGGATGTTGCGGGCCAGATTCCTCGCGATGGCTGGGAAATCCGCACCGATCACTAGGCCGAGGTTCAGTGCGCTCGGCGGCGGGCCCGACATGGTTGCCTTGAACCATTCGAGCGCGACCTTGGTATCGTCGCGCCAAAGGACCGCCTTGAATCCTTCTTGTTCGAGCGCCATGCGTGTATCGCCCTCGCTGAGTAGGAAGCTGGTCGAGGAGTCGCGCGCCCAAGGCGCGGGGTATACGACATCGCCATCCCGAAGCACGAGATCGAAGATAGCAAGTCGACCGCCCAGCGCCAGGATTCGACGCATTTCTGCATAAAGGCCGGTACGGTCCTTGACGTTCATGGCCACGTGCTGCAGGAACACCACATCGAAGGCCGCGTCCTCAGACGGCAAATGCAGTGCGTCGCCGACCTGGAACGAGACCCGATCGGACAGACCGCAGCGCTCCGTTAGATAAGTGGCTGCATCAATGAAGCTGGGGCTCAGGTCGACGCCTGTCACCTTACAGCCGAAGGTCGTGGCGAGATAGCGCGCCGGACCACCGATGCCGCAGCCGAGATCCAGCACCCGAGTGGATGGATCGAGCCCGGCGGAGGCTGCCAGTTCGGCAGTGGCCAGCGCGCCCCGGGTATGGAAGTGGTCGAATGCAGCCAGCTGGGCGACGGTCAGAATCTGACGTTCTGGCGCAATCGTCGTGAGTACCGCCCTGATCCGGTCGGTGAGGCCTGTCGCGTTATAGTGCTCGCGCACTCTCGTGGTGGTGGTATCAGTCATAACGGTTCTCCTTGGAAAGGTGAATCAGAAATGTGAAGCGGCGATGATCGTCTCCTTCATACGTCGTCATGGCGGCGTCACTGCTGTCCAGCACCCATGGCTTTGACATTTGCCTTAAAAAAATCTTCCAATGTTTGCGGATCTCGTCCTGTGACTGCGCGGATCGTATCGGTAGCTTGGGGACGTTGCTCACCTCTCCGGAAGTACTGCCAGAGATGTGCCAAGTGATCGAGTGCATGAGGGTTGATCCGCTCCTTCACTGCATTGGCCCACTGCTCGTCCGTGATGGCCACGTATCGAATCGGGCGTCCAATGGCTCTCGCGAGAGCTTCGGTGATCTCTTTCACCGTGGGAGTTTCGCTGACCAGTGCGTACGTGCTTTGAGACGGCACAGCAGGACTGGCAAGCAGAGTTGCGGCGACACGGGATACGTCTTCGGCTCCGACGAGTGGAATGACGGTCGTATCCTCGCCCCACGGCAGGAAGACAGCGCTTTGCTCGGCGACGCTCCGCCTAACCAGAGCGCGCACGTTTTCGTAGTAGGGCGGCGCCTGTAGGTGAACAGCGTGCACCTGCGCCCAGTCGAAAATGCGATCGGCTAACCGATGCTGCAAATTGCGGAGGCTGGGAGCATGTTCTAGATCGCGAAAGGCGGGATCGCCAGGAACACCTTGAAACTGCGAATTATTTACCACCAGTTCCAGGCCGGCATCACGAGCCGTTGCGGCGAAGATTGTGGCTGCCTCAAGCAGTCCGTCGGCCACGGGATATGTGAAGTACGCGCGCTTGACGTCCCGCATGGCAGCCTGGACGGAAGCTGGATTCAGGAGGTCGCCCTCGACCACCTCGGCACCTTGTTCACGGAGTTCATCGGACCTTGAATCGAGTTTATGAACTAAGGCCCGAACGGAAATGCCTCGTTCCAGCAAGAGACGGGCAACCTGTCGTCCAGTCGACCCTTGCGCGCCACCAGCTGCGCCAGTAACCAAAATTGGATGGGACATTGGAAATCCTCCTTGCCGTTCATAGGATGACGTATATCATCTTATGGATTCGGGTTTTTTCTTCCCGAGACCTCCGGAGCTCGGGGTTGCACCTTAGGATGATTCGCAGCATCCTATATAGCCATGCGCTACCGACCCGAACATAAAGCTGAGATCCATCAGAAAATTGTGAAAGACGCCTCGCGGCGGGTTCGCTCCGAGGGCTTGAACGGCGCGGCCGTTGCCGCAGTGATGCAGGACACCGGCCTTACTCATGGAGGCTTTTACAAGCATTTCGGGAGCAAGGACGACCTTTTGGTGGAGTCGCTTCGCGAGGGCTTTCGGGAAATCATTGACACGCTGGTTCGAGCCGCTCTACAGGCGGCCCCGGGCGAAGGATGGAAGGCAATTATCAAGACCTACCTGCGCCCGGAAATGTGCGAAAATCCGGAGCACGGGTGCCCCCTGGCGACACTTGCGCCCGAACTAGCACGAGCAGATAAGCGGATGAAGCCTCAGATCGTCGCGGAGCTCGTGAACTACAGAAGCCAGATGCTGCCCTTCATGCCGGGCCGGCGAACGGTGGACAAAGGGCGTGCCTTCTTTGTGATTTTTTCAACCATGATCGGCGCAGTTGAAATCGCCCGCCTGCTGCCAGATCCGGTCCGAGATCAGGTCTTGGCGAACGCAAGGGATTTTCTTTTGCGCAGCTTCTGACCACCGCTGACCGACTTCTCTGGCGCTCTCTGTCAGTCCTTCCTGCCAAGGTGAAGCCTGCTTCATTGCCCATTGGTCGTTGTTTCCCAGAGAAACTCACTCTCCGAGAACGGCTAGCTCCAATTCCTTGAGTCGCGTTTGTTCGGCAATTACATCGACCGTGGAAATTTTCCCATTGGCGATCGAGAAGCGGAGCACTCTGAGCAAGTGTCCTTGCGGTGCCCAGACCAGTCCCACTTCTCCATTAACCAGCATCGGGCGAATGTCTCCCGCAAGTTGCTGCGAGAACGCGATTGCTCCCTTCGCCCAGTTCCGCGCGCCACGAATCTCTCTTAGCGCACCAGGACGTGCGGCCGCTTCGCCGATGCGCACCACAACCTCAGGATCAAGCACCGCGATGAGCCCTTCGAAGTCGCCGGCGCGCACGGCAGCGAGAAAGGCATCGGCGACTTGTCGCTGTTCGGTGAGGCTGGGCGTGGGAACTGCGGGCGCACCTTGAACCCGCCGGCGCGCACGGCTGGCGAGTTGCCTCGTGGCCTCCGGCGACCGGCCAAGAATCGAGGCAATTTCATCGAAGGAAACCGCGAACATATCGTGCAGCACAAAGGCCAACCGCTCCGCCGGATCGAGCCTGTCGAGAACGATCAGCAAGGCGAAGCCGACCGAATCGGCAAGCAGCGTTTCCTGCTCGGGATCATTTTGCCTTTCGCTGGTTGCGATCGACTCCGTCTCGCCAGTATCCAGCGCCTCTTCGCGCTTGGCTGTTCGCGAGCGCAGCATGTCCAGACAAACCCGGGACACCACCGTGGTCAGCCATCCCCCGAGATTCTCGATCGTGCTCGCATCGGAGCGACTCAGACGTAGCCATGCCTCCTGCACGGCATCATCGGCTTCGCTGGAAGATCCCAGCATTCGGTAAGCTACCGCCCGCAGATGTCCTCGGTTCTCCTCAAATCGCGCGGCAAGCCATTCGCTTCGCTTTTCGGATTCCATTGCATCAGTCTCCATATTGGTGACGGATTGAACCCGCCCAATGTGACAAGCAGGCCGATTCGTCACGCAAATTGGATGCCCGACGGTGTCCGGCTGCACCCTCGTTTCCCACAGCATTCTTGGGGGCGTCACATTCGCCTGTAATCGTTCGTCAAGGTTATGAGCGAGGGAACGCAAGATCACCGGCATCGAACGGACCTTTGCGCAGAGCAAAGAAAAGAGGTCTTCATGTTTGTTGCCTACATCATTGTCACTGTCGTGGCTGCTGCCGCCAACATCTATGCGGCTACCAATGACTTCATCCGTCCGAAGTGGCTTCTTGGCAACATGAGCAAATTGGGAGTGCCCGAATCATCGCTCCCCATCCTAGGTCTACTAAAGGCAGCCGGCGCACTAGGATTGTTGATCGGTATTGCCGTTCCCCTGATTGGAATTGGCGCCGCCGTTGGGCTCATGCTGTTCTTTATCGGTGCGCTGATCACGCACCTCCGAGCGCGTGATCTCTCCTTGGGAAACGGCGTGCCGGTCATGTTTCTCGTAGTCGTTCTGGCAGCACTCGTGCTCCGAATCTATGGCCGGGGGCCCGTGATGTAGGACGAGCCGTAGAGAAACTCAATTTCTCTGTAATAGCTTGAACCTGATGTTGCACATAACACCAAAAAGAGCCCTAACAGCCCGTGGCAGAAGTGATTTGCTCACCCCGCAACGGACAGCAGCAAAATTGTGACTTGCACCGGGTACTCAGGCGTCCTCAGGTTCGGAAGGGCGATCCTTTCTTCGGCTTGCGCCAGCAGTGCCATCCACAGCCGCAAAGAAGCCAGCATCGCCTCGGCCGAGTAACCCTGCCAGCCGCGCGGTGTGCCTTTCCCCAATAACAGAACTAATGTGGAGCTTTACATTAGTTCTGTAATGTTGAGAACTCAGTAATGTGAAGTTGACTTCTTGGTTTTCGCGCCGGGGTGGCGTTTTCAGGTAGTCGGTCTCCACATTACTGAGGAGTTCATAGGTCTTCCAGCCATTCAAGAACGGACTCGTTTCGACGCCAAGAAGGAGTGCTGCGATGGGCAACCGGTTTCACCTTGGCAATCGCACGGCGCTTCATTTCGAGATCGATGGTGGCGTACCGATTCGTTGTGTTCAGGCTGGAATGTCCCAACCACTGACTGATCGAGGTAAGGTCGACGCCTGAAGCCAGAAGCGCCACAGCCGTACTGTGGCGCATGCTGTGTGGGTGAAGACGTTTACGTGTGAGAGTACTCACGTCGGCGCGAGCGCGGTCAAGATGTTTCGCCAGGATGTATCGAACCCCAAAGCGAGTGAGCGGCTCCTGTCGATGGTTGAGAAAGACCCGCGCATCAGTGCCGAGATCTAGATGGCGCTCCTCGCAATGATCGCGAAGGACATGCGCGGTTTGCGGCCACAAAGGACAATAGCGTTCTTTCCTGCCTTTGCCGAAGAGCCGGATTTGAAACGGTCGTATCAGTTGCAGATCGCGAGCCCGCAGATCGACGATCTCCTGCACGCGCGCTCCTGTGTTAAACATGGTTGCCAATAGGGCATAGTCTCGGCGGCCATCCGGACTCGCTCGGCTGATTCGAGAAAGAATAACTTCGATTTCGTCACGTTCGAGGTATTCGATTACGCGCTGATGAGCGCGTTTGAAGGGAATGCCCTGAATACGCTGAACCCGATCGAGTTGTTCTGGATGATAGGTCCCCACGTAGCGAAAAAAAGCATGGATAGCCGCCAAGCGGACATTTCGGGTCGTCACGCCGTTTTTGCGGACTTCCTCCAAATGGGCAAGGAAAGCAATAACGTCGTCCGGTTCAATGTCCCCAAGATCCAGGTCGTGGACCCGGCACTTTCGTTGACCAGCCAGGAAACGAAGGAAGAGCACCAGGCTGTCACGATAGCTGTGAACTGTGTGGGCACTCATGCCACGAACTCTTGGCAGATGGTCTGTAAAGTACTGCCGCAGGCGAAAGGCGAGCTTGTTCGGCGCTGTGATTTTCACGCTCTGCTCCTCTCCCGCACTGACAGCGGGACGACCAGTTCACCATAAGAATCACTGAAACGTGCGCTGGCAAGAGCGCGGAGAGGTTCGACAAAGTGTAGATAACGGTAGGTCGAGACTATAGAGATGTGCCCCAGGTAGGCCGCCAAGAATGGCAGTTTCGTCTTCACCTCGGCACCAGCGCGGTACCAGCGAATCAGCGCATTGACCGCACAACTGTGCCGAAAATCGTGAACTCGCGGCCACCGGCCGCATCGCGTGCGAATGTTGCAGGCATCCAGGAGAACCCACAAACTGCACTGCAATCCCCATGCTGTATAAGCTTTTCCTCCCTGTCGTCGATTCCAGATGAGCGGCGTGGTGGAAACAATGGGAAGGTTATGCTGGCGCCGTACTTGCAGGTAGCGCTTAAGCTCGCGAATCACATCCGCTGGCAATGGAAGGATGCGTGACTTGTGGAACTTGGAGGCGCGCACTATGAGCGTGCCTTCGTGGGGATCAAAGTCGCCCACCACTAGCCGGAGCAACTCTCCAACGCGCAACCCCGTCGTGTAGAGAAGTACGATAGCGAGACGGACGACTTCGGGACGGAGAGGCGAATAAGTTCGCCGCTGAAGACTTGACGCGGCCCTCATCAGCCGTGCCACCTCGGCTTCGGAAAAGATATAAGGAGTTACGGTTTGGCCAGGAAGCGGAAAGAGGATCGGATCCGGTACAAAGCAGTCCGGCACGGTGCGACGGCGATAGAGGCAAAACTTCCGGATAATCACCATGCGGTAGCGCCGCACGCGCAGTGTTAACTCGGACTGGCTTTGGCACCAGGAATTAAAGACCTCAGCGGTCAGGTCTTGAGAGACACGAGGAAATCCACTCAAGAATCGATCTATCGATTTAAGAGCCGTGATCGTGTTCCTATATTGGTGCCCAAGCGCGACATTAAGTTCCAGGTACCGAGTGATGGTCGAGCGCAGTGCTGATTGAAAGACGAATGTCTGTTTCAAGCGCGCACCGCCTTTTGTCCCGTTGCTTCCTCTGGCACAGGCAGGGCAACGTCTCGCAAATCCTCGATTGCCAGGCGCAAGTAAGTCCAAGTGCTTTGCAGGCTGCGATGGCCGAGCAGGTCGCCAATGGTCTTGACCGGGGTACCGTTGCGCAGCAGAAATACAGCATACGAATGCCGAATGCGATGGCACGATCCTCTACCGGGGATATCCAATCCGCCCCGACGTGCCCATACCCGGAATGCCGTCGATACAGCGTATGTCTTGAGGGGCGCAATCGGAGCTTTCACGCGAAGGAAAATCTGTCGAAACGGCGGTGGCGGTGGAGCTTTCTTCAGGTATCTATGCAGTGCTGTTCCCACTGCATCAGTCAGAGGAAGTTCGAGAACAGTGCCGGTCTTTCTTTGAGAAATGGACATCTTACCGGCTCGCCAGTGAATGTCATCCAAGGTCAACGCCACGACATCACTGGCCCGCAACCCATAGGTGGCCATCAAGAAAAACATCGTAAAATCGCGCAGCCCTACCAAGCTGGAGCGGTCGATGGAGTTGAGAAATGTTTGGACCGTCTCCCACGGCAGAGCGTTGGGAAGTTGCTCTTCTTGGTAAACGCGAGGGGTATCAATCTGGCGATCAAGCCCCTGGGGTATCTCGCCCGTTATCGCCAGGAACCGCAGGAAGCTGCGAAGTCTCCCCACAATGTGTTGCAAACTTGCCCGAGTCAACCGCTGACTGATCTTTTTCACGAAGGCTTCGAGATCATTGATAGTCAGGATCTTCAGCCGGCCAGGGTGCCTCTGGATCTTGAGGTGCGCGAGGAAGTCCGATGCCGTATAGGAGTTCTGCTGGATCGTAGACGCCGCGGCACCTCGAACAGTTTTCAAATAACCGGTGTACGCAGCTAGGTGTCTTGCTGCTGTACCGGTCACCTTCTGTTCTGGCGGCACCAAAAGATTTTGGACATGCAGATATGTTTCCAGCGCACACGTTGTGCCTGCTCGATTCGGGAATCGCCGAAGCAGGCTTTTCTTGCAGGCGTCGAGATCAGCTTTGCTAACCTCGCGCAAGTGGTGGATACCACGCCGAATCAGGGTTGCCTCGATATACGGCAGCAGGGCGATCTTCTCCCTTCTTGACAGATGCGTGTAGCCACGCTCGATGAGCCAACTGGCGAATCCATTCGCGATCGGCCCGAGGATCGCCAACGAAGAGTACTTCAAGAAACTCCCAGGATAGACGTTCGTAAGCATCAGAATCTCCTTTTGGCGCTCGAAAGACAGCGCGGTCTGATGCTACGAAGAAATGTGCAGTGGAAACCGGGGAAACCAGGAATTACGCTGGTCCGCCAAGACGACTTCACATTACTGAGTTCTCAACATTACTGCCGCATCACCAGCGAGAGATTCAGCGCACCCACATGAATCAGCACCCGCTTGCGAACATTTTCCCGTCCCCGGAGGTACACGCGCCGCATCCCGCCAGTCTCATAGGCGTGTGCGAAGCTGCGTTCCAGCAACTCTCCGCGACGGCGGAGCAATTGTTTTCCGTGCTCGCCGTGAATGCGCCGCCGATTGCTGTACACCGCCTGCTGCGCTTCCGGCTTGTCTTGCCATCGCCGTCGTCCCCGATCCGGTTCCGAGATATACGTTCGTACTTCCGCTTCCCCGAGCGCCACCAGCGTGTCGTTGCTGTGATACCCCTTGTCCGCCACCGCTTCCACCGGCCCTTCCGCCTGCACGCGCTCACCGACTTCTTCGTTGTTGGTCGCACACGCGACCTCCGCGAGATGTTCGCCCGCTTGCGGCAATGTCTCCAAAATCGTTTCCGTGTCGCCAGCGTCGCCCGTAGCCACCGTCACCGCCACCACCGCTCCCGTCTCCAGATCCACCGCATGCTCAGCCTTGTAAGCAAGGTGCGTGCGCCCATCTTTCATCTTGGTGATTCCCGCCTCCGGATCGTGCGGATTCACCCAATCGTCGTTCGATCCCTTCTTCGCCCGCTTGCGGTCCAGCTTCGCCAACTGCTCCCTGGTCGGCGTCGCGATTCCCGACTCCTCGGCCAGCCGCCGCAGAAACTCCTCGTAACCTTCGCCCGTGTCGCGCCGCACAATCGAGCGCATGGCCGCGTTCGCCTCCAGCGTCGTGGCGTCGACACCAATCGTCTTGCCCTTCAACAATCCTTTCTCCGCCAGCAACTCTAGCACCCAGCCGAACACTGCCTCATGCGTCTCCACGTCGATCAACCGCCGCGTCCGCGAAATCGTCGAATGATCCGGCGGTTGCTCGCTCAACTCCAACTCCAGAAACCGCCGCAGCGCCAGCGAATCCGCCGCCCGCCACGCAATCCCACGCTCCCCGTCGATGCCTTCGAAATAGCCGATCAGCAGCAAGCGAAAGTACCGCCCCGGCGTCAACGACGGCCGACCCATCGTCTCCGCATAGAATCGCGCACACTCGCCTTCGACGAACTCGTCGAACCCCCGCTCGGCCAACAACTGGTTCAGACGCTCATAAAACGGATGCCCCGCAGTTCGTGGCAACTCCGTGTGCGCCACCCAGAACTCAGTCTGCTCTCGCCGCTCCTTGATTCTTTTCCCCATTGCCATGACCGCAGTGTACGAACCAACGCTGTGGATTCGTTCAACTTTCTTCCACCCGCGCATCCAGACTTTCACCACGGACTGCTAGCCACGTACGGATTCTTGTCAATTACGAAAACACCATGATCCTTCGACATCGGGGAAGAGGACTCGTTCATTCAGTCGGGCGCAATCCATCGAGTCGTCCTACTGGCTTCCCAGAAGCCGACTTTCTGGGGATCAATATCGGGAACGTAAGCCGTGGAACTTCGTTCCGAAATATTTCCCGACGAGTTCGCTGACAATCATATGTTCTGACGTGTTAGGGTAAAGCGCTTTGCCGACAAGCTCCTAGATCGGAAAGCTCGCTTCTCTGGCTCAAACTCTTAAGCGACGTAGCAAACGATGATTCAATCCCGCCGATTCTGCGACTGGGCGACGGGCAAATGCCATCCTCGGTATATCGCCATAACTCGCAGCCAGAAGCAAAGTAGTGCGCCCACGGTCAACACCACAAAAGACGGGTAATGCAATTCATATCCGATCACCACTACGACGCCAGCGGCTAGCGCAGCAACAGCATAAATATCCGCCTCGAGCACCGTCGGCGTTTGGTTGACAAGCACATCGCGCAATATGCCACCACCAATCCCGGTTAGCACTCCCATAAAAATCGCCATCACCGGATTGAGTCCCGCGATGAGCGCCTTTTGTGTGCCGGCGACGGCAAACAGGCCGAGTCCCGCGGCGTCGAATAACAACACCAGCCTGCGACGTTTATCGATGTTGGGATACCAGAAGAACGTCACCAATCCTGCCAGAAGAGAGACCCCGAGATAGCGCCAGTCGCTGATGGCCGCTGGTGGCACCGCGCCAATCAGCACATCTCGTGTGATCCCGCCGGCATTACCGGCCGCGAACGAGAGGGCCATTAGACCGAACAGATCGAACCGGCTTTTGACACCCGCTGCCGCACCGCTGAGTGCGAAAACGAATGTGCCAAGCAGATCCACCGCATCCAGAAAAGGACCAGCTAGGTCTCTGACCGCATAATCTGGTTTCTTCTGTAACCGAACTTCAAGCGTGCCTTTTTGCGGGTAAAGCGCCAGTCGATGGTGACCCGATTCCGATTCATTCTCCGACCCCAGGCCCTGGCTTCCCGCTGCAGATCGCCCAGCGATGGGATTCTGCGCCGTCCCAGGCACTGCCGGGAGAACAGGCTGATTTCGATTTCCGCCTGATTCAGCCAGCTTCCGTGCTTCGGTGTGTAGTGTACCCGGAACCGGTCCCACAGCCAGCCTCCCGCCTTCTCGCCGTACCGCTCCACCACGGCCTTACGGGTGTGCGAACTCAGATTGTCCATGACCAGATGAATGGTGTCGGCCGCCGGATAATGTTCCGCGATCTCCAGCAGATAATCGGCAAACTCGGGCGAGGAACGGTCCGGAGTCACGCGCGGATAATGCCGTCCCGCCTTGGGCTCCACTCCGCAAAATGCGTTGGCCGTGCCGCGGCGTTCGTACTCGCAGTCGCGCCGCAGAACTTGTCCCGGATGCATGGGTCGGCAGGGGCGGAGATCGGCATGCAGGACCACCGGCTTCTCATCGATACACACCACCGGTTCCCGCTCCGAGAGCGGCTTCTCATATAAGGCCAGCACGTCTTCCATGCACCGCAGATACTCCGCGTCCAGTTCCGCCACGCACCACATTTTTTTCCCGCCACGGCTTCAGGTCATGACTCTGGAGCAGGATGCGGATCGTTTCCCGGCCCACCCGCCGCGTCAACCTCCGCTTCACCGCTTCCTGAGCGATGAGTCGCACACTCCACCGCGCCGTGCCTTGCGGCGGCGGGCTGCACACCATCGCGATGATGCGCTGACTCTGGCCCGCGTCCAGCACTCGTTGCTGGCCCGGACGCGGCTTTTCGTACAGGGCCGACTCCAGTCCTTCCTCCTCGTAGCGCCGGGCAATGGCCCGCACCGTCTTGGAGGCTACACCCACATGGCGGGCTACCTGCCCGGCCGTCTGCCCCTGGCCGAGTTCCCGCAGGATCACAGCCCGCCGCAGCACCCGCGCCGATTTCCACCCCTTGTTCAACATGGCGGCGATCTGTTTACGATCCTTCTTGGTTAGCTGGACATGCACCCGATGATAGGCTCGCATGCCTGCACTATGCCGCTCTTTTGCTCCTTCCACGAGTATCTACAGATATACATCTCCATACGGTCATAGACCTAGTTGATGCCCGTGCATAAGTAAGTTGTTCACGAGGCCAGCCATGCATGCGCCGCAACAACTAGGGCCTTCACACCTGTCTCCAGAGTTGGGTGGATCACCGGTGCAAAGCGCGGATTGTGGTTGGTCGGTAGCGAATTGAGCGTGCCATCCTTCTCCGCCTTGTCATATACCTCAGGATCGTCACCGCCAAAGAACCAGAACACCGCCGGAGCGTGCCACTCCGCTCCAAAGCATCCAAAATCCTCGCTCGCCATCGTAGGTTTCGTTTGTTCTACGGACCCGTCAGGGAAGTTTTGCCGAAACGCGTCAACGACCTTCTCTGTCGCATCGACATCATTTGTTACCAATGAATAGCGGTCCAGTGGAGTGATCTCCGGTAGCTTCGGCGCACCTGAGGCTGCTGCTTCGGAATTCACAATTCGTTCAATCGCTGCAAGCACATGTTTGCGGACCCCCTCATCAAAGGTGCGCACGTTTAACTTGATAATCGCCTCGTCAGGAATAACATTCTCTTTCGTGCCCGCCTGCAGCACCCCAATCGTCACCACGGCGGAATCTGTTGGAGCGACTTCTCGCGAGACGATGGTTTGCAGCCTCATGACGGTAGAGGCGGCCATGACAACGGGATCAATGCTCGCTTCTGGCATTGAGCCATGCGCACCACGCCCAAACAAACGAATTTGCAGGCTGTCAGCAGCGGAGGTCACAACTCCTGTACGCCAATCGAGGTGTCCAGATGGCAAGCTCATGACGTGTTGCCCGAGTACGACATCGGGCTTCGTAAATCGTTTGAAGAGCCCGTCGTCAATCATGGCTTGAGCCCCCTGTGCCGTCTCCTCCCCTGGTTGAAAGACTGGCATCAACGTTCCATGCCAGCTATCGCGGCTTTTGGCAAACAGCGAGGTCGCCCCAATCAAGCAGGCCACGTGCATGTCGTGCCCGCAGGAGTGCGCCACTGGCACGGTCTTGCCATCAGGGCCTGTCGCTGTAACTGTACTCGCATAGGGGAGTCCAGTAGCTTCCTTGATGGGCAACGCATCCATGTCAGCGCGCAGCATTACGGTTGGGCCGTCTCCGTTGCGCAATATACCGACAACTCCCGTCTTGCCGACTCCTGTGGTGACCTCAAAGCCGTTGGCCTTGAGATGATCCGCCGCAATCTGAGCGGTTCGTGTCTCGTGCATGGACAATTCGGGGTGGGCATGGATGTCTTTATAGACAGCCTCTAGTTCTGGAAGCAATGTGGCTAGACTTGCAAGGATCGCTGTCGGCTTCTTCTCGCTCATGAAAGTAGTCTCCTTGAGTCAAATCGCCACAACGTGAATCGGGTCGCGAGCTAGCGACAACTGCTGTTGCTAGCGTTGGGAATTGCCAGGAACGTAATGCTGGCTGGCGCGAACCTGATGCGACCTGAGGGCGTTGGCTGACCCACGAATTCCGGAACGTCGCCATCACTATTCAGCTGAAGAGTCTTCCCGTTGAGCTGCACTTCTCTGTCTTGAACTTGCTTGGCAGTCAGCGCGTAGCGCTCTGCCTCGGGGACCAATGTGACTTCACGGACTTGTTGTGCGTCGGCATTGATGAGCAAGAGCGCGACGCCACCGGAATGGTCCCGCAGACAGTGCGCATAAGCATAGAGATTCCGAGTTGATGCTATCTGTGGATCGAGAACTGTCGTACCCATGAGGCGTCGCCAAAGCAAAGCAGCCCAGTAATTCGGGCGTGGTGCGAATGTATTTTCGTCTAACAAGCCATAGTCGCTTGATGCCAGTGTGTTGTGCATAATCACTTTCACGCCACGCTGGGCGAGGCTTGCATGTTGAACAAGATATCGGAAGGTGTCCAGAAAAGTCGACGCCCAGGGGTTTCCACCGCAGGCTGCATCGGCGGTTTCCGTAATCCAGAGTGATTTGCCCTGTTCGAACTTGTCTCGAAGGTCCGCGTAGAATGTGCCAATCTTTTCTGGTCGCGAGAGCCAGTCTTGAGAAAGTGCCGCTGCTGCCGTTGTCTGTGATGATGCGCCCATGCTTGCACACCGCTGCGAAATAGCGGCATAGAGATGGTACGAAAAAACGTCGAATACCGGACCGGCTGCGTGGAGCAGGTCTTCGGATTTCAGCACTCCGCCGGCCATTGGTATCGCGAACGGTCCCTCGCCAACTGAACCTGGACCGAGAAATAGTGTATCGGGCGCTGTTTTCCGAAGGAACGAACGGAACACCTCGACGTCGCGACCATAGCTTGCGGCATCGTATCCTTTCGGTGCGCCGCCCATCGCTGCAAATGTCGGCTCATTCATGAATTCGCTTGCCGCGATTCGTCCTCCAACAGATTTTGTGTACTCAAACAATTCCCGAGCCTGCTCGGAGGTCCACACGCCTTGCGCATCACGGGGTCCTGGTCCGGTTGCCACGGACGTGACGATCTCGGCATTCACGGCATGAGAAAAATCAATGACACCTTTCCATTCCTGTCGCGTTAGGACTCCGCTGAAACCCGATGGTGCATTTGCTGGGGCGGCATTTTCCGAATCCTGAAAATAGGCACTATTGGCCCACGTGCCGCTGACTCGCGCATATGCGGGGCTTAACGCCGCTGCCAGTTTTCGCAATCTCGGATTTGAAAGATCAATGGGCGCTCGATATTGATAGAGGTTCGGATCTATGCCTGCCGGAGCGAAACCCGCTTGGGAGGCGGACTCCTGCGCTTTACTTTCGTTCGTAGTGCTCCCGTATGGCTTCCAGAACCTCCCGCCGATCACTTCAACCATTTCGATGTTGTAGGACTGGAAGCGCTCATCGACGGTGCCAATACGTGGCATCTTTGCCGGATCAAGTGACACAACCTGCCCGGTCAATCGGGTGGTTAGAAACACGACAGAAACAGCGCACAAAGCCGCGATTACAAAAGTTCGCAAACCAGGGTTCCTGTTCATTCAATCACCTCTTCGTTTCGAACGCGGGACCTTCACTTCTGTTATCTTCTGCTGATAGCTGTTCTTTCCACGACCATGTTTTCTTTTTTGTCGTCGGAAAAATAAACTCCTGCTGATCGTCTTTCAGGAATTCCTGGACGAGAGCCTCAAAGGCTCCGCTCCCCACGGTAGCAAGGCTTAGCACGAACAGTGTGCCATATTGAACAGATTAGGTTGCCCGATGGCCGTTACTATTCGGCTGTTTGCCTTCCGCGAGATGAAGTCACCGATGTGGCCGGGAGGTGCCCAGCAGACCCGCATTCTCGTGTACGGTTTGCGATGACGGCTGATGGGCTAGCACCTGTTTAAGCAACCTACTGCGTATTTTGGGAGGATCACATGACACAGAACAATCTTGAGCTCATGCGGACACTCGACGATTCGTGGAACGCACAGGACTGGGATACGTTTGAAAAGCGCCATTCGAAGGACACCACCGTCTTTTGGCCTGGTCAGCCCGAGCCAACAAGAGGGCGCGACAATCACAAGGCGGAGTCCATCAACTTTTTCAAGACGTTCCCCGACAATCATCTGATTAATCATCCTTATAAAGTGGAGATTGCTCAGGGCGAATGGACGTGCACTGTGGCGGATTTCAGGGGAACGATGACAGGTCCGATGACGATGCCAGGCGGAACGGTGATCCAACCCACGAACAAGAGTTTCCACGTGGATTTCTGTACCGTTGCGCGCTGGAACGAGCAAGGTCAGATCGTGGAAGAGAATCTTTTTTACGATCTCATGGGTATGCTGAAGCAAATAGGCCTGATGCCGACCCAAGAGCAAAAGGCGGCGTAACGACGAGCAATCCAACAATGGCCGAGCGGATGCCAGCGTTGTTCATTGGGCACGGGAATCCGATGAATGCGCTGCTGGTGAACCCTTATACGCAGCGGTGGGCAGCGATCGGCGCGACCCTGCCGAAGCCGAAGGCAATACTTTCGGTGTCGGCCCACTGGTACATCGAAGACGCAGCCGTCACCGTGAGCACCGCGCCGAGGACGATCCACGATTTCGGCGGCTTTCCGCGCGAGCTATATCAGGTGCAATATCCCGCGCCCGGTGATCCCGACCTCGCTGCGCGCGTCCAGAAATTGCTTGCTCATGTGCCGGTGCGTCGCGACGACCGCTGGGGTCTCGACCACGGTACTTGGTCGGTTCTGCGCCACGTCTATCCACAAGCCGATATTCCGGTGGTTCAACTCAGCATTGACGAAACGCAACCGCCCTCGTTCCATTACGAAGTCGGCAAGCGCCTGGCGCTCTTACGAGAAGAAGGGATTCTCATTCTCGGTAGCGGCAACATCGTGCACAACCTGCATGCCTATGCTTGGGGACGGCACGCACCGGAGCCGTACGATTGGGCGATCTCGTTTGAAACTCGAGTCCGCGAGCTGCTCCTCGCGGGAGAGTACAAGCCGCTCGTGAATTACGAGGATCAGCTCGGCAGTGAAGCGGAACTAGCGGTGCCCACGCCGGACCATTATGTGCCGCTGCTTTACGTTGCCGGCACTCGCACACCATCCGAGCCGCTCACATTTCCTGTTGAGGGCGTAGATGGCGGTTCGGTCTCGATGCTCGCAGTGCAAGTGGGCTGACTAAACCTGGGGAACACCCTGCCCGCAACGCGAAAGTGGTCCAGAAACGGGCTTGTGGGAAGCCTCAGCTGAGTTGTCCTGGGTAAGTGGTTGCCGGCCCGGAAGTTGAGCCTCAATGCAGAACACGGTGCCGCCGCAATAAAGTGTCAGACGACCGGAGACCGACTTGGTGCCCGGCGGATCAAGGTCAGGTTTTGGGCATCTGAGGAACCATGAAGTGGACTCATCTGAACCGCTTGATTGAGATCCAATTCTGCTTGTGAGATGCACCAAACTCAAACATTTGTTCATCTCATAATTCTTTTGCTCCCGCGCGCGCGATTAACTCCACTGCGAACCCCAGCCTTTGAAATCAATAGGCGTCACAGTGCTCTCGACGATTCCAATCGCTATTCGGCAAACTGCAGGCTCGCGGGACGGTTCTGAAGGCAGTTCCAAGCGCCCGGCCTGATTTGCCCGAAATCTGAAATGCCCGTATGTTCTCGCCTGCGGAAATCAAACTCAAGCGCGATTCCGACGCGATCGCAGAAGAGGAGCATATGAGATTGTCAGATTGGAGAAACACCCGCCTTCGCCTTGCCCTCATCTATGTGCTGGCGATTTGTTCATTCCAGTTGTATCCGCTGGTGTCTCATGCCCAGAACCTGGGGACGCAGCCCGCCACAGGGCAAGCAGTTCAAGGTCAAACCGCAGCCCAACCCGAAGGAACGGTTCTCAATCTCGTGAACTGGGTCGGCAATGTGATTTCTCCTGTCGGAGCGGCGCTTGCGGTGGTCATGGCAGTGATCTCTTATTCCCAAGGACGGGGTGTCGCGCGATGGGCAGTAACAGCGGCCGGACTGCTGGTGATCTCAGGCCTCACTCGCCTGATCGAGTTCTGGATTCAGAACGGTACAGCGGGCGTGCAGTAGGAACGCTCACTGCGGAGTGCTCAGGCAATGACGCTGCCTCAAATCATCGTCGATCTGCTGACACTGCTATTCGACATGGCAGTTCCGGCTGCCATCTGCACGATGGTGCTTGGCGGGAATCGCATTGCGGCAGGAAGGCGGTGTGAACTTCCAGACGGGCGGGAGGTTCCAGAGATGGGCCCTGTGGTCGGTAATTCTCTTGACGCTTCCGCAGTTGCTCTCCTGGTTTGCGGCGCAGGGTATCGCCATGCCTGCGCAAGGCGGAGGCATCAGCAGTTCGTGGGTCGCGAGCTTGCAAACCAGCTTCAGCGGTTTTGTTTCGAACGTCGTGGTTGCCCGATTGACTCCCGTGCTCGCGGCTTTCTGCGTGCTGAAAGCGGCGCTCGATGCGGCTGAGGGGTACAGCCCGCTCGGGTCCATCGTCTCCGCCATTTTTCTGCTGTCTGCGTCAGGCACAGTCCAGCTCTTTCAGAGTTGGAATAGCGGGTCACAGTTCGCAACCACGGACATGCTGACCGCGGCCTGGAATTTTCTCGCTGGGACGATCCTGCCGGAAGCAGCAGGATTGGCGATTGTGGGAGCGATTTTCAATTATGCGCGCCATCGGCCATTCATGCCGCTGGTTGGATCGGGTCTTGCTTTCTTGAGTGTTTCGGCCATTTGGAAGCTGGTCCAGGCCATGGCCGGCTGATGAGGATTGGAGGTGATCCTGTGAATCTTTCAAACGGTTTGCTCAACCTGACGAACTGGCTGGGCAACGTCATCATGCCGACCATGGCCGGTTTGTTCGCCGCCGCCGCGATTTACCGCTTCAGCAAGGCGCACCCGTACTCAGCATCTCGGTTACGCAGCACTGGCTTCTCTGATGTGCTCCGGGCTCTTGCGTGCCATGGAGTCCTTCAGCAACCAAGCATCCTGGAACAACCCAGACCGCTACTGGATCTCCGTCCTGACACTGGTGAACTGGGTCGGGAACGTTCTGCTGCCACTGTACGGAGCTGGCCAGGTAGTGCTTGCGGTCGTGCACTTCGCAGGGTTGTTGGAGCGCATGACGATTGGCGAGGCCTGGGTGCGCAACCTGGTCGCAGCGATGTGCTGTTTCGGACTGTCGGGGCTGTTGCGCTTAGGAGAATTCTGGATTCAACACGGAACGGCTGGAGTGCGCTAGGAAGGAGTTACGAGATGCCATTGCAGGTGACACCCGTGAATCGCAATTTACAGACGCGAGTGACATTCATGCTTCTGGAATTGGAGGACCTTTTCATCGTGCTTGGCGCGGCAGCCATCATGAACGTTGTTGGTCATTTCGTGGGAGGTGAGATCGCGGGAATGCCAATGAGCATTGTCCTCCAGTACGGAGTGCCCCTACTGATGGTGCCAGTGCTGATGGCCTTCAAGTATGGCAAGCCGCGCGGCTACGTTCGTGATCTTGCCTTCTGGTACACGAAACCGCACGCCTACTGCGCCGTGGCACGCGACCGCGAAATCCGGTCGGCGTATCTGAGGGAGGAATAGCAGTGCCGGTAACGCTTGAACAACACGAGCGAAAACTCCACGATCCGGCATTGTGCGAGCAACTGCCGGTCCGCGACTACCTGGACAACGTTGTCGTTCGCACCAATGGCGCCTTTGTCGCGGGCTACGAGTTGAAGGGTTTGGCATCGTATTTCGCGAGCGACGAAGGCCGAGACCGGGGGAAGTTGATGCTGGAGGCGCTCCTGCGCTCTCTGCCGGAACAGAGCATGAGAGTGCAGTTCCGCTACGAAGTAGTGGAGGATCTCGGAGACCTGCTTGAGCAGTATGGCGAAGCCCAGCAATCGGAACGGGCAGAGGTAATTGCACTCGATGAGCTGCGCGTCGAACGATGGCGAATGAAAGAGGCGAACGGCCACTACATGCGGCCTCTCTTGCACGTGTACTTCATCTGGGACCCGGTCGTTCATCGCCGTATTGCCGGTAAGCCGCTCAAGCCGACGGGCAATACCCTTCAGCTTATCGGCGCGGAAGTGCATTGAGCGCAGTCATCAGGAGCATCAGCAGCTGCTGGCAGAATTCGAGAGTCTGCTGCGTGGCCTCGAAACGACGCTCGAAGCAGCAGAACTCGGCGCGCGCCGGCTGACCGACGATGATCTGTTTCTTGAGGCAAAACGAGCTCTCAATCCATTGTCTCCGGATCATCGGCCGTACAGGCGGGGTGAGGAGCAACTGGAATACAGGAGCGCCCGCGAGCAGATCGTTGACACAAGCATCGCAGATGAGACGGACTCCTATCTGAATGTCGGTGGAATCCTCTATTCCTTTGTAAGTCTGAAAGAACTCCCGGATGCTACTTTCCCCGGAATCCTGAGAGAACTGGTCGGTCTTGATTTCCCGCTCATTGTCAATGCGCAGATCACCATTCCCGATCAGGCGAAAGTGCTCAAGGGCTATAAGAGCCGATTGCGCAAGATGCAGGCCGTACAACGCGACTCGAACGGAGGATTTCGGACCAACGTGGAAGCGCAGGTTGCCGAGTCCCAACTGGTCAGGGTGCAACAGGACATCATTTCGAGTTCGGTCAAGACGGCCAAGCTGAGCCTGGTCATCGGAACGCGCACTTCACGCCCGGCAATAACGACCGCGGAACTGGAGCAATCAGAGCGAACCATCGACAACCGGCGCCAACAGCTTCTCTACGCGATTTCCCGCATGAACGGCGCGAAGGCGGTGGCTGAGTCGTTGGCGAAGAAGCGCTTGTTTTTTAGTTCACTTCCGGCGATGGCGGAGCCCGACAAGCGAGACCAGGACTTGCTCACCTCGAATGCGGCGGATCTTGTGCCGGTAGAGACACCTTGGCGCGGAACACCGCGGTCACCACTGTTCCTGCTTGAAACTCCCTACCGCCAGCTCATTCCCTTCTCGCCCTTCGATCCCGGCTTGAGCGACGCGAACATGCTGGTGATGGCGAAAACTGGCGGCGGAAAGACCGTCATGGTGCAGCAGTTTCTTCTGATGGCCGCCAGGAGTAACCCGCTGATTTCGATTCTTGAGCGTGGCGATTCGTATCGTCCGCTGGTTGAGTTGATGGGCGGACGGATGATCACCATGTCGCTCGATAGCGACCAAACGATCAATCCCTGGGATTTGCCAGAAGGAGAAAAAGAGCCGAGCAAGGATCAGGTCGCGTTTCTGAAAAATCTGACGCGCCACATGCTCGGTGAGGGCGGGGCCGAAGACACGCAACTTCTTGACAACCTTATCACCGAGGCCGTTCTTCGGACTTATAAGAGGGCGGCAATCCGGCCCTCGACTCCCATTCCAACATTCTCCGACCTTCGCGACGAACTCTCACAGTGGCGTGACGAGGAAAAGAACCAGCGCGTCATGGACGAGGCTCATCTGGCAGCGATCAAGCTGCGCAGCTGGACCGGCGAAAAGGGAGTGTATTCGAAGCTGTTCGACCGTCCCACAACGATCTCACTCGACAATCCCTGGTTGTTCTTCAACGTGGAGCAATTGAGCGATGACCGGCGGCTGGAAACGGCAATGAGCCTTCTCATTGCTCACGCCACTGCGCAACGGGCGGCAGGCAAGGCCGGCAGACGGAGCATCACGGTTCTAGATGAGTGCTGGTTCCTGCTGGATTCTCCGGTGCTGGCGCCCGAGGTGGTCCAACTGTTTCGTACGGCGCGCAAACGTAACGCCAGCGTCTGGGGCATGAGCCAAACAGCGGAAGATTTTGTGGGGACGGAATCGAAGCCGAGGCCGCACGGGGCGGGCATCGTGAAGAACTCGACCACCAAGATCATCGGCCAGCAGCCGGGAGACATGACCGCCCTGCGGGAGCACCTGCACCTGAACGATACCGCTTTGAACCAGATCAAGCATTTCAGCGCTCCCATCAAGGGTAAGAGCGCCGACGCGCTCATCGTGATCGGGGAGAAAGCCGACACCACGCACACGATCCGCATGTCACCGACGACGGTCGACTACTGGATCATGACGACCTATGCGCGGGAACGTGTGTATCGGTCGTGGTGGCTGGAGCAGCGGAAAGCCGCGCCTTTGATTGAAGCCTATCGCGAGCTGGCTGAAAGGTTCCCGGCAGGGCTGGCCGATGTCGATCCACTTCCGGAAGAAATCTCAGGAGAAGTCGCAAGAGGTACACGCATATGAAGATGAAAACTTTGGAACTCCTTCGCAACCTTCAACACAGACTCAGCCACAGCAGGCGATGGTTGTTCGTGGCAGTAATCGCCTTGTGTCTGGTTCCCTCAAACACGCGGGCTGACGGAATCGGAGACATTCTATCCCTCTTCCACACCATCACCAGCACGCTCCAGGGCCCGATCGGCGGAGCGTTGAGCGAAATGCGGAAGGTGAGTGCGGCGGTGAACAATTTCCGCCAGCAGATCATCTGGCCCTTGGCCCTGATCAACCAGACGAGATCGTTTGTCAGTGCAACGCGGGCGCACTACACCGGCCTGATGTCTCAGATTGAAGGCCTCAAGAATAACAGCGCGACCCTTGCTCTTCCCATGCAGCTGGAGTCGATGTTCCGAGGCGCCCAGTCGGGGTCCATCGGCCAGATTCCCTCGCTGTACACGCAAGTCTACCAGCCGGTTGCGCTGTCTGGAATCGCCCAGCCGGGGCAGCGCAACCTCATGGACATCGACGATGCAATGGCCATGGATTCGCTAAAAACTTCCATGGTCTCCGACCAAACGACTCAGAGGATGCTGACTCTCGCCGATTCTCTCGAACAGCAGGCGATGACTGCGGCTCCTGGGTCGGCGTCTATGGTCACTGCCCAGGCCCGCGTCGCCGATCTTGTAACTCAGGCTCAGCTCGCGAAAATGCTTGCCGCTCAACTGCGCCAGGAAGCAACGAAACTCGCGCACCAGAATGCGACGCTCAAGCACAGCGCAACAACCACGCAGAATCTTTTCAACCAGATCCAGCAAGTTCTAGCTCATCCATAAGGAGTTCGGAAAATGAAATTACCCACGCTCTCTCGTATTTGGAAAGTCCTCCGGAACGCAGTGGCTGTGCTATGCGGTCTGGTTATCGTAATTGCGCTGCTGCCCAGCAAGGCCCGCAGCCAGCTTGGGCTTGATCCGTGCTGCGCCATGATGCAGGTCGGGCTCAACACAATCTCGGGCCTGCTCAGAAACTCCGTAGCTATGCCGCTGGGTTCTATCCAGCAAAGTCAACAGCAATCAGCAAGTTTCGAGCAACAGGTGGTGTTTCCGATGGCCGCGATTAGTCAAGCCAGAAACATGGCTGTCCAATTCGAGGGCCAATTCGTCCAGATGCGCCAGCTCTTCCAGCTGCCGATTTCAAGCGCGACCCTGCGCACGCCACAACTGCTCGAACAGAGCCTGCTCTCAGGCAATCCCGGCGCAATGCCGCAAATCACAAGCAACTACTCCGCTTTGTACGGCACCGTGATGCCACCGGCTAACGCACCGCAGTTGGTTCGGAACATGGTCGATATGACCGATGCGGAAGCACAAGCTGCCATGAAAAAGGCGGTCGAGATCGATGCCCTGGCCGACCTTGAGCTTCAGGCAGCCGAACAGATCAATCAGCAATTGCAGAGCGCCGCGCCCGGCAGTTCCACGATCTTGGAAGCCGAGACCGCGGCCTGGCTCGTGCGGGCCAACGCATACACGCAATCCGCGATGGCGGAACTGGTACGAGTGCGCTCGATCGAGTTGGCCAACTCGAGCGGTCAGCTCAAGTTCAGCGCTTCTCACGCGTCAACGCTTCACACGACGGGCAACCAGGTCTTGCAACCGGGGGTCCAGTAGCCGTGTTTTATTTTCAGCAACTTCTGAACACGGCGCTAGCCGGGATCGACGGCACCGCGATCATCTCGACGGTCACGAACATCGCATTCGCGATCCTGCTGATTGGCTTCCTGATCGGCCTCTATCAAGCGGCGTTTCGTGGAGGCGATCTGCAGGCGCTGGCGGGAACGGCGATCAAGTATCTGGTCGTTGCCGTGATCGTTTCCAACTGGGCAACCGTGTTTCGCGGCGTCAACGGCTCCTTTAACACGATCGCAAATTCCATCGGCAGCAGTTCCGGTGCAGGCGACATGTTCCAGAGCTGGATGGGACAGCTCCAACAGCAGTTCGCAAACAATCCTTCCTTGACGCTCACGGACATCATCACGGGCGATGCAGCCAGCACCATCACGGTGGTCCTGCTCGTAGTTGCTTACCTTCTCTATGCCCTCGCGATGATCGTGTTCTGCTTTTTCTACACCTTGTTTGGCGCAATCCTGGGGGCCAGCGTGGCTGCAATCTGTCGTTGGATTGGCAAGTCTGGGATTTGAAGCTTCGTGTGGTTCTTGAAGGCCGTGTACTGGAATCTCGAAACACCCGTATGCTGGATGTTGAAGACCGCCATGTACCCAGCACGATACAACATCTGGAGCAAGTAGTAGATGAAGCGTGGTGAATACTTGTCCGAGTCCAAACGTAGGTGTCGGCTAAAGCTTGCGCAGAGTATCGGGAGATCCGAATGGTGATCGATGAAGGACTTTTTCACAAGCGCGCTTCGTCCGGTTGACTGCGTTGAAGTGCCTCCTGCAGTCTCAAGAATGATGTCGCAGGTTGAAGACGCTTTCGTTCAACAAGGTGCTGTTTTACCCATCTCCGTGGAAATTCAGTACCGGGAGTGTCGAGGTCGGCAAAGTCGGTCCCACGAACAATAATCGCTTCGCGCAAGCCAACAGCTTGTGCTCCCTCGCCCCACTCACCATCCTTGCTGTCCACAAGGAGCAAGGAGAATGGTGTTTTGGTCCACTCGCTCATACATCTCCTGTAAGGGCCTTGATGTTTCCGGAGATGGTTACCTGAAGTTTTGCGGCGGCTCGGTTGAGTGTTGAAACTTCGTCGTCAAGATTGAGCAACTCTGAGATAAACTCTTCCTCCGTCTTTCCGTCTTCCTCAATCACCACGCCGACGTGGCGACCGGGGTTCAAGGAGTACTCCTGCTCCTTAACCTCGGACGGGCTAGCGAGTTTGCACAGACCAATGACATTTTCGTATTCTGCCTTGGGAAAACGTTCCTGCAACCAACGGATGTGTTGGTAGGAGCTTTCTGCGTTCTTTACTTTCTTATGCAATTCTTCCAGAGCGGCCTTTAGGGCCTTGATCTTGCGGTCTGTGGTGGCACGCTTTCCCTCGGCCTGTGCCTCATCGGCTTGGTGCTTCTCGTGTTGGCGCACGGTCTTGTCCAACTGCCTCAAGCCTTCGTGCAATGCAGCAAAGAAGGGATCAAATGCTTCGCGCAACTGCTGCTGCGCGTTGTTCTTCTGATCTACGGCCTTTTCGTCGGCATGTTTCTCGCGGTATTGCTCGTAGCGGGTCTGGAGTTTGTTGAGGTCGGCCCATTGCTTCACGAGTTCTGCCACAGCCTGTTTACCGGCGCCGTCGTCCAGCACTTCGAGCAGCTGCGCCGAGAGAGCTTCGACACTGGTTTTGTTCTCGACGAGCCGTTCCATGCCCGCTACGAAATAGTGGTCAACGAGCTGCACGAACTTTGGTCGGCGACCCTTATGGAGTTGGTTGATGATGGCAATGTTCTGAATCTGCTCCTCAGAAAACTCGCGGTGCGCGCGGTCAATCGGGGTGAAGATGTTGCGGGCATCAATGAAAAGGATGCGGTCATCGGTTTTAGCTTTGTCGAAGAACCAAAGCGTAGCCGGGAGCGTGACCGTGTAGAACATGTTGGATGGGAGAGTCAGCATCGCGTAGATGAGGTTCTTTTCGATCAACGTTCGCCGAATGTCGGCCTCGGAGTGGTGCGCGTCGGAGGCAGAATTGGCCATCACGAGCGCAGCGCGGCCCTTCGGTCTCAGCGACGTAGCAAAAAGGTTGATCCACAAGTAATTCGCGTTAGGAACAGTTTCCTTGCCCTTGTCTTTTTTCTTCGCCTTGGTTTTCTTGCGTGGGATGCCATAAGTGTTGAAGCGCTTGTCCTTCTCTACGCTGCCGAGGCTTACGTCGTCCACGTTGAATGGCGGATTGGCGAGGACATAGTCGAATGCGCCGAGACTGCCGAAAGCATCATCGTAGTAGGTGTTAGCCTTCTTAATTTCCCCTCGCAGACCATTCACCGCGAGGTTCATCTTCGCCAGGTTGACTGTCTCCAGTGCCTTCTCCTGTCCGTAGACATAAACGCCGCTGTCGGAATTCTTCAGTTCCCTACGATGCTCCTCGATGAAGTGCGCGGACTGCACGAACATGCCGCCCGAACCGCACGCGGGGTCAAAGACCTTGCCCCCCTGCGGCTCGATCATCTCGACCATGAGGCGAACGACTGAGCGCGGCGTGAAAAATTCGCCACCCTTTGATCCCTCGCTGCGGGCGAACTCAGCGATGAAGTATTCGTAAATCTGTCCGAACAGATCGCCGGTGAAATCTCCTGGAATGTTGGCGAAGTTCTTGAGCAGTTCATTTGGGATCGTCTTGGTCTTCTCGTCGCGGGTGAGACGGAAGTATTCGTCCTTGGGCAGGACTCCTTCAAGTTCGGGCTTGTATTCCTCGATGGCTTTCATCGCCTCCTTGAGCGCTTTGGCGATGTTCTTCTCCTCCGGGAGATTTAGCAAATAATCGTAGCGTGCATGGTCGGGCAGATAGAACCCGCACTTTTCGATGGCAATTTCTGAAATCTTTTTCTCTCGCCGCGTTCCTTTGAGTTTCTGGTATTGAGCGAGGATTTCGGCCTCGTGTCGGCGGTAATTGTTATCCGCGAATTTCAGAAAGATCAGGCCTAGCACCGGCGTGGAATACTCGCTGGACTTGAGGTCGGAGTTGGCGCGCAGATTGTCAGCGGCACTCCAAAGATCAGCTTCGAGTTGCTTCAGTTGGTCGCGAGTCATGCGGAAATGGACAGTGCGTTTGCTGTGGACGTTGCAGATTATCGCCAATCGTACCCAATGACAAGGGGCAGACTGCATTCCCAGATCGGCAGAAGCAATATCGCTTGTGGACAAGCCAGGATTTGTTAGTCAGTGAGCGTGAATAAATATTTCGATAGCCACAAGATCCGGCCGATTGCCGTGCAGTTCGATGCGAATGTTGCCTGCGCCGGCTTCGTGTTCCATGTGTTGATCCACCGCACGTAGAAGCATTGCAAGACTTTCGAGCGCCTCAGCCGTCTTATGGGAGACAACGTCTTTTTCTGGTCGCTTTGGCTGATCTGGATGTTCAGCCGCGCTTGAGGTAAGCGTAGTTGACCAACTGGCAGGCTGGAACGCAATAGTAATCACAGCGATAAGACCACCGAATAGCAATAGCCCTGCAAAGCCGTTTATCCCAGCAAGCACCTTTCCCGCATGGGTGCCAGGAACTACATCGCCAAAGCCAACTGTCGTTACATTTATGACCGTGAAATAGCCCGCGTGCCAGAAACCCCAATGATCCTCGAAGTGTCGGATCAGAAGCGTGCTCGCAATCACGTAAGCAAGCGTGGCCGCCAGCAGTCCGGATATCCACGGAAGATTTCGACCAACATCTCGGCGTACCTCAGCCGCTGGCGCAACCGTAAGGTTCATTTGATTCATTTGATTGTCCATACATTCTTCTCCAGTATTGTGAGTAGACCCAACCAATGCAAGCAAAAGCTATACCGCTTCCACGAAGGGGGCGCATTGGCATCAGCTCCGCAATATAAGGCAATGAGACATGCAGGTAAAGTTAATCCCACGGGCAAACGATACGTTACCGTTTCAGGTAAGGATCGTCAAAACACCGTTCGTAGCAACGCATGCTCTTTCACTTCTGGGCGTTTCCTACTGTTCTTTCCAATTCAAGCGAACCGCAACTCGAGCGGACCGAAGCTTGAAAGGCTGTCAGCTTCTGTCGTCGCCAGTATCGACAGAGTCCAGGAGGCTGGATGTCCAGTGATTCAAGAGAGCCCCATACACTTGCGCACTGGCGTCCACCAGTTCCGGCAAATGACAGAAAACCCCGCCTGTCACAGCTTGTTCGTGCGCAATCATTGAATTGTGCAGTGTCCTGCGAATGCCGTCTAGGCCGATGAGAGAATCAATCAAGTCCTGCTCGCCCGAGTATTCGATTACCCGGGGCAAAAGGCTGTCACAGAGTTGATCCAGGTCCCACTTATTGGCCTTGTAACACTCTATGGCTTTGTCCGAGAGGTCATTATTTTCAGGGTTAGGCACAGCCCGCAGAAGGTTTGCGAGAGCCGAAAGGCCTTCAATCGTTTTGGCATCCGGCTTGTCTCGACCCTCTTGAATGAAAGGCATTGGGCGCAAATCGTTCAGGACATCCACGCCAATGAGGATCTCAACGGCTGAATCACAGAGATGGGCTGCTATCGCGCGATACGTCAGTATGTCGACGCGTGACCATCGGCGACGCGCGATATGTTTCAAGTATCCGTCAATGATCCAGATCGCAACAGGAATGCCCACAGCAGTGCAGACGAATCCTGCGAGCAGATTTACGGCCATGGATTTAGCGTCTAATCGAAGACCCAGCACTAGGCAAACGAGAGCAATCACAGAACAGCCGAAGGCAAGGGTCAGCCCGACATTTTTGTTGAGGAGTCCTCTACGAATAGCGGTCCTCTTTTCTAGGGATATTGTAGGGGCATTCATGAACATCTGCAGTTATCATTTGGAGCCGTAATATGCATCAAGGCCCGGACTTGCATCCAACTCAACTCTACGAAGGTTGTTCACATACTCCGCCATCAGCTGAAATAGCAACCGCCACGAGTCCCGCAGACCTTACTGACCTAGCCAATGTATGTTGTCGGATCATCCCAAGACCGCGTGTACCGATTCCCGAGCCCGATCGATGCCTCGTACTTCTCTGGATCATTCTTCTTCATCCATAGCAGTTTGTAGACCGTGTCTACCGCATTCTTCATAATGTTTTTCATTTCGGCTTCCGTTATGCGCGAGTATTCCGGTTTACCGGCACACGTGGGACACTCTTTGCCAGCATGAACATCTTCGATAGGACCGTTGCGGAACGCCAATGCGACAAGGCCCTTGGCCTCATGGGCTAACACGGGATCTACTCTCAATCGTTCTTTGGGCATGGGCGTCTCCGAGACTCGAAAATCATACGCTATGCCTTCGGTAAATAATTCGTTGCAGTCCGCAGCGCCAGTCGGAGCCGCGGATTCGGAGCCGCGGATTAGGCGGCGTCCACCTGAAAGAGGGCACGACGGTTGCAAGGAGGGGCGAGAAAAGCCGTGAAATGGATGGATCTCGTTGATTCAATGGATGATGATACGTAGTTTTCGCGGACAGGAAACTATGTCGTACACGAATATTTTCGTTTACAACGGTATTTCCCATTTGCGAAAATAGGTGGAGCATGGAGACCCGAGAGGCCCAATTCGAACGGAGGATGGTGGACGCCCTGCGAAAGCAAGTACCCGTGAAAGATCTCCCCGGCGTACGCATCGCGCAGGTACGTCAGGAGCCGGAGCGCCCCTTCGATGTCAGCTTTGAACTGACCTCGGGCAAGAATCGGATTCTTGTATTTGCCGAAATCAAACAGGCGCCTTCCCCCAAGCTGTTGGCGGAGATTGGTCCCTGGATGCAGCGCATGAAGTCGTTGAAAAAAGACGCTGCCTTCGCAGTGTTAGCCCGGAGTCTGTCTTCGCAGGCGCAGGCGTACAGCGTCGCGAACGGCATCGATTTCCTCGACCTGGCGGGAAACGTTTCGATTCAAGTCCCCGGACAATTCACGCTGCAGCGTTTGGGCCGGCGAAGTACGGAACGAAACCAGACTGGGGACTCGTCGCGCAGCATGAACGTGTTTTCGGGACGCTCCTCGCGCGTGCTGCGAGTCCTGCTCGAAAAACCGAAAGCGTGGTCGCTCACCGATATCTCCAAAGAACTCAACGCTCAGGCTCAGCGAGTCGGCGGTATCGTTCGCCAGCCGATGGATTTTGGCGTCAGTCAGGGCTCGATTTCGAAAGTCCTTTCCAGCCTGGAAGAGCAGCTTTGGATTCGCCGGCAGGGATCGGCGGTCGTCGTGCCCGAGCCACGGCGATTGCTGGTCGAGTGGGCGGAAAAATATAAAGAGCGCTATCGCTGGCGGTTACGAAGTTCTTTCGAAGTTCCGAATGCGTTCGGAAACGGGGTGACCGAGATCAGCGAGCGGCTTCAGGGACAAGTCCAGGGCGCTTACGCTTTCACGGGCGCCGCTGCCGCATCCCTGGTCGCCCCCTTTGTCGAACTCGACCGCGTGGACATCTTTCTCGGAAATGCGGAGAGCGGCGCGCGTTTGCGCGAGCAGGCTGAGGGGCAATCGACCGGGCCCAAGTTGCGATTCATCTACCCCTATGATGCAGGCGTGTTCTTGTACTGCAGGCGGGAAGGCGAGGTTCCGATCGTATCCAACCTGCAAGCCTATCTCGACCTATATGCGCGCGGGGGACGGGATCTCAAGCAGGCCGACTATTTATTGAGCAACGCGATCGAGCCGCGCTGGAGATCCGCATGATTCCGGAGCCACAGCGGACCTACGTCCTGGAGTTACTCGCGGCGCTGGGACGAGCGGCGAACGACTTCGTCATTGCCGGCGCGCAGGCAATCAAGTTCGCCGTCAAGAACGCACGCGGTACCAAGGACGTAGATTTCATTTTGAACGTGATTGCCCTCCGGGTAGAGCCTCTTCAGCTGGAGGCAGTGTTGAAGCGGTTGGGTTATGCGGCGGTTGCTGGCGCACGAAATTTCCAATTTGAAAAGACCATCCCCAACAGCAAGGAAACCATGCGCATCGAGTTCATGGCCCCGGAGGAATTCAAGCGGGCCGCCGACTTCCGCGTGGATGTACAGAAAGGGATCCATGCCCGCGCCTGTACCGGAGGCACGATCGCGCTCGCCGAGTCGGACGAGTATCCGCTGGAAGGGAGGTTGCCGGACGGCGAACCGTATGCCGCGAGGGTGCGTGTCACCCGGCCGCACGCGCTGGTGATGCTCAAACTGCTGGCTCTCTTTGACCGCTATCACAATATCCGGGGCCCGGAGGAAGCGCGGCACGATCGCGAGGAAGCGCAGACGCATGCGGCAGACATTGTGGCGATCGTCAAAGCGCGCCCGGACTGGGCAGAATTCAGTCGGCAGTTTGAGGCACAGTTTGCCGCGGACGCGGAATTGGGCAAACGCGTCTCGCAGATTCTGAACGATTTCTTTCGCGAGCCCATTGCGCCTGGATATCTTCTTTACGAGGAGTATCAGGCGGCGACCCTGCCTGCAGGCGCCACGACCCAGGTGGAGATTCGAGACGAAAGCGCGCTTGCGCATCGTACTTTGCAGAAAATCTTGCCTGAGCCAAGGTTGCAAGAGAAATGAAGACGATTGTCAATTTGATTCCATGATGGAACAAAAGGGGCCGCAAACGGGTGCTCGGGATCATGGCAGCGATTCTCGCCAGCCTGCACATTGCAGACCGCTGATGACCTGTTTGGCGGGCCGCGCGATAGTCCGCGGACGGATAAGCTCATCGCCGCGTCCGTGAAATGGGCGGAGGAAATCATGCGGAAGATTGATAATCTGTACTCATGATGACGGCAATGACAATCCCGCAGTTGGAAGAAGCCATTTTGGCAGACGTGGTTACTGATTTCGTAGAGGCGAAGAAAAGCACTGCCCGCAGGCCACTTCTCATCAAGTTTCTGAATCAGCCTGCGGCGGAGGCTATCAGCAATCTCGTAAATCAAAACATCATCCGTCGAAAAGATACCCATGTAGCGACCGTGGATGAGGAATACCTTCCAGCGGCTGCGGCGTTTCAATTCTGTGGAAAACCTGAGTTCAGAGAACAAGCGAAGCTCGCCACTACCATTGTTCTTCAAGCGCTACAGCGCATGTTCGTGCCCGAACGAAGGACAGAAGGTTTTGTCTTTGAGGACCTCAAGAAGCAAGTAGCCAAGGACAATCGAATTGTTGAAGACGCTACCCTTAAACTCGGAATTTACCTCGTCAGGGACTTAGGAAAGCTCGCGTCTAGCCAACTTGTCGATCCTGACCAGACAGAACTGAAGACCTTTCAAGTTGGGGAAGCGGTCACAAACATGCCGGACCCCGCGAGTGAGTGGGATCAAGCGATGGCAGGATTCCGAAGACGTGTCGGAGTTGCGGATGACGATGAAGAGGCAGAAGAGGTCCTATGGGAAGAAATTACGCGGCTAGGCGGTGGCGGACAGAGCGAAGTCTTTCTCGCCCGTTGCCCCGCGAGAGTTTCTGAACGAGCAAAGTTGCTCCGAACCATTCGGAAGACTCTGTACGGCGACAAAGAAGCCGAACTGGCTAACGCAATCGCGGCCTATGCGCGTCCCGAGTTACCTTCCGAACATGGGGCCATGAAGAAGTTCAAGATTCGCGATGAGGGCGGGGAGCAACAGGCACTTCAGCGTCTCCAGCAAGAGATCGCGGTTCTCAAGGAGAATCGGCCCGGTTTGCCTCGTCTATTGGACTCCAGCGAGTCTGAACGGTGGATCGTAACTGAATACTTTCCGAGGAAAACCCTTGAGGACAACATTGAAGTCTACAAGGGTAAACCTGCTCTCGCTTTGAAAGCGTTCCTGTCTTTGGTAGACACCGTCGCGCTGCTACACGAAGATAACATCGTTCACCGCGACATTAAGCCTGCGAATGTTTTTATCAGAAAGGACGAGGAGCTTGTCTTGGGGGATTTTGGAATTGTGTACGTTCCTAATCAGCCAAAACGATTGACCCGCACGAACGAGAGCGTTGGCCCGCACGATTACATGCCTCCTTGGGCAGCGGGCGAGCGGCTAGACGATGTTCACACCAAGTTTGACGTTTATATGTTAGGCAAGCTCCTATGGTGCATGGTGTCTGGTCACCTTTTTCTCAATCGTGAATTCTTTAGAGAGCCAGACACAGACCTCACGAAGCTCTTTCCGCATGATCCTCACGTTCACATGATTGACGCTATTCCGGAGAAGTGCTTGGTTGATCGACCCGAGAATTGTGCGTCCATTTCTCTCGTTCACTCGATGGTCATCGCGTTCGTACAGGTTATTGAGCAAGGTGGTCAATTGTTGAACGGCAAGGACGTTCCGAAGCCTTGTCATGTTTGTGGGATAGGAGAATACAAGCCGGATCTTCTG
Source organism: uncultured Acidobacteriota bacterium (assembly GCA_963719865.1). Lineage (GTDB taxonomy): Bacteria > Acidobacteriota > Terriglobia > Terriglobales > Acidobacteriaceae > Sulfotelmatobacter. The sequence continues at coordinate 198,835 of CAVRDS010000015.1, read as the reverse complement.
GAACTGAGCGATCCGTCAAAGAATCTCTTTGGCCTCAGAATGTGGCACGGTAATGGGGCGGACAGCAGTCGAATGCGCGTCGGCATTTTCACTTGCGACAGATGCGGTCACGTTCAGTTGTTCAAATCGTTGCGGTAACGAGCTCGGCTTGGCTATTTCTGTTGAAGTAACAATGGGATGAGAATGAAGAGAGACAATGACAAGAGGGCCATTGGAATATGGTTGGACTGCTACAACAATCTGAGCGGAGCAGATTTCCGAGTTGACTCGTATCCCGACGAGCACGTCCGCAATACTGGAAGCATTGACGCTCTGTGCAAAGATTCGCAGGGCAGGACTCTCGGATTAGAGCACACCCGAATCGAAGCGTTTCCGGGAGAAATGACTGACAATGCGCGATTCATGGAGGTCCTAGGAAGACTTGAAAAGGATCCAAGTCTTGCGGAAGTCGGTGTTCAAACTTCCGCTTCGATAGAAGTAGGAGCCATTCCGAAGGGAATCGCGTGGAATACTCTGGGCACCGACCTCGTTGCATTCCTTAGCCAGAATGTGTTCGGATTGGGGTTAGGCTCACATCCCTTGATGTTTGTACAAGGGTCAGTTTCCATTCCGCTGAGAATTGACAAACGAACTTACCTACCCGGTCAGCCGGGTTCCTTTCTGGTTGCTCGGAATTGGCCGGGCAAGAGCAATGAACCAACTGTGCGAAAGGCGTTCGAGGAGAAATTGCCCAAACTGAAGGCATCGAACGCGAACAGAAAGATTCTCTTGCTTGAGCAGAACTCGGTCGCGGGGGCGGTATGGTCCGACGTTCATAAATACTTTGAGGCTCATGGATTGTCCGCGTGGATGCCCGATTAGATGTGGATGCTTTGGACTGGTGCTCTCGAAACCGAAAAATACATGCACGTGGCTGAACTGTACCCAAACTTAAGAAATCTAAAGGCCGACTGGAGCGATGGCACCATTACTACGAAGTATCCCTGAATTGGTTAGCTCGTAGCTGTCACAGTCAGTTTGTGGCCGATTTCCCCTCCCTCTCTGCCAACAACAAGAGTTTGTACTTCTCGTACAACTCTTCACACTTGGCAAGTTTCTTCGCATCAAGAATCTGATCACCGTCGTCAACTCGGAGCGTCTCGCCAGTTAGTGCCCAGCTGACCATTGCCTCAACTTCCCAAAACGTTCCCTCCGGCTTCCGAAGAATCTTCCATAAGTCTGACCCGTCCTCTGCCAGACCGATCATTAGCAAGTGTCCCGCAGGCTTTCGTAGTTCATTCCAGCTGATGGTAGTTGCGTCCATTTGATTTTCCCCGTTTCCTCAAAATAGAAAACGCCCCAAGCCGCGGGGCGTTGCATTGTTCTCTCTAAGGCATCATAGGAACACACAATCACTCATGTCAATGGCAAGATTTCCACGGCCACACTACACTTCCATGGGCTAGCCGTCCTGCTATCTTGGCATCCACATGGATGAACCTGCCCGGCAACGCGCATGCGCGCTAGTCAACGCGCCAGAGTTCGCGAAGGCACAGCGGTAACCCGAGGCTTTCCGCTATCGGTGTGATCTAGCAGGCTGCTGAAAAATCGATCGGCAGCGTGTTTTTCTTTCTGTTGTTCATCGTGGATGGTGTCGAACGTGTTGATTTCCGGTGCTGGTGTGGCCTTTGATTCTAACTCGATGCGGTTACAGACACACGTCGGCCCCGGCTTACACCACTGGAACCGCGAGGGCCAGATTCCGCATGCGCACCAGATTGTAGGCGGCGCAGGCGAAAGTAAAGATCCAGTGCACTTTGCCAACCCCACGATGCCGAACCTTCCGCATGAGCGCGATCGTCTTCAGCCAGCCGAAGCATTCTTCGATCCGCTTCCTCTTCTTCTGGCTGATGGCGTAGCCCGAGTGCCGCGTGGTGCGGGCATCGATCGCGCTGCCGCCGCGCCGTCCCAGGTTCTGCGCCACATGCGGCGTCACCCGCAGATGCCGGCACTCTTTCACGAAATCCCTCGTGTCGAACCCTTTGTCGCCGCCCACGGTCACCGGTTGTATGCCGGGAAGCTTCTCCAACATCACCAGCGCAGCGTCGCGTTCCGCCGTGCCATTGGCCTGAAACACTTCCGCGTCCACGATCAGTCCGTTGCTGTTCTCCACCAGCAGGTTCCCGCAGTAACTCAACTTCGACTCTTTGCCCTCGCCTTTGCGCGCCAGCCGCGCCTCAGGATCGGTTTTCGATGCATGCGTCTCATTCGACCTCTGCTCCCCGCGAAAGTTCACGGTGGGATTACCGGGATCGTCAGGCGGAGGCGTAGGCTGCTTGTCTTTCGGTTGAAAACTCTTCGCGCCCGCCCAGGCTTCCAGCAGCGTGCCGTCCACCGTGAAATGCTCGTCCGAGGTCAGACCCTTCGCCCGCGCTTGCTCGACCACCCGCACCAGAAACTCCTGGGCCACATCCGCCTCCAGCAGGCGATCGCGATTCTTGGTGAACACGGTCGCGTCCCAGACGGCATCGTCCGCATTCAGCCCCACAAACCAGCGGAACAGCAGGTTGTAGTCCATCTCTTCCATCAGCAAACGCTCGCTGCGGATCGAATACAGCATCTGCAGCAGTTGGGCCCGCAACAGCTTCTCCGGCGCAATCGACGGACGCCCCACTGTGGCGTACATGCCGTCGAACCGCCGCGACAACTGGCTGAGCACTTCGTCCACCATGGTCCGAATGGCGCGCAGCGGATGATCCTTCCGCACCCGCGCTTCCGGCGACAAATAACTGAACATGTGATTCTGCTGCTGATCTTCTCCGCGCATGCCTTCTGGTATCACAGTCGGGCTGTGGATTAGGAGTAGTTTTTCAGCAGCCTGCTAGGCGTCGGTTCGGCACTCGGTTCACACAAACAGCCAAGGACTCCGGGCCAATCATGGACCGCAAGCGTCGCAAATGTCGGTTGTGGAATGTACCACCGGCCAGAGTAAGCCACTTGTTTACAGAGGCAAGAAGAATGTACTTGCGGACTTTAACATTAGGCCGTGCCCCATATTCGCGACGAACTCTTCAAGATGTTCTCCTTTAATGACGTTGCCCACGCCATGCAGACCTGAGAGGCTGTCGATGTAATCGTTGTGTTCGATGCCTTGCGGCTGCTCTTTGTCGAGGTGCCGCCTGACCTGCCACGCCCAAATATCACATGCTTTTAAGGGGAGAACATCTTTGTCATGCCGGAAGATCGGCTTAGTACCAAGCCGACTCCGCACCCTCGGGGTGATGGCACCCTTGATGAACTCATACCAGCGAATTGCATCGTGGCCAGTTCGGCCCTGGTCATCGAAGACCCAATCGACGACTCCATCAATCTCGGCTTTGTCCATGAACTCGGCAAATGAGATGATGATATTGTAGAAGCAAAGAAAGTAGGGGTTGTCCAGTTCAGGCGGTATTTTGCCTTTAACGACCAGATCATAGTTGGGCCACGCAAGGACGCTTTCAACGCGATATTGCGCTTGCGTTTTTGTCAGGTCTACCAGTTCCTTGATTCGACAGTCCCTCTCGGCCTCAGTCCATCGCACGGAGCCATCTTTATTTAGGAGGCGAATGTCTCGTTGTATGTGAAAATCCGGTGTCTTTGGCTCCTGATCACAGATGCGCAACCATTCGCTTGAAAATGCGTCCCAGCGTTCTGGACTCGCAACGAAACCAGCGAGGACGAAGATGTTACCGCGATTAGCGCCGCCGCCACTGCCACTGTCGTCTACGAAGCCGTTCAGGATCATGCAAATCTCCCACAGGGGATTGTCGCACCTTCGGACGCTTTCCTCTTTCTCAACCCCGTTTCCGCCGTCCCTATTCAAACACGTCCGGCTTTAGTCTTGATAACGACTTACACGCTTCACTTCTATGTACCGGTGTTCATTATCGGCGCTGTATGACAGAAAATCATGGCCGTATCCAGGACGATCCCGCCGATCTTCAATTTTATCGATCAGGTGTTCTAGGTCTCTGACCGCATAATCTGGTTTCTTCTGTAACCGAACTTCAAGCGTGCCTTTTTGCGGGTAAAGCGCCAGTCGATGGTGACCCGATTCCGATTCATTCTCCGACCCCAGGCCCTGGCTTCCCGCTGCAGATCGCCCAGCGATGGGATTCTGCGCCGTCCCAGGCACTGCCGGGAGAACAGGCTGATTTCGATTTCCGCCTGATTCAGCCAGCTTCCGTGCTTCGGTGTGTAGTGTACCCGGAACCGGTCCCACAGCCAGCCTCCCGCCTTCTCGCCGTACCGCTCCACCACGGCCTTACGGGTGTGCGAACTCAGATTGTCCATGACCAGATGAATGGTGTCGGCCGCCGGATAATGTTCCGCGATCTCCAGCAGATAATCGGCAAACTCGGGCGAGGAACGGTCCGGAGTCACGCGCGGATAATGCCGTCCCGCCTTGGGCTCCACTCCGCAAAATGCGTTGGCCGTGCCGCGGCGTTCGTACTCGCAGTCGCGCCGCAGAACTTGTCCCGGATGCATGGGTCGGCAGGGGCGGAGATCGGCATGCAGGACCACCGGCTTCTCATCGATACACACCACCGGTTCCCGCTCCGAGAGCGGCTTCTCATATAAGGCCAGCACGTCTTCCATGCACCGCAGATACTCCGCGTCCAGTTCCGCCACGCACCACATTTTTTTCCCGCCACGGCTTCAGGTCATGACTCTGGAGCAGGATGCGGATCGTTTCCCGGCCCACCCGCCGCGTCAACCTCCGCTTCACCGCTTCCTGAGCGATGAGTCGCACACTCCACCGCGCCGTGCCTTGCGGCGGCGGGCTGCACACCATCGCGATGATGCGCTGACTCTGGCCCGCGTCCAGCACTCGTTGCTGGCCCGGACGCGGCTTTTCGTACAGGGCCGACTCCAGTCCTTCCTCCTCGTAGCGCCGGGCAATGGCCCGCACCGTCTTGGAGGCTACACCCACATGGCGGGCTACCTGCCCGGCCGTCTGCCCCTGGCCGAGTTCCCGCAGGATCACAGCCCGCCGCAGCACCCGCGCCGATTTCCACCCCTTGTTCAACATGGCGGCGATCTGTTTACGATCCTTCTTGGTTAGCTGGACATGCACCCGATGATAGGCTCGCATGCCTGCACTATGCCGCTCTTTTGCTCCTTCCACGAGTATCTACAGATATACATCTCCATACGGTCATAGACCTAGCCTGGCCCATCCTCAGTCGAAAAGCAGGCTGCCCGGAAGGAAAAAATGGCCCTGCAGCGACTTGACCTCATCTGGAGGCGGCGTCAATTCTATCTTGCTTTCAGCGAACTCACAGATCTCGAATTCACTGTTATCAATGGTCCAGTTCCTTTTATTGATCCACGCCGACGCCAGCGGTGTAAAATCCATTCCTATTCCGTTATTACCGGGAGCGACGTGTGTCCATTCAGCCTTTCAGCCCATACCATTATGTAGATCTTGATCCGGAAGGATGGGAAAACCGTTTGGACCAGCTGTTGCGTGAAGCAGTAGCAGGTCACGGTCAGCGAGCGGCCGATGACATGGCGGAAGACGATTTGCTCAAAGAGATTATTCTCGAACTGTACAGTTTCCCGGAAAAGCAACTCCAATCAGCCAAACCACCTAAGATTTCGAAAACAATCTGCGTTGTTGGAGGTGGCATTGCAGGCCTTACCTCTGCGTATGAGCTGTCTGCTAAGGGCTATCAGGTCCGACTATTGGAGGCATCTCCCCGGCTTGGTGGACGCATGTGGACGCATCAATTTGACAAGAGTACATACGGTGAGCTCGGGGCGATGAGAATACCAGGCAACCATGGGTGCGTCTGGCACTACATCCACCAATTCAAGTTAGACACAAGAGAGTTTGTAAGTCACAACTCTGATGCTTACCTATATCTCCGGGGAAGACGGGTACGAATTGAGAATTTCCGGAATCTTCAAAACTTGTTCAACCTTCGTCTTCCGGGATTCTCTTGTGTTGGACGTTCACCCCTGGATTCGGCAGAGCAATTCATCCGATACCACATGAGCCTTTTGAGCGCCTCACATTTCAGATCGATTTTCCAGGAATTTGATATCCCTCCAGAGCTTAGGCTTCTTGAGCAATTCTCTTTAGGACAACTGATGAGGGGTGACCATCGATCGGGATTTGGATATTTTGGAGCCGATGCTTGCGAATATTTGGGGCGTGGAACGGGCATGCTGTGGTTTGATCAGGCGTCCTGTTTGCAGTTCATTCTCAATGAACTCGCATTGAAGGAACCTGTTAAAAGCGAAATTGTCGGAGGGATGGTTAAGCTGGTCGACGGTTTCGCGGGAGCTCTTAAGAAGCTCGGCGTTGCCGTAGGTTTGAATTGTCCCGTAACAGCCATCGAGGTCCAAGGTGAGTCCAAGGTTCGAGTGTCTTGGCGCACAAAGCGACGTGAGAAGCAGCACGATTTCGATTACGTCGTTTGCGCGACCCCAGCGGGTGCCACTCTGCGGCTTCGGTTTGAACCCCCGCTCGCAGCGCCGGTCTACGAAGCACTTACGAATGTTTCCTACGCGAGTTCCGGCAAAACCATCGTCTTGTCCGACCAGCGCTTTTGGGAAAAGGATGGGATTCTCGGGGGTGGGAGTTACACCGATCTTGCCAATCAACAGATGTGGTATCCCTCGGACAATAGCGATCCGGCTCCGAACCCTGCTGTACGGGCCGGTTACATTGCGAGCAATGACCGACCTACTAAACGAATTGCGAAGCAAAAGGCTTGGGCTGATAAACCGGGAGTGTTCACAGCAGCGTACATGTGGGGAGCGAATGCGAGGCGATTTGCAGCATTGGACGACGCACAACGAACGGAACTCATATTATCGTGCGTTGAAAAAGTACATCCAAACTGCCGAACCTTCATAAAGGATGCCAACGTCGTGCATCACTCATGGGACGAGCAGGAGAATCCTGGACATGGCGCGTTCGCATTCTTTGGGCCTGGCGAACAATCGCGCTATCAGCACTACCTCTGCGAACCGCATCCTCTCGCATCTAATGAACCGCGAGTATTCTTCGCTGGGGAGCATCTTGCCATTTGCCACGCGTGGATTCAGAATGCAATCCAAAGTGCCTTAGGCACCGTCCTTAATATTCTGGCTACGTAGCGGACGCGACTTGTTCAGCCTTCAATTCGGTCGAATTGTTTGCGACCACTGGAATTTGTTTAAGGTTGGCTTGCCGCAGTTCGAAATTGTCCTGCACAGCTGCGATTGCACCTTCGCTATTGTGCTCAGTGATGCAATGCAAAACCCGTTCGTAGTGCGTGGCCGTCACATCAATAATCTCGTCGGGCAGAGGATGGCTCGCATGAAAAATTCGCAGTTGGTCGCCAGACGCGTTGAGATTTTGCACCGCGAAAATAAATCCTCCCCGCCTTGCCAGCTCGTTCCAGTAGGCAGTCTCGTTCTTTAAGAATGATTGGGTGCCCCGCGAAGCGAGCTCGGCGCACAATTGTTCAGCAGCGACAAGCTTAGATAACGAAGCCCGCGACGTTAATCTTGTTATGATCGCCTTAAAAATTGAGAGTCTTAGCAAAAGAATTTCCTCTGCCTGCTCTCCCGTGATTCGCGGAACAAAATAGCCCCGTTGAGGATATGGCTGTACGACGCCATCGCGGGCGAGTAAAGCTAATGCCTCTCGCACACTCGGCGTTCTGCCCGGCAGTCCCAAGAGCTTGGCAAGCTCCAATTCAGACGTAAATTCACCCTGTGGCAGCGTGAGATCAGCAATGAGATCGACAATTCTACTCAGGACATCGAAACGAGTAACGCTGGCTTGAGGACGAGACTCAAAAGCCGCCGAACGCACTTGCAGAGTGTACGACTCAAGGGTCGGCTTGCCGGCCTGGTTTGTGATCGGTTGAGTTCTGTGCGAAACCCGCGTTTTCATTCGATCCTCCCTAGCAAAACTAGTATACTAGTATACTAGTCATAAGGTCAAGATCTTATTTGCAGCACTTATAGGCTTGCAATACGTTCATTGTACAACATTTAACAGATTCCACGATCTCACCGCATTCGACGCGCTACCGCTAAAGTTCATACACCGCAGTGATCGACTTTGTACCCACCTTGAGAATCGAGTTGGGCAAGGCACGCTTGAACACACGGCGGTTGCTGTGGCCTCGCCGCTGGAAGGCGAGAGAAAACCACCAGAACAGACCTGGCGGCCACTAACCAAGAAAAAGAAAGAGAAAACTTCCTGAGTCCGGCTATAGCGAGTCCATTTCTGGCTCGGCATGAATCGGTACCCGGCGGCCCAGCAACTCTCATTCAGCGGCAGCTTAACCTGAGGAGCCCCCTTATTACAGCCGAGCACTAGCCCTCTCTCGCTTTTTTCTTCGCAATGGGCGACCATGCTCTCAGGACCTACTTTGCACGAGTGGGGTTGAGAAGCCAAGTCCCGGTTGAAAACGTTCAGAACCCAAACCTCTTGCCAAGATGTCGAAACAGAATACCTGTCGGCGAACGACCCAGAGTTTCTCGTTTTAAGCGCATTTCTTGGTAGCGTCTCCAGAGATCAGGCATCGAGGGTGCTCCGACCATTCCCGCCGCAGCTGCGAGGACGGCGAGGCCAGCATTTCCTGTTGAGGCAGCTGCCAGTGAGATACCGCCAAATGCCATCCAGCGTCCCACATCCAAGCCAAAGAATCGGCGCTTCGATGTCGCGATTTCCTTCAGTGTCCGATCGTGCTCTGAAAACGCAGCATCGATATTCGCAATGACTGAATCGCTTACAGCTGAAAGCGCTGTTGGGGACGCAATGTCCATCTCCTTAATGCCATGGCGAATCACATCTCGAAGTTCTGCGAGCGCGCCTTCTTGCCTCAGTTGTATGAGGGCCTCCGGGGGAAGACCCGATAAGAGGCCGAATTCTTTGCTGCCCTCGCTCTCAACTGCCTTGGAAATCAGGGCCTGAGCAACATCTGATTGCTTTGCTGAAAGATCGTATTCGTATGTCCATTGTAGATAGCGCCAGGAAGTCGGCGCGTCAATGAGCGGCGTGCCTCCGTAACGAGAGCTTCTAAGCAGCGCCTCGTTTGTTTGGATCATTCTGCCCAACAATGCAACAAACGCAGCCTCCCCGATCCCACCGCCGGCCGGAGCGGAAACCCCGGTGCTTATCTCTCTCTGATTGCGCTGAAGTTGCTCGGCGAGGGGCTCCGACCACCCCACGTCGAACAGAAGCCTTTCCGGATCTGACAATGCCGACACTAGCTCACCTGCGCTTTTGAATGCCGTCAGAAAATCCCGGAATTCCTCGGCCGTCGCAAAGGTCCGCCGAAACATTCTGGAAGCATGTTCGAGAAGAGTGGCCTCGCCCGCGACTTGCAGTGCCATCATGTACGGCTTATCCGCATACGACGGGTCGGGCACAATTACGACAATTGGAGGTGAAGTCTCAGCCAGAGCCAGCTCTCTGTAGCTAAGGGCATTGAGTGCGTGCTTGGTCGCGAAATAAAACAAGTCTCTGGGGTTCATCTTGCCTAGGAAATCTGCAAGCCTTAGCAGGGGATCCGCTAGGATGATTGTGTCCATGTAAAGGCCAGCGGAGCAGGCGATGTTCGTCACGTACGACGGAAAGATGTCTCCGCCAAAGACAGATTTCAGGCAGTGAAGATCGCGCAAATGAAGTTCGACAACAGGCCCAAATTCATCCCAAAACTCACGAATGGCCGGGGCAAACTCTACGACATCGGCGTTAAATGCCCGCAATATTTCATCGTTCGAGGAGAGACGTTCCGCTATTTGTTGGGGATTTAGACCAAGCCTCTTCATCTTGTCGAATAGCCCGCCGAAAGACTTATCCAGAATGTCAAAATAGTCGCTCTGGACATCGCGCAACGGAATACGTCTCATGGCCTTCTGAGCTTGGCTCATCCCGACCGCCATAGCGAAACTGCGAACCAGACCGTCAACAGTTGCAGGGTCTATCTTGCCGTCATTGCCTAACCGCACACGTTCCAATGATTGGATTGTTCTAGCGTCGTTAACTCGTACCCTTCCTGCCTCGATTTCCGTTTTGAGAAGAGAAACCAAATCGTGAAGCTCATCTTTATCCATAATGTTCACTCGGCACCCGGCGAGCCGGATAACCGATCAAGCGAAGTCACCATCACCACGTCGCCGGCGTCGAGCTGGTCGAGCAAGCGCTGAAGCTGCGCGCGTTCGGTCTTTAGCTCCACTCGCCACTTCGCGGAACACTTTTTTGCATCCGGCCTTGGTCAGTTGGCGCACTTGGGCGTCAATGCTCTGGCCCTCTGTCGATACCCGTGCATACCGAAAATCATGCCGCGATTTTGCACCGGATTTCTGCAACGGAAAAGCCCTGTTCTGTCAGTGGCTTATTTTTGTGCATTATTCAAGATTTATGCACGGGAGTATCGGCCCAGCATACCTGATGCGGCATATCGCGGGAACGGATTTTGGGGCTGTAGAATTGAAGTGAGATGAGGAAAGAATGAAAGCTTACGTCTTCGGCGCCGGGGCGTCCGTACACGCCCACTATCCTCTTGCATCCAAACTCTGGCCGTCAGTGGAAGAATGGGTGCGTAGTGAGCCACTTGCTCACATCTATCGGTCAGCCGCTGATAATTTGCACGAATTGTTCGATACCTCCAAGCCCTTCGAGATGTTTCTTACTGAACTGGATGATCGAATATCACACACCTCAGACCAGTCTCTTGTGTCCCTGCGGAACCACGCGCAGATGATGGTCTACGACTACCTCAATTCAATTCGCGGTCGCGGACATCCTGCAGAACTCTACCGCCTCTTCGCGGAGCGCATTCTGACACCTCAGGACACAGTGATTACATTTAACTATGATGTTTCACTTGATCGGGAACTCCGTAGGTCCGGCAAATGGAATGTTCTTACAGGCTATGGCTTCGTCATGGATCAACCGTTTGGCTTCGCCACAGATCAACCTACAGGGAGTCTGCCATGTAAACTTCTGAAATTGCACGGCAGTACAAACTGGATAGCGCAGGTACTTGGTGGACTGCAGGGGGCAGGGGCAGTCAACCCAGGCGAGCCACTGCTCGGCTGGCGACCCGTGATTCCTACTCCAGAAATGATCTACTTAGGCACTGACCTGGTTGATCGACGTTTCCGTATGGGTACGGGTTTCGTGCCAATGCTTATCATGCCGGTCGCCAATAAGAAGTTTTTCATACCGACTTCATTCGATCCTCGCGAATTGGAGGGTTTCTGGAACTCATTGTGGCTTCAGGCTCGGGAAGCGATTGCAGCCTCGGATGAGGTTCACATAATTGGATACAGCCTGCCGGAATATGACAATCGGGCTAGTGATCTGCTGCTGCGGACAATGCGTCGTGAAACTGAGGTCTCGATTTGCTGCCGATCTGCCACGAATGACTTGGTCAAACTCTTTCGTGACTCGGGATTCACGAACGCGCGCGCAGGCGCAGACGGGACATTTGAGGGGTGGGTGAAAACAAGCTCAGGAATTTCGGAATCTCAAATCCAGTCCCATCTCTCAGCGGCGTCGTAGAAGAGGGCGTTTTAGAAAGCACGCCGAAAGGAGCTTCTATGGCTCAAATCTTCATTTCTCACAGTGCCAAGGACAGACGAATCATCGAGTTCATCAATCGCGCTTTTGCATCAACAAAGGTCGCGGCAAAGTACGAGGAGATCGAAGCTATCCTGGATGGGCGCAGAACGGCCCAACAGATCAGAGGCGATATCGGCATATCAAATGCCGTTTTCATTCTCCTCGGCGAAAACGTAGAGAAGTTGCGCCACACCCAGCAATGGGTTCTTTGGGAATCTGGGGTCGCGGGCGCGGCTAATAAAGACATATGGGTTTTTGAGGCGCATGAAGATCATGGGAAGCTGTCCGTTTTGATCCCACATCTGCATCACCACGTCTGCTTTGAATATTCCGACCCTTGGCTTGCGTACGCTCGTGCGGTTGTATCGTCATATGACGATTCGCACGTTTTGCCGGCGCTGAGTGCGGGTTTCGCAACTGGCATCGCCACTGAAAACCCTGTTGCTGGAATTCTGGCGGGCGGAATTGTCGCCCTTCTTGTACGTGGGAATAAACTAGGGCCGCCAGCAGGACTCATGGCGATCCTGTGCCCTCAATGTAAGTCTGTATATCGCATTCATCGAGATCCAGCTTGGAATTTGATGCGCTGTCCTGTCTGCAACAGTCAACTTCAACTGCAGTATCCGCAGGGTTTGGGACTATGAGCACGATCTGGAGGCGCGTGTGATACGGAATATTGTCGAGAGGATTTCGATTTAGGGGCGGGAGCGCAAAGAACCACGTTCGACGCAATTCGAGATGATGAGGGAGGAATAGATTCAAATGCACACGCCCGAGTCCGTTCGCCGCGTTGGTCAAATCTTCGTCGGGCGGTCCATTGACTTACCGAAGCGCCCCGGCGTTTACGCTTTCTGGTGGATCGGCTCCCGCGCCGATCTTATGGCCGGTAACAGACACATCGTTCTCAAAGGACCAGGCAAGCGCCCAGTCAACGTTGAATACCGAGACTGGTGGACTGAGGCGGCGCTCATCTATCCATGCCTCTACGTGGGAAAAACGACGAACGTAAGAATTCGGTTCTCTCAACACATAATGCGCGACTCCCTAGGCCGCCTTCACCAAGCGCATCCAGAGAACGTTAAAGCCAAGCCTAAGACAACGTCGTGTCAGCTTCGGTTTGGCATCGAGCATGTGTTCCCGAATGAAGTGGAGCCGCTCAAAGTAATCTTCAATTGCGTCGGATTTTCCCACCGGACGGATTTTCCAGATAACGCGATAGCTGAACGTTTTTTTGAAGAGGACCGTCTCGTTGGAATCTGGCGCCCGTGGTTTAACATCGACTCGGAGCGCTGACGGTCGCTTGGCGGTCGAAACTCGAGGATTCGCAGGCGGCGATGCGGAACGCGGAGAGAGGATTTCGATACGAGCATGGAGCAGTTCACCGTGAAAGATACGGGGACGGCATTGTGACGCCTGAGAAGATGGCAGAGTTGACTGTTCAAAAGATGCGGGAGCTTGCCAGAACCACTAGATAGTGAAACGGCATGGAAGCACCGAAGAGATTTCAACTGATTGGCCGTGTGCGCCCTGCTCGACAGCGTAAAGAAAGCGACGGCGTTGATTACGACCTTGGGTCCTTCGACTCAATCCAAGACGCAGAAAGCGTCAGACGTTAAGCGTGGAGGTTTGGATGGGGGTGCATAGAAATTATTGACCTCCACTGGACACGCCAAATAAGCCTAGTCCTTCTTCTTCCGGAGAGCATTGACCGCGAACGTGACCGCATCCCGTAACGGTCGCTCCCACAACTCAGGATGCCCGTCGAGGACCTTGCAGACCGATGCGAACGCCCGCTCAATTTGTGGCCATTTTGTGGCCAGAGCAACCATGAACTGCCGTTAATGGCCACAACTTCATGCTTTCTAGAACGAACCCTGCGCGTCTCTAAACGAAAGCGAACTGTTTATTTTTCTGTTAGTTACAGGACGGCAGCTCTAGCGGAAGAATCCGGGCTCTCAGATTCTCAAATGCCAGACCTGCAAAAATAGTGGCGCTGTCATCTAACGGTTAGGATACCGCCCTCTCAAGGCGGGTATACGGGTTCGATTCCCGTCAGCGCTACCAAGAACCACCAGCCTGTGGACCGTTCCGCAGTCTTGGGTCTTGCAGTCCACAACGATGTGAAGGTACATAAAACGTGAATTATTGCATGTTCTGTGGTCCGACTGACCGAGCCACTTCGATCATCTTCAGAGCTCCTCGACTACCCCTTTGCTGCGACGATGTCCCAACAGCTTCGAGCGATGATTCTCTTCAGTGAGGCTCTAAACGCGCTTTCGGAATCGCGGTTGTGAGTCTCTTCAGTTTGAGCGCGTTAACGAGCACATTGAGCAACTGATTCAGAATCAGTTGTTCAGTCCAGTCGGTTGCGAATCCAATTTGAAATCAATCCGATGAATGACTTCGGAAACATTGTGGCCGGAACTGTGGCTGTGTGAACTCCTAGTCCGGCGGGACTTTCGTTCCAAAATGTTTTGCGGGAGTGGAGGGAAGTACGAAGCCTGTCGGTCGGTGATCTCATTCCCGAGCTTGGCGAGCACCGGCGTGAACGCGCCTGCTACGATGTTTCCTAATTCTTGGTTCTACTGAAGTTGAAGTCCGAGGTCCCCGTCAGTTCAGCCACAAATAGGGCGCCCAGGCGCCGAGCTATGCGGAGAGCGCTCCGCGGCAGGCGCGGAGCAGAAAGAAGATTGAGAACCATATCCCTGTGTATGGCACATAATCCGGTCGTGAAGCCACATCAATTTAGTCATCCGCCCAATTCCGTCGTCTGAAGAGCTTAAGCATAAATTGGATCGCGGACGCTCGGAGGTTCAACTTCAGAGTTGGCGACAACTCAACCGGAATCGTTCGGGTCTCTGCTCTCCCGAGTGATATGCCTGACAACTTCCAAGAAGCTGTTCTAGCAGCCCGTGGCAGAAGTGATTTGCTCACCCCGCAACGGACAGCAGCAAAATTGTGACTTGCACCGGGTACTCAGGCGTCCTCAGGTTCGGAAGGGCGATCCTTTCTTCGGCTTGCGCCAGCAGTGCCATCCACAGCCGCAAAGAAGCCAGCATCGCCTCGGCCGAGTAACCCTGCCAGCCGCGCGGTGTGCCTTTCCCCAATAACTGCCGCATCACCAGCGAGAGATTCAGCGCACCCACATGAATCAGCACCCGCTTGCGAACATTTTCCCGTCCCCGGAGGTACACGCGCCGCATCCCGCCAGTCTCATAGGCGTGTGCGAAGCTGCGTTCCAGCAACTCTCCGCGACGGCGGAGCAATTGTTTTCCGTGCTCGCCGTGAATGCGCCGCCGATTGCTGTACACCGCCTGCTGCGCTTCCGGCTTGTCTTGCCATCGCCGTCGTCCCCGATCCGGTTCCGAGATATACGTTCGTACTTCCGCTTCCCCGAGCGCCACCAGCGTGTCGTTGCTGTGATACCCCTTGTCCGCCACCGCTTCCACCGGCCCTTCCGCCTGCACGCGCTCACCGACTTCTTCGTTGTTGGTCGCACACGCGACCTCCGCGAGATGTTCGCCCGCTTGCGGCAATGTCTCCAAAATCGTTTCCGTGTCGCCAGCGTCGCCCGTAGCCACCGTCACCGCCACCACCGCTCCCGTCTCCAGATCCACCGCATGCTCAGCCTTGTAAGCAAGGTGCGTGCGCCCATCTTTCATCTTGGTGATTCCCGCCTCCGGATCGTGCGGATTCACCCAATCGTCGTTCGATCCCTTCTTCGCCCGCTTGCGGTCCAGCTTCGCCAACTGCTCCCTGGTCGGCGTCGCGATTCCCGACTCCTCGGCCAGCCGCCGCAGAAACTCCTCGTAACCTTCGCCCGTGTCGCGCCGCACAATCGAGCGCATGGCCGCGTTCGCCTCCAGCGTCGTGGCGTCGACACCAATCGTCTTGCCCTTCAACAATCCTTTCTCCGCCAGCAACTCTAGCACCCAGCCGAACACTGCCTCATGCGTCTCCACGTCGATCAACCGCCGCGTCCGCGAAATCGTCGAATGATCCGGCGGTTGCTCGCTCAACTCCAACTCCAGAAACCGCCGCAGCGCCAGCGAATCCGCCGCCCGCCACGCAATCCCACGCTCCCCGTCGATGCCTTCGAAATAGCCGATCAGCAGCAAGCGAAAGTACCGCCCCGGCGTCAACGACGGCCGACCCATCGTCTCCGCATAGAATCGCGCACACTCGCCTTCGACGAACTCGTCGAACCCCCGCTCGGCCAACAACTGGTTCAGACGCTCATAAAACGGATGCCCCGCAGTTCGTGGCAACTCCGTGTGCGCCACCCAGAACTCAGTCTGCTCTCGCCGCTCCTTGATTCTTTTCCCCATTGCCATGACCGCAGTGTACGAACCAACGCTGTGGATTCGTTCAACTTTCTTCCACCCGCGCATCCAGACTTTCACCACGGACTGCTAGGAGATCGAGCCGCAGTCCATCCGAGATTCAAATGTCTCATTGGAGCGACAAGAGTGATAGCATGAGCGCGACCACGTTTCGTCTCCCTCGCAATGAGCGCATCATGATCTCTCTAGAAAAAGCGCCTAATCCCCTCCTTCGCTCTTACGTTCGCACTGTGTGGTATTGTCGCGCTCCCCACGTCGACCAGCACCGCGAACGTGTTTTGCCGAATGGCTGCATGCAAATCATCCTCAATCTGTCCCGGAACTATCTCACCGACTGCGGAGAGGATGGAAAAGCAAACAGGCGCCTTCCCCCAGCCATCCTCGTGGGTACGCGAGCACGATATGCGGTAGTGGATACAACCGACATGGAAGAGATTGTCGGGATTGTGATCCAGCCTGGAGGTTTTGCGGGGCTGTTCCGCGAGCGCGCCGACCTGTTTTTTGAGTGCTCTGTCGGTTTGGAAGAGGTCTGGGCTGCCACGTCTCTCACGGAGAGGCTGTGCGAGGTTCCGACACCCATCGAGAAATTGAGGACCGTGGAGCGTTTCCTGACCGGACGCCTCCATCCGGGCGCGCGTCGGTCTGAACTGCTCGATCAGGCGATGCATCTCTTTCGGATAAAAGGTTTCTGCGTTGCCGAATGTGCCGGGTCTGTGGGAGTAAGCGAGCGTAGGCTCTCTCAGGTATTTCGCGAACAGGTCGGCATGGGCCCCAAAATGTGGTGCCGCATAGGCCGCTTTCAGACCGCCGTGCGAGCTCTACATACCGGCGTGGATGTGTCTTGGGCGGAGTTGGCACTCCGTTGTGGATACTACGACCAATCGCATTTTGCGAATGATTTTTGCGCGTTTTCCGGCATCAACCCCACCACCTATTCCTTACGCCGCGGACCGTGGCAAAATCACGTCCCCATGTAGTTCCGAATTTTCCAAGCGTCATGATGCCTTCGATGACAGAATGATGGACATGACGACCTTAGCGAAGAACTGCAAATCAACCGTAATCCCAGGGCTCCGCTATCGAAATGCTGTCGCGATGATCGAATGGCTGTGCAGCGCCTTCGGTTTCGAGAAGCAGTTCGTGTATGCCGGTCCTGACGGCGTAGTAATGCATTCTCAGCTGACCTTTGGCAACGGCATGATCATGATTGGATCGGTCAACAATGGGACGCCGGCTTCGAACCTGCTGAAGCAACCGGATGAGATCGGCGGAGCAGAGACACAATCTCCTTATCTTGTCGTCTCTGACATAGATGCGATTTATGCCAGCGCCAAGATTGCCGGTGCCAAGATGGTGATCGATCTCGAAGAGAAAGGCCATGGCGGCAAGGCATTCTCCTGCTGCGATCCCGAGGGACATGTCTGGCATGTTGGAACCTTCGATCCGTGGGAATCACAACAGGCGTAACCGTTCAACCGATTGGGATGATGCAAAACTCCAGCACGAGTCTGATTTCATGGCCCAAGCCGAGCCTCTGATCCGCAATATCTCGGACACCGCACTCTTAGCCGCGGTCTACCGGGCGCGCGAGACCGAACGCCAAGATGCGCTCTTTCGCGATCCCTTTGCACGCCGTCTCGCCGGCAAGCGCGGCGATCAGATCGCCGACTCCATTCCCTTCAGCGACCGTAACAGCTGGGCCTGGGTGACGCGCACATACCTGTATGACCAATTCATCGTTGAACAGTGTCAGCAGGGTGCGGATATGGTCATCAATCTTGCCGCGGGCCTCGATACGCGCCCCTATCGCATGGCCCTGCCTGAGACGCTACAGTGGATCGAGGTCGATCTGCCCAGCATTCTTTCCTACAAAGAAGAAATCCTGGCCAGCGAAAACCCAGTGTGCGTTCTCGAACGTGTCGGCCTCGATCTATCCGACGCCCCTGCCCGCCGTGAGCTATTCGCCCAACTCGGACGCAGGGCCGCTAAGAGTTTGATCCTCACCGAAGGGTTCATCATTTACTTCAGCGCCGATCAGGTACGCACGCTTGCAGAGGATCTCGCCGCTCCTCCCGCATTTCAGCGTTGGATCGTGGATCTCGCATCACCGGGCCTCCTGCGGCTACTTCAAAAGAACATGGATCCTGCACTCAAACAGGACGGCTCCTCGTTGAAATTTGGACCGGAGGAAGGCCCGGAGTTCTTTGTTCCTTACGGCTGGAAGCCGGTCGGAGTGCGTTCGCCACTCAAAACGGCGGCACGCCTAAAACGCCTTTCGTTCGCGATGCGGCTCCTGTCCCTGTTACCGCAGTCGAATGGCCGCCAGGGCTCGCGCCCATGGTCCGGCATCTGCCTCTTGGCCAAACCAGAACTAACAGGCTAATGTTCGTCATGCTTAAAACCTATGCAATTCTCGTGTTCGGTATCCGATTCACGATGCAGGGACACTTCTACCGTGATGTCTTCTCCAAGGCAGGGATCGACCTAATCGTACCGGAGGTGAACGAGCAAGCGTACATGCACGATATTTACATGAATGAACTAGTGAAAGGCGTATTCTTGCCGGAAACACGGGAGCGGTTGCTGGCAATCATCGACCGGCTGTCTAAACAAAAGCGCGCGCAGGGGTTGATTCTGGCCGGAACGGAGTTGCCGCTGATTTTGCGGGAAGCGAATTGCCGCGGCATCCCTCTTCTTGACACGACTCAGATTCACGTGAAGGCCGCTCTGAGGGGGATATTCACATGAATTGGTTGATAAAACTCTTAATGGCTATTTCGTTGCTCTCCATCGCTACGCCGGCGCCTGCGCAAGTAGCGACAATTCCTTCGAAACCCACGCTGATCAAGGCCGGTCGTATTCTCGACGTGCGCACTGGAAAATACCTCGCTGGCCAAGGCATCCTGGTGGAAGACGGCAAGATAAAGGAGGTCGCTGCATTCGCCGACTTACAGGCTCATCTACCGAAGGACGCGGTCACCGTCGATCTCAGTAAGGGCACTGTGCTCCCTGGGCTGATCGATTCCCACGCTCATCTGCTCATGGCCGCCTCAGCGGCGGTCAATCCGAGCAACAACATTTTGGACGCGGTCGCTGGCACGAGCGCTTCCCGACGTGCTCTGCTTGGCGCCCGCATGGCCCGCGAGGATCTGGAGGGCGGCTTCACGACCGTTCGTAACGTAGGCCACTCCGGCGAAGATGGCGATGCGGCGCTTCGCGATGCCATCGACGCGGGCTGGGTGCCGGGACCGCGGATCCAGGCCTCTTGCCGCAAGCTCACTCCACCGGGCGGTCAGGCGGTGCGCCTCAACCCCGCGATCGCCAAGAAGATCGTCGACCTCGAGTTTTTTCCGGTGGACAGTCCAGATGAGGCACGCCGAGCCGTCCGCGAGAATCTGCTTTATGGCGCTGATTTCATCAAGGTTGTCGCCGATGATGAGCCCCGTTTCGTAACTACGGAAGAGATGAAAGCTATCGTGGAGGAGGCGCATCGTTCGAAGGTGAAGGTTGCAGTGCATGCCACGACCGAGACCGGCATTCAAACGTCGATAGATGCAGGCGTGGACTCCATCGAGCACGGCGATGCCGTCACCGATCAAATGCTCAAACAGATGAAGGATAAGAGAATCTTTTTCGATCTAACTGAGACTTTCGCGGGGGGCCGGTTGCGGGCGCTTGCGCAGAAATCGCTTGTTCTTTCGCCAAAGTACGAGCAAGGGTTTGCGCAATATGAGGAACTTTCGAATAGAGAAGCTCCGCTTCGCGTACAGAGGGTTCTCAAGTCCGGAGTGAAGTTCGCCATCGGATCGGACATGTGGTTCGACTATCCCGGCAAGACTCGCGGCCAGGCAACAGCGACCATGTTCGCGTCGCTGCGCGAGCTGGGAATGCCTGCGCTGGATATTATCCGTGCCGCCACATCGGACGCGGCAGAACTATTGGGCTGGCAGGATAGAATCGGTGCTATTGAAGCAGGTAAGCTCGCCGATCTTGTGGCGGTCTCCGGCGATCCTATGCAGGACATCACAGCGCTTGAGAGAGTGAACTTTGTTATGAAGGGCGGAGTCGTGGTCAAGAACGAGATCCACTAAACCTTCGTTCGCCATCTCCTCGCAGAGGCCGGGTACTCGCAAACTTCACGTGGGCACGTCACTCTCCAGAAACGGCATTATGGGTCTAAATGTCTTGGTTCAGCCTGAAATGATGGACTACCTCTACTATCTCATCCCTGGCTTCCTGCTGACGCTCGCGATTCTGGTCGCGTGGTTTGCTGCGCGGCGTATGCGCTCTCCGGCAACCGCGACGCAACCGCTGCGGCGAAAGGCGGCTGAGCGCATTCTGCTCACGGTGGCGGCGGTGTGCCTGCTCGCAGTCGCGGTGTGCGGGGTTTACAATGCCATCGCGATCCATCGCTTCCGCACGGCCAATCCGCCGCTGGGCCAGCTCTACTCGGTCCACGGGCGCTGGATGCACCTGTACTGCATCGGCGCGGGAGGGCCGACTATTGTCCTCGAAGCCGGCCTTGGGGCTTCGTCGGATGTGCTCAGTTGGATTCCGCTGCAGACCAAGCTCGCGCGCTACTCGCGGGTCTGCTCTTATGATCGCGCCGGGATAGGCTGGAGCGAAGGAGCCGACACCCCGCGCGACGCCGATCATATCGTCTCGGAGCTCCACGCGCTGCTCGCCGAGGCGGGCGTTCGGCCGCCGTTCGTGTTCGTAGGCCTTTCAAGAGGCGGGATCTATATTCGCGACTACACAGCGCACTATCGTGGCGAGGTCGCGGGACTGGTGCTTATAGACAGCTCGACGCCGTACCAGGAGCGGCGCCTCCACCCTAACGCCGGGAGTCGCGAGTGGGCGATCGCAGTGCTCGACGCACAGTACGTGCTCGGCCTGGCGCGCCTGCACGGGTGGTGTGGTCATGCCTCTGCGGGCCCGGATCGGCGATACGCCGATGCGCTCGCGGAAGACGACTGTATCGCGTATTGGGCCGGCGTGCGGGAGTACTTGGCCGAGCGGGAAACGGACGCGGAGGTGGCTCTCGCGCCGCTGCCCGGTACCCTGCCGGTGCTCATCATCTCGCGCGATCCGTCGCGTGTGCTGGCGCGACCGAACGCGTCTCCGGACGAAGTCGCGCGCGAGCAGGTGTGGAACTCGATGCAGGAGGGTCTGAAGGATCTCTCGACGCACAGCCAACGGATCATTGCACGGGGGAGCGGCCACGGGGTCGCAGACGACCGGGAGGATTTGATTGTGCGCGAGGTGGGGCGGATCGTTGAACAAATCCGCGGCGCGGCTCCCGAGCCGACCGATTACAGAACGACGGTCGTAGAGTGACGCAGTCTAACACTGCTTCGGGCGGCTGAGCAGTTGGCCGCATTAGCCCTACTTGCTGAGGTGACGCTTCCCAGATAGCTCCTGGGTGGTTGGCCAACCGGAACTTATCCACTTCACGACTATCTTCACGCAGCTTGCTGGCGCCTACTCTGACGTTGCTGTCTGGCGGCTGCTAGCTTGTGGTCGCGCTCAGTGTGAATCTCGACCTGTCGGCCTGCAAGCATATCGTTCGGTGTCACGTAGCCGATCGCACTGTGCAAGGGGACGTTGTTATAGCGATCCACATACTGTTGGATCAAGTGTTTCGCGTCTTCCATTGACAGCGGCGTCCCCGGGCGAATGCATTCGCCTTTCAGCGACTTGTGCCAGCGTTCCAGCTTTCCATTCGACTGCGGGTAGTTAGGCGAGGTTCGAACGTGCGTCATGCCCGAGATGCGAATGAACTCTTTGAAGTCGCGAGCGATGAACTGCGGGCCATTGTCGGAGATGATTCGCGGCCTCGCTTCCGGGTACTTCTCTTTGGCTCGCTGCAGGATCACTTCGACATCAGCTTCTCGCATGAACTCACGCAGATCCCAATGTACGAGGAAACGACTGAACCCATCCAGAGTGCTGCACAAGTAATAGAAGGTGCCGCACAGGTTGATGTAGGAAACGTCGATATGCCAGTGCTGATGCGGCTGCAGCGGCTGCTCGAAACCGGTTCCCTTGCGCGAAGATTTGCTCTTCCATCGGGATAATAATCCAGCTTGCTTTAACACTCGCCAAACACTCGCCGGACTAACCGCCACAACGTCAGCGTCGAGCATCATGAACGTTAGTCGCCGATAACCTTCCAGCGGGTTCTTCAGATGGAACTCGATGATTGCTTCTTTCTCCCACGGCTCCAACCAGAAATCACGGGGAACCCAACCGTTATGCTCGTTGACGCACCCGTACCGCTGCCGCCAGTCATAGAACTTGCTGGCGGTCACGCCCAGCCAAGGGATGAACCGTCCGACGCCGATCTCGGCCTTCCCCGACCAGCGCCGGACGAAATCCACGACTAGATCCCGCACATCATGCGGCACCCAGATGCCAGTCAGAGTTCCCCAAGACTTTTTTTTAGCGCGATGTGCTCAGCCATCAACTCAGCCAGTACCTCGTCCTTGGTCTGCACCTTCTTCTCCAAGAACTCGATCCGTTTCTGTTTCTCCTCCACTTGGCGGTGGGGACGCTCTTGAGACTGAAAAGCGGCGGCTCCGTTTCGAATAGTTCTTTCTGCCAGCGGTAGAACACCGTTGGGCGCAGGCTCAGTTCCTCACACAGCTCCGAGACTGGCACCTTGTCCACAAGATGCCGCCTCAGGATGGCTGCTTTTTCTTCTGGAGTGAAATGCTTCCGTTCCTTCCTCATACGTTCGCTCCGTTATCTTAACGGAGGAGCGCTTTCTCCATTTCCAACTGAGACAGGACATAAATTGCATTGAAGCCTTAACGTCGGTGTCTCGGGCCAAGAGTCAGATTCACGTGAAGGCCGCGCTGAGGTGCTTATTGTCGTAGCGAGAAAACGTACACACGTTGTTCCTCTGGAGACTGGGAAACGAGATGCCTAGAACGACGATTGCGGTTTTCGGTGCGGGCGGAGTAGGCATGTCGACCGGTCCTGCGTCCGCCGGATTGTCTCTGACTTGCGCCGGAGTAACCTTGAGATCGCCCCGCTGAAGGGAAGCCTTCCGACCTTGAGGAGATCATCGATGCGGTAGTCCGCTTGGGCGATCAGAGAGGGGTTCCGATTCCTACGATGGATTGCCTTTACGCCTCGCTTCTGCCTTAGAAACTGCGTATCCGTGGGCGTCTTAATGCGATGGCTGTCTAAGTTTGGAGGTATTCATGGAGATGATCGGAATTCTCGTGTTCGAAGATGTTGAGGAACTCGATTTTGTCGGTCCGCTCGAAGTGTTCGGCACAGCAGCGCGGCTGGGTGCGGACTGTCAGGTTTCGATTACCTCCGAAGATGGCAAGCCAATGCGGGCTCGCAACGGCCTGAAGATCATTCCAGACTGCTCTTTCGACAACCTGCCTCATCTGGCGATTCTCATTGTGCCCGGCGGCCTGGGCGCGCGCACCCATGCACGAGCAAACCCTCGAATCTTGCATCACCTCCCCGGTGGCGGGCCTTCACGGGAAGTGGATGGGGATTACGTTGAGGATGTCCGACCAGGCATGCGACATCATGCCCGGCCGTAGGCTCTTGCGCCAGTGTGCGAGGATTCCAAACAGTAGCCCTAGCACCGTGATTGTGATCACCTGCTTACTTCCCTGGTACCAGTGGCCGACGCCGAAAAGGACGGCTTGAGCCAGCACCGCGAGCGCTGCGCTTCCCGTCAACGCGAGAACTTGTCTTTGCAAGTAGCCACGATACACCAATTCCTCGCAGAATCCTGCTGTCAACGACATCAACACCCACAGTGTGACCTCAACCACTCCTCGCGGGTTCAGAAATCCGAGGGTCTCCGTGTGGCTGGGTCCAAGCACGAAGTTCATGCCTATTGCTACCGCGGTCCATACAATCCAGAAGGGTGCGGCAACTGCGATGTCGAGCAGCACAGCTTTCATGTTGCTCCAACGTCCGCCAATGAGGTCGCGCAGTCGGACTGCGCCGGGGAGCAGTCCGCCAACCCATACGCAAAGAGTCAGTACCCACTCGGCGGCGATTACATATAAATAGAGAATTACGTTTCCGTGGTGCTGCTCGCCAGCCGCCGCGCTGCGGCTCTGCATTGGTACGAGACCCACAGAGATCGCCAGCAGGATTATCAGCAGGCCCAGAGTGTGCCATAAAGGTGCGGCCAGCTTGGGTTTCGGTCGCGGCGTCGATGGTCCCGCACTGTTTGCCATAATCATCTGCATTCAAACGTGAGCGCCCTTGAGGCAGGCTCCTAGCAAGATCAGCGGGGTTTCGACGGCTGTTCGTGTCGTCTGACGAGCCCGGCTTGCCGCGACGCTCTTTGCTATTCCAATGGTTACATCCGTCCGACCCAGGGCGGCTTCGTCAGTAGCCACCGGGAGGCTAAGGCCACTGCGTCTGTTCTCGACTCTACTCAAAATCCCCATCTCGGGGCGAACAGATCGCTCAAGCTTGTTCAAACGCCTGTTTTGAACAACTGACAGATATAAGTCCACATTCGCATTCATACTGCGGCCGTGTTCGCTTGTGTCCGGCCTTGCTCCAGCGCCAGTTCTCGCAGATACAGAAACAATGGCAACCCAAGAGAGACGCCCACGGTGAGCACCGCGATGAGTGGCAACCACCGTCCGTGCAAACCAAGCCGGGAACTTTCTCTGCGGGTGAAGACCAGCAGTGCCATGGCAGAAACGAGTACGTCCATTCCGAAAAATCCGCCAATGCGATTGGCGAACAGCTGCCGGACAAACAGGGGCATATTCAGGCCATTCGCCAATACCCAGGGAACGAATTGCCAATACGGCAGAACCAAGCCAAGAACACACAGGACCAGATAAATCGTCTTCAACTTCATAGCTCTGCCTCACATGTGGTTTCCATCGCCAGAGGCGTTGAATAGGCTAAGGCACTCTCGGGACTCGATGAGGGTTGCTATGCAACCACCCACAGCCGCCGGGCCTCCTCGGCGATAACGTCTGGCACCTCCTCAGGAAAGAACGCTTTGGCGCCCTCAACGCGACGGACGCCGCGCGAACGGGGAAAGGTGTGATCCAAAAAGTCCGGGCTGGCCGACGAGAACACCGTATCGGCGGTGCCCCAGACGATGCGCGCCGGGACGCGCGAGCGACGCAGCGCGGGCTCGATCCCGGCGAGCGGATTCTGCCCCAGCGCAATCGCGTAGGCCTCGCACTGGGCCTTGCGGCGTGGCGAGCTGACCAGCGGCGCCCAGTAGCAGTCCACAGCTTCATCCGTCGGATTCTTCGGATCGACATATGCGAGCCGGGCGATCCCTTTGGGCGATCGCGCCACATTTTTGTCGGCAACCATCGGCGCGAGCACCCGATCGACGAAGGTGCCGGCATGCGCCATTGCGATCGCAGTCTGCATAGACTTCGCCGGGCTGTCGATGGCGGTTTCGCAGTTCGTGAGCAGCAGGGTGCGCACGCGCGATGGGTACCGGGCCACGAACAGTTGGGCGGCCTGGCCACCGCTGTCGTTGCCGACGAGATCGACTTTGGAGATGGACAAGCGGTCCAGCAGTGTGGCCAGCATCTCGATCTGCTGGCCGGGCGCCAGGTTCTGTCCGTCCGGGATCTCGGAGTACCCGAGTCCCATTAAGTCGACGGCGATACACCGCCGGTAGGGCGAGAGCCGTTCGAGCGCGCCCCGCCAATGGAATCCATTGAGTGGGAAGCCGTGCAGGAACAGCGCCGTCCGGCCCGATCCCCGCTCCACGTATGCGATCCGGCCGAATCGGAGCTCGGCGAACTGGCGCATGGCGTGGAACGCCGCCTCGTCGATCGGGCCTGCCGGTGGCGCTGCGACCGATGGGTGGGCGCTGCGCCTGCCGTAGCAGCCCAGTGCAGCCGACGCGATCGCGCCGACTGTAAGTTCGACGAACTGTCTGCGACCCATTGCAAGCCCCGTAGCAATGATCCGATTCATTTGAAAATGCCTCGTTCTCAAGTTGGCCCCCTAGAGTGTCCCCTCCGCAACATTCTCTAACTGTGAATGGTTGGATTACTTGGATCTCGCGCGGTTGAGCAACTCACTTCGGCCGACTCTTCGCCGTCTGCTCCCAGCGGGCAAGCTCATCCTTCACGTTGAGGTGTCTCAGCATGGTTGGGTAATACTCGCCCAGGGGCTCGTTGCTCTTCTCGTACCCGCTGAGCTGCTCGTAAAAGAAAGGCTCGAGTGTGTAACCCGACCGGTACTCCTGCATCATCGCCTCCTGAAGGCGCTGGCTGAGCTTGGCATCTCCGTTGTCGCGGTATTTCAGCGAAATCGCCCGTACCAGGTTCTCGTCCAAAAAGTTTTGCAGGTTCGCGATATCGCCGACGTCGGGCTGCTTCTTCGCCAGTTCGAACAAAGGCGCGGCAGGCTCCTGAAGGGCCTTGTATCGCGGATCATAGCTCATCGAATTCGTGATGCCGTGGACAAACTCGTGCGGGTTAAAACCAATCTTCGTCTGTGGGCCTTCTATGGAGTAGAACGTATCGCCTAGAACGAAGCCAAAGGCGCGACTGAAAGACAACAAGAGATTGGGAATCACAAGGGCATGGGGTGTGTCCCCACCGCCAGCAGTGCTCAGCGCCGACGTCCGGCAATATGCCATCACCTTCACGACCTGCGCCAGTACAGCTGCACGATACTCATCGATGTATTTGCGGTAGTCTGGCCTGACGCCCGCGTAAATCTCCTCGATTGGTGCCGAGGTGTAGAGTTCACGCAACAGCATGGGCAAGTCCACTAGCGCGGCGAAAGATGCCTCCTTACTTACATCGGGCCACTCGGCTGTGAATCTAAAATCGGGAGGGCCGCCAGTGGACATGGCTACGACGCTGTAGTCCGACGGCTGCGCGCCGCCATGCTGCCTGTAATAGTCACGAATGCGTTTAGCCAGTTCCGGGCGCACCGTGTGCGCCAGTTGCTCCCGCACATCAACGCGAACGGGATGCATGCCGTTAGGATTATTCTCCTCGTCGTACCCGCCGAGATTGAGCAGACAGAATAGGGTAAAAATGGTTTTGTTCTCAGTGACCTCAACCCTGCGCTCCACCGACTTCTCAAGGTCGCCCGCACCCTGTGAGAGCTGTCCCACGGTGGATAAGGAAATCATCACAGCGAATATGAGTGGAACAAGTCGATTCATTTCGTACCTCCAAATCAAGAGCACACTGCTGCGATTTTATCCGAGTCGCGTGGAGCCGTTGAATGCCCAGACCCTGCGCGATCTCGCGGTTACATGCGGAGGGACGCGGAAGTGCCTTGAAATCAGAAAACCTCGCGGACTGATTTCCGAGTGTTTCCGCACCCTGCTAGGAAATTGCGTTAGTCACTTTCAGACTCAGCATCTTCCCAGACAAATACTTCTTCCACGGTCTTCCCAAAGGCGCGGGCCAGTCTGAAAGCAAATGGAAGTGCCGGATCATATTTCCCATTCTCCACAGCGATGATTGCCTGGCGCGAAACGCCCACCATCTCGGCCAGCTGCGCCTGAGTCCAATCCTTCTCAGCGCGCAGCACGCGCAGCCGGTTCTTCATCGGTAGTGCCTGGCCGCAATGAAATACCCAATGCCGTAAAACGCGGCCATGAAAATCCACACGATGCCGACATTGAGCGGACGCACGGCCTGCGCCTTCTGTAGGTACCCATAGACAAACACAGCTAAGCCGGTTAGCAGGAATGCGATTGCGACCGCCTCCAAGTGCACATGTCGCAAAAATTCATCGAGTCGGCGAATCCTGCGCACGATCACAGCTACCAAAACCAGATTCGCCGGTATTGGCAGGAGTGCAAAGATGATTCGGGCATGCGATCCGAAACCCGGCCGTCCTAACAGCCAGCCGGCTCCGATATCGATTGCGGTGGCGAAGCAAAGGACGATCAGTAGTCTGCCAATTGGCTTAATTGAATTTCGAGTAATCAGTGGCTAATGTCCTCCATACATTACAAAATGTAATGTATACACGACATCTTGTCAAGGCAGATCCGCTTATCAAGCTGCTTGAAAGTGCGATCCAGAGGGACGAGGCCGAACTGGGGAACTTCATCTTCGAGTTCGTCGAGATCCCTTCCGAGAACCCTGCCGGACCAGCCAGCTTCACTCGGCCTTGACCTATTCTTGTTCCTATTTTTGTTGTCGCTGGTGTGACGCTGTCTGCACGACAGCGTCTAAACAACCTGAAGGAACCGGTAAAAGCGAAAGACGGGATCCCCGGACTTGGAAAAATACACGAAGGAGAATGAACCATGAAGACCTACCAGAAACTGGCGCTGGCAGTGCTGGCCGGCGTCTCGATCGGCATTGCTGGCGCCAAGTTAATTAGTGCGCAGCAAGTCAAGACGCCGCCTGGCTACGTCATCGCGGAGGTCGAGGTAACGGACCCCGCTACCATGCAGAAATATGTGGATAAGATATCGGAAACGCTAGCGCCTTTCAATCACCACTATGTCGTTCTTGGCCACAAGATCCAGGCTCTCGAGGGCGAACCGCCAAAGGGCGGCATCGTGATAATCGCTTTCGACAGCGCGGAGAAAGCGCGTGAGTGGTACGATTCGCCAGCCTATGAGGCGATCAAGCCGATCCGACAGAGCGCAGCCAAGAGCCGCATATTTATCGTCGAAGGCGTCGCCCCCCAGTGAAGGTATTCATGGAGATGATCGGAATTCTCGTGTTCGAAGATGTTGAGGAACTCGATTTTGTCGGTCCGCTCGAAGTGTTCGGCACAGCAGCGCGGCTGGGTGCGGACTGTCAGGTTTCGATTACCTCCGAAGATGGCAAGCCGGTGCGGGCCCGCAACGGCCTGAAGATCGTTCCAGACTGCTCTTTCGAGAGCCTGCCTCATCCGGCGATTCTCATTGTGCCCGGCGGCCTGGGCGCGCGCACCCATGCACGAGCAAACCCTCGAATCTTGCAGCTCGTCCGTGCTCAGACGGGCATAGTAGCATCGGTGTGTACTGGCGCACTGATTCTTGCAGCAGCAGGTGTGTTGGATAACCGCCCGGCGACGACTCACCATTCTGCCTTTGACATGTTGCGCGAATACCGCAGTATTTCTGTTCGGGAAAATGAGCGCTGGATCATCGAAGGAACCATTGCGAGTTCCGCCGGTGTAAGCGCTGGGATCGATCTTGCGTTGGCGTTGGTGACCTCTAAGTGGGGAGTAGCTATTGCCGAAGCGGTCGCCGACAATATGGAATGGAACAGCACACAATGGAGGCGGAGAACGCCGAAGCTGGCAGGCGACACATGAGAATCGGTCGTGAATTGACTATGCGAGTCTTGCCGAGGGCGACACTCGTCTCCCTTAGCCATCGGTTAACCCGACTCAAGACTCGACTCCACCTCCCCGGTGGCGGCCTTCACGGGAAGCGGATGGGAATTACGTTGTGTCCGACCAGGCATGCGAGATCATGCCCGGCCGTAGGCTCTTGCGCCAGTGTGCGAGGATTCCAAACAGCAGCCCTAGCACCGTGATTGTGATCACCTGCTTACTTCCCTGGTACCAGTGGCCGACGCCGAAAAGGACGGCTTGAGCCAGCACGGCGAGCACTGCGCTTCCCGTCAACGCGAGAACTTGTCTTTGCAAGTAGCCACGATACACCAATTCCTCGCCCGAGCTACAGCGCCGTGGGCACCGAGCGGTTTGTGTTGACCTGCCTGCCGACGAACCGGAGGCAAGCGGAACCCGGTACGCTCAGGTGATTGCGGAGGCATTGCGAGACTCTACGGACGCTCCCATTGTCGTAGCGCACTCTGTGAGTGGAGTTTTCTTGCCGCTGCTCCCTACGTATTGCTCAGTATCGAGGATGGTGTTTCTCGCCGCCTTCGTTCCAGAAATCGGCACGAGCCCTATGGAGCAGCTACAAGGAAGTCCTGAAATGTTCTGGCCGGATTGGATCGGCAAAGACCCGACAAAGGATGACACCGTCGCGGTGCATCACCTTTTCCACGACTGCGACCCCGAGACGACGGCATGGGCACTGAAAACTCGGAGCCTGATGTATGTCCGCCGTGTGTTGACTGAAACTTTTCTGTTACGAAGCTGGCCAGACGTGCCGGCGTCCTACATCTTGTGCCGCGAAGACCGAACACTACGCCCAGACTTCTGGCGCGAACAAGTGCGGAAGCGATTGGGGATTGATCCGATTGAGCTTGAGGGTGGACACTGCCCCCATGTCTCGCGTCCCGAAGAATTGGCGGATGTCCTGAACAGGTTGGCTTAGAGTGTCTGGGCAGCAGTCCCGCTCCATTCCAGCCCATTTGAGAATCGCAAATAGAGTTATAAACCGAAAGGCGTATGCGGTTCGGATTTCCTGAAAACGAGCCATGCCAGTTGCCGGACAGATTGAATTCCTCTCGACTTGTCCGACAACCCGTCTGCAGAAACCCAACTTCAGTGTTGCCACCAATCCAGAAGTTATCTCGCCGCCTCGTGCCCCGTTGGTAGCGTCGGTGTCACGCCGCTCTGGTCATTTTCAATCTTTGAAGCGCATCATGCGCGGGCTCGATCCGGTCCAACGCTTGAATGCGCGCGAGAACGCGGCCGGATCGGAGAACCCCACGAGATAGGCCGTCTCGTTCACCGAGGCCTTCTTTCCGCTCAAGTAGTGGACCGCCATATTGTGGCGCAATTCATCTAACACCTTCTCGAAGGTCACGCCCTCCGCCTTTAGCCTGCGAAAGAGAGTCTGGCGGCTGAGCCCGAGCTTCCTGGCGATCATGTCGATCCCTGCATCGCCGGTGTGCAAGACCGGTATCAACAGGCTCTCGACGCGGCCTCTGGTAGATTTGGAACTGTCCAAGCTCTTGAGCAACTCCTCCGCATGCGCGCTCAGGATGCCAGAAGCATAGCGCGAGGAGGACGGCATTTTGTAGGTCAAGAACGCACCGTCAATCAGCAGCGCGTTCTTGTTGCTCTCAAAAATCACGGGCACCTGAAAGATGCGATCGTACTCCGCGCGATATTCCGGCTCTGGGTGCGTAACATGGACCGCCTTCACAAACTGCGATTGCCTGAAGTATTGGCGCGCTCCGCAGACCATGCGAGCGAAGGTGGATTCGGTGATCTCAGGAAAATCGTTAGGGTTCGGGCGGGTATCAATCATCCAGACCCGCCCGCCGCTGCGCTTGAGCTGATAGCGGTCAGTGGTTTCCGCGCCATCGAGCTCGACGGCCAGACCCGCATAACGATTCATCAGCGCGATGCCCTCGGCCATGGTATCGCAGGCGCCGCCAAGCAGGCCAACGATGGACATCTCGGCCACATCGAACGCCTCGCCGAAGTGAAGGGCAAGCGCGGGATCGTTGCACAACTCTTTGCCTGCTCTCATGAGCGCAATATAATTTGCGAACCGGATACGATTGTCCTGATTCTGCACATCGGCCGGATCGATGCCAGACCGTTCGGCCAACACCGCGCAGCTGGCCCCTTTCGACACAGCCAGCTCCATCAATCCGCGCGCAAAGCCTGCCCCAATTGTGGACTCACGCATCGCCTCGGTGCCTCCTGCAACCTGGAGTCATGTTTTTGATGCGTGGCATCATATTCATTGGATTGCGTTGTAGCTATGCTAGGCTCTGAATACAACAAAGCCAAGAGGTGATCGTTGCTTTTGGCGGATGCAACTGTGGCTGGAAATGAAGCCTGAGCAGGAGCACAGGTGTAATGATAGAACGGATTGCAGAAGAGTCGCCGTGTCCCAGTGCAAGGATTACCGGTCTCGTTTATTTGCTTTACTTTCTCACGGCCGTATCCGGCGGGTTATTCATTCGAGGGATCGTCGTAGCTGGCGATGCGGCGGCCACAGCGGCCAACCTCCTAGCGCACGAGTCGTTATTCCGGTTGGGTTTCGCCACCAGCCTCATCGCGATGGCGTTCTATGTCGCAATGACGGCTCTCTTCTATGAGTTGTTTAAGCCGGTGAACAGGAGCCTGTCTTTGGTCGCGGCGTTCTTCGGTCTCGCGGGATGCGCCATTCAGACTCTTAGCTACCTCTTTAATCTCGCCCCCTTCGCCGTTCTAGGAGGCGCGCCGTACTTGGGCGTGTTTAATGGTCAACAATTGCAGGCGCTGGCGCTCCTGTTTCTCAAATTGCAGGGTCAAGGCGAAAACATGGGCTTGGTATTTTTCGGACTCTATGACCTCCTGATCGGCTGGCTCATTTTGAGGTCGACCTTCCTGCCTCGAATTCTGGGCGCGCTGATGGCGGTTGCGGGTTTGGGTTGGCTGACTGTTCTCTGGCCGCCACTCTTGAACCATCTGTCCCACTTCCTTCTGCCACTCGGCTTCGTCGCGGAACTGTTGCTGATGCTATGGCTCATCGTGAAAGGCGTGAACGTTGAACGGTGGAAGCAGCAGGCAAGTACAGGTTAGACAATCCAAACTAACTCGACGGTTTTGGATTCCGGGCAGATGACGGGGCAACCAGAATTGAGGTTTAACCGAGTCTAACAGCCTCGACGGGTCCTCAGAGCGGCGTATGTACATCAAGTCTCGACTATCACAAAGAGGCCCGCCCAGCCGCCGTTACCGGAGGTCCCGTGCTCAACCGACTTCTGCCCAGGCAAGTCGACAACACTTATCGCGGTTACAGGCTCGCTCTCTGGCTGTTCGCCTTAGTCGTGCTGGGGAAAGTTGCCATGAGCGTCAATTCCATCTTCAACGGTCACACGGTGGCGAGTTCTGCAGATGGGATTCCACTAGACACATTTACGCCAGCCGGCGCTCAGGCAGTCGTCTCACTTTTTGCCGCCTGGGGACTGGGCCAGCTTATCCTCTGCTTGCTGTGTATCGTGGTCCTGGTCCGATATCGCGCCTTGGTTCCCTTCCTGTTTGCCGTACTCCTGCTGGAACACCTGAGCAGAAGACTGATTTTTCTTGTGATGCCCATTGTCAGGACGGGAACACCCCCGGGCGTCTTTGTGAACCTCGCACTCGTCGCTCTTATGGTCGCTGGCCTGGCACTTTCGTTTGGAGCCACGACAGTCCGCTAGCCGCGTGAGGTAGCCGGGTACATGAGGCATGTAGCCGGAGATCTGCCATACGTCTATCGGGCGAAGCCTTCAAGAGGCTTACATAACATAGTGTTCCAGTGGAGGTTTCCGGCGACGCGGTCAAGGAAGCCGTGACCGCTGCCGCGAAGGAGAAGAGTGCGTCGGTCGAACTCCATCCTGTAGCAATCTTTCCTCTCGCGAGTTCGCGGGCCCAAAACACCAGCCTGTTGCGAACTGCCAACATGACTAGGTGTAACCTTTCCCGGTCTGCTGGATATTGTCATTGTGAGCCTGAAACGATGTTGGGCCAATCAAGAGAAGCGAGCTTTACAGAACTCTATTCGCGCTATGCACGCGACATATACCGGTTCGCACTTTACCTCAGCGGAGACTCAAACTTGGCAGATGACATCACATCCGAAACCTTTCTGCGCGTTTGGCTGACGGACACGCCGATCCGTCCGGAGACGGTGAAATCCTGGCTTCTCACCATCGCCCGCAACTTATTTCGTCACGAGCTTCGGCATCTGCGCCGAACTCAAGAACTCCCAACAGATCTGCGCGGTCCCGATTCCGTCGTCCCGGCAGTGCAGGCGAAGCAAGAGTTGGCACGCGTGATGGCAGCCCTTGCAAACTTAGCGGAGATGGACCGTTCGGCACTCTTTCTCCGTTCCGTGG
The DNA here is from genome assembly GCA_963719865.1 of uncultured Acidobacteriota bacterium. Taxonomy (GTDB): domain Bacteria; phylum Acidobacteriota; class Terriglobia; order Terriglobales; family Acidobacteriaceae; genus Sulfotelmatobacter. Next base: position 165,209 of record CAVRDS010000015.1, on the reverse strand, counting down.
AGGGTTGCTCGTACCAAGAGATAGCAGCAATCCTCGGAATTTCTTTGGCCTCCGCTAAGGTGAAGGTCCATCGGGCGCGCATGCGCCTGGGCCAACTCAGAGACGGGGAGGTGAGTATATGAAAATTCCAAGGGCCGTGATCCAAGACTTGCTACCCGGTTACGTTGCGGGAGAGGCAAGCCCCGAATCGTGCTCTCTGGTGGAAGAAGCGCTGCGCGAGGATTCTGGATTAAAGGCCCAGGTCGACAATCTGCGAGAAATTCCATTCCCCCAGGTTGAGCCGTCCCCTAATGTCGGCCGTTCGAGTATGGAGCGTACGCAGGCCCTGTTGCGACGTCGAGGTTCGCTGATGGCGTCTTCCATTATTGCAAGCTCTGGACCAATGGCATTAGTCGGTCGTAACTGGATGCCAATGCTGCTCGGCAGACCGGTTTCTTTGTGGATTGCTACTGCGTGTGCCGCCGCCGGGACAGCAACCTGGGTGCTCTTTCTTCGTAGTGTGAATCGGCTTGAAATTTTAGGTTTCGAGCCGCCCCGCCCACTGCGCATCCGCCTGGCGTGGGAGCTGTGCGCTTGGTGGTATTTCGCTGGCGTTGGGCTCCTCGTGCATGAATGGACAGGCGGAGTGTTTGTCCCATTGATCATCATGGCGGTGCTTGGTGCCATCGCGATATGGATGAGAAAAGCCATGCGATAAGAAGCTAGTGATACGGCCTGCGGAAGAATCAAGAAGTGAACCTTGATCTCGTAAACCAGGAGGAAACATATATGCGGAAACATACACAGAGCATTTTGGCTCTCCTACTGCTCTTGCTCGTTGCAGTGGAATCTCAATCACAGGACGCAGCAAAGGGCGTTGTCGCGAAAACGACAGAGCGGCACTTCTTAATGTGGGAGGCATCGTCGCCAACAGCCACCGTTTATCTTGCGGGCTCCCTCCACTTAGGAACCAAAGACCTGTATCCGTTACCCGATGCGGTCGAGGCGGCCTTCGCGGATTCGAAAATACTGGCAGTCGAAGTGAACATCAAGGCCGTCGATCCTACAGAGGCTGTTACGTTCATGAGGGATCACGGGATGTACGGCGCTGGCGACTCCCTCTCCAAACAGCTCTCCAAGGATACTTCCGATGCGCTGGACGGCTTTTGCACGAAGTACGGATTTCCGCGTCAAATGTTCGAACCGCTGAGGCCATGGGCTGCGGGCCTATTGGTCGCCGCACTTCCCCTACAGAAGGAAGGCGCGAGCCCCGAATTCGGCGTTGACATGCACTTCCTGAACGAAATCAAGCCTCCACAACGCGTCGATGAACTGGAGACCGCAGACTTTCAGCTTTCGATGCTGTCTTCGGGGACGGACGAGGAACAAATGGACTTCTTGGCCTCAGTGCTCAAGACAAACGCGACATGGGAAGGGCTTCTGCAAGCGTACTCCGAGGGCAAAATCGGCGCAGCATTGCCGAATGGGAGCGAGCCGACGTCTTTTCTCAAGAAACTAGTCGACGACCGAAACGGACCGCTCGCTAGACACGTAGAGGAATATTTGCACGGCAACGGACAGTATTTCGTCCTCATCGGGGCTGCGCATATTACCGGGGAGAAAGGTATTGCCCGAATTCTCCAAGACAAGGGCTACCACGTCGAACAGCTGACACTTGATTGGAAGTGAGATAAGTCGGAGTCGGTGCGCGCGGTGTTTGGAAGAAAAGAACGGCGCGTCATTTGAAGCTCTGCTTTCCTCCGCAACCTCGACACAGCTCATAGCCGGGAATTGAGGCGGAGTGAAACAGCCGCAGTCGGGGCCGGTTACGTTAACGTGGAAAAGCTGAGGGGTGTGAGGTTTACCCATGAAGATCACGATGATCGGCCATAGCACGGTTCTGGTCGAAATTGCTGGCCGGCGCATCCTTACCGACCCTTACTTCGGCTTGCACGGGAATCCCGCCTACGCACGGCCACGGCCACCTGCTCGCTCGCGGGAAGAGCTGAGCAACATCGATCTGGTTCTCGTGTCGCACAATCACTTCGATCACATCGATCGCCGATTTCTCCGCGTCTTGCCGCAGTCCGTGCCGGTTCTCGCCCCCGCCGCCACAGCCTTGATGACGCGCCTCAAGGGCGGCCAGAACGTGATCGGCCTCAAGCCTTGGGAACGCAGATCATTTGCTGCAGTCTCCGTCACGGCAGTGCCTGCCCGCCACGTCACTTTCACCGTCGGCTATGTCATCGCGGCTGACGGCAAGCGGATCTATTTCGCCGGAGACACCTATCTCGCAGGCTTCATGGAAAGAATTGGCCGCGAGTTCCGGCCGGATGTCGCGTTGATTCCAGTCACGACCTTCCGTATCCCTATGACCATGGGCGAGAAGCAAGCGGTCGAAGCCGTGCGGCGTCTGGGACCCCATATCGTGATTCCGATACATCTCGGAATCATTCCGCGCTCGCCGTTGATGCGTACCGGGCATAGCCCGGAGGGCTTTCGCGAACGCATGCGTCAAGCAGGTCTGAATGCGGAAATCGTGATTCTGCAAGAAGGCGAAAGCTGGATGCCGTAGGCATAACGCAGCCATCTTGCCGTCGAGGCTAGCAACGGCCTCGACGGTTGCCTACTTGAAGTAGGCGCATGGGTGCGCACGACAAAGAACGCAGAACTGAGCGTAAAGACGAAGAGCCTCTGAAAATCGATATAGCCCCTGTCCATGACGTAGAAGGAACCTGCTGCTTCCGGCATGATCTCGTCCAGGATGTTCACATCGTGCACATCACCACTGGTGACGCGGATGAACGTGGGAATGTTGCCGTGCAGGTCCAGCAGAGTATGCATCTTGACGGCGGCCTTGCGCCGGCGAAACTTCGCCCACGGAAACAGCGACAGGCACAGATCGATAGTGGTCGAATCCAGAGCATACAAACTTTGATCCAGATCGACACCAATCGGGTCGTGCGCATACAGCGGCCGAGCGATGCCAATCAAGACCTGCGCAAAATCGGCGAAGATCCTCCAATCATGGGATTCGTTGGCGTCGGCCAGAGTCGAGCGTGCCACCTTGCCACGGAAGCCCAGGTGGTACAACTTGCCCTGCATCGAACGCAGACAGGCCTCGATGTCGCGCAAACTTTCCCGATAGGTCAGTTGCGCGAAGGCCATAGCCAAATACTGATCCCAGCAGGAAAATCCGCGCAGCCGGATGTCGCCCCGGTAGCGCTCGACGCAACGGCGAAACTCCCGGTCGGGAAGGAAGCTGATCAATTGCGAGAAGACGGCACGGCCCTCGTTCATGAGCCATTGTCTGCTCTCCCTGGCACCCAAACTATTTGGCCTGTCGCAGAGATTTCGCTACTACGTATGCGCGCTCCGAGGTGCTGTATAGTGACCAGCATGTCGGCAGAGATAATCATCCGCCGAGCCAAATCGAGCGAGAACGACTCAGCGCACGCACTGGTGCAGGCCATCGCGGATGAGACATTTGCGTACCTGTTCGCATCTTCTCAAGTTCCGATCGGCGAGCCGAATTGGCTCAGCGCATGGCTGGCAATCTCAGGAGAAGAGATCGTGGGCGTGACGATGACCCGGGATGAATGGATCAGCGACCTATGGGTGCGACACGACCGTCGCAGAACTGGCATCGGTGGGGAGCTACTGGCACATGCCGAACGTGAAATACGCAGCCGTGGACATGGCACACTTCGACTTCGAGTGGTCAAGTCGAATACTCGGGCCGTCGAGTTCTATCAAAATCACGGCTGGAGAGTTCAGCGTGAATTTCCACATGAGAAGTTCGGCCATACGATGTTCGAAATGACCAAATCGAGCCACATGCCGCTATCGTGAGAGATTGTGGAACGAAGAAGCTGCCACGTTTAGCAAGCGGACCGCGATGAAGAGGTCGAGCGTGCGCATTCTCCGGAAAGTCTGTCGCAAGTTACGGCTCGACGAAAACCTTAGTGGAGGGTCGCCGCCTTCTTACTAACGAAATCTCCGCGACAGGCCACTAGCCGATCCAACGTTCAAATCGCGGCAAGTTCAAAACAGACTCAACTCATTACTGGCCCATCACTTACCGTCGGCGGACCCAGCTTTAGCCGGACAGTAGTGATTGTGAGTTGCCACCGTCTGGATGGATGAGCCTTACGTGACTCTTAATCAGTAGCTCCGCATCGGTCAGCCGAGGTCCATCCGTTTTCCAAAGCGTTCCCAGACGATTGTGCGCCGACCTTACTTACCACACAGCGCGATCATCTTCTGTACCCGCACACAGGGTTGCTGCAATCAACGCGGCATGGGTGAGGGCATCATGGGATAGGACCGTTGCGAGTGGACGAGCATTCCTGATTTCTTCAGTGGTGGGCGGCGTAAGCTCAATGATGTAGTCGTTCCCCATGTCCTCATTTGAACGGACCAAGTTCAGGAACTCATTTTTCTCCGCAGGAAAGGTAAAGCAAAATAGAAGCTCGTAAGCGCTGGCATCAGGATCGCCGAGGAGTGCCAGCGAGCGTGTGTTCGTGAGATTTGCATAACCAACGAGGTACCCGATTATGTCAGCGGCAAAGAGCCGAGCCTCTGGATTGTCGGTGGGCAAGAATTCGACGATGCAGAGCCAGTCCATCTCATCTTGCCAGTAGGGCTCGAAATCGTCTTTGCGCTTCGTTCCCAACATCGCAGATCACCTTGTTCGAGAGTTTTGGGTCAAAACTCGCGGTACAAGAACGGTACAACCAAAGCCCGTTCTTTCGTGTTCTCAGTGGTTCCTTACACGGCATTGCAGTGCGACCGCTGCCTTGTAATTACAACGTGATACAGCCAATCAGCGCCCTTTCACGGCGGTACCGTAGGTGCCGAACACTTTCCGTACCGCTTGTTCTTTCTTCTGCGCTTACTGCCGATAAGCGTTTCTCAGAATTCAGCGAAACCTATTCGGCGCTCAAATACTTACGCAGCCCACCCAAACCTTTTAAGTCGCTGAAACTACAGGTTAATTTAGCCCTGAAAAGGCGGGTGTCGACCTCGCGGATCCTGTGAGACACTAGCCGAGCGCATCGGCAGACACAAACAGTCACAATCCAGGAAAGTGAAACCCCTCAAGGCTCCGGGTGATTAACTCCCTTGACAAAGCCGCAGAACGACCAAAGCAATTGTGGCCATTTTGTGGCCAGAGCAGCCATAAATTGCCGTTACTGGCCACAATTTCCTGCTTCTTAAAACGAACCCTGCGCGTCTCTGAACGAAAGCGAACTGTTTATTTTTCTGTTAGTTACAGAACGGCAGCTCTAGCGGCAGAATCCAGGCTCTCAGATTCTCAATCTTCAAACCCGGGTTCGATTCCCGGTAGCGCTACCAACCAGTCCCCCGCGCAGAGAAACGTCACCGGGCGACCGGCGAATCAAGCGATATTGCCCGGATGTTGCGATAGTTCGCTCGAAATCCGGACCAGAGAAAACCTGTGCTCGATCACGATTAGATATTCCTCGCGCTTTTTCTCTAGTAGCCGAGCAGAGGTCCGTCTTTGCAAACACTTCGGGCGAATGGTCGGCGATCACAAACCGAAGCATTTGAGAATCCAGCTTGACTTGCTGGTAAATGGCAAACCGGGAGTTGTCCCGACGGTTCGAATCCTTCTCTCTCCGCCACGCAGTCTCAACTGCAGAAATATTCCGCCCGTGCTTTCCCCGAAATACGCGAAAGATGCCCGTATTTCGCGATTATTCAGAGACAAACTGGACTGCAGAGAACGGGCGCTCAGCAGCACAGGCGGTCACTTCTCTTGCTTTTCTCTGGACGGCACATGCACAGTCCGGTTTCGACAAGGGCATTAGGCGAATGCAATGCGATCAAAGACCGGAGATTCAGCCATGTCGAGTTGACTTTTGCCAGCACTTTAGAACCTTTGACCTGGGATAGGCCAATCTCAACGAGCGCTATCGTCGGGTTACAGCAGTCACAAGTCTCTGTTGGAGCAAATTGGTGTCGGGCGCGAGTTGGGGCGGAGACGATCATCTCTTGCCGGTTTTCCGGACCTTCTACGCGATAAGGGAGGCAGTACACATCAACTAGCAAGGTGCGGTTAAGCGTTTCAGCAGGTGGTGACACTAACTATACCGCTGGTCGCCGCGGTGCACCGCGCTTTGCGCGCGCGCCGGTTACGCCTTTTCGAACCAAGCGAACGCCCGATCTTTTTCCAATCCTCAATTTTTACACATGTTCGCCGGTGCTCCTTCGATGGAACCGTTGTACGCTTTGCAGAGTTCACGGACCATTGCTGCATCACGAGCAGCCTTCTCGGTCGCCGCTGGCCCTGCTTCGCCGATGCGAAGCGCCGCATGTGCGGGAGGCTCGGATATCACTTCTTTTGCCGCTTGGCCTGCGGGCATCGCTAGCATTTTCGCCCCACTCGCAGTCGCCGCGGCGACAGTTTTTCGAATTTGGCTCTGCTGTGTCGGGCTCAGTTTGCCAAAAGCGATTCCCAGGGGCCCGGATTCGTCAGGCTCCTTTTCTTGGCCTGTGCTGGGCACAGCACTCGGTGCCGGAGACGTGGAAGCAGGCGAACTCGCTGTAAGCGGCCCGTTGGAAATTCGCCCCCGCCCCCACTGGAGGTGAAGTCGTCCATCGATGAGCGGCTTCGCTTGCGGACCGGGAAATGTGAATGTCACGTCCACCCACTGGCCGCTCAAGTAGGTAATCGTTGGTCCGGTCGCGCCGCCTGGCGGGACCTGCTGTTCGAAACACGATTTAGCTGCGCCACCGGCGATTGCGCGCAAGCGGGATAGCTTGGTCCCCAGAGTACGTCGACCGTGTTCCAGGGAATTGATTCCTTCGTTCGCCAAGGCAATCGGAAAGTGTAACTGGTGAAATTCGCCGTCTCGATCTGGCTCGAGCAGTATCCTTCGTCGCCAGTATTGCGCAGAAACATCGCCCAGGTATCGTTATCGGGACTGTCGAGGACATGGACAGCGAGCGTGAAGACGGGATGTATCTCGCTCTTGCAGCCGTCGTGCTCGCAGTCAACGCCGAACATGCCAGTCACGATCGACTCAGCGTCGTGCATGAGGGACTGCGCAGGGGTTAAACCGCCGGAAGTGATAACGCCGGTGCCCCACCCAGGGCTGACTACGCTGTGGAAATAATTCCACCACGGGGTGTTGAAGTAATCGATGGTCTCATCCGAATCGAACTCGGCATGTTGACTGTCGCGGTCATTCATCATAGCAGGGTAACCTTGGACGACGTGGGGCGAGACGCCGTAATAGATATACATGGAATTGTCGTAGTCATCGTCCCAGAAGTTATGGCCTCCGAAGCTAAAAAGGCCGAGGGATGGGGGTGAACTGCCGGGAGTAGTCGCAAACGTCGCTGTGAACCAATTCGCATGACCAGGAAATCCGAAAACGTCTGGATTTTTCCCACAGATGAATCCGTTCCAGCCGCCCGGCACATTCGTCTTATCTGTCTGGTCAGTACAGTCGGAAAATGACGGAAAAGCTTGCGAACTCACAGCAGGGGGCGGCTCGACCGGAAAGGGGTGAGCCGGGTCAAGCGGATTCGTCCAAGCGGTGAAGTAATGACACGAAGCCGCCTGTGGCGTTCCTGTGTCCTTCGTCAACGGAGTACCAGGGGCCGGGTTGTACAGTTGCCATCTCCATAACGGATTCAACGGAAACCCGTTCACATCAGTCTGGGTTGATTCGACATTGAAATCAAACCTGCCTTTGCACGCGAAGTAATCCAGAGGGAACTGCGCGTTCTGGAATGTGCCGTCTCCGTTGCCCAGCGCCGTCCACACGCCGCCATCCCCGAAGCCGACGATGTCGGGAAAATTGTCGGCGTTGAGATCAGCCATCACGCGGATGTGCTTGGCCGGGCTCCACTCCTGTTTGACGCCAAAATTTTCCAGCACCAGCCGCGGCGTATCAAACGTGCCCGCTCCCGGCTCCACTACTGGAATGTTTCCGTGCGGCTGCGATTGCGGCGCGTTCAACTTTACCGGTGCCAAAGTCTCGAATGCTGCTGGAGGCCGGCGCCGATCTGCGCACGATCCAGATGTTACTCGGTCATGCCAAGCTGGCTGACACGACCGTCTATCTACACTTGTCGCGGCGCCATCTGCAAGCAGTTCCCAGCCCCCTGGAAGCGATCGAGGTGTCTAGTCCCGACCAGGTGAAGCGTTCCAGGAGGCTGATCAAGCGATGAGTCGGCCCACCCTTGAGGTGGCCGACATCGTCCGTGCATCCGGCAACAGGTTTTGGGAGCACTACGGATCACACCTGGCGTGGCAGCATCGCAAAGTGCTCGATGCCATCGTCCGCTGCCGCACTGCGGCCTTGGGCGCTCATCGTGATCAGTGCACCCGCTGCGGACATCAGGCTATCTCTTACAACTCATGCCGTAACCGGCACTGCCCCAGATGTCAGGGGAACGCCCGCTCCCGCTGGCTCGCCAAGCGCAGGGCTGAGCTGTTGCCCGTCTCTTACTTTCACATCGTCTTCACACTGCCGCACGAACTCTCCGCTCTAGCTCTGCAGAACAAGCGACTGCTTTACGATCTGCTGTTCCGAGCTAGTGCAGCGACGCTGCTCGAACTTGCCAGCGACCCCAAGCATCTGGGAGCAGACATCGGGTTTCTTGGTGTGCTCCACACTTGGGGACAGAACCTTCAACATCATCCCCACATACATTACGTTGTTCCTGCTGGCGGTCTTGCTCCCAATGGCTCCCGATGGCTCGCTTCGTCCAGACGCTTCTTCCTGCCGGTAGGCGCACTGAGCCGTGTCTTCCGAGGCAAGTTCACAGCCGGACTGAAACAACTCTTTCGTCAGCACAAGCTCCAGTTTCACGGCTCACTCCAAAGTCTTGCTGAGCCACGTCGCTTTCGCCAGTTTCTCCGACAGCTCTTCCACCAAGACTGGGTCGTCTATGCCAAACCACCCTTCGGCGGTCCCGAGCATGTTCTGAACTATCTCGCTCGCTATACGCACCGCGTCGCCATCTCCAACCATCGACTGGTTGCGTTTCAGAATGATCGGGTCTCGTTTCTCTGGAAAGACTATGCGCACGGCGGTAAGCAGAAAATCATGACGGTCTCCGCCGATGAGTTTCTGCGACGTTTTCTCATTCACGTTCTGCCCAAGGGCTTGGTCCGCATTCGCCACTTCGGACTGTTCGCCAACCGCCGGCGCGGCGACGCTCTTGCACGCTGCCGCTCATTGCTAGACGTAACTTCCTGCGGGAACCGCGAACCGGCATGCCAGCTGCGCTGCCCACTCTGTGGTGGTCCGATGCTCGTCCTCGAGCGGCTCACCTGCAGCCAACTCTACTTCCGATCGTGCCCGATGTGGAGAGATTCAAATGCCGTTGACACGTCCTGAAAGATTTTCAGCGTTTCCGGCCTCTAGCATCGCCCCTCGACCGCGTGTTCGCACGTGCCTCGGGCCCCGTGTGCTCGCCAGACAGTTTCGTCGCTCCCGTGCGGCATTCTGGCCCACTCATAACGCAATGCCACAACTGCAAAACACGACGCAAACGGATTCCATCCCGCTTCGACTCTCGCACTCGCGCCTTCCGAAAAGCAAAACCCAATTCAATTCCCATAGGTCCGACCGCGTCCGCCGCAAACGCTAGCGGCTCAGTTCAAACGACCCTATCGAAACTGCCCCGAGCCACACATTTACGGACAATTCGGCTCTTCCCTCGGGGCAGTCCCGATAGGGTTCTAACGTTTACCGTTACTAATCCGACGAACGAATCGATAACTTCCGGTTTGCTCGTCAGAACGAAGCCGCTGGCGCGGCGGACGCTGCCGCGTGGGTGATGTCGGCAGTCCTTGATTTGCTCAGATAAGTTGTGGGTCACAAGGAGGTGTCCCTGTGACCCATCTACGCAAAATGATGCTGGAAGAACTCCAGCGACGGCATTACTCTGAGGCTACCACACAGCGATACATTCGCTTCATCGAGCGCTTCGCTCAGCACTTCCACCGCTCGCCCGATCGCCTGGGACCCCAGCACATCCGCGAGTACCAAGCCCAACTCTTCACCGTACGCAAACTGACTCCCGGTTCGGTGACCAATCATCTCTGCGCCCTGCGCTTTCTCTACATCCAGACGCTCAAGCGGCCCTGGAGTATTGCCGACACTCCCTATCCCAAGAAGCGCTATCGCCTGCCCACCATTCTCAGTCAGGAAGAAGTAGCACAGCTGATCGATGCTGCGCCGACTCCCTTCTATCGCACCATTTTGATGACCCTCTACGGCACCGGCGTGCGCCGCGCCGAGCTCACGCGCCTGAAGGTCAGCGACATCGATAGCCGACGCATGGTGGTGCACATTCAAGACGGCAAAGGCCGGCAAGACCGCGACGTCATGCTCAGCCCCGTCCTGCTCGAGGAACTGCGCGCTCATTGGCGACTTCTGCGCAAAAAGTCCGTCTGGTTATTTCCTGGCAACCGCTGGCACAGCGGTGATCACCCCATGGATGACAAGACCCCCTACCACGCTTGCGTCGAGGCCGCCCGCCGTGCCGGGATTAAGAAACGTATCTATCCCCACGTGCTCCGCCATTGCTTCGCCACCCACTTGCTCGAAGCCGGCGCCGACCTGCACACCATCCAGATCCTGTTAGGCCATCACGATCTGAAAGAAACCGCTCGCTATCTCCACCTCTCGCAACGGCACTTGCATGCCACGGCGAGTCCGCTGGATGCGCTGGTGCTCAAGAAAGGTAGGTCGTCCGAGGAGGAGTAGATGAGTCGGCCACGGTTAGAGGTGGCCGACATCATTCGCAGCGCAGGTACAGACTTCATCGAGAGGAACCGTTCGTGGCTCCGCTGGACCCACCTTAAGGTCCTGCTGGCCATCGCGCGCTGTCGCACCGCCGCCCTCGGCGGCCATATCGATGAGTGCACCGGCTGCGGACATCGTGCCACCATCTCCTACAACAGCTGTCGCAACCGACACTGCCCGAAGTGTCAGACCGGTGCGCGTGAACGCTGGATCGCGGCGCGTCGTCGTGAACTGCTGCCCACCCCCTACGTCCACGTCGTCTTCACCCTGCCGTCGCAACTGGCTGCGCTGGCTCTCCAGAACAGGAAACTCATCTACGGTTTGCTGCTCCGGGCCAGCGCCGAAACCCTGCTGGAGGTCGCACGCAACCCCGCCCATCTCGGAGCCGAGATCGGCTTCTTCAGCGTGCTCCATACCTGGAACCAGAAACTCCAACTTCATCCCCATGTCCACTGTGTCGTTCCCGCCGGCGGACTCTCCCGCGATCACGCCCGCTGGATTCGATCCCACCCACGCTTCTTCCTTCCCATCGCCGTACTGCGGCGCGTGTTTCGCGGCAAGTTCGTCGCCGGCCTGAAGTCTGCCTTCGAACGCCGTCAACTGCACCTGGCCGGAGAGCTCGCGCCGCTCACCCATCCCAAGTTCTTCGCTGCCTGGCTGCGTCCGCTCTTTCGAAAACATTGGATCGTCTACTCCAAACCACCCTTCGGCGGACCCGAGTACGTGCTGCAGTATCTCGGCCGCTACACTCACCGCGTCGCCATCTCTAACCATCGCTTGCTCGCTTTGGCGGACAGCCAGGTTACCTTTCGCTGGCGCGACTCCGCCGACCACAATCGGCAGAAAGTGATGACCCTCTGGCGCGATGAGTTTCTCCGTCGCTTCCTACTGCACCTGCTCCCCAAGGGCTTCGTCCGCATCCGCCACTTCGGCTTCCTCGCCAACCGAAGGCGCGCCGCCCTGCTGCCACGGTGCTTCGCCGCTCTCCACGCCACTCCACCGAAAAACCAATCGGAAACCTCGACTGCTCCTACAACGCACCCGCTGTGGCGCTGTCCCAAGTGCGGCGGACCGATGGCCGTCGTCGAACGATTCACAGCCGCACAACTCCAACTTCGTTCTCCACCACTCCTGGCCGCGGCTGCATGAAATCACTCGCCCACAACCCCAACTGCTGGCGCGGTTCAGCGCGCTCCGCCGAAGTGTGTCTCCGTCACCGCTCGACACCCTCTTCATGCCCCAGAGTAAGTTTCGCTTCAAGCACCACTTCGCCCTTGCCCATGCGCGTCGGCTCCTCCGCCACGGACCTCGACCACCCCGACAACATCTACAAACCTCTCTCACTCCATTCAATTTGCATAAGTCCCGCGCCCGCCGCGCCAGCGGCTTCCTTCTGACGGCTTTTTCGAACGCGACGCCTCACACCTTCGTTCAGCCGTGAGGACTCATCCCGGCGTCGCGTCCGAAAAAGCACTAGCGTCACTCGCCCGGAGCCACTTCTTGGTGGCGAAAAGATCGCCACTGGCGGTACGATGGCCTGCCGATACAACTGACTGTGCCAAATCCTTTTTCGCTGGTTGTTTATGAAGCGCCCAAGCAAGTATCGTCATGTGGCCGCTCTTGCGGTTCGAACGATAACCCGTCGGTAGCATGCGTGGTACTACCGGCTAATGCTGGCCAACGGGCATCTGACGTCGCGACCGGATCGGCGCTGAACAGGGGATCTCTATCGATGCTTCCAAGATGGTCGAATGTTCTGCATCGAGTTACGACCGCCGGCCCGTACGTCAACGAGAGGCTAAGCATCCTTGCGCTCACCTCCGTGATAGTGGCGGGCATCGCCGCAGTCGCATATGTAGACAGGTCCGTGACTTCGCTTTCCCTGGCTTCACTGTATTTCCTGCCCCTCGCTCTGAGCGCTCTGGTACATCCGCTTCGCATTAGCATTGCGCTTTCGATTGTTTGTCTGGCGCTGCATGATCTTCTCAGCCCTGTGCGGGATACCGGCATCCGGCACTTCACCGGAGATGCCGCGACTCTGCTTGGATATGTCTTCGTTGTCATCGTCGTGAATCAGCTCGGCGCGCAGCGGCGGCGGCTGGCGGATCTGGCTGCAAAACAACGCGACGAGCTTGCGGCTGAAATTTATCTGGCTGCGGAGGTGCAACAGTGCATCCTGCCTCGGTCCATCCCCATGGCACCGGGGTTCGACTTCGCGGCGCGGATGTATCCGGCGAGGATCGTGGCCGGCGACTATTACGGGTTCATTGAGCTTCCTGCCGACGAGATCGCGGTGGTGATCGCCGACGTATCCGGAAAAGGAGTCGCCGCCGGTCTGCTGATGCCTTCTATCGAGGTGGCACTGCGCATGGAGGCGGCTCACTCTCCGGGTATCGGCGACCTGCTGCATACCTTCAACAACGTTGTCTGTCAGACCACGGGCGGGAGCCGCTTCATCTCGCTCTTCTATGGAAAGCTCTGCCCTCGGTTGGAGTCTCTGCAATACGCAAATGCCGGACATAACCCGCCGCTGCTGATACGAGCCGGCACGGAGCCCCGTCTGCTCGAGAAGGGAGGCCCGGTGCTGGGTCTGCTTCCCGATTCGAACTATGAAAGCGAGGCGATCAGTCTTCGACGAGGAGACGTTCTCGTCTTGTATACAGACGGTGCAGTCGAAGCCGAGAATCCAGCCGGTGAACAATATTCAGCAGAGCGGTTGGCCAGGACCGTCGGTCTGCATCCGGAGCAGAGGGCCGACGAGCTGATCGAGACGATATCTATGCCTCCGTGATCCAGTTCCGCGAGACAGCCTCGCTTGCTGACGACCTCACCCTTGTGGTGCTAAAGAAATTGTAGAGCGGCCGACGAGAATTGCCTGGCGCGAAGCCAAGCCAATATTTCTCTTCGACCACGCATGAGTAGGACCTACCTTTTTGCAAGTTGCTAAAAAACAATATACTTACCACCAAAACATGATATGAGCATAACGCACTCATATTTTATGCAACTCCTGTGTCAATCATCGCGTCCAATCGAGTAAAAACAGTCGGAAGCGTCCTCCTTTGAGAAGGCGCTTCGAGGAGGTGAGTGGTTATGAAACGGAATGTACAGAATGCGATGTACAGCTGGAATCCGTTCCACAACGGTCCCCGGTGGACATCGCTCATCGCTTTGGTTCTCGGGGTGCTAATCGCCACCCTGCCGACCACTTCAGCTGCGCAGGGGGTCTTGCTGACTCCGCCGCAACTGGATCAATTGGTTCAGCGGATCGCCCTCTACCCTGACCCGCTGCTGGTTCAGGTTCTGACGGCATCGACCTATTGGGACCAGATTCCGGAGGCGGCAGCGTGGGCCGATCAGCACAGCTATCTCAAAGGCGACGCGCTTGCGTCGGCCATCCAGGCTGACCATTTGCAGTGGGATCCCAGCGTGCTTGGGTTACTCCCGTTTCCATCGGTGCTGGACATGATGGCGCGGGACCAGGCCTGGACAGAACAGCTTGGCAATGCTGTGTTGAACCAGAGGCCCGACGTCATGGACGCCGTGCAACGCATGCGCCGACAGGCCAGAGATTATGGCTATCTGGTGCCAAACGCATACGTGAATGTCGTCGATTCGGGCGGGTATATCCAGGTCCTCCCCTTGAATCCGTGGGTGATTTACGTGCCCTGGTATGACCCATACGTCGTTTTTGCTCCGCCGCGGCCTGGCGTTGTCGTAGCAGCGGCCGTTCAGTTCGGCCCTGCCATCACGATCGGCGCGACCTTTGGGACGTGGGGTTGGTGGATCGGTTCGGGATTCGTATGGCCCACTCATACCATCCTAATCGATCATCGCCCATGGATGCGGGTCTGGGGAAACCGTGCTGGCTTTGCTCACCCCTATGCCCATCCATGGGTACGTCCAGCCAGACCTCGCGTCGAGGTCCACCATCAGGGACGCTAACGACCGCGAGTGTGCCCACGCCGGACTGCCCGGCGTGGGCGGCACTGCCGGATACATAGCTTGAATTCACTCAATGAGAAAAGAGAGAAGGAGGAAACTGCCATGAATGTTCTGAAAAAGCTTTCGTTTATCGCAGTGATGCTGGCCGCCTTCGCTTCGCTTCCCGCGGCGGCTCAGAAAGTGGAAACCGACTACGATCATTCGGTCAATTTCTCACAGTTCCACACGTATTCCTGGGGCCATGTCCATTCATCGGATCCGTTCGCCGAGTCTCGGATTCGCGAGGACGTGGATCACATTCTCCAGGCGCGAGGTCGGGAGAAAGTGCCGGCTGGAGGCGATCTCACACTGACGGCGATTGCCGTGAAGAGGAATCGCGCGGAATACGACACGTTCTATGAGGGCCTTGGCCCAGGCTGGCGGTGGCATGGATGGGGCGGAATCGCCACAACTACGATCGAGACTGTCCCGGTCGGCACCCTTGTGGTCGACATCTATGAAACCGGTACGCACCATCTTGTGTGGCGCGGCATGGCTCACGACACGCTGAGCGACAATCCGAATACGAATGCAAAGAAGCTGGAAAAAGCGATCGATAAGATGTTCAGGAAATTCCCGGCTACCCTCTCTTAAGAGAGGGTAGCTGGCTCGAACCCGTTTGGTCCTTTGATTTCGTTACTCAAAGTGCTATGGTTGCGCTGCTTCCGAAGCATGAAACGCCACTACCCGCCACTTCTGTGCAATGACCGGATATTAATATTCGGGGAAATGTCACTAGGAGAGCGTTCCGTTGATGCGTATGCTCTGATCCAACATTGATCGTTAAAGTCACCCAGGAGAACTTCCATGACAAATTCGTGGTTTCGTACAGCGATTCGTCTTCTGCCAGTTTTTGGGTTATTGATCGTCGCTGCAACTTCCGGGGCGCAGACCCGCCCGCCGATTCTCGAAGAGATCGCCAAAACGTATGGTCTCGACTCGTGGGGGCAAGTCGAAGCGATCCGCTTTACCTTTAATCTACAGTTCCCAGGAGTGAATCTCTCCCAATCGTGGGAGTGGGAGCCGAAGACCGGCAAGATCTCTTTGTGGACTCCATTCTATGGATTCCAAAAGGGCATTCATGTGCGTTCTGAGCTCGGCAGCCAGCCCGACGACGTGAAAAACAAAATCGACCCAGAATTCACCAACGGTAATTATTGGCTTCTGTTTCCCCTCCATGCTTTCTGGGACACCAGCGCCGCTGTGACCGATCAGGGTACGCATAAACTGCCCGTGGGCGACGGATCGGCCGAGCTGGTGTCAGTGAAGTATCCCGCCGAAGGCGGCGGTTATACGCCCGGCGACACGTGGAACCTCTATGTCGGCAAAGACGACCGCGTTGAGTACCTTGTCTTCCACCACGGCGGGAACGTGAAGCCGGCGGTCGTCACCGCAACGTGGACAGGCTACAAAAAAGCAGGTCCTCTCCTGTTCTCAACCGAGCACCGCGGGACCATCGATGGCAAGCCCCTACACCTCTTCTTCTCCGATGTGTCAGTCAAGCTGAGAGGGTCGGCTACGTGGGTGAAAGCGGAATAGACAACAGAGGGGGTCTACCCGAACGGTTGTGTCGTTCGGATAAGGAAAAACATGGCAAATCCGATTCTGGTCACCGGCGCTGGCTCGAACCCGTTTGGTTTTTGATTTTGTTACTCGAAGTGCTATGGTTGCGCTGCTTCCGAAGCATGAAACGCCACTACCCGCCACTTCTGTGATTCCCGAATGTACGTCTTTGTGAAGCGCCAGTCATCAGAGATTTCTTGTCCATTCATGGAGCGAGTTCGTTGCAAGCGCCCCGTCACGACCGCAGCATCGCCGTATACACGGACGTGTATGTCCGAAGTGCGATAGCTGAGGAATTTCATCCGACCAGAACGGGCAAATTTGAGAGCGTCGGATTCTGTGAGCACGGGCATTTTGGGAACGGCAATTTCCATATCATCTGCCCACAAGCCCGCCAAGGCATCTGCATCCCCGTGCTCGTGGGCTTCATTCCAGACGGTTTCAAGTCGTTCAAGCTCCCGAACATCCGCATCATGCGTTGACTGAGCGGTGCTGAAAGCAGTTCCCGCCAAGGTAACTAGGAAAAGCATGACAAGAATGCGGTGAGAAATGGATTTCACTTCAGCGAACCTCCGCGCCACAAAAGGCTATCACCGCTACATGGGGTTGCCAACGTCCGACTTTCTCCTAGTTGAGCATAGATTTCCTCCGATTGATAGGTGCGGCGCCGAGTAACCAGAAACCGCGGAAATTCGAGGGTAAAAGTAAAGCGAGACCGCTAAACATTTGTCTGTGCAAGACATTCCCAAAGAGCGGTTCAATCCGCATTAGCTTGCCAACTTCGCCTCGCTGCCGAGCGGCCTAAATGCGTCCTGAATCATGGGAGCTCCAAACGGGGCTCCTGTGGCTCCGCCATCCACCATCAGCTCGACCGCATTGACATACGAGGAATCGTCCGACGCGAGGAAGAGTACGGCTTTGGCAACTTCTTCCGGCTCGCCCCAACGGCCCTGCGGAACCGCGGAAGAGAAGAACTTCGCCAACTTAGCGGAATCTTCCGCGGAAGCAGAGGCGCGGGGCCCGCGCTTCCAAATGGGAGTTCTGATCGCGCCTGGTGCGACGACATTCACGCGAATGTTGCGCGGCGCAAGGTCGGCGGCGATGGAACGCGCCATCGAGACGAGACCACCCTTGGTGGCTGCATATGCGGCGACGCCAGGTTGGCCGAGATAGTTATGTACCGACCCACTAAAAATGATGCTGCCGTTGTCGTTCAGCAGAGGGGCCGCTGAATTCACCGTAAAGAAAGCGGCACTAAGGTTAGTGTGGATCACGTTCTCAAAAATGGCCTCGTCGGTCGTGCCGGTAGGAGTCCGGCCGGAGATGCCGGCATTGGCGAAGACAATGTCGAGCTTCCCGAAATCTTTGGCCAGGGCTGCGAAGAGCCGCTTGCGATCTTCCGCAATGGTGACGTCAACGCGGTAGCCACGCGCGCTCGATCCAAGTTCGGCGATCGCTTCATCAAGGGTCTTCTGGTCGCGACCAGTAATGGCGACCTGCGCGCCTTCCGCAACGAAAAGTCGGGCTGTGGCAAGACCGATGCCACTGTTGCCGCCGGTAATAAGAGCCTTCTTGCCTGTGAGCTTCATACTGCCTCCTTTTTGTACGACTCGCATCAAATGCAATGACCATTGTAGTTGAGACGGCTGCCTTCTCCCTGATCGGCGGTGTTTGTGACTTCCAGTGAAACTCCCGTCCGATGTTCGGTTATTTGGAATCTCGAGAACTTGTGAACAGCCGCCAACGCCTCTGCGTCATCGAGGGCGCGGTTTCAAACGCGGTAACGAGAGCGTAGAATTTGTGCCAATTCGACGGAGAGCGAAAAACAATGCGCCGGTACCATCACATCGGAATTCCATACTGAAGCGAAGCCTGGCGAGACCCACTTGAAACACCTGAAACTCTTTGTCGTCAGCCACGAGAAAAGCGAATTTGGCGTGGAGTGGATGCGTTTCGAAGCGGACGCTGGCGGTCCCTGATCTCGTCCGGCAAGTTCCGCACGTCGCGTTTGAAGTGGCTGATCTCGCCTCCGAGCTTGCTGGCCGCGAAATCCTGATTCCTCCCAACAGCCCATCCGACGGAGTCCGCGTCGCGTTCATAGTCGAAAACGGCGGGCCCATCGAACTGCTCGAATTCACCGACCCCAACCATCCTGGCCGCCGCCAGCAGAGCAAGATGCTGACATAAACACCCTCCAACCGAAGCATCTCTTAGAGCGAAGGCGAGTCGGAGGTTACGTGGTGGGAATGGCTGGATACTCATCTTCGCCACTTTGAGTGCGTCGTGGATTGAGGAAGATTCCTGTTGCTTCCTGAATTGTGAGTTTGTTGGCCTCATCCGTTTCAGACCAATGCGGCTGATGGCGGAAGCAATAATCGTAGGAACGATTTTCCGCTTCGGTCGCGACGCCGACAACTCGGTTGTTCATCGGCGGTAGGCCGCGAGCGACAAAGCACATCATTTGAAGCATCCGCTTGCGGTTCTCTCGCTGTCCCTGCCCATCTTCCATAAGCAGGAAGCAATATGTTGTATCGCCAAAAGCGCTGAACCGACGGAAGATCGGCGGGCGCGTTTCCATGTACTCGCTATAGGCTTCATAGAAGCTCTTGGAAATCACCCGGCGAGTGAAACGGTCGGGCCGCGCCAATTCCCGCGCCAACCGTTCATAGCCTTCAGAGGTCCCGTCGTGAGCGCGGTCGATAACGGCGTCCCACCCGTAGCTGATCTCATCTTCAAGTTTCTTCGCGATGAACTGCGGATTGGAAATGAGCGAAGGCCAGCAGGTATTGGCGATTGAAATTCTGTCGTGGTTGTCCATCCAAGAAAAGTTGCGCAGGTTTTGCAAATACGATGCCAGCAAATTCTCCTCGCCACCTTGCACAACGATGAACTTGTTGCGGTTAATTGCTTCTTTCGCGCGCAGGTATGCGCAGAAGTCAGAAACCGTATCCAGTTCGGAGAGCGCGAGGTCGGCGAACTCCCGCGTAAAAACGTGAATCATCTTGTCTTTAAGAAATTGAACGAACGGGAATGGCTCTTCGCTTTCACCCATCAATACAGAGATCAAGTGAACGGTCTTAATCTGGTCAGGATTGAATAATTCTTTCCCACGTCGCGGATTCTCAAGTTCAATCGGCAACTTGAGATCGAACATCGCTCTCCGCGCTCCGCCCAACTGCCGGAGATTTTTCGCAACTTCGGCTTCCTTGTATTTGCCCTCCGCGTCTACCTTCAGGTCTTTGATTTGCCAGATGATGGCAGTATCGTCAAAGTCGACCAGGAGATCGCAGAGTTCCGTCCCATCCGGTTTCTTTGGGTTTGGGTAGCACCAGTCCGTCAGGAACGTCACCGTCGCGAGATCGTGGATGATCCCTTCGGCTCGCTGTCCCTTCTCGCGGAAGTAGTGGCCGGAACTTGCCATCCTCAAATTCTACTGAAAGGAAGCTCTAGTCAGGGAAGAGAACGAAGGAACTTCTCCGTCCTCATCACTACGTCTTTTCCAGTTGTTCTGCTTAGGTGCAGTTTTTGAGGCTTAACGCCGTTCCGATACCAGTGCCAAATAGCGCCGTGGAGATTGTTTAGGTCGGTCACGAGCTTCGCCAGTTCCCGCCTATCCGATTGCGCGACAAAGACGGTAATGTCCCCGCGCTGTTTGTGGGCATAGTGCTTGTCGCGAATCTGCTTGTAGCATTTCCCGTAAACCGTCCGTCGCTGTTTCACGAATTCCTCAAGCCACTTGAAGTCTGAGGCAGTCGGTTCCTTCACACGGTCCATGAAGTCATCAACCAAGTGGAGGGCATTCGCTAAGTCCTTTTCCTTGCGCTTTCGCAATGCTGCTTTGGAGAAGATCGCGGGATTTCTTTCGATGAGCTTGAGTAGACGCTTCAAACTGTGAGAGTCGTGGCTGTGATCGAAGATTCGCCCTAATGCGATTAGAGAATTAGCCTGGATGGAACCAAGTGCCACGTTCCAGAAGCCCGCGTTTCGGTTCAGCAGATCGTAAACTCTTTTCTTCTTTCGAGATTCGGCATGTACGGTGCGCCAGATGTAGAAGCACTGAACGACCTCATCAATGTCGTTCTCGAAGGCTTGCAGTTCGCTCTGAAATTCCGCTTCCGGATCAGCCTGAGTTGCCATTCAAATTAACCCTACGGATTCGTCGGAATCGGCGTGTGCATATTCTGAAGCGCAGTCAGGATTGTAGCTTTGTCTCGCCCGGCTGCGAACAGTCCTCCAACGTGGTCAAGATAGGTGCGATAGCTGTCTATATGCTTAAGGAGTTTCGGAGGGTAGTCCTTGATCGAGTCGGGAAACATCTGACTGCCCTTCCATGTCATCAGCGACTGGAACGAAGCATGAGCCGCGTTATGAATCGTCTTCATTGGCGTGAAGTTCCCATACGTCAAACCGGGTTGCGTGTCCTTCAGCACCCCGCGTCCCGCGAGGATTGCCGCATTCACTTTCACGTAGATGAAGTCGAAACTGTTCGGCGTCTCGCCAGAGAAGATGTGCGGAACCTCGTCGTCTGGCGAAACCAGCAGAACGTACACACATCGCATGTAGAGTTCTTCAATCTGACGAAGCCGGGTAATCCAGCCAAACGTTCGTCCGGCAGCAAGGTCGCCCGTGATTGACTCTCGTATCTGTTGGAGTGCCGCCGATACGAGTTCCGTCAATTCCTGCTTCGGAAGCTGCATCATCACGTTGACCATCGGGTCATCTCTGTGAGCATGCTGAGAAGAGCAGCCACTAACCGGGCAGTGAGGATTTTGAGGCATAAGACCTCCTGATTCTACTTCTTCGCGTTGTTGATTTGTTACGAGGTCACAAGCCGTCATTCTTTTCCGACGTCCGCCTGCGTCGCTCTTATGAAATCAATTTTGCGCCTCTTGAGTTCTTCGAAGTAGGCGGGTGACCCACTCTTCCACTGCCTTTTTTCAGAGGCATTTGGTCTTCGAGACGAACGATAAGAACCCTAGCAGGCTGCTGAAAAATCGATCGGCAGCGTGTTTTTCTTTCTGTTGTTCATCGTGGATGGTGTCGAACGTGTTGATTTCCGGTGCTGGTGTGGCCTTTGATTCTAACTCGATGCGGTTACAGACACACGTCGGCCCCGGCTTACACCACTGGAACCGCGAGGGCCAGATTCCGCATGCGCACCAGATTGTAGGCGGCGCAGGCGAAAGTAAAGATCCAGTGCACTTTGCCAACCCCACGATGCCGAACCTTCCGCATGAGCGCGATCGTCTTCAGCCAGCCGAAGCATTCTTCGATCCGCTTCCTCTTCTTCTGGCTGATGGCGTAGCCCGAGTGCCGCGTGGTGCGGGCATCGATCGCGCTGCCGCCGCGCCGTCCCAGGTTCTGCGCCACATGCGGCGTCACCCGCAGATGCCGGCACTCTTTCACGAAATCCCTCGTGTCGAACCCTTTGTCGCCGCCCACGGTCACCGGTTGTATGCCGGGAAGCTTCTCCAACATCACCAGCGCAGCGTCGCGTTCCGCCGTGCCATTGGCCTGAAACACTTCCGCGTCCACGATCAGTCCGTTGCTGTTCTCCACCAGCAGGTTCCCGCAGTAACTCAACTTCGACTCTTTGCCCTCGCCTTTGCGCGCCAGCCGCGCCTCAGGATCGGTTTTCGATGCATGCGTCTCATTCGACCTCTGCTCCCCGCGAAAGTTCACGGTGGGATTACCGGGATCGTCAGGCGGAGGCGTAGGCTGCTTGTCTTTCGGTTGAAAACTCTTCGCGCCCGCCCAGGCTTCCAGCAGCGTGCCGTCCACCGTGAAATGCTCGTCCGAGGTCAGACCCTTCGCCCGCGCTTGCTCGACCACCCGCACCAGAAACTCCTGGGCCACATCCGCCTCCAGCAGGCGATCGCGATTCTTGGTGAACACGGTCGCGTCCCAGACGGCATCGTCCGCATTCAGCCCCACAAACCAGCGGAACAGCAGGTTGTAGTCCATCTCTTCCATCAGCAAACGCTCGCTGCGGATCGAATACAGCATCTGCAGCAGTTGGGCCCGCAACAGCTTCTCCGGCGCAATCGACGGACGCCCCACTGTGGCGTACATGCCGTCGAACCGCCGCGACAACTGGCTGAGCACTTCGTCCACCATGGTCCGAATGGCGCGCAGCGGATGATCCTTCCGCACCCGCGCTTCCGGCGACAAATAACTGAACATGTGATTCTGCTGCTGATCTTCTCCGCGCATGCCTTCTGGTATCACAGTCGGGCTGTGGATTAGGAGTAGTTTTTCAGCAGCCTGCTAGGCTCCACAGCTCGATATGTACTCAGGTTCTTTGCCTTTATCAAAACTCGGAGTATCTATCTGCCGCGTCCCGGAGGGAAGTCCTTCAGCAGTTTTGGCGCTCCCTTATTGAGCCGCTCCTGATTGAGCCGCTCCTGGTTCTTCTCCTGTTTTTTTGCTGGGTTCTATCGCATGTTGTGCAGCACCTATCCAAACGAGCTTCTTTACAGCAGGGTCATACATGCCGACGACGAAAGTCCCGATGTAATTGATCGAAGTAGTCGCCGAAAATGTATCGAGCCCCCCCCATGGGCCCCAGCCACCCCATCCGCCCATGCCGTTGGCCATACCATTTATCTGCTTCTCCCGATTGACGGCGAGCTGATAGCCAACGAGTAAATCGGCTTTTGCGCCGACCACCACTTTCGTGAAGTCCTTGGCCAGCATTTGTGAATCGATGGCCTGCTTGACCTGTGCGTCCAGGATCTGGTCGGGGTGGCCGCCTACCGCGGGTACGCCTTGTACCTCGTCGATCCATGCATAGGTATGGAATTTTGCAAAATCAGTCCCCAGCATATAGTTGGTTCTCACGTCCTGCGCGAATGTCACGCAGCACGCGACGAGCGCCAGGACCAATGCAGAACCAAACTTTGCTCTGAGTGGAAATAGAATTGCTTTCGTAAACTTCACTGCAGTCTCCCTGTTTTGTGTTCTTGTGCCGCGTCTTTTACGCTTTCTCTGGTATTGGGCACGGCTTCACATTCCAGATTTCTTCCGCGTATGCAGCAATGGTGCGATCACTCGAAAACTTCCCCGAGGCCGCGACATTCAAAATGGCCTTGCGCGCCCACTCGTTGGGATCGGCATACAACGCGCACAGCCGCTCGTCTGCCTCAAGGTACGACTTCAGGTCAGCCAAGTGCATGTAATGGTCGCCATTCGTGAGCAACATGTCGCGCAACGGACCGAACACGCCAGGCTCATAACGGCTGAAATAATCCGAGAAGATCAAGTCCAGCGCCTGATGGGTCTCGGACTCGTGTTCGTAATGCCAGTGCGGGTTGTACCATCCCCGACTGCCGATCACCTGGTCCGCGGTCAGACCGAAAAGAAAGAAGTTTTCCTCCCCGGCCTCGGTGGCCATCTCGATAGTCGCGCCGTCGCGCGTGCCGATCGTCAACGCGCCGTTCATCATGAATTTCATGTTGCTTGTGCCGCTGGCTTCGTAGCCTGCCGTCGAGATCTGGTTGGAAACGTCACTGGCGGGGATTAGATGCTCCGCAAGCGAAACGCAATACTCCGGCAGGAATACGACCTTCAGCCGTCCACGCACTGCGGGGTCGCTGTCGATGGTTTCAGCCAGGTTGTTTATGAATTTGATAATCACTTTGGCGAGCCAATATGCCGGCGCAGCCTTGCCTGCGAAAAGGAACGTCCGTGGGTGCATGTCGAGCCCGGGGTCTTGCCGAAGCCGGTTGTAGAGCACTACGATCCTGAGTGCATTCAGGAACTGACGCTTGTACTCGTGGATGCGCTTAACCTGGCAGTCGAAGATAGACTCCGGATCCAGGGTCTGCCCTGTCGACCGGCGAAGCCAATCGCAGAATTGTCGCTTGGCATCTCGCTTGGACTTGCGGAAAGCATCGCGGAAGACACTGTCCTCGGTGAATGCTCTAAGCTTGCTTAGTTCGCTCAAATCACCGATCCAGCCATCTCCAATGGCATCAGCGATGAGTCCAGAAAGCCCAGGATTGCATAATTGCAACCAGCGCCGGGGCGTCACTCCGTTGGTCTTGTTATTGAAACGCTCAGGAAAGATCTCTGCGAGGTCTTTCAGAGTCGTCTGGCGCAGCAGGGTCGAATGAATCTCTGCTACTCCGTTGGTACTATGGGAGCCGACGACCGCCAGATTGGCCATGCGTACCTTCTTGTCGGGCCCATCCTCGACAATGCTCACGCGCTCAATCCGCTTTGTATCGCTTGGGAACCGACCGCGAACATCGCCCAGAAAGCGGCGATTGATCTCGTTGATGATCTCGAGGTGCCTGGGCAACATCTCCTCAAACCATTTGACGGGCCACTTTTCGAGGGCTTCGGGCAACAATGTGTGATTGGTGTACGCCAGCGTGTTCTGCGTAATACGCCAAGCCTCGTCCCATCCGAGTTGCACCTGGTCGACCAGAATTCGCATGAGTTCTGGAACCGACAGAGCGGGATGCGTGTCATTCATCTGAATCGCGACCTTGTCGGCAAACAGGTTCCAATCCGAATTGGAGCGTTGAAAGCGGCGCACTGCATCTGCCAGCGAGCAGGCAACAAGGAAGTACTCCTGCATCAGGCGCAGCGCCTGTCCCATCACTCTGGAATCGTCCGGATAAAGGACGCGGGTAAGGGTTTCGGCCGAGAGGGTCTGAGTGAACGCTTCTACGAAATCGCCGTGCGAGAACTCTTCAAAGTTGAAGTAGTCGGGTGCAGCTGCGGCCCAGAGGCGCAGCGTATTGATCGTGGAACCGCCATATCCGATTACAGGGCGGTCAAATGGGATACCAATCAGAGTCGACGGACGGCCAGGCACGGGACGCAGGCTGCCGCCGCTGAGCTCGAATGAGCAGCCTATCTTGACTTCCACCTTCTCGTTCGGGCGGGCGATCTCCCACGGGTCGGGAGAACGGAGCCAGTTGTCCGGCATTTCCCGCTGCCAGCCATTCTGGATGGATTGTTTGAATATGCCGTATTCATATCGTAGTCCATAGCCCATGGCCGGAAGCTGAAGCGTTGCGGCGGATTCAATGAAGCATGCGGCCAAACGTCCAAGACCACCGTTTCCCAAGCCGGCGTCGGGCTCCTGCTCCAATATCTCGAGCAGGTTGAGTTTCTTGTCCTCTATGAACTGATCTGTCAGTGGAGCGAGCAGGAGATTCGTAACGTTATTTGCCAGTGAGCGGCCAATGAGGAACTCCATCGAGAGGTAGTAAAGCCGCTTGGGATTGCGTTCTTGGTACGTCTTCTCTGTTAATAGCCACCGCTGAGAGAGCACGTCGCGCACCGACCGGGCAAGGGCCTCGAAGCGGTCGCGCGCCGTCGCCTCCGCCAGATCGACACCGTTATCGAACAGCAAGTGCCGTTCATATAGTGCTTCGTCCGTTCCGGAGAACTGCACTGGACCGCATCCGTATTGACTGGTGAGTCTCTCAGTTTCTGGCAACGCCTGCCGCTTTGCTGCGGTGTTAATATTCATGCTCCCACTCCTCTAACGATTCTCTGGATGCCCGAACTCTATCAACTGCCAATTCATTAACTGGCGTCATCCGCAGTGGCCCAAACTCCCGCGCATATGCGGGAAGCTACGGTACGATGCCTCGCTTCACTTCTTGCCGTAAGGCCATTTCCAGCCGCTGATCTCAGTGCTGTCGATTCCGTGCTCGTATGCGTGACGGCGGCATGCAATCTGGCAATCCCGGAATGCCTCCTTGGCGTGCGCGCCAATTCGTTGCAGTTTCGGGACGCGGTCAATCGCGTCGATGGCGAGACTGAACCGGTCCGTCTGGTTATTGATTGCCAATTCCATCGGTGTGTTGATGTTGCCTTTCTCCTTGTAACCCCGCACATGCAAGTTGCGGTGGTTTGTTCGGCGATAGGCGAGACGGTGAATCAGCCAGGGATAGCCATGGAAGTTAAAGATGATCGGCTTGTCGACGGTAAACAGAGAATCGAAATCCGCATCCGTTAAGCCATGCGGATGTTCTGTACTCGGTTGTAGCTTGAATAGGTCGACTACGTTGATAAAGCGGATCTTCAGGTCAGGAAAGAGTTCCCTGAGCAGTGCTGTCGCAGCCAGCGCCTCTTGGGTTGGGATGTCACCTGCTGCAGCAAAGACAACATCGGGATCGTGACCTTCATCATTACTAGCCCAATTCCAGATACCAATACCCTTTGTGCAGTGCGTAATAGCAGCATCAATATCCAGGTACTGCAGATGGCGCTGTTTATCGGAGACAATGACGTTGATGTAGTTTTCTGAGCGGAGGCAATGATCGGCTACCGACAACAAGCAATTCGCGTCCGGTGGCAGATAGATTCGGGTGACGTCAGCACTCTTGTTCAGCACGAGATCCAGGAATCCAGGGTCCTGATGCGTAAAGCCATTGTGATCCTGGCGCCACACGGTTGAGGTAATGAGAAGATTCAGCGATGCGATCTTGCGGCGCCAAGATAAATGATTGCAGATCGACAACCACTTGGCATGCTGATTGAACATTGAGTCGATCACGTGCACAAACGCCTCATAAGACGAAAGAAAGCCATTGCGACCGGTTAACAAATAGCCCTCGAGCATGCCTTCCATCGTGTGTTCGCTCAACATTTCGACAACGCGTCCGTCCGAAGAAAGTTCTGTTCCATCACGGTCTTCGGGGAAACTCTCAGCGATCCAGAATTTCTTCGAGACCTCATAAATCGCGTCAAGCTTGTTGGACGTGTTCTCGTCCGGCGCGAACACTCGAAAGCTGTCCATATTCCCCTTCATGACATCGCGCAGAAAACACCCCAGTGGCGGGACGTTCTCTATTTCGGTATTTCCTGGGCGATCGATCTTGACGGCATAATCGCGGAAGTCGGGCAACCGCAGTTTTTTCCTGAGGTCTGCATTTGCGTGCGGACTGGCACTCATGCGGCGCAGTCCTTTCGGCGCAAATGCAGCGATCTCCGGTCGCACTCTCCCGCATTCATCGAAGAACTCTTCCGGCTCGAACGATCGCAGCCAGGTCTCGAGTAGGCGCAGGTGTTCTGGGTTAGTCTTCACATCGGTCAGGGGAACTTGATGCGAACGCCAGAATGCTTCAATGTGATGCCCGTCTATCAGGGCCGGTGCGCTCCATCCCTTTGGTGAACGCAATACCACCATCGGCCAGCGTGGCCGTGTGGCAAGGCCGCTGTTCCGGCACTCCTGCTGATAGCCCTTAATTTCCGCGATGCTCTGCTCAAGCGTTGCGGCCATCGCCTGATGCATGCTGTCGTGATCGGATCCCTCCACGAAGTAGGGATTCCAGCCATACCCGCGCAACAAGTTTTCCAGTTCCTCGTGAGTGATCCGTGCCAACAAGGCCGGGTTGTTGATCTTATATCCGTTAAGATGAAGTATGGGTAACACAGCCCCATCGCGGATCGGATTCAGAAATTTGTTGATATGCCATGAGGTCGCCAGCGGGCCAGTTTCGGCTTCGCCGTCTCCCACGACCGCCGCTACAATCAAGTCGGGATTGTCAAACGCAGCTCCGCAAGCGTGCGAGAGGACATATCCTAATTCCCCGCCTTCGTGAATGGAACCTGGAGTTTCTGGGGTGCAGTGACTTCCTATGCCGCCCGGAAACGAAAACTGTTTGAAGAATTCTCGAAGGCCTTTTTCGTCCGTGCTTTTTTCAGGGTAGATTTCACTGTACGTGCCTTCAAGATATATGGGCGCTAAAACTCCCGGCGCCCCATGTCCTGGGCCCGCGAGAAAAATCATCTCGAGGTCGTCTCTCTTTATAAGACGACTCAGATGGATGTAGAGGAAGGCGAGCCCTGGGCTTGTGCCCCAATGACCGAGCAGCCGGCTCTTGATATGTTCTGGTTTCAGGGGTTCCCGTAGTAGGGGATTTGCCTGAAGGTAGATCATTCCCAGAGCCAGATACTTGCACGCACGCCAATAAGCATCGATTTTGCTCAGTGCATCTGGGCTGAGCGGTGCGCCCGCAACTGTTGACCTTGCTTTCCCTTCAGCGCTCAGAGATTCGGCTAATTCTTCAATTCCTGCTAGCGATGACATTTTTCAAGTTCCTCACTCCGCGTTGTGCAACTCCGAGATTTTGGGCCTCATCGAACGCCCACTTTTATTAAGGTCAAACACTCATCCAAAAACTGATTGCGCGTCTCAGTTAACAGTTTGAAAGCTCCAGCATTGCTCCCCGCCTCTACGTTGCAACTCGCGTTGAATCTGTTCGATTTCCGCAGCATCGCTGGCACTGATAGTGACTTCTTCGGCGAGGATGATGTACAGCATGTCAATCAGTGTGTCAGTCGGAACGTTCGCTAGTTCTCCGAGCATGGCTTACCCCTCCGGAGCAATTTGAAGATCGCACTTCGTATTCGCAATCCGGCTGCCAGAAGTGGCCTGCTGTAAGTGGATGAAAATACCTGTCTACCAACTGATCGGAAGTTGCCGGCACAGATATCGGATGACCTGCCAAGGGCACTGACCGAGTTTGGGCAGCAAGCCGAAGCAGTCTCGGCCGCCGGCCTGTACTTGGAGTGGCCATAAATCAATCTGCGATAGCTTTATCACTACTTTTCGGAGGGCGTTTGCTGAATCGGAAGGGTGGGGATCCGATCCGCCTTCGTTGTATCAACCGAGACGATTCCAAAATTCCCGTTCGAGTCGCGCGCTCGAATGGTTACCCTGGACTGTTCTCCCGAAGGTCCGGGAACGATCTTGCCGTCGATCACTACGGACACGCGGAGACCCGACCCGGGATCGCCCGGATTGATCTGTTCGACCTTTTGTTCGGTTGCTTGCTCCCTACTGGAACTCGAGCTCCCGGTACTAGTTTTGCGCTCAACGAGATGCAGGCTGCCGTCCCGCGTGGTACCCGGGACATCGATGGAATAGGTTTCCACGACGATGCCTTTTTCTCCGGAAGGGTTCTCGGACTCCTGGCTGACCACACGAGAGATTTGACCTAGGTTTCCTTCCGCATCGGGCCGAGATACTCGCTCCTCGATCTTGCGGTCGTTGGCTTCTTGCGTCGCAGTATTTTGCCGTATCTCGCTCAGTTGCCACTTTCCGTTAATGTCCGGAATCCAGGTAGTCTTTTCAGTTTCCACTCCACCGTTCGCGGCTCGCTTGCGGAGCTCGTGCGTTTTGAAAGCTGGAGCTAAACCACCGTTGGGGCTTGCGAGCATGACCGTCGTGTTCGTTTCTTTCAGATCGTTCCCAATCTTTTTTGTCTCCATGATTTCGCGTTGTACTAGTTCAAGCCGTTCATTGACATCGGGGTTATAGGTCACGCGCACTATCTTCGAGTCATCGCCGGGCAGGCTCTGTTTCTCCTCTTCTGTTACCTGCACGAGGGCTTTTCTCCCATTCACATCCCAAGCGAAGGTGCGCATCGTGGTTCTCACGGTGGAAGCATCGACGGTCAGGGTTTCCCTTTCGACGTCCTGATAAGGTTCGAAATGTCCATCGGTTCCACGGATCTCGACCGATCGCTTGTCCAACATCCAGTTACCATTCTGGGTATGGCTTTCGATGATGCGCACGGGAATACGTTGAGGAGTTTGATCGTCGCTCTTCAAGTCCGTTGTGGTTGTCCACGACTTGGGATCCTCCGCTGTTCGGGAATCCGATGTCTGCGCACGGAGGCGGGGATGAAAACAAAAAAAAGTGCTAATGACGACAAGTAATCTGCCTAACCGACGGCAAATCCGCGGCGATCGCTCATACATATTCACCGTTGGCATGGCCATCAGTTAGTCCACCAGTGCATCTGAGGCCGTCGGATTCCCTCGGTGTCAGAGACTGTCACCCATTTCATGAGCACGCGACGAGGTTCAGGCTCGTGCTTCTGGTGAATCAATAGAGTGCCGTTTGTGCGGCTCATTTTGGTTATCTCCTCGCTTCAGAATTACTTCCGGCCGCCGGCCTTGCAGACCTCGCATGGTGCGAGCGATTGGAAATGGCCGCCACCGCCATTCCTATTTCAAATGATGGCGAAAAGGAGGAGCGTGCTTTCACTTTTCCCGGGCATGGATTCACCGCTCATAGCAAGCCTCGTCGAAGAAGACTGCCCCCTCGTGACGTTTCGGATTTTCCCGGCTGTTTTTCAGTTCGCGCACTACATCCGCCAGTATTTGGTCGTAGCGGCCGCGCTTGCTGCTGCGTCGCGTCGCCTTGCGGCGTGCCTTGGCCTTGCGCTGGTTGGCCAGGAAGCACCTCAATCCGCCCGGGATGCGTCGTCGAATCCATGTTCCCGTGACGGCCAGCGACAGCGGTAAGAACATCCGAAGTCGATGCATACAGTGTGCTCTCCTAATTGGTTTTTGCCCTTGCAACAGGCCTTTCACCTAGGTATCTGCATTGTGGTGATCGCAAGCTGGTTTCCAAACTCGCGTTGTTGCAAGGCGCTACTCAGCAACGACCTATACGCAAGCTTTGTTCTGGAGGCTGCCCGCATTGAGGCATTGACCACTGCCGGGCAGGCGACGTGACACAAATTTGGTTGCAGCATCACAGCATCATGCACTTGGACGGAAAACGGATTGGCAGACAAACTGCCTTACCTCGGGCGTGTATCAGGATGAGGTCGATTATGTTCAAGATCACGCAAAACACGATTCACCGCTTCTCTCTCGCAGAAATCCTACTCATGGCGGCTATGAACGAAATAGAAGCCACGCGAAAGCCGTTGGCCGGGCCCAGCAATCCCGAAAGGATCAGCTAGGAGTTAGGGCGATGATCATTGACGAGGAACAAGAGGCCGGTCTGCAGAGCATGTCTTTCGAAGTCGTGTGGCGGAATCCACTTCCCCGCGTTAGGGCGTTCTTAAGAGCTAGAGAGGCCGACAATCCCTACTGTCGATGGGCAGAACAAGCCAGCAAGATCCGCGCATGGCGGTCCAATTCGGATACCAACAACAATTGGGTTGAATGAGTATCGAAAAACCGATCGCCCGCTAATCAACCTCGAGGAGCAGCGTGCTCGAGTTCCCCCAATAGGACATCCCACCAGATAGGTGCTTCCCGGCGATGTCGAGCAGAACCGTCATGACCATCTGAGTCGTCAACGGTAGCTCGAAAGCGATGATCCGCAGGCGTCTGCCGGACCTCGCTTCCCCACCCGGTCTGCGCAGCCGGCTCAAGGTGATCAGCAGGCATCTGTCGGAGAGGAATATCTTTTTCCCCGATATTCTGATGAAGTTTTATTCGCGATCAACCGAGTAAGCATTGGGATCTTTCTTCTTCGCGAGCGAATGACCCTCGTGATAAGACCATCGGAGGGGGCGAGTGACGCGTGTGGCCATTTGGCCTGATGGGGAGGGCTTCAGCCAACGCGCATCGCAATTCTCGCCCCATGTCACCGCCTCCGACGTGCCGGCATTAAACCTCTTGCAGTTGCCATCAACAAGTCACTACAGCTGTCACGTGTCTTATCGATCAGTTTTGGCGGGGCGGAGGATGCATCATCCTTGCCTTACTACCGTGAACCCCCAAGTTCATCGCGATTCCGCCCCACATAATTAACATCAAATCATTTCAAGTGGTTGCTCTATACGAAGTCTCCGTTTTGGCTGCTTGCGATCGTTCGAATCAGTGCTTACCTCTGCTTGTGAACTTGCCCAAGATAAACTCCTGAGCCAACCCGCCAGCAACATGAAGGCCCATTCCGAT
This sequence comes from uncultured Acidobacteriota bacterium, assembly GCA_963719865.1. Taxonomy (GTDB): domain Bacteria; phylum Acidobacteriota; class Terriglobia; order Terriglobales; family Acidobacteriaceae; genus Sulfotelmatobacter. Next base: position 133,218 of record CAVRDS010000015.1, on the reverse strand, counting down.
TCCAAAGTTTCCGAATACATGCCGAGCGTTGCGGTCCGAACTTGGGTAGTACGCGAGAGAAATGGAAGAAGAAATCAGGCCGCCGCCCCACGTAGAATAGTTTGGCTGCCAGGTTCCGTTGTCTCCCTTACAGATAAATGCAGCTAACATGGAGTGAAGGGCCCGGGACCTCTTTGTACCGCTGCCTTGATAAAAATAGCGAGGGTCTTGGTGCAGCAGTGATGGCAGAACAGCATTGCCGATCAAGCCTTCGGTAACGCCGTCGGCAAGGCTGGTCCCTAACCGATCTCCATATCCTCTTGCATTTTGGGGGTAATTACGGAGACCGCCAGCCTGCTCCACTCCGGCCCACGCAGCCGTGCGGGCGAAGAAGACTGGATGGGTGAGATCTTTGTACGCTAACTCGAATTTCATCTTCGTGGTAAGAGGCTCCGGGTGCGGTTCGTAGACGACATAAACGTTCGGAATAAAGCCTAAAACGCGCTGCTGTTCCTCAGCTTTGAGCTGTTGGGCAGCAACCTCCTTCTCCGAATAACTCACAGTAACGGCCCGCTGTACAGCCAGAATGCGAAGTTTGACCTCGGAAAGAGTCTTATCCTGGCCGGGTTCGACTGCAACGGACGAACTCCAGTCAGTAAATCCTTCAGCAGTGACGGCGATCTGATAGGCGATTCCCGCTGGGGCCTCGTTAAATGCAAAGGTTCCATCGTCCTTTGTGACAGCTGTGAGACGAGCGCCGGCCGGCCCTTGGAGGACTACTGTGGCACCCGGAATCGGATCGTCGGTCGTATCCACCACGGTGCCGAGGATCCTTCCTGTTTTTGCACTTGCCGGCTCAAGAGACTGCGCCGACATGGGTACTACAAGGATCACTCCACCTAGGATGATCAGCACCAACATGTGTGCTCGTTTCAGGAGCATTGCCAAAGGCTGGTTAAGTGAGACGTGGGTTTTGTTTTGCATCGTCGATATTCCTAGCTCGTGGAAAGGTTGAAGTTGATCGTGATCCGGGAGTCCACTTCCACCGGTTCTCCGTCTATTACGTATGGCTTGTAACGCCATTGCTTCACCGCATCGATGGCAGCTTGCGCTAGTACTGGTAAACCGCTCTCAACTCGCACATCCTCTACGCTGCCGTCCTTGCCGATCATCGCCATCAACACGACTGTCCCTTCAATTCGCGCCCTACCAGCTTCCGGCGGATACTGCGGCGGAACGTCGTGGATCAGGTTCGCCTCCGCGACCCGTGAGGCCACTCGAATTCTCTTAACCGGCATCGGCTCAGGTGATTTCGCGAGCATGGGCACGCTTCGGGCGCTAGTCGGCATGTCCGTCAACACACCACCGGGAACTCCCCCGACTATTCCACCGGGAACTCCCCCGACCACTCCGCCTGTGGTGCCCACCGGAGGCGGCGGCGCCTCTTCCGTCTTGCGCACTGGGCTGAGAATGGCCGTGCTTGCGGGCGTGTATGAAGACGTGGGCTTGGGCGCTTCAAGCCTCCTGGGACTCGCACCAGCGGCCGGCGGCTGCAGATACAGCATCGTCAGCGTTTCCCTCTTGGGGAGCGGATCCGTGTGAAGCAGCGGAACGACAATTGACGCCAGCACGATGACCGTTAGGAAGGCCAACGATCCAATTACCGCCCGCGGATTTCGCGGGCGCGATTCGATTACGTAAAAAATGTTACCGACTTCGTTTCGTTGCTGGGGGGGACGAACGGGAAGCTCTCTTTCCTCTTCCGCAGCAAGTGCTGGAAACCGCGAATTTATTCGCGCTCCGGATCTCTCGCGCGAGCGGCATGCAATGCGATGAACTAAGTCCGTAGGATGGTCACAAGTTGCCATAGCGCATTTGGTAAAAGCATTTTGGAGACCAACTGCAACTTCTTATATGTGAGATAGATGGAGCGCTGAATTCGAATTGCGTGTGCCCACATGAGGGCAGCTGCCTTCAAAAGGTCATGAGCAGATGCAGGGTTGGGCGCGGACTGATATGCAACTTCATTGTGTCGTGTGTAGAAGTCGAAACATCAAAGATCGACAGCCGTGGACCAGATCCCTTGCACCCTCGGTCAAGTGCGTACGGTACTCTCAACTGTGTTCAGGAGAAGGAAATAGACGTCGGCGCATTCTTTGCGGGTTTTATCCGCCGGGATCGCTGAAGGATCCCTTCTGCGCCGACGAACGTAAGATGGCATGAACGCTCGGCGGGGTGCTCTATGCGAGCTGGACTGCCGGAGCGAAGAAGCGGCGGAGCCAGCAACACAGCGCCCATCGATGTTCTTTTTAAAACTCTTCGGCTACTGTAGCTGCTAATGCTTCACTAGGCGGCGAGGCCACTGTTCCGCCCCCAGCCTGCGTGATTTGGTAATCGCGATATTCAATGCTCAGAACCGCCGTGCCGAAGACACGAACCTTGGTTTCGCTCTCGTTCGATCCTGGCAACCAGAAGTCACCGATCTTCTGGTAGCTGCGCTTGAAGTCAGTTTTGACGGTCCACCACGAGGGGTTGACAGCCGGCTCGCCCTCGACTCGAGTTATCGCGAAGTCTTTTGCGTTCACCCAAATTCGGCCCCGAAACAGAAACTTGTTCTTGCTTCGCGGCTGGGCATCGAGCACATAGAATTCTTCCGTGTCGGTCTTCTTGTAATCAGAGACTTGAAAGGTATAGTTTTCGGGTGTGATCGCCGAACGCTGCTGATTCTCATCCCGCATCGACTCCTGTTCCGCCTCCAGGAGTTTCTTGAACACGCGGTCTCGCACGGTGCCAGAGCCGCTCTCTGACACGATCGTGAACTCTTTTCTATTCGGTGCTTGGTAGTCAGAGCGTACGACCATGTCGGCCTTCTTATGTGACAGACAGTGGCATTCCAGGTGATAGCTGCGAACACTGGAATAGCTTTCGAGTGCTTTGGCACGCACTTCGTTCAGCGCTACGACACGTCCCATCACTTCATCGGCGGTCAGAGGTGCAGACACATTTGCCTGCTGTGCAAATGCTGGGACGCCGATCATCAACAACGCGAATGCGCGCACAAACCAGCGCCCGTCAGATTTCCTCGCATGGTAAAGCGAAGTCATTGTAAAAGTCTCCCGGTGAGATCTGAGAATCCAAACCTGCTCGTGTTTGTCGGTGCAGTTTCTCGAGCATCGTTCTCGAACCGACGTGGTGCGCCCCGCAACTGACTCAGGGTCGAATGTTCCTGGGCATCTTGCGGTTGTGGTACGGACGGGTCGAAAAGATAGATGGTACTCGCGAAAACCGGTCCCACATGGACGTCGCTGTGAGACATCCCAGAGCTTTTCAGAGCATCGAAGTAACGCTGCGTCTCAAAAAAACGGCGAGATGGCTCAAGAATGACCAGATCTCCGTTCCGCGGCGCATAATGGGCATCGTACAGCGGCACAATCTGAACGTCGGTACGCCCGCAGGACTTGAAGTAATAGGCCATGCTCATCGGTCTTGCCGTCGCCACCCTGGTCGCGACGGGGGCGAACGGACACACTTCCTGCGCCACCTCACGTGTGTCGAACTCTGACACCTCATCGGGCGCAAAATAGCGTGTGACGTTCCGTGTGCCTCCGCCGATTGGATTCAGGTAGAAGGAATAATACGGTGCCCAAGCTTGTAGCTCAACAATGGGCCATCCAATCAAAATGACTGCGGCCGCTCCCGCCAAGGCCGGTGACCAGGCTTTTCCTTTCACGCGCTTCCAAGTCTCTTGCACCGCATATCCGCCAGCCAGGTAAATGAAAGGGAGCATCGGAAGCGAATAGCGAATCCACTTTGCTCCACTCAGAGATAATCCGACGAACTGAAGCATTCCGAGCGACAGGAAAAAGCAAGACGCGAGTGTCCGGCGATCTCGCAAGAGCAACGCGCTGCCAACGATGACGGCTGCCAGGATTGGAATTGGTGTCTTTACCAGCACCAACCACACGTAGTAGAACCACGGAACTCCGGCAAGCAGGCGCCCGGGAAAATTCATGTACAGTGTACCGTCGAAGTCATAGCCGCTGTGCCGCACACCATCATGATGAAGCCAGTGCAGGATCGCGGTGAAGTTGGCCGGAGAGAGAACCACCGGGTTTACGACGATGAAAGTGACGAAGAGTACAAGAAAGAATCGTTTGTAGCTGAATCGGGATGGTTGTCGAGTGAGGCCCATCTTGCCGGCAACTAGCCAGGTCAGCGCGTTCAGGCCAAGAAGGTGAAGAATGTACTGCGAGGCCAAAGCCAGGCCAAAGCCGATGGCACTCAGGTCGTACCATCGCCGCGCACTCTGGCCCGCATCTGCCTGTTGGGCGCGACAGTAGAAGTAACAGGCCAGCAAGGTGAAAAAGGTGAGCGGCGTCTCCTCTTTCGTGAGTCGATTTAACGCGACAGGCAGCGGCGCAACCGCCCAGAAGAAACTCGCTGCAAAAGATCCTACGAACCCCATCATCCGGCGGCACAAAAGATAAAGGACTGCGGCGCCGGCAGCGCCGAACAGCACGTTGGGTATACGAAGCCAGCCTTCCGGTTTCAGCGAAGGCCAGCCATGCGCCGCGGCGACCCGGCTCCAGCGTTCCCCCGCTGTCAGGCTCGCCCAAGCAAGCACTTTTGGCAACATCGGATGCTCGCTATTGACCCCGGCAAAGTGTCCGTGTCGATACTCCTGAACGGCCGCCCATTTCGCCGACTCATCCTCCGACAGACTGTTGAAGTCAATCCGGTACAGGCGAACTGCGAATGCCAGGATCGTCAGCAGGAGTACAATCGCCGGCTCCCGATACCGTCCAAGGCAACGATATTGGACCTCGCTCAGCACCTTTGCTCCGGCTTACGGCGCGAACGCGAGGGGACAATTGCATTCTCGATGGATTGAGCTTTCGCAACGATGTCACTCAGGCTGGCATGGATTCCCAGTTCCGCTAAAGCCCGTTCGATTGCAAGCACAGTGATTCTCGGGTCCAATCTCTCCTGGGAAACCCAGCCGGCAGAGATCCTGATTGAGTCCGCTCTTTTCGTGTTCCGCGCCCCTCGTCGTGTGCTCACGAATTCACCTCCGAAGCAGTCGAAGCTTTACGATTGGCCTGCTGATCGAGCACCTCAGAGACAGCGTAAGGCCTACGCTCGGATCGATTGAAGTACTGCCACACCTCCAACTCACCCAGGAGTCCGAGCGCTATCAACTGGAGCCCTACCAATATCAGAACGGCCGCAAACACCAGCAATAACCCGTGTTGCTGCAGAACATCGATTCCCGCGACGACTTTCCAGGTCAGGAGCCAGAACGCGATGGCCGAGCCCAAACCTATGTTGATTGCGCCTAGCCGGCCAAAGAAGTGCAGCGGCCGCGACATGTAGCGCAGAAGAAATCGGATCGTCATGAGATCGAAAAATACCCGGAACGTACGAGAAATGTTGTAATGCGATTCGCCGTGCTTCCGATGGTTGTTTTGAATCGGTATTTCGCAGATCGAGGCTCCGTAGAATGAAGCCAGAGCCGGGATGAACCGGTGCATTTCGCCGTAGAGCGGCAATTCTCGTAGCAGGTCGCCCCGGTACGCCTTGAACGTGGTCCCAAAGTCGTGAATGTCGACGCCGCTGAGCTTGGCCATCAGCCAATTGGCGCAGCGGGAAGGAATCTTCCGGAGCAGCAAATTGTCGATGCGGTGGCTGCGCCACCCGCTCACGATGTCGTAGCCCTCCTCGATTTTCGCGAGGAACGCAGGGATCTCCGCCGGATCATGCTGAAGGTCGCCATCCATGGCGATCACGTAGTCGCCGGTGCTGTGCGCAATGCCAGCCGCAAGCGCTCCGGTCTGGCCGAAGTTTCGACGTAACCGAACGACCGTCACCCGAGGATCGATTACGGCGAGTTCCTTTAGCAGTTTGTACGTGAGATCCGTGCTGCCATCATCGACAAAGACAAATTGGTAACTGCGACCAAGCTCCTCCATTACGCCTTGCAGGCGGCCATACATTTCGATGACGTTGGGTTCTTCATTATGAAACGGCACAACTATGGACACGCTCGTTGCAGTCTTGAGATCAGGCATGCTGCACCTTCCTGAAGGCGCGATCCATCGCCTTCAGCCATTTCCGGTCGTGCTCAGTTAGAAAGATGTGCGGATTGTCTTCCAGGGAATTGAGCAAATCGCAGATCTCATTCGCAAACTCCCAATTCTGATCCCATACGCCCAGGACATTGTGTCCGTCTCGCCGGATCGTAGGAACGCCATTCAAAGATGTTGTGGAGTACATCTCGACCCCTTCCTCGCTTTTGTGCTTCGGCACAGCAGCGGCTTGCGTAACAGTTCGTACAGCCAGCCGTGTAATCGCACTTCGCTCGCCAAAGACATAACTCGGCAAATCACTGAATTGCGGGAGCATGGACGAGCATCGGGTCGGAGATCGGTGCCCACATTGCGGCAGTGCCCTTGAAAGGTCAGGACAGCCCGCGGGCAGAATATCGGAATTGCACCAAGAACCAATGGCTTAGGGGACGTACTGAAATGGTTGGCGGCCTGCAGTGTCAGGGTTGAATTCAGTTCGGTATCAAAGGAGTCGGACTTGCTCGTTTACCTTCTTCATCACGATCGCAAGGATCAAGCGATCAAGAGAAGCCCAACTCGCAAAGGGGAGTTTTATGGCAATCTTCCTAGCTATTCTTGATTTCCTGTTTGGGTGTCACCACGTTCACCTCAGCCGGGTCTTCACGCTGCAAGGCGAGACCTATAAGGTGTGCTGTGACTGCGGAGCGAAGTTTGCATATTCACTCGAGACCATGTCGATCGAGCACCGTCTGCCGCTCACTCCTGTCTTGACGCGGTTTCGAATTGCCTGAGATGGAAAAGAGCGTGAACCAAGGAACGCACAGAGCCTGGTAGACGTATCTGAGGACGACTAGTGATGGATTCAAAGCCAAATTCAAGAGCAGTTCGCGTCGGCGGAGAAGTAATCGTACTTCATTGTTGGGCCTGCGGAACTGCCCACTGCGTGAACCTGGAGCGATGCGTTCCTGAGGAACTAGCCCATATGGTATGCAGCAACAGCAATTGCAGGATGAGTATGTTCCTGGTGAATGAGCTGGTAGTCGACGACAAGACCAGCAAACAAATCACGAGAAGTGAGCTAAACGCACGAGCTACTTATTCGAAATTCTGGAAATGAAGAGAAACTCGACATATTTTGCGTTGCAAATGGAACAGGGAGCGCAGGACAAGGCGTTCCGAGGATAAGCAATGTTTCGCGCAGAAATTCTCTGGTTGGCGAATGGCCCGACCCTGAAGCTGGAGGGCAGACTTGTCAGTGAGTGGGCCGAGCAGGCCAGGTGCCTGGTCACTACTGATGTGGTGCCGAAGGGGTTGATCGTCGACTTGACCGACGTGAGCTATATCGATTCAGCCGGCGAGAAGTTGCTGAGTTGGCTGGGTAGCGTCGGTGCAGTATTTGTCGCGGGCGGTGTCTCCGCACCTGCCGTATGCGAACGGCTGGGTTTATCGCCTGTGCGTAGGATGCCTGCGCGGCAGCATGGAAATAATGAGGGAGGCCCTCAATTACGCATTCCCATGCAGGTTGATGCCAGTCCAGGGCGGCACGAGAAAGAGGAGGAATGATGTCCTGGTTTCATGCGAGCACAACAACTGGAGATGCGCGCAATCATGCATCAGCAGCTGAAATCATGGCCTGCTTCCGGGATCAAAGAAATCTTCTGGATAGGCTCGCCTTCTTGATCACTGCCGACAAAGCAGTCGCGGAACGGGCAGTCGCCCAAGCTTGTGAGATCACGCTACAGGGAAACAGCCCTTTCCGCAATTGGCTTCTCGAGTGGGCCAAGGCTGCGACCATTACAGCCGCGATATCGCTCAAGGGGAATGAGATTCGCACGTGTGAAGCGAAGTACAAAGATCGACGATGCCCGCATCTCGAGCACCTATGCCAGCTAGATGATGAGCTCCGGGCGGCCACTCTCGCTCTCATCCTTCAAATGGATGCCCAGAAAATCATTGCAGAACTGGACCCGCTATGCCGGGCAGTTCTAGTGCTGAGAATTGCGATCCGATCATCCATACAGGACTGCAGTCTCCGCCTGAACGTTTCCCGCGCCGCGGTCCTCGCCGCAAATTGCCACGCCACGACGCGGCTCGACCACTGCCACGTAAAACCGCTGCAGAATGATCACAATCTTTCGCATGCCCTCTAGAGACAACGCAATCGAAAATCCAGTATCAAATCTGCGGCGTAGGTCTCGTGGAGTCGAAGGACTATTGGGCCCGAATAGGAGGATCTCATGACGATCGAACTCGATAATGACGAAGCTCGGCTGCTGTGTGGGGTCGTTCTCGAAAAAGCGCAGGAACACTTCAGCTATGCGAATACGTCCGAGATAGCCGACACGTTATGCAAGCTGGCGGCCAGATTAGCGCGTCCATCCCGAGATTTGAAGGCGGCGAACAATAGCTGCATTGAAGTTGGGCCTGACGGATCCTACGAAGAAAAAAAGACGGAATGACAATGTCGCGAATCGACATTGATTCTGCAGGGTGGCGGAAATGTCTAAGAGTAACGGGCCTGTAGGCACGAAGATCCTGCGAGCTCAGGTTCTTGCCTTGCTTTCATCCCCACTCATTTCTTGGAATGTGGGGTGAGACACGGAATGTCGCTAGCGAGCGGCGGTACTCACTGACCGCCTAGGTCCAGGCCCCGACCTGAATCCGTTGTGCCCTCCGGGAGTGAAGGAATGCTGGAACAAGCTGTCCGCGATGAACTCTTCGGCCGCTTGCATCATATGCTTCCACATCTCAAACGCTCGCCCCTCCTGATTGAGGAATGCGAGAGCCTGCTGTCGGCTCACCGGACTGCCCTGCTCGTTCGCCAGTCGTATCAGGTGCGAAAGTGTGATTTCGGCGACCACTCGTTCTCTGTCTTTCTTATCGGTCATTGCCTTGACCCCCACTGGTTATAGTTTTTTAGGACAATCCCTTAAGCCACTCTCGGAACCCAGCGTCCGCTTGCTACAGGAGAGTGCATTCCGGACACATGGAATAAACCTACTGGCAACAATTCGCCTTCGAAATCCCCAGTCGGCGAATCTTGTTTTGTAGCGTCGTACGCTTCAATCCGAGACGCTCGGCGGCTCCCCCCTTGCCTGCGATGCGTCCCGATGCGGCTCTCAATGCGCCGATGATGACAGAGGACTCTGCTTGTCGAAACGTAGAGGCCCTTCCGACAGCAACATTGGTCTCCGATGAGGTGGGAAGCTCGTTAAGTGGCACTTCTAACTCCTCACCACGTGTGAGGATGACCGCGCGTTCAATGAAGTTGGCCAATTCCCTAATATTCCCCTTCCACGGGCAGTTCGTAAGCATCTCCATGGCGCGTTTGGGGATGAACTTTATGTGTCTGCGCATCCGCTCCGCTGCCTTTAATACAAAGTAGTTCACCAGCAGTGGAATATCATCAGGCCGCTCCCGCAGTGGAGGGATCTCGATCGGGAAGACGTTGAACCGATAGAAGAGATCCTCGCGGAACTTCTCGTCGCGAATCATGGCTCGGAGATCGCGATGAGTCGCGGCAATGAGCCGCACATTGACCTGAATGGTCTTGGAACTTCCGAGGCGCTCGAATTCCTGCTCCTGGATGGCGCGCAACAGTTTCGGCTGCAGTTCCAGGCTGATGTCACCGATCTCATCCAGAAAGAGCGAACCTCCATCGGCCAACTCGAATCTGCCCTTTCTCTGCATCAACGCTCCTGTGAAGGCACCCTTTTCGTGCCCGAACAGTTCGCTTTCCAGCAGTCCCGAGGGAATGGCGGCGCAGTTCATGCGCAAGTAGGGGCGTTCGCGTCGAGAGCTAAGTTTGTGTATCGCCCGCGCAATCAGCTCCTTCCCTGTTCCTGTCTCTCCATGAAGCAGGACCGTAGAATCGGTGGGTGCGACGATCGCCACTTGTTCCAGCACCATCTGAATGGCTGCACTCTTGCCGACGATGTCTTCGAAGCAGTCCTCAGAGCTAATTACTGGTTCCAGATGCATTCGCTCGTCTTCGCGATCGGTCATTGAAAAACCTGCTCCTGCGAGACTTCCGAGGTCAGTGAAAGCAACAGTCGCGCCCATAGTCTCCTCCCTTACCTTTTACACTTGTAGTGCTTTGCGAATTTCTGTGCGAAGAACTTGAGTAGCCGAGAGATGTCCTCTCTGCGCCGCCGCCTTAGAACGAACATGGCCTTCGGCTGCTAGACGGGTGCTTTCCAGGTTCATAGCCGCCAGAATCAGAACTTCGGCGAGTGTGAAAGCATGGCAAGTTTGCGAAGTGATGCGGAACATGGCTAGTTGCTCCGATCTGCGCTGCCTCGGTCAGTCGGTTCAAGACGTGGGCCGCGATGGCATGGTTCCAGGCTGGGATAGTTTGGGAAGATAAGCCGTAACAGCTTTTCGGAATCTTCCAGATTCATAAAGCCATTTTGTGTGGGAATGTACGTCATATTTGCTCTCCCGTAGGACTTGCTTACGGGATGAGTCTGCAACGACCGGCCTCTGGTTCACAACGGTTAATCGGGTGATCGTGGTCTCGGTATATGGTGGGGGCTGCAGGTTGTACTGCAGGAGAGGAGAGCGTTAGTACTTTGGGGGGATTAAACGCTGTGTAGTGTCGGGGGCTTGGAGGTGCTTTCTGCCGTAGAGTCGGGCATCAATGGACCACATTCCCGGCCCGATCATCGCCACACTGGCTCCAAGGACAGCCACTATGATTGCCGTCAGCGAATGCGTCGAGCACGCAAAGAATGCCCAGACACCAACGATGGCAATCGTGATTCCAGCCAGTGGCGTCCAAAGGCCCAGAAGCAGAAGTACGCCCGCGCTTGCCGCAATCAGATAGGGGAGGCTCGGCGCCAATCTAGCGTTTCCAAGGATATGCGAGGCCCCCCAATAGACTAGAATCGTGCTCGTCAGCACGCGCTGAAGCAAAAGGCCAGCGCCGGGCCAGCCTTCGGCGAATGTGGAAAACAGACGTTGCAGACACGTCCTCCGATGCTGGTCTCATGCTAGTGATCCTGGAAAGACATCGAAAGGGTCAAAAGTAGGATTTACGAGTCCTACCGTTGGCGGACATCCAGCTCGATAATCCCGCGCCGTAGAGCAATGGTAAAGGCATGAGCCCGGTCGTTGGCACCCAGCTTGGAAAGTATGTTGGAGATGTGGTTCTTGACCGTTGTTTCTTCGATTGAAAGCTTGTCCGCGATTTGCTTATTGGCATTGCCTGCGCCAATTAAACGAAGCACATCAATTTCGCGCGAACTCAGCTTATCGTCGCCAGCGTGCTCGGCCAGTTCCGCCGCAATCTCGGGCGGTATTCGCTTGTGTCCGGCGTGGACGCTCCGGATCGCGTCCAACAGTTCTCTGTGTACGTGTCCCTTGACTATGTACCCGCGAGCTCCTGCTTTGATGGCTCTAAGCACCTGAACATCACCGGCATAGGTCGATAGAACTATGATCTTGGCATCGGGAAATTCGTTCCGGATGCGGCTAATTGCTTCCGTACCGTTTAAATTCGGCATCCGAAGATCCATCAGTGTGACGTCCGGGCGGTGCCGCCGAAATTGTTCGATGGCCTCCTCCCCGTCGGAGGCCTCGGCTACCAGTTCCATGTCTTGCTGACTCTTTACCAGGAACGCAATCCCTTCGCGCAACAAGGGATGGTCATCAACAGTTAGGATCCGAATCAAATTAGGGCTGCTCCCCATTTGGTCCTCCCCTTCCGGCGACCACTCTCAATCGAGCGCCACTCCGCGACCCTCATAAGCAATGGCTGCAGGAAGCGTCAATCGAACTTCCGTACCTGCCCCTGCTTGGCTCGAGAATTCCAGTCGAGCTCCCATTCCATGGGCGCGTTCTTGAACACCCGGCATCCCCCAGTGCCCAGCACACCCACCATCTCTCAGAATCTCTGGGGCGATTCCCTTTCCATCATCCCGTACAACCAGGCGGAAAACGTCAGTGTCATAGCTTAACTCAGCTTCAATCTCATGCGCGCGTGCGTGCCGGAAAGCATTGCGGATCAGTTCTCGCGCAATTTGACCAATCTCCTCCTGAATGATTGGAGAAAGGGTTTGACGCTCGCCTTCCACGATCACTTTGAACTGCGGCGAGCCGTCCTCGCCAGTGTGGCTGGAAGCTAGTTCCTGGCTGGTTACAATCAATATGTGATCCAGCTCCCTTTCAGCGGAGAGGCCAAGACGTAATCCTTGAATCGAGTTCCGGCTTTCCTCCAACGCCTGCTCTGTACGAAGCAGCGCGGCATCCAGGGATTGAATTCCTTCCTCCATTCGCTCAGGAAACATAAAGCGAGCCGCCTGGAAGCGGTACAACAGTCCGTGGAAGCTTTGCAGCAGAGTGTCATGAAGGTCCCGCGCGATCCGCGTGCGCTCGGCGACCCGCGCCTCCAGGGTCTTCTCGAACTGATTATCGAGTTGACGGGCGGCATGATTGAATGCCTTCCCAAGGACCGCCAATTCGTCATTTCCAGCGACATTGACTTGGTGCCGAAAATCGCCCTGCGCCAGCGCCTCTGCGCCGAGCGTGAGTTCGGAGAGCGGTACAGTAACAGTCCTGGTGACGTACCAGCCCAACGCGGCGGCCACAAACAAAGTCAGCATCCAGGCGGCTGGGACTACTATGAAAAGACGATGGCGCACCTGCTCGGTCTGTTCGTTCACTCTCGCCCGTTGTTGAAATGCTCGCTCCTCCACGCCCTCCACCTGCGACGAACTCAGATCGATCACATCCTGGATTTGCCCTGTCAATCGGAGCTGAATCGCAGGCCAATCGCCCGCATTCGCCAGTTCGATCTCACTGTCAATTTGAGTGGGCAAGGTCGCCTTGAGAGTCTCCAGGGTGCTTGAGCTGAAGGCATCCTGCGAGATCTCCGACGAAGAGCTGAGTATTTGTTCTGCGTCTCGGACATGCCGCAGAAACGTCTCTCGGAGCAAAGCCGCTTCCTTTGCGAATTGACGAGCGTCGTGACCCCGCGTCAGTACGGCCACCCTGCCGCTGAAGCTATTCACGTCCAGATGGAGACGTACAATAGCCGACGATACCTTATCGGCTGTTTCTAGCATTTGGGTGTGAGCTTCAAGTTGACGGAGCTGCCAGATGGATACGGCATCCCCTGCGATCATCAATATGACAATCGTCAGAAAACACGTAGTCAGACGGGCACCGATCTTCAAATCGCTTCCACGAAACAGTTTCACGAGTGTGTGCCACGCGGTTCTCATGGTTGTAACGAATCGGCCATGCTGATTTGCCTAAACATTTACCTCGGATTTCACCGACGTAGGGCAACAGCAGGCCCCTGAGGAGCATTTGCTTTCGTAGTAACCGCTTTATTGTCGAGTATCTGCGCTAACTCCTGTTGCAAGTCGGCTGCAGCTTGTGGCGCCACTTTCTTATGGGTGAGTACGGCATGCACCGCTTCAAAGTAGGCGCGCGAGACGTCGGGATACTTTTTGCCGGCCACCGTAGACGGCCGCACCGCTGCACCCTGGCGATAAGCCAGCAATATCGTAGAGAAAAATGGGTTTTGCGCCAGGATTTCGGGATCCTTGTATAGCTCAGGTATGATCGGCGGATTCGAGGACCTGCGGCATCTCCTGGCTTGCTCATTGCGACTAGTCAAAAAGCGCACCAACATTGTGGCCTCGCGCGTGTGCAACGAATAGCGCGAAATACCGTAGCCTTGTCCTCCCAAAGCTGCAGCCGAACCAGCCCTCCCTGCAGGCAGAGGCGCTACATCGAACTGATCTCGGGTCGGGCGAGTTTTTATCGCGGGCGGCCACGTAGGCGTTCGGCCAGTTGCGCATGAAGGCAGCCTTTCCCGTTTGCCAGATGTTAAAGGCATCCCCCTCCGTGTAGGCGGTTACTCCCGGCGGCGAGATTGACCCAACCCAGCGCGCAGCCCTCTCCCACGCAGCAATGGACTGCGGATTGTTTACAGTAATCCTTCCGTTCTCATCGAGAATAGTCCCACCGCCCTCCGAGACCTGCCATTCCAGCGCATTGCAGGTCAGAGCCTCAGAAGGCGCACCCTGCCAAACATAGCCCCAAAAATCCTTATTCCCCTTAGCGCGCTCACCAGCCTGAATCCGCTTCGCCATCTTCTCAAGCTCGTCCCATGTTTTCGGCGGCACAGAGTATCCATACTTGTGCAGCAGATCGACCCGATAAAAAAGCAAGCCTTCACCGAGATTGTAAGGCAAAGCCACAAGCCTGCCGTTGACGGTATTATTCCTGATGAGTTCCGGGAATTTCGATGCGATTTCCTGCTCAGGCACGTAGGGTTTGAGATCGACGAGATTCTCAGCCAGGATCCCCGGCCAGATAACGTCGATGCCATAAACGTCCGGAACCTTAGCTCCGCTTTCCAGCAGGTGGCGCCATGTGTCCAGTTGCTCTAGTGCCACTTCGGGTGCGGGCAGGACCTGAACCCGAATACCAGTCTCTTGGGTGAACTGCTTCAGTTCCTCGCTGAGAAGCGCTTGAGATGGTTTGTCGAGCCAGGACTGGTCGATAATTGTGAGCACCATTTCCGGAGCAGCCTGGTTCGTCTTATTGCAAGCTTGGGCTGCCGAAAGGACGAGAAGACAAATTACCCCGAGAATGACGCAGCCAGTCCACTGACCCCAAAGCAGAAGAGATCGCCGGAAAGTCATCCTTACACCCTCAAAGCCGAAGACCATTAAACGTAACAGTCTCGTCCGTATGCGCTTGCCTGCACCTCGAGAATGAGTGCGAGATGATCCCGATCAGGAACTTGGAACGATGGCTAGCCTCAACACCGCTAGTTTGTGCTCCCAAAGCTGGCCTCATGCTAGTTGATCCTCAAAAGACATCGAAAGGGTCAAAAATAGGATTTACGAGTCCTACCGTTGGCGGACATCCAGCTCGATAATCCCGCGCTGGAGCGCAATGGTGACCGCGTGCGCCCGATCGTTTGCGCTCAGCTTGGAGAGAATATTCGAGACGTGGTTCTTGACGGTTGTTTCTCCGATCGAGAGCTTGTCGGCGATTTGCTTATTGGCATTGCCTTCGCCAATCAAACGAAGCACATCAATTTCGCGCGAACTCAGCTGGTCGTCGGCTGCATGGTCGGCAAGTTCCGCCGCGATTTCGGGCGGTATTCGCTTGCGCCCGGCATGGACGGTGCGGATCGCCTCCAGGAGCTCTGTGCGGACGTTTCCTTTCAGCAGGTAACCTCTTGCACCCGCCTTGACCGCGTGCAGGATTTGAACATCGCCGGCATAGGTCGACAGAACGAGGATCTTGGCATCCGCGAATTCGCTTCGAATCCGGCTGATGGCTTCGGTGCCGTTCACATTTGGCATTTGAATATCCATCAGGGTCACGTCCGGGCGGTGCAATCGAAATTGCACGACGGCCTCCTCCCCGTCACAGGCCTCTGCAACCAATTCCATATCTGGCTGAGTTTTGATGAGCGCCGCGATGCCCTGGCGCAAGAGAGGATGATCATCAACACTCATAATCCGAATCGAACCTTCAATCGAACTACGACCGGTGCTCATAAATCCTCTTCTTCCGGAACAGCTTAAATCTACCGCTGTCGCCGGATTTTTCATAGGCGATAGCGCCTGGAACTGTCAACCGAACTTCTGTGCCGGCGCCCGCTTCGCTCCAGATATCCAATCGGGCTCCCATTCCCTCCGCCCGCTCATACATACCGGGCAGGCCCCAATGGCCGGCGCGACCGCGTTCTTTCAGCACTTTGGGATCGATCCCTTTTCCATCATCTCGTACGATTAAGAGAAAAGCATCGCCATCATAGCGTAGCTCGGCTTCAATGTTCCGGGCCCTTGCGTGGCGATAAGCATTTCGCACCAACTCGCGTGCAATTCGGTAGATCTCCTCCCTGATCATCGCCCGCTTCGCTCGGCGGTTACCCTCCACAATCACCCGCAAAGACGGAGCACTGTCACCATTCTTCTGTGAGGAAGCCACTTCGCGCCCTGTTGCCAGCAGCATCTGTTCGAGGTTGCTTTCCTCGGATGACCCCGAACGTAATTCCTGAATCGCGCTACGCCCCTCCGCGATTGCCTGATCTGCGGAAACGAGTGCGCTGTCGAGAGCGTCAGAAGCTTCTTCGGGGCGATTCGGGAGTTGATAGCGAGCCGCCTGAAAGCGGTACACCAAACCCTGAAAACTTTGCAACAGTGTGTCGTGCAGGTCTCGAGGAATCCGGATACGCTCACCGACGCGCGCCTCCATTGTCATGTCGAACTGGTGATGCAATTGCCGGACGCGTAACTGGTAAGCCGCCCATAGCAGCATCAGAAAGATCGTCGCGCAGAGGGCGCGAAACCAATTCGTCTGGTAGAAGTGCGGCAGCAGCACGAAACGCACGCTGGCCTCCTGGTCGCTCCAGATGCCGAAGTTGTTTGCCGCAAGCACGTGGAACGAGTACTCTCCGGGATCCATGTTCGTGTAGTGCGCGGTACGGTGCGTGCGGGCGTCCACCCAATCCTTATCAAAAGGGTCGAGCCGGTACTTGAAATGCAGTTTTTCCGGAGCGGAGAAACCCAAGGCCGTAAAGCGAAAATCGAATGTGTTGTTGCCGGGCGGTACGGAAGTGCGCCCGTTCCGTACCAGTGTGAACTTGTTGGCCCATGCCTCCTGCAGCACCACGGGGGGTGGAAGGCGATTACCCGCACTTGGGTCGATAGCCACCACGCCGCGCAAGGTGGGAAACCAGATCCGCCCATCGCTCGTTATCCAGCCTCCGGGGCTCCCACCATTGGATTCGGTGCTTCTCATGCCTTCCGCGGCCCCGTACGATACGGGTGAAAGGAAAGAGATTTTCCCATCGGCAAAGTCATTCAGCTCCTTGAGACTGAGGCGAAATACACTCCGGTTGGAGCTGAACCAGAGATTGCCCTCGCCGTCCTCCAATAGGCCTAGCAGCAAGTTATCAGGCAGACCGTCTTGGGTGGTGATCGCCTTAAACCGGCCGTCCCGGAAACGGTTCAATCCGCCACCGTACGTCGCAACCCAGAGAGTTCCGATCGAATCCTGGTGGATGTCATAGACGGAGCTACTCGACAGCCCTTGCTTCCGGTCGTAGGTCACAATTTTGCTGCCACGCATGTACCTGAGCCCTGCGAGGCCACCCAGCCATAGGCCACCGTCTCGATCCTCGGCGATTACGCGCACGTCGGAGACGCCGGGGACTTGCTCCAATTTTCCCTCGCGAAAGCGGTACAGGCCCCCGGGACCGTCCTCGGCCAGCGCACCAATCCAGAGCGTGCCCTCCCGGTCCTGAAAAATGATTTTCACGGCAGGTGCGTTAACATTGAAATGGCTCAGCACACCCGATCGAAGGCGATACAGGCCCCCGTACCCGCCGAACCATAGGTCGCCATCGCGTGTTTGCGCAATGGCTAGAACGTTCGGCACGCCCGGGACCAGATGAAACTGATGCCCATCGAACCAGTAGAGCAAATCTCCGCCCAGCCAGATGCGGCCTTCCCGATCCTGAAACACGCTACTGAAGTTTGAGTCCGAGAGACCTTCGTTTTTTCCGTACGCTGTCAAGGGGGCTCGCCGGAGACGAATCAGCCCTCTTCCAATGGTTCCAAACCACAAATTGCCTTCGCGATCCGTAAGCAAGCTGCGTACCTTGAGCAGTTCGCCGGCATTCGCTGGTAACGGTAGTGCCTCGTGAGGACTGAGCCTGCCATTTACAATGCGGCTGAGGCCGGCTGGCGTGCGCAACAGCAATGTCCCATCCGCATCCTCCGTCATCGTAAAGGAATACAAAAGAAGCTCAAACGTCAACTCGCGGCGCTTAACCGTCGGCAGCGGAACATCCTCGAATACGCCCTGGTGATAGCGCACCAGGCGATACTGGTCGCGAAGAGCAATCCAGACGCTTCCGTCGCGAGCTTCGTGCACGAAAAAAACGCTCGGCTGAGTGGAATGGAGGGTCGCAATGGAGCCATCGGCTGCGAAACGCACAACATCTTGTCCGCAACGGAACCACATGCTTCCGTCCCGCGCTTGCAGAAAGAATTCTCGGACCGCTTTTCCGCGGTGAGTGGGATAGGCTTCCAGCTTTGTGCCGGCAAAATGCGCTACACCCCCGGCTGCAGTGTTGACCCAAACCTGCCCTTCGGCATCGCCACGGATCGACGTGACCCACCTGTTTGGCAAACCGTCGCGCTCGGTGTAGGTGGTAGCAACACCATCCTGCAGCCGGATGAGACCGCCGTCCACAGTGCCGATCCACAATGTCCCGGAGCGACTTTCGTACAGTGAGAAAATCTCATCGCTGCCGAAACCTGGCGTATTCGCCGAATCGAAAACCGTGAAACGCTGGCCATCGAAGCGCGCGAGGCCCCCGAACGTGCCTATCCAGATATAGCCGCGGTGGTCCTGCAGCATCGCATTCACCGAGTTTTGCGGCAGACCCTCTTCCGTGTGCCAAACCGTTGTGACGTACTGCGGCGGTGTTGATTGTGCGTTTGCAGGCGCGACTAAGAGATTAGCAAGCAAGAAAATCGCGCTCGCCATGAACAATACGGAAGTGAAACAGGAGACCAACGCGCCACCCGCCATGGTGCGGGGATAATTAAAGCGAAGCAGAAACGGTCGGCGAGAAGCCATTTTTGCACCTTCAAAGCCGAAGACCATTAAACGCGATACCTAGTCCACGCCTTTACCTCAAGGATGAACGCCAGATGATCCCATTCATTAACTCGCAGCGACAGCTACATTAGAAAGTTTGATTGTTGGGCGAAGCTTAAAATACCTCTATTTTTTGACTATCTCAATGTGCTTTCGCCCGAAGAAGCGAGCATCCATCGACCAGGCGCCCGGTCCTATCATTGCCAAGCTGATACCTAGGCCGCAAACGATGATCGCAGTCCACGAATCAGCCGAGCCCGAGAAAGCCAGCCATAGCTGCATCGCTGCGACCAGAAGGCCGATATACGAGGTGCCCAATCCTATTACAAGAAGGACCGACGCGATCAATGGAAATAGGATCGTCGGAAAATGAGGACTAGCGCTGGGTTCGAGGAGAGCCCCATGGAAGAGAATGGCGCCAATGAGGAATCGTTGAATTAGCAGACCGGTACCGGGCCACCCGTCCGCGAAGGTCGAGAATAAACGTTGCACAATCTAAGCTAAGATATTCGGCGAGAAGGCGCTACCGCAAAACGGGGGAAGCGGTTCTCCCCCATTCAGGGGATTTGTAAGTCGATGATTCCGCGCTTTAAACCGAGGGTCACCGCGTGCGCCCGGTCGTTCGCACCAAGCTTCGAGAGTATGCTCGCAACATGGCTCTTGACGCTGGCCTCGCCGATTGAGAGTTGATCGGCAATCTGTTTATTGGCATTGCCGGCCGCAATCAGGCGCAGCACATCGATCTCACGTGACGTCAAGCTCTCATCCGCCAGATGTTCCGCGACTTCTGCCGCGATTTCTGGCGGGATTCGCTTTTGCCCGGCGTAAACGCCACGAATAATTTCTGGGAGCTCTCGATGGACGTGCGCTTTTAACAGATAGGCCCGAGCCCCTGCCCTGAGAGCGCCGATCACCTGGGAGTCGCCTGTATATGTCGTCAGCACGATGATGCGGGCGTCAGGAAACTCGCTGCGAATGCGAGCGATTGCATCGATGCCACTCAACCCTGGCATCTGCAAATCCATCAGGGTCACATCCGGATGGTGCATTCGGAATTTTTCGACAGCTTCCTCACCATTCGATGCCTCCGCGATCAGCTTTATGTCAGGTTCGGCGCTCAAAAGAGTCGCAACGCCCTCGCGCAGGAGGGCATGATCGTCGCATATGAGAATTCGGATCGTTCTAGTTGCGGTAGGCATAACCTTTTACCTTGCGAAGTAGTCGGAATGGAAGGCTACCACCAGACCCGTCGTAAGCGATGCGAGCAGGAACGGTTAACTGGAATTCGGTGCCAGCTCCGGCTTCGCTCCAAAGATCCAGTTTCGCTCCGATCCGCTCCGCACGCTCCCGGACACCGCGTAGCCCCCAATGGCCACTGCCGTCTCCCTGCAATACTTTTAGGTCCATGCCCTTTCCATCATCACGAATGCGCAGACGAAGCGTGTCGTCATCGTATCGAATCTCGGTTTCAATGCGATGAGCCTTCGCGTGCCGGAAGGCGTTTCGCAACAGTTCGAGTGCAATTCGATAGGTCTCTTCCCGAATGATTGGCGTGAGCGTTCGGCGCTCCCCCTCCACCGTCAGACCGAATGTAGGCTCATCCCGATCTGCTTGCGATTGGGCCAACTCACTTCCCGCTCTGGTCAACAACTCCGGCAAAGCATTCTGAGCAACGTTGTCGGAACGTATGTCGCGAATAGCATCGCGGCTTTCGGCGATTGCCTGCTCGGTCCTGTCAAGGCTAGCATCGAGGACCTGCATCGCGCGTTCCGAGCCGGCCGCAAAAAGGTTACGTGCCGCCTGATACTGAAACAGCAGGGCCTGCAGACTTTGAAGCAAAGTATCATGGAGCTCGCGAGCGATACGCGTTCGTTCACTCACCCGTGCTTCAATAGCCGTGTTAAATTCCCGCCGTAACTACCGGACGCGCAACTGGTACGCCGCCCACGCCAGTGCCATAAACATGACCGCGCAAAGAGCCCGGAACCAATTCGTTTGGTAGTACGCCGGTACGACGGAGAAATCCAGCTTAGCGGCATTATCGTTCCAGACGCCGTCGCTATTGGATGCGATTACGCGGAAGGAATATTTCCCCGGAGGCAAATCCGTATAAAACGCCTGCCGGCGCGTACCGGCCTCGTGCCAATCACGGTCGTAGCCCTCGAGCCGGTAACGAAATTTCACCTTCTGTGGAATCAGAAAAGTGGGAGAAGTGTAATCAATCTGCAAATCCCTGGGATTCGGCGGAACCTTGAGGTTGGGCGCAGCTTTGAACTCCTGTCGGTCAGCAACTAGCGATTCGATATACGTCTGCGCCGCGAGCGCTTTCTGCGAGAGCCTGGACGGGTCCACCATCTGTACGACAACTCCGCTGGCAAACCACACGCGTCCGTCCGGAGAGCAATCGACCGATCTAAAAGAAGCGATGTTTGGCTGAGCTCCGTCGAATGCGTCATAGACGTGGTTCTGAACAATCACATCAGGGTTGGTCCACCACCGTTGCAGCTCAGAATCTGAGAATTCCACCACGCCGCAACGCGTGTAGAGCCACCAGCGTTTCTCTTTATCCTGAATAAAGGAGATGACGAAGTCGCAGGGTAGCCCGTTTTTCGTCGTCATCCGCTGCACCTTGCCTTCGCGGAATCCCACGAGCCCCTCGTCGAAGGCAGCAAGGACGGAGCCGTCCGCCTGTGCCACGATCTCATGAGGCGCCGGATTCTTAGCATTCGGGTTCAGGGGGAATTTTCGCTGAACACCCTGGCGGAACTGTACGAGGTCTCCTTTTCGAGTTGCTATCCAAATTCCCCCATTTGGATCCGGAGCCAGCTTCCATGCAGCCGGAACCTCCGGCGCGGGAAATACTTCACGAACCTGGAAATCGTGGATGCGCACAAGCTTTTGCGGTTTGCTTCTACACTCTGCCCAGATATTCCCGTCGATGTCCTCGATCAACCCAATCACCATTCCAAGCGGCTGATGATTCGGTTCGCGGAGGCGTCGGAATTGCCCGTTCTTGAACAAATACAGACTGTCGTCTACTCCCACCCATAGGTTGCCGGCCCGGTCTTCGAGTAATCGCGTGACTTGGTCACCCGGAAGACCCTTACCCGCGCGAATGGACGAAACGTTGCCGTTAACGATGTGATCAAGCGATCCGGCGTTAGCCACCCATATCGTGCCATCTCTGCTGGCCAGGACGCCCGCTGGTAAATCCTTTCCCAACCCTTCCACCTGCGAGAACGTGACGACAGACGGATCGCGAAAGCTGTCGACTCCGCTTGTAGTTCCAGCCCAGACGATCCCCTCTCGGTCTTCAAAAAGAGCATATACGGAATCGCCGGACAGGCCACTTGTATGGTCGTAATGCTCCACCGCATTTCCATGGATACGAAAAAGCCCTCTTGCTTTGGTGCCGACCCAAAGATTGCCGTCACGGTCGAACATCAGGGTGCCAATATCAAAGCTACTTCCGTTGAACGTGGAGGTCACAAACGGTTTCACGGCACCGTCCTTCAATTGTTGAAGTCCTTGACCTGGACCTTCTCCCGATATGCCCACCCATAGAGATCCATCGGGACCACGCGCCAAGCTAAAGACCTCGTTTCCTACTTTGTACTTCTCCGAAACGCCGGCATGCCAGTGGACAAGGGCCCCCGCCCGCCCGCCCAGCCAAAAACCGCCGTTACCGTCCGCCAGAAGAGACTGGATGTCGGAAATCGGTATTCCATCTGCCTTTCCGAAGCACTTGACTGAATCGGTAACATGGCAAAGGGGCGCATCCGAGTTGCCGCCCAGTACCCACAAAGAACCGTCCGCCGCCTCACTGACGCTTTGAAACATTCCCCCTTCCAACTGGAAGTGAGAACTGACAGCGGCGTCTTTCAGTCGAACGATGTCACGCGGTCCTAGCACCCAGAGCCCACCCGCGTGGTCGGCAAAGATGTTCATTGATCTATCGATCGGGACGCCGGCCGGTAAGCGCCAGGGCAGAAACCGGACGCCGTCGAACCTGTAGAGATCGGCGGGAAGAGATAAGAACCATAGGAAACCGTCCGATGTTTGCGCAATGTGATACATGCCTGCAGGCAGAGATCCATCTTGTGTTCGCCAAGCCGTGTGTATGTACTGGGTGACATGTTTATTGGGATCGAGGGCGTAAACCGTGCCTGCCATTAGCAACACGCAAGTGACACAATAGGCCACGGTGGCCGCAATCGCGGTACGGGGCGATTTAAAGCGACGCAGAAGTGATCGGCGAGAAGCCATTTCTCCCATGGTCGCGACCGGCGTCAGACAACCTGGCCCGCGAACGGCAGCAGAATCCCTGAAGACACACGCAAGAGGAAATGCTGCATTCCACCGTCGCCTCCCTTGTGACCTAATGTAGCACTCTTAGAGGCGTGCTTGGCAGTGATACGTCAACGGGCTCTCAACGGAACGGCCTTTGTTTTGGATCGGACTAAGACCGCAATGGATCGCGGAGCTACTTGATAGATCGACTGCTGCAACGGTAGGCCAGTTTCCGAGAAATCATCTGGACTTGGGAGGTCGGTGTCCACGATTCTCACCCAATCTTGAGGCGCACCCTCCTGAATTCGGAACTGCAGCTCTTCCCAATATGCATTGATCATCACGTAGATATCGTCATCGTCTTGTGACGCGCCATGCAGACAAAACGCCAGGCTCCGTGAATCAGGCGACAGATCGACCCTGGGTCCAACACCGTACCAGGAAATGTCCTCGCGCCAGAATCTGCTGCGGCACAGAGAAGGATGAGACTTCCGGAAGGCGATCATGCCTTTGAAGAAGCGGAATATGTCCTGATTCGCCTGGAGCTGACTCCAATCCAGCCAGCCGATTTCGTTGTCCTGGTTGTACGGGTTGTTGTTTCCGAACTGTGTATTCAGGAATTCATCACCGGCGCGGAACATCGGGATGCCGTTCGAGAGCATCAGCAGGCATAAGAAGTTTTTCGCCTGTTTCCGGCGAAGTACCATAACCTCCGCTGGCGCGCTCTCGTCTCCTTCGTGTCCGCAGTTCCAACTGTAATTCGAGTCCGTGCCATCTTGATTGCGATGGCCATTCTTCCAGTTGCGTTTGTGATTATAAGAAACGAGATCGTAGAGTGTGAAGCCATCGTGGCAATCGATATAGTTGACGGTCTGGAAGGCGTGATAGGCATGCTCCCGGCTGTCCGGAAACAAGTCATCGCTGCCGTAGATACGACGCATAAGGTCCGGGACCATCCCCCCGTCGCCCCTCACAAAACGGCGGACATCGTCGCGGTAACGCGCGTTCCATTGCAGCCAGGTCGTGCCGGGAAACCCACGTCCGAGCTGATAGCCGCCGACGTCCCAGGGCTCCGCGATCAACGCCAACCGGCCCAACTCGGGGTCGGCGGCGATTTCACTGAATATCGGAGCATCTCCCCAATTCAGCGATCCGTCTGCATTGCGGCTAAATACCGATGCCAGATCGAATCGAAAACCATCGATGTGCATCTCGTTCTTCCAATAGCGCAGGCTGTCCATAACCATTTTGCGCACGTGAGGCTGGTTGAAATTCAACGTGTTGCCGGTGCCCGAGTAATTGGCGTATGGGCTCGAAGGATCGGAGGACTGCATGTAATAGCCCGTGGGGTCGAAACCCTTGAAGCTGTAGGTAGGGCCGACGTGGTCCCCCTCACATGTATGGTTGTACACAACATCTAGCACGACGAAGATCCCGGCTTTATGAAAAGCCTTGACCATATTCTTGAACTCAAGATGTTGCCCATCATCATCAACACTCGATGCATACTGCGCTTGAGGTGCGAAGAAGTTCAGAGGCATATATCCCCAATAGTCACTCTCGTGAGGATCGCGCTGAAATATGGGCATGAGTTCGACAACGGTGATACCAAGCTCTTTCAGATACGGGATCTTTTCGACCAATCCCGCGTAGGTGCCGGCTCGCGAGGGATGCACACCAGAATTGGAATTCCTGGTGAACCCCTTGACGTGAAGTTCGTAGATGATCGCGTCCGACTCAGGTCGGGGCGGAAGATCTTCAGCCCAATCGAAAGCAGCCCGTTGTCTCGGCAAAACACCAAGCGGCGCCTTTTCATTATTAGGGCCTGGCTTCATAGCGCGCTTGCGATCAAACCCCGGCGGGAAGAAAACTCGTTTCGCATATGGATCGAGAAGAACCTTTTCGTGGTCGAAGCCGCGGAGACCGGCAACGGCCTGCCCTGAAACCGAGTAAGCGTAATAGCGGGCATCACACATTTGATCTGGCGGAATCCTGCAGTGCCAGATCCGCCCTGACTTATTGCGGATAGGATCGAACTGAAATGTCAAAACTGGCTTTGCCAAATCGGCAGGGGAATAGAGAAACAGTTTCACACTCTCGGCATGCTCAGCACACACCGCAAAATTGAGGGCATGGTCTTCCTCGATCCAGGTAACCCCCAGCGGCAATGGAAGCCCTTCTGTGTCTGCCCACGTGCGACGTTCTTGCGGCGACGCCGCTGAGACCGACGCTGCGTCAGAGACGAAGCGGCTGACCGCAATGGATTGGGCAAGTGTGTTTTTCACGCGTTAAGAAGCTAATGACACGACGTATCATCCTGGAAAGTACCGCCGGCGAACATCTGCGCCAGAAATTGACCGCAACGGATGATCTTCTGGGCGTCCTGATCATCCTTGAGCGGGTTTTCCGATGTCGACAGGTCAGCTGCGCGCAACGAATTTCGGGCATCAACAAAGCTCTCAGCCCAGGTCTGCAAATTGTTGAACTCATTCCTCAGCAACTCGAGCCCGCAGTGGTCATCATCCGTCGATGCAGTGGTTGAGGCTAATGCCACGGTGTCGGCAGCTCGACCCTGGTACGCGCGAATCGTGTTTCCTGCCATGGCCTTCCCCACGGGATATCCATTTTCAACGATCGCCTGCAGCATCCCGCCCCATTCTCTTATCGAGGCCATCGCCTCTATCGCCGCCCTCATGAACGCAGGCGAAAATCCAGACTTCGTGGCGGTGTCGCGGGACGTCTCCGAAGCATCGTTCTGAGGGAGTGTCAGAATGATTCTGTCCTCTTCAAAGCTCAGAGAGCCTTTTGTGATTCGCGCCAGGTCCTGCACATCCACGAACGCGCGCCCATGGTTTCGAATGACTGTCGCCTGCCCTTGGAAGCCTTCGACGGACAACGCCTCTCTCGCGCGCTGCGATTGCGCCATTGCCAGGGCCACCATCAACAGCACCGCCCCGAACATCACCAGCTTATGCTTCATTATGTGGAACATCGACTACTCCCCGGATGAAAGTCGCGATCGAGCTAGAGCGTTCCTCATTGCTCAGGTTGTTCTGCTACGCTACCTCTCTGTCCGGCGTACTTTGCCTGCGTGAGGGGAGGAAGTGAGGATTCGACCTGCATATCCATCATCAAGTCGACGCGACGCTCCAACTGAAAGAACTTGGTCACCGTAAGCGCGGGAAGCACTCGGTTGAGCTTCCTGTAATATTTTTTCTTCAACTCAGCCAGACGAGACTCGCAGTCCAACATTTGTTCTGCCATCGCTTTGGCTTCGGCGTCGGTCAGGTTCGGGTACTTCTGGGTGTACTCCTTTATTACGGCAGCACGACGATCATCCAGCTTGGATCGTTCGTACGCGTATTCGCGATAGATCGGCCAGAATGCCGCACCATCTTTGTCGTCGAAATTCATTCCTGTTGTGATGAGGGTAGTCCTGTCTGCCTGCATATTGGCCCTCACTACCGCGATGGTGGAGTCGATCGTGGGCTCCTGATCTTGAGCAAGGCCAAGAGAGCAAAATGTGAGTATCGCGAACGTAACCGTGAGTAATGTACAATTCTTCGTCATTGACTGAACTCCTAAGCCGCTTGTTTTGTGTAATTCTCGGGTCCTTTCTAAATGTTCGGATAGCGGCTTTCCGAAATTGATTGGATCCGCTGGTGTGATCTGCACAACTTGACCTCCACCCGCGAAACGATGCCGCCGGACTAGCTTGCATATCCCATAGATAACGAGTCCAGCTAACAAAAGACCTGCCAAAAACCTTCCCGCTCTGCCAACGTAGTCGGCCGCGCGGTCCAGGTCATGGCTGAACATATGCCCGAGTCCGACATAAACACAGGTATAGAGACTGACGCCCAGGGTTTCAAACGCCAGGAAACGCAGTCGGCTGGTACCAGATGTTCCGGCCAGCGGAGGCGCTACGGCATCCAGACCGGGGACAAACTTGGCAGCGATGAGAATCGGGGGCCCATACTGGGCAAAAGTCCTTTTCGCCCTACGATCATGGGCGTCAGGGTCGCGCGTGAGTCGGTGAATGAAGTGCAAGACCTTATCACCCCCGCGCCGGCCAGCCTCGTACCACACCCAGTCGGCCAACACACACGCAATGATGGCAACGCCGAGCGCGGGCGCGAGAGCCAATTTTCCAGATGCCGCGAGGGCCCCAGCTGCAAGCAGAAATAGCGGTCCCGGTACCGGCAAACCTATCTGGTGCGCGAACATGGCAGCGAACAGAATGGAGTAGCCATGCTTTATAAGGAACTGGACGATAGTAGTCATATTGAAATTAGCCCCTGGCGCACCGTCATTAGTTAGAACTCACGGCTAAACTTTCCTCTTGCGAAATATCCCCACATACGGTGGTTGCGGAGCTTTCATGAGACTCCCACTTAATCAGCTTCAGATCCAAAACAAAGATCGAATAGATCACCGGCACAAGCAGGAGCGTCACAAACGTCGCGATCGTAAGACCACCGATCTGGGCGTAGCAGAGAGGTTCCCAGAGGGGTCCCCCGTGTATGGCCAAGGGTATGAGCCCAAGCACAGTCGCACCGACCGTGATCATCACCGGGCGCAATCGTACGATGCCGGCATCGAGCAGAGCTTCTCGCAAAGGTTCCCCTCTCTCGTGCGCTTCTTCGATGAAGTCGAAGAGAACGATGACGTGACTGACAATCACACCCACCAGGCTTGCGACTCCCAGGAATCCCATAAATCCGAAGGGCTGACCCATAACGACGAGACCTGCGAGAGCTCCTGTCATTCCGTATGGAATTGCAGCGAAGACGAGAAGCGGCTTGACGGCACTTCGGAACTGCACGACCAATGCGATGTAGATCAGTAGCACAGAGATCGCCATGACCGCGCTAAGTTCCTTGAAACCTTTCTGCTGTTCGTCGTATTCGCCCCCGATCTCGAGGAAATAGCCGGGAGGAAGGTTCTTCTGGAACTCCTTGATTTTCGGCAGCAGCGGCGTGAGCACTTGGGACGGTAAAACACCTGGGATTGGGAATGCGGATACTGTCACCGTCCGGAATTGATTGCGGCGCTTGATTTTCGATACCGCCATTTCGGTTGTGACGTTTGAAACCTGCCGCAAAGGTACGCGCTGATTGCTGGTCAGCGAGTACACGTACGCATTTTGAATGTCAGAAAGCCCGGCGCGTTCCTCCATGCGCAAACGAACCGCGATGGGAATTTGCTTGTCGAGTTCTCGGTATGTGGACACCGGCAATCCGCTCTCCGCGGCCGCCGATGACAATGCTATGTCCAGATTCGTGATCCCGGAAAGGTTTGCGCGGTCCGGATCAACTTTCAACCGGACATTCATAGCAGGCTCTCCCCAGTCGTCCCGTACCCGAGTCGCATTTGGCTGAGCCCGAAAGACTGACTGGAGTTCGCCCGAGAGACGGTGCAAAACGTCCATGTCCGGGCCTGAAATTCGAATTGAAACGGGGATGCCGACCGGCTTTCCAGTCTCGAGTTGCCGTACATCGACCCGAGCTCCCGAAACTTCGCGGCTCAGCGCGGTCTGCATCGGCCCGACGAATTCATTCGTGAAGTGCTTGTCGGCAACCTCGACCAAGATCTGCGCGTAGTTGAGCTGTTGGCGCTCGGGGTCGACCGAGAACCAGAATCTGGGGCCACCGCCGCCCACAAATGTGGTCAGCGATTTCAGAACGTCCTTTTCATGATGTTCCTTTCCAAATCGCTCGGCCTCTTCCCTGATTACACTTTCTGCCTTTTGTGCCACCGCATCCGTTGCTCCCAGCGGGGCATCGGGCGGAAGCCAGACGTCTATGTAAGACAAGTAGGAGAGGTCCTTGGGGAAGAACTGCGGTTTCAGCATTGAGAAAAAGACGCCGCCCAACGCAATCACAATCAGAGAAGCAGCAAACGTACCCCAACGATGTTCAAGCAAGAAATTCCCCACGCGATAGTAGAGCGCCGGGAACCCGTGCTTTCTTCGCTCGGACATGGGCTCCTCAAGCTGCTTGGGCGGTTTGATCATGTAGTACGCAATCAGTGGCATGAAGGTGAACGAAACAATGACGGACGCGACCAGCGTGCAAGTCATCACAACGGGCAGGCTGTAAAGGAAAAAGCCTGTATCGCCGCTCAGCATCAGGAACGGAAGGTACGCGACGATGTTGGTGATGGTGGCAAAGACAATCGCTTTCGCCAGTTTCGTTGGTCCAATCCAAGATGCAAGCTCCCGCGGGGAACCGGAGCCCAATTCGCGCTTGATTGCGTCACCTGCGACAACGGGCATATCCACAAGCAGACCTAGCGCGATGATTAAAGTCGCGATAGAGACCTGTTGAATGTCTATACCAAGCACATGAACGATGCCGAAGGCCATTGCCAGGCTCAGGGGAATGGAGGCAGCCATCAGCATGGCAGCACGCCAATCCCAGAATCCGATCAGTGCGACGATTACGACGAGGGCAATGGCCTCATAAAGACTGCCCATCAACAAACTGACAAGCTCCTTCACTTGCCGGGGCTGGTCTGAGGTGCGAGCAATCATAAGGTCGGCAGGCAGTTGCGGGCGGACGTTTGCGAGCGCCTTATCCACCGCTGCACCGAATTTGAAGATCTGCTCACCCGACCGCATTTGTACAGCCAGCGTGATGCCACGGTTTCGATGCCAGTTTCCATCTGCATCACGAGCGACCATGTAGTTCAGGTACCGGGCAGGCGTCTGATATGCACGCGATATATCGACAAGATCACGCAAGTAAAGCGGTGCCCCGGTGGACGATGATGCGAGGAGCACGTTTCCAATGTCTTTCGTGCTCTTGAACTCAGCAGTCGCGTCTACCAGGACATTCCGCGATTGGGTCTGGACGATGCCACCTGGAGCCGTCACATTCCGTGTGTTCAGGATGTCTTTGATCTTCGTGGGCTGCAATTTCAATGCTGCCAGCCGTGCATCCGAGTACTCCAGATAGATCTCCTCGGGCAGAACGCCCACGCGCTGGACCTTCGCCACCTCCGGCACACGTTGCAGCGTGCGTTGGATCAGATCGGTGTAGTCATCAAGCTGCCGATACGAATACCGGTTGTTGGCCGCTTGTGCGATTCGCTCTTTCGTGGATTGAGGATCGCGAATGATAATGGGACCCCACGCGTCGGGATGAAAGTCGTACTCCTGAAGCTTCTTCTCAATGAAAAGCTGCCCATACTCGCGGATTTCCTCATCCGTCTTCTCCGTCGCAAAGTCGATGCCGGAACAGCTTCCTACGGACACGGAACGAACATCTCGCGCGAATCCATCCCGCTGGGCCTGCGCAGCCAGAATCACAAATGGACGTTCAATCACGGCAGGGGACACTGATGCTGGGTAACAGTAGAGAACGGTCACACGCCCACTCGTAACTCCTTCACGTACTCTCTCAATCGCATCCTCTACACCACGGGCGCGCAAGGCAATTTCAAACTCCGGGACAGTCGGACTGGCGACAGTCAGCATCAGCGCTGCCGTGTCACCGAAATCGCTGATCCAGGTGACCGGTCCCGCCCCGTCGGGAAGATCCGTGATCTGGTTCAGTCGCTGTCCAATATCCTGAAACTCCTGCTGCGTATTCTTGATGTTGTCCAAGAGCCTGACTTGGACAACAGAAATATTGTCCTGAGTGGTGGACTCCACACGGTCCACCTTGCTATTTCCAGTGACCGCCTGTTCAACCTTTCGCGTGACCAGTTGCTCGACCTTGTCTGCGGAAATTCCTGGCCAAGGCGTGATTGCCAGTGCGATGCGCACTGGTATGTCCGGGTCTTTGCGCTTGGGCATGTTCGTGTACCCAAACACGCCCCAGGCCAGAGTCGCGAACAATGCGACCCAGGCAATCTGCCGGTTCTTGACAAAGAATTGTGCGATGTTACGGCTGTTGTTCGGGTTCTCAGATTTCATTGCAGGACCTCGACAGGCTGCCCATCCTTAAGCAGATTGGCGCCGGTGGTGATAATGCGATCTCCCGTTTCGAGACCGCTGACTACCGTAATTTCACTGCCGTTGACTGCGCCGATGTCCACGCTGTGGAGGCGAGCGACTTCTCCGGTACTCGAATCTGAGACGACGAACACGCCATATTTCCCGTCTTTCGCTTGCACGACTGCGGAAAGTGGCAGCAATAGCGCCGACGTTCGACTTGCAGCATTCGCGAATTGCAGCGAGCCGATCATCCCCACCCTCAGCAAGTGATCGTGATTCGGGATAGCGACTTCGACCTCGAAATTACGTGTAACCATGTCCGCCGCTGATGACATGCGGCTGATTCGCGCATGAAACGTACGCGTGGGGAACGCGTCGATGGCAACATCCACGGGCTGGCCTACCTTGACGGAACGGACAACCGTATCGGGCACTCCCACCACGATCTTTACAGTGTCGGTTTTGGCCAGCGCGAATGCGGGAACGCCAGGTCCGACGAACGCGCCGAGCTCTACAGCCTTCTTCACGATGTCGCCGTCGAAGGGTGCAATCAGAGAAGTGTCACGCAGAGCGATTTCCGCCTCGCTCGTCAGGGCCCGCGCGGACTTCAGTTGCTCCTGACTCGCATCGTATTGGGCGCGAGCGGAATCGAAGTCGGGCTTCGTGAGGCTCTGAGTGTCATACAGATGGTTAGCGCGATCAAAGTCGAGTTTGGCTTTCTGAAATACAGCATCTGCGGCGGCTGCCTGCGAGGACGCCTGGTGTACCTTGTCCTCGTACTCAGACGATCGGATGCGGACAAGCATGGCGCCCCGGCTGACCCGATCCCCCTCGGCAATATCGCGCATCCTGCCGTCCTGACCGTTCACTTGTTTGAGCGAAATGACGTATCCCGGAATTCTGAATCCCAGGGGAACTTCCGCATCGGGCGTCACTACCGCCGAGAAACGCAAGCCGTCGGCACTGAAGCCCGCTTGCTTCTCAATGGCTTGAGCCTGGACTCCCTGGGGGGGTTGATTCAGTGGCTTATTCGAGCTACACCCGACCATCACGAGCATCAATGAAAAGACTGCGATTGTGGTTCTCACGTTCATTCCTCTCCCATCGCGCGGCGCAAATCTGCAAGGGAACTCCAATAAGAAGAGAGCGCCTGCTGGTACTGAAATGCGGTTTCCGAACTTCGAGCTTGAGCCTGCAATAGATCTCTTACGAGTGCTGCTTGTTCTTTGTATTTGTTGCTGGTGACGCGGAATTCTTCGGTGGCGGCCTCATGACCGGTGCGGGTGGCCTTCAGCAACAACGCAGACTCTTTCCACTTGCGGTACTTCGCGGCGACTTCAACTCCGATCTCCGATTCTGCCTCTTGTGCACCGTTACGCGCCTGGGCCAGTGTGTTCGATTTCTCGCGTACTCGATTGCGGCGGCGTCCCCAATCGAATGGTTCCCAAGTCAACGCAAAGCCGGCCACACCGACATTCGTCGGAAGGACCTGCACGTTCTGAACCCCCATATAGCTAACCGCGAGACCAAGGTCCGGTATGTATTCGGCCTTCGCAATGCGGCGGTCGTAATCGGCTTGTTTTTCCTTGAGATGAGCCTGGCGGATCTCAGGCCGATTCTCTGATGCCTGCTCGCGCGCCTCCTCCAGACTCAGAGTGGTCGTGTCCTCCTCAGGAATAAAATCAACTCGAAACGGAGTTTCAAGATCCCTTGCCAAGAGTTGATTCAGGTGCTCGCGCTGTGTGGCCAGTCCGTTCTCCGCAACCGACAAGTCATACTGCGTTTTGGCCAAACGCGCGTCGACCTCCAACGCATCTCCCTTGAGCACAGTTTTCTCTGAGATGTAACGCAGCGTAACTCGCTGCGCCTCTTCTAGTGTCCGCACTCCTTCCCGTGCCGCATCCACCGCAGCCTGCGTGGCTACGAGCTCGAAATATGCGCTTCGCACTTCGGCTGCGATTTTCTCTTTCTCTGCGCGAACATCTTCCTTCGCGATCTCGCGACCAAGCTCTGTCGCGCGAATTCCTAACCCGATCTTGTACTGCTGCGTCAGCGGCTGATCGATGCTGCCGTTCAAAAAGGCGGTCAATCTTGCCGGCGTGTGAACCTTGGCGTCGGTTGACGGAATCGGTCCAGTTCCTGGATACGTCCCGAAAACTCCCTTAGCGAATGTGAAGTCAAACGGCTGCAGCAGTTCGCCACCGAGGACCGAAAAATGAAAGTTTGGCAGCCTCCGGCTACGCATGGTGCTCACTTGGAAGTCATACTTTTGCGCTTCCAATGCTGAGTTCTTCACGAGCCGGTTGTTCGACAGTGCAATAGAGACTGCGTCATCAAGCGTAAGAAGTGGGATGTCCTGCGCAGTTCGTTGGGCAAACGACCCGATCGCTGACGCAAAGACGAGAACTGAAAGAAGCAGCACGAGATAATTCGATTTCATCATTTCTTCTACCTGGAACTTTGGCTGACGCCTGACGGCACTTTGAACCCTGAGCGAATCGTGTTGCCGCTCGTGTGCATGAACATTGCAGGTGACCTGCCAACCGGGACTTCCTTGCAAGTTCTTGAATCCGAAGTGCGAGCGTCCAACAATGCTGAAGAATGCCCATATCCGGTCCATGGACGCTGCCCTCATGTGGGCACCGGCCGAAGTGGCTAGCGCTCAACGCACCGAGAGCGATGACCAACACTCGGAAGACAAGTTCCTTACCACAGTCGACTAACCGCCGATAGGCCGTGGTCTAGAAAGTCAAGCGTCGTTTGGAATGGAGGCGAATCGGAAAACCGAAAGCAATATCGAAACCAATCGAAGCCATCGTGGTAAAACTGCCATTGAACAGCTTTGTAAAAGCCAGGGGATAGGAAGAAAACAGAACGCCCGCGAGCGCTCTTCATTTCAATCTCGCCGGCATCGCCCCAGGGTGCTCGATGGCTTGTTAAGTGTGCTTGATCATCGGCACCGAGGACTATATCCGTCTCCGTCCGAATTACCCGGCACTTGCATGTTCGACTTACGCTTTCCAATAAACGAGAGCTGAAGCCGTTCGCAAACGTCCCGAGAATACGAGGTCTCGGCAACGAACTGAGCTCCGAGCCTCTTGACAAACAAAAGCACATCTTCCCCGATGGCGTCGATAAACATCACGTCCGTAAGATCGATAACTAATTGCAGTTTGCTATCGCAGCGCGTGACGAGCCTGCGGACTTCCTCAGCCCCCTCGCCGGTGAATCGGCCTTCAAGCCGGCAAATCAAAGCGCCGCCTAATTCTTGTGTTTGTACACGTAGCATGATGGGCCCCTCTTACATTCGTTAACAGCCTCAAATGACTAGCTAAGTTATGCTTGCAGCTGTTTTGCCAGGCGCTCGTAACGCAACCCCTTGAAAGTAAAGCTATGTCATGCGTTCTGCTGGCGTTAGAGACGGGCAGTGCCAGCATGAGGGCAGCTTTTCGGGCTAAGAATCAAGGCGGCTGCAGCCAGCCGCCCTGAAGTGTTCAAACAATGGAAGGAAGTCGGGCTGTCTAAAATGTAAATACCAGGCCAGCGGAAGGCACGGCGGAGTGAGTGTACTTGTCGACCTTGAGGCTGGCCATCTCGAAGTCGGGGGTTTTGTAGATGAAACCACGATATTCCGCGCGCAGGAGGAAGTGCTTTGACATCGGCACATCGACACCGCCGCCATAAACGAAGGTAGCGCGGGTCTGCTCAGTATTTACGAATCCGCCACGCGGATCGAAGAACATGGCCCCGCCTCCAGCGAGCACGAATGGAGCCACGATCTTGACCGCAGGCATCTTGAAGGAAGGAAGCTTCACGATAGCGGTACCGGTCGCGGCGTGAACATTCACCGGTACGAAAGTCGTGCCGCCGCTCGACAGCAGGAAGCTCTCATGATTCCTGAAATAGTCATAGTCGCCCTCGACTGCGAGCCAGCTTTTCAGGTTGAAGCGATATCCGGCCATCACACCGCCAGAGTTCGTTGGCTCGTTGGTGATCCCGCCGGCAGTGGTCTGCTTTTGGAAGAATCCGGAACCTTGGACGGTGATTTCATGTCTGAATTCCTGGGCCCAAGACGAAATTCCAAAAAGAACGAGAATAATTGCCAGTTCGGTCAACTTTTTCATTTATTAAGTTTCCTCGTGATTGTTTAGTCCCCCTTTGGTAGAGCTCTCCTAGCGGGGCACAAGGAAAGGAGCATCCCTATTGCCGAAACGTGACTCTGATTTAAGTGCTTAGGAGCCAAGCGGCTAGGCAGGAACTGAGCGGCCACACGCGGGCCTTTGACTTGCCCGTATGCTGGCTGGCGACCGCATGGTGTCAGGCTGAATAATCTGCGCGAGTAATATTCAGCCGCCGCATTTTATTCTGCAGGGTGGTTCTTTTAAGCCCGAGGCGTTCTGCCGCTCCGCCATTTCCGGCAATTCTGCCGGCGGCGCCTTTCAAAGCATCAAGGATCGCCTGCCGCTCTGCTTGCTCGAAGGTCGATGACGCCGCAACCACAGTTCGTCCGGCGGATCGGTTCAGCTCTGCTCGTGGCACATTTAATTCGTCGCCTTGCGTGAGAATCACGCAGCGTTCAATGAAATTTTCGAGCTCACGAATATTTCCTGGCCAGTCGGCATTCACGAGAGCCTCCATCGCGGGCCTTGGGATCGACCGGATGCGCTTTTGCATACGGCGGGAGAGGCGCGACACAAAAAAGTGGACCAGGAGTTGAATGTCTTCGCGTCTTTCCCGCAGTGGGGGGATTTCAATGGGAAAGACTCTCAGCCTGTAAAAAAGGTCCTCGCGAAATTGATTGTTGCGGATCATGCCCTCCAAATCCCGATGCGTGGCCGCAATCAGACGAACGTCAACTTTGATGGTTCGAGTGCTTCCGAGGCGTTCAAACTCCTGTTCCTGCAGGGCGCGCAGGAGTTTCGGCTGCAAGTCCATAGTAATGTCGCCAATCTCGTCGAGAAACAGAGTGCCGCGATCTGCCAGCTCAAACCGGCCTCGCTTCTGGATGAGCGCCCCAGTGAAAGCGCCCTTTTCGTGGCCGAACAGTTCACTTTCCACCAAACCGGAAGGAATCGCCGCGCAGTTCAGCCGGACAAATGTCCGCTCTCTCCGCGGGCTGAGATTGTGAAGCGCTCGGGCCACCAACTCTTTGCCCGTACCGGTTTCTCCGTGCAGTAACACGGTGGAACTGGTTGGCGCCACGATCGCGACCTGGTCCAGCACCTTGCGGATCGCAGCGCTCTTGCCCACTATGTCTTCAAAGTTGTACTCGGATTCGATTTCCGATTCGAGGTAAAGTCTCTGCTCTTCCAGATCGTCGCGCGAGGCGCGCAGCCGACCGTAGGCCAGAGCATTTTCCAGTACCAGTGATGTCTGGGTGCCGATCTGTGACAGCAGGTCGCGGTCCGCCTCGTTAAACATATCAGCCTTGCGACTGCACATAGTCAACAGCCCCAGGGGGCCATCGGCACCCATCAGTGGCATCATGACGGCCGAGAGGAGGGATTCGGCTCGGGACGCCTCCCGCAGGGCAGGAGGTATATCTGCTCCGCACGGCGAGTAATACTGTGGCGTTCGGAGGTGCGACCATTCGCTCCATAGCTTCGT
This sequence comes from uncultured Acidobacteriota bacterium, assembly GCA_963719865.1. GTDB lineage: Bacteria > Acidobacteriota > Terriglobia > Terriglobales > Acidobacteriaceae > Sulfotelmatobacter. The sequence goes on along the minus strand of CAVRDS010000015.1, from coordinate 96,693 downwards.
TGGCTCGACCACATTGACCTTACCGAGAAAGCCCTTTCCAGTCGGGAAGTCGAGAAATCTACGTTCCAAGCTGCCTGACTGCTTGTTGAAGAGCCACAACGATGTGAGATCGTTGCCCCAGTGCTTGCGCATCGACCCTGCTACAGCCTGAAACAAATCATCCGCTTCCAGCTTATTGACAATATGGTTGTTGATTTCCAGTAACAAGCTGAGCCGATCGCGCTGCTTCACGACCTCCCGGTGGTAACGCTCCACGGTATCTCTTGCCAGTGCACACTCGAGCGCGACCGCAACGTGGGAAGCCAGGGCACTGAGCATCTCGACGTCTTCGGGGGCAAATTGCTGTCCCTGCAACTTCGGCGTTGACAAAATTCCGTAGCGTTTTTGCACGGTCGATACTGGGAACAAGTAGCTGCTTCGTCCGGCAACTTCGGCTGCAAAAGGAGCCAGGTCAGGGTGTTCCAACATCGCCTGGGACAAGTCCGGGACAAACACCGGCTTCTGTTCGTCCAGCACCTGCGCCACCACGCCGCTGAGCAACAATTTGGCTCCCTGTTTTATTGCTGGTGCGTCCGGATCTCGGTCAAATTCGAAGCTGGATAAGCTCTCCCCGTCATCGCTCAGCACGTAGAGCTCGGCCCCGTGCAATCGTGACGTGCTGGAGAGAACACGTCGCAGACTCTGCAGAACGGCCTTGACGGTGGGCTGATCGGCCAGAGCGCTGGAGGCGCCTAGCAGCATTCGATATCGATCTTCGATGATGGTCATAGCCCGTTAGCTCTCCGCAATTCTCGGTCTAGCAGGCTCCTGAAAAAACTTTTGATTCGCACTATTTGGGAACGAGTTCTACTCGTGCCGTTAGTCATTCCAAATGTGTCCGCGCTTTAGCGCCTGAGGTATGCTGTTCGCGTCCTTACGACTTCTTCCGCGACCCGCAAGAGATCGAACCTCGTCGGTCTCATTTCCACTTGAAGCCTACCTCTCACTTGGCAGAGCCGCCGGAATCGTAGCGAGCAGCTTGTTTATCGCCAGATCCATAGTCTGATTCATCTCAGACACAACACCAGATACATTTCGACGAGACACCGGTCGAGTTTCGGAAACAGCGTTGCTCCAGACCGTTGCACCAGTCGCGACCCTGGTGATTTGTGCCGACATCGCAACTTCCACCTTGACCCCGGCATCGTAATCCAATTCTTCCAGCTTTTCCAACCTGCCGCTGAAAACGTAGTCGTTGTTCGGACGGCCGTCGTACATCGAGACCATGGCGAACTGACCGCCGGCGCGCAGATGGTCGAGGACTGCGCTGGTCACAAGCATACGCGGGTCCGTCGCCCACCTGTGGTATTCGTAGAAGCCGACTTCCTCCGGCGTCGCCCGGTAGACGATCGATCCTTGCCGCAGATAACCAGTCGATTGGAATTCCCGTACTGCGATTGAAGTTCGCACGTTTTCCTCAGCGGGCGGGTCCGGCGGAGCCGGCAAATTGAGTGTGTAATAGGCGGGATATCTTACTCTGCCGCATCCCGAGAGAGCCGGTAACAGCGTCATCAGCAATATAAGTGCCGTGCCAAGCTTTTTCATTTTCAATTCTCCTCTGTCCGCCTTATTTCGGAACCTGCCGGTCCCCGGGCTGCTTGATGCGAATCAGGCTCCAGGGGCGCTGCTTCAATGAATTCGTGAACTGATTCAGGTTGTCGGTCGCTTCGCGCAGGTTCTGTACCGTGTCGTCAATCTTGTAATCGTTAGCTCTCACAACGATCTGCATGGACTGCAGCAAGCCTTTAGCCTGTTCCAGCGTAGTCTGTAGTTCAGCCAGGTCTTTGCCTACGGGGGCGCGCAAGTCCGTCACCGTGCCATTCACATTCTGAATGGTTTCATCCGCATGCTCGCTAACCCTGGCCAGCTGGTCTGTAAGACGATCAATCTTTGGGCGCTCGTCCGCCACCAATCGATCAATATTGTCCAGAATGGCTTGGACCTTTTTCTGATTTCGCGGGCCGGTCATCGTGTCCAGGTTTGTAATCAGATGGTTCATGTTGCCGGTAATATCGTTGAGTTCTCCCTGTGCCTGTGTGATGAGCGTATTTGCGCTGTCCGCAACCGTTGCCAGTTTCCCGGCAATCTCATCCAGGCTGGCCGCCTCTTGCGAGGCGACGGTTGAATTTGGAGCAAGACGCTTAGCATCAATGGCGCCCGTTGTGATCGATAGGGCTGCGCTGTTCATCACGCTGACGAAGCCCAACTTGGCCACTGACTTCTCATTCAGAGGAGTATCTTTTTTTACATCCAGCAGAATTTCGATTCGCGTTGGATCGGCGCTCCAGGGTCGCACAGCTGTGACCTTCCCCACGCTGATGCCTCCATACAGCACGGCGGCTCCGGGTTCAAGCCCTCCGGCATATCGCAGATAAGTGCGATAGTGCTCGGTGCCACCACTGTACTGCGCATTCAACAGGGAAATGACCGTGAACGCGAGTACAGCAAAACAGCCGATGACAAAGGCACCCACTTTTGCTTCTGTAGTCATGGTCTTATCTCCTGACGTTGCACATACCGTTCCAGATAGGAGGCCAATGCGGGCGTATGCACCGGGTTGGCCGGCACACGGTTCAGGAACTGCCTCACCCGTGGATGCTGGTTTGCGCGTATTTCGTCTTTTGTGCCAACCGCGAGCAGCTTTCCATCGAACAGCATCGCGATTCGGTCGGCGATGCGGAAGGCGCTGGGCAACTCATGCGTGACCACGAGCGCTGTTATCTGGAAAGCTTCTTTGAGAAAAAGAATCAGCTCGTCCAGTTCGGCCGCAACGATTGGATCAAGCCCTGCCGAGGGCTCATCCAGTATCAGGATTTCGGGATCCAATGCGAGAGCCCGGGCCACCGCCGCACGTTTCTTCATGCCTCCTGAGAGCTCCTGCGGGTGCAGTTTGCCGAAATCCGCCAGGCCCACCACCGCCAACTTCAGCCAGACGATCAGGTCGATCACTGAAGGAACAAGTGCGGTGTGCTCCCGCAAAGTGAGCGCGACATTGTCTTCCAGCGATAGCGAATTGAACAAAGCGGCGCTCTGAAAAGCCACGCCAACAGACCGTCGGAGTCTCTTCAATTCCGCCTGTGAACAGGTGCTGATGTTTGTGCCTTTGATCGAGATGCTGCCCGACTTCGGGTGCTCTAGAGCAAGAATTTGCCGCAATAGCGTGCTCTTTCCTGAACCGCTGCCGCCCAGCAGAACCGTGATCTGGCCTGGCTCGATGTCAAGGTTCAAACCATCGAGCACGCGCCGGCCATCGTATTCCACCACCAAATCGCGAACGGAAATTATGGACATTTAAGTTCTTCCAACGAAGTAAAAGATGGTCGTGAATATGGCATCAGCGACGATGACCAGAAACGTTGATCTCACCACTGCTGAAGTTGTCGACCGACCTACGGCCTCAGGCCCGCCGCGCACACGTAATCCTTCGAGACATCCCACGTGAGCAATAATGGTCGCGAATGCGACGGCTTTGATCAGACCGGCAAGTACATCCCGCAATTCGATCGAGGTCAACGCGTACCGAAAATAGAGCAACAGACCGAGGTGCGTGCAGAAGAACATAAACAGCCCGCCGGCGAGAATGCCAAATAACCCCGCGACGATGCTGAGGCAAGGAACCGCCACGAGTGCCGCCAGATATTTCGGGGCGAGCACGAACTCCACCGGTTCGAAGGCCATGACCTTCAACGCATCCATCTCTTCCGTCACCTTCATGGTGCCGATCTCGGCTGCAAAAGCGGACCCCGAACGTCCACTGACGGCAATCGCAGTCAGCAGGGGACCAAGTTCGCGAGTAAATCCGATCGCGACCAAATCGATGACGTAATGCAAAGCCCCAAATCGCCGCAGCTCCGATGCTCCTTGCATCGCCAGGATGAATCCGCTGCACATTGCCAGCAGAGCAACCATCGGGAGCGCCTGAACCCCGATCTCCAGCATTTGCTGAACGGTCGCTCGCCACCGATGTCGATTTCCAACCAGGGGCAGAACCGCGCGCATCGCACGCAAGGTGTCCCACAACTGGATGTTCAGTCTGCCAACATAGTCGAGTTGACTAAGCGTCTCTCTACCCGCAATTTCGAGAAAATTGGCCATCAGACGCCTCGCACCAGACGTGGTTCATCTCTCACTTCCTCATTGAAGAGGGATAAAATTCCCGTCGCCTCAAACAGGCGTTGTAAGCGATCATGCAACCCCTCCAACCTAAGATTGGTTTTACAGTTTCGCGCGATCCTTAACGCCTCGATCAGAGTTGCAATCCCGGAACTATCGATATGAGTGACGCCCGACAAGTCAATGCTCACTGTCGTGGGATGTGGCGCGTGCAAGAAGGCGAAAAGTCCGGCGCGCACTGCTGGAGAGGAATCGATATCAATGCGGCCTTTCAAAAACACCAGAGCGCCACTTTCGGTGTCCACGATATCGATTTCCGGCTTATCGACTCTCTCTCGTTCAGCGAACAAAGACATGGTTCCTCCTCGGCGAATTTCACAGTCCCCAGGAAGACAATCGCCAGGTCAACCCGAAATGTCGTTCGCAAGAGCATGGCCATTGCCGGCCAGAGATAATCGCAGCAGACTCAAATACTTGCGCAGGCGGGGGATACTGAAGCAAACCGGGTAGACATTATCAGGGCACTCGCGCCCAAATACGGGCAGATGCGGTCAGCTGTGCTTGGAATGACCCTATTGGGTCACCGCCCGGTTCGAATTGTTTTCACGTCCAGAACCAACGGTCACAGCGCAAGTTCAATTTTGAGTGTCAGGAAATTTGTGTTTGGTCTTCAGCTTGAGCTTTGCATTCTGAAATCGGCTTAAGCAACGTGGTCTGAGCGACCGATTGGATCCGTGGATTCGCTGATGCGAAGAAGATTGTGTCAGACGACTTCAGCGCGCGTCCCGAAGGCTAGTGCTAGCGGCGGCCTCCGCGAGAATGACATTCCTTGGGAAGTGTTCCTCGTATCGACTTCAGCACTTTGACTCGAGCCCGAGCAGTCTGCGCTTTCACCGTTCCGATAGGAACTCCCAGAACGCGAGCGGTTTCGCAGACTGAAAGATGATGCACGTACCGCAGGTGAAACGTTCTCCGCAAGGTTGGCGATAGTCTCGATGCTGACTCCATTAAGCGCGCATTCGCCCAAGTCTTGTGGTACTCATGCTCGGGATCGGGCCGGTGATCCACCAAAGTGTCGGACAGCAGATACTTCCGCTCTTCTCCGATTCGTGAATCCAGGGATACATGGATATAGCGAGACCGCTTGCGCAAACACATTCTTGCGCAATTGATGACGATAGCGGTCAGCCACGTCGAAAGTTGCGCGTCGCCTCTGAATTGGTGGAAATGCTCGAAGGCTGCGACCAGCGCATCCTGCACTGCATCCTCAGCATCAGCTTTATTTCCCAAAAGTCTATAGGCGTTTCGATGAAGAGACGGTAAGCAATACGAGAGAACAGAGAGTATCTCCGCGGGTGAAGGTTTCGCCGAGTCCAGGGCAACACCCTCACCGACCTCAATTAATTTCTCCGGGTATCGCATGCTATGGTTGCGCTCCTCTGTCCCCCACTGAAGCACTTGAAGTTCCACGCGACCCGGCGAATAGGAATTCGATCTCATCGGAATGCAGGGGCGGAGCCCGGAAAAGGCACCACTAAAACCGTATCGGAGCTCGTGGTTTTCAGCGACTGCTTAGCCTGCTGGCCTGCTACCTCGTCGATGTCATGTTTCAGAACATCATGCAGAGCGCTAAGCACCTGATACTGCATCATTGCCGTTTGGTAGCTCTGCTGCACAAGATATTCTGCCTGTTCGCGGGTAATTTGATTTGTTTGTTGGGCTTGTACGATTACAGAGAAATCGCTCGACGCCTTGTCTGTCACCATGCTCATGGCGATTTCGTAGGACTTGAGAACGTCTTGTGGGCCCAAGGGCATCTCGGGTTTGGGTGCAAGCAAATCGGATAGAACAGGACTGGATTGCACGTTCGCACCCGCAAGAATAGTCTGCAGCAGAGGTGGCTCTGCCTGGATGTTCTTCTTCTTCGGCTGGGCTGCGGCCGCGTGCCCCACTGTTGCAAGAATCAATGTACCAATAAGAATCTGTCGAGTTATCATCGGTGCTCCTCGTTAGAGCTGCACATCTTTCACTTCCTCGCTGAATTCGCTCTCAACGTTATGTTCGTAACTGTTCCGCACATCGATTTGCTCCGAAGGCGCGCCTGCTCGTGTGCGATCGAGCATGATTCTCCGCAGGCAGCACGAGCTATTTCGATTGCTGAAGTTTGATAACGGGTCCTTGGCTTTCGATCGGCACCTGAAGCGACCGACCCAACATGTCGTTGTAAGTAATTGTGTTCTTTCCGACCAGCACCAGCAGTTCGTGCCCGGTTGCGTACTTCGCCGGGATTTCGCCTAACGGTTGTGTGTACAGCACCACGTAGAGTGTGTCGCCCACTTTGACGGAAACGTCATAGCGGGCGGGATCAGACGTACCATCTGCCGTAGCCTGACGCGGCTTGACCTCAGTAATGATGGCTACTTGATACTTGGACGTAGACTGGCCAAGAGCCGCCAAGCTCAGTAAACACAAAGTGACTACAACAATTAGCCTCTGCATCCTTCACTCCTCACGCGCCTGCTAGTTCAGAATTTCGGGCAGCAATTACTGTTCACCAACGCAGGACTTTCTTCTTAACATCCACATTGGAACGCAATCGACATACCAATAGTCGGGGCGCTCGTGAGACTTCAACGAGGCTGTTGTTTCATGTCTTTGCCGCGGGCTGTATTGCGCAGGTCACCATTCAACGCTCAAGTCGCGACCACATCCGGGCATACGTGCCTAACGCAGGGCAATAGTTGTGACATTCGAATATGCGACGCACACCGGACAAGCTTCGTTGCTGGCTCTCATTCGTCCATTCGGCATTGGCATTGCGCGTGCATTCTCATCTTGCAGCGAGGCGGCAGGCTTTGGGTGGCCGAGACGGACTCCGCAGCCAACCAGTTCGGAGCGCCCGAGAGCGTAGAAGACCCGCGCAGCACATTGCCGTTGTTTGTGGCCCGTGTCTGTCCCTCGCGCATTTGTCGAATCTCCGGATAGAGAGTGATTATGAAAACCCTTGACACAATACCGGGCGAATCGAACACTGGCGTCATCTCGTCGATCATTAACTTAGTCTGTCCACAATGCGGGGGAAGAATGGCGGAATTCCAATGTGAGGGGAGATGCCGCAGGAACTGGCTTGCTGAATGGGAATGGGCGAATCAGGCGACGAGAAGCTGTAAGTCGCGGGTCTCGACTCATCGCGCTCGGTCAGTGCGGTGACCGGTCTCGCCAGCAGCTCGCAATTTCGATTCCCCGGATGTGCTTCGATTTGATACGACTACGGCTTAGGGCGGGCCGAGAGAGTCACCACGGTATAGTGCTCGATCCGGCCCAAGGTAAACTCGGCGACGCTCCCATGCAGAGAGAGGCCAGTGAACTGAGGCTCGGCCGCGTCCGGCGAAAGGACTTTCACCTCCCAGCCGCTCACGTTCTGAACCAGCCCACTCAGGTCTAGCCGCACTTTCACGTTCTCTGCCGGGACCTGGTGATCGTAGTTGAGCAAGTGGAGAATGAACGTTTGACTGTCGGGTTTCCGAGTTAACTGGCCCAGCACGTAACCGCGCGGCTCCAGAGTGAGGCTAGGCCCTCCTGCCGCGGCTTCGGCGCGCGCCGCAATCCCCCGCTCGGCCTTTCTACCCCTGATGATTACACCCCCAGCGGCAGCGAACCTATCGAACATAGCCATTTGCTCGGCGCTTAGCCTGGGCAGATCAGCCGGCATCACCAGCACCTTAAACTGATCCAGGGGAACTCCCTTTTCCAGGTGCGCGAGCACTTTGGTCTCGAAAAAGACGCTTTGCTTGAGGAACTCGTCGGCCAGCGGGTTGTGCGGCTCTCCGGAGATTAAGGCGATCCTCGCCGCCGGGGCCGTCTCGTGATACAACTCGCGATGCTCGACCAGGAAGTGGTTGTATTGAGCGATGGCCGTCCAGGCCTCCCGGGCCTCCGGCTCGCCCTTGATCAGCGCGGAGAGGAATCGACCCTCGATGTTGCGCGAGGTGGCCGCCCCGAACGCATAGGCCTCGGCGATGGAAAGCTTCTGCTCGGCCGGGCTGGGGATACAGCGTTCGCGCGGGCCGCAGTGGTAAAGATCGTTCTCATATTTCAAGGGCTGCCAAAGCTGCTTCTCGCCGCTGAGGAATTTGATCTTGCGCGCGTTGTCGACCTGCCAATGACCGTGCCACACGCCCGGAGTGTCCTTGCCGTCTTCTTCCCAGATCACCTCGTTAATGTCATTCATCGCAAAGCGGTACGGCGCAATATGGATATTCGCTTCAACCATGACCTTGGGCCGGCCGGTTTCCTGCGCCTTCCGCTCCGCCATGCGCTGGGTGTCATCGAGCAACTGGGCCAAGCCGCTGTTGTAACCGATCATGTTGTCCCAGACGATCGCGTCCACGCCCGCGTCCACCGCCAACTCCGCCTTTTTCAAGAGATAGGCCCGCCAGCCGGGCTTGCGCGCGTCGGCCAGACGGCGGTCCCAGGAAATCTGCAGATCGCTTTCGGTCGGACCGGCGTAGAACATTGGGATGCCGTGCATCCACAAGACGTATTTCTTCGTCTCCGGGTCGTCACGAAAGGCACTCGAGCGGAACATGTTGGAAGCCGACAGGTAGGCCGAGACGTGGATGCCGTTCTGATGGCAGCGGATAATTATTCTTTTCAGGTTCTCGCGGTTCTCTTCCTCATCCTTAAACGACCAGCCGCTGCTCCAGGTGACCCAGACCCAGTTGAACTCCGCCTGCTTGAGCAATCCGAGCATTTGCTCGAAATCCCGCTCATAGATGTGGGTCAGCACATCCTTCTCTTCGGCACTGAACTTCTTACCCCACCACGTCCGCTCGGCCTTCCACCTCTCGATTTGTCCGCCGTCGATCCGGATGAAACGAAAATCCCCCTGCTCCGCCCAAGGCGGCAGGTCCTCCGCCTTGGCGCGATAGCGTTTCGGCGCCGGCTCAAAAGTCTGGGCGGTACAAAGCAGCAGGGATGCGGCAACCGAACCAATGAGTCCAATGCTTTTTACGACTCGGACAAGCTGCATTCTTCCCTCATTACGGAACGATTAAGACCATGAGGCTGCTCATATAGATGGACGCGGGGTGCTGGCCAATGGTCAAAATAGCCGTTCTTTGGATCAGCTGACGCGCCATAGCTCAGAACTGCTCGCGTACGGCTGCATCATCCAGGTAACGCGCAACGGCAATCTCCAGATTGAACTGCATTCCTTCACGTCCCAGCAAGTGTCCCAGCGGTGATCGTTGTACGATGGCCAAGACTCTAGGAGTCATGCCAATCAGCCACAATTGAACGCCATGCTGGCGTTGCCTCTTCGCCAGTTGTGCGAACATTTTCACCGCGGTGTACTCCATGTCGAGGACTCCGCTAGCGTCGACCGCGACGACCTTCGGTTGCGCTTCCCTGACCAGCGGCTCAATCTTGTGTGCGATCTGTGCCGCATTGGCGAAGAAAATTGGACCTTCCGGCCTAAGCAGTAAGAGGCCAGGAAAACTCTCATCGTCGGGATGCTTCGCCGAGTGTGGCCGGAACACGTTGGTTCCTGGCTTGCGGCGCAGGACATACACAGGAGGATCGGCTACCTGGTATGCCAGTGTGACCAGGGAAACGATTATCGCGACGATGATTCCCTTTAACGTGCCGACGACCACGACGCCGGCGAAAGCCACGATCGCCCAGGAAAATTCGGTCCCGCGAATACGAAGAATGTGATGAAACTCGATCGGCTTGATGAGCCCGAAGGAATAAACAATCACCAGCGCTGCCAATGCAGATTGCGGCAACATTGCGACGAGCGGAGCGAGAAAGAACATCGTCACTAGAGTCATCGCCGCTGTTACCATCTCCGCTACTTGCGTGCGAGCTCCCGCGCTGACGTTGACTGCCGTTTGCGTGGTGCCGCCGCCACCCGGCATCGCACCGAGAAGTGCGCCTCCGATATTGCCGAGTCCCGTGGCAAGCAACTCTGTGTTTGCTCGCGGCGCGGGCTCATCCTTTCGCGCGAAGGCTCGTCCGGCCGCAATCGTCTCCGTGAAACTCATCAAAGCAATCCCGAGTGCCCCGGGCCACAGCGCGCTTATCAACGAAAGGTCTGGCCTCATCAGCACAGGGAATCCTTGCGGTATGTGACCCACCAGTTCAACACCTCGATCCTGCAAGTTCAACAAGCACACGCCCGCGATCGCCGCAGCAGCAGCCAGCAGCGGCGCTGGGACCTTCGGCAGGAACCTTTTCATTCCCAGCAGAAACACGATTGTCGTGAGCCCAACGGCCAGCGTTGTTAACGACGTTTTCGGAAGATGGTGAACGATTGAGAGGACGTTCTGAGCGAATGACCCTCTTGGGAAGTGGATGCCAGCGATTTTCGGGACCTGGTCGACCAAAATGACCAGCCCGACGCCGGCTTTGAAACCAACGAGTACGGGCTCGGAGATAAAGTTCGCCACGAACCCAAGGCGCAGGAGGCAGGCCAGCACAAGTGCGGTGCCGACCAGCAGCGTCAAGGTCGCGGAGGCACCCAGCAGGGCTGCGGGATCGCCACTGGGCACGACCTGGCGTAACTGAGCGGCGGTCAAGATTGCCAAGGTTGTCGTCGTACTGACGCTGAGCACGCGCGAGCCGCCGAGCACCGCGTAGATCATCATCGGCACCAAAGCGGTATAGAGGCCTACCTGCACCGGCAGCCCGGCAATCATCGCATATGCCATCGCCATGGGAATGATCACTGCGCCGGTAGTCAGCCCCGCGACGACGTCCGCTTGCAGCCGATCGCGACGGTCGGAGACAAACCACTCTGATAAGGGACGGCACCACCGATGCTCTGACATGCTGGAGGCCTACCAGACCTGCGGGACGCTTCGATGCGTCTGCTTCGGCTCTACGTACCCTTTCCGTTTTTGCCGTGGGGGAAGCTTGGGAGGCGCATAAGGAATCTCCTCGTACGGGATGCTGCTGAGTATGTGCGCCATGCAATTCAGGCGGGCACGCTTTTTGTCGTCTGATGGAACGATGAACCAGGGCGACGCTGGTGTATTGGTGGCGGCGAGCATGGCATCCCGGGCGCGTGAGTAGTCGTACCAACGGCGGTGCGATTCTAAGTCCATCGGACTGAGCTTCCAGCGCTTCGAAGGATCTTCAATACGCGCGAGGAAGCGCTTGTGCTGTTCCTTTTTCGATACTTCGAGCCAATACTTGAGCAGGATGATGCCCTGGCTGACCAGAAAGCCCTCGAAGATAGGACAGTCCCTGAGAAATTGCCTGTGCTCTTCCTTGGTACAAAAGCCCATCACGTACTCAACAGCGGCGCGGTTATACCAACTCCGGTCGAAGATGACGATTTCACCTCCGGCAGGGAGTTTTTCAACATAGCGCTGGGCATGGAGCTGCGTCTTCTGCCTCTCGGTTGGCGCGGGGAGGGCTACCACGCGAAAGATGCGTGGGCTGACACGCTCCATGATGCGCTTGATCATCCCGCCCTTGCCGGCCGCGTCTCGTCCTTCGAAGATGATCACGATGCGGGCGTTGGTTTCCTTAACCCAGTCTTGGAGCTTGACCAACTCAACTTGTAGCTTGAAAATCTCGGCCTCGTATTCTTTCTTGCCGATCTTAGGTTGGCCGTTTGCATCGGAACGGTGACTGTTGCTGTCCAGCCCTAACTTTTGTTTCCTCTTCTTGGATTTTTTGCCCATCGTTCTTTCTGGTTCCTCGGTCTCTAGCGCGCCTGCTTAGGCACCGGCCTGTATTCTTGCGGGCTGGAAGTACGACCGCGTCACCAGCGTCGGTGGTCCTGCATCTTCAGGAGGCAATATGTGGGCCACTCTGCACGCCTTCGAGCACAACAACTCAGACGAAAAGAGTCTGATTCCTGCGCCCAAATACGGGCAGACACTGCTTCGATCATGGGCGCGAAAATATCGTTCCGCGATCACCTTGTTGAAGAATGGCACCCCAATTACTCTGGTCATCGTTCCACCGCTTTGACGCCGTCTGGACGTCGACTGTGCTCCTGCTCGATAGCGAGGGCAAGGAGCGTGTGCCGCTGGAATGTCATCTCCCCAACAACGATTTCGTTACCGCTCTAAGGAATGGTCGTGGCCGCATTGCCGTCGTGCAGAAGAAATATTCCGACGCGGAACGATGGTACGGCGATATCCTCGCTTGCTTCGGCGATTCCCATTTTGCACCGGAACAATGACACCAAAGCAGATCACAGGCATGAAAGGAAGAAGGGCAACACAGGGGCAGGCATGATTACGGCTCGCTCTTCTGAAGAACAATGCGTTACTCTTCGCGCCGCGCATTGTCTTTAAATTCCGTTGATGGTGGAACTCATAAACCAACGGTCGGGATCACCAAGAGAGATTCAATCATCTCAAGTTGTTGACCAACGATTACTGAGAGCACAGGTTGACATCACAGCTTCTTGGATTCCGGTTCGAAGCCAAACAGTCGCCGTCAATCTTCCTCTCGTGCGGGTTCGTGGGTGGCACCATTCACGACGTCAACCCACAATCCCCGCCCCTCGTCCCAGACCAGCAGCTCGCCATCCAGCGTACAGCGAGGAATATCCGAATCCTGCCTCCAATAACGGATGTCTTTCCATTTGTGCCCGCACTGATTGCAGTGGTAGGTGCTGCCATACTGGGCCGGTCCACCCTTGTGGCATTCTGGACAGATTGGGGCATCTCCATCCGACAGAAGCTCATCATCGAGCAGCGATGGATCGATGTCCCAGCCGTTCTTGATGGCCTCTCGTATGCAATATTCATGGAGTGGATACCGGTGCAATCGATATGAAAGCCTGTCCGAGATTGCCCGATTGATCACCGGAACCCGGTGGTCGGGACCGCTGTTTTTCGGGTTGAAAGGTAGAGCAATCAAGAATTCAAAGGAGGCAGCGTGAGCGACCTGCAGAAGAGAACCATCCGTTGCGCAATCTATACGCGAAAATCTTCCGAGGAAGGTCTGGAGCAATCTTTCAATTCTCTTGACGCTCAGCGGGAAGCTTGTGCAGCGTTTATCGCCAGTCAGCGGCATGAAGGCTGGCGCGTGATTCCCGCTCTTTACGATGACGGTGGATATTCTGGCGGTGACATGGATCGACCGGCACTCAAGCGGTTGCTGAACGACGTCGCGGCGAACCATATCGACACGATTGTTGTTTACAAAGTCGATCGTCTGACCCGCAGCCTGGCCGACTTCGCAAAGATCGTGGAGACGCTCGACGCCAAGGGAGTGTCGTTTGTATCGGTGACGCAACAGTTCAATACGACGACCTCGATGGGACGGCTGACGTTGAATATTCTTCTGTCATTCGCTCAGTTTGAAAGGGAAGTGACCGGCGAGAGGATTCGCGACAAGATCGCGGCTTCGAAGCGCCGAGGCATGTGGATGGGAGGCAGAGTACCTCTTGGATACGACGTGAGAGAGCGGAAACTGCTAGTGAATCAGGAGCAGGCAAAGCTCATTAACAATCTCTACCACTGGTACCTCGAATTAGCGTCGGTGTCCAAGCTCAAGGCCTATCTCGACCACCAGGGTATCAAGAGTAAGGAAAGAATCAGCCCAGCCGGTATCCGTTCGGGTGGTGTGTCGTTTTTTCCTGGAGCCCTTTATTTAATTCTGCAAAATCCGATCTACCGCGGGGAAGTTCGACATCGAAATCAGTCCTATCCAGGTCAGCATGAAGCAATTATTTCCCTGGACCTCTGGGACAAGGTACAAAATCAACTACGAAGTGACAACGGAGGGCGGAGGACTGGGGTTAAGGCGAATTGCTCAACCATGCTCGTTGGCCTATTGCAGGACGCCGAGGGAAATCGTTTCCGTCCCTCCCACACGGTGAAGAACGGAAAGAGATATCGCTACTATTTTTGCCATGCAAGCGGCGAACAAGCCAAAGCGCTTCGCCTGCCTGCACACGATGTAGAGAAGCAGGTCTCCCTCAGGTTGCAGTCGTTCTTGCGATCTCCGGACGAGGTGATGAAGAGTCTTACGCTTCCCGAGGACCATCCAGAGATAACGCAAAAGCTCATAGCGGCTGCCCAGACACATGCAAAGGGGTGGTCAACTGCCTCGCCAGCCTTCTCCCGAGACTTCGTCAGAAAGGTAGCGCGGCGCGTCATAATTCACACTGAAAACATGGATCTCGAAACGAGCAGGACCGAACTCCGCGCCATATTGACGAATAAGCAACTCAGAGCATCCGGCCGAGAATCGCGGGAAGCGACCCCGGACGATCTGGTTCGCCTCACGATCCAGGCGAGGCTTAAGCGTTGCGGAAATGAAATGCGCCTAATACTCAGTCCAGACGCTGTCGATCCAGAGATGGTGACACCGATAGTCAAGGCGATTATACGAGCTCAGAAGTGGCGAGAAGGGGTGCTAGCCGGCGACGTTTCGAGCCAGATCACGGTCGAGAAGCGATCTGATGCCAAGGCCGAATATCTTCGCCGAGTTTTGGGATGCGCTTTTCTCGCACCCGATATTCTTGAAGCCATCCTGGACGGGCGTCGGCCTGCCAACCTGACCCTCAAAGAGCTAACTCGTCGCCGCCTACCGCTCGACTGGGCGGAGCAGCGGATACTGCTCGGTTTTCCCGGGCTTGTGGTCACCGGATTGACTCCTAACAATGGCCAACTTGGCTACGCGGTGTAGACGGTTGGGCGCCTAGTTTTTGCTTTCGACGTAAGTCTAAATAAATTCCCTGTTCCAACCCCTCAACAGGCAATCACGTTCCCTGATGGGCAGCCTGTTATCTCCCTGTTCCGATTAAGCGAATAAATGCGCACTTTCTCCAGTAAAATGTGCAGCATAGAGATCCTCCGTCCAATTTTCGGGTCAGAATTCGCAAAATTCCCTGCATTATTCCCTGTTAGCAGGGAATTTTGGAGAAAGGTTAGAGCCAGACTGTTCTCTCTACCAAATACCCTATCGGCATTGCCGATTCACCCTGAAGCCTTCTTTTTCGCGGCATTCTGCTCTATTTCGAGAAGTTCAGTCGGGGGGCTTTTGCAGCCTGGCTCGCGAGCAGGTCGCGCAATTTGCGAACGGCTTGAGGAATTTCTCTTCTAGTGACGCCGCCGAAGCCGAGAATGAAGCCTTGCCGCGGTTCCCCAACGTACGTGCGAGAGAGCGGCCATAGGGACAAGCGGTGGCGGGAGGCTTGCTCGGCGATTTCGTCGTCTGGGTATCCGTGCGGCAGCATCACCGCGATGTGCATGCCGGCTTCGTCGCCCATCAGAGTGAGTGATTCGCCGAAAGTTTTGCGCAAACTCTCGACCAACAGACGCCTGAGTTCGGCGTAAACCATGCGGGTTCTGCGAATGTGGCGCGCGAAATGACCTTCTTCAATAAAGTCTGCGAGCACTTCCTGCAAAAAAGCTGGCGCCCCGAGATCCATCACCCGGCGGATGGTGAAGAAGGGGTCCACGAGATCGGGTGGAATCACGATGTAACCCAGGCGCAAGCCGGGAAACAACACCTTGCTGAAGGTCCCGATGTAGATGACGCGAGCGTTGGGATCGAGTCCCTGGAGGGATGCGATCGGCAAGCTCTCATAGCGGTACTCGCTGTCGTAGTCGTCCTCGATGATCCAAGCGCCGGCCGACTGTGCCCATTCGACCAATTGCAGGCGACGGGAGGCGCTCATGGTTACACCGAGCGGAAACTGGTGAGAGGGCGTGACGAATGCTGCCCGAGCGTTTCTGGATTTTCGAATTCCGGCGGCAACGTTGAGACCCTCGGCATCCACGGGAACAGGTACCAAATCGCAGCCGTTCAGGGTGAAGACATCCCGCGCCAGGGGGTAGCAGGGCTCCTCGACCCAGACGCGGTCGCCGGGGTTGAGCAAGACTCGGGCCGAAATCTCGAGGGCCTGCTGCGATCCGTTGACGATGAGCACTTGCTCGGCCTCGCAGCGTACGGATCGAGCCGTTCGCAGATAATTCGCGACCGCGCGGCGCAGGGCAGCAGAGCCCATCAGATCGCCGTAATGGACAGACTCGGCGTTGGCGGCGCGGCAGCGTCGCGCGATCAGGCTGGACCAGATCTGGCGCGGAAATTTATCGAATGCGACCTGGCCGACCCGGAACGCTCCGAAGTGCGAGAGCCACGGGAACCTGGCCGCCGTCGGAAGCAGCTTACTTCGCCTGGCGACGGGCCGGGGGGCGGAATCCGAGGTGGAGCTTTTGGTCCCAGCGGGCCCTCCGGGGATGAATGGCTCGGGAAGCGAGGCGGAAACGACCGTTCCGGCGCCAACACGGCTTTCCACATAGCCTTCGGCCAGAAGTTGAGCGTAAGCATTGAGTACCGGGAAGCGTGAAACTCCAATTTCGGAGGCGAGCACGCGGGAAGAGGGAAGACGTTGTCCGGGGCGGAGTCGGCCCTCGAGAATCGCCGCGCGGCACGAGTCGTAAATTTGCCGCTGCAGGGACCGTGTGATGCCCCGATCGATGGTGATGACCGGCGAGATGCCGGAAGCGACGCGTTTCATAGGTGCGCGGGCGCAGCATAATGGCTATGCTAGAACGCCGTCAAGTGGCTATTGTGTCTGACCAATTTTGTTGGCAAAGTACATTCAACGACTTTGCCGCCACGGCGCCAGCCGGGGACGGTCGTTATTTTTATGCCGCGCGTCCGACATTGTGTGGAATGTCCAGGTTGCCGCACCCGATATTTGCTGTCGTTCAGTCCGTATCGCAACGGATCGCGGCTGGTGGCGGCGGTGCCGGGGGCATGGGATGATTACATCCTGTACTGCTCGTGCAGCCGGGGAAGCGTGGGTAGCCGAATCCAATCTCACGAGGTGAGGCGTTGCGACGTATCGAGAGAGGCTTACCGTCGCGGATATGGCACAGCAAAAGAAATCATGCTGATTGAGCATCGGCCGCACGATGCTTTGGCGCTTGATCTTTCGTCCTCTCTCGCTCACCAGAGATCCATGGACAAGCGAAGAAACTTGCCCTGAGTGAAACGCGGCAGACGCAGTTTGCCCCGAGAAATACTTTAAACCCGGCATCGTTTAAACTTCCTGTGCAATCTAAACCAGGAAATCCGAGTTCGAGGATGCCTATGCGTTTCAGTCAAGCTGCGATCTGCACAGCAGTCCTTTCAGCCGTACTTCCAGTAGCCACGCTGCACTCCGCGGGAAAATCATTTCACGATGCGCCGGCCTCGGCGAAAGCGGTGAAGAATCCTTACGACGGTCAACCCGAGGCGGCACAAGCAGGCAAGACTTTGTATGCCCGAAACTGCCTGTCGTGTCACGGAAAAGCGGGGCAAGGTACCGGCAACGTTCCGTCGCTGGTGGATGGCAACCTGGAAGGGGTGAGCCAAGGCGAGGTCTTCTGGTTTGTCACCAAGGGCGACAAGGATAACGGCATGCCGTCGTGGGCCTTTCTGCCGGAGAAAAGCCGCTGGGAAATCATCAGCTATGTGGAGACGATGGGGCCGGGAAAAGGCGGAGCAACAGGCGAGGCCAATGCGGCGGCGCCGCCGCAGGCGATGGCGTCCACGATCAAAGCTCCTGCTCCGAAGGCGCCGTTTACGGATTTTCGCTACGAGAAGCCAGGAACGACTCGCAAGATCACGGTAGCGGATCTGCCGCAACCGTATGCGACGCAGTCGGCGGAGAATGGTCCGGAGGTAGTGGCCCGTCCGGAGAATGCGTGGCCTGTGGCGCCCGCGGGATTCAAGGTGGAATTGTATGCGGGGGGCCTGGACAGTCCGCGATTGCTGCGCACGGCTCCGAATGGCGACATATTTTTGGCGGAGAGCGCGCCGGGCCGCATTCGCGTGTTTCGCGGCATGACCAGCGACGGCAAGCCTGAGCAGAATGCGGTCTTTGCTGAAGGATTGAAGCGGCCTTATGGGATTGCGTTCTATCCGCCGGGGCCGGATCCGCAATGGATTTATATCGGCAATACGAATGAGGTGCTTCGAATCCCGTATCACGTTGGCGATATGCGGGCGAGCGGACCTCCCGAGCATATGGCGGATCTGCCCAGCGGCGGTGGCCACTGGACGCGCTCGGTCGAATTCACGCCGGACGGGAAGAAGATGTTTGTGGCGGTGGGCTCGGGGTCGAACGATGACGATACCGACACGCATCCAGCGGAGCGCAATCGCGCGGACATTCTGGTGTGCGATCCGTCGAATTGCCAGTTGAAGGTGTACGCCTACGGAATTCGCAATGCTGGTGGCGGGATTCTGGTGAATCCGACGACGGGCGAGTTGTGGTGCTCGGTCAACGAGCGCGATGCGCTCGGAGACAATCTCGTGCCGGATTACATCACGCATGTGCAGGAGGGCGGATTCTATGGATGGCCCTGGTGGTATATCGGGGCGCATCAGGATCCGCGGCAGAAAGGGAAGCATCCGGAGTTGAAGGATAAGGCGATCGTGCCGGATGTGTTGTTGCAGCCGCATAATGCGTCGCTGGAAATGACTTTCTATGGGGCAGATAAATTCCCAACGGAATATAAGGGAGATCTTTTTGCGTCCGAGCATGGCTCGTGGAATAAGGCGACGCGCGTGGGGTATGAGGTGATTCGCGTGCCGCTGCATCAGACCGGACATGCTTCCGGTGAGTATGAAGATTTCCTGACTGGATTCGTGCTGCCGAATGGCGACGTTTGGGGACGGCCGGTGGGGATCACGGTGGCTCCGGATGGCTCGCTGCTAGTGAGCGATGACGGGTCGGGTTCGATTTGGAGAGTGAGCTATACCGGGAAGTGAAAGCGTATTCACCACGGAGACACGGAGAAATTCTTAGCCACGGATTCACGCGGATCTTCAGGGATCAAGAATTCAGAAAGGAATTTCTCCCGTGCCTCCGTGGTGAAAAGTGCTCAGTGGAAATCGTGCGAGATGGTTTCTGCTTTCGTGACGAAGAGCGGCTGCACGCGTTCGGCGCGGACGGAGATCACGTTGTCCTGATTCTGCAGGATGCCTTCGATGGCGAGGAAGCGCTCGCTGGTCAGCAGCAGGCGGTTGGCGTGAAACAAATCGGGGCGGACGATCGCGTTGGCGACTCCGGTTTCATCTTCCAGACTTAAAAACACAAATCCTTTGGCGGTGCCGGGACGCTGGCGGGTGATGACGCAGCCTCCGATGCGGAGACGCTTGCCGGTGGGCAGGTCGCGCAATTCGCTGGCGCGGCGGATGCCCATGGCGTTGAGCCAGGCGCGGCGATAGGCCATGGGATGCGGGCCGACGGTGAGTCCGGTGCCGTGGAAATCGGCGACCAGGCGCTCTTCGTGGTTCATCGGTGCCAGGGGAGAGCGTTCGTCGGGCTCGGCGCTTTGTTCGAGCAACGGGCCCGCGGGGCGGACGGCGCGTTCGACCTGCCAGAGGGCGTCGCGGCGGTGATGCGAGTACCGAGTGCCGGGTACCGAGTTGCGAGAGGAATTGTTGATTGTTGATTTTTGATTGTTGAATGAATCCGTAAAGATCCGTGAGAATCCGTGGCCGTATTCGTTTTTTTTCTCGGTGCCTCCGTGCCTCCGTGGTGAAATCCCGATCGAGTTCAGCGCGCCGATTTCGGCCAGCGTGGTGAGTTCGTCTTTGCGCAGCTCAGGGACGCGGCGCGTGAGGTCGTGGATCGATGCGAAGGAAGCGCGCAGGCGTTCCAGGATGAGGGATCGAGCAGCCTCTTCGCGCAGTCCGCGGACATAGCGCAGGCCCATGCGGAGAGCGAGAGCGAGTTGCGAGTCGCGAGTACCGAGTTGCGAGTCGCGAGTACCGAGTTGCGAGTGAGGAGATTCGTCTGCCCCGAGGTGTTTCCCATCCTCAATATTCTTTCGCCCATCCGGGGCTTCCATATTTCTGGCGTCTAACCCACGGCTTGCGCCGTGGGCTGTATTCTGTTGCCGCTCCGCGGCTGGGCTTTGGACATCTTCTTGTTCTTTGCCAACGACCGACGACCAACAGACTATGGCCTTGTTCTTACTCGGTACTCGATACTCGCTACTCGGTACTGCTTCCAACGTGCAATTCCAATCTGAGCACGTCACATCGACCGGCAGCAGTTTCAGGCCGTGGCGCTGCGCGTCTTTGACGATTGTCGCTGGCGAATAAAATCCCATGGGTTGATTGTTGAGTAACGCTGCAGTGAACGCCGCGAGGTAGTGGCATTTCAGATAGGCGCTGGCGTAGGCGATGAGGGCGAAGCTGGCGGCGTGGGATTCGGGGAATCCGTAGAGCGCGAACGAAGTGATGGAGAGGATAATTTCTTCCTGCGCTTTCGGCGAGATTCCGTTCGCAGTCATGCCGGAGCGAAGTTTGGCCTCGATTTCTTTCATGCGGGCTTGCGAACGTTTGAAGCCCATGGCGCGCCGGAGATCTTCGGCTTCGCCTCCAGTGAAATTGGCGGCGATCATGGCGATGCGCAGCAATTGTTCCTGGAAGAGCGGAACGCCGAGCGTGCGTTTAAGCACGGGTTCTAACGACGGATGAGCGTAGGTGACTGCTTCTTTTCCCTGGCGACGCTGCAAGAAAGGATTCACCATCTGTCCGACGATCGGGCCGGGACGGATGATCGCGACCTGGACCACGACGTCGTAAAAGCGCATGGGGCGCAGGCGTGGCAGGCATGACATTTGCGCGCGGCTTTCCACCTGGAACATTCCAACGGTGTCGGCTTGCTGCAGCGTGGAGTAGACCTGCTGGTCATCCTGCGGAAGATGCGCGAGATCCACCTCCTCGTGATAATGATCGCGGATCAGTTCGATGGAATCTTTGAGCACAGCCATCATGCCGAGTCCGAGCAGATCGACTTTGATGATGCCCATGTCGGCGCAATCTTCTTTGTCCCATTGCACGACGACGCGGCCGGGCATGGAGGCGGGCTCGAGGGGGACGACGGAATCGAGTTGTCCCTGGCAGATGACCATGCCACCGGAGTGCTGGCCAAGATGACGCGGCATGTCCTGCACGGCGAGGCAGAGTTCGTAATATTTGCGCAGGCGAGGATGGGAGAGATCGAGCCCGGCGTCGCGGAAGCGGCGGTCGAGTGCGTCGTTCTCGTCGCGAAATTCCCAGGTAGCAACGGCGGCGGAAATTTTTGCGAGCGTTTCGGGGTCGAATCCCAGCGCCTTGCCCATTTCGCGCGCGGCCATGCGGTTGCGATAGGTAATGACGTTCGCGGTCATGGCGGCGCCGCGTTCGCCGTATTTTTTGTAGAGATACTGGATGACTTTTTCGCGCTCGTCGCCGCTAGGAAGGTCGAGATCGATGTCGGGCCACTCGCCGCGCTCTTCGGAAAGAAAGCGCTCGAAGAGAAGTTCCATGCCGACCGCGTCGACCGCGGTGATGCCGAGCGAGTAGCAAACGGCGCTGTTGGCGGCGGAGCCGCGTCCCTGCACAAGAATGTTTTGCTCGCGGCAATAGCGGACCAGGTCCCAGACGATGAGGAAGTATCCGGCGAGCTTGAGTTTTTCGATGAGCACCAATTCTTTTTCGATCTGGCGACGGGCTTTGGCCTGCATGTCTTCGGAGGCACGACCGTAGCGGTTGCGAAAACCGATCCATGATTGCTCGCGCAAGAAGGAATTCATGGTCTCGCCTTCAGCTACGGGATAGCGCGGGAATTCGTAGCCGAGATCGTTGAGGGTGAATTCGAGGCGTGAGGAGAGTTCGACAGTGTTGTAGATCGCTTCAGGCAGGTCCGCGAAGAGTTGCTGCATTTCCTCGGGAGATTTCAGGTGACGCTCGGAGTTGCGGGAGAGCAGGCGTCCGGCAGTAGAGAGCGTGCGATGGTGGCGTATCGCGATGAAAGCATCGCAGAGTTCGCGGGCTTTGGGGACGGCGTAGTCCACGCCGTTCGTCGCGAGCAACGGGAGATTGAGCGAGCGTGCGAGATCGACTGCAATGCGGTTGCGGGATTCTTCTTCGCGATGGAAGTGGCGTTGGAGCTCGACGTAGACATTGTGTGGGCCGAAGATGCCGATGAGTTGATCGAGTTGGCGGCGGGCTTGGTCAGGGTTGTTCTGTCGCAGGGTTGTGGCTAGTGGGCCTTCGTCCCCGCCAGTGAGGCAGATTAATCCGCCGGCATGTTCTTCGAGTTCTTCAGCAGTGACGGCGCCTTCGCCTTTCCTGGCGCGCAACTTCATTTTGGTGATCAGGCGGCAGAGATTCTGGTAACCGGCGCGCGAGGCGACGAGCAGGGGCAGGCGGAATGTTTTGTCATTCTTAATTTTGTCATTCCGAGCGAAGCGAGGAATCCCTACCTTTCCAGCGGACTGCCGGGAGTAGGGATCCTTCGACTCCGCGGGCGCTTCACTTCGTGAAGCGCCTGCTCCGCTCAGGATGACAGGCGCGCAGGTGACTTCCGCGCCGATGTGCGCTTTGAGGCCGATCTTTTTGGCGGCCAGGTGAAAACGCGGAGCGCCGTAGACGCCGTCGGTGTCGAGCAGCGCCATGGCGGGCATGTGAAAGTGCGAGCACACGCCAATCAATTCCTCGGGGAGAGATGCGCCTTCGAGAAAGCTGAAAGCGGAGCGGGCGTGAAGTTCAACGTACATAGTTGCCATTCAAAAATTCATTGGCCACGGATCAACACGGATTCACGCGGATCAAAACTCAAATCACTTTTTTGTTTCCCGCTCTACAACAGGATCTTTTGCAGTTCTTGGTTTATCCGTCTTGATCCGTGAAAATCCGTGGCAAAAAAATCAGTCATACGTTCCTTCCACAAACCATCCGCCTCCGAGCAGGTCGTGCACGAGGCGGTAGAACGAAACAGTTTCTCCGTTGCGCAGGGCGAGATCCCACTCGTCGCGGGACCAGGCATCGCGCTCCCACCAGTCGCCGGAGAAGCGCCATGGTCCGGCCTTCCAAAGCACTTCGCCCTGCACTTCTTTTCCTCGACAAACCAAATGCACAGGCTGGCCATTTTCCAGAGTCACGTTGGCGCGCAGGGGCGGACGGAAGCGGCGCAGGGCGGTGACCGCGGCTTGCGCTTCTGCTGCGTCGGGATTTTTCTTTTGCGGAACTTTGCGAGCGACCTCGGCGACGAAGCGGCGCATGCGGAATCCTTCAGGATGATGCGTGTCGAGCAACTCCACGGCGCCGACTTTGTGTTCTCCGACGATGCCGGCGATGCGGGCCAGGGTGAGTTCCAATTTCTCCGGTTCGGGCGATGGAGGCAGGAACAGGCCTCCTTGGGTCGAGCGCGGGCGCGCTGGTTCTGCGGCCAGATGGATTTTCATGATGGGTGCTCCCGGGGGATGTGCGTTCAGATCGAGTTGCAGCAGTTTGAGAAAAACTTTTGGGTCGAGCATGGGAAGAGGGAGATTCAGCTTGCGGATAAATTTGGGTTGGCGGCGGTGAGGAAGCGGAGCTTCGCTCCGCCGGACAGCCGAGGGCGGCTGTCCCCACATATTTTTATTTGGTTCATCGCTCTCGCTGGCAATTCCCAAATTTTCAAATCCATCGTCGATGCCGGTGAGATTAGAGAGTTCCAGCGTCAGGCGTAGCTCTTGCGTGGAGAGAGCGCGCGAGGCGAGGCGCGCGCAGAGTTGTTCGAGCAGGCGATTGAGCAGGAAAGCCAGCGACTCGAGCAGGACGATAGGATGTTCCAGTTCAATCGCTTCTTCGAACAGCAGCGGAGCTTCGACCGGAACCAGCGTGCGGCTCGCGGTGCCGCGCGCTAATTGCTGCAGGCGGAGGCCTTCTTGTCCGAGACGTTCGCTGAGCGATACTTCGGGCAATGCGGCCAGGGCGCGCAGGTTGCGAATGCCCCATCGGGCAAGCGTTTCGAGCAGGCGGTCGGCGGATTTTTTTTCTTCGCCCTCCAGACGATTGGAAAATAAAACTTCTACCGGCAATCCTCCCAAGGATTCCGCTTCTTTGCCTGGAGGAATCACGGCAACACCTGCACGGGCAAGAGTGCCCGCGCCACACCATCCGCGGGCGGCGAGCAAGGCCGCGTCGGGGTTGGAAGCCGTCGCAATGTTTGCCGCCAGGCCAAGCGCGGCAGCGCGCTCGGAAATGGCGCACGAAATTTTATGCAGCGATCCGAATAAAGATTCCATGCCGGCGAGATCGAGGAGAACGGTATCGTAGGCCGAGTCTTCCACGCAGGGAGAGAACGATTGGGCGCAGTCGAGCAGGGCGGCGTGCGCGGAAGATTCCTGCAATGCAGAACGCGGGCGCAGGGCGAGTTCAGAGCACAGTTCGGCCTGGGCCTTGGTCATGCCGGGCGCGATGCCCAGGCGGCTGGCGTTTTCATTGACCGCGACGATTTGCTCGAGCGGAGGTTTGCCTTCGAAAATGGCGGCGGGACGGGCCTGCAGTTCCGGTTCGGCGCGGAGCGCGGCCGCGATCGAAAAATTCGGAATGTAGATGCAGGCGAACGGCATGGAGTCATCCGGTCATTGAGTCAGTGTGTCATTTGGTGATTGAGTCATTTCGTTTATCCCGCCCAGGCGGTTTTGGTGGCGAATGCGACGGAGCGCGCCGGTTTGCGGTCCAGACGGGAGCGAGTCAGTTCGGCGGTGATGTTCAGTCCGGATAGAAGGTTCGCGTGAGTGGGATGGGCAATGTGGAGAGAGTTCGTAGCATTTTCAGTGGCGTCGTTACCGGCGAAAGGCATGGTGCCGTCCCTACGGGACTCGCTCTCTTTCTGGAGGCCTACCCGGCACTGCCGTGCCGGGCTTTCCCATACCGCCGCTTCGCGGCTGGAGTTGGTCTGCACAAACGGGATTGGTTCTTCTGAAAATTTTGGTGTGCCGAGTTGCAGCAGCAGCGACGAGCAGCTTCCGGCGATTGGCTGCTGCTCGATCGCGAGCAGGATGGTGGGCTTGTGTTCGACGGCGCGGCGGAAGCGGAACCATGTGGTCAGCGGGATGCGGCGGGCGGACTGCGGCGGCAGATCGGCGAGGTCGAGAATGATGAGACCGAAGCCTCCGCTTTCGAGCAGCAGGTCGGTCGAGCGCAGGACCTGTTCGAGGCAGTGCTCGGATTGATTTTCCCCGCGTAATTGAATTCGTTCTTTCTGATTTTTCTTCTCCGTGCCTCTGTGCCTCGGTGGTGAATTTTCCTTCAGCGGCGAATCCTCTCCGCAGCGCACCCAGAGCAGGCGGTCTAGATCAACTCCTGCTGCTTCTACGGAGTGGGGATCGAGGGAGTCGCTGGCATCGAGAAGGGCGCAGTATTCTCCGCGGCGGGTGGCGGCGGCGAGAGCGGCCAGCAGCACGGTGGTGCGTCCGGAGGAGGCGGGGCCGCAGATTTCGGTGAGGCATCCGCGGGGCAGGCCGCCGGTGAGCGTGTCGAGGTCGGGGATGCCGATGGAGGCCATCTCCGGGGCAGGACGGATTTCGAGCTTCGAGGCCGGAGTTAGGGAAATTGTTGATTGTTGATTGTTGATTGTTGATTGAAGAATTTTTGCGAGGGCCGGTTCCTCTGAGGCCACAGGCTTTTTAGCGGCTGGAAGCGAGCGAACCTCGGCCTCGGGATCGTCATCAAAAAGAAAAGGGCGGCCCAGGGCCGCCGAAGTGGAAACCACTGCGGAAGACATAAAATTCCTCGGAAGATTTCAGGGAGCGCCGAGGCTGATTTCAGGATATGAGCCGCGGAGGCGATTTGTTTATTTTCGCTTTTTGTTCGCCTATGAAGATTCTGGCTTACCGCCGGAAGATTGTCAAGGGGGCGATGCTTTGTGCCACGTGAGTGGAATCGCGAATTTTGCAACAGTTATACTTAATGGGCATGTGGCGCAAGTCCCTCGCCGTCGTTACTTTCCTCACCGCAGTGCAGATTGTCGAAGCACAATACCGTCCGAAAATCTCACTCGTGATCCCATCCGGGATTGCCTCTGAGTCTGTTCAGATCGACTACTTCCTGACCGGCCCGTTTGGCGGGTACGGTGGATTCGTGCGAGCAGAAAGGAAGAGAGCGTCATACGATATTGAGCCATTCGTGGACGGCCGACCTGCTGAAAACATAAAGATCATCGCATATCTGCCCGGATGCGAAATCGCAGCGCTCGACCTCACATTCTCGGGCGCGCCCATTGAACAGGGGCTTGATTGTTATCCACTCGGCTCGGTTTCGTTTCGTGGGCAACTTTCGCCCGCTACGACGACCCGAGCGCGAAGTCGAGTAATCGAGGTTAACTACTTGGCGATGTGGTCACATCAGTTCTTTGGGATTTCTGACGGGCCAGTGACGACAATTCGTCTCGGTACGGTTCGCCCCGACGGGGATGGAAAATTCGAGATCGCCATACCCGATTTCTACAACCAATCGAGTTTGCGAGATGGGGCGATTCAATTCATTCTCCGGGACGCCAAAACCGGGAACATCATCACGTTCTTGAAACCCGCCGAGACAACTCCCCATTCGCCTAATTGGTTCAGTGTGCAAGCTTCTTATCCGATTGTTCAGTTCATCGCCGAAGGACAATTACGGCAGACAACGCCGTAACTGGCGAAATCCGGCCCTTCCACTCACCAACATTGTTTTCGGATTTCTGCTCGCGATCACCGCTCACTTCCCCCTCCTCCATCCGTCTAAGCGCAACAGCACTGCGATCCCGTGCGCTCACATTCGCGATTTCCAATTCACGTTCTGACTAGTCGGCTGCCTGCCCAATTTAAGGAGATCGGCAGCGAGAAGGAGATTTCTATGCACAAAAGTCGTCTGCTTGTTTTGTTTGCCGGTGTTTTGTTGGCCGCCGCCGCTCATGCGCAAACGGCCACGGGCGAAACCTTGATGCTCAACTTGCCGCGGGCGAGCCAGCACGCGCTCGTGTCGCAACGCATCGGCATCACCGACATCACGATTAACTATCACCGTCCGCTGGCCAATGGACGCCAGATATGGGGCAAGGTCGTGCCCTACGGGCAGGTGTGGCGTGCCGGGGCGAACGAGAATACGACAATCACGTTCACCGATCCGGTCACGATTGAAGGGCAGGCGCTCGACAAAGGAACCTACGGACTGCACATGATTCCGGGCGAAAATCAGTGGACCGTGATCTTCTCGAAAAATTCGACGGCTTGGGGAAGCTTCACCTATAAGCAGGACGAAGACGCTCTGCGCGTCACCGTGAAACCGCAGACAGCGGATGCCCATAAAGCGCTGGCCTACGATTTCAACGACGTCAAGGCAGACTCGGCCGTCGTGACTATGAGCTGGGACAAAGTTGCGGTGCCGTTCAAAGTGCAAGTCAATGTGAACGACATTGTGACGGCCAGCATTCACCAGCAGATCCGCGGGCTGAACCAGTACTACTGGGAAGGCTGGGATGATGCGGCGGGATATTTTCTGGCAAACAAGATCAATCTCGACGAAGCGCTGAAGGATGAAGACCTGTCGATCCAGGCCGAAGAGCGTTATGACAATTTGCTGAACAAGTCGAAAATCCTCGAGGCGATGGGACGCAAGCAGGATGCGGAAATGTTCCGCACCAAGGCTCTCGATATGGGAAGCGCGCTGCAGCTTTATTTCTATGGCCGCCAGTTGCAGGCGGAGAAGAAGCAGGACGAGGCTCTGGCTGTCTTCCGCGCGAACGCAAAGAAATTTCCTGATTACTGGACTACGCACCTGGGTCTGGCCCGCGTCTACAGCGCGCAGGGAGACTTCGAGAATGCGACGAAGGAAGCGAAGGTTGCTTTGGCCAGCGCGCCGGATTCGAACAAATCGAACCTGGAAAATTATGTGAAGCGGTTGCAGAACAAGGAGGATATCAACCGGTAGGGTCGTGCAGATGGCGCGGGGCTTCGCCCTCGCTTGGACGGTCGAAGGCGGCCGTCGCCACATGGCCGGTGCTAGATGGCTGGTGGCACATCGCCGTCGCCACATGGCCATTGCCATGTGCGCAGAAAAAAGGGCCAGCTTCGCGGCTGGCCCTTTTTCTTTTTCAACAAATCACCTACCAGACTCGGCAGGCGTTGGCTCTTACCATCTTTTGCCCGGCCTTGCAGCCGAAGGTGTGCTCGAATTCCGGCATGTTGGACACCACGTTATCGATGCGGAAGACGGGCAAGGAATGGGGATCGGTGGTCACGGCGAGGCGCGCGATCTGGGGACGGATGTTGGCGCACCATGAGTAGGCAAACGACAGGAAAAATTGCTGGCGGTAGGTCCATCCGTCGGGACCTTTATCGTCGAGCGATTTGCCCTGCTTTTTCAGGTCGGCCTCGAGGGCATTGAGCGCGAGGTGGATGCCGCCGTTGTCGGCAGTATCTTCCCCTTGCGTGAGTAGACCATTCTGCTTGACGCCCGGGCCAGCTTCGGGAACGTCCTGCGTGTACTCGTCGGAGATGCATTTGCCGCGCTCGTCGTAAAGCTTGGAATCTTCGGAAGTCCACCAGTCGCGCAGGTTGCCGTGGGCGTCGAATTTGCGTCCCTGATCGTCGAAGCCGTGGATGATTTCGTGTCCGATGACCATGCCGATGGCGCCATAATTCACGGCATCATCTTTGGCAGGATCGAAAAATGGCGGCTGCAGAATGCCGGCGGGGAAATTGATGGTATTCAACTGCGGATCGTAGTAGGCGTTGATGGTGGGCGGGGTCATGGTCCATTCGGAGCGATCGACGGGCTTGCCAATTTTGGCGACCCAGCGCTCAAATTCGAATGACGAGGACTGGGAAACATTGTTCAGCCAGCTAGCGCGTGTGATCTTCACAGCGGAATAGTCGCGCCAGTGCGAGGGATAGCCGATCTTGTCCTCGATCCCTTTGAGTTTGGTGATGGCCTGTTGCTTGGTTTCGGGGGACATCCAGGCGAGGCTCTGAATATCGGTCGAGAGCGCGGCCTCGATGTTGTGCACCATCGCCAGTGTGCGCACTTTGCTTTCCGGTGGAAAAGCGCGGTCGACATACGCCTGGCCGAGGGCCTCGCCGAGGTCGCGATCGGCGGCATTTACGCAACGGCGCCAGCGAGGTAATAGGGTTTCGGCGCCGGCAAGGGTGTGGGAGAAGAAATCGAAATCCTCCATCACCAACGCCTTGGTCAGATACGGCGCGGAACGATTGATCACTTGCCAGCGCAGGTAGGCTTGCCAATCGGTAAGCGGGCGATCATCAATGAGCTTGTTTTCGGCGCGGAAAAAGTCCGGCGAGGTGACGATGTAGTGATCGCTGGGCGGAGCGTCGACGGCTTTCAAATAGGCATTCCAATCGATGGCAGGAGTGAGTTCACGCAACTGCGCGAGACTCATCTTGTTGTTGATGTTCTTGGGATCGCGGCGCTTGATGTTATCCATCTGCGCTTGCGCCATGGCGGTTTCGAGATCGAGGACGATGCCGGCATCGGCTGCGGCTTGCGTGGCCGATTCGCCGGCGAGAACCATGATCTTCTGAAGGTGGGCGCGATACTTGGCGAGGATCTCTTTCGATTTGTCGTCGGTGTTCAGATAGTAGTCGCGGTTGGGCAGCGAGAGTCCGCCCTGATCGATCTGGCCGACCACCATCGACGCGTTGTCATAATCCTGCTGGCCGGTGAAGCCAAAGAGGGGAGAGTCGCTCTGATTGTCACCGCTCTGCCATGCGCCGGGATAAAGATGATGCAAGTGGGCGACTTCCAGCGTGAGATCTTTTTTCGATTGCAGGGCGGCAATGCGATCGAGTTCTGGCTGCAGAGGCTTGAGTCCTGCGGCTTCGATTGCGCTTTCGTCGATGCACGCGGCCCAGTAATCGCCGATCTTCTGCTGGACGGGGCTGCGCCGTGGGTCATTCTTCGAGGCCGCTTCCAAAGTTTCGCGAAGCACTCCTTCATTCCAGAGTTGCAGACTGCTGCCGGTGCTCCAGAAAACCTGGTCGGCAGGAATCGGATTGGCTGAGAGCCACTTGTTACAGGAGTATTTGTAGAAGTCATTGCAGGGATCGAGAGACTTGTCGACCAGGTTGGGATCGAAGTGCTCGAGCTTCGGTTGATTGCTTTGATCCGCGACAAGGCTGGAAGCCGGGCGCGTGGTTGTAGCAGGAACGGTTTGGGCAAAAGAGGCGGGCAGCGTCAGGAGAATGATTATCACGACTGCATAAATGCGGGACATGGGCATGGGTCCTCTTTTTCTCGTAGCGCCGGCATCTTGCCGGCTGTCGCGAGGCCATCTTGGCCTCGCCTGCGCGGGCGAGACGCCCCCGCGACAGCCGCCGGGACGGCGGCGCTACCTTTCAGGAGCGGTTTTCGATTTTGAGCACAATGATCTGCCAGACGGTACGCATAGAGAGATAGCCAAAGTTCCAGGGGAAAGCGTTAGACCAGACACACGTCAGCGTAGCAAGACAACATACTACAGACGGCGGTCGGGCCGCGAGGTTAGCCGAGAATCCGGTATCGCCAGGCCTTCGCCCCGGAGAGTTTCTCAGCGATCTCTGCGAATTCTCGGCGCCCTCTGCGGTCAAAAGCTTTTAACCGCAGCGATCGCAGAGAAATTCCGCAGAGGACGCAGAGAAATAAAGCGAAAAAATAAAGATCAGTTTTTGAAGCCGCGCCGCTGCCTGGAAATCCGCATTCGACTTATCCTGTGTTGTGCAGGCCGGCGGCGATTCCGTTGATGGTGGCGCCCAGAGGATAGTCCAGTTCTGAGGACTGCTCGCCCTGCTGCTGGCGGCGCAGGAGCTCGACCTGGATCAGGCTCATGGGATCGACATACGGATTGCGCAGTCGGATGGAGCGAGCCAGAACGCGGTTGCGTGCCAGCAATTCGCGTTGCCCGGTAACGCGGAGAAGCATGCGGCGGGAGCGGAAGAATTCATCTTCCAGCATGGAGAAGATGCGCTTGCGCAAGGCGGCGTTTTTCACCAGGCCGGAATATTCGCGAGCGATGCCGAGATCGGCTTTCGCCATGCCGAGCTCCACGTTGCTGAGCAATCCGGAGAACATGGGAAAACCGCGAGCGATCTGGCGAAGCAGTTGTTCATGGCCCGGCCCGCGTTTGGCAAAATGTTCGAGCGCGTGTCCGACGCCGAACCAAGCGGGAACCGCGTGGCGGCTTTGCATCCAGCCAAAGACCCACGGGATGGCGCGCAGATCTTCGAGGCGGCGGCTCTTGCTGCGGCGCGACGGACGAGAACCTATGCGGGCGGTGTCGAGTTCATTGACCGGTGTCGCTTGCTCGAAATATTCGAGCACGTCAGGATTGTCTGCGATGTCGCGGCGGTAGACGCGATAGGCCTCTTGCGACATATCCTCAATGGCTTCTTCCCAGTTGCGGGGATGCAGGGTGAGATCATCGCCGGAGCGCGTAAACGCCTCGAGGCTGGCGGCAATCATCAGTTCCAGATTCCACTCCCCCAAGACAGGGTCGGCATATTTCCAGTTCAGCACTTCGCCTTGCTCGGTCACGCGAATTTGTCCAGAGAAACATCCGGGAGGCTGCGCGAGAATGGCAGAATGGGTGGGGCCGCCGCCGCGACCGACAGTGCCTCCGCGGCCATGGAAGAGGCGCAGCTTGACGCCGAATTCCTGCGCCACATGGTGCAGTTCGCGGTGGGCTTTATAGATTTCCCAAGTGCTGGTGAACATGCCTCCGTCTTTGTTGGAATCGGAGTAGCCGAGCATGACTTCCTGCCAGCGTCCCCAGGAATCGAGCAAGGGCGCGTACTCGGGATCGCTCCACACGCGTCGCATAATGGCTCCGGCAGCGCGCAGGGAATCGATGGATTCGAACAGCGCCACCGGCATCAAGCCCGGATCACTTTCCGATCCGGAAACGCGCACGCCCGCAGCTTTGGCCAGCCGGATTACCGCGAGGATGTCCTGTTCCGATTCCGCGCCGCTGATGATGTAGTGGCGAATCGAGCCGGGAGGATAAATGTTTTTCAGTTCTGCGATGGCGCGAAAGGTCTGAACCAGTTCCTGAGTTTCCGGCGTCTCCGGCGTGCGGTCAAGGTCTGGGCCGAGTTCTTTGATGGCGCGAGCGTGAACGCGGGCGTGCTGGCGGATGTCGAGCGTGTGCAAGTGGAATCCGAACTTGCGCACTTTCCGTAACAATGACCCGAGGTAAGTGTGGGCCAGCCGCTCTCCGCGATTGGACTTCAAACTTTTCTGGATGAGCAACAGATCTTGCTCCAGCTCGCCGGCGTTCGGATAAGCGGCGGGAGCGTCCACTGCCTCGCGGCTCTGCTGCAGGCGGTGAAACATGTAGGAAAGGAAGCGGCGATAGCTTTCCGCGTGATTGTGCGGTCCCCAGGCGAGGTGCACGCCTGGAATCGTGCGCTCATAGTGCTGGAGCCGGTCGAGAAGCTCCTGCGAAACGGCGGTCTGTCTTCTGGAAGAACTGAGGCGGTCGCTGAGGGCTTCGACGTCGTCCAGATACTGGCGAAGGATCAGGGCCCGCGCCATGGCGAGCGCGCCGCGGATACAATCTGGCTTGACCAGCGGATTTCCGTCCCGATCGCCACCGATCCATGATCCGAATTGAACGATGTTGGGGACGGAATCTTCGTCGAGGGAAAGCGAGTAAACGTCGCGAAACGCCTCCACAATTTCGTCGTAGATTTTGGGCAGGGAGTCGAACAACGACAGGCGAAAATAGCGCAGGCCCATGCGAATTTCGTCGTCGACCGTGGGCTTGGCAAGGCGGACTTCATCGGTCTGCCAGAGGGAAGTGACCTCGGCGCGAATATTGTTTTCGCAGTCCTGTGCTTCCTCCGCCGTAAGGGGAAGATGGTCGAGCCGTTCCAGTTCCCGCGCGATGCGGCGCCGTTTCAGCAGAACCGTCTGGCGGGCGACTTCGGTGGGATGCGCGGTGAACACCGGAGTAATTTGAATCTGTCGCAGGGCCTCGAGGGCGCTCTCCGCCCAGATTCCCGCAGCTTTCAGCCTGAGCAAGGTCCCGCGAAAGGAGCCGGGGAGCGGAGCCTGTTCGAGGTCCAGCTTTCCGGCGCGGCGGCGCCGTTTACGGTGATTCGTTTCCGCCAGGTTGGTCAATTCGAAATAGCTGGCGAAGGCTTTGGTGACCTGGTAGGCGCGGGACAGATCCATCTTCGAGATCATCTCTTGCGCGGTACGCAGGAGTTGCGAGGCTGCGGCTGTCTCTGACGTTCGACGCACGGTTTCGCGGTGCTGGATCAGCAGACGGCGCAGCTGCTCCACCGATTCGAACAGCTCTTGTCCAGCCTGTTCGACCAGGACTTGCCCGAGGATTGCGCCCAGCGACCGGACATCGCGACGCAGAGGACCATCTTTCGCGGGCTCGTTCGAAGGGGCGGTGAGCTCCGCGAGACGGGCTGGCTGGTCATCGACTCTCCACAGTGGTTTCGGTTTATTCGCCATCACAAAGGGATGAACGACAGAATAAATGACCGGGCGGGGAAGTTGGGATGGAAAGAGTGAATGGGAAGAATTCGAGTGGCGCAACAAATGTGCCGCGCCCCAGGTTATTTGGGAACTTCGAAGCGGTAGCCGATGCCGCGCAGGGTCTTCAGATATTGGGGGTGGCGGGGATCGGTTTCTATTTTCTCCCGCAGCCGGCGAATGTACACATCGATCGACCGCGCGGTCACGAAGGGAGTTTCTTTCCAAACGGCATCGAGAAGCTGATCGCGCGTGAGCACGCGGCCGCGATGAGTTGCCAGATACTCGAGGAGCCGAAATTCGCGAGCGGTGGTGAAGACGCTCCGTCCCGCGACCTGGACGGTCATGGAAGAGACGTCGATGTTCAAATCACCAAAGCGCAAGACTTCGCTGCTCAACTCCGCTTGCACCAGGGCGCGCAGCACAGAGCGAACCCGCGCCACCAGCTCTCGGGGGCTGAATGGCTTGGTGATGTAGTCGTC
This sequence comes from uncultured Acidobacteriota bacterium, assembly GCA_963719865.1. Taxonomy (GTDB): domain Bacteria; phylum Acidobacteriota; class Terriglobia; order Terriglobales; family Acidobacteriaceae; genus Sulfotelmatobacter. The sequence continues at coordinate 62,803 of CAVRDS010000015.1, read as the reverse complement.
GCCTCCGAGTTCCAGGCCCCTCAGCCGGTCCGCTTCCGCAGTCTTTGCGGTCAAAAAAATGATGGGGACGGCGGAAAGAGGCGGAGTCTGGCGTATATGGCGGCAAAGTTCGAAGCCGTTGGTGCCGGGCAACATTACATCGAGTAAGAACAGGGCCGGCGTTTCGCGCAGCGCTTCGGTGACAGCAGAGGCGCCGTTGAAAAAGCTTTGTACTCCAAATCCGGCCGCCTGCAGGTTGTGAGAAATCAGGCGGGCGATATCTTCTTCGTCCTCCACCACAAAAATAACCGGCCGGAGATGCGCAGGCGCGTCCGTGCTCACGATCCGTTCGAGAGATTGGGGTGGCAGATGCATTTTCTGATTCAGTGCCCAGGGGCCGAGTAACGATAAGCGGCTCAATTTTTGAGTGATCCCTCAAACTCTATGGGCGATATGTTGCGCGAATGTTTCCCGCGTGTTAATGAACGATGAATTTTGTGAGGAAGTTCTCCGGCACTCGAAACGGGTGGTTAATTTGCCGCTTTCTTTTTGGGCGCATGCCGCAGGCTGCGGCCTTCGATCAGGTTGTAAAGGTCCTCGGCAAGATTGGTGGTGTGGTCGCCGGCGCGCTCCAAGGCTTGCGCCATCAACAGGATTTCGAATCCCGAGGTGTCGCCCTGGGGAACGGTTTCAGCCAGATGCTTCTGAAAGAGCGAATGGCAGATTCGGTCGATATCCTTGTCCATCTGCAAGACGTTGCGGGCGCACTCGAGATCGAGGGTGGAAAATCCCTTGTGGATCAGATCGAGCATGTCGCGCAGGACGGACGACATCTCCACCAGTTGGCGAACATCGGAGGCGGGGATCTTGGCGGCGCGATTCTGAACCCGCAAGGCCACACTCATGACCAGATCTCCGATGCGTTCCAGATCGGTCGTGGATTTCAAGCTGGAGAGCAGCTGGCGGGCGCGGGCTTCGTTCACGCGAGTGATGGCCGCCGGCAGGCGCTCGTCGATGTGGCGCTCGATGAGGTCCAGCTCTTTTTCGCAATCCTTGATAGCGAGGAAAGCCATGCGCGAAGAATTTGTAAGCAAGTCGCGAACGTTGAAAGCGGCGTCACGAGCGATGAGGCAGGCCTTCAACGAGAGCGCGGCAAGATCGTCGGGCCCGCGAAAACGCAGCTGAGTTGCAGGCGCGGGCTTGCCGGCGGGTTCGTCGTCCTCGGCTTCGATCTTGCGCGGAGGTGGTCTTTTGCGTGGCATCTCAAAACGTATGTCAGCGGGTGGCGGCTGACTCCTACACAGGTACCGAGACAGTGTAGTGCGGAAATGTGAAAGGATGGTTACAAGATTTGTGTAACTTTTTTGGTAACGATTAAATTTGGAAGTGCATCGTAATTGTGAGAGGCAGTTCCCGTGAACCTGATCGAACATCTGCGCCGCCAGTTTGCCTACGATGCGTGGGCCAACCGGGAAGTTATGGCTGCGATCCGCGCGAACACGGGGGATGAGCGAGCGCTGCAACTGATGTCGCATATTGTCGCCGCCGAACGGTTGTGGCGGGAGCGCCTGGAGCAGAAGCCGCAAAATGTACCGGTTTGGCCGAAGGCCGACCTCAGCTGGTGCGAAGCACAGGCTGCAGAACTTCGCGGATTGTGGACGGAATACCTGCAGCGGATTTCCGGCGAAGATCTTGCGCGCAAGGTTTCCTACAAGAACAGCAAGGGCGAAGCTTGGTCGAGCGCGATTGAGGACGTCTTGAGCCACGTGGTTCTGCATTCCGCTTACCATCGCGGACAGATTGCCAGCCATATGCGCAGTCAAGGACAGACTCCCGCCTACACCGACTTCATACACGGCGTGCGGCAAGGATTGATCGAGTAATATCTGGCCGGCGTTCGGCGAGTTCGCACTGCGAATATCGCCGCCGGTGTTGCAGAAAGCGCCGCGCTCCGCGGTCTGCGCTCTTTGCTTTTTGCCGCCGTTCGCGTGAAGACGTAATATCTCTGCAATGAAGAAACTTCCTGTACTCGCCCTGCCGGTGTTATGCGCCGTTTTCCTGCTGGCCGCCGATAAATCTAAAATTCCGCCGCTGCCGGTCGCGTTGACCGGCAATGCCGTTGCCTCGTTGAAGAGCGGGATCGAGGTCTACTCGATGATGGGGGTCGGCACAAAAAAAACCTGGGACGACATCACGAGCAAAGTCTATGTCCTGCGATTGAAAACGGGAAAGTGGTCCGAGGGGCGGCCTGTCCCGGGCGTGGCCGGCCGTTTGGGATCTTCCGCTGTCGGCATCAAATCGCAAGTCTTCGTTTTTGGCGGCTACACGGTGGATGGCACGGGGAGCGAGTTCGTCTTGGGAGACGTGAATTCCTATTTTCCCGACGCCCACAAGTGGTACCGAGCCACCGATATCCCTGTGCCCGTCGCGGGCGCCGTGATCGGGAAAACTCAAGAGCGCTTTATTTATCTGATCGGCGGGCGGTCCAAGAACGGTCCGGTCAACGACGTTCAAGTCTACGACGTGCAGAAGAATAGATGGAGCGCGGCAACCCCATTTCCCAGTACGCCGGTCTTCGGGCACGCGGGCGGGATTGCGGAAGAGACCATTGTCTATGTCGACGGCGCCAAAAAAGATCCATCGGGTGGGCGCGGCTATGTGGTGTCCGACGAATGCTGGATGGGCAAGATCGACCGCAAAGATCCGAACAAAATTGTGTGGAGCAAACTGCCTCCTCATCCCGGACCGGGGCGCTTCGGCATTGTGGCGGGCGCGGGAGAGAGGGATCATCGAATCCTTTTCTCCGGCGGATCCACGACGCCGCATGACTATAAGGGCCTGGATGCGCAGGGCAAGCCGGCCGAACTCTCTCCGGTGACGTTTGCCTTCGATGTGCGCGCCAATCACTGGGAGACGGTGGAGGAGAATGGGGAGGATTTTCGGGCCGATTCTCGAGGAATCGCGTTTACAGCGCTCGGGCCGCTGATTGTGGGCGGCACGGTAGCGGATTCAGGGATTACCGGGCAGGTATTAGTCCTCGCTAAGAAATAAAGTGCAGGATCGAGACGGAACGCTGGAGATTCTATTTTAGGACTGATCCCGATTTGAACGCCTCCTCCATCTTTCCATTGCGGAAAGTACCTTCGTCATCTCTGCATTCTGATCCCCACGGATTAGTCTGATTGTGTTGTAGACAGCGAACATCAATCATCCTCCTGAAGGAAGCGGCGAATGGACCTCCGAACATTCGCCGCTTTTTTTTCATTGCGGAATCAGCGCTCTAATATTTTCGATTGAGCCCTGCAGGGTTGGCGGATACACGACGATTTCGACGAATTATCGAGCCCGCGCCAGAACCAGGGTGACGTCGTCGGGCTGTTCCTGGTCGCCGATCCAGTCGTCGACCGCGGAAGTCACAATCTGGCTGATCTGCGGCAGCGGGAGAGTGCGGTTGTCGCGGACCAGATCGATCAGGCGCTGCTCCCCGAATTCCCCGAAATCATTTTCCGGCTCGGTGACTCCGTCACTGTAGGCGATGAAAATCTCTCCCGGATGCATTTCGACGACACCCTCGCCGTACGACATCTTGTCGAAGAGGCCGACGACGGTGCCGCCCGTTTCCAGGCGCCGCAGTGAGCCGTCTTTCGCGATGAGAATCGGAGGCAGATGGCCTCCATTGCTATAGGTGAGAGCGTGGTCGCGGCCGTCATAAATCGCCAGGAAAAGCGTGGCGTACTTTTCCGGAGGCGTGCTTTCATACAGTTGGTGGTTGAGCAGGCCGAGCAGGGCTCCGGGAGAAACCTCGATACCTTCCGGCCAGCTGGCCATCATCCGGCCAGAGCCGGTGAGTGCGCCCACTGCCATGGGCTCGCGAAACTGAGGAAGACTCTCGACGCTGTAGGCGCGGACGGCGGAGTGAATGGTCGCCATCAGCAGCGCCGCAGAAATTCCTTTCCCGCTGATATCGCCGACGGCGAGGATCATCTTGTGGGAAGTCGCGGTTAGGAAATCGTAGTAGTCGCCGCTGACGGTGCGCGCGGGGCGGCAGAATCCGTGCACTTCGAGCGATTCCAGTTCGGAAATCTGGCGAGGAAACAGCTGCGCTTGGACTTCCTGGGCGATGACCAATTCGTTTTCGAGGCGCTGCTTCTCTTTCTGCTCCTGGACCAGCTTCTCGATACTGGCGGTCATCGAGTTGAAGGAGAGGGCCAGGTCGGCGAGCTGATCGTTGGATTTGATGGGGATGCGATGGCTGAAGTCGCCACGATCCACATGCCGGGTAGCGACATGCAGTTCGGCCACGGCGGCGGTGACGGTGCGGGTCATGCGCGTGCCGATAATGAGCGCGATGAGTTCGATGATGGCAAAGAAGATCCCGACGCCGACCAGGATGTAAGCCACGCCGCGGACGAATTCTCCGAGCGCGGCGAAGAGATGGCTGTACAGAACGGCGGGGCGCGTGGTGACCTGCAGAACTGCGCCGACCTTTTCCGGTTGTCCGTCTTTCCAATCGATGATGGGAAGCGGCGTGCCGAAGGTGATTTCGCGGTCAAAGGCGCCGGTCGATTGCGGCAAATCCCCCACCGTGAAGTTTGGTCCTAAAACTTCCTGATTAGCGGATGGCGAAGAGCCCGGTTTTGCGGAGCTGGTGATGACAATATTGTTCTTCTGCGATGCCACACTGGCCGAGGTATGCACTGCGGGACTGGATGAGTTCGAGCTTCGTTCCTGCTTTGACGGGCCCTCGTCCAGCGTGATCCCAGACGTGTAGAGCGTGATCTCCCCGAGTCCTGCCGAAATCTTTCCGACGAGTTCCTTGTCGAACGGCTCGCTGGTCACCACGATCAGTTTGTTCGGGCCGATCGGGAGCGAAGATGCCACGCGCAGGTAAAGCTGTTCGTGGTCGCGGACAATGTCCTGAAACTTGTCTTTCACAAAACCCGGCCGGGTGAGGGATGCGCTGCTGAATTCGTCGCAGAGGGGCAGCGGTTTGTCCGCGTACCAGGCGCACACGTGGCGGCGGATCCATGCGGGATCGCGTTTCTTCAGTCCGGCCAGGAATTCGGCTGCCGGCTTGTCTCCGCGCTCCAGGCGCGCTGCCAATTCGTTGCTCACCGCGGCATTCACGGCTTGCAGGCTTCGCAGTTGAGTGTTGATTTCGGAGGTCACGACGAATACAGCAAACTGGCCGCCCAGTCCATAAAGGGTGATGAGCGCCATGGTGATCAGCAGGACGGCGGGAATCACGCCGATGAACATGTAGGTGACGATCAGGCGATTGCGCAGCCGCCACAGGATTCTGCGCCGGACCCAGCGAAAGGCAAGGAGGAAAAAAAGCACACCGGAGAAGAAGGCGAGAGACGTGACCCATCCGCCCAGATGTTCACCCCAGGACGCGGAAAAAAGTCCCAGCGTTTTTTGCAAGACAAAGAGCAGGGCGGCGAGCGCAGCGAGGTAGCAAGCCAGGCGTGCCATGCGACCCTGCGGCCACAGTTCAACCTGGATCAGCTTCTGCCGTATCTCGGGATAGGACCATTGCATGCTTTTGCGGCCGCCGTCAAAAAGTTTAAGAATTATACGGCGATACAAGATCCGTTTGCGGGCAAGCGCAGCCAACTACTGGATTCCGGACGTGACGCCGCTCCGCCGATTAAATCTCCGGGTAGAGATCGAAGAAGGCTTCCAGGCTCGTGCGCAATTGCTTTTCGATCTCTTCTTTGCTGCCTTCGAGCACGTGCATGGTGACATGCGCCTCGCGCCCATTGGAGAGCTTGACCGGGGCTTGACCCACTTCTTGGACGTCTTCCGAGGGCAGCAGCCTCATGCCATAGACCAGCGTCAGATTCGCCATAAGCTGATTTTACGACGTTTGTTTATGGCCCGTCTCATTTAGAATTCCGGCGTGACCAGAATTCCGGTTTTGCTTCTCTTCTTCTGCTCGTGTGTAGCCGCCAGCGCAGGACAGGCTGCGGCCGGGCAGCAACCCACCCAGACGCCGTCGTCGCAGCAGCCCCAGGTGAAGGTCAACATGCTGAACGTGTGCACGCCTTCGGCGGAGGAGCAGAAAGAAATTGCCTCGGCGCTGGCTCGCGTTCCGAAGCAACCTTTATTCGGATCGGACTTCGAAGTTTCCCGCGGACGCTCGACCCTCACCGATATGCCGGCCATGCTGGAAGCGAGCACGCCCGGACATGTTGCGGGCGAACCGTCGGTGGCGAGCTACGTGAGAATCCGGCGTGAGTTTTCGGTGCAGGCACTGTTTTCGCTGGTGCAATATTCCTTCAGCAACGACGGGCACACCATGGTCGAGACGCTGGTCTTGCACGTGCGCGATCCCAAGGATTTGATTGAAGTGTCGCTGGAAGACAGCGCTTCGGCAGTGACGAGTTCAGAGGTCATGCTGACGTCGAATACGCCGGTGAGCCGGGTGCGCTTGGAGCGCTTCGGCAAATCGTCGGTCGCCTTGGCTCGTTGCCAGGCGGCGGACGGTGGTCCAGCGCCGAACCAGAGCGTGTACGAGCCACTGTTTCGGAGCGCCTCGGCAGTGCTGGCGAACTACCGAGGATTGCTGGGCGTGAAGGCGACCGTACCGCAGGAATTGGCGAAGATCGCGGCGGGTTCCAAGCCAAAGCCCGCAGCATCGTCCAAAATGAAGAAGCCGTTAGAAGAGAAGAAGTAGGGCGAGTTCCCAGCGCTGCATGCGTTCCGCATCAAAATTCGAAATCGGCCATCTAATCTGCAAGCCTGAAAATCATCCATGAGCGAAACTCGCAACGTTGTCATCATCGGGTCCGGATGCTCCGGACACACGGCGGCGCTCTATGCGGCGCGCGCCAACCTGAAACCGCTGGTCATCGAAGGGCACGAGCCGGGCGGGCAGCTCTCGATGACTACGCTCGTCGAAAATTTCCCCGGCTTTCCCGACGGAATTATGGGGCCGCAGCTGGTCGAGAATATGCGGAAGCAAGCTGAGCGATTCGGCGCCGAGTATCGCATGGCGCACCTCACCAGCGCCGATCTGAGCCAGCGGCCGTTTGTGCTGCATCTGGGACACCAGCAGGTGCACACCCAGGCTCTCATCATCGCCAGTGGCGCGTCGGCGCGCTGGCTGGGATTACCTCACGAGCAGCAGTTGATCGGTCACGGCGTTTCGTCGTGCGCTACCTGCGACGGATTCTTTTTTTCAGGAAAAGAAATTGTTGTGATTGGCGGCGGGGATTCAGCCATGGAGGAAGCGCTTTTCCTGACGCGCTTCGCCACCAAGGTGACGGTGATTCATCGCCGCGACAGCTTCCGCGCTTCGAAGATCATGCTGGAACGCGCGCAGCACCACGAGAAAATTCAGTTCCTGCTCGATACCGTGGTCGAAGATGTGTACGACCACAACAAGCAGGAGGTCACCGGGCTGAAGCTGCGCAATGTGAAGACCGGAAAGGTGTGGGACTTCCCCACCAGCGCTCTGTTTCTCGGCATCGGCCACGAGCCGAATGCCAAGATGTTTGCCGGGCAGCTCGACACCGATGCCGATGGGTATCTCAAGACTCACAACTACGTCCTCACTAAAGTTGACGGAGTGTACGCCTGCGGCGACGTGCAGGATCGGCGCTACCGCCAGGCGATTACCGCTGCGGGGACCGGCTGCATGGCCGCGATCGAGGTAGAGAAGTTCCTAGAGGAACACGGGAAGTAGGAGCGCGGAAAGTAGTGGACCGGTCCGATCGCGATCGTTCAATGAAAACGCATCAGATGGGTGTGTCGATGATCACGTCCTGCGCTTCTGGTTTGTGATACAAAATTCTGTGGTCTTGCGACGATTTCTTGCCGTCTGCTTTCTTCTGTTGGACTCCCTATTTCCCTTCGAGGTGGCCCGTACTCCATGTTGAGAGCCTTCTTCGTCCATCTTTCTGAAAACCGTTCCATGCGCAGTTTTGCCGAGCGTTCGGCGATCGGACGACGTGTTTCCGGCCGTTTCGTGGCCGGCACAGAAATCGCTGATGCGGTGCGCGTCACCCAGGTGGTGAATCGCGCGGGCATGAGCGTGAGCATCGACAATCTTGGTGAAAACGTAACCAATCCGGAAGAGTCCCGGCATAGCGGCCAACTGTACCGGCAGATTCTCGACGCCATCGCGGCGAACCATCTCAACGCCAACATCAGTTTGAAACTGACCCACATGGGGCTCGATGTGGACGAGAAACTGGCTCGCGATCTGGTCAGCGGACTGGTGGCAAAAGCGGCGGCGATGAATCCGCCGGGCTTCGTGCGCGTCGACATGGAAGGCTCGCCGTATACGCAGCGGACGCTCGACTTCGTGCACGAATTGCATCGCATGCCGGGAAACGGCAACAGCGTCGGTACCGTTATCCAGGCATATCTGAAACGTTCAGAGAGCGATGTGGAGAAGTTGCTGGCGGAAGGAATCCGCATTCGGCTGTGCAAGGGCGCGTACAAAGAGCCGGCCAGCATCGCCTTCGAAAGCAAAGCCGACGTGGACAACAACTACATCAAGCTGATGAAGATGCTGATGAAAAGCGGCACCTATCACGGCTTGGCGACGCACGATGAAAACATTATTCGCGGGGCTGAGGCCTTTGCCCGACGCGAGAAGATCGCTCCCGATGCATTCGAATTCCAGATGCTCTACGGCATACGCCGCGATCTGCAGCAAAGCCTGGTGCGCGACGGCTGGCGCATGCGCGTCTACGTTCCGTTCGGCACAGAATGGTATCCCTATTTCATGCGGCGTTTGGGTGAGCGTCCGGCGAATGTATTTTTCATTGCGCGGAATCTTCTGCGAGCCTAACCGCATTACGTTCCCCTGAGGTTTCCGCCCGTCACCGGACGTGCCATGAACTGGCACGTCTGGGCCAATTTCTTGCCGCGAAATCGTTGGTAGCATCGGGCTATGCATTACACGGCTCCCGCAGAATTGGTGGAAACGTTTTCCGTTTTCGTAGCTCCCGATGTGGAGGATGAAAAGATCGATCTCATCCGCAGCGCGCTGGTGATTGCCCGCACGGAATACCCGGCGCTCGACATCGAGGAATATGCCGGCCGGATCGAAGGCCTGTCGCGCCGGGCGGCCGCGCTCGCGGCTGGGCTGGGCGATCCGGGAATACGGGCAGCTCTCAATCAGGTGATGTTTGAGGAAGCCAATCTTCGCGGGAACCGCGAAGACTATTACGATCCGCGAAATTCTTTTCTGAATGATGTGCTAGACCGCGGCCTGGGAATCCCGATCACGCTTTCCATCATTTACATGGAAGTTGCGAAACGAGTCGGCTTTCTGCTGTCGGGCGTAGGCATGCCCGGACATTTTTTGCTGAAGCACTACGGCGACGACGGGCAGGAGACTTTAATCGACTGCTTCAACCGCGGCGACATCCTCAGCCGGCAGGATTGTCAGAGCCGGCTTGATGAAATCTATTCGGGCGAGATGGCGATGCGGCCGGAATTTCTGCACCCCATCAGCCGCCGCCAGATTCTGACTCGAATGCTGAACAATCTGAAGACGGTGTATCTCTCCACGCGGAACTTCCGCAAGGCGCTGCCCATCGCCGATTTGATCCTGGTGATCCACCCGCGATCGGCCGAAGACGTCAAACAGCGCGCCCTTCTGCGGTACAGCATGGGGAAGCATGCGCTGGCGGCAGAAGATCTGGACGAATATCTGAAAATTTCTCCGACCGCTTCGGACGGCGAGGAAGTGCGGCAGATGTCGTTATCGATACGGCGCATGATGGCGTTGATGAACTAAGGTCAGCGCTTGGAATCGTTCTGCTACTCGGGCCGTGTGCCTCGCCCCATAAACGCTAACTTAAGGGGGTTCCTTCCGGCTTGCCCGTCACTGGATGATCGACAAACTGGAGCAGCTGTAATGTGTCGCGAGGAGGAGAGGTTGCCACGGTTATCGAGTCCGTGCGGCGTTGCTTGCCTCCTTGGGCCAGGTCCACGCATACCAGACGATAAGTAGTGTCAGTGTGATTTCGATTATTCCGAACAGGATATAGAAGTACCAGCCGCTCTTGAACGCGACAATCATGATTATGCTATAGATTACGCCGAAAATGATGTTCAGCCAGCGATTAAGCCGCACTGGCAGCACGAGTGAAAGAAAGGGCATCAGGCTGGGAACTATCATCACGCCAGCCATCCCCAGCAACACGCCCTGAGAAATAGCCGCGAAGGGCATTCTTCCCGCGATCATTTCTTGCAAGTTCCCCGGCTCATATAGCTCGAAATAGTCTCCATAGATGTAAAAAAACATGACGGAAGACCACAACGCGAAGAGCTTGAGTCGCACGTGCACCCTCATGTCCTCTAATGCCATGATGTTCCCCTTGTAGGGATCAGATCCGCTCAATCTCGCAGCACTCATCATCCCTGGTTCTATGCTTTGGTTCTATGCTTTGCCGCGGGTCTGGGAGGGGGCTCCTGCGTTTCTATACCATTGGCCGCGTTCATTGCAATTTGGCTAGGGACGAAAATACCGCCCCTTCCGGACGGTTCGTCGGCGATCCAGAAGTGACTATGGTGCCTCGCCGCCTTCCGGGGGAGCAAGAGGCAGGCGAGTAATTCCACGGATCATATCGCGCTCGTGATCGGAGAAGCGGTTGCGGTATTGGTCGGAATCGATCTCGCGCTCGCGCTGATCGGGTGGCATGGCGCGAAGTTCGCGAATGGCCTGCCGCACCTCATAGCGTCTTGCGGGAGGCAGTTCGCGCATTTGAAAGAAGACTTGCCGCGCCTGCTGCTTCTGCGCCGGCGTCAGATGTTCCCAGGTCTCCATGCGGTTCAGCATGCGTAATTGCTGGTCCGGAGGCAGGCTGGAGAAATGCTGCAGGCGCTGCCGTAAGCGTTGTTGCTGGCCGGGAGGCAAGCGGCGGAAGGCGGGATCGTTCTGCAGAGCGCGTTCCTGTTCTTCCGGGGGCAGATCTTTATACCGCCGCAACCAATCGCCGGCGTGGCCGTGCGCGGGCCATTGGTCATGCGGCCGCGAAATTTCGGCTCGGGGCGGAGGCGCAGCCTGCTCTCTTTGCCGTGGGGGATGCGGGGCGGCCAGCGACACGCAAGGAAATGCCAATGCCGCCGCCACTGCGGCGCCGGCCAGGTACCCCGCGATGTGCTTCCCGGCTTTCATTTGTACGTAGCTTTACTCTTTACGACTTCGGCCGAAAGCGCTGACGGCAGAATGCGCCGGTGCTAGGGATTTGCTACGACATCCTGCTGGAGATCGAGATCGTCGAGCACCTCGAAATCCGAATATAAGTCGTGATTGCTGTCCAAGGTTTGCAGATCACTTACGGCGGTGCCGGGCCCCTCAGCGATTACAGGGGGATTACGGTCTCCGCGTCCCCGGGCAAAGAATAGCCCAACTCCTACGCCCATAATCACGGTTAGCGCCGCGGCTAACACGGGACGCCGGAACCATTGCAACCAGCCTGCGTGCGGCTTAGCCATTTCTTCTCGCAAGCGGGCCTGTAAACGCGTCTCGAAATATGGCGATGGCTCCGGAACCTGCCATTCGTCGAGCAATGCCATGGTAGAGCGCATGGCTTTCAGCTGTTCGGCACACGTGGTGCAACCAGCCAGATGATCGTTTTCTTCCGCTGTAAGTTCGCCAAAACCGGCAGCCAGATCGGGCATCCTTTCACGAATTTGATCGCATTTCATAACTGCTTCCCCTGAATTTGCTTCGCCCATGCCGCTTCCAAAAATCAGAACGTGCTAAATGAATTCTTTTAACTGTTCCCGCAAAGTCTCGTAAGCCCGGAAAAGCAGCGACTTCGTTGCCGACTCGCTCTTCTTCAATACTTCGGCAATCTGCTTGTAATCCATCTGCTGGTACTTGTGCATAATCACTGCCAGCTTCTGCTGTTCGGGCAGCGCTTCCACTTTCATGCGGATCGCCAGCATTCTTTCCCGCCTGACCATCTGCTGCTCAACAGTCAGCGAGGCGTCCGGCAGTTCCAGGGTGGTGCCACTCTCTTCGTCCGGTTCGTCCAGACTGACTTGCACCTCAGGACGCTCGTGCCGCGTATCGCGCGCATGATTCACCGCCAGATTGGTGGCGATGCGGTAAAGCCAGGTGGTGAACTTGGCGCTGGCTTCATAGCTTTCGCGCGAACGATACACGCGCAGGAAAACTTCCTGCGCCAAATCTTCCGCTGCCGCCGCATTGCGCGCCATACGCAACATGAAACTTACCATCGGCCGGCGGTACTTTTGTACCAGATAGTCGAATGCCGACTGATCGCCCGCCTTGGCCCGAAGCATGACCTCAGCGTCAGGATCTACGGCGGCAATTGCCGGAGCGATTGCGCTGGACGCCTGCGGCGTCGAAGCCGCCATCAGCATGCCTCGGTCGAATGCGGCCGTGCTCACATCTATTTCAACCCCATCAGGGCTCGAAAGTTGCGTCACGTCGGGCTGGGAAGACGAGTTGGAAGTCCTTTGTTCTGAATGGGATGGCGGGTGGCCTGTCGATTTGGATTCGAACGTCATCGAAAATCTGGGAAAGTTCTACAAGAACCGGTCCAGCGCGCCCTGGATTGCCGGTTGCGCATAAGGCTACCACGGCTCGAAGCGCAGTCCAAACCTCTTCCCCCTCCCGCCCGAGGGGCTGTGGAAGCGTTCGGGTTACCTTTGGCATCATCGGATCGGTACCGGAACCTGCAACAATGAGCAACGAGCAGTGAGCAACGAGCAACGAGCAATGAGCAGTCAGCAAGGAGCGAGGAGCAAGGAGTGGGTCTCGGGTGAAGTTAGGTAAGCGGACGGCCGAATCATTCTGACATGGAAGTTTTGACGCCCAAATCGAATCGACGGAGCACGCGGGTGCGCGTGGAAATTCCGGTGAGCGTGGTAAGTCTCGACCGGATGCGTCCGTTCGCCGAGCGATGTGAATTGCTGGTGGTGAGTGCGCAGGGATGCGGGTTTCGGAGTTCGCGGGCGCTGCAGATGGAGACGCCGATCATGATTGGCGACCTGCCGGGCGGAGGCAGTGTGACCGCTCGAGTGGCGAATTGTCTGTCCCTGGGCAACGACGGGAAACATTTTCTGATCGGGGCGTCGCTCTATACGCATGGAAATGTGTGGGGAATCGCCGATGCGCCAGCGGACTGGAGCATCGCCGCGATGGATGATCCTGCACCGGGCGATGGAAGCACGCAGAGGAAACCTGCCGCTGCAGCGGCAGACGCTTCGTTGCCGAAAGCGCAGAAGCAAGTGTGGCCTTACAACATTTTTTCTGCCGGAACTGAAGCCCACCGTGGGCGGAAGTAAGAGGACGAGCCGTCTCTGCCGAGCGAAACGCGCTGCACTGCATTTCTCAGCTCCCATCGAATATCTGCCAGGATGATCTCAAGCATTTCCGTGCTTCCGATGATGTGAGTCGCGACGCTCGCGCGGGCCCATCTCTGCAGTGTTCGCTGACGTGACAACGAAAGGGTGAGTCCATTTTGTTCTTTCGTAACTTCGCTAAGGCCGGGCGGGCTGCGATACTTTTGGACAAAGCCTATGTCTGATCAGAAGGACTCTGCGGAGCCGGTTGTGCCAGGGAATCACAAGACGGTGGACCGGCCGTTTCGCGTGAAACTGCGCGGATCGGTGCTGGTGCTGGTGCGGCTGCCGAACAAGCGCTCGGTACGCGCTGCCTTTCATCAGCTCTCGACCTCGGGTGGAGTTATCCATTTGGAGAAGCCGCTCGATGAGAAGCTGGAAGTGGAAATGATTTTCCACATCAAAGAGACCACCATTCGGAGCAAGGCGCAGATGCTGTTTCCGATGTGGGCGACACAGGGATGGATGCAGCCGTTTCGGTTTGTGGGTTTAGCGGAGGCCAGCCGGGAAATTTTGGACGCCAGTCTGCAATCGTTTCTCGGAGAAATAGCGAAGGGTGCGGCGGCGGGGAGTTGATCATCGCCGAATCCAGATCTCAAGCTTGCAGCCAACCGTCCCGTTCCAGCTTTACTGTGAGCATTCCCCAACTTCCTTAATGGGCGCGTTTGCGAACTCCTTCACTTGATATGACGATGGCCGGCATTACCGCGGTTACGTTGGTTACAAGTTAGGATCGTCTTATGATCCGAAATAAGGACTCATCTCATGAAACGCCTCAGCTTTCTGGTTTCGCTCACCAACAACGATAACGATTATCAGCAGGAGCAGGCCGCGGCTGCGGAACAAGCGGCGCGGCGGCTGGGCGTGGACGTGAAGATCATTCACGCCAACAACGACGCGCTGGCGCAGAGCCAGCAGTTGTTGCATTACGTGCAGGATTCGGGAGTGGCGAGGCCGGACGCGATCATGTTCGAACCGGCGGGTGGAACAGCTTTTCCGCAGGTGGCGCGGGCCGCGGCGGCCGCCGGGATTGGCTGGGTCGTGCTGAATCACGAGGTGGATTACGTTCTCGAATTGCGGCGGCAATTCAAGGTTCCGGTGTTTGCCATTACTTCGGATCATCAGGCAGTCGGGAAGATCCAGGGGCAGCAATTTGCGGCGCTGTTGCCGAACGGCGGATCGATTCTCTATATCGAAGGCCCGGCGAACAGTTCGGCGGCGAAGGATCGCACGGCCGGGATGTTGAAGACGAAGCCGGCGAATGTTCAGGTGAAAACCATGCGGGCAAACTGGACCGAGGAAAGCGCGTACCGCACGGTGAGCTCGTGGCTGCGCTTGCGCACTTCCCAGGAGAGCCATGTGGACCTGGTGGGGGCGCAGGACGACAGCATGGCGATGGGCGCGAGGAAGGCGTTCAGCGAAATCGCGGCCAGCGAGCGCGAGCGGTGGATGAAGATTCCGATTACTGGATGCGATGGCATGCCGAAGACTGGGCAGGCGTGGGTTAAGAACGGGACGCTGGCTGCGACCGTCTTTATTCGCCCCAATACAGATTTAGCGATTGAGATGCTAGTCGAGGCGTTTAAAGGATCGGCATTGCCGGATAGCCGGGTGACCCAGCCGGAGTCGGTGCCGTCGTTGGCGGAACTGGCGAAGTTGGGGAAGATGCAGAAGGGCGCGGGCGCGTAGGTTTTCGTCCGGCGCCGGCTACTTTGGCGAATAGAACCGTCTGGCACAACACCCCCGTTGCCTTTAAGCCAAATATCGCGAACCATTCATTCCTGTGCACAGAACCCATTGTCGGGTCAGTAAGCGATATCCGGATTTTTCAACAGTTGGAGGTGATCGCGTTACGCAGCACCTTGATTCTGCGCACTGTTTCTGCGTAAAAGTTTCGACACTGCGGACCACACAACCGACAAAATCAGCGCGTACACGGTTGCGGTAATGGTTATGCCGACCAGGGACCAGAGTAGCCACGGTGTACGAACGTTGCTAATTGCCATTCCAACCCAGAACGCTGGCGCTATCAGAAAGACCACAACGGGATAATAGACAGGACTGGCGGCAGCAATGCCGTACAAGGTCAGTTCGAGAAGAAATATTGCGCCAAACAGTCGGATGTACAGCCTCATCGCTCCCAACCTACGCACTCTGAATATCAGCCCGGGCCACCGTACGCAAGGTAACTTCCGTAAACAGGCTATACCACTCATTGACCTGCCCAAGATGGGAAAGCTCAACCTTCCATCGTGGAGACGTCGCCAGCGTCGACTCCGGCTTCTTTGGCTTTGAGGAAACGGCGGAGGATTTTTCCGGAACGCGTTTTCGGCAACGAGGCTACAAATTCCAAACTCGATGGAGTCGCGATCGGGCCGAGCTCACGTCTTACGTGTTCGATCAACGCGGCGGCGAGCGCGTCCGAGGGGACGTGATCGACGCGAACTTGGACGAAGGCCTTGATGGATTCTCCTTTCAACGCGTCGGGCACACCGATAGCGGCGGCTTCGGCGACCGCTGGATGGCTGACGAGCGCGCTCTCGACTTCGGCGGTGCCGATGCGGTGTCCGGCAACGTTCAGAACATCGTCGGAGCGGCCGAGCACGGCGATGTACCCGTCATTGTCTTTCATGGCGACGTCGCCGGTGACGTAGTAGCCGGGGAAAAATTGCCAGTCGCGCTCGTAGCGGGCGGCATCGCCCCAGACCGTGCGCAGCATGCAAGGGAAGGGACGCTTGAGAACGAGCCGTCCGCCCATGCCGGGAGGAACCGGCTTGCCCTCTTCATCGAGCACATCGGCCTCGGCTCCAGGAACCGCGACGCCAACTTTTCCGGGGCGCATGGCCATGGATGGCGGAGTGCCGAGCGCGGGACAGCCGAGTTCCGTTTGCCACCAGTTGTCGATCACGTATCCCCACTTGCCGTCGCCGGCGAGATGAGTTTGCGCCCAGCGCCACGCCTCGGGATTTAATGGCTCACCGGCGCAGGCGATCACCCGCAGCGTGGTGAGATCGTGTGCCGCCGGATAGTTTTCGCCGTAGCGCATGAACATTCGCAAAGCGGTGGGGGCGGTGAACATTTTTGTAACGCCGTAACGCTCGACGATTTCCCAGGCGACGCCGGGATTTGGATAGTCGATGGCGCCCTCGCGGAAGAGCGTGGTGACTCCCGCGCAGAGCGGAGCGTAGACGATGTAGGAATGGCCGACGATCCATCCGATATCGGAAGTGCACCAGAAGATATCGCGATCGCCGACGTCGAAGAAACTCTCGAGGTGATAGGTGGTGCCGACCATGTATCCGCCGTGAACGTGCACGACACCCTTGGGCTTGCCGGTGGAACCGGAGGTATAGAGCAGGAAGAGCGGATCTTCGGAGTCCATCGGCTCGGCGGGGCAATCGGCCGGAAGCTTCAGCAGGTCGTTGAAATCGATTTCGCGCGGGGAGGTGATTTCGCTCTTGGCGCGCGAGTAGACGACGACCTTCTCGACGCAGTCGAGGGATTCGAGGGCCTCGTCAACGATGGCCTTCAGCGCAACGGTCTTGCCGCGACGGTAGCCGACGTCTCCGGCAATAACGATTTTGGCTTGCGCGTCGGTGATGCGGTCACGTAGCGCAGTATGGCCAAGTCCGGCATAGACGACAGAATGAATGGCGCCGATGCGGGCGCAGGCCAGCATGGCCACCGCACCCTCGATGGTGAGCGGCATGTAGATGATGACGCGATCACCCTTGAGAACTCCCAGAGACTTTAGGCCATTGGCGAAACGGCAGACCTGGCGATAAAGCTGGCCGTAGGTAACAATGCGTTCGCTGCCGTCCTCGCCAAGCCATATGAAGGCGGCGCGATTGCAGCGCGCGGAGTTGGCGTGGCGATCGAGCGCATTGATGGTGATGTTGGTCTGGGCGCCAGTGAACCACTGATGGTGGACGCCATCCCAGTCGAGGACTTTGGTCCACGGCTGCGACCAATCGAACTGGCGAGCATAGTCGCCCCAGAAGCCTTCCGGATCTTTGAAGGAGCGTTCGCGCTCTGCGTTCCAGTCTTTTTGGAGAACGTTGTCGGCGACGATGGCAGGAGCGGCGTACTCCTGGTCCATATGCAGCAGGTTGGAAATATTTTCAGGTTTGGTAAGGGGAAGCGCGCTCATGCAGACCTCCGGAGAGCGATGCACTGGGTAAAGACGGAAGGAATTCTGCGTCGGCGCGGTCGGGCAGGCAGTGATTTGGGTCACGTCACCGTGTGTTCCTGTGCGGAGTAAGCAGCAAAATCCAGAGATACAAGGGGAGTCGCGGAACTGATCACGTAGCGGTTGAAATATGGATTCTAGGCGTGAAAAGGGCGGCCGAAACGCCCCTCCGATTTCGGAATAAATATATCGAACGATCGTTCGAATCACGAGTTACGTGATCTAACGCACAAAGCCTAGTGACTGTTCGCACATCCTTCCCCGAAGTTCCAGCCTAGTGTGGCATCCCATTGCGTCCGAATTCGAGGACGAAGAGGTCGCTCCCGGTGAACAAGGAGAGATTAATCATGCAGATGTCGAAACGATGGATTTGTAATTCACTCTTGATAACCGCATTGGTGGTACCGGTATTTGCAGGATCGAAGGATCGGGCTGAAAGCACAGCAAGCACCACGGTTGCAGCGGCCCCGGCGGCGGGAACGGAGAATGTGACGGCGCTATTGGGGGTGCTGGTGATGAAAGGCGTGCTGGCGCCGGCGGAAGCGGATGCGATCCGAAAAGCGGCTCCGGAAGCGGAGTTTCAGATATTGGTCGATGTGTTGAAGAAGAAGGGCGTGCTGAGTGCGGCGGATGTAACGGCGGCAGGTTCCAGTGCGGCCGTCAGTCCGGCTCCGCCGGCGGCCCCACCGGCAAGTGCAGTTCCGGCCAGATCGTTGGCGGTGCAGACACCGGCGCGAGCGGCGCAGACGGTGGTTCCGAGCCAGATCAAGCCGCCCGGGCCGACAGTGATTTCGGCGGTAGCTCCGCTACGCGTGTTGCCGGTCGATCCACCGGTCAGGGACGGGCTAAGAGCAGCATTCATGCTGGGCCCGGTCAAGATGACACCTTACGGATTTTTGAAATCCACGGTGGTCTATGACGACAGCAATCCCAATGGCGATGACATGCCTTTCCCGGGGCTGTTCCTGAATAACACGGCATTTGCCACGACCACGGGCCCGACCAAGGACCCCAATTTTCATATCAAGGCGCGCTCCTCGCGTATTGGAGCCAACTTCGAATACCTCGACATCTCGCCCAAGCTGACCCTCACCGGCCGTATCGAAGGCGACTTCGAGGGCAACTACACCGAGGTGGACAACCGCGACGTTTCGTCCATCCGGAGCAGCCAGTTCTCATTCCGCCAGGCATGGGTGCGCTTGGACTATGCCGCCAGCAACAAGACGGATATCTACTTCGAGGGCGGGCAAGATTGGACTCTGTTCGGATCCAGCGCGCTGCCAAATCTGCTGGAAACTACCGCATTAGGCTACTGGTATGGGGACATTTACGAGCGTTCTCCGCAATTCCAGTTCGGGTTGGTGCAGAAGCTTGGTGGCTCACGCAATCTTAAAGTCTCGCCGACGTTTGCCATCATGATGCCTACCAGCAGCCAGATCGAAAAACTCGGATCCCTGGGTGTAACGGCTCAACTCGCTCAGGCGGAGCGGGAAGGCGCTGACTCTGGCCGTCCCGAGGTAGAGGGCCGGCTGGCCTTGCAGTTCCAGCTCGATAAGGCTCCGGCTGTAGCCCCCGCACAAATCATTTTTTCCGGAGTTGACGGCCGGCGCACTTCTGTCGTTCCCAACTCGGCGTATTGCACGACGGCATTAACCTGCGGCGGAGGTCTCACACCTGCCAATTATGTAGCCGCCTTTCCCAACGGCTTTACTGCATCCAGCAACATTTACGGTCTACAAGGTGCTCTGCAGCTGCCGACGAGGTGGTTCACTGTGGTGGTGAGCGCCTATCGCGGGGGAGACCTACGCTTCTTCTTCGGCGGCCAGGTTGACTCCTATGCCACCGACACGAGCGGTCTAAGCAACATAGTGGGCGGTGCGAACGCCACGGCGACTGGCTACAACGCCGGTTTCGCCACTCTCGATGGTGGCCCGCTCGCCGCGGCGGGCGGAGCGGTGCTGGGCTGTAACATCAACGTCGCGAGCGCTGCGCTCTGCCCGCAAGGCAATGTCGTGGTGGCGCCACAGAGGGCCATCCGGACGTTTGGCGGATTCGTCAATCTCGGATTGCCGCTATCGCGCTGGTTCAATGCGAATCCAAAGGGCCACAACGCCGGCTGGCAGCTTTATCTGCACATGGGCAAGGACCAGGTGCCCAAGGGGGATCTGAGCTATGCCGGCTACACTGCCAACGCCAACACTCTGTCGCCATTGCCACTCTTAATGGGCAAGCTGACGGCGGCGACTCTGTACTACAAACTCAACCCCTACATTACGTTCGGCTTCGAGCAGTCGATCTATGCTACGCGTCTGTTTCCCGGAGATACTTATACGATTGCGGGCAAGCCGAGCAATGAGTGGCAAGATCATCGTACCGAGTTCGGGCCCATGTTCACGTTCTGAAGTTCGACCGGCGGATCCGATCCGTCCTGGTCATAGGAGAAGCTGGATATTGGGAGGACAGAGTTCCGACGGCGGTGATTCGGAACTCTGCCGCCCAGACCGAATCTTGTTGGATTTCATCAATGGTGAGGAGTTGCGGTTATGAGTCAGAGCAGGATTGCTGCAGTGCAGGCCGGGTTTTTGTTGATGGCTATGTGGGCGAGTGCCGCCGTGAACAACAACATCCGGATCAAAGTGCTTGATTCGGAGACGCATTCGGTCGTTCTGGATGACAGTGGGGTCCCGAAGAACTGTGACGGCGTCAATTTCGATGCCTATTGTCATAACAGCAAAGCTGTCCAGCTGACCAACACAATGCTGGTGCAGGAAGACGATCAAAGCCCATTTCGAATCAGCTGTAGCGTAGACACAAGGTGGTCGCGGTGCACGCCCTTGCCGAGCGGAGAAAGCTTCGACGCCAGACGCGAGAAGCGAGGCCTGCTCGTTTATTTCGCGGATGACAACGGCAAGATGCGAAAACAGCTGTACTCGTTGGTCGCGACAGAAGCGGCCAGCGCGGTACCCAGCACTGCGCCGAATGCTGCACCCGTCAGCCCCGCGCCGAGAGCAGTGGAGAGCGGCACGCAAGCCGCAACCCCGGTTCCTCCGGTTCCTCCTGCGATGGAATCAAGCAGATCGGTGAAATGCAGTTTTACTTCCACCCCGTCGGGGGCGGAGGTCACGGTTGACGGACGATACGTGGGCAGCACGCCTTCCGTACTCACTCTGAGCACCGGAGTTCATGTCGTGGTGGTTTCATCCCCTGGCTTTGCGCAGTGGAAACGGGAACTGACGGTGTCGCCTGAATCCGACCTTACGATCAACGCAATTTTGAAGAAAGGGCACTGAGAGGCGCATAAACGCAAGGCCGCGGGCCGGATGTATCGAAGGATACAAGGTAGAACGAACAGACGTTCGATGGTTCTAACGTGGAAAAAGCGGCCGACAAGCCGCTACTTTGAGAAAGGATAAAAACAACATGGCGGAAGCTACAGATGCAGGAATCTACAAGGAATGGTGGGCGAATCCGGCGGTTGTAGGCTTAATGGGTTTCGCCACGACAACCATGGCAACGGGACTACACAACGTCGGCTATTGGGGGCCAGGTCCGACTCTGGCCTTAGCAATCGCTTTTGGCGGCACGGCGCAATTCATCGCTGGTATTGTGGACCTCCGAAAGGGGAGTATCTTTGGCGGGTCGGCTTTTATGTCATACGGCGCTTTCTGGTGGTCCGTGTTCTTTCTGCTCTTCTACCAGCCCAAGTTTGGGACGGGGGTGCCGGCGGGCCCGCACGAATTGTTCGGCTTTTTCCTGATGTGGACCCTGTTCACATTGGCTTTTTGCGTGGCGGTCCAAGGCGTTGGAAAGTTTCTGTCGGTGCTGTTCTGGCTGTTGCTCATCGCCTTCGTTCTGCTTGACGGCGTGGTTCTGGGCAAGGTCCCGGCACCCGTGGCCGGCTGGGAGATCTTCATCACCGGCTTGGTCGCTTGGTACATTGCCATGGCGACGTTGGCGAACACGGTTTACAAAAAGAAGGTTTTACCGCTTGCTTAAATCCCGCCCCGGGGGTTTGAACGAGACTGGCTCCCGGGGAGGTGCAGGGCACACCGCCGTTCTACCTAATGTGGTTTGCTATGTTGGGCGGACGCATCGGCGGCCTGCTCTATGACAAGTACCACAACTACCAGATGGCGTTTTATACCGCAGCGGTCCTGGCAGCGGTGGCGCTGGTCTGCGAACTGTCGGCGAAGCGTCCGGCAGCGCCGGAAGGACGGATCGTAGGAAGTAAAGCTCCGGCGGCGGCTTAGGGCTGCGTCGAGCTTCGAAGACGAGTGGCGGGCCCGCGGAGGTGGGCACGCCACTGGGCCATGTAGGGACGGACGCATTCGTCCGTCCCGCGAGCGTAGCGAGCGCACTCAGTGCTGGATCTCACTTCGCCTGCCAGGAAGCACCGGGGTTCGCACCCACAGCGGCCGATAAAAACGGGCCATGCAACTGCGGCATCTCACAGGCCGGAGCACCAACAAAATCATCAGTTCCTCTCGCCAGCCCTGAGGCCTCGAAACATAGATCTCCGCCTGGTCACAATGCGGGCAACGCTCCCGACCAACTCTCAACACGGCATTTTCCCTATCTGATTTTCAGAACGGTCACCAACTTATGCCGAGCGTTTCCTTTTTTGTTCCTTGTCATCATCCAGCGGCTCGTTCCGCTTTTGATCGTCCTGTTGCTGTTGGCGTCGCAGCGACTCCAGGAACTCGGCAGCCTCTTCCTCGCTGCAATTCTTGCGCTCTACGATGATCTTCTTCGCCTGCTCTGGAGTGAGGTTTCTCCGCGCCGGAGGGGAATAAGGTTTCTTCTTCATCCTGAAAACACCCCCTTACCAGTCCCGTTGCCGACAGTTTGCCACCAGCTCGAATTGCGCAAACCAACTCGCCGATTCTGTTACGAAATCCGAACACGCCGTGCCCCCGCCGTGATATAAGGACACCAACGAAAGGAGTCCTTCCGTGCGGGAAGAGACTCGGCAAGAACCAATCTGCGCCATCTGCAAGCTGCCGATCACCCAGAAGCAGTGGCCCTACAAATCCCTCGACACCGGCGAGTACGCCCACCTGGCCTGCTACCTCGACTCGCTCCAAGACGAAGAGAAGAAGCCGGCAAACTGACAGCGACGCCGGCAGCCGACGCGCCCCCCAACTCCGCGAGGGACAGGACCGTAGTGGACAACGGCACTCGCTCCGCTCGCACCGTCCAAGGAGTGGTGCGGGCTCCGGGTGCCCCGGCCCGCAAAGGACGCGGGCCTCCGCACCCTCCACCCGATTATTCTTTTTTTGCTCGGCACTCCGCCGCGTTCCGTTCCGCTCCGGCTCCGGCACACCTGCCGACACCACGTCACACGCCGCCCGTCCCACTGTGGGAAACTCCCCGAGAAATGCGCTCCGCCCGGAGTCCAAAACCAGTGGACACCGCCCGTGTCCAACTGATAACGTACCCATGAAGTGGACACCACCCCACACCGCGAACCCGCGCGAATAAAGGCCCCGGCCCTAACCCACCCCAAAAGAGGCGATAGCACCCAACGGGCCCATAGCTCAACGGTTAGAGCAGCAGACTCATAATCTGTTGGTTCCAGGTTCAAATCCTGGTGGGCCCACCAAAATTTGCCAGCATTCATGCTGGTTTAGTGCACCTTCTGCAGCTTCCTCTTCAAATTCAAAGTCTTGCGACGCCCGTCGTGTCCGTGCGGATCAACTCGGATTTGCACTTGCGGCTCTCCTCTTTTTTTCGCCGGCTGCTTAATCCAGGGCAAGAGGCACATTTTTGGGATTAGACGCGGCTTGCCCCTACATAAAACACGAGATAACATTTCGTTTCGAAGATTTAATATACATTTTTCAGGATGTTTGCAAGCCAGGAAGATTCTGCAATTCTCACTCCTTTAAAGGCTGGTTACCATGTAACTGCATGATTAATCGACGGATATATCTGAACGCCAACTTGCCTCCAGTTCTGGCTGGGAAATTGCATGGTTCAACATCGCACATTTGTATCTTGTATCACCCAATCCCGGTTCGATGGGTCATTAAAGGATCTCCGAGGCGACTTCTGGAAAGGCTGATTCTGGGAGCGCTCTAGGGAGAATCATCCCGCCGACAACAATTCCGCAAGGAAGGCCTGCCATGTTAAAGCTTAACTCCTCCCGCGTAAGCACACTGTTTGTAGTACTAGCCGTCGTTGCCCTGTCTGCAGTGCTTCTATCCCCTATCGGCTTTGCTCAGACGTCGGTTTCGACGGGCAGTATCGTGGGAAGCGTGACGGACGCAACCGGCGCGGTTATGCCCAACGTCAAAGTGACGGTTGTCGGGCCCACCGGGCAGACACTGAGCACTGTGACCAACGGCTCGGGGGGGTATTCCTTCGGCGCATTGATCCCGGGCGCCTACACGCTACGCGCCGAAGCCAAAGGCTTTAAGACGGCACAGGTGTCTTTAGAGGTTAAGGTGGACAATGCGGCCAACGGGAGTTTAAAGCTGGAGATCGGCCAGGAGAGCACGGTGGTTGAGGTCCAGGCGAGTGACCTTCAGGTCAACACCGAGCAGGCGACGGTCCAGGGAGTTTTGACGGCCAATCAAATCGAAAACTTGCCGGTAAACGGCCGCAACTTTCTGGATCTTGCGCAGCTCGAACCCGGTGTCCAGATTCAGGACGGTCAGAACTTCGACCCCACCAAGGCGGGATTTTCTTCCATTTCATTCGGAGGACGTTTTGGCCGTACCGCTCGCATCGAAGTTGACGGCGTCGACGTTTCGGATGAAACCGTGGGCACGACGACCACCGATATACCCGCCAGCGCCATTCAGGAGTTCCAGATCAGCCAGTCCAGCCTGGACATGTCCAGTGAGTTGACTTCTTCCGGTTCGGTGAACGTTACCACGAAATCCGGGACCAACGCTCTCCATGGCGAGGCTTTCGGAGCATTCCGCGACAGCGCTTTTTCCTCGCAGTTGCCGACTCCTGCCGGATTCCAATCGCCCTACCAGCGTAGCCAGTACGGCGGCGACGTGGGCGGACCCATCATCAAGAATAAACTGTTTTTCTTCGCGGACGGTGAGCGCACGATTCAGCAAACCCAAGTCCCGGTGCCCGTCTCGGCTCCTTTCGCCCAGTACTCCGGTACCTTCGCCGATCCGTTCCACGAAGGCAACCTGCTCGGACGTCTGGACTATGCTCTCACCAAGAGCGCACGCCTGTTCGCTCGATATTCTTACTTTAAGAACATTCTTGGCGCCACGTTTGGCTACGGTTATTCGCTCTACGACAACATCGACATTACCCGCAATGAAATGGTGGGAGTGGATTTCAATACCGGTAGCTTCAGCCACTCGATCCGGTTCTCGTATTTGAAGTTCCAGAATCAGATCGTGGATGCGACCACGGGCAACAGCGCGTTGCCTTTTAACGATCTGCACGCGGAACTCTTCGCCGCGAGCCTGGTGGCTGGTCCTAATCTGTTGGCGCCGCAAAGCACTCCGCAAAGCGATCACCAAATAAAGTACGATGGCTCCAAGGTTTTGGGGACACACGCGATCCGATTCGGAATTGCGTATAACCACCTTCAGGGCGGCGGTTTTGCTTCGTTCTTCAAGAACGGCCCCCAGATTGGCTCGGCAGTTTCGTCGGCTGAAGCCGCACTAGCGGCAACGACAAACAATGTCTTCCCGGGCGGCTCTTCCAACCCAT
This sequence comes from uncultured Acidobacteriota bacterium, assembly GCA_963719865.1. Lineage (GTDB taxonomy): Bacteria > Acidobacteriota > Terriglobia > Terriglobales > Acidobacteriaceae > Sulfotelmatobacter. The sequence continues at coordinate 37,608 of CAVRDS010000015.1, read as the reverse complement.
TCAATTACCCCGCGGATTTCGCTACTGTAGCCAACGGCTTGGGCTTCTCGTTTACAAAGCCGGCTTTAGGTTTTCCGGCGGGCGGGCTGGGGCCGGATAACCGTATCCTTCTCTACCTGGGGGATTCGTGGAAGATCAGATCAAACTTAACGGTGACCTACGGACTTCGTTACGACCGGGACACCGGCCGGCACCGACAGCCAGTTCGCTGCAATTCCTGAGCTCAGCGCCCTGATTCCCGGACTCGGCAACGCGGTGAACCAGCCCAATCTAAATTTAGCTCCGCAATTGGGCTTCGCCTGGGATCCGATGAAGAATGGCAAGACCTCCATCCGAGGTGGCATTGGATTGTTCTTTGAGAATGCGATCTGGAACAACGTGCTCTTCGACGGTCCGGAACGCGAAACAACGGGCGCATTCCTGCAATACTTTGCGCCATGCGCGGCGCCGGGATCGCCCAACACCTTGCAGACAGTGAATGGGCCAATTAACCTGCCCGGAAGCGCGTCCGCCATTGCAGTCTGCGGGCCGAAGGGGGCCAGCAGCTTCCCGCTGATCGGCAACGCTGTTGGACCGATGATTGCGTTGCAGCAGGCCTTTGTTGCGGGAACGCCGTTCAGTCTGACGGCGAATAATCCTGCTTATGTCGGGCAATACCTCACGGATTGTACGGGCGGCACCAATTGCTCCTTCTCGTCGCAAAATTTCATGTATAACCCTGCCTATAAATCGCCTCGTTCCATACAGATGAACATTGGCATTCAGCGGGAACTCCGCAAGGGCATGGTGTTGAGTGCCGATTTCGTGCGGAACGTCCAGACCCATTACCTCTTGGGTGTCGACCAGAACCACGCTGGAGACATCCGCTACTTCAGAAAAGCTGGAGCGCAGCAAGCGATCGCGAGTGTTATTGCCAATTGCGGAGGCGGCGTATCCACGGTTGCAGGCACTTATTCGGCGAATTGCGTCATGGACCCGTCAACAGGAACAAACGACATGGGAACCTACGGGACGGCGTCGAACCCAGCCCGGCCCGCCACCATGTCCGATTATGCCGGTCTGGGCTTGGGTTCTTCCCTCGATCAGGGGGGAAGTAGTTGCCTTGCAGCGCTGGGTTACAATTGCGCTTTTAGCGGCGTCAATCCTCTCGCGCCCCCTCTAGGTTTCCTTTCGCCGGTAGGTCGCTCCGTATATAACGGTCTGCAGATGAAGCTGATCGAGAACGTAAATGACCCCTTCCGTGGGGTGAGGGCGATGAACTTCCAGGTTTCGTATTCCCTGTCGAAGTTTGAGAACACGGGCGGAGGCGTGGCTGCAGATAACACGGTGACTTCGGCCAGCGGCGATCAGGACTTCATTATTCCGGCTCTGGACGCTCAGAACGTGAACCGCTACTTCGGGCCTTCCACTCTTGACCGTACCCACCAGCTATCGTTCGGCGGCTTTTTTAATTTCCGCGGCGGATTGCAGTGGGGAGTCATTGCCCATTTCGACAGCCCGTTCCCGAATACTCTGACGGTGCCGAATACTGGCACTGGCGCAGGCGAAATCTTCCGTACCGATTTCACAGGCAGTGGTGTGACGCAGGATCCAATTCCTGGGACCCACGTCGGCAACTTTGATCGCGGCATCGATGCCAGCAACATCAATGCGGTCCTCACCAACTACAACAACACCGTCTCAGGTCAGCCAACTCCGGCTGGCCAGGTCTTGATTGCAAACAGTCTAATGACGGCAGCTGACTTGTCGGCTTTAGGTGCCGTGGCTCCGCACGTGTGCCTGGCTCCTCCCGCGGTGGATTCGAATCCAGCGTGCGCTCCGCCGAGTACTCCGGGCAACGAGGTTAATATGTCGTGGCTGCGGACTTTCGACAGTACGCTCACCTACAACTTTAAAATCAAGGAGAGGTTTACGATCTCGCCGTCTGTCAGCGCCTTTAACATATTCAACTTCGTGAATTTTGATTTGCCGACGAGCCAAATGTCAGGCCTGCTCACGCAGCAGACGGGCAGCATCAACGGCACCACTTACGCGGGGCATTTTGCGAACCGGGTGGGTGCAGGTACTGGTGTTTACACGCTGGGGTCGCCACGACAAATCGAATTTGGCCTGAAGGTGGTCTTCTAGCGGAATCGTCAAGCCGATCCTGGGTTGCCGGGCAGCGCGATGCGGCGGTAAAGCGTAATTCCGTCGTCAATCATCAGCGGCCCCGAGATGGCGTCACTCGATCAGCGCGCCGGGCTTGAGGGTGATTTCGGTGCCCAACTCGCTACAAATTCTCCCAGGCGCTCGAGACCTCGAGGAAAATCTTCGGCGGCGGCGAAGCCCAGGCGGAAGTGCTCGGGGGTGTCGAAACAATCTCCCGGGGCAAACAACATGCCTCGCTCGGTAGCGGCCTGACAGAACGGGCGAGCGTTCTCTCCACTCACGAGCCACGGGAAGGCGGTCATGCCGCCTTGTGGACGAATCCAGCCCAGCGCGTCGCGATGCTCATCCATGAAGCGGTCGAGCAGGGCGAGGCTGCGGGTGGCGGTTTCCTGCGCCTTCTTTAGGATGATGGCGCGATTGCGGATGGCGACCTCGGTGAGAATCTCGCCCGTCGTGGTATTGCAGATGGAGAAGTAAGCGCGGGCGTTCCAGTACTGCTTTTGGCGTTGGGGATCGTGTTCGATCATCCATCCGGTGCGCACTCCAGCCAGCGAGAACGCCTTCGAGAGATCGCTGATGACGGTGGCGTGCTTCAGACGCGCCGCGGATTTCGTCTCACGTCCGTGATAGATGGGATGGTAGACCTCATCGCTGACGAGTTGAATGCGGCGCTGGGAGGTGAAGTCGTGCAGGGATTCCATGTCGGAGTCGCTGATGGTGGCGCCGGTGGGATTGTGCGGGCTATTCACCAGGATCAGCTTGGTCTTGGTGTCAGCGAGGCGCTTGATCTCGTCTATGTCCATGCGGAAACCGTTTTCCCGGCGTACCCGATAGAAGCGCATCTCGAGGCTTAGCGATTCAGGCAGGGCCGAGAAGGTGGTGAAGCCGGGCAGCGGGAGGACCACATTCGCGCCCGGTTCCGCCGCCAGCCACATCAGGATGGTCAGCGCTTCGGAGGCGCCGGTGACGATCTGCACGCAATCCACGCTGACGCCTTGCATCTCGGCAATGACCTCACGCAGGCTGTCGGCTCCGGCGGGGCGACTGTAAACCAGTTTGTGATTCAGGAAATTGCCGCGCACTTCCTCCGTGGCCAGAGCGAGCAGTTGATTTACGGTCCAGACCGGACCGGTGCTGGCGGCGAGGTTGAACTCGATGCCGTGTTCATAGGTGTCGAGCCAGGCGTCGAGGAGAAAAAGGCTTGAGTTGCATGTTTGCACCTCGTGTCGATGGGCGGTCAGGTATACAGATTCCGCGGATCGGCTGAGGATGATTTTATAGTTTAAGAGTCAGGCTTGCGCGCGGAGGCAACGCGCCGAATTCCTTGCAAGTCGTTGGCAACTGTTATGTCTGGCCGTTATGAGTGCGACGTCTCGCGAGCTACTCCAGCGGAGTTACCTTTGTGACGCGTCGATGGGTCGTTGACACTGGCGAGTGCGGCACGTAAATTCTGCCAAGGGTTCAAACAATTAAACTGGGGAAACTCGTCAGGAGACGGATATGGTGGCGAAGCTATTCTGGGCGGGCGTTTTGGTGTGTCTGAGCTGTGCGTTCGCGCTGGGGCAGGATCCTACTAAAGTGGAACCGAAGCATTATCGGCTGGATTTCGAAAACGACCGGGTGCAGGTGGTGTCGGTGCATTATGGGCCGCACGAAAAGTCTGTCCTGCACGATCATCCTGGCGGAGTGGTTGTGATCCTGACCGAGGCGCATCTGCGCTTTACCGACGAGAACGGGAAGACGCGGGAAATATACTCCAAGCCCGGCGAAGCGCGCTGGTATCCGCCGTTTAAGCACAGAGTGGAGAACCTGGGCGACACGCCCTACGACGCGGTTTACATAGGGATCAAGGGAAAGCTTGCGGCATCGAATGGGACTGTGGGGCCGACGACCGCGATGGACGAAGAAACGAAAAAGATTGTCGCGGCATATCTGCTGGCATCGACAAAGTAGCGCGCGTGGGTTGAAAATCAGGAGCCGTGACCGAAAAGGCGCGGCTCTTTTTGTCCGTACGCTTCCTTGAAGAGCCGGTTGAGAGCGCATCGGGTTCGGCACGCAGAATCGGATGAGCGCTTTATCCCAAATTTCCTCCTCGCATTGGAAGACCGCAACCCTGCTGGGCGCGGTTATTTTTGTCTCCTTCATTTATTTCTACGAAGGCGGGGGATGGAACCAGAACTCGCGCTTCGATCTGCTGCGCGCCATCGTGGAGCAGCACACCTTGCAGATCGACGCCTACCACGAGAACACCCAGGATAAAGCTCACTTTCGAGGGCATTACTATTCGGATAAGGCGCCGGGATTAGTATTTCTGGCGGTGCCGTTCGCGTTGGCGGCTCGGCCTGCGCTGCGCATGGCGGGGATCGAGCTTGCATCGGCACAGGGAGAATTTTGGCTGTCGTATTTCGTGACCGTGTGGGCTGCGGCCCTGCCGACGGCGCTGGCGGGAGTCTGTTTGTACTTTCTTGCTCTGCGCCTTGGAGGAAGCTCGATTGGAGCGGCTTTTGGAGTGATTGTGCTGGCCGTGGGAACCCCATTGTGGGCGTACGCGAGTTTGTTCTGGGCGCACGCGCTGGTGGGGGCTTGCTTGCTGTTTGCCTTCGCCGCGGCGTTGAAGATCGGCGACAGCGAGCGAGATTTTGTTTGGGCGCTTGCCGTAGGCCTGGCGGCGGGATGGGCGACAGTTACCGAATATCCGGCAGCACCGGCTTCGGCGATGCTCACGCTTCTCGCTTTATCGCAGGCGTGGCCGCGCGGGGTCGCCGTCCGCTGGCGAGTTGCGGCCGGAGTCGGAATCGGCGCGGGAGTTTGCGTGATCGTGTTGTTGAGCTATTTGCATGCGGCGTTTGGAGGGTTTCGTCCTAGCTATTCGTATTACGATCCGAATTCGTTTTCGTTTATGCAGCAGCAGGGGTACATGGGACTAACGTACCCACACCCGGACCGGCTGCTGAAACTTCTGTTTGGATGTGCGCGCGGATTGTTTTTTGCGTCGCCCGTGCTGCTGGCTGCGCCGGTCGGGCTGTGGTGGTTGTGGAAGCAGAAGCGCTTCTCGGCGCCGGCGCTGGTGGCGGCTGCCATCGTGGCGTATTACTTTTTGTTCAATGCTTCGTTTTACTGGTGGAAGGCGGGGCTCACGTTTGGGCCACGATACGCAGGGGCAGCGATTCCGCTGCTATGCCTGGGCCTGGCAGTGAGTTGGGATCGGGCGTCGATGGGTGGTCGCCGAGTAATGATGGGGCTCGCGCTGATCAGCATCTGTCTAAGCTTGATGGTTGTCTCAACCACTTCCCAGCTGGCGATGCAGGATAGCTGCCCGATCGTGCATTCCACGTGGCCGGCGTTCTGGTCGGGCCAGATGGCGCTCAACCGGGATTCGATGCTGACCGTTACGGAAGCCGGGACGGGATACGGGGCGCTCAATCTTGGGCAGGTGCTTGGCCTGCGCGGGCTCGCCAGCTTGATTCCGCTGTTGGCGGTATGGGGAGCCGGAGCCTTGGTCTGGTGGCGCATTCGCCTCAGGGCATGACCTGTTCTCGGCTTCATCAAATGCAATCAACCACGAAGGACACTAAGGATCACGAAGGAATTCCGCTGCGTGTAAGATAGAATTTTCAGATCAGCGATCGGGAAGAGGAGTTATGGCGCACACCGTTTATTGCGTGAAGTTTCAGAAGGAAATGCCCGGGCTGGATGAGCCGCCCTTCGACAACGAACTGGGCAAGAAAGTCTACGATAACGTCTCGGCGGAAGCCTGGAAGATGTGGACGGAGCACTGCAAGATGCTGCTCAACGAGTACCGCTTGAATCCGGCGCGGCGTGAGGATCAGGAAGTCATCGTAAAGCAGTTGGAAATGTTCTTCTTCGGCGAGGGATCGGCCAAGCCGAAAGAGTACGTGCCGCCCGCGCAGTAGTCCTAGTCCGGAGTTCTCAGATAGCCTCTCATTGCGCGCTTTGCGCGCAACCCCGGACGAAGGCGTCCGGGGCTACACGACCCTGGCTACATGACCTTTCCGTTTCGCTTTCCAATCGGAAAGCATCATCCCCTTCGGTTACTCCCGTAGTTACCTATGCACCAAAATTGATGCAGTGTTCATCAATCCGTAACATTCCACTGCTAGAAACGGAGTATGGATCTGCATGCCTACAACACGCTGATCCTCTCGGACCTGCACCTGGGTGGGGAGACAAGCCATGCGCGTGAAGCTACGCGTGTGCTGAAAGAAAACCGGTTTCAGCGGCTGATCCTGCTGGGCGACATCTTTGCCGACCTCAACTTCGCCCGGCTTACGAAAGAGCATTGGAGATTTCTGGGCTACATACGCAAACTTTCCAACCCGAAACGCAACATAGAGGTGGTATGGGTGGAAGGCAATCACGACCACGGGCTGACCAACATCATGTCGCACCTGGTGGGCGTGCGCGTGTACCAGGACTACACGTGGGAATATCGCGGGCTGCGGCATATTGCGATCCATGGACACCAATTTGACGGATTTCAGGTGAACCGGTTGCGTTTGAGCCGGCTCGGAACCTCGCTGTACCTGCAACTGCAGAAGCTGGATTTCAAGAACAAGCCGATCGCGCGACTGATTGACCGGCTTAACACGCGGTGGTTGCGCATGTCGGAGAAAGTTGCGGCCGGCGCGCTGGCGCTGGCGCGGCACCGGCAGGCGGAGCGGATTTTCTGCGGGCACACACATGAAGCTCTGCACGTGGAACGGGATGGGATCAGTTATTACAACTCCGGCGGATGGGTGGATTCCCGGCTGACGTATCTGACGATTGACGAAACGGGGGTACAAATTCATGAATACCGCGAACGACCTGACGATCGTGATTCCGGCGAAGAACGAGGCGAAGCTGATTCCGCGCTTGCTGACTTCGCTGACGAAGCAGGACTACTCGAAGATGTCGAGTACGAGAGTGTTAGTCGCTGATGCGAACTCGACCGACGGAACTCGGGAGATCGTGCTCGGCTTCCGCGACCGCTTGAATGTGAGCGTGATCCGTGGAGGCATGCCGTCCGTGGGAAGAAATCATGGAACGGCACAGGCGGATACTCCGTATGTTCTGTTTGTGGATGCGGACATCGAATTGGCCGACTGCTCGCTGATTCGGCGTTGTGTAGAACGGGCGCAGAGCAAAAAGTTGCATTGCGTGACGACGAATATCGTGTGCAGGGATGGAAGCTGGATCGACAAGGTCTTTTACGCTTTCAGTGATTGCTTGCAGTATCTGTCGTACCTGCATCGTCCGTACGCGACCGGGATGTTCATGTTATTTGACCGGAAGAAATTCTGGGAACTGGGCGGGTTTCACGAGCAGATCCAGTTCGGGGAAGATTACCGGCTCAGCCAAAAGGTGGAGCGGAAGCGGTTCGCGGTGGTGCGCGGCGGAGTATACACGACCAACCGCCGCTTCAAACGCATGGGGCATCTGCGGGTGGGTTGGCTGTTCCTGAAGACAGCAGTGAATTACTGGAACGAGAAACATTTCTTGCGGGATCACAAGTATTGGGCGGAGCCGGAGAGCGCACCTCGCGCGTAACGGGCGCCCGGGTCGAGGCCTCTCGTTGCCGCATATAATTTTTGTTGTGGCCACAGAAACAGGATTCAGCCAACCAGCTGAATCCTGATTCATTTGGATGGAGAGTTGTGATCAGAAGTGCACCGCAATGCCGGTCGAGATACGGGCATTGTGTTGCGTGCCGTTGAAAAGACTGGTGCGGACGTAGTCTCCCTCAAAGCGCCAGGCCACAAGGCGAATCAGCCGGTAATCGAGTCCACCGCCCAGCGCGGTCGAAAAGGACGTGTTGGATCCGAAGCCGTTGGTGTTGGCGTGCGCAATGCCGATCATGGCTTCCCCGAACGGCCGGAATTTCCCGACTGGAACCGAGAATCGTGGTCCGAACAGAACATTCTCGATGTGTGCGCTGGCACTGACAGGGGAGCAGACCACGCCGATGACACACGTTCCCACCGGACTGGGGAAATCGAGCGACCCGTAGTCTCCGCTGAAGTCGGCCACGATGCCAATGAAGGGAAAAATCTTCCCTTCCAGCGAGCCCTCCCAGCCGTTCAGGCTGCCGCGGCTCCCCGTGAGGTTCGTGTTGTAGTAAGAGTATCCGAAGAAGACATTTCCAGAAGTGGGGATCTGAGCCGCCGCCATGCCGGCCAACAAAAACAGCACAAAGATGAGAACAAACCTGGGCATACTTCTCTCCTGCATTCCTAACCCAAAGGAAGGCTGAAAGTTTTTGGATGCGCCAGAAACGAATTGGGATAGCGGGAATTGTACGGGGTTAGCAATGAGCGATGCGCAGTGCGCGATCATATTGCGCTCATAGCTCACCGCACATGGCTCACAGCTTAGAAGCGCCAGACAATGCCGGTTGACGCGCGGTAATCGTTTTGCGTGTTGCTGGCGTAGCTGGTACGCATGTAGTCACCTTGCACGCGCCAGGAGAAGTTCTTGATGAAGAGTTTGTAGTCTGTGCCGCCGCCGACGTCGATCACCAGTGGGCTCCATATAAATCCACTGGAATTCAGGCGGCGAATGCCAGCCCCCACCTGGAAAAACGGTCGCCACCTTCCGGCATTGGTGAAAAGACGCGGGCCGGCCACCGCCTGGTATTGCCGCACCCCCTGGCGATAAAAGCCGCTGCCATCGACCATGACTCCGAGGTGCTGAAACCGCGCGAAAGGCAACAATTCCAACGACGCGTCCCAACCCCTGTAGCTCTGCTTGTTCACGATGTTGGTGAGCTGGCCGTAGGAAACGCCCACGTAGGCGTTTCCGTTGGCAAGCAGGCCGTTGAGTTGTGCCGACATCGGGATGGAGAACAAAAGCAGGCCTGCACAGGCCAGCACCGCGGCAGCAGTTTTCGACACGAAATATTCCTCCCCGGCCCAGATGCCGGCAAAAATAGCTATTTGATCAACGAAATCCGTTAGATGCAGTGTACCGGATGGCCAAGATGTCCCGGGGGAGAAAATAGTCCGGGATGGGACCTGGGATCCGTTTCACGAAACCGCCCAATATTCACCAAATATTTATGGTGCCAAAACCAGGGCACTCTCGTCTATCTATTAACATGCAAACTATAGACAGCCATTGCCAAACTTGGGAGCAGCCCGTCATTGCGGCTGCTGTGGGAAGACACAAGGAGTCGAAGTTGAAACTCAGTCTAGAAGCGCGCAATCATGGGGAAGTGGTGGTCGTGCACTGCCACGGGCGCATCGTGTATCGCGATGAAGCCGCGGCATTGTCTCGTGTCGTGGGTGACGTGTTGCACGATCGGAGCAAGGTAGTTCTCGAATTGAGCGGAGTCAGCTCGATCGATGGCGCCGGTATTGGCGAATTGGCGTTACTCGAAACCTGGGCGCAAGAGAGACGTGCGGAACTGAAATTTGCGGGAGCCAACGAGACCGTTCGTACGCTGCTCAGTCTGACCAATCTCGATTCAGCGATTGCGGTCTATCCAAGTCTCGACGCCGCGCTGGAGTCGTTCGGCGAAGAACAGGTGCGTGCGGATTCGGAACCGCTACGGCACAGACTTCTTCCGGATTTCTCCTAATTCTCGCGCTGGAAACGGTAGCGGCCTTTGCGCTCGAGGGCGATCGCTTCCACCACCTTCAGAAATGCTCGCGCCGCATGGGACAGGTTGGCCTCTTTGCGGTAGATCAGGCGCAGCTTGCGCTTCAGTTGCAGCTCGCCAACCGGGATGCGCACCAGTTCTCCGCGAGCGATCTCGGTTTCGACGCTGATTTCCGGGAGCAGAGCCACTCCATTCCCCATGGCGACAAATTGCTTGATGGCTTGCAGGGTGGGCAGTTCCAGGTCCATGTGCAAAGGCGTCTTGTGACTCTTGAAGAGCTGGATGACTTTTTCGCGATAGGGGGATGAGACGATGTGCGCGACGAACGACTCCGCTCCCAGTTGGCGGATGCTGACCTCGGAGGCCGTCGCGAGCGGATGTTTGGGAGGCACCACGAATACCAGTTCATCCAGAAATACGATCACGGAATGCAGGCTCGTCTCCTGCGGCTGGTAGGAGAGAACACCGAATTCGGCGCTGTAGCGTAAGACATCATCAGGGATATGGCTTGCTAGTGCGCGTTCGACCGTAATCTTGATCATGGGATGAAGGCGGCGAAATTCCGCGAGCACCGGCAGCAAGTAAAGCACGGTGAATTCGTTGGCCGCGATGATGAGCTTGCCCTTTTGCAGTTCGCGCAGCTCGGAAAGAGACTCGGAGGCCTCGCTTCGCAGATTGATCAGCTTCTCGGCGTATTCGTAGAGAACTTTTCCCGCGTCCGTAAGAACGCCTTCGCGCGAGGAGCGATCGAACAGAGCCTCGCCCAGTTCGTCTTCAAGCTTGCGGATGGTCTGGCTGACGGCCGACTGCGTCCGGAACAACTTATCGGCGGCGCGGGAAAAGCGGCGCTCCCGCGCGACGGCAAGAAAGACTTCCAGTTGGGAAAGCTCCACGGGGCTCCTTTAATCGATCGTTTGATAAGTATTAGATATACTTATAGTAGTATCGAATCTAATGAATGGTAAAGAAATATAAGTTTTGCTTCTAGCAATGATGTCCGTAGGATAAGAAGACAGGAAAGGGCGAGTCGGTTCTGGGGTGGATATGCCCCTGTAGCCGGGCTGGTTGCCGGCGCCAGACCCTGAGGAAGTGTCCATGATCACAGAGCGAGCGCGCATCACGGTTTTCGACACGACTCTTCGCGATGGCGAGCAATCGCCGGGTTGCAGCATGAACCAGCAGGAGAAACTGCGGCTGGCGCAGCAACTCGACCGCCTGGGCGTGGACGTGATCGAGGCCGGATTCCCGATTGCCTCTGATGGGGATTTCGAGTCGGTAAAGGCGATTGCCTCGGTAGTGCGGAGTCCGATCATCGCTGGACTAGCGCGCGCGTGCCGCCCGGATATCGAACGCGCGTGGGAGGCATTGAAGGACGCTGCCCGGCCCCGCATCCATGTGTTCCTGGCGACTTCTGACATTCACCTGCAGTACAAGCTGCGGATCTCGCGGGAGCAATGCATCGCGCAAGCCCGGGAAGCCATCGAACTGGCGAAGTCCTTCTGCGATGATGTGGAATTTTCGCCGGAAGATGCAACGCGGACCGATCCCAATTTTCTGTGTGCGGTGCTGAACGCGGTTGTGGAAGCCGGCGCGACTACGTTGAACATCCCCGATACGGTCGGTTTCACCATACCTTCGGAGTTCGCGGATTTGATTACCACGATCCGGCGGCAGGTGAGGGGAATCAACAATGTAACGATTTCCGCGCACTGTCACAACGATCTAGGGATGGCCGTGGCCAATGCGCTGGCAGCGGTTGCGGCGGGAGCGCGGCAGGTCGAGTGCACGATCAATGGCATCGGAGAACGCGCGGGAAATGCTTCGCTGGAAGAGATTGTGATGGCGATGAGAGTGCGGCCCGACCGCTACCCCTATGACACGGGAGTGGTGAGCGAACAGATTTTTGCCGCCAGCCAGATGCTGAGCGAAATCACCGGCGTGCCGGTGCAGCCGAACAAGGCGATCACCGGGCGCAATGCCTTTGCGCACGAAGCGGGCATTCATCAGGATGGCGTGATCAAGAATCCGCTGACCTACGAAATCATGACGCCGAAATCGGTGGGCGTGCCGGATTCGAAGCTGGTGCTGGGCAAGCATTCGGGGCGTCATGCGCTCAGCATGCGCTGCGAGCAACTGGGATATCAGTTCGACCGGCGGGGATTGGATGACATTTACCGGCGGTTTGTCCGCTTGGCGGACAAGATCAAGCATGTGGAGGATCATCATCTTCTGGAGTTGATCCGCGATACGCGTAAGCCGACGGGCTCGGCCACTCCGCTGATTGAACCGATTGTTCCGGCAAATGAGGCAGTCGTGAATGCTCCGGCAACTGAGCCGATTCCGGCAGAGCCGGTGCCTTCTTTTCCCACGGCGAAAACCAACGCCTTCGGATTGCCTTTGCCCGCTCACGGGGATGCTCATCAGGAGCAGACCCAGCAGGAAGATTATCTGTGGGGAGTCTAAGCATTGAGTGATTGTGAAATTGAGTAATTGTGAAATTGAAAGGCATTGGAAGCCGCCGGGTGGCGGCTTTCGTCGTTAGCGCATAAAATACCCCATTGCAAAATTACTGATTTACTCGATGACAAAATGCTTCTGAAACTTACTGTTCTTCCCGGCGATGGAATTGGGCCTGAAGTCACGGAACAGGCGGTGCTGGCTCTCGAGGCGGTGGCGGACGGGTTCGGGCATCAGCTACAACTGCAACGCAAAGCGATTGGCGGGGCCGCGCTCACCGAGGCGAACGATCCGCTGCCGCCGGATACGATCCAGGCTTGCTTAGCGTCGTCGGCGGTGCTGCTCGGCGCCGTAGGTAGTCCGGCATTCGACCATAATCCGGGGCATTTGCGACCCGAGGTGGGGTTGCTGCGCTTGCGCCGCGAGCTGGGTGCGTATGCCAACCTGCGTCCCGCGGTGTTTTATCCGGCGCTGGAGGATTGTTCGCCGCTGCGCGCGGAAGTTGTGCGCGGCACCGACATCATGATCGTGCGCGAGTTGCTTGGAGGAGCCTACTTCGGACAGCCCCGCTCGATCGAAGGAGATCCAGGAGCACGAGTCGCGATCAATACGATGCGTTATGCGGAACACGAAGTGGAGCGCATCGCCCGCGTGGCCTTTGAGCTAGCGATGAAGCGGAAGAAAACAGTTCTCTCTGTGGATAAGGCCAACGTGCTTGAATGCTCGCGCCTGTGGCGGGATGTGGTGACGCGGATCGGCAAGGACTTTGCCGAGGTGAAGCTGGCGCATCAATATGTCGATTCCGCGGCCATGCTTCTGGTGCACCGGCCCGCGGATTTCGATGTCGTGCTCACAGAAAATATGTTTGGCGACATTCTGTCGGATCAGGCCGGGGGCGTGGTGGGATCCCTCGGACTATTGGCCTCTGCCAGCATTGGAGGCCCGGTGGGCTTGTATGAGCCGGTGCATGGTTCAGCGCCCGACATCGCCGGCAAGGGCATTGCGAATCCTCTGGGAGCGATTTTGTCGGTCGCGATGCTGTTGCGGCATTCCTTCCATCTGGAACGGGAAGCGGGTTGCGTGGAAGGAGCGGTCTCGGCGGTACTATCCGAAGGCGCGCGCACGGCGGATCTGGCGGGGAAAGGGCACGCGGCAATTTCAACTGCGGAGATGGGGAGTCGAGTCGTAGAGGCGATTCGGGCTTCGAAGCAGGTGGAGAAATCAGCCTGAGTGTGTGATTATTTTCTTCGGTACGTCAAAATTCCCACTCTAAACTCGCAAACAACGCGAGTTTAGAATGGGGCACCTCTGGGCATGTGCTGATGACAGCTACGTTTTGGCTTGCTGCCTGGTCGGCGCGGTGGTGCCGTTGTATTTACCTTCCCAGTCGTTCCTCCGGATGCGGATCATTTCCAAAAACATGCGGAACCCGTCAGCTATGGGATTGATGCGGGTTTCGCCGCTGTGTCCCCAGGCGACGGGGATTTCCTTCACCTGAAATCCGAATTTTCGCGCCAGAAAAAGAATTTCTGGGTCAAATCCCCAGCGCTCGATTTTTTGCAGTGGAAAAATCGCGTCTGCAGCCGGCTTCTTGAATGCTTTGAAGCCGCATTGCGTGTCCTTGAATTTGAGCCCGAGCGTGATGCGCAGCATCAGGTTGAAGATGCGTCCAAAGATCTGGCGGTGCAGCGGTTGGCGCTGTGTTTGCGTTTCGGCCCGCAGCCAGCGCGAGCCGATGGCGATATCGGCGCCCTCTCCCAGCGCCTGCAAAAGTTTGGGCGCCTCTTCGATCGGCGAGGAAAGGTCGGCGTCACTGAACAGCAGAATCTTTCCGCGGGCGTTGAGCATGCCGTTGCGCACGCTGTATCCTTTACCGCGATTGCCAGGATTTTCAACCAGACGAAGTATGGGATCTTTCGCGGCGAAACTGCGCACGATCTCTGCCGTGGTGTCGCGCGAGCCGTCATTCACCACGATCACTTCCGCGTTCCAGCCCTCCGCGTGCACGTAGGCGAGAACCTTTTCCAGGCTCTCCCCGAGGCGGGCGCTTTCGTTGTACGCAGGGATGACGATGCTGTAAGTGGGCTCCAAAAGCGGGTTCTCAGTTCTCAGTCGTGGATTTGCCGCCCGTAAGTAGTTAAGGATAGATGCGATGCCATTGTATTTTGTTTACGCTCTTCGCGGAATCACAATCCTCCGGCGGCATCGGTCATTCGGCAATCTTGATCACCGCTCATTGACGGTCCATGGCCATGAACAGATTGTTGAGCGACTCGGCCAGCGTAGGGTGAGCGTAAGTGGCGTCGCGTAGGGCGGTGTAAGGCAACCGACCCATCATCGCCGTTTCCAGCACCGACATAATCTCTCCGCCTTCGATTCCGAGCACGGCCGCGCCGAGGATTTGATTGCTCTCCGCATCGACCACCGCCTTCATGAAGCCGCGGGTTTCGTCCACCTCGAGCGCGCGCGCCACGGAGGTCATGGGCAGCTTGGCGCAGCGAATGTTGCGGTCCTGGGCGCGGGCTTCCGTTTCAGTCAGGCCTACGCGTCCCAGTTGCGGATCGATGAAAACACAGTACGGGACCTGACGATCTTTAGTGGAAAGCGATTTGTGTTCGAGCAGATTTCCGCGCAGGATGCGGAAGTCGTCGTAGGAGATGTGAGTAAAGGCTGGGCCACCCTTGATGTCGCCGAGAGCGTAGATGTCCGGCGCGCTGGTTTCGAGCCGGTCGTTTACCTCGATGAAACCTCGCTCGTTGGTTCGAATGTTGGCGGCAGGCAGATTGAGAGTGTCGGAGTTGGGCACGCGACCGGTCGCGACCAGAAGGTGAGAGCCGGTCACCGTGACCGAACCTTGTTGCGATGCGACTTCCAGCAGAATGCTCTGGTTGGATTGACTCACGCGCCGCGCCTTCGCATTCAGCATGATGTCAATGCCGTCCTGTTGCAGAATTCTCGTGATCTCTTCTGCGATATCGGGATCTTCGTGAGTGAGCAATTGGCCGCCCGACTGCACAATCGTTACTTTGCTGCCGAGGCGGCGAAAGAGCTGTCCGAATTCCACGCCGATGTAGCCGCCTCCCAGAATCATCAAATGCTCCGGCAGATCGCCCAGTTCCATGATCGAGATGTTGTCGAGGAAGGGCACGGAGTTGAGTCCATCGAGTTTGGGGAAGCCGGCCCGGGTCCCGGCGTCGATGAAAATACGCTGGGCCGACATTGTGCGCTGGCCGCCCTCATTCATGCGAACCAGAATCGTCTTGGCAGCGGTGAAGCTGGCTTCTCCGAAGATGAGTTCGAGGTTAGCGGTCTTCTCGATGCGCGATTGGTTTCCGTTGCGGAAGCGGTCCACGATATCGCGCTTGCGCTGGCGAACTTTTTTCAGGTCGACGCTGATCGGGCCGGTGTGGATTCCGTAATCAGCGGCCCGGCTGGCCAGGTACGCGACGCGTCCGCTTGCGACCATGGTTTTGGTGGGAGTGCATCCTTCGTTTATGCAAGTACCGCCGACATGCGTGCGTTCGACGAGCGCGGTGCGAAGGCCGGCGTTAGCCAGCGCCATCGAAAGGGGCGTCCCTCCTTGTCCAGAGCCGATGACGATTGCGTCGTATTGCTGGTTCATGGGTTGTCCGATCGCATAGGTGCGCGCCGGACATAATGCGCTGCCTAAAATCTGGAAACCAGAAATAATCCGAGGGCGACGGCGACGACGTCCTCAGGAACGGCGATGACGACGTCAGCGACGTGCAAGGAGCGAACCAGCCCGACGCGCGCGTGATATCCGCCGAATGCTCCAGCAACTCCGCCGATTGCGCCTGCAACCGCTCCACCTGCCAGGGCTGCGCCTCCGGCAACGGCGAGGCATGCGCCGCAAAGGCCTCCGGTAACGATTCGCGCGCAAAGGCCCACGGCTGCAGTACGCGCCGGTGTGCTGGGGAGTTGATCCGCAACCAATTCAACCAGGGCCAGGACCGTGAAGATGCCTACACTCCACTTCGATCCCATGAACGTCAGGGGAGAACTGTGAAGATTGATCCAGCCGAGATGGGCGGCCCAGGCCACAACCGCGGGCGCGCTCAGCGAGCGAAGGCCCGCGACGATGCCGATGGCGAAGGCCAGCAACAGAGCAAACGTAGAAGTCATCGAACTCCTCCCTCGTGCCGAGAATTGAATTCCTGAAACTTGGCCTGTTGTTCCCGATTGTGCTAGCTCGAGCCGACTGCCAGCGGCAGCCATACCTGAAAGCGCGTATCGCCGGGCTTGGAGAGGACCTGTATGTTGCCCCGATGCTTCTTCACAATGCGCAGCACGGTGTCGAGGCCAAGGCCCGTGCCCTCGCCGACGCCCTTAGTCGTGAAGAAAGGTTCAAAAATGTGAGGCTGCACCTCCGGAGAGATTCCCGGACCGTTATCGGCAATCTCGACGACGACGCAATCGTCCTCGCGGTAAGTGCGCACCCGCAGTTCGCCTTGACCACCCATGGCGTCAATCGCGTTGTCGATCAGGTTGGTCCAAATCTGGTTGAGTTCGCTGCCAAACGAATTCACCAGCAGCGGGACGGGCTGGTAATCGCGCTGTACCTTCACGCCGCGTTTCAGTTTGTGATTCATGATCGTCAGCGTATTTTCCAGAGTCTTCACCACGTCGATGTTCTGTACCGGTGACTGGTCCATGAAGGTGTATTCCTTGATGGCCTTCACCAGATCGGAGATGCGCGTTGCGCTGCTTTCAATTTCGTTCAGGAGGCCGAAGATTTCGAGAGACGTGGAGATCCTGACCAGCGCAGCGCGCGCGGTTCCGGCGTCGAGCGTAGCAAAAAGGCGTTCCAGAGCAGCGGGCTGGAAATTCTTCTTGGCCAAGTCCGCCGAAAGTTGCCAGAGATCGTCCTGCCCGTGGCTGCGCAGCAGTGAATCAATTTGATCTTCAAGGTCGCTGGCTGTGAGGGGATCGGGCGGCGGGGCGTCCGCGTGGGTAAGCGAGGCTTCCAGCCTCTCGATCTCGGCCTTTTGCTCCCTGCTGAGCTCGCGGCGACCGAGGTCGAGGCTGGCGTCTCGGACGCGCTTCACCATGTCCCGAAGCTGGCTTGAAGCGCGCTTCGCGGCCGACGCCGGATTATTCAGTTCATGGGCCAGCCCGGCAGAGAGTTTGCCCAGTGCCACGAGCCGGTCCCGCTGTTGCTCTAAGCGCGTGACTTCGCGGATGCGGTCGGACATTTTGCCAACCAGCCGCATCGCCAGTTCCGGCATTTTCTGCACGAGCTGAGGGAATTGTGCGGCCGGAAATTTCAGGAGGCGAGCTTCGGTCAGGGTGCGTCCCGTGAGCGAATAGGTCTTCATCCGGGAAAAAGGCAGGATGCCGGAAATCTCTCCGGCTGAGATGGTGATTACGACAGCTTCGCCGGAAAGTTCGCCTCGCCACTGGAATTCCCCCTGCAGCAGGACAAACATAAATTCTGCGGGATCGTTCTGTCGGGCATAGGTTTCACCGGCGTGCAAGCGCAATTCCTGCGATTGGCCGAGAAACCAGTCGATCTGATCGCCCGGCAAGTCAACGAAAGAAGGAACCTGCAACAGCAGTTCGCGCGTCTCGTCCATTTAGACCTTGCTCAGATACTGATGGATGAATTGAACAGCCACCGATCCTTCACCAACGCCCGAGGCAACGCGTTTCACCGATCCGTGGCGCACATCGCCGACGGCAAAGATACCCGGAACATTCGTTTCCAGCAAGAACGGATCGCGATCGAGCGCCCATCCTTTCGGACGCTGCCGGTCTGCCATGAGGTCGGGACCGGTAAGAATGAATCCGCGATCGTCGCGCTGAATGATATCGCCCAGCCAATCGGTTCGCGGCAGCGCTCCGATGAAAATAAACATCGAACTGGCGGGAACGCGCTCCACTTTGTTGGTATCGGTGCAGAGCACGGAGAGTTCTTCGAGGTGCGTGTCGCCGTGCACTTCGGCGACACTGGCGTGGGTCCACAGCTGAATATTGGGAGTCTGCTTGATCTGATCGATCAAATATTGCGACATGGTGCTGGAGAGCGACTCGCCGCGAACAAGGATCACAACCCGCTCGGCGTACTTGGAAAAATTCATCGCAGCCTGGCCGGCGGAATTCGCTCCGCCCACGATGTAGACCATCTCTCCCTTGCAGGACAGGGCTTCGGTCGATCCGCCGCCGTAATACACGCCCGCGCCTTGCAGGCGATCGATGCCAGGAGCCTCCAGGCGGCGCCACTGCACGCCGGTAGCGATCATCAGGGCGTGACAGGAAATCTCGCTGTCATCGGCCAGCTTGATGATGCGGTAGGGGCCCTCGATTCGCATGTTGACTGCCGACTGCGGCGCGAGGATTTCGACTCCAAAGCGTTTGGCCTGAACTACGGCGCGGCGAGCGAGGTCGCCACCGCTCAGGCCGGTAGGGAATCCAAGATAGTTTTCGATGCGTGAGCTCATGCCGGCCTGGCCGCCGGGAGCTTCGCGCTCCACGATGACGGTGTGCAGTCCCTCCGACGCTCCGTAAACCGCCGCTGCAAGGCCGGCCGGGCCTCCTCCGACGATCGCCAGGTCATAAAAACTGGTTTCTGCGCGGGTGCGCAGGCCGACTTTCTGCGCAACCTCGGTGGGAGCGCTGTTGAGCAATTTCGCGCCATCCGGAAACAGCACCACAGGCAGCTCGCTTGCGTCCGGGCCCAGCGCTTCCACCAGGCGCTTGGTTTCCGGATCATTGGCCGAGCCCTCGACGTCGATCCATTGGTAAGGCACGTGGCTGCGCGCCAGAAAATCGCGCAGCGCGTAGCACTGCGGCGACCAGCGGGTTCCCAGCACGCGAATGCCCTGAAACGCCGGACGGTACGAGGCCTGCCAATCCTCGAGCAGGTCATCGACTTGCGGATACAGATGCTCCGAGGGCGGATCCCACGGCTTCATGAAAAAGTAGTCGATATTGGCTTCGTTGATCGCGCTGATCGCGGCATTGGTGTCGGCATAAGCGGTCAGCAAGGCGCGTTTGGCGTCAGGAAAAATCTCGCGGGCGGCCTGCAGGAATCCT
Organism: uncultured Acidobacteriota bacterium; assembly: GCA_963719865.1. Classification (GTDB taxonomy): domain Bacteria; phylum Acidobacteriota; class Terriglobia; order Terriglobales; family Acidobacteriaceae; genus Sulfotelmatobacter. The sequence goes on along the minus strand of CAVRDS010000015.1, from coordinate 18,350 downwards.
ACTCCGTCCATGTTCGGCATGCGCTGATCCGCGAGCAGAAGGGCAACGCCGTCGTTGCGAACCTTCAACCCTTTCAGGAGATCGAGCGCGCCATGCGGCGAATCGCTGCTGATCACCCGATATTCCGCGCCGTATTGCGAGCGCAGATCGCGTTCAATGGCGCGCAGCACGTCAGCATCGTCGTCAACCGTTAGAAGGATAGGCTTGGGCATGATTACTCTCAGATCGTGCAGGCTCCCACGGGACTCCGCACAAGAATAAGTCTTTTAGATACTCGGGCGACCCAATCGGTCGCATCCTGAACAACGGTTATTGGAAAACGTCGCTCGGGGCAGTCTAGGCCTAAAGTTCGCCGGCCGTCACCTGGTCGACGTAGCACCATACCCACGACTCGCCCGGTTCGATGGAACGAATCAGCGGATGGTGCGCTCTATGGAAATGCTTGGTGGCATGCTTGTTTTTGGACGAGTCGCAACATCCGACGTGCCCGCAGCTGAGGCAAAGCCGCAGATGGACCCAGGTATCTCCCATCTTCACGCACTCTTCGCAGACGTGTGCGTCGGTATCGCGGATTTTGATCTGATCGAGATGGGTGCATCCGTTTGCCATGGCGCCTCCACAGGAACTTAATTTCCCGTCAAGTGACCTCCGTCACGTGACGAAGGGCCACAATCACAGCTATTTGCCGCGGTCTTCGCTCACAATGGTGGTCGGAGGTTCTTCATACGTGTTGCGCCTTGATTATCTTTCATGTGTATTGACCATCCTGTCCACGATTCTGCTGGGACGGCGGTGCTGGGAGGGCTGGATCTTAGCCGGAGTGAATAGCGCGATCATCTGCGTCATCGGAGTTCGAACGGCACAACTGGGCTTCGTCCCTGCCAACGTGTTTTGCATTGTCTTTGCGGCGGTCAACATGCGTGCCTGGCGCCGGTCCAAGTCTTACTGAATCGGCGTCTTACTGAATCGGCACCGATTCGGTTTTGCGAACTCCCTGCGGGATTATGCCGCGATCAGCAAATTTTCCGCAAATGGCCACTGCTCGTCAATCCACTGCACCTCGCAGCGGAAGCCCGCATCCCGAGCCGTCTCAAACAGTTCTTCGGCCGAATATTTGTGACTGCTTTCGGTCCAGATGGTTTCCCCTTCCTGCAATTCGACCACGACTTCGGCGGCGGGGATGCTGACCACTTGACGCCGCATGGATTCGAGATGCATTTCGACGCTGCGCGCTTCAGGATTAATTTTCGCGACATGCCGGAACTGCGAGAGGTCGAAATCGGCCCCAAGTTCCCGATTGACCCGAGCCAGCAGGTTCAGATTGAAAGCCGCCGTGACCCCGAGTTCGTCGTCGTAGGCCGCGATAAGCTGCGAGCTGGGTTTTTCCAGATCCGTGCCCAGCAGCAGCGAGTCACCGGGCTGAAGAATGCGGCGCACTTCCGACAGAAAGGTTATCGCAGCCTGGCGATCGAAGTTGCCGATGGTGCTGCCCAAGAACAGCACCAGCAGATGTTGACCGCTCTTCCGATACGCTGCCACTTCCAGCAATCCGTCGAGATATTCGCGCTCGAAGCCCACGATGCTGATGGCATCAATGTCGCTCAGTTCGCGCTGGCACATGACCAGCGCGGAGTGCGAAATTTCCACCGGGTAATATGAAGTCCGCTGGCGTCGGCAGAAAGCTTCCAGCAGCCAGCGGGTCTTTCTGCCGCTGCCGCTGCCCAGTTCGGCTACGGCCACCGGCCCGGTCACGCGATCCACGATCTCTCTGGCGTGGCGGCGCAGTAATCGTTCGTCAGCGCGAGTCAGCCCGTACTCGGGAAGGTGGCTGATCACCTCAAAGAGCGCCGAGCCGACATCGTCGTAGAGGTACTTCGACGGGAGTTCCTTCTGTTGGAGCCGCGTCAGTCCATCGCGCACATCGGCGGCGAATTCGTAGGAAACATTGCTGGGAATTGCGTGCACGAGCATAAGTCATCCTCTGATTAAGAATTTACGCAGCGGAATCCCGCATACACGTACTGGTAATGAGCCTGAAACCAATTGCGGAACGTGGGACGAAGCATGCATGCCGCGGTGCGCGGCGAGCCGCCTTTCATGACGAAGTGCCTGCCATCAAAAAAATCGGCAGAATATCCGCGATAAAACGGAAATGGCTGGAAGCCTGGAAATGGGGAAAACGGAGTCGATGACCATTCCCATCCGTTGCCCAACATGGCCTCCACGCCGAAGGCGCTTTGCCCGCGCGGGTGGTCGTTGACCGGCGTCGGGTTCCAATGCGTGAGATCGAAATTCCCTAAAGTTGGGTTGGGGGCGTGGCTGCCCCAGGGGTAAGTTCGCTCGTTGCCATCAGGAGAACCGTAGGCCGCGCGCTGCCACTGCGGTTCGCTCGCAAGCGACTTGCCCGCCCACCGTGCATAGGCCGATGCCTCGGCATGGCTGACATAAACGGGCCACGTGTCGGGCAATGGGATCTCATCAAACATGGCGCGATAGAGCCAGCCATCACGGGATTCTTTCCAGAACACAGGATGAGAAATGTTGTGAGCAGTCTTCCAGTTCCAGTCGTCACCGCTCCACAGAGAGCGAGTCTCGTATCCGCCCTCGTTCAGGAAATCGAGGAACTGACGATTGGTGACCATATACCGGTCGATCTCGAAAGCGGGAACATCGACGGAATGAATTTCGAACTCGTTGTCCCAGCCAAAAATTTCTGAGCTGCGGGAAAGACCGAGTGTTGCAGTCCCCGCAGGAATCTGGATTATGCGGTGATCCACGGGCTGAGTTGGAAGATTCGGAGGGTCGGCCTGGCGGACCTTGTGGTCGATGGGCAGCTGATGAAGCATGTAAGCCAGGGTTTCGATGTGCATGAGGCGGTGCTCGATGGCAACGTTGAGCAAGATTGGCAAGGGGAAGCCGTCACGCATGAGTTCGCCGGAGTCGAGAGTTGTTCGCGAAAGCTTGTCGTCCAGTGCCGCCCTGATTTGGTGCACGTAATCTCGGACTGTGGCGAGACTGGGCCAGTCCGAGGGCTGATCGGTGGGTAGGCCGCCGCCCACCGGATCGATGCCGAAGGCGAACAAGCGGTCGAACTTAGGATGAAAGCTTTTCAGGCCAAAGACATTTTCGTGCAGCAGGTTCCAGTCGAAAGCCTCGAGGTGTCCCACGTAAAAAATGATGCGATGACGCTCGGGAATGGGGCGCTCGAAGATGGCGTCTGACTTGACGATATCGAACAGAGCATCGCTCTGCCGGCGGGCATCGGAGATCCTGTGCAGCAGAGTGTGATCCAGAGCGGCTTCTTGGGGAACAGTAGCCATTGAGGCCTCCTATGGCACGTGGATTGCACAGCGCAAACGACCCGCTAGCTCAGATAGCGGAAACCCCATTGCTTCCGCTGCTTGTGATAACCGGCAGAAACATCGCAGGTAAAATCAGAACAATGCGTATTCCAGTGTTTTACGTTGACGCATTTACCGATCGTCCCTTCAGCGGCAACCCCGCGGCGGTCTGCCTTTTGGACTCGTGGTTAGATGACGCCCGGTTGCACAAAGTCGCTGCAGAAAATAATCTTTCTGCGACCGCCTTCCTTTTACCCAGGGGGCAAGGTTACGAAATACGCTGGTTTACAGCTCGGTGCGAGCTGAAACTGTGTGGCCACGCTACCTTGGCGGCAGGCTTTGTCGTTCTTAACTTCTTGCAACCCGAAGCGGAGGCGGTGCGATTCGAGAGCCATTTCCATGGGACGTTGACGGTAGAAAAGAGCGGGGACTCTCTGTCGATGAACTTTCCTGCGCTCTTTCCCCAGCCTCGGGCGGCAATGCCAGGCGAGTTGAAGCGTGCCCTTTCCCGGATGGACCTGAGGCCGTCAGAGGTATGGGAGGTGAATCAGATTTATATGCTTGTCTTGGACGATGAGCGCACGGTTCAGAATATGACGCCGGATTTCGAAGCGCTGCAACAACTCCATCCCCATGCCGTTTTGATTACTGCGCGCGGCCAAGAGGTGGATTTCGTTTCCCGATACTTCGCCCCAGGTTATGGAATCGCCGAGGATCCCGTGACCGGATCGTCGCATTGCCTGCTGACGCCATACTGGTCGCGGCGTTTAGGCAAATCCAGGCTGCACGCGCGGCAACTGTCGCAGCGCAGCGGAGAACTTTGGTGTGAAATGGCGGGAGATCGAGTTGTCTTACAGAGCAGTGCCGTCTTGACGATGCGGGGAACACTCTCGATCTGACGCTTACCCACCGCAAATCAGGGCACGAGCTTTTTTGCTTTCAGGAAATCGCGGACTACGTCTTGCGTGTCACGATGCAGGCCGTCGACGGCGTAATTCATCTGCTGCATCTCGGCATCTGAGATCGTGTTAGCCAACGCTGCCAAAGCCTGGGCGATCTCAGGATGCTGTTTCAGCGTTTGCTCGCGGATGACGGGCGCTGCTTCGTAGGGAGGAAAGTAATGGCGGTCGTCCTCGAGAGCGAACAAGTCCAGAGCGGGGATCAGCCCGTCCGTGGCATTGCCTCCAGCGAAGTCAATCTGATGACTTTGTAACGCTCGGGCGAGCAGTCCCAAGTCCATGATGCGCGGTTGCTCGGCGAAATGCAGGCCGTAGGCAGCGGCGAGGCCCGGATAGCCATCGGGACGCTCCATGAATTCGTAGCCAAATCCCGCTCGCCATTTCGGAGCAAATTGCGCTGCCTCCGATAGCGTGCGGACGTGCAGGCGTCGCGCATCTTCCCCGCGGATCTCCATCGCGAACGTGTCGTTGAATCCAAAGGCCGGCTCCAGCGTAAGGTCGAATCGCCGCTCGTATTCTTCTTTTACTCGCCGGTAAACGTCCGCCTTGTCGGCGCTGGCCTTCTGTTTGAGGACTGCAGTGAGGGCGGTGCCCGTGTATTCCGGATAGACGTCGATTCGTCCCGCCAGGATCGCTTGTTGGCAGATGTACGTTCCGGCGAGATAAAAGCGACGCTCCACTTTCAAATTCGTGTGCGCTTCGATTTGCTGCGCGAGGAGTTCTCCGAGGATGAACGATTCGGTGAAGTTCTTGGAGCCGACGACGATGCGATCGGAATGCGACGGCTCGCATGCAAGCGGGGCAAGGGTCGCCGCCAGGAGCAAAAACAAAGTTGTTGCCCGACGCGTCATCGTGCGCGGAACCGCCGTTCGAGCCATCCCACGCCGAAGTCGGCTGCCAGAGCCATAATCGCGGCCGGAATCGCGCCGGCGAGGATGACTCGATCATCAACCATGGCCAAGCCCCGAAAAATGAACTCGCCGAGACCGCCGGCTCCAATCGCCGCGGCGATGGTGGCGAGTCCGACCGAGATGACAACCGCGATCCGGACGCCAGACAGAATCACACTCACCGCCAGCGGCAGTTCGACCTGCAATAACAACTGCGATTCGGTAAGGCCCATCCCCCGGCCCGCCTCCACCACCGATGCGTCCACTCCGGAAATGCCGGTGTACGTGTTGCGAATAATCGGCAACAACGCGTAGAGAGTGAGCGCGAGAATTGCCAGACGGTCGGAGCGTTCCCCGAGCCAGGGTACGGGCAATAGAAATCCGAAGAGTGCGAGGCTGGGAATCGTCTGGATGATGTTGGCGCTGGCGAGTACAGGCTTATTCAGCCGCGGCCGATGAGCGATCAAGATTCCCAGCGGTATGCCGATCAACATGGCAAAAGCCGTAGAGACGCCCACCAGCCAGAGATGTTCCAGGGTGAGATCGAGAACTTGAATCCGATTCTGCAAAATAAAGCGAACGACATTCATGACGCTCCTCGATTTGCAGCCGACTCTAATCCATCCCCGAACGCCCTCACATACGCTGAGGCCCAGGGATCAGAAGATTGTATGAACTCCTGCGGGGTCAAGACGGTTTGCAATTTCCCTGCTTCCATCAGCGCGATGCGCGAGCCGAGACGCAGAGCCTCGCGCAGATCGTGGGTCACAAAAACGACCGTTTTATGCAGACGCTGCTGCAACAGAAAAAATTCCCGCTGGAGTTCATCGCGGGTAAGAGGGTCCAATGCGCCGAAGGGTTCGTCCATCAGCAGAATTCCGGGATCGGCCGCCAGCGCGCGGGCTACACCGACGCGCTGCCTCTGACCACCGGATAACTGGTGCGGATAACGCGAAGTCAACTCCGGGGCCAGCCCTACCAGTTGCAGTAGTTCCTGAACGCGGGCGCGAATGCGGTCGTCAGGCCAGCCTTCGATTTTCGGAACTACAGCAATATTTCGCTCGACCGTGAAATGAGGAAACAGTCCGACATCCTGAATGACGTAGCCGATGCCGCGGCGCAAGCGAATCACATCGAGCTTTTCGTTCGGCATGCCGTTGATGCAGATCGCTCCCGACGTGGGTGAGACGAGGCGGTTGATCAGCTTGAGCGTGGTCGTTTTGCCTGAGCCACTGCGGCCCAGCAGCACTAGAGTTTGGTTGCGAGCGACCTGCAAGTTCAACCCAAGCAGGACTTGCGTGCTCCCTACGCGATAGGACACGTCGCGAAATTCGATAACCGGAGTTGAAGGGGTGGCCGACATGTTCGCTCAACATACCGGAGTTGCGCGGCAGACGCAAAATTTGAGCGGCCACCTCGGTGCATCTGGCGGCAGGATTTGCAATGCGGGCTTGCCCCGGCGACAATCTTGGCATGCCGAAAAGTTCGCTTGGGGCGCCTGTGAGCCGTGTCCAGCGGAACGAGCCGTTTTCGCCCGGAGCCGTCGTCATCGCGACCTTGTGCAATCCGCGCGAAAAATTCTGGGGAATGATTCTTGCTCTCGCTGCCGAAGGGCTCAGCCTGAGTGGCGCGGAGTTGGCCTCGTTTGAAGATCTCACCGTGATGGTGCGCGATGGTGAGCCCTTTACCCCTGCGGTAGTGTTCTTTCCCATGCATCGCATTGAACGCGTCGAACTCGATCTTCCCGATGGCGGCCTGCCTTCACTCTCGCAACGCTTTAAAGCCAAGACCGGACTCGAGCCATCCGCGGCCCTCGCGCCGGCCAATCAGGATCAAGGCAAAGTGGCGAGCGATCAGGGTGAGCCCAAAGCGCCTCCGTCGAAGGAGAGCGCGTGAAGCTCTCGCAGGTTCTCACTGCTCCCAACCAGCTCACCCTGTTGCGCATGATTTTTGTGCCGTTCATCGTGATTCACCTGGTCGAGGGGCATTATCTCTGGGCGCTCGTTGTCTTTGTAATCGCGGGATTTAGCGACGGACTCGACGGCCTGCTAGCGCGGACCCTGCATCAGCAGACGCTACTCGGACAATATCTGGATCCGATCGCCGATAAGCTTCTGTTGAGCACAATGTTTCTGGTGCTCTCCATTCTGCACAAGATTCCGTGGAAGTTTACGGTGCTGGTGTTTAGCCGCGATATTTCCATTCTTGCGGCCAGCGCGGTGCTGTTCGCCATCGCGGGATTGCGCGATTTTCGTCCCAGCATTTTCGGCAAGGCCAACACGTTTTCGCAGATCAGCGCAGTCTTTTTCGTGCTCCTTCTGCAGGTTCGTCCGTTACGCTGGATCTGGATCGCACGCACGGTCTTTCTGCGCGCGACGTTTATTTTTACGATCCTTTCGGCGCTCCATTATTTGATCCTGGTACAGCAGCGTTTGCGGGTGCATACGCATGCACTGCCACCCGCGCCCACATCCACGGTGTAAAGGCCATTTGACCCCTTTTCCTCCGACCCCTAGAATCTTAGGTTCGTTTTGCACCGAATAGTTATGGCCCTTCGCCTGTACAACACGATGTCGTCGCGAATCGAGGAGTTTCGTGCGCTGTGCGACTCCGAAGTGCGCATGTACGCCTGCGGGCCGACTGTCTACGATTACGGACATATCGGCAACTTCCGCACGTTCGTGGCCGTCGATCTGCTGCGCCGGTACCTGCAGCAGATTGGATACAAAATACGCCACGTCATGAACATCACCGATGTCGACGACAAGATCATTCGCAATTCCGCACGCGATGGCGTGAGCGTCCAGCAATACACGGCGAAATACGAGAAGGCGTTTCTGGAAGATGCCGCGATGATTGGGATTGAGCAGCCCACGTTGGTGCGCGCTACCGAGCACATCCCGGAGATGGCTTCGTTTGTCGAGAGACTCGTCGAGAAGGGAGTCGCTTATCGCACCGACGACGGCTCGTACTACTTTCGCATCGCCAAATTTCCGGAGTACGGAAAACTGTCGAAGCGGGATTTCAGCGGCATGCTCGACGGAGCCCGCGTTGATGTGGACGAATACGACAAGGACAGCGCGCGCGACTTTGCTCTCTGGAAGGCGCCGAAGCCGGGCGAAGCGTCGTGGGATACGGCGATTGGCGCAGGACGCCCGGGCTGGCACCTGGAATGCTCCGTCATGTCGATGCGGGAACTTGGTGAGAGTTTTGACCTACATGCCGGGGGCGAGGACCTGATTTTTCCTCATCATGAGAACGAGATTGCACAATCGGAATCTCTCACAGGGAAGCCGTTTGCGCATTTCTGGTTTCATGCCCGGTTCCTGCTGGTCGAAGGCGAGAAGATGTCGAAGAGCCTGGGGAATTTCTTTACCCTGCGCGATCTGGTATTGAAAGGATACAAGCCGTCGTCGATTCGCTACTTGCTTGCGTCGGTCCCTTACCGCAACCAGTTGAACTTCACGTTTGACGGTCTGCAGCAGGCGTCTGTGTCAGTGGACCGCTTGCGGAACTTTCGGCTGCGTTTGAGCGCGGGGACATTTGCGGAGGGTTCGAGCCCTGAAATGCAGGCTCTGGCCGCCGACACAGTCGAAAAGATGCGCGCCGCATTGGACGATGACCTGAATACCGCGCAGGCCCAAGCGGCACTGTTCGAGATGGTGCGGCAAGCCAATACCGAATTTGATAAAGGCGGGGTGAAGAAAGGCGATGTAGGGCCGTTGATGGCGGCGCTGGCGAAGTTCGACGAAGTGTTTGCCGTGCTCGAGGATACCGATGTTGAGAAGATGAAGCAGGTTGTGGAATGGGCGCGAGCCGAAGGACGGGAGAAGGATATCAGCGATGAATTGAAGGAAGCGCTGCAGTCGGGACAACTGTCCGATGCCGATATCGAAGCCAGGATTACCGGAATGAAAGCCGCCCGCGCCGCCCGCGATTTCAAGAAATCAGACGCGATCCGGGCTGAACTCGGTGAGGCGGGCATTCTGATCGAGATCACGAAAGACGGAATTCGCTGGAGAAGGAAGTAACTCCTCGGGTATCGCTGACGGACGTTTTTCCGCGGCGTGAGGCAGTGTTAACCTGAAAGCTGACAGCTGAGAGTTGCCTCGTGAAATCCCTCGACGAATATCTTCTGGACGCGGAACAGGCTCATGGGCATTTGTGTGCCGGCCAAGTGCTTGGCGTGCGCCTGGCGATGCTGGGTTTGCGGAGACTCGGCATCGACGATCCCCATGGCAAAGATCGGAAGCGTCTGGTTACCTTCGTGGAAATTGACCGCTGCGCGACCGACGCGATCGGGGTCGTTACTGGATGCCGGCTGGGCAAGCGGGCATTGAAATTTCGCGACTGGGGAAAGATGGCGGCCACATTCGTGGACGTCAGCTCCGGCAAAGGGATTCGCATCGCTGCCAAAGAGTCGTCGAAGGCGCGGGCGCGACAACTCTATCCTGAGATTGAAAACAAGAATCAGCAGCAGATACGCGCCTACCGCGAAATGCCGGATGAGGAACTGTTCGCCACCGAATGGGTGAAGGTCGACTTACCGCCAGAAGAATTTCCCGGATATAAAGGCGAGCGGATCGTTTGCGAGAAGTGCGGCGAAGGCATCAACTTCCGCAGGGAAGTGCAGCGCGACGGGAAGATCTATTGCCGCGCTTGTGCCGGTGAAAAATATTACGAGCGCCTGGGGAGCTAAGCTGCCTGCTCGTAGGCGTGTGCGATCCGCAGAATCGTTGCCTCGTCAAAATGCTTCCCCAGGATCTGCAGCCCGATCGGCAACTTCTCGCTCGTTTGTCCGCACGGAATGGAAATCCCCGGAATGCCCGCCAAATCCGCGGTCACCGTGTAGATGTCGGCCAGGTACATAGCCAGGGGATCGTTCGATTTTTCGCCCAGGCGGAATGCCGCCGTCGGGCTGGTAGGCGTAACGATTGCGTCCACCTTCTTGAAGGCTTCATCGAAATCGCGAGTGAGTAGCGTGCGAACTTTTTGAGCTTTGAGATAGTAGGCGTCGTAGTAGCCCGCGCTGAGCGCGTACGTGCCCAGCATAATACGGCGCTTTACCTCAGCACCGAAGCCTTCGTCGCGCGAGCGCCGGTACATCTCCGACAACGTCTTCACCCCACGTGCACGATGGCTGTAGCGCACTCCGTCATAGCGCGCCAGGTTTGACGAAGCTTCCGCGGTCGCGATCAGGTAATACGTTGGGATCGCATACGGAGTGTGCGGCAGCGATACCGGAATGATTTCGCAGCCAAGTTGCTTCAGCCTGTCGATGGCGGTTTCTACGGCCTGGCGCACTTCGTCATCGAGACCTTCGCCAAAATATTCTTTCGCGACGCCGAGTTTCAGGCCGCGAACCGGCGTGTCGAGATCGGCGACATAATCCGGGACGGCTACATCCGCCGATGTCGAATCCATCGGATCGCGGCCGGCGATCGTCTGCAACACAAGAGCCGCGTCTTTCACGGTCTTGGCCAGCGGTCCGATGTGATCGAGGGATGACGCAAACGCGATCAGGCCATAACGCGAGACTCGTCCGTACGTGGGCATCAGCCCGACCACACCGCAGAATGAGGCCGGTTGCCGGATTGATCCTCCAGTGTCGGAACCGAGAGTGACGACGACCATATCCGCTGCGATGGCGGCTGCCGAGCCTCCGGAAGAACCTCCCGGGACGCGGTTGAGATCGCGAGGATTTCGCACAGGATGGTACGCGGAGTTTTCATTCGAGGAGCCCATGGCGAACTCGTCGCAGTTCATCTTGCCGAGCACCACGGCGCCGGCGGCTTCCATGCGAACCACGGCCGTACAGTCATACGGCGGAACATATTTCTCGAGAATCTTCGAGCCGGCGGTCGTGCGCACACCGCGCGTGCTCAACACGTCTTTGATGCCCACCGGCACGCCCGCCAGCGGCGGCAAGGGCTTGCCCTCGGCGGCCATGCGATCGATGCGGTCTGCCTGCTCCAGCGCCCGTTCTTTCGACAGCGTGAGGAATGCTCCGATCTGGCCATCCTCTTTTTGAATGCGCACGTAATGCGCCTCTGCCAGCGCGGCCGCGGTTATCTTGCGCTCTTGAATGGCGGAGCGGGCGGCGTCGATGGTGAGGGAAACAAGCTCCATGGAAGCGGTGGTTCGGCAGAAATCTTGCGCTATCGTTCGATCACTTTCGGGACCCGGAAGAAATTGTCATCCGCGTCGGGAGCGTTGGCCAGCGCTTCTTCGTGCGGCAGCGACTTGCGCAAGCCTTCGAGAATATCTTCGCGGCTGGCGTAGGCGAATCTCTCGCTTCCTTGTTTTTCCTGGTCGACGCCGTAACGATCGGAAACCTGTGCCATCGGCGGGACGTCGGAAGTGTCGAGTTCGCTCAGACGGTCGACGTAATCCAGAATCGAGTTCAAATCCCGGAGCATGCCACGACGTTCCTCGTCGGTTAGGTCGAGGTTGGCCAAGTCGGCTACGTACGCCACGTCTTTTTCGGTGACTTTCATGAAAGCTCGTGACGGTCAGCGGGGGTCATCGCCATTAAGGCGCGTGATGACGAAATCGATTTTTCGCACCGCTTCCACGGTGTAGCGGTTGATGACCGCCAGATAGCGCGGCGCCAGCGCTCGTAGCTCTGACTTCCAGCCGTTGTCCGGGACGCCAATCTGCAAAACGCCATCCTGAAAATGCAGCGCGCGTGTGCGCTCGGCAACCGCTGACCCACAAACCACCGGCCACGCCATCAGCGGAGCCTCGCATGGAGGCGCCTGCCGCAGCGATCGCGCAACGATTTCTTCCAACCCCGAACCGGCTTGCTCCAAAGGAATGTCCTAGCTCGCCGAGCGCTTTAAATCCCGCCTACAAGAATTTCGATTTTAACATTCCCGGATACCGCGCTGGGGGATTGTAACGACGGCAAAAGTAGGCACGCACTTCTTCCCAAGATATTCCCAGCGTTCTCCGCGAAACCTCAGCGAACTCTGCGTTTTGAGATTTTTCAAGCAGGGAATTCCCGCCGCACAAACTCGAGCGCAGCGTCGCGCGACGGCAACCGTCCTTCCAGTTGGGCGTCTTCCACTGCAGTCAGAATCTCGCGAAACTTCGGACCGGGCGCATGCCCCTGTGCAATCAGATCCTCTCCCGTCACCAGCGGCGACGGCCGTATCTTCTCTGGCGGAATTTCTTCGCGCTTCTGCCGGATGAACTCGTACGTCGCCAGATTCCCGTGGCTGGCCAGGCAGTCGGCCCGATGCAGCGCCATGTGCTCATCGAATCTCGGCAGGCGTAGAAATTTCTTCAGCGTCGATTCTTTCATGCGGGTGGCGACGCCGAAGCGCATGTGATTGTCCACGAGCGCGAGGATTTGCTCCGTCTCATGGTTCGAAAAGCGCAAGCGGCGGCAAATTTCTTCCGCGATCTTCACCCCAACCTCCACATGATTATCAAAGCGGATGCGATCGGGCGCGACCCGGAACGTCGCCGGTTTCCCCACATCGTGCAGCAACGCGCCCCACGCCAGCGTCATGGGGCAAGGACGCGGCAGGTTTTCCAGCAGCAGGAGCGTGTGCACGAACACATCGCCTTCGGGATGAAATTGCGGTGGCTGCTGCACGCCGTGCATAGCGGAAATTTCGGGAAGAACGTGCGCCAGCAGGCCAGTCTCGTCCAGCATCAGGAAAGCCCCGCGAGCGTTGCCTTCTGTCAGCATGCGAGTCAGTTCATCGCGCACTCGCTCGCGCGACACCACTTCGACCTGCGAAGCCAGTTTCCGGATGGCCGCAAACGTTGCCGGCTCGATGCCGTATTCGAATCGAGCCGCGAAGCGAATTGCCCGCAGCATGCGCAACTTGTCTTCGGCGAAGCGATGTTCCGGATCGCCGATGGTGCGGATGATGCCGGCCTTCAGGTCATCGCGTCCACCGACAAAATCGAGCACGTCTCCGGTAACCGGATCGAGCAACATGCCATTGATGGTGAAGTCGCGGCGGGCTACATCTTCGCGAGGATCGCGGCTGAACCGTACTTCATCCGGATGGCGGCCGTCGGAATAACCGATATCGCTGCGAAACGTAGCGACCTCGACGGCCTGAGACTTCGAGGGGACATCTCCGGAGATTTCTGCCGCATCCGGCACCGGGACCAGTACAACTCCGAACTGCACTCCGACGGCGTAGGTTTCCGGGAAGATGCGCATCACCTGTTCCGGCGTGGCGTCGGTGGCGACATCGTAATCTTTGGGTTCGCGCTGCAGCAGCAGATCGCGGACGCATCCGCCCACCAGATAGGCTTGGGAGCCGTGCTGGCGCAGGGTTTGCACGATCGATGTGGCGAACGATTTGGCGGATGTTCCCATGAAGCTCCTGATGTTCTAATAATATAAGCACATGGCTGGCGCCTACATTCTTGGTATCGAGAGTTCGTGCGATGAGACCGCGGCGGCGGTGGTGCGCTCGGGAGAACAGCTGATTTCGAACGTCGTGGCCTCCCAGATCGCAACCCACCAGCCTTACGGCGGAGTCGTTCCAGAGTTGGCTTCGCGCGAGCATCTGCGCGCCATCGTGCCCGTCGTGCGACAGGCGCTGGCTGAGGCTAAACACACTTACGAATCGGTCGACGCCATCGCGGTTACTCAGGGGCCCGGACTTGCGGGAGCGTTGTTGGTGGGCATCAGTTATGCGAAGGCGCTGGCGTTCGCCCTCGACAAGCCGCTGATTGCCGTGAACCATCTCGAGGGCCACATCCATGCGGTGTTGCTTGAAGAGCGGCAGAAGGGCAATCACGAGCTACGATTTCCGGTGCTCGCCCTGGTAGTTTCCGGAGGGCACACGCATCTCTATCTGGCCGCGGAAAAAGATAACGCATGGACCTACGAAAATATCGGCCACACCCGCGACGACGCGGCCGGCGAGGCTTTTGACAAAGTTGCCAAACTGCTGGGATTGGGCTACCCCGGCGGTCCTGTGATCGACCGCTTGGCTCCGCACGGGGACGCGAAAGCGGTGAAGTTTCCGCCCGCGCAAATCAAGCACCCCGACCGGCGCGGCAGAAACGACGGTCGTTCGATCGCCGCGAACGATGACCGTCCGCGCTTTGATTTTTCGTACAGCGGCATCAAGACCGCGATCCTGCGCTACGTGGAATCGCACCATATGCAGACGGCGGTCGAAGCCCGCCGCAAGGCCCTGGCCGCCATTCCCAAGCCGAAAAGCGAAGACTATCTCGCGAACTGCGACAAGCCCGCTCTCGATTTAGTGGCTTCGTTTCAGCGCGCGATTGTGGACGATCTCGTCGCCAAGACGCTCGCTGCTGCCGGCGCCTATGATGTAGCCACGCTTTTTGTGACCGGCGGGGTCGCGGCCAATCAAGAATTACGGCAGACTTTCGAGCGCGAAGCCGCCAAGCAGGGATTGCCCGTATATTTCCCGTCGCGTCCGCTTTCTACTGACAACGCCGCCATGATTGCCGCCGCCGCTTATCCCAAATTTTTGGCGAAGAATTTCGCTGCCTTGGATTTTTCCGCGGAAGCGGGCATGCTCCTGCGCTGAATTCTATTGTCGAGAAGTCGCGCGGTGCGCGCTCGCGCCGATCAGACTTCGTCGTCCTGTGTCCGCTCTTCGATATTCATGTCTTTGAATTCGCTGGACTCGAAGATCTCGCCGCATTCCTTGCATTCGACGAACTCGCAGTCTTCGTCCCGGCTCACGATTTGCACGCGCGGGTGCTTGCAGGCTTGCTTCATATTGGCGCTTTGAGGAGACGGGGTCGGCTTTGAGGTCATAAATCCGGAAGGTCCCCAACGAAACTTGGCTGAGGGGCAAAATTTCGCCGGAATTTCCCGGTATTTTAGAACGGCTGTCCGGGAAGTCAAGTGCCTCGGTGTGATTGAGTTGCACATTGTGGCCGGACGAGAAGGCTTCTCTTTCCGTCTCACGTACGCGAATTTTCGGGCGGATTGGCCCTGCCGCGTAACCCGCTGAAGCCAAAATACTTACTGTTTAAGGTCGAGTTTCGACGGTTGCCTGCTTGGACTTGCAGCCAGCCGAACGAATGACGTAGAATCAAATACGACGAAAAAGGTCGGAATTATATCCGACTGTATTGATCGGCTATTGTCCGGGAATCTGTGCTGAAGCTTACGAAAAAAGCGGACTACGCGCTGATGGCGATGAAGCATCTCGCCGAGCATCCCAGCGCAGACTCGCGCAGCGCCAAAGACGTGGCGGATGCGTATGGCATTCCTCCGGAGGCCCTGGCGAAAATTCTGCAACGGCTGGCCAAGGCCGGCTTACTGCTGTCGCAGCACGGCACCAACGGCGGATACACGCTGGCCCGGGCGGCGCACACGATTTCGGCGTTCGAAGTGATCCAGGCGATCGATGGCCCCCTATTTATCACCTCCTGCGTCACCGTACGCGGCGAGTGCGGCCAGAGCGATCGCTGCAACATTCGCGAACCGTTGCGGAAAGTGAACGAGAGCATTGAGGCCGTGTTGAAGCGGATCAAGATTTCTCATATGCGGGAAGAAGCGGAGTCCGCAGCTTCCGAGGCTGTCAAGACGGCGGAATTGGTGACCATCACCTGAGCTGTTGAGAGAAATCATGTGAGCCGCTGAGAGAAGAAGATCATCCAAAGATTATCGAGATTATCCAGAGAACGATTATTCAGAGCAGGAGAGGCAATCGAATGAGCACCGACGTGAAAATCCCCCAAGCCGATACGCAAGCGCACGCTTCCGACGCGAAAGGCATCAAGCTGCCCATATACATGGACAACCATGCGACCACCCCGATGGATCCGCGGGTGCTTGAAGAGATGCTGCCCTATTTCATGGAGAAGTTCGGCAACGCGGCCAGCCGCAACCACTCTTTTGGATGGGCGGCCGAAGAAGGCGTCGAAACCGCGCGCGAGCGCATTGCGAAGCTGGTAGGCGCGACCACGAAAGAGATCATCTTCACCTCCGGCGCCACCGAGAGCGACAACCTTGCTATCAAGGGCGTCGCGGAGATGTACCGCGAGAAGGGCAACCACATCATCACCGCCGTGACCGAGCACAAGGCCGTGCTCGACACCTGCAAGCGGCTGGAGAAGTACGGCTATCGCGTGACCTATCTGCCGGTGCAGAAAGATGGCCTGATCGATCTCGACGATCTGAAGCGCGCCATGGATGACAAGACCATCCTGGTCACGGTCATGTGGGCGAATAACGAGATCGGCGTGTTGCAGCCGGTCGCTGAAATTGGCAAGCTCTGTCGCGAACGCGGAATCATCTTCCACACCGATGCGACGCAGGCCGTCGGCAAGATTCCCACTGACGTGAACAAGAACAACATCGACCTGATGTCGATTTCGGGCCACAAAATGTATGGGCCCAAGGGAGTCGGAGCTCTTTATGTGCGGCGCAAAAATCCGCGCGTGCAGATTTCCGCGATCATCGACGGCGGCGGCCACGAGCGCGGTATGCGCTCCGGCACGCTCAACGTCCCCGGCATCGTGGGTCTAGGCAAAGCTTGCGCGATCGCGCAGGAAGAAATGCCGCAGGAATCATGCCGTTTGGCGGGTCTGCGCAACCGCTTGCGCGATCGAATCATGAAACGTCTTGACGAAGCTTATATCAACGGCTCGACGGAGCATCGTCTACCCGGCAATTTGAACATCAGCTTTGCCTACGTAGAGGGCGAGTCCCTCTTGATGGGCATCAACGATATTGCGGTTTCCAGCGGATCGGCGTGCACCTCTGCGACGCTGGAACCATCTTATGTATTGAAGGCTCTCGGCACCGGCGACGACCTGGCGCACAGCTCGATTCGTTTCGGCATTGGACGATTCAATACCGAAGCGGAAGTCGATTATGTGGCTGATCGCGTGATCGAAACGGTCGAGCGCCTGCGCGAACTTTCTCCGTTGTACGAGATGGCCAAAGAAGGCATCAACCTGAAAGATGTGAAGTGGGCCGGAGAGTAGTTGAAAGCAGGTTTCAAGGTTACAAGGTTTCAGAGTTTCAAGGTCCACTCTGGAATCTCCATCGTGCGCGAATGACGGCGGTCCTTGAAACTTTGAAACCTTGAAACTTTGAAACCTGGAGAATCGAATGTCATATAGCGATAAAGTGATCGATCATTACAACCATCCCCGCAACGTCGGCTCGATGGATAAGGCGAGCCAGGACGTGGGCACCGGCTTGGTCGGTGCGCCCGAATGCGGCGACGTCATGAAGCTGCAAATCAAGGTCAATCCTGAAACCAACGTCATTGAAGACGCCAAGTTCAAGACCTTCGGATGCGGCTCTGCCATCGCCTCGTCTTCGCTCGCCACCGAGTGGGTGAAGGGCAAGACGGTCGACGAAGCTCTCACCATCAAGAACATGGACATCGTGAAGGAGCTTTCCCTTCCTCCGGTGAAGATCCATTGCTCCGTGTTGGCAGAAGATGCTATCCGCGCCGCGATCGGCGATTGGAAGAAGAAGCAGGAAACGTCGAAGCCCGTCGCCGCCGAAGCGAAGTAGATTTGAGCAATGAGCAATGAGCAATGAGCCACGGGCAGTGAGCTAGCTCATCGCTCATAGCTGAATACATATGACGACCGCAATCGAAAACGCGACGCCGCAAGCCACCGCCAAAGGCATCCAGGTGACCGATAAGGCCATCGCCAAGATTCGCAGCGCGATGGCCAAAGAAGGCATCTCGCCCGAGCAGGGAGGCCTGCGTCTCGGCGTGCAGGGCGGCGGATGTTCCGGTCTGAGCTACAACATTCGCTTCGACACGCAGCCCCGCGAGCGCGATCGCATCTTCCAGTTCGGAGACGTACGCGTATTCGTGGATCCGAAATCGTTCATTTATCTCCATGGGATGATTTTGGATTATCAGGAAACCCTGATGCAGCAGGGCTTTGTTTTTGTGAATCCGCAGGCGACCAAGTCGTGCGGCTGCGGAACTTCGTTCTCGGCCTGACGCCTGGCCGGCACTTGTGTGGCGCGGACTCCTGTCCGCGACTGCGTGCGCCACCGGACAACCTGGTTGGGGCAAGGGACGCGGAGTCCTGCGTAAGCGCAGTGTGAGGAATCTGAAACATGATGACCAAGTCTTCTCTGACCGCAATCACCAAGCCGGTGCCCGAGGAAACCCACTCGTGCTGGTCCTGCGGATCCATGCGCGCTGCGCATTTCTGTGAAT
>CAVRDS010000014.1:0-9607 GCA_963719865.1 uncultured Acidobacteriota bacterium | reverse complement strand
TGGCCCGCCTGGTCGGCACAAGCGGCCGGGTTGTCGCGGTCGATGTTCAGCCGCGCATGATCGCCGGACTGAAACGGCGGTTGGCGAAAGCTGGACTGCTCGAACGCACAGATGCGCGGCTGGTCCCAACCGATTCCCTGGGCCTGCAAGATCTGCGCGGCAAAGTTGATTTCGCGCTCGCGATGGCAGTTGTTCACGAATTTCCCAGCTCCAGCCGCTTCTTCGCCGAAGTTGCGGAAGCGATGAAACCCGGCGCAACGCTTTTGCTCGCAGAACCCTCGGGCCATGTGAAAAAAGACGTGTTCGAAGCCGAACTCCAGGACGCCGCCGCGGCAGGTCTCGAAGTGACGGAACGCCCCGCAATTCGCCGCAGCCGGGCCGCGTTGCTGAAAAAACGCGGGAACTAGACCAACCCAGATAGGGACGGCGAACATACCCACTCATTCGCAAAGAACGCGAATGAGTGGGGCAGCCGCGCCGTCACCCACCCTTTTCGCAAAGTACGCGAAAAGGATGGGGCACCCCCTGTGTTTTTGTGGCGGCTGACGGCTGGTTACTCCACCGTTACCGACTTCGCCAGATTTCTTGGCTGATCTACGTCGCAGCCTCGGCGGACGGCTATGTGGTAGGCGAGCAGTTGCAGCGGGACTATCTCTAGAATCGGCGACAGGTCATCCGGGGCGGGCGGAACGAAGACCACGTGATCGGCTTCTTCGGCGATTTCTTTGTCGCCTTCGGTGGCTAACGCTATGACTATGCCGGAACGCGCCTTTACTTCTTTCAGGTTCGACATCGTTTTTTCGTAGCGGATCATCGACTGCGGGCTGGTCACGTCGCGCGTGGCGATGATGACCACGGGCAGATTTTCGTCGATCAGCGCATTGGGGCCGTGCTTCATCTCGCCCGCCGGATAACCTTCGGCGTGAATGTAGGAAATTTCCTTGAGCTTGAGCGCGCCTTCGAGCGCGATGGGATAGTGAATGCCCCGTCCGAGGAAAAGGAAGTCCTGGGCGCGGACATAAGTCTTCGCCAGCTCGTCGCAAGCCTCATCGTGCGTGAGAATCTGTTCCAGCTTGCCGGGGATGCGCATGAGCTCTTGCACGGCGGCCTTGGCCTGTTCGGGTGTCATGGCGCCGCGCACCTGCGCCAGATACAAGGCGAATAAATAAAGAGCGGTAAGTTGTCCGGTGAACGCCTTGGTCGAAGCCACGCCAATTTCCGGGCCGGCGTGGGTGTAGACGGTTCCCACGGCCTCGCGCGTGATCATGGAGCCGACCACGTTGCAGATGGCCAGCGTCTTCGAGCCCTTGGCCTTGGCTTCACGCTGGGCCGCGATGGTATCGGCGGTTTCGCCGGATTGCGAAATCAGCAGCGTCATCGTGTCCGGCCCCAGGATCGGGTCGCGATAGCGCCATTCGCTGGCGTAATCGACTTCAACCGGAACGCGGGCCAGGTTCTCGATCATGAACTTGCCGGCCAGTCCGGCATGCCAACTGGTGCCGCAGGCGGCGATATTGATTTTCTTCAGCGCTTTGAACTCGGCTTCGCTGACCTGCATCTCGTCGAGGAAGATGGCGCCGGTATCCTGCGAGACGCGGCCGAGCGTGGTGTCGCGGACGGTGCGCGGCTGCTCGTAAATTTCCTTGAGCATGAAGTGCTTGAAGCCGCCCTTCTCCGCCATGATCGGATCCCAGGTAATGCGCTGCGCCTTGCGCTCGAGCGGATTGCCGTCGAAATCGGTGACGCGCACGCCGTCGCGCGTGAGCACCGCCAGATCGCCATCGGCCAGAAAAAAAAGATCGCGGGTGTGATCGAGGAGCGCGGGCACATCGCTGGCGACAAAGTATTCGTCTTTATCTTTGCCGAGGCCGATGACGACGGGCGGCCCGTTGCGGGCCGCGACGATCTTGTCCGGTTCGCCGGCCGCGATCACCACCAGCGCGAACACGCCGGTGAGTTCCTTGACCGCCTGGCGCACCGCTTCCTCGAGCGGCGGACGTTGGGCGTTGCCGGTTTGCAGGTAATGCTTCTCGATCAGGTGCGCGATGATTTCCGTGTCGGTTTCGGTCGAGAACTTGTGTCCTTCGGCGATCAGCTTCTTCTTGAGCGAGAGATAATTCTCGACAATGCCGTTGTGCACGACCACGATTGTGCCGGTGCAGTCGCGATGGGGATGGGCGTTTTCTTCGGTGGGGCGGCCATGCGTGGCCCAACGGGTGTGTCCGATGCCGTAGGTGCCGTCGAGTGGCTTAAGGCGGATCACTTCCTCGAGATTGCGCAGCTTGCCTTCGGCGCGGCGGATCTGCAGGCCTTCGGCGCCACCGGCCACCGCGATTCCCGCCGAGTCGTAGCCGCGATACTCCAGCCTTCTGAGACCCTCAATGATGACAGGGACGACCTGCTTCTTACCCACATATCCCACAATTCCGCACATTGACGAATTGACTCCTTAGATGAAGGGTTCGGTGGGGGAGCGGTGAAGATCTAGTCTTCGAGGGAGAAACGAAACTCTTCAATGACCGGATTCGTTAGAACTTCACGCGCGATCTGCTCCACTTCGGCTTGCGCCTCATCCTTTGAGATGCCGCCGTTGAGAGTAATTTCGAAATACTTTCCTTGCCGCACATCGTGCAAACTTTTGTAACCGATTTTCGTAAGGGCGCCATGGATGGTCTTGCCTTGCGGATCCAGCACGCTCTTCTTCAGTGACACGTAGACGTAGGCTTTCATCGACTCGTCGATTATACGTCAGGCGGCAGAGAACAGGACCGTGGTTTTCGTTATAGAGGGGATAGGTTGGGGCCACTCAGGTTCGTGACGTGGAGTTCGTAACCTGCTCCAGGGACGATAGCCGACCAAAGCAGCTCATTCTTGCGACGGAGAGCAGCTAGAGGTTTAACCGGATGGAAATCTGCCGAGTCGAAAGAGCGTTTCCGCCACTCGCTCGTACTGATCCACCAAGGGCGGATGCGATCGGCTTTCGAGGTCAGGCAATAGGGTTTCGGTCAGCAGGCGGAAACAAGCCCCGATGGTTTGCAATCGAAGCCGGAAAGCACTCTCAGCAACTTGAACACCGGACGCGGCGATCTTTGGGTCGGAACTCCGTTGCGCGGCTTGACCAATCTTTGCCAGCGCCGCAGCGGCCTTTCCCGCTTCCCAGGCGTAGATGAACGCTGCCCAGGCGCGCTGCCGCTTAATCTCGCGGAACTTCTTTGGCGATAGATTATTGCGGAGGAATGCTTCCTCGGCTGAGTCGACCAGGTTTCTGAAGGCGTCAATGTCGAGAGACCGGAACGCCTGGACGGCTTCTTCCAAATCAACCCGGCGTGTGCGGCTGCGGATGGCAACATAGGCCAGGATCAGCAGCGCGACGAACGCAACGCCGACAAGAATCCAAGCGGCGATCATTGTCTGGGAAATCATTGTTTGAGCCACTGTTGAAACTCCCTGTTCCATGTTTCCACCTCATCATGGGGAATAATGGCGCCCTGGGGAACAAGCGTGAGGGACGCATCAACTTCGGGTGCCAGCAAATACCCGGTCCAGATCGAAACACAAACGAGGTAGGTGCCGGTCATCAGCAAATTCAAAATCTCTTTCGCTACCTCACTGGTGAGTGCCGCGCGAAGAGCAAACGTAGCTAGATCGGCGCTTGTCAGGACCCCAAGACCCAGCGCGATCCCGAATGCGGGGCGACGCCAGGACAGACCCAAGAAGCGGGAAAAGAGCAACAAGCAGAGGAGCAAGCCACACTGAACCATAGCCGCTCCCCGGTTGACGACGGACACACCAGCATACCACCGGGCACTATTGTCTCCCGGCGCATAGACAGCGAGCAGAACAGCCGCTACGAGCAGCAATCCTGTCACGCCCAGCAGCGATCGCCTCGCGGTCACCTTCAGAAACTGGGATTCACGAAACAAATCTTTAGAAACCTCGTCAATCATGCCGAAACGCAGAGCGATGCTAAACAGCAGCGCTGCGGAAAAGACATGCGAATACTGCTCTGTACTCGCGCCTGGGACGAAACGCGAGCCGAACAGCAGAATGAACTGGGCGATCTCATAAAGCACATAGGCAAAAAAACACGGGAACTCCCTGTAGAGGCGGCGCTTCCAAAGAAGCACCGCAACCACGCCGAGAAGCACATGCGGCGTGATCCACAGGAAAAGCAACGGCGCTATGTACCAATGCGTCGCGAGCATTCCAGAGCACTATAGCCCTGACATTGCTCCTTTTCAACTGAGAAACCCGCTGCGATCTTCTCCTACCTTGGCGCCTGCGCCGTCGAAGTGCAGGGGGGACACATGGGATTGCCATCGGCCGGTTTCACAGTCACCGCAGGTGTCAGAAGCTGCGCCAATAGTACCCAAACCAAAATTAGTTGTGTCACGGTAGTTCTCCTTTGCGAGTGAGTTCGTACCGTGGTATATTGCGGGGAACGGCGGGCCGTTATGTAGTTAGTTGAATTTCGGGATGGTTTCGGAAATCGTAAAAAAATGAGACTGAAATCCGCTCTCGAGGACTTTGAATCCAATACCCTCAGCGCTGTCCCTGGGTTATTGAGCAGACTGTCCTATGTGGGTGGATTGCACGACGGCAAAGGGACGCACTGGGGATTGGCGAAGGTGTATGGCGACGAGGCCGCAAGATGCGCCATCCGTGCGTCTCATCGGGTGTTACTCTCGGAGGTCTTGAAGAAACCTTTGGCTGTGCTGCTCAATGAAGTGCTGGCGTCATGCTCGAACGAGCACCTAACGGAAACGGAGTTCCTGGCCTCGCTGGCGCACTCTTCACCTAAGCCCCTCTCGCCAGCCGAACTGGCACATCTGAGGTCAGTGTTGAGCGCTCTTTCGGCGTTGGTTGAGAGTCGGGATAATGCCAATCCCCGAGGCGCATCGCAACCCCGACCACCTGCCCAAGAACCTCGGCCTCCTGCGGGTGTCTAAGGACTCGCACCGGAACGGGCGAGAGGGGGTGAGGTTGTAAGACGATGGAGTTGCCTTTGACGGAGCACCAGCAACAGGTATATCCGTCGCGCATTTCCACAAAGTAGATAGGCCGCTCGAACTCCGAACGCCATGTTCCTTCCCCTGCTTCCCCTACCTTGCTCTTGGCTTCGTCCACTTGCACGAAACTGCCCGGCGGAAGAATGGGATACATGGTGAAATCTTCCGATCCAACATACCCGTATGTATACCGGTCGTCGGCAAACAGCGCCAGGTAAGACATGGGCACAATACCCCATTGCTCGATGGCGCGCCCCAAGTCGGTGGTTTTCTGGAGTGAGAATCCTGGATCGAGCTTGGTCGGCATCCGCACTTGTTTGGCGTGGTTCAAAGCTTCGGACAGGTGAGACTTCTGCGGATGCCCAAAGCCAAGGTCGGCTGAGATGCCGTCAAGTTCGAGGCCGTAGAAGGATAGCAACTCGCGATAATCTCGCCGATAAATAGCGGCAAACGAATAGAGCCGAAAAATACTGGGGACGACGCCTTTGGTTTCGATGTCGGACAAGCGGCTGGGCGGAATTGAGAATTCCTCGTTCTCAAATCTCTGCGCGATCCGATCGCTGGCCAGTTCCACGTCCCGCATGCGATAACCGAGGGATTCTCGCAGCGCCCGCAGCCTCTGTCCACCATTCACTTGCACAACCTCCGGCCTCCACCGGGATATTCTATCACCGGTTGCGCCGGCGCAAGGAACATGTTCTCCCACCTGGATTTTCTGATTTCGTAACAGAAAAAGGCGCATGGTTACAGCGCAATTCGATTGGAGTGGATCCGGACCGACACCGCCGGACGCAGCCACCCGGGAGAGCCCCGTAGGCGTCTGTTCGGTTTTCGTAACAGAAAATTCGATGCCAGTCCAGTAGAGCAGGGGGCATATACATTTTCGCTGTGTCAATAAGGTGGAAATGAATCCCAGTGATCTCCCACACTGCCGGAAGGTCTCGGAGACAAGGTTGCGAGCACCAAGAGATTTCGACTTCGCCTCGAACAGCGAACAGCGGGGTCTCGGCGACAGTAACCTGTATCTCCAAGATTCCAGCCGTGTGCCATTTGGGGAATGCTGCCTCAGAGTTTTCCACAGTTTAGTCAAGAAACAACTTGCCCGTGTCCCGGAGACGGAGCAAGAATATTTTCCAGGAAGATACCAAAGCCGGAAAACGGTGTCGCAGAACTTGAGGGAGTTACCCGACCGGGGAGAATGAGATTGGTTCCCATGTAAGGAACCGACGCCTGCGGACACCGCAATGTAGAAGTGTAGATTCGCAGCTTGGCAAGCTGCGATGACCCCAGATTCTGCTCAAAACAAGCTGCTCAATGTATTGCAAAACAGGCGCAGGAGGTGTGCCTATGCCAGAGGGCGGAGTCGCGCTTGAGAGAGACGCCTCGCCTGAATGCGACCGGTATCGGCTGCTACTCGAGATCACCGACCTGGTCGTGCGCGCCAAGAGCCTGCCCGACGCATTCAAAGAACTCGCCAGCCCGGTGCTGACCCTGACGGGAGGCGAATTGCTGAATGTTTCGCTCCACGACCCGCGCGGGGATCGCATGCTGACTCAGTATTGGAAGAAGAACCAGGAGAGTGGAGAGTTCGACGCTTTGCCCGTGGACGAAGCGGCGGCCGGGTGGGCATGGAAACATCAGGAGCCGATCGCCATTCCCGATACCGAGCTTGAGCAGCGTTTTCCCGGCAGCGTGCAGGTATTGCTCAATCACGGCGTGCGATCGTATACCGCGTTTCCCATGAGCACGCCTTCAGGCCATTTTGGAGCACTGGGCCTGGGCAGGAACGTTCCCGGGCTCCTGAAGGGCGAGGACGTCGAATTCCTCTCTCGCATCGCGCTGATGGGAGCGCTTGCGCTGGAGAAGGAGAGAACTCACCGCGCCTTTGAGGAACAGCAGAGCCTGGTCGCGATCGGCCGTGAAGTGAGTTCCTGTCTCGAGTTGGAAAAGCTATTGCCGGCCATTCTTTCCAGCGTTCGGAGCATCGTGCGCTACGACCGGGCCGTCCTGTGCCTGCTGGACGAGGATGGCAAGCACGTGCACGTGTATGGAGACGCTCTGGAATGGGAACCTTTCGTCAACCACGGAAGCGCGATTCCGCTGGAGCACTCACTCTCGGCGCGGGCGATTCAGACGCGAAACGGTGCCTTCTTCACGGCAGGCGATTTGCGGATCCTGAACGATCCCCTGGCGAAAGCCATGGTTGAAGGCGGGGTTCGGTCGGTTTGCAGCGTACCCCTGGTCGCGGGCAATCGGATCTGGGGAGCGCTGAATCCGAGCAGCATGATGGAGAATGCTTTCGGCGCGCCGGAGATCGAATACCTGCAGCAAGTAGCCAACCAGATCGCGGCGGCGCTCCATAATGCGCATGCCTATCGCGAGATCGCACAATTCAAGGACCGCCTAGCCCAGGAAAAGCGCTATTTGGAGTACGAAATCCGGAGCGCGAACCGGTCCGAGGATATCGTGGGCAACAGCCCGGCCTTGAAACGCGTGATGGATTATGCTGCCATCGTCGCCGACACCGATTCCACCGTCCTCATCACCGGCGAAACCGGGACGGGCAAAGAACGCATCGCCCGCTTGATTCACAGCATGAGCCAGCGCAAGGACCGCAACTTCATCAAGGTGAACTGCGCCGCCATTCCCACGGGATTGCTGGAAAGCGAGTTGTTCGGCCACGAAAAGGGAGCGTTCACCGGGGCTGTAAGCCAGAAGATCGGCCGCCTGGAGTTGGCGGATAAGGGCACGTTGCTGCTCGACGAGGTGGGAGAAATTCCTTTGGAGTTGCAGCCCAAGTTACTGCGCGTTCTGCAGGACCAGGAATTTGAGCGGCTGGGAGGAACGAAGACGATCCATGTGGACGTGCGGCTGATCGCCGCCACCAATCGCGATCTGGTTCGCGCGGTGGAAGAAAAAGAATTCCGCGGCGACTTGTTCTATCGCTTGCACGTGTTTCCCCTGCATCTGCCGGCGTTGCGCGACCGGCGCGAGGACATCCCCATGCTGATTCGCCATTTCATGGGAAAATGCGCGGCCCGGCTGCACAAACGGATCGACGTTATCCCCGATGAGGCTATCGAAGCCATGATGCGCTGGAGATGGCCGGGAAACATCCGCGAACTGGAGAATTTTATCGAGCGCTCGGTAATCCTGTCGGAAGGCAACCGGTTGAGCCCGCCTCTGGGCGAGTTGCGCGAGGAAATCTCACGCCAGCCGTCCGAGTCCGAGGGCACGCTGCGCGACAAAGAACGGGAACACATTATCGAAATTCTGCGCCAGACGCAGGGCGCCTTGTCGGGACCGGCAGGCGCGGCGGCGCGGCTTGGACTCAAGCGCACCACCTTGCAGTACAAGATGCAGAAGCTGGGAATCTCACGCATGGATTATCTGCGTTAGGAGCTTCTGGAAGAGCAGCCATATTCAGCCACTACCCGCGGTGGCGGAAGTTACAAGTGTTTTATTGCGGCGAGAACAGGATTGGCGGGCGTTCTCGCCTTATGAATTGGAAGCCAACTTGGATTGGATTCATAGCCTGCCCCCTCGGCGATGTGCTTGCGTCCAACTGGGTACAAAGAGTCCGTAGCTTGCGTCACTTGCGTCGAGACTCCGGTTTCCAAGTCAATCCTCCGCGTCGTACAGGGAAGTACGGCGCGGAGGTTTTTTGTCTTGTGCGCGAGTCTATGACTTTAAGTAAGAATGACTGGTCTAGGAGTATCTGGATTCGAGACAACGAGATTGCCGACTGCCGAACTGTCGGCAGCCCGGCCAGCGCTACGGCATCTCCTTTCAAGCGCTGCTCGTTCAAACCATCCTAAGCAGCTAAGCCTACAGCCACTTAGTCCATATTGAGTATGTGGCAACTGGTGTGCAGTGTTTCTCTAGTTGGCGCAGTCCCGCTCCCCCCGGCGGAAGTGTCTGCCAGCCAAGTTTCGAGGACCGGCAGGAGTTTGCTATGGGTGTGCCCCGGCGCTTCGCGATTCCGAGCGACTGTCTAAGCTGCACCCGGCGGCGGCTGTGTGACTTCTGCAATTTGCCTCAGCCTTTGATGACTGAGTTCAACGCGATGGGGCACTTGACCCTGTATCCCGCCAATGCCACTTTGCTGACGGAAGGTCAAATTCCTCGCGGCGTCTATATCGCCTGTTCCGGCCGCTCCAAGCTGTCGGTGGAGGCCCGCGACGGCAAGACCATCATCCTGAAAATTGCCGGAGACCGCCAGGTGCTGGGGCTGAGCGCGGTCGTCTCCGGGGGTCCATCACCGATTACGGTCACCACCATCGAGCTATGCCAGATTAAGTTCGTCGAACGTGACAGCTTCCTGCATCTGATCGAACACGACAGCCACGCCGCGCTGGCGTGCGCCACCATGCTTGCCCACGAGGTCACGACCTCGTTCAACGATGTGCACGATCTGCTGCTCGCCCGTAGTTCGACGGAGAAGCTCGCCCGCCTGTTGCTTTCCTGGGTCTCGGACGAGCCCCGCAACCGGGAACTCCGCGTACCCACGGAATTTACGCACGAAGAAATTGCCCAAATGATCGGATCTTCGCGAGAAACCGTAACCCGCTTGTTGAGCGATATGAAGCGCAAAGAGT
>CAVRDS010000013.1:0-6189 GCA_963719865.1 uncultured Acidobacteriota bacterium | reverse complement strand
CCGTCGTCTTGCTGTGCCCGTCTCCAGAGACGGTCCTCAACGCCGCCCGAAAGCCATTCTCAGCGCTCCTTGACAACGTAAAATTGACCACCCGTCCCCGAATCGGGAAACGAAGCGAAGAATTTTCGCCGCTAAGTCCTTATTCCTGAATATTTTGAAGCTAAGTCCTTTATATTCTATATTTTGGCGCAAATTGGGGGGGGGTAAGAACCCGACCACCCAACCCACTGAACAAAGAACGGAGAACGGAGCCAATCTTCTTGGCATCGGCTTTTCGCGGACAAGAGTGTCCGCGCTACACGAACTATTCCTCGTTCCTGTCGCGGTCCTGCGAGGTTATCTGCGTCGGATCTGCTGCTCCTGGTACCGGCTTCTGCAGATCAATCGGCGGCAATCCCGCCTTCTTCAGCTGATCGTTCAGCAGCGGAATATCTTTCGACTTGAGCTGGGCCCACGCTGCCAACTGTTCTTCCAGCGCCTTGTAGAGTTCGCCGAACATCGCGACTTGCTGTGTCGTCGGCGCGGCGTCGGCTGAATCGAGAGCAGTGACGAGTGCGTTCAGTCCGCCATTCAGCCGAGCCAGGCTGCGGCCTTCGGGAGTGCTCAAGTAGCGCGTACGGTAGTCGCCTTCTTCGCCCTCGATGGCTGCGGCTTTCGCGTCTAACTCAGCGGCCGTCTTTTTTATCGCATCCGGTCCGGCCGCGAGCGATTTCAACTGGGATCGCAGGCTGCGCACTTGTTGCAGCGCTTCGTAATCCTTGTGAAGAGCATCGGCAATTTTCTGGTCGAGTTCGAATTGCCGGCGCAGATCTACCGGCGAAGTCTTCACCCGCGGATCCATGCGAATATTCAGCGGCTGCGTGTACTGTTTCGCATTCACGGTCAGAATCAGGGTGTACTGTCCGGGCAGCACAGTCGCTCCCAAGGGATAGAGTGGAGTGTCGTGGTAGATCGCGGAAATCGGGTAGTCGTGCGTCAACACGTCAGGGGCAGGACACGTCAAGTCCCAGATGAAACGATGCATGCCACCGCCAGCCGACAGCGTTCGCGCTGGTCGCACCCAGTACATCGGAACGTTAAATTGCTTCGCATTTACCGGCTCGGGCCTGTCGGCGCTGGAAAAGCGGCGCACGACTTGTCCCGATGAGGCATCGACAATTTCCAGAGTGACCACGCCGGAGGCCGCGCGGTTCAGCCAGTAGTCGATCATCGCGCCGTCGGGAGGATTCTGTCCGGCGGGTTCTTCCGGCGGCAGAGGCGTGTCGGTGTTATTGTTGCGGCGCAAGCGATAGGTGAGCTGCGGCGCGAAAAGATGAGCTGGAGCTTCCGCGACCTCGGGGCTGAACTGCCGCAGTGGCGTGATGTTGTCGAGGATCCAGAACGAACGGCCGTGGGTTCCGACGACAACATCGTCATGATGAACGACGAGATCGCGGATCGAAGTCGGCGGCAGATTCATCTTCAGCGACTGCCAATGGTCGCCGTCGTCCCACGAAACATACACGGTGCGTTCGGTGCCGGCAAAAAGTAATCCCTTGCGTTCTGGATCTTCCCTCACCGCGTTGACGGGCTCGTTATCGGGAAGGCCGCTAACAATCTTCTGCCACGTCTTCCCGCCATCGTGAGTGCGGTAGATATAGGGATGCAGGTCATCGAGCCGGAAGCGGTCCACCGCGGCATACGCGGTTGCGGTGTCGAAGTGCGAGGCGTCCATTTGCGCCAGCTTGCTCCAAGGCGTCAATTCGGACGGGGTGACGTTCTGCCAGTTCTTGCCGCCGTCGTGGGTCACGTGAATCAGGCCATCGTCGGTGCCGGCCCAGATCAGGTTGGCGTCTTTCGGCGAAGGAGCAATCGAATAGATCACGCCGCGATGCTTGCCCTTCTCCGGATCGGCCTCGATAAACGGTCCGAGAGTCGCTGGAGAGCCCGGATCTTCGCGCGTAAGGTCGGGGCTGATGATCTGCCAACTGTTGCCACCGTCGCGCGTGGCAAAAAGAACATTGGAGCCAAGATAGAGCACGTGCGGATCGGCCGGCGAGAAAATCAACGGCGCGGTGCGATTGAAGCGATACTTCCCGGTGCGCAGAACCACCGGCGAAACGTCGCGGGTCTGGCCAGTGTTGCGGTCGAACACCGTAGCCTTGCCACCGTAAATCAGATTAGGATGCAGCGGATCGGGCGCGACGTAGCCATACTCTTCGACGCCGACCGAGGTCCAGTCGCGAAAAGTAATTTCGCCAAAGTCGCTGCGGCTGGCGGTGCCGATCGACCCGCTTTCCTGTTGGCCGCCATACACCCAGTAAGGAAACTCGTTGTCGGTGATGACGTGATAGAACTGCGCCGTGGGCTGGTTGTACCAGGAGCTCCAGGTCTCGCCGCCATTCACGCTGATGGTCGCGCCCTGATCGACGCCGAGGGCGATGATGTCGGGGTTTTCGGGATTGATCCAGATGGTGTGGTAGTCGTCGCCGCCGGGCGCGCCTTTGATGGCGGTGAAATTCTTGCCGGCGTCGTCGGATCGGTAGGTCGAAGTGTTGGCCACATAGATCGCATCTTTATTTCGCGGATCGACGCGCACGCAGGCGAAGTCGTCGCCGCGTCCCCAGACGCGTTCTTCGGTATTCACGAGTTGCCAGCTTTCGCCAGCATCGTCGGAGCGATAAACGCCGCCGTTCTTCTGAGCGTCCCCCCGCGCGTCTACCAAGGCGTACATGCGATCGGGATCGCTTCGCGAAACGGCCAGGCCGATGCGGCCCAGCTTGTCGGCCTCGCTTGGCAATCCTTTCGTGATTTGCCGCCAGTTGTTGCCGCCGTCGGTTGATTTGTAGAGTCCGCTCCCCGGGCCGTCGTAGCTGCCATCGGTCGTCCACGGCGGACGGCGCGAGGCCCACATGTCGGCAAGGATCACCTGCGAGTTTCGCGGATCGAACACCACGTCAATCGCTCCGGTGTTGTCATCTTTATAAAGAACTTTTTGCCACGTCTGGCCGCCATCGAGCGAGCGGTAAACGCCGCGCTCGGCATTCGGACCATAGGGATGCCCGAGGGCGGCGACAAAAACCCGGTTCGCATCCTTGGGATCGACCAGGATCGATCCTATCTGCTGCGCGTCGCGCAGTCCCAGATGCTGCCAGGTGCGGCCCGCGTCGGTCGACTTGTAGATACCGTCGCCGACGGAGAGATCGGGACGGCGCAGGCCTTCGCCGCTGCCGACATAGATCGTGTTCGGATTCGACGGCGCAACTGCTAGTGCTCCAATCGATCCGGAGAGCTGATCATCTTTGGGTTGACCATCCTTGGGATGATCCTCCTTGGGTTGATCCTCCTTGAGTTGACCATCGAAGATCGGATTCCAGGTGTGGCCGAAGTCCGTCGTTCTCCAAACTCCGCCATTGTTCGGCGCCATGTAGAAGACATTCGGCTGGCCCGGAACGCCGGAAATCGCCACCGTGCGGCCGCCACGAAACGGGCCGATCATGCGCCAGCGCAGTTCCTGGTACATCGCCGGGTCAAACTGCTGGGCGGAAAGCGCGAAGGGAAAAAGCAGAACGAGGGCGGCGAGCGGAATCCACAAGAGGCGCTGGTTCACGGTTGATCCTCGAAGAGAGGTAAGGATAAACCAGGGCGGCGGGGCATGGACAGCGCGGTCGGATATGCCTCGTCAAAAAGAAAACCCACCCTGCGGCAACCGAAGGGCGGGTTCAGTGCTTTCAAAACTCAAGTCCTAATGATTATCAGCCGGCTTCTCCGCTGGTTTCTTGCCGGCGGCGGGAGCAGCAGCGGCTTTTGGTTTCCAGAACTCGGGATCCGCCGTAACCCACTCGTCCGCCGGATAGCTCATGCGCGGATTAAACGCGAACAGGTTCGTCTGGCTCGACTCAATCGCTGCCGCCGACAACGCAGCAAGCTTCTTCATGCCCTCTTCCCCCATCACCGCTTCAAAGTCTTTCCCCGCCGCGAAGTTCTTGTCAATCTCGGCCGCCGACTTCATCGGGTTGAAGATGATGTAGGTTCCGTCAGGAAATCCATAGACCGCCGAATAAGTCGCCCAGTGTGCGTCGGGAATTTTCTTGTAGGCGGCGGTTACCAGCTTCACGATTTCGTCCCAATCCTTGTCATGTCCCTGCTTAACCTGGAAGCGTGAGATTTCGAAATAGCGCATGTGAGCTATATCCACCTCGGGACGCAGACTATAGTCCTCGCGGAATGCCAACACGGCGCTGTCGGTCTCGCTCAAGAGTTCACCGTCGACGGCAGAGGCGTGGTCAAGGGCAGCCATCAGTGCGGTATTCTTTTGGGTTGCGAGCGTATCCTTTTCCCACGCTGCAAACGAATCGTAGCCGGTCAGAAAGAGGGCCCGCGACTGACCCGAAAGAGATTCCACAGCCAAATAGTGGGTTGGCCAATTCGCTTGCTTCATTGCCTGAATAAACAAGCTTTCGGTCTTTTCATGTGCCGTACCCGACTTCCCCGGCTTCGTATACTCCCGGAAGACCGTCAGTACCTTGGGTGGCATTTTGCCGGCGGGCTTGTCCTGGCCCAGAGCGATCCCGGATATTCCAGCAGTCAGCAAAACAACGAGGGCGAGCATCGCCCCGGCGATTCTTCTCATAGTTGACCTCCTCGGTCACACAGATAGCACGGATTTTCTTTCTTCACCCCAAAAACTGGGTAATTGTACGCCCCTTTCGAATTTTCGCAACCTGGGAAAGAGACTTTTAGCGGAGTACGCCCGGCGGTCTGGCCGTCGGTCCCAGGAAAGGCTCTGCTGATCATCGCTTCCACGCATGTCCTCTGTTACCATGACTCGCCTGGGGATGGGGAGCAGTTTTTACTGCTGGACTTTGTGGCGGCCCTGCGTCTTTCGCGTCTTTGGCTTTAGGAGGGCATATGAAGGCCATTTCATCTGTAACGTGCGCCCTGATGCTTTGCGCCTCAACGATCGCTTTACCGCAATCGGAGACGCACAAGCCGGCTGGTCAAAGGCCTGACGCGCAACAGGCGTCCGCTCAACTGGCGTTTGCTCGACTGCAAACTCTCGCAGGAAATTGGAAAGGCCAGGCAGCGATGGGGCCCGGAATGAACGCGCCGGTGCGCGTGTCGTTGCGCGTCACTTCCGGTGGCTCCGCGCTCATGCACGAAATGGTGCCGGAAGGAAGATCCGATGACCCGAGCCGTGGTGATGACGATCCCATCACGATGTTCTACATCGATGGCGATCGCCTGATCCTCACGCATTATTGCGATGGCGGGAAGAACCGGCCTCGGATGGTAGGCAAGTTGTCGCCAGACGGCAAGAGAGTGGAATTCGACTTTCTCGACGTCTCCGGCGGCACAGCGTACGGACATATGCACCATGCAGTGTTCACTATCATCGATGCTGATCATCACACCGAGGACTGGACTTATATGTCGCCGGAGGATAAGCCTGACCAAGCGCACATCGACCTCGTGCGCGCAAAGTGAGGACCGGGACTTCTCGATGATTAACGACCTTGCTTCTGTATTGTCCTTGCTCCTCTGCTGATCATCGCTTCCACGCATGCCCTCTGCCACCATGACTCGCCTGTGGATGGGGGTAGTTTTTCAGCCGCCTGCTAGAAGACGGGGGAGACAGTGGAATCGCTTTCGAGGTAGCGCCGCAGCGCATCCTGCCAATCCGGCATGCGGATGTTGTATGCGTGCAGGCTATCCGGCGACAGAACGGAGTAAGCCGGCCGCCGCGCCGGACGCGGGAAATCAGCCGTGGTCACAGGTTTGATTGTGGTCGGCAGGCCGGACTCGCGCACGATTTCAGTAGCGAACTCGTACCACGTGCAGTTGCCGGTGTTGGTGACGTGCACAATCCCGCGGGCGGACGCGCGGCAGAGTTCGGCGAGAGCGGATGCGAGATCGCGCGTGAAAGTTGGGCTGCCACGCTGATCGTTCACCACGGAAATTTCAGGACGGGTTGACGCCAGCTTCAGAATCGTTGCGGGAAAACACTTGCCTCCGCGCCCGAACAGCCACGAAGTCCGGGCGATGCAGACCTCGGGCACGATATCGAGAAGCCGTTCCTCGGCTCGGGCTTTACTCTCGCCATAAACGCAGGTCGGATTTCTGGCATCGCTGGTTTGGTAAGGCGATCCCTTGCTGCCATCAAAAACGTAGTCCGTGCTCAGGAACATCAGTCGCGATCCGGCTTCGCGG
>CAVRDS010000012.1:0-15063 GCA_963719865.1 uncultured Acidobacteriota bacterium | reverse complement strand
CTGAAGTCGGTATTTTTGGTGACTCAGGCAGTGATCGGCGGAATGCGGCAAAGAAAATGGGGGCGCATCATCAATTTGTCCTCAATTGCCGCCAGACGGGCGGGGCTGTTGGAGCGCACTACGCCGCGTCCAAGGCCGGGATCATAGGGCTGACCCACTCCTGCGCCTCGGCGTTCATACGAGAGGGGATCACCCCCGTCAACGCCATTGCTCCCGCGTTGATCGAGACGGACATGGTGACCAGCAACCCGAATGCAAGTCCCGACCTGATTCCTATGGGGCACTTCGGGTCGGTGGACGATGTAGCTTCGGTAGCCGTCATGCTGGCGACGAACGGCTACATGACCGGGCAGACGGTTTCGGTCAATGGCGGGTGGTATATGAGCTAAGGAAAGGAAGTCGCAAAAGAAAAACCACCACAGGAGAGGCTCATTCGGCTGGGAAAAGTTCGTCGAACAAACGCTTGAGTAACTGGTCGTATGCAAGAGAGCCATGCTCTTGCACGTAGCGGCGTTCCGAAGACTGGACTGGGTTCTCCTCCGCATGTGCTGCCAACAGAACACCCCTCTTTGTTTGTGGCGTCGAGCCCGCCGAGTGATTCTTGATCTGCTCGGACACCAGCACGCCCCTTTTCACACGGTCGCGTGCGCTGCGGAGATTCTGAAATCGATAGAGGTCGTAAATGACCCGAATCGCTTCAATTGCTCGGCAGCCATCAGCGACCTTGCCGTCCGTTCCTACCGCGTAAATGTTCGGCATCGTCCAGATCGTTTGGTTACTGCGACCCCACAGATGCTCGGCCACAGTGTACTCTGCATCGCGCATGTTATGAATCTCAGCGGCAGTAACAGGAGCCTCCTCCGGCGCTCCAATCTCGCGAACGTATTGATTCCATACATCGACAATGCGCTGCTCAGGGATGCGGTTGGCAGAGTGGCGAACGGATTGGTATTCGGCTTTCGCAACTCGCTGATTGATGCCGATGGCGAGCCACGCAGACGGGGTTTCCTTGGAGAACAGAGCCGCGATCTCCTCAACGATACCTTCGGCATCAGCCTCCGACTGAACTTGCGCGGCAAGATCGTTGATCCGGATAGCGGCCTGTCTGTGCCGCTCATATTCTTCATGAGCACGTTGCTGCATATTCGTCGCGGAATCAGCCGAGCCGCCGTTCTGCTGACCCGCAAGAAGTAGTGCCAAGGCTAGGAAAAGCACCATCGTGGAAAATCCCGAAGCGTTTTCAAACCAGACGGTCAATAATAAGCCGAAAAGCCGTTGGCGATCAGCAACATCCGCAGGGCTTGCCCCGCATCGCTTCCCGCCCTTCCCAAACCACGAGCGGAACAATCGCTAACGCCGCAACCGAGTCCGCCCACGCCACGCGCCAAACAGCATTCACAACCAATCCCACCAAGGCGATTAGGGAAAGGTATCCGCACAGTGCCGACTCCGCTGCGTCCGCTCTGAGGGCTGCACTGCCCGTCACGGTTGAGAGCCGCCGCTTCTCCCTTGCAAGCAGAGGCATGCACACGGCTGCCGCTATCAGAATGGCGATTCCGAGAAGCGTTGGTTTGGGCTCACCGTGTCCGAGCAATATCGTGACGGAAGCAGCGACAAGACATGCGGCGAGGGCGAACAGCAACACTCCCGCGATCTGGGCTGCTCTGCGCTCGGCGTGTTCTTGCGCAGCACTGGCGCGGAATCGCCAAAGCACAACGACCGCTGACATGAGTTCAACGGCACTGTCTCCACCAAACGCAAGCAGTGCAGGACTCCGTGCCCGCCATGCGGCAAAGAGTGATACGTTCTCGGCGGCTACCTGATGATCTTTTGGACATTGAAGAGCAACAGTTTCGCTGCCAGTACGATTCGAGTCGAGGCTGACCAGAGAGTGATTTCCACTGGACCCTATGGCATCGTCCGCCATCCCATGTATATGGGCGTGGACATATGGTTGTTGTTCACGCCCGTGGCGCTCGGTTCGTACTTCGCCTTACCTGTTTTTGCTCTCCTCATCCCACTCATCGTTGTTCGCCTGCTCAATGAGGAAAAGGTTCTTCGCCAAGAACTGCCCGGCTACTCTGAATATTGCCTGCACACTCGCTTCCGGCTCGTCCCATTTCTCTGGTAAGAGATTCATTCTCTAAAGCACGTCGATCACGATGAGAGTGATGTCGTCTTGCTGGGCTGCGGATGCGGGCTGCCAGTGCCGTAGTTCGGAAAGCAATCGGTCGGATAATTCAGAAGAGGGGAGTAACTGGCTTTCGCGCAGCACTTCTCCCAACCTGCGGTTGCCAAATGACTCGCCGTTGGTATTTTCCGGCTCGATCAAGCCGTCTGTGTACAGAAGGAAACGATCACCCTTGGCGATTGAAATCTCGCAAACCGGATACTCGCATCCCGACATCACACCAAAAATAAGGCCGTTGCTTTGTATGGTCTCCAGCTTGCCTTGGCTCCAGCGCAGAAGCGGCGGATGTCCAGCCGCCGAATACAGCGCCTTCCGAGTCTCAGTGTCGAGCCATAAGTACGCTGCGGAGACGAACTGACCGCGAAGCTGCCCGGAAAGGGTGCGTTCCACTCCGCGCAGCACGGATGCCGGATTATCCGCACAGGCCACCACCGACTGCATGGCAACCTTAATCATGGATGCAATCAGAGCCGCTGGAACACCATGCCCGGAAACATCGGCGACCAAGAAACCAGCGCGGTGAGGATCGACGGCGATGAACCAGTAAAAATCTCCTGCGACGGCAGTCATCGGAAGATACGCCGCGCTGATCCGTAGGTGCCTAACTTCGGGGACGCCACTGGGGAGGATTGAAGTCTGTATCTCACGGGCGATAGTGAGTTCGTCTTCGATGGAGAGTAGGCGGCGTTCGTCCGCAGACACCTTTTCTACTGCGACCCATCCCTGCGAGAGCACAAACAGCGCAAATGCCAGCGGCTCAAGAAAAGGATAACTGCGAAGGTTGAGAAAAGTTCCGTTCAAATTGTCGTGAACAACCGCAGCCGCCAGAATCAGAGTCCCGGCTGCCGAAACTCGGCTTTGAATAAGCAAGCACTGTTTCCCGATTCGTGGAACGACATTCGCTATCGCGACGGCAAGCAGCGAGCCGATTACAAGCACATTGTTGTATGGCATGAATCTGACAGGAGATTGATGGAGCAAAACTGAAGCTATGCCTGCGATAGCAATGGCAGAGGCGGGAATGACCATGATCCGGGCAATACGGCGCAAAGTCCCTACAGTTAGCTCTGCCCAGAACAACAGTGCGGGAATCATGATGACGTAGGTGATGATCCATACGATTTGCGGGGCGCTCGACGAAAAGGGGCCGACCAGCAAGCTAAAGGCGGTAGGCACTGCGGCAAACAGGCGGACTCCATACAATGCGCTGAAGATGCCAAACCATGCCAGAATCCGTCCCGTGTTACCGCGACGAACCGCCGCAATACAGCAGGCGGCAACCCCAATGAACACGAAGATCGTCCCAAGAATGACGACGGCGAATTCTGCACGGGGCGCTAGCATAGCTTGATTTTCCAGCCGTCTCGCTCACCTGCCCAACCATATTGGTGTGTGGAAGAGCGATGCTGTGATGTGAAGCACAGGAAGCGTGTTCCTGCTCACCGACTCGCTCTAGCCCTTATGCTATGGTTCGCCTTCGGCTTAAACAAGTCCGTCAGGAGGGAACTATGTTGGGAGGACTACTCCTCGTGGTGTGCGTGATCCTGCAATTTCATTATCATGATTCGATTCCGTGGTACATCTGGGTGCTTGCGCTGATCGCACAGTTTGTTGCGTTCGGCGAACCAGCGATGCGATCTGCGATAGCTTCGAAGAAGAACTGAATCTGCGACGGGTTACGCAGAGGGTCGGCACGATGCAGGAAGTGCAGTTTCAGCATTGTGGAAGCAAATGTGAAGGCTGGCACTGTTCGGATCGAGCTATCAAGGCGTTAAAATGGGAACTCCCGCGTCCGGAATCGCTGTCATCGGACTCCTCTTTCTCGTCACGCTCCTGTCCGGCGTTTGGTTGAGCCGAAATCTCAGGCTAAACGACCCGAGGCCCTCGGGGAAGCCACTCGCGGGTGCGGATGCTGCTGTCCATAAACTCGTTGCGCTTGCGATGATGGTTATCGCAGGGGTCCACCATTCAACCTGCATAGAGGTACAGAGTTCAGAAGCATCGAATTAACTGTCGTTATCATCGCCGGATTGCTTTTCCTGCTCATGGTCGTTTCGGGCAGTTTGTTGAGCCTCGGCAAGGCAAGAAACGAAAAAATACTGGCCCTTCATAAGGTAGGCTCGCTTCTGACCCTCATCGCCACATTCGGGGCGATTTACCTTCTGACACGGGGCAGGTGATAAGAGACGGGATGGGTGCCTCACCGATTCATGCTGGCTGTGATCTTCCAGCTTTTCTCTTCTTGAAAACATACGTTGCGTGGACTACGGCCCGGAATGAACATCGCGACCTCGATCAAAATGGCTTGCTTAACGCTGATGGAGTTGTACAAGCCGAGCCCCACGTTCCGCGAACCATGGAAAAGAAGTGGTAGGTCGGGTGGTTGAGGATGCCCAAAACCCATGGGATGTGAAATGAAGTCCAGCACCCAATGGCTAAAAACCAGAAGCCCGACAACCGCGCCCGCACGGTAGTCGCGAAAAATGCGTGCACTCAAGAGAGCCGCCGCTACAGACCAGATCACCGACATGAAGAGACCATGCGACCATGGGATTTCTTTGTTGATACCCTCCATACCTGCGAAGGCGAAAACAAAATAAAGAAGATCGAGAATCAGTGTGGCGACTAATAAAACGAAAAGCGGCACTTTCGGAGCCGCAGGTTTGGCTGCCAACCCTATTGCGAAGTGTCCAATTGGGCTCATCTAGTCCCTCCATGAGAATGGGACGAATGATTGATCTCCACAGTGCATAGGCACTCCGCACTGCTACGCCGCGCCCAGACTGTTGAAGATGGGCAAAATAATCAACAAATCCTCGCCCACGTGAAACAAGGCCGATCCCCACAAGCTCCCAGTCCGTCGCCCTGAATAGTTTTGCGCTCCGTCCCTCGCTATTTTGCAATCTCCGGCAGCAGGGACGATGTGATCCAGAGCACAGACATCCGTTAGAGCGCAACGGAGTCGCTAGAAGAACCAGTTCACCAAGCCGGGAGTGACTCTTATCACCGTCGCCGCGTGCAGTGCCGACCAATCCCAATCACTTATTTCCCGACCTTCCTGCAACTCTCCTCTTCCCACTCCATCGGTTTGCCTTCTGCGCCTGTCACCACGAGGGTGCAATCGTAAGCCGCATCGCCTTTCTTCGTGAAGGTCTGCTGGATGGGTAGCTTCTCATCATTCGCGATCATGTCGCCCGTGAAGACCAGCTTCTCGCCGTTCCATCCGCGCGTGGTTACGTCCACGCGTGAGCCGCCTATATTCATGTCTCGGCGGACGTGCACCTTCGCGTTAGCGTCCCAAGTGCCCCAGCCGACCAGTGTCCGTTTTCCTTGGAGTGGCCCTTTCGTTTGATCGATGTGGTAAGTGAGCCAAGAGCCATCAAGCGCCATCTTGAAGGTGAACTTGTCGGTGAACTGCACTGCGACGGCCTTCGGGGAACCGTGCTGCTCTCCCTCGCATATCCACTCCCCGACGAACCACTTCTCCACAGACAGTTGGTCTGGCAGCGTCGGTGTTGCCGATGGCGCGGCATTCACGGCTGGAGTTTCTCCGGCGCTCAGCGAAAAGTGCTGCGTGATCTTCCACTCCCCGCCAATCTTCTCCATCACAATCAGGTATTGTCCAAGGTGAACGACGGAGCCAACAAGCCTTCTCGTTCGCCCTGTCTCATAGGCGAGCGTTCCAGAACTCTTCTCAACGATTGGCTCGATTGCTTCCAGCTTGCTCCCTTGATCCAGCCCCGACCTGACCCAGTTCCGAATCTCGTCCCGTCCTTTGAAAGTACCACCATCACTCACCAGCGTGGCGTCATCGGCATACAGTGCCACAACTGCGTCCACGTCCTTCGCGTTGTACGCTCTTAGGAATTCCTGCCTTACTTGGAGTCCCGGTTCGGGGCCAGAAAGCGACCTTTGTTCCGGGTGCTGTGCCCACATGTTTAGGCTGAAGATCAGCAATAATGTCGCTACGTTCCTCATCTGGCTTTGCCTCCGCGCTTCTTAATACTGCGGTCAGGAGAAACAGGGGCGCTGTGACCCAGAGCACAGAAAGC
Source organism: uncultured Acidobacteriota bacterium (assembly GCA_963719865.1). Lineage (GTDB taxonomy): Bacteria > Acidobacteriota > Terriglobia > Terriglobales > Acidobacteriaceae > Sulfotelmatobacter. Next base: position 8,820 of record CAVRDS010000012.1, on the reverse strand, counting down.
TCTGTGGCTGTCATTCGAAGATGGGGACGAGCGTCATGAGGAGGACTCCCATGACAACCAAATCGAAATCTCGGAAATCTCGCTCACCGAAGCCTGCCCAACCGAACGACATCGAGGAAAGCATACGCCGACGAGCTTACGAGTTGTACGAGCAGCGCGGCAGGATTGAGGGTTTCGCCTTAGACGATTGGCTCCAAGCTGAAGCAGAAGTATTGAGAGCGCGGACGCAACCGAAGATCAAAGCTGCGAAGCGATCAAGCGATTCGAGTAGCTGGGGTCATTGAATGGAACTGGCTGCGTTCGAAAACACGTTGTTCGCATTGCTTCCGACCAAGCGGATCGTCCCAACCACGAGCACGAGAATGACTGCCAGCATCACTGCGTATTCAGCGATATCTTGCGCTTCGTCGTGCGACCAGAGCTTGCGAAGGAAAGCAGTCATGTTTGTACCTCCGCGCTAACCGCTCGATCCTAGACTTCATCGGGTCTCTATCCGCATCGGCGGTAATCCAACGCCCGAAGCTCGAAGCACTTCCGGCAAGCGCACCTGAAGTTCTCGTCGCTGGGGATCGCCAAATGGCCGCATTTGCCGCAGACAAACCGCCCGTCCGCAACGGCGGTCATTGGCATAAATTCGTCGCCTGAGACGCAGTAGGGGCACCGAACTACGGTCATGGTCATGGGGGCATTCACCACGCACGTCCGTCTTGCGTCAAAGTTTCGTCTCCATAAATTTTACCTGTTGAAGGTTACAGAAACGTGAAAACTTCGGATTGGTAGTGTCTTAGTGCCTTCGGATCAGGTAGTGCCTGAATTTGGATTCGGCGCGGATTTCCTCTGGCATTGCTCACGTCGATGAACCAGCGAAAGCCTTGTGAACAGCGCCTTGGACACGCGGAGCTAAGAAGCCCTCGCCAACCGCCGTTCCATAACGTTCCTTGTGCCAATCCGATTCAGTTCTTGGCAGAGCATCCTGATTGTTTCTGAGCGGTCGTGAAATTCGCAGAGTTGAGAAGGTGTCAAGGGTGCTGGGTGTCCGAATGTCTCGATTTGAGCGTCGATGAGCACACGGACTTCATCCTTGATGGCACTGGCTGGAGTTGTCATCATGGGAACCTCAACGACATTCTAGCCGAGCGGATTTCGAAGTCAATCAGCGTTGCTCTGGCTCTGATGCCATTTTTGTGGAAAAGTAGTCTCGATTCGGAGAGGCTACGGCTGCGGAGCGGGTAGGTTAATGAAAAACAAACTTCAAAAATGGTTGGACGTTTGGAGCACTGCCTTTCCCACCGCGTCCAGCCCTTATTGGCGCTCGCAGCCGATACCGCGCATGAAAAGCCTTCTCGCTGGAGTTTTCTTCTCCGCTTCGGTGGTCGGTTTCGCTTTTGATCTGCTGCAACTCCCTTTGCCTCCTCTGGGTCGAGGTTTCTTTTGGCCTTTGGTACTTGGCGCGGCGGCGGTAGGTACTCTGGTGACCAGCATAAAAAGAGTTCCTATCCTTTTGTTCTTGATGGTCGTGCTCATCTGGCTCGTTGGGGGACTGTCGGGTCTTGGCTGGCTCGGAGTGGGCTGGCTGACCTACCCGATCTCGCTTTTTGTCGTGCCATCGCCCATCCCGCAAACAATGAGGCTGCGAATCCTCTTCGATGCCATCGGCATCTGGGTGGGCGCAACTTTGGGCTTTCGGCTGTTGCTATCTTTCGTCACCACCGAAGATCAGTCGGACGCTCTCTCGTCCGTATGTGAAACCTGATCATTCGAGTTGGCTGTGCGCTAGCTACTTTCCGTCGCAAAAAAGAGGTATGAGAACGGCGTAACCAGCGACACAGGAGCTGAGGGTTGAAGCCAGAGTGTTCAGTTTTGCGCGCTGGTATTCAATAAAGTAATAAAACATTTTGATGGCATATTGTTTTGGGAAGCAAGCGTGATTAGGATGACGGCCATGATCAAACTACGTCATCAACAACCGTCGCTGTGGCATCGAGGTCTGGCCGAAGATATCGAGGGGCTGTGGGAACCTTGGATGCTTCTGGTGGACAAGCTGCTGGAAGACGAGCAACTGCTGGACACGGTGTACGAAGCGCAAGGGGAACGCCATCCCCAGAGCCGCATTCGTGGGCGAATGCAAACCCCAGCGGAAGTGGTGCTGCGGCTGCTGTTGTTGAAGCACCTCCGGAACTGGAGTTACGACGTGCTGGAGCGCGAGGTGCGGGCCAATCTGGTATATCGCGCCTTTACCCGGATCGGGGATGAAAAAGTGCCGGACGCCAAGACCTTGGCACGACTGGGGCAGTTGATCGGGCCGGCTGTGATTGAGCAATTGCACCGGCGGGTGGTGGAGCTGGCGCAGGAGCGAGGGGTGACGCGGGGCAGGAAGTTGCGGGTGGATACAACGGTGGTGGAAAGCAACATTCATTATCCGACCGACAGCAGTTTGTTGGGGGACGGGACGCGGGTGCTGACGCGCACCATGAAGAAGATCGAGTCGAAGTCGGGAGGTCTGAGAGGCAAGGTGCGGGATCGCATGCGTAGCATACGCAAGCGCGTCTTGGCGATTGCCTTATCGGCTCGGCTGCTGGGGCCGTCGGGAGAAGAGCGGAGAAAGCGGCAGTATGGGGAACTCCTGCGGTTGACGCGAAAAGTGATGAATCAGGCGCAGAGAGTCCTGGCAGAAGTGAAGCAGGCGCCGCGTCGTCGGCGCACTCTGGTGAAGGGTCTGGTGCCATCGCTGGAGGCCATGTTGGGGCGGGTTCGACAAGTGGTGAAACAGACCAAGATTCGGATTTTCGCAGGCGACACGAAGATGCCGGGAAAGATCGTGAGCGTGTTCGAACCGCACACGGAAATCATTCGCAAGGGGAAAGCGAGCAAGCCCAACGAGTTTGGCAAGTTGGTCAAGATCCAGGAAGCGGAAAACCAAATCGTGACCCACTTTGAGGTGTGTAGCGAGCGCCCGGCGGACTCGACTCTGTTAGTGTCCTCGATCGAGGCGCACCAACAGAGATTAGGACAAATCCCGCGCATGGTCGCCGCCGATGCGGGATTTTATTCGCGCGAGAACGAGAAAGCGGGGCAAGCGCTGGGGGTGCGGTGGATGTCGGTGCCCAATAAGAAAACCACCAGTAGCGAACGGAAACGTCTGCAGCACCAGCGTTGGTTTCGTAGCGGGCAAAGGTGGAGGACCGGATCGGAGGGTCGAATCAGCGTGCTCAAACGAAGACACGGGTTGCGCCGTTGCCTCTATCCCGGTCTGGACGGCATGCGACGATGGGTGGGGCTGGGCGTGATTGCGGACAATTTCATCCAGATCGGGTGCTATCTTGCACGACAGAGCACCTAAGCCGGTACCGTCCACTCGCCTCGCACACGAGCATGGACACGCCCAAAATCGCCACCGAAGCCCATATCCGTTGCGTGTTATGTAGCCGGGCCTATGTCAGAAAGCGCATTTTTGCGACGGAAAGTAGCTAGTTGTGTGCCGGATTTCATGTTCAGGCATTCGCAAGGCGGCACTCAGGTCCGTCTGGATCGTGAATGATAAAGGACGTTGGACGTTATCGCCAGCAACGCGCGCAATCGCGGAGTCGTTACTTCCCACATGCCCGTTTCTGGATAGTTTCCGGTTCGACGACACGCCCCCAGAATCTGTCGCATCCGCGTCCAGTGTGCTGCAGTCTATAATTGCGCGCACGCATGACTCTTGCCGCGGGCATGAATCTCGGGCCGTATCAAATCCAGTCACCGTTGGGGGCGGGTGGCATGGGCGAGGTGTATCGGGCCACCGATACGAAACTCGGACGCGACGTAGCGCTTAAAGTCCTGCCCGCCGAAATGGCACAGGATCCCGAGCGTCTCGGGCGTTTTCGTCGCGAGGCCAAGTCCCTCGCGCAACTCGATCACCCCAACATCGTCACCATATATTCGGTCGAGGAATGCGACGGTGTCCACTTCCTGACCATGCAGCTCGTCGAAGGTCAGCCGCTTGACCGGCTCATCTGCGAGGGCGGGCTTCCCCTCGAACAGATCGTCGAGATCGCCAGCGCTCTGGGGGATGCGCTGGCGGCGGCACATGAGAAAGGCATCGTACATCGCGACCTGAAGCCGGCCAATGTCATGGTCTCGAATGAAGGCCGGGTCAAGGTGCTCGACTTCGGCCTTGCCAAGGATGTTCGCGGCTCCAACCTCGGAGACGCCACCATGACCTCAGCCAGCCGAACGGAAGTGGGCGTGGTTATGGGGACGCCCGCCTACATGTCTCCGGAACAGACATCGGGCCGCCCGCTCGACCATCGCACCGATATTTTTTCTCTCGGCGTCCTGCTTCACGAGATGGCGACCGGGCGCAGGCCGTTCGAAGGAAGTTCTTCGGCCGAGTTGGTCTCCGCGATTCTGCGGGACACGCCACCGTCAGTCACGGATATGCGTCCCGATTTGCCCAGCGATCTGGCCCGCATCGTGCGGCGCTGTTTGGAGAAGGATCCGCGCCACCGCCTGCAGACCGCACGCGATGTGAGCAATGAATTCCGCGATATGGCGCGAACTGCGTCACGTCCGACGCCTGTTTCCACCGCGGCGCCGAGGATGGCTGCACCATCCGATTCGGGTGCCGCTCGTGTCGATGAAGGCTTCTGGGTCGCCGTGTTGCCGTTTAAGCACGGCGGAAGCAACGCAGACCTGGCGGCTCTGGCGGATGGGCTAACCGACGACACCATTACCGGCCTCTCGAAGTTCTCCTATCTGCGCGTCATTGCCCGCAGTTCCTCGTCGCGCTACGCGGGCCAGTCGGTGGATGTCCGTACCGCCGGCAAAGAACTAAACGCGCGGTATGTGATGGAGGGGACGCTTCGTCAAGCGGGAAGCAAGTTGCGCCTGGCCGTGCAGCTGGTCGATTCGATTTCCGGTGCGCATCTTTGGGCGGAGAACTATGAGCGGCCGTTCAGCGCGGAAACAATCTTTGAGCTGCAGGACGACCTGGTTCCGCGAATTGTTTCGACCGTTGCAGACATGAACGGCGTTCTACCTCGAAGCATGAGCGAGGGGTTGCGCAACCGGCCTCCAGAGCAGTTGAGTCCTTACGAGGCGGTGCTGCGGAGCTTCGCTTACACCTACAGCGCCACGCCCGAGGAACTGGCTGCCGCGCGGTCCGGACTGGAAGAGGCGGTGCGTAAGGCCCCTGCCTATGCGGATGCCTGGGCGATGCTCTCGTTCCTTTGCGGCCAGGACTATGTTCACGGGTACGAGCTTCAGCCCAATGCTTTAGAGATCGCAACCTCCGCCGCCAGGCGGGCCGTCGCGCTGGGCGCTTCCAATCATCTGGCCTACTTCAGTCTGGGCCAGGCGCTCTGGTGCCACAAAGATTACGATTCGTTCCGGGATGCCGCCGAGCGCGCAGTAGTGCTCAACCCGATGGATGGCAACTCGGTTGCCTATCTGGGTGAGTTGTTGATCTACGCCGGAAGCGCGGAGCGTGCCATGCAACTGGTGGAGCGGGCCAAACAGCTCAATCCCAATCATCCGGGGTGGTACTGGTTCGCGGATTTTTACCACGCATTCTCCCGGGGCGAGTACCGGGACGCGCTCAGTTTCGCGCTCAAAGCCAAGCTGCGGGGCAATCCACTGGCGCCCATGTTTGTCGCGGCCGCTTACGGTCAGCTTGGCGATGTGGAAGGCGGCGCAATGGCAGCCGCAGAGCTGGTGAAGTTCCGGCCCGAACTGCCGGCGTTGATGCGCAAGCAGGTCGCAAAAGTGTGGATTGCGGAATACGGCGAACGTTTCCTTGAAGGCTTGCGCAAGGCGGGGCTGGAGATTCCGGAAGCCGTGGCGACCGCGGGCCAGAAGAGTTCCACTCAGTCAACCTCTTCTACGTTGCGTAGTGGAGCTGTCCCCGATTCCGGCGCCACACGCGCCGACGAAGGCTTCTGGGTTGCGGTGCTGCCCTTCAAGTACGCGGGCACGAGCACCGAACTCAAAGCCCTGGCGGATGGATTATCCGAAGAACTCGTCACTGGCCTGTCCCGCTTCTCTTACTTGCGCGTGATCGCGCGAGGCTCGACCGCGAAATATTCCAGCGAAGCGGGCGACGTGCGCGCGATCGGCAAAGAACTGGGCGCGCGTTATGTGATGGAAGGCAGCATCCGGCAGGCGGGAGCCAAAGTTCGCGCCGCGGTGCAACTTATCGACGCCAACGCCGGCTCCAGTCTTTGGGCGGAAACTTACGACCGTCCGTTCACGCCGGAAGAGACGCTGGATGTGATCGACGATGTGGTGCCGCGCATCGTGGCCACGATTGGAGACGCGCAGGGCGTCCTGGCCCACAGCATGACCGAAGCACTGCGCCATCGTGATCCGGAATCGCTCACACCCTACGAGGCGCTGCTGCGCAGTTTCGGATTTCATCAGCACGTCAGCGAGGACGAGCATCTTGTGGGAATTACAGCGTTGGAAAGCGCCGTGAAGAAAGCTCCAGATCACGCTGATTGCTGGGCGATGCTCTCGTGGCTCTATCGCGCTGAATACACGCATGGATACCACGCACGGCCTGAATCGATGGACCGCTCGTTGACGGCGGCGCGACGAGCCGTGAATTTGGCGCCTTCCAGTCAGTTGGCGCACGCCGCGTTGGCGTCAGCGCATTTCTTTCGCGGGGAACTGGGCGAGTTTCGCGCCGCGGCGGAGCGTGCTTTGGCGCTCAACCGCATGCAGGGGTACACCACGGCCTTTCTTGGGCTGCACTTCGCCTATTCCGGCGACTGGGAACGCGGTTGCGCGCTGGCTGAACGTGCGACGCAACTCAATCCCAATCATCCCGGATGGTACTGGCTGCCGCTGGTTATCAATGCCTACCGCCAACACGACGGCGAGCGGGCGCTGAAGCATGCGCTCAAGATCAACATGCCCGGCCTGTGGACGGCGCAAGTAGCGCTCACGGTCGTGAACAGCCAGCTCGGAAAGATGGATCAGGCACGCAGTGCGCTACGTAACTTGCTGGCCGCCCGTCCAGACTTTGCGACGCGGGCGCAGGAAGATCTCAGCATCTGGTGGCAGCCGGAGATGGTGGAACAGATGCTCGGCGACCTGCGCAAGGCCGGGCTGGAGATTCCGGAAGATCAGAAAACGGTTTCCAGCAGCACTGCTACGGCCGCTCCATCCATCGCAGTGTTGCCTTTCGCCAACATGAGCGATGACAAGGAGCAGGACTACTTTAGCGACGGTCTTGCCGAAGAAATCATCAACCTGCTGGCGCAGATTTCAGGCCTGAAGGTGATTGCGCGGACCTCGGCGTTCGCCTTCCGCGGCAAAGAGCAGGATATCCGCGGGATCGCCGAAGCACTCGGCGTAAGTACGGTTCTCGAAGGCAGCGTCCGACGGGTGGGAAGCCGCATTCGCGTGACGGCACAGCTGATCAACGCAGCCGACGGGTCGCATCTCTGGTCGGAGCGATATGACCGGGAACTGAGCGACATCTTTGCCGTGCAGGATGAGATCTCAGCGGCGATCGCCAAGGCATTGCGTGTCAAGCTTTCCCGTGAAGCCGCGCCGCAGCGCTATACGCCCAAGCTCGAAGCTTATGAGGCGTATCTGAAGGGCAGGCAGCAACAGGTCAAAGTCACACCAGAGTCGCTCGAACTGGCCCGCCGATACTATGAACAGGCGATTGAGCTCGATCCGGCTTTTGGCATGGCCCATATCGGACTGGCATTTTACTGGATGACCTTAGCGCACTTCGGCCAGCATTCCGTCCATGAGGGCGTGTCCGCAGCGCGAGCCGAAGTCCAGCGAGCATTACAGATCCATCCTTACCTTGCGGACGGGCATGCCCTCTTGGGCTATCTTGCCGCCCTGTTTGATTCAGATTGGGCCGCAGCCGAGAAGCACTTTGATTTTCCCATGGCGAAACAGGCAAGTTTTGAGCTGGTCAAGCCGATGTATGGCGGGGTTTTATATTTGCGTGGAAATGCGGAAGAGGCGATCAAGCTAGCGGAGCACGCCGTTGAAGAAGATCCGCTCGACGTATGGGCCCACATGAATCTGCATGCCTATCTCCAGGCAGCGGGCCGTGACGACGAAGCGCTGGAGCAGCTAAAGAAAGTAGTGGAACTCGACCCCAATCAGGTTGTGGCTCTCGCATCGATGGTAATGATCCACACCGACAAGGGTGAGATCGCTCAGGCCTTGAAGATCGCGCGGCGGGCCTATGCGGTTGGGCGGTGGTTCCCTGATACTGTTGGCCTGCTCGCCGCACTCCTGCGGCGCAACGGAGAAGAGGAGGAGTCAAGATCCATCGCAAAGGAACTTGGTTCCGCAGAGGCGCTTGGCGATGCCCGCGCCCATGCGCTTTTTCATCTGATCTGCGGCGAAATCGACCAGGGAGCCGATTGGGTCGAAAAGGCGATCGAACAACGGGATTCCTCGATGAGGTTCTATCTCGGCTTTGTGATCTGCAAAGGGCTGCGCGCCAGCCATCGCTGGCCGAAAATCGCGAAGATGGTCAATCTTCGGGCCTAGTTACTGACAAGTTGGCTTATCGCACGCTCCGCGTCTGTGGACTCCGTTTCTTGTCGGATGACGGGCAAACCGGTAGTAACCTACCGGTTAACATCGTCTTCCGAGGCCGGCGGCCCTCACAATTGGAGGGACCCGCCTCATTCCGAGGTTCAGCTCTCCTCCGCTATCTTGACCAGCCCACATCGGAGTAACGCGATCAATATCCTCACGGACACTTTCCTCCAGGCGACGTTCGGTAGTCTCTGGCGCATCGCAGGCGGAAACAGAAGCTCCAACAGTTCCACCTCGGAACTGTCGTCAACGGCAAAGTCACCT
>CAVRDS010000011.1:0-162336 GCA_963719865.1 uncultured Acidobacteriota bacterium | reverse complement strand
CAACGCGGCAGACAACGAACAACTCCCCGACGACATGCAGCAGTTTTTCGGGCAAGGGGGTCCGTTCGGACAATTCTTTGGACCGCACGGGCAGCGCCAGCCAGAGATTGAGCACGGAATGGGTAGCGGCGTTGTGATTTCTCCCGACGGCTACATCGTGACGAATAACCATGTGGTGGACGGCGCCGTCGATATCCGAGTTACGACCAGTGATCGCCATGTCTTGAAAGCGAAGCTCGTCGGCACCGATCCTCTGACGGATCTGGCTGTGCTGAAAGTAAACGCCACCGACATGCCCAGCGCTCCCTGGGGAGACTCGAAGGAGGTGCGGCCGGGACAAACAGTTCTGGCCTTCGGCAATCCTTATGGATTTCGCTTCACGGTGACGCGGGGAATCGTGAGCGCAATCAATCGGGCGAATCCTGATCCGACTAACCCCAGCAAGCCGGGAGAATTCATTCAAACGGATGCGGCCATCAATCCCGGAAATTCCGGTGGACCGCTGGTTGACGCGCGCGGTGAAGTCGTTGGGATCAACACGTTCCTGGTATCGCCTTCGGGCACGTTCTCGGGAATGGGCTTTGCGATTCCGAGTCAAATTGTGAGACCCACGGTGGAAACGCTCATCCGCGATGGCAAGGTCAGCCACGGGCACATTGGGATCGGAATTTCAGACGTAACTCCAGAAAACGCGAAATTCTTTGGAGATTCCACGGCCATGGGTGGCGTGGTCACGCAAGTCGAACCGGATTCGCCGGGAGCAAAAGCGGGCTTGCAGATCGGCGACGTGATTACCGAAATCGATGGTCACAAAGTCAACGATGCGGGAGAACTCCAGGTGGTCGTGGGAGAGAAACAGCCGGGCACGAAGATCGAACTCGCGGTTCTTCGCAATGGCAAGACCATGACAGTGCCGGTCACGCTGGAAGCCCTTGGAAACCACTCGGCTGAAGGCGGCAACTCCTCAGGTGAAGGCCAGGGAAAGATGCGCTGGGGGCTCGGTCTGGGCAATCTCACGCCAGAGATGCGCGATCAGCTTCAGGCGCCACATGATATCCATGGCGCCGTGATTGAGCAGGTGCAGCCGGGCAGTTCGGCGGACAATGCTGGATTGCAGCAGGGTGACATTATTCTGGAAGTGAATCGCCACAAAGTCCAGAACGCAGGTGATGTGCAGCAGGCCCTTTCCAATGTACCCAAAGGGCAGGACGCATTGTTGCTGGTCTGGTCGAATGGTGGAAACACCTTCCGAGTGTTGCACTCTCCCGAAGGCTCGTAATCTCAATTGCGCCGCACACTCAAAGGAAAGTGTGCGGCGCATCTCTTCTTTAGCAGGCTAAAGACGAAAGCTAAAAAAAGTCCTGGCACACAGCCGGGGCTCTATTCTCGACTGAGTGATTGAAACTACGATGCGTGACGCCGCTGCTAAAGAGCGAGTTTCACTTTTCGGCGCAACCCCTACTAAGACTTCAGGCTCTAATCGTGCTGGGTCAAGTCGTGGAACAGACAGTCGCACCGCGAGCCCCAGGGATTACGGCTGCTGCTCGCGATCTGGATGAACACAGGCGGATCGACGTCAACGATCAGAAGGAGAAAAACTCATGGGACTTCGGGTTGTACGTACACTTCTATTCGGAGTTCTCGCGCTGATGACTTCGTTCACCGCATTCGCGCAGTTGCGAATCTCGGTTGGATTCGGCCCTCCAGCACTCCCCGTCTATGATCAGCCTCTGTGCCCGGGCGACGGATACATCTGGACACCAGGCTATTGGGCATGGGATGAGGACTATGACGACTACTACTGGGTTCCCGGAACTTGGGTGCTGGCACCCGAGCCGGGATACTTATGGACACCACCCTACTGGGGGTGGAACGACGGCGCCTTCGTTTTCTATGACGGCTACTGGGGACCGGAAGTCGGTTTTTATGGAGGCATCGACTACGGATTCGGTTATTTCGGCAATGGATTTGAGGGAGGCCGGTGGGAAAACGGACGATTCTTCTACAACCGTTCTGTGAACAACATCAACGTTACGAATATTCACAACGTCTACAACACGACCGTGGTGAATGACGCCGACAGGATGAATCGTGTGAGCTACAACGGGGGCAACGGAGGAGTCAATGCTCGTCCGACTCCGCAGCAAGAAGCCGCAACTCGTCAGCGGCATCTTTCACCGGTCGCTGCGCAGACCCAGCATGTTCAAGCTGCGCGCGGGAATCCTGAATTTCGTGCTACGACGAACCATGGAAAGCCACCGGTTGCGGCGACGGCGCGTCCGGGAGAATTCAAGGGCGGAGCGGCCGGTACCGGCCCGGGCGGCCGGAGCACCGTACAATCCTCCGGCGAACCGGGCGGCAAATCAGCCGCGGGGAAACAACGCGCCTCGTCCGGGTTCGCCAGAGAACGAGGCCCGCCCCAGGACGTCGAATAATGAAAGTCGTCCCGCGACTCATCCCAATGAGCTTCCGCCCATGCAGCGGCCTGCTGCCCCGAACACCGGAAATGCGAAGCTGGATCAGAAATATCAGCAGCAGCAACAGAAGCTTCAGCAGCAGCAGGAGCAGCAGCGGCAAAAGCTCCAGCAGCAGCAGGAAAAAGAACATCAGCAACTGGCGAAACAAAACGCCTCTGACGCCAAACGGCAAGCGACGGAACAGCGTCACCAGCAGCAAACTCAACAACTCCAGCAACGACATGTGCAAGAGCAACAAAAGTTGCGGCAGCGGCAGGCGCCGGCCCCTCATCCGGAATCCAGGCCGGAGAAGCCGCAGAAATAAAGGTCGAAATGGAGTTTTAGAATCAGGCGGGATCTTCGCTAACCGGCGATTTTCCCGCCTGTAGTTTTTTCGCCGCCGGCGAAAGAAAAATACTTATTTGGTCCCGGTGCACCGTTGCTGGAACAGACTCGGGCAAGACAATACCGATGGTCGAACCCAATGCCGTTGCCCCGAAGCTTCATAGTCCATTCAAACCCTTGATTAATTGGATGGGCTTGCAAATCGGCGCGGTGTAAGTGGCGATGGACGAGCCGATTAGAGCCATGGGCAGCCTTTTCGGTTGGTGCTCGAAAACCTGATTTTCGATGCTGCGAAGGCTGAGTTCTACAGGAAATACCTTAGGGTGCCTGCTAAAGTCTCGTGTTCCAATACATCGGTCGTCTCAGTCCCAGGAGGCCACTTCCCGACGATTGAGGCCAATTCCCCCTTTGGCGATGACGACAGAACTAGCGGGATTCGCTTGCTGACAACATAGTTGCGTGTTCTCACGATCACACTGACCGCTGCTCGCGAACCAGGTCCCGTGAAACGCTCCTTGTCTTTCGGGAGAGGATAGATGAAAAGATCTGCAGTCAACCAAGTCGCACCCAGCCCGGCCGATACTCTGGCGAACCTTCCGAGAAATAATGGGAAACATAAAACACCTGACGACGCACTTGATCTCACCGTAATCCTGGCGAGCCTGCAAAGCATGCGCGACGGCGATTTCACGGTGCGCCTTCCAGGCACGTGGGTGGGAATGCCAGGCAAGGTTGCCGACACATTCAATGAAATTGTCGCTGCTAATCAGCACATGGCGCAGGAGCTGAAGCGCGTTGGTCATGTGGTCGGAAAGCAAGGAAAGACGCGCGAGCGCACGCGATTCCACGAATCTCGCGGCGCTTGGGGCGAAATGGAAGTGTCGGTCAATACGCTGGTGGAAGATCTGCTTCGGCCCACGGCGGAAGTGACTCGCGCTATCGCAGCCGTTGCCCAGGGAGATCTGACGCAAACCGTTCGCCTGGATGTGGATGGTCGTCCGCTGGAGGGCGAATTCCTGCGTTCTGCGAATCTCGTCAACACGATGATTCAACAACTCGGAGTTTTCACGGCGGAAGTAACGCGTGTGGCCCGCGAAGTCGGCACCGAAGGGAAATTGGGCGGGCAGGCGCAGGTGCCCGACGTGGCTGGCACGTGGAAAGATCTCACCGACAACGTGAACCTGATGGCAAGCAACCTGACCGGTCAGGTGCGAAACATTGCCGAGGTTGCAACCGCTGTGGCCAGCGGAGATTTGTCCCGTAAGATTACCGTTGATGTGCGTGGCGAAATTCTGCAACTCAAAGAAGCCATCAACACGATGGTGGACCAGTTGCGCTCGTTCGCTTCGGAAGTCACCCGCGTGGCGCGCGAAGTCGGCACAGACGGAAAACTCGGTGGACAGGCCGTCGTGCCCGGCGTGGCTGGAACCTGGAAGGATCTTACCGACTCTGTAAACGCGATGGCTGGCAACCTGACGGCTCAGGTGCGAAACATCGCCGAAGTCACCACGGCTGTGGCTCGCGGCGACTTGTCGCGCAAGATCACGGTCGACGTAAAAGGCGAGATTCTGGAACTCAAAGACACCATCAACACCATGGTGGATCAGCTCAACGCTTTCGCCGGCGAAGTGACGCGCGTGGCGCGCGAAGTTGGTACCGAAGGGAAACTTGGTGGACAGGCGCAAGTGCCCGGTGTCGGCGGCACCTGGAAAGATCTCACCGACAACGTGAACTTCATGGCCAGCAACCTGACTGGCCAGGTGCGCAACATCGCGGAAGTGGCCACGGCCATTGCCAGCGGCGACTTGTCGCGCAAGATCACGGTTGACGTTCGCGGCGAAATCTTGCAGCTCAAAGAAACGCTGAACACGATGGTGGATCAGCTCAATCGCTTCGCCGGCGAAGTCACGCGCGTGGCCCGCGAAGTCGGGACCGAAGGCCGGCTGGGCGGGCAGGCCAACGTTCCGGGTGTGGCCGGAACATGGAAAGACTTGACCGATTCAGTGAACTCAATGGCCGGCAACCTGACCGGCCAGGTGCGAAACATCGCGGAAGTCACGACCGCTGTCGCTCGCGGCGACTTGTCGCGCAAAATCACCGTCGACGTGAAAGGCGAAATTCTCGAACTCAAGAACACCATCAACACGATGGTCGATCAGTTAAATGCATTCGCCGGTGAAGTGACGCGCGTGGCTCGCGAAGTGGGCACCGAAGGCAAACTTGGCGGACAGGCGCAGGTTCCCGGCGTTGCTGGTACGTGGAAAGATCTCACCGATAACGTCAACTTCATGGCCAGCAACCTGACCGGCCAAGTGCGAAATATTGCCGAAGTAGCTACGGCTGTGGCCCGCGGCGACTTGTCGCGGAAAATCACGGTCGACGTGAAGGGGGAAATTCTCGAACTCAAAGACACCATCAATACCATGGTCGATCAGTTGCGATCGTTCGCCTCGGAAGTGACCCGCGTGGCGCGCGAAGTCGGAACGGACGGCAAGCTAGGCGGACAAGCTCTCGTGCCCGGCGTCGGGGGAACGTGGAAAGATCTGACCGACTCGGTAAACTCGATGGCCAGCAATTTAACCGGCCAAGTGCGCAACATCGCCGAGGTCTCGACCGCCATCGCCAGCGGTGACCTGTCGAAGAAGATCACGGTCAACGTCAGTGGCGAAATTCTGCTGCTCAAGGAAACCATCAACACGATGGTGGACCAGCTCAATGCATTCGCCGCCGAAGTGACGCGTGTGGCGCGCGAGGTGGGATCCGAAGGGAAACTGGGCGGGCAGGCACAAGTCCCCGGTGTTGCTGGTACGTGGAAAGATCTCACTGACTCCGTTAACTCGATGGCCGGAAACCTGACCGGCCAGGTGCGAAACATCGCCGAAGTGACGACAGCCGTGGCCCGTGGAGACCTGTCGCGCAAAATCACCGTCGACGTGAAAGGCGAGATTCTCGAGCTGAAGAACACCATCAATACCATGGTGGATCAACTCAATGCCTTCGCGGCCGAGGTGACCCGTGTGGCGCGTGAAGTGGGTACCGATGGCAAGCTCGGCGGGCAGGCGCAAGTGCCGGGCGTCGCCGGAACCTGGAAGGATCTCACCGATAACGTCAATGTCATGGCGGTCAACCTCACCGAGCAGGTTCGCGGCATCGTGAAAGTTGTGACCGCCGTCGCCAACGGCGATCTCACCCAGAAGCTGACGGTGAACGCCAAGGGCGAAGTCGCAGCTTTGGCGGAAACCATCAATAACATGACTGGCACCTTGGCGACCTTTGCCGATCAAGTGACCACGGTGGCGCGCGAAGTCGGCGTCGAAGGCCGATTGGGAGGACAGGCCAACGTGCCCGGTGCTGCCGGTACATGGAAGGATCTCACCGGCAACGTCAACCTGCTGGCCGACAACCTTACCAACCAGGTGCGTGCCATCGCAGAAGTAGCAACCGCGGTGACCAAGGGCGATCTGACGCGATCCATTCAGGTCGAAGCCAGCGGCGAAGTTGCAGAGTTGAAAGACAACATCAATACGATGATTGATAACTTGCGGCTCACCACCGATCGCAATACGGAACAAGATTGGCTGAAGACCAATCTGGCGCGCTTTACCGGAATGTTGCAGGGTCAGCGAGATCTGGCGACAGTCGGCCGCATGTTGCTGTCTGAGCTTGCGCCTCTGGTCAATGCGCAACAAGGCGTGATCTACCAGATGGAAACTGAAGACGTGGGAGGCATGGTGCTGCTGTCGGCGTTCGCCGACGACGGCGAGAATGGCCACTTGCGAAGATTGAAAATCGGTGAAGGTCTGGTGGGACAAGTCGCGGCCGAGAAGCGTCGGATGCTGATTTCCGACTTGCCGGAAACAACAGTGCCGATTCGTTCGGGCTTGTTCCAATCCGTACCGCGCAATGTCATCGTGCTGCCCGTGCTATTTGAAGATCGAGTGAAAGCCGTGATCGAACTGGCTTCGCTCAACGCGTTCACCGCTTCCCATCTTGCATTCCTTGAGCAACTCACGGCCAGCATCGGCATCGTGCTCAATAGTATTGAGGCAACGATGCAGACCGAAGGGCTGCTCAAGCAATCGCAGCAACTGGCGGCTGAACTGCAAACGCAACAAAAAGAATTGCAACAGACCAACGAACAGCTGGCGCAAAAGGCCCAGCAGTTAGCCGAGCAGAACGTCGAAGTGGAGCGCAAGAACCAGGAAATTGAACAGGCTCGGCGTGCCTTGGAGGAGAAGGCAAAAGAACTCGCGCTTACTTCCAAATACAAATCCGAGTTCCTGGCAAATATGTCGCACGAGTTGCGAACGCCGTTGAATTCGATCCTGGTGCTCGGCCAGCAACTGAGCGAGAACCCGGACCACAATCTGACTCCGAAGCAAGTGGAATTCGCGCGCACGATTCACGGTGCGGGAACAGATTTGCTCAATCTGATCAGCGACATTCTCGATTTGTCGAAGATTGAATCCGGAACGGTGTCGGTCGAAGCCGAAGAAGTATTCTTCACAAACCTGCTCGAGATGGTAGCCCGCCCATTCCGTCACGAGGCCGAAAACCGGCGCCTTGTTTTCGAGGTGCAAACCGATCCAAGACTCACTCGCAGTCTGGTGACAGATTCCAAGCGTCTGCAGCAGGTGCTGAAGAATCTATTATCGAATGCGTTCAAATTTACCGAACACGGTTCGGTGCAGCTGGCGGTTTCGGTGGCGGAGAACGGATGGAGTGAAGACCATCCGATTCTGAACGGAGCTGCGTCGGCGGTCGCCTTCAAGGTCTCTGATTCCGGCATCGGAATCGCCCCGGATAAGCAGCGCATCATCTTCGAGGCATTCCAGCAGGCGGACGCCAGCACCAGCCGTAAATACGGCGGAACAGGCCTGGGGCTGGCGATCAGCCGGGAACTTGCAAGCCTGCTGGGCGGCGAAATCCAACTGCGCAGCACTCCTGGTCAAGGCAGCACATTTACGCTCTACCTTCCTTTGACCTACGTGGGCCCGTCTGCTTCAAAGCTGACTCCGGCGGATTGGAAAGCGCCATCAACGCCCCTCAAGCTTTCGAACATTGTCGTTTCAGAACATCCAGTCGAAGAGATCGCAGACGATCGCGACAACTTGCAGCCAGACGACGCTGTGCTGCTGATTGTCGAAGATGATCCGCACTACGCTCGCGTGCTGTGTGATTTATCGAGGGACAAGGGATTCAAGGTTCTTGTGGCCTTGCGTGGCGCGCAAGCCCTCAGTCTGGCCCGTGAGTTCCGCCCCACCGCTATCACACTAGACGTCTTCCTGCCCGACATGCTGGGCTGGACCGTGCTCAATCATTTGAAACAAGATCCGGCGACTCGGCATATCCCGGTGCAGATGTTGACTCTCGATGAAGATCGCCATCACGGGTTAGCGCGCGGCGCGTTTGCCTTCGTCACCAAGCCAAGCAACCCCGATGAACTGGAATCGGCGCTGTCACGAATCAAAGAATATGCGGCGCCGCGGCGCAAGCGTCTGCTGATCGTGGAAGACAATCCGGCGGAGCAACTGAGCATCCGCGAATTGCTGGGGTACGACGACATCGATGTGATCGTGGCAGCAACGGGAGCCGAAGCGCTGGCACGAGTGGAAGAAGAATCGTTCGACTGCGTGGTGCTTGATCTGCGGCTGCCTGACATGACCGGGTTTGACATTCTCGAACGACTCCGGGATATGCCCGCGGTCAGCGATCTGCCGGTCGTGGTCTTCACGGGCAAGGAACTATCGCCCGAAGAGGATGCGCGCTTGCATACTCTGGCTCGAAGTGTGGTGGTCAAAGGAGTGGAATCGCCCGAGCGGCTCCTCGATGAGACAGCTTTGTTCCTGCATCGTGTGATCGCCGACCTGCCTGAGGAAAAACAGAAAATGCTGGATCGGCTGCATCGCTCCGACGAGGCTTTGATCGGCAAGAAGGTGCTAGTCGTAGATGACGACATGCGAAACATATTCGCGCTGAGCAGCGTGCTGGAACGGCGCGGAATGGTTGTTCTCACCGCCGGGACTGGAAGAGAAGCGATTGCCATGCTGGAATCGACTCCGGACGTGGCAATTGTCCTGATGGATATCATGATGCCGGAAATGGATGGATATGCAACCATGCAGGTGATTCGGCAAAACATGTCGTTCCGGCGGCTGCCCATTATTGCGCTCACGGCGAAAGCGATGAAGGGTGATCGAGAAAAATGTCTTGAAGCTGGCGCGTCGGAATATCTGGCAAAGCCGGTCAATACTGAGCAGCTGCTGTCAGCGCTGCGGATGTGGCTACATCGATGAGTCTTGGTGCAACCAACGGCAAAACAATGAATCGAGTTGCCCCCGGTCCCGCGGAATCGTTTGAAAAAGGGATGAACGTTCCAGAAAAAGTAAACATTCTGATGGTGGACGACCAGGCGGGCAAACTGCTCAGCTACGAGGCCATTCTGTCCGAACTCGGCGAGAACCTGGTTCAGGCCACGTCAGCCAAAGAGGCGCTCGAGAAGTTGCTGAAGACCGACGTGGCGGTGGTGCTGATGGACGTCAGCATGCCGGATATCGACGGCTTCGAGTTGGCTGAACTCATCCGCCAGCATCCACGATTTCAGAAGACAGCCATCATCTTCATTTCCGCCGTTCACCTGACGGATATGGATCGTCTCAAGGGATACCAGCACGGTGCGGTCGATTATCTCTCGGTGCCGATTGTTCCGGAAGTTCTGCGGGCTAAAGTGAGAGTATTCGCGGAACTGCACCGGAAGAAGCTGCAGCTGGAGCGGTTAAATAGCGAACTGGAACAGCGCGTAGTTGAGCGGACGCGGCAACTGGAACAGAAGGCGGTGGCTCTGCTGAGGCTCAACGGCGACCTGGCACAAAAGAATCAGGAGTTGGACGCCATCGTCCAGACCGCTCCCGACATCATCTTCAGCCGTCAACCGGACGGCGACCGGGAATACATCAGCGGGCGCTTCTACGAATACACTGGAGCGCCTCCGGGCGCGGCGGTGGGAGTGGGGTGGTTGGAATATCTTCACCCGGACGACAAAGATGCCAGCGTCGAACGCTGGATGCGTTGTGTGCAATCCGGGGAAACCTACGAATCCGAGTACCGCATCCGCGGCGCGGACTCGCAATATCGCTGGTTTCGAGCTCGAGCCGTGCCCGTTCGAGATGAAGATGGAAAGATCGTAAAGTGGTACGGCACTTGTTCCGACATCCAGGACAGTAAGCTTCTGGAGCAATCGATCCGCGACAACGCGGTCGAATTAGAACGACTTGTCAACAGTCGAACGGCCGAACTGCGACGGCTTTCTGGAAGGCTGATGAGCATGCAGGATGAGGAGCGGCGGCGAATCGCTCGCGAAATTCACGACGGATTGGGTCAGGAGCTCGCGGCTGCCAAAATGATTCTGGATGGCATTCTCGCCAAGGATTCATCCCCGCAGATAAAACAGGCCTCTGTGGAAGCAAGTCAATTGGTGGAACGCGCCATCCAGCAAGTCCGGACTATCTCGCACTTGTTGCATCCTCCGCTCCTGGATGAAGTGGGACTGGTTTCCGCTCTGCGGTGGTTTCTGGAAGGGCTTTCAGAAAGAAGCGGGATCAACGTTCGTCTGGATGTGGACCCGCCCAACCTGGGCCGGCTCAAGTCAGAACTGGAGACGGCGATCTTCCGCATCGTCCAGGAAGCCCTCACCAACATGTTTCGGCATTCCGGAGCCCGCAATGGCACGGTGAGCGTCGCCGAACGCAACGGAAATATTCTAGTTACTGTGACCGACGACGGGAAAGGCGTGGATCAGGAAGTGACGCAGTTGCGTCCGGAAAGCGTCGGGGTCGGCATTGGCGGAATGAGGCAGCGCGTGACGGAGCTCGGCGGCACCTTGCGCCTTTCGAACGCCAATCCCGGTACGATCGTCGAAGTTGTTATTCCAGCGCGAAGGGCGGAGCAAGTAAAAGTACCGGTAAGCGTCTGATTTCGGCTCTTGGCGGATTCAATCCAATTCTTGCGCTCACCCCCCGTTCACTTTCTCCGCCGATCGCCCAGACCGGTCGGAGAGATAAGTGCAATTAGCAGCCTGCATGATTCCGCTTCCACTCTCGTTATCGAACGGCGCTTCCCCTGGCAAAGTGCGTGATCAGGGAGATTAGAAACAGAATCAGAAACACCACGAAGAGCAATTTCGCGATCCCAGCCGCAGCTACGGCGATTCCGGTGAAGCCCAACACTCCGGCAACCAGCGCTACGACCAGAAAAACCAGTGCCCAATAAGGCATGTTCCCTCCACACCCTAAAAGTTTGGGAATCCGACTGGGATGATCATAGAAATACGAGCGCGGGGAACCCATCCGGCAGAGTGGGTATTTCAGGCGAGTGGAGCTCCTAATAGTGAGCTTAAGGTTCGGAAGGAGCAGGTGCCGGTCCGTCCCAGAGGACCGGCACCCGCTTGGGGGGCGTTGTGTCGAGTAGAGATTGCAGATTATTTCGCTCGACGACGACTCACAATACTGTGAATCCTGTATATCTCTCCCCGAAATGTGGTGGATTAGCCCTTCAGTTTCGCAAATTACTGCGTTTTCGATGCCACCTCAAGCTCGTGACTATGGGGGAAGTTCTTGAGCTGTTTACTGCTTCCGCTGGATAGAAGCAAATCAGCACGGGCGGTAAGGTGGGTCGTGAGCAGTCAATCAGCAGGTGCTCCGTGGAGCACAGAAGAGGACCAACAATGAGCCGCAAATCTTCCCTTTGGCCCAGATGTCTGGTGGTGTTGAGCATTTTCTCTCTGTTCATTGGTGTGGGGTGGTCGGCCGATGAACACGACCGATCCGACATCAACAAACGGATCGAGGCATCTGCAAAAGTGTTGGACGAGATTATGGCAACACCCGATAAGGCAATCCCAGATAGCGTGATGCGAGATGCAAAATGCATCGCGGTCATTCCCTCGATGGTGAAGATTGCAATCGGTTTTGGCGGGAACCATGGCAAAGGGGTAGCAACCTGCCGGACAGCCAACGGTGCGTGGAGCGCGCCTGCACCGATCACCATCACGGGCGGGAGTTGGGGCCTGCAGCTCGGAGGCCAGGCAGTGGATCTAGTGATGATCGTAACAAACCAGTCTGGAATGGACCATCTGCTCTCCAGCAAATTCAAACTCGGGGCGGACGCTTCCGCCGCCGCAGGTCCAGTGGGCCGGGATGCCGCAGCCGATACCGACATCAAGTTGCGCGCCGAAGTTCTAACCTACTCGCGCGCCCGAGGTCTTTTTGCCGGTGTAGATTTGAGCGGCGCTGCGCTGACTCAGGATAAAGACGAAACACGCTTACTTTACGGGAAGTTCGAACCATTCGCCGACATCCTGAACGGAAAGGTTGAGCCCACTGCCTCGAGCATGCCGTTCCTGTCGGCGGTGAAAAAGTATTCCACTCAGAGCAAAGAATCGGGGAGCATCGGAAACTCAACGGGTACATCCGCTGCAAAATAGCCCTGGAGCTGATTTCATTGTGATGTTTTTGTATGCGAAATGGTGGGAGAAACCACAGTCCCACCATTTTTGTTTTGAGATGAATCCACGAATAACCCTGCGGTTCTGTTCACGCATCTATATTGCACGGCGTCCATTTGAGGAGCAGTCATGCCGAGCCACCAGAATTCCGCGTACAACGGTGAATCTTTGTTTCGCCTGCCGGCGCGAACTGTGAACGGCCCACACTATTCGAAGGGAGTGTCTAATCCACGCCCGCCAGTGAAGGCGGCTGTTCGAGTTTCTCGTCCGCCGGATCAAATCTGGGGAAAGTACAACAATTATCGTGCGAATGGTGTGGCTGTCTCCGCCGTGATCCACATCGCAGTCATCGGACTGCTCCTCAGCGGCGTCTTTGTCAGCCATCAGATTGAGCAACGCCAGACTCGCCAAGTCGTGACGTTGGTCGCCCCATCGCCAGATACATACGCACTGCCGGTATCAAAAACAATTATCAGCGGCGGAGGCGGGGGCGGCGATCATGATCCTTTACCAGCGCCTAAGGGACATCTTCCAAAGCTGGCAGAGCAGCAGATCACGCCGCCGGCAATTGTGATGCGAAACGCGAAGCCGAAGCTGGCAGTGCAACCGACAGTGGTTGCGCCGCCAACCGTGCGTCTCGCTGAAAATCACATGCCGAATCTGGGCACCGCAAGTGCCGCAGTGATGCCCGCAGCTCCGCCTTCGAATGGAACCGGGTCCGGCGGCGGTATCGGTTCTGGCTCAGGCGGCGGAGTTGGCGTGGGGCATGGGCCCGGCATCGGGGCAGGCATCGGTGGCGGAATGGGTGGCGGAGTGTATCACGTAGGCGGCGGCATCTCAGCTCCTACTGCGATCTCAGCTCCCGATCCCGACTATACGGAAGAAGCACGCCGCGCGAAGAAGCAGGGCACGTGCGTTCTCTGGCTCATTGTCGACTCCACGGGACATCCTCGCGACATTCGTGTGGCGCGTGGCTTGGGATTCGGTTTGGACGCTAAAGCTCTGGAAGCTGTGAAGCAGTGGCGCTTTCAGCCGGCACTCAAAGATGGCAAGCCCGTCGACGTGCAAATCAGCGTTGAAGTGGAATTCCATCTGTATTGAGTCGCGAATGTCAATCCCACAGTTCCCGTAGTTATGCAGTGAGAAGGTCCGCTTTTGCGGCCGATCTCGCCCCTTTGGCGAATAAGGTTCCCACTTCCCCAGAAGGTCTCGCCGGTGGTCTTACAGACTCTCCTGCAAGCGTTTACAGATGTGACCCGATACAAGGTTGGCGTTGCTTTTCTTACTCTGGCATCCATGTTCGCGTGTCTTGCGGTCAGCGAACAACTTTCAGCGACCTGAAGGAGAGCAACCGTGGCAACTTGTGCGATCTCTGCGACAGAAGCGAACGTAATCTCAACGCCCAGCGCGAAGGGCCGCGATGATTCTCAGATCAACCTGGTAAGGCGTGCGCAAGCTGGCGATGAACAAGCTTTTGCAACGCTGTTCCAGCAACACAAGAACCGAGTCTACTCTGTGTGCCTGCTGATGACCAAGGACGTCGCTGAGGCCGAAGATTTAACGCAGGAAGCGTTCCTGCAAGTGTTTCGGACCGTCAGTTCGTTCCGCGGCGATGCCGCATTTTCTACCTGGCTCTATCGCGTTGCGGTAAACACTGTTCTGATGAAACTGCGACGGCGCAAATCGCCGCCCACGGTTTCGCTCGACGAGCCCGTCAACTCGGAATCTCCCTCGCTGCATCGCGATTTCGGCAAAAGTGATCCAGAGCTCACCGGCGTGGTCGATCGAATTGCTCTACGCCGCGCTCTGCAAGAACTTCCGGAAGGCTGCCGGACGATTTTCGCTCTGCACGAGGTCGAGGGCTACCAACACCACGAAATCGCTGAGTTACTGGACTGCTCCATTGGCAACTCGAAATCGCAACTGCACAAGGCAAAACTAAAAATGAGGACTCTGCTTTTTCCCAAGGCAAAATTCCGCCGGCGAGCGGCGAAAGAGAACGCGAGTGCCCGCGACACAAACCCATTCGCCGTCAGCAAGGCGATTGCGAAATAGGCGCGTGAAGGAACGTATTTTGCAGCAGGGGAGCAATTGAGAGTGTCAGAGGCGATCGTCATCGTCGGGTCCGGGTCCAACCGCCGGGCAGTGGAACAAGCCGTGTCGCCGCAGTCGACCCCTGAGACGGCTGTTAGAGGCGAAGGGCTTGCCACCCTCGAGGTATTGGGACAATCGGTTTTGCAGCGCATGGTCGCAGAGCTGAGGAAGGCCAAGGTTGACGGAATTTCAGTCTGTGCAGACGCGCCCCTCTCTTCCGGGGTCGACGACAAAGCCGCGAATGCGGCTAGTCCGGTAACGACTGCGTGGGAAATCGCTAGCGAACGGCTGAGGCAGTTCGCCAAGAACGGTACTGAGTCGGTCGTGATTGTCGAACTGAGCGCGTATGTTGAGCTGGATTTGGCAGAGTTGCTACGTCTTCATCACGAATCCGGGAAAGCGGTGACGCGAGCACTCCATGAAGACGATCCGATGAGTTTGTGGGTGGTAAACCCAGCGATGCTGCCGGACATCCAAGAAATACGAGGTGTGTTAGACGAGAGGAGCGGCGCGGAATTCTACACGTCGGGATATATCAATCGACTAGAGACTCCTGCAGACCTGCGCCGTTTGGTCAATGACGGCCTGGGATGCCGTTGCCAGCTTCGTCCGCAAGGGTTCGAGGTCAAGCCCGGAATTTGGATGGCGCCGGGCGCGCAGGTGGAGAAGGCAGCTCGCATTGTGGCGCCCGCATTCATTGGGCGCGGTGTGAACATCGGCGATGAGTGCCTGATCACGCGTGGCAGCAGCGTAGAAAGCGATTCCGAAGTTGATTATGGAACCACGATTGAAGACAGCTCCATATTGTCGAACACGTATGTTGGGATTGGGCTGGATCTCTCGCACTCGATCGCCCAGGGCAGCAGTTTGCTGAACCTGCAACACGATGTGCTTCTTCAGATATCGGATCCGGCAGTGATGCGACAAAACAAACGGTTATCAGCGGGAGATCGGCATTTAGCCTTCGATCTCGGAACTGGCGAAGCGGTGACGACTTTGAGGCAAGACCAGTGACAGAGAAGTAGTGCGAGTGAGCTCGAAGGGATTGGATGTTAGCGTTTAAATTCAAAAGAGGTGAGAAATGTTGACTAGTGGGCCCGTAGTCGTGATGCAAATGCCAGAGCAGTTTACCGGCGGAGAAGTCCAAGCCTTTATGCTGGAATTGGGCCCGCTGCTCGAATCGAATCGTCCCCGCATTGTCCTCGAATGTTCTCAGGTGCGCGCGGTGGATAGTGCCGGCGTGGAAATGTTGCTGCATAGCCTGGAAGAGGTGCTCAAGCGCGACGGAGATCTCAAACTCGCTGCGCTCTCCGCCGAAGCTGAGGTGTTTCTCGAACTGATGCGGGTGGCGCGCGTGTTTGAAACTTTCCCTACTTCAGAGGAAGCGGTGCGGAGTTTCAATGCGGTGCCTGCCGACGCGGTGCCGCAAGACGCGCCATGGTATTCCGCAGTCTTTGGCGATTTAGGAGCACTCAAGCAAGCTAGTTAGGGAGAGACTACGATGGGACCGTTGACTCGAGGTTTTCTCTGCAGTGCCTGCTGGGCTTTCGCTCTCGGCTTGCCAATTCATATCCTGGCACAGGAGCAGAAGACTGTTCCTGTGGATCAACAGCAAGCTGCGGCGATCGCAGGGAACGCTTTGTCCGCGTCTTTAACTCCGGCGGAACTACCTGATAGCCCTGGAGCAGCATGGGCAAAGTCTCAAGCCGATTCGTCTCAACAGGAGAGTTCCTCGCGACCAGCCACACAGACGACCAGCCAGCCGCAAGCCCCTGCTGCGCAGGATCAGAAACTTCAGCACCCAGTGGGGACCGCGGCAGCGGAGGCGCCCAAGGTCAGCGGCATAACCGCGGCCCAACCTGCCGGTGTAGCCATTGCTCCTGCCAAGCAGAGAAGAGTACGAACGATCGTTTTGAAGGTTGGGGCAATCATAGGCGCCAGTGCGGCGCTGGGGGCGGTCATCGCTTTGACTGCAGCGACCCCGAGCAAACCGCCGGGGGCGCATTAGGGATTCTTCGCTTTCTACCAGGCACAGCGAGTAACGCATGCGACTAGATAGTGTCAAAGTAGTGAGCTTTTCGGGCATTGACGGAGCCGGGAAGAGTACGCAAATCGAGGCGCTCTGCAACTCATTGCGCGCCCGCGGATTTCACTGTGCGGTCTACACGTTCTGGGACGACGTCGTGGCCCTCTCAAAGCTTCGAGAGCGCATCAGCTTGCGAGCCTTCAAAGGGGATGAAGGCATTGGAAGCCCCGTCAAACCCATTGTTCGCCGCGATAAGAACGTCACCGCGTGGTACATGACGATTTCCCGACTATTTCTGTATATGCTGGACGCATTCAGTCTCAGCGTAGCGGTTTCCCGAAGTGCAGAGAGCGATGCGGACTTCCTCATCTTCGACCGGTACATATATGACGAATGGGCCAATCTACCTCTGAAGGATCCCGCAGCACGTTTGTATGTACGCGCGCTACTGAGATTCATTCCGCGGCCCGATGTGGCTTTGTTTCTGGACGCCGATCCGGAAGTGGCGACGATTCGCAAGCCGGAGTATCCCTTGGAATTCGTGCGCCGCAATCGGGATGCATACCACCGCATGTGCAGATTGGTTGGTACGACAATCGTCCCGCCACTTTCTATCGAGCAGACAAGCGGAATCATCGACGAACTGGTATGGGGAAAGTGCCTGAGAACGGACCAATTCATTTTTCAGCGCGATAGCGAAGGCGGCGCGGCCTCGCTAGAGGCCCACCACAGCTAAAGCAGTTTTCTCTCTTAACCCCTGCGACTGCAACTTCTTCTGCGGAAAGCACATCGAACCTTCTGCCGCTCAGTATGGGAGCCCAATGAAGATCTGTTTAGTTACGGCCTTTCCTCCAAGCACGGGCGGATTGAGCGAATATGGATTCCACATTGCGCAAGAATTGCAGCGTAATCCTTTTCTCAGTCTTACCGTGCTGGCAGACGAACTCCCGCAGGGGTATATCGAGCCGGAGGGATTTTCGGTCGTACGTTGCTGGTCCTTCGATGACATAGGAAGTGTCGTACGCTTGGTGAAGGTGTTGCATCGCGTGAAGCCAGATGTAGTTTGGTTTAACTTGCTGTTCAGCACATTTGGACGCAATCCGCTAATTGCTTTCAGCGGGCTTATGACGCCACTGCTGGCACGGCTTAGCGGACGCTATACCCACGTGACTCTGCATCACCTGATGGACACGGTGGAATTGAAAGACGTCGGCGTTCGTAATGAAAGGTTGTACCGGTTTGCAGGCGCGGTTGCTACACGCATGCTTCTGCTTTCCAATTCCGTTTCCGTGCTGATGCCCGGCTATCGCAAAATTCTGAATGACAAATACGGACGGGACAACGTTCACCTGCGGGCGCACGGCATTCTGACACGCCGGCCTGAATTCCCCGATTTCGCGCGCCGTGGGAATCCTGTTCATCGCATCCTGGCCTTCGGAAAGTGGGGAACCTACAAAAGACTCGAGCTCATGATTGAGGCTTTCGACCTGATCTCACGGCAGTTGCCCGACGTGAAGCTGGTCATCGCAGGCGGAGATCATCCTCAGGCACACGGCTACGTCGAGTCCGTAAAGCAACAGCGCGCGCAGGATCCTCGAATCGAATTCCGCGGATACATTCCGGAAGATGATCTGGCGGATCTGTTTCAACGTTCCAGCGTGGCCGTTATCCCGTATTCATCTTCGACGGGTTGCAGCGGGGTAGCGCACCTGGCCTGCGCCTATGGAGTACCCATCGTTTCTGCAGATCTGGCTGATTTCCGGCAGATGGCGCAGGGTGAGGAACTGGCGATGCAATTCTATCCCGCGGGAAACGCCCAGGGATTGGCGGATTCTCTGCTGGAGTTGCTGCAGAATCCAGAAAAGCAGCAGATGATGGCAGCGCAGAATTTTTCCGCCGGATTGCGCATGACCATGCCCAATGTAGTGCAAAAATATCTCAGGCATTTTGAGGTTCAGCAACGTGTCCAGACCCTCAAGTATGTGTCGCGGTTTCGCCGCCTCCCAAAGTGGCTGCCTTCCAAATCTCTGCTGTTGCGCCTCATGACGCGGAATACCCTGGGCTGGGCGCGGCGCCCCGCAGTCTTGAACGCGCCCCATCCGTGGAATGGCCGCGCAGATTCTCGGCTACTTTACGGTAACGAGGACGGTCGTGGAAAGCTGAGTGGATCCGGCGTTCCCCTTGATGGTGATGACGTAGCTGCCCGTCGAGGAACCGGTGACGGCATTGGAACCTCCTCCCCCGCAAGAGGAAGCAAAGAGAACCAGTGCGCTCAATACGACGCATCCGACCAGAGCGATCATTCGGCGACGGCTAATTTTGCCGATGATGGTAATTACCATCAGGCCGAAGCTGAACAAACCGCTGGCGAAAAAGAAAGTTCGTCTTTCGCCGTTGTACGCAGAGGTAACGGCGCCGGACGTGACGGTCAGCACCGAACTGGCGACGCTGGCGCCCGGAGTGATGGACGCTGGGGCGAATGAGCAACTCAAATCTGCCGGCAGGCCGGAACACGTCAGCGCGATCGCGTTGTTGAATGAACCTGTTCGCGGTGTGATTGTTACAGTCATCTTGCCGCTCATTCCCGCAGGAATCGTCAACACGGACGGGGTCGCACCCAGGGTCAAATTGCCATTCGTGCTGGTATCTCCCACGCAGTTCAGCGTGAATTGCACCGCTCCCGACATCTGATTGCTGATGCTCGGCTTCCCAACAGCCTGAACGTACGAAATGTAACTTCCATTGGGGACCGAGTAGCTGCACAGGTTCACCGATCGCGTGCCGGGATACGCCTCTCCCAAGGGCATAAGATTCTGTCCGTCTGTGCTGATGTATGCGATGTAGTGGTCAACCGTGCTCTCAGCGCCATTCACGTTCCACTGCAGCGAATTGCCGGAAACCGAGGCCGCCACACTGAAGCAATTGTTGACGCCGGACTCGATCTCCGTGGCCTCTTCATAATCGTTCCAGGTTACAAGCTGCAATGCCGCCAACTGTTTTCCTGGATTGTAGAGGCCGTTAATTTCGGAAAACGTCTGCAACCAGGTTTTTCCACATTGCTGGCTCATGATGCGGTTCGATCCCCAAGAGGCCAGTGTATCGTTGAACCCCTTGTAAGACGCACCGACGGTCTGCTCATTCTCGAGCGGAACGCCGGTATCGTAGAAGCTGGTCAGATAGCTCATTCCGTAATCGGATGCAGTCGGCATGACCCAGGAATAACTGCCCGAGCTTAATGCGTGACTGAATCCGTCATTGTTCTGGAAGAGAAAAGCGGGCTGGTCGGAGAGGGCTCCCGTGACGGCATTCCAGTCTACGGTGTAAGAGAGGTCGATGTTGAAATTCGTGACGACCGGCTTGCCCTGCCAAGTCATGTAAGCAGGAGACGGGAAATAGGTCTGCTCGATGTACTGCAACTGCTGAATCAAAGCCTGCTGCGGAGAACAACCGGAGCACGAATCCCACTCGATCGCCCCCTGGTCGATCATGATCGCGAAAGTGAATCCGGGATGAGTCTCCGCCTCGGCCATCACCAATTTGGTCGCCTGGTCAATACTGTTGTTGGGTCCATACCAATCAATGATGACGCCCTCAATGCCGCGGCTGATCATGTCGGTAATTTGCCGATGCACCTGCGCAGGATCGTTTGAGCTGTAGCCGACATTCATGTGGTTCGATCCACCAAACCACAGGAGGAGGTGAGCATAAACCTTGGTATCCGCACCGGAGTAGAGCAGTGAATGCACATCCACCTTGCTGACATTTCCAGCGGCCGAATTGCCGTTCGTCTGATTAGTGAGCGAATCGGCCGCGCTAGTATTATTCGCAGTCTGCGCAGCTAACGTAGTTGTGGGTACGACGGAGTTGCCCGCCAGGCACACTCCCGTGGCAAACAGGAGCAGGGATACAGCACACCAATTTTTGAGACACATCTGCCCTCAGAGCGGAACTTGCCGAGGTCTTGCGTCTTGCGAATGCCTGAATCGAGAGGGAGGCACGCAAGCCTGTAGATTCCTCTCGGTCAGCTGGGACTTTCTGGGATCGGAAGGAGCTTATTGCGAAATGAATCGCGGTGAACAGGTCACGTTAGTTCACGGACTACTGTGCAGGGGAAACAGAAGAAGGAGGACAGCAACCCAGGACGCTCCGATTTGAGTTAAGTAGGTGGAGTCGAAGTGAGGCTGGGGGTTAAGAACAGGGCGAGATCGATTTCCTATTTTTCCTGCTGGACGGTAAGGTTCCGCGCTACATAACGTGAGTCCTGAAAATTCGTGACTGCTGTAACCGTCGCTCCAGGTTGCACGCTGTCATCCGGCGGAAAAGAGGGATCGAGGTAGATTTCGTAAGTCTTATGGTCAGTCGACGAGTTCAAGACCAGCAAGCCGGTTCTCAGATCGATGTGCACCACCTGGCCGGAAAAAACGTAACGCGTTCCAGGAAGAGCGAGGATCGAGATCTTCTGGGCCGTATCGTGGCCATTTCCCTCAGATGTGAAGGTCACGTCGACCAGCGAGCCGGGCGCCAGTGTGCTCGCGGGCACCGTTCGATCTCCCTGCACAAACTGCGTGGAAGGATTCAAGCGCACCGTTATCGGGAAAGGTGCGAGGCCATCCTGAATGCTGAGTTCGCCTTGATTCACTCGGTATTTCACGATCACCCCGCGACTTTCACCCAGCGCGGCTAAGGCATCAAGGCGAATATTCTTCGCGAAGATCGTGCTCCCATCGAGTATCGTATCCAAGTAAATTCGCTGCCCCTCGCGCAGATCGGCAATCGTCACTTCTTTTGTACCGCGGAAAACCCTGGTGCGTGGATCGATTAGAGCCGTTGTCCGCCCGCCGCCGAATACTCGCACCGTTAGTTGGTCCCGAACGCGATCCAATTTTTCCAGCGTGCCGCCGATCAGAGTCGCATTCTTTCGCGGGAGCGCCGGCAAGTCGGGAAGAAGACTGGCGGGATCGATGGAGATTCCGTTGTCGATTTCGCGGATCGCGGGCGCTCCGGGCTCGATGGCGGCAGGCTGGATGGTCTCCGCAGAAGCAGAGGCAGGCGATACCATTGCCGAGGGCGGCGGATCCTTCGCGACCTGCGAAAGGCCGACGCCGGCGAATAACGTCGAGAGAATTGCCAATCTCGCCAGGATGGCATAGCCGGTTCTCGTGGAACACACAAATCTCACAGCACTTTGATGCAATATCTGCCTCGGGAGGCAGCCACAATTCGATGGTGAATCCCAGTCGTTCCACAAAGATCGGCAAACAAAAGGCGGTTCTCCGGCATCAAAATTGCTGATTTAAGAACACTTGAATACAAAGGGCAGAACATCGATGGTATTGAATCGACGGATTATTTTTGTCCTGGTGATGACGGCCGGCGCGATGCTCGGGTCACGATTCGCCCAGGGAGAGGATCGCAAGATTTCGATCTCAATCCCCAAGCGAAGCAAACTGACTCCAGTGCAGCGACTCAACCGCGAAGGAGTCGAGGCGCTGCAGAAGCGCAAATATCAAAGAGCGGAACAACTTTTTTATAAGGCGTATCTCTACGATCCAGCCGACGCTTTTACGCTGAATAATCTGGGATACATTTCGGAACTGAAGGGGGATATCGATCGCGCGGAAAAGTTTTATCAGCTTGCCGCCGACCAATCCAGCGAGGCTGTTGTGGATCTGGCAAGCTCGCGACAAGCGCGGGGAAAGCCTATGAAAGAGGCAATGGCTTCTACCAGCGCGCCGCTTGAGATCAATCATGCCAACGTTGAAGCGGTACGCCTGCTTTCGCAAGGACGTTCCGCGGAAGCCGATATGCTTCTGCAGCAGGCTCTGGAAAAAGATCCCCACAACGTTTTTACGTTGAACAACATGGGTGTAGCTAAAGAAATGGAGGGCGAGGAGGAGCAGGCACTGAAATATTACGATGAGGCCTCCGGGGGACAATCCCGCGCCGCGGCAGTGGTTACGACCAACCCGGTTTGGCGAGGACGTCCCGTAAATCAAATGGCCAAGCAAAATGCCAGAGGGTTGCGCGATTATCTTAGCCGCCAGAAAGATCTGCCGGAGCAGGTCGCGGAACTGAATTTGCGCGGCGTCTCGGCGGTAAACCGCAATGACCTGCGCACGGCTGATGCGGATTTTCGCAAAGCGTATGCTCTCGATCCCAACAACGCATTTACGCTGAACAATATTGGATACGTTGCGGAACTAGAGGGAGACCAGGAAACAGCAGAATTTTATTACGATCATGCGCGGCAATCGCTGGGCGCGACCGCGACAGTGGGCGTGGCCACGCGTAAAACCGCGGAGGGTAGAAAACTCTTCGCTGTCGCCGAGGATAGCGATTCGCACATTCAGGACAAAGTTGCTCAGGAACGTCAGTCTTTGCAGCGGCAAGGTGGCCCGGTGGTCCTACGGCGCCGGGACAACAGCATCGTAGAGGAATCGACTCAGCCGGTGCCGCCGCAGTAGCGGGTTACTCGCTCTCCAGGAAGCGGCCGATGTCTGATTCGGGATCGTAAAAGATATGCCGCAGAAGATTGGTTAAATACCGCGAGAGAGTATTTACATTCGTTCGATACCAACAGCAGCGCGTCATCGAACGGGACAAACCACAGATGAACTGAAAGTTTTCGAGCGCTGCCGGCGGGCACGCCAGCAGCGCCGAGGCCATGCGGTGATTACCATCCAGAATCGTCAGAGGGCTTTTTGCGTCGACTCCGATCAGCAGGACCGTCGGACTCACGAGACGCTCCTGAACCGGATGGCTCAAGCGGCGCAGCTTACGAAAGAACTCGTCTTCCGGCGACTCCTGCCATTTCAGACGAAGAGACTCCACCATATCCGTGAGATAGAAGCTGCCTTCTGCAACGCGACGCCACTGGGCGCGTGGGAAAAATCGAATCCGATCCAGGTCCTGCTGTCTGAGTTCCACCAAGAACCACTCGGTGTCATCGGGTAGTTCCCGCCACATTGCTCCCCGCCGCAGAAACAAGAGCGCCCGGCGCAATGCGTTCTCCCGATGGCTCTCTAGATCCGGGTCGTTCACTAAATATTCGAACTCTTCCCGGTATTCTTCGAATTCAGGATGGTGGAATTCACTGCGCAGGAATTCGGCAATGACTTCGTGTTCGCTCAATGGGCGCAGTACGGACAGGCTCGCGTACGTTCGACTGTCTTCCCCCGGGGCGATCTCACGGCGCAACAGAGGTAGTGCGACCAGAGCGAACAACAGGATCATCAGCACCAGCTGGACGAAGATCACTTCCCGCAACGTCTCATGAAAAAGGCAGATTCCGAGAATGAACACACCACTAAACGCCAGCTGCACCCAACTCGTGTTCGCTATCTTGCGCGACATCTCGTAGGTGATGGTCACGGAGCTGAGAGAATAAATCCCTGTCGTAAGGGCATAGAGGATCAGGAGCGCGGCCAGATCGACATAAGTTCCCGATTCAAAGTGAGAACCGAAGAGAGTTCGCCACAAGAAGCTAGGAATGGCCCAGAGCCCGAGGATCAACACCGACAGAATCAGGAATACCATCAGAAGCGAAAGAAAAAATACCGGACGAGCCTCGCGATCGCTGGAACGAGCAGCGGCGGACACGGGGAACATGGTGTTTACCACGGACCACGCGCACATATTAACCAGACGCCCGACGAGGGAAACGGCGGCGTAGATTCCCGCTTCGTCAGAAGCGAAAAAGTGCTTTACCAGGACAATGTCGAAGTTGTTGATGACAACCTGTCCCGAGAAAAAGACGATTGCCTGCAATCCCTCGCCAAAGGGGATCGGTATACCCAAAGAACGTAGGGACTGCCATCCAGGATTTGGTTTCGCGAGGAAGTAGGATGCGATGACGGCAATCACGCTGGCCAGGACCGCGCCCTTCACGCCCAGCCCCAGGCGAATCAGCAGGAAAGCGCCTCCCAGCCGAACCAGTCCTTCCAACATAAAGTTCACGGCGAGCGCGCGGAATGCATGAACGCCTTGGATATAGCCGCGGCGTACGCCCAAAGGAATATAAAAAGCCGTTCCTAACGCGAGCAGCGAAATCAACCCTGCATCGGGCAGATTGAGATACTTCTGGATCGTATGGTTAAACAGAAATAACAGGAGGCCGATGCCCATCCCCGCCGTCCACGATTGCATATGCAATCGGCCGAAGATCGCAGCCTTTTCCCGATCGGCTTCGTGGCCTGCCACATACTTGGCACACACCACCTGGAAGGAGAGGGTGATCGCCGAGGCCAGCATGAGAAGTGTGTAGACGGCAGTCGCGTGAGCGAAACCAGTGGGTCCCAGCAAGCGGGCCGTGGCGACGTTATAGATCAGATTCGTGACGCCAACCAGCCCCGACCCAGCCAGCATGGTGAGGCTTCCACCAAGCAGCTTGTGCCGAAGCGCTTTGGCTCGCCCCCGCGTTGTGTCTGCCACACCGCTGCTGGGAAGATCTGAACGTCGCTTTCTCCCGAAAAAGGTCATAGAAGGGAACGAACCTAAAAAAGCGTGAAATGGACAATGGGAAGCACTGTATTTTTGCTCGATCCCGGAAAGTCATAAAAAGTCTGCTGCTGAACGCCGAGCGAAAATCGCATCGGAAAGCGGACGGGCACCTGGTCTGTGCTGTCTCTCACACTCCCGTGTAAGGCGTGTACGTACGAGACCAGAAGCTCGCTCTGGACATTGTCATAAGGGTGGTAACCCATGCCGCGAGACAAAACGAAAGAGCCCTGCACGTCCCAATGCCGCGTGGCGCGAAAATCGAAACGTCCTCCGGGAAGAAGAGCCTGGGCGATTGCATATTGGGTACTTTGAACGCGCCAGGAGCGCAAGTCCTCAGCGAGAACCGCCGCTGTCAGACGATTGCCGAATTTATGCTGCAACCCAGCGTAGGTCGCGGTGTAGAAATACTCTTCCACTAAAGGACGAAACAGCAGGTCTCGCGCAGAGTATCCGGTGATGAGAGAGGTGCTACCCCAAGGCCGACCGACCGTGAACTCGATATTGGCAAAGAGATCGCGCGAATGCAGATCCTGATCGATGAAGGGACCGGTTTCCCGCTGCGCACTTCCCGTCACGGTGACCCAGTTGAAAAATGAACTGGTGTAAAGGTAAAGGAACTGACGAAACAGATTCTGACTCATATAAACCGGCGAGATGGTGTCACGGCGTAGGGTAAATTGCAGTCCACCATTGAAGGTGATGGTGTTCGAGCCAAGGTGCAGAATGGGATTGATTCCACCATTTACGATCGTGTCGTAAGTATTGCGATCTTGAACCACTCCAACGCTGGGATAGAGCAACCGCCCTTCGGTCAGACTTTGTCCGACGAACCCGGAGATGACGGGGAGATTCCCCAACTGCACGCGATAATGAGACTCCACCAGGCTCTCATACGAGTGGCGCGGCGGAGGCAATTGCGCGGGATTGGTTACGTGAAGAATCTTTGCGTCGAGGGCATAGACGTTGATGTCTTCGAGTGCGGGGGCAAAGAGCGCCTCCGGAACAAGGCTCAACCTGTTATTGATCGGCTTGCCTGCCTGATCGGCTTCGGTGTATTGCGACGTTTCGGCGACCCCCTGATCCTCCTGCCCGGCCGCAGTGCTGGCCTGAGCGAAGGCGGCGAGTGAGTGCAGTGGGTCCTGGCGCTGACGATATAAGTTCGCCTCCGCCATCATGTAGTCGTAATCATTTTGAAAGTCGGCCGGATTGCCCAAACTGGCGAGTGCTGTGGATGCTTTGCGAGTATTCCCCTCTGCCAGGTAAGTGTTGGTCAAGCCAATGGCTATGGTGCGGCTATTAGCGCCAGCCAGTTGGGCCCTGCTGTAATAGTTCTCGGCAAGGTCGAAATCGTGCATTGCAAGAAAAATACCGGCAGCTTCGGCGAAGTCTTCTCCCGTCACCGGAGAATCTGGAAACAGTCGGGCCTCAGCGAATCCGAGAGCGATCTGGCGTCGAGCCTCATCGAAGTGTGCCTGACGGAGAAAAATCTGAGCAATCGCCAGGCGAACTCCGATGCGATCTCCACCCGGTACCTCGAGGGCGCGCGAGAAGCGATCCATGGCGGCGTTGCGATCTCCTAAAGTGAGCAGGGCGTCGCCCGTTGCGGTAAGAATTTCCACGCGATCCCCGCCCAAAGTTTCGGCAGACTGAATATCTTGCATGGCCTTGTCGCGTTCACCCTGTTTGGCGTGGACCTGCGCCATCAAAGCATAGATTTTCGGGTCAGAGGGCGATAACTGCAGAGCCGCATTGAGCGCGTTGATCGACTCCGCATAGCGGCGCATGCGATACAACACATCGGCGTAGGCCAGTTCGGTGCTCAGGTCCTTTGGATCTTCTGATAGCGCGATACGGTATTCGTTCACCGCATGGGCATAGTCCAATTCCTGCCGAAATGCTTCGGCTCGGGCCAGGTGCCAGCTATGAGATTTGCCGAGAATTTTTTGAGCTGCCTCGAGCTGCACCAGTGCCGGCTTCGGGCGATGCAGCTGAAGATCGGAGAAAGCCAAGCCAAGATGAGCCTCGCCATATTTCGGCTGAATCTGCAGGGCGGTTTGAAAATCCTTAGACGCCTTATCGGGCTCCTTCAAATCGTTCAAGACGAAGCCGCGGTTCACATATCCCATCGCTACCTTTGGATCCCGCTCGAGGGCTAGCGTGAAATCCTTCACGGCGGTTTCCAGGTCGCCGTTGTGGGCGTGAACATTGCCGGCAATTAAAGGCAAGTCTTTGTCGTTGTGAAGAATGGGCTCATACTGGTTGGCCAGAGCGAGAGCCTCATCGTAGTGGCCGAGGTAGTAAAGGTCATACGCGAGGTAGACCACGCCTTCGCGGTCATTCGGCAGCTTGGCGATTACGTTGTATCCCAGTTTCGCCGACTCACCGTAATCGCCTTTGAATGTCAGATACCTCTCACGCTCGCGCTGAACTTGCGCGGATGTGTTCATCTTCGCATTGGCGCGCTCAAGCCATTGTTGCGCCAGATTGAGGTTGTGGGATTCCAGCGCGGCGTTCGCGCCTGCGGCTACGATCAGAGCGTTCGTCGGCATCCGCTGATAAGCATGCTCGTAGTTCGCCTCGGCAGAACGAAAATTGCGCGCCGCCGTGTACATGTCTCCGAGCGCCAGGTAGGGTGCGTAGTCTTTGGGGTGTGCGGCGATCTCGCGCGCGAAGTAAGATTCAGCCAGCTTGGTATCACCCGCATCTCGGGCAAGGTAACCCAGCGCAGATAGCGCCTGCCGATTGTTACGATCGAGATCGAGAACTTTTGTGAAAGTTGCGCGCGCTGCGTCTTTCTGTCCCAACTTCCATTGCAGCATGCCGAAATTCATCAACGAATTCACGTTGGATGGAGAAAGCGCCAAAGCCTCTTTTAAATCACGGTTGGCCGCGTCGAGATTCCCGGACGCGCTCTCCACTGCCGCACGCAAGCGCAACATCTCAGCGCGCGAAGAGTCTGGGACCTTTACGCTTTGGATCGCCGCGGCCGTTTCCTGCAATTCCCGCTTCGCCTCGGCATCTTCGTCCTGGCGAACATAGAGCTCGTATAGATTCAGCCGTAGTTCGATCGGATAGAGCGGACCTTCCGGCACATGGGCCGGCAAACTGCTCAGCGCGAGCGTGTATTCCTGTTCGGCGTCCGGTAGGCGATCCTCGGAATCGGCTAAGCCGCCCAGAATTGAGTGCAGGCGGTAGTTGTTGCCGTCGATGCGCTTGGCGGCGTCGATAAATTCGTTAGCGTTGTCGGAGCGGCCGGCATTGATCCAGGCCTGCGCGGCGCTCAGGTTCAGAGCAAGATTGCCCTTTGCCGTTCTCGCCAAACGCGAATAAAGGTCCGCGGCCTCCTGCTGCGAGCCGGCAAGTTGGTATGTGTAAGCAAGCTCAGCCTGAATATCGATATTCTTGGTCGGGATTGCCTGCAACGTCGCGATGGCCTCGTCGTACTTACCCTCGTCGCGATATTGCTGGGCTACTGCACGCAGGACTTCAGGATCGCGCGGCGCCCGGCTCTTGGCGCGGTTCAAATATTTTGTGGATTCGCCCGGCTGACCCAAACGTTCGTACGCATGCGCGATCAGGATGTCGCCATGCGCCGAGGGCTGCAGCGCTGCGGCGCGCTGCAGAAGATCCAATGACGACTTTGGATCGCTGTTCAGCATGAGCTCACCAGCGAGCTGCAGGCTGTTCGCGTCTTTGGGACTGGCCTCGACCACTTTCTGCAAAAGCTGTTCGGCTTCTTGAGTCCGGCCCATGCGGGCATAGGTTTGCGCCAGGCCGGCCAAGCCGCGCACCGAGTTCGGCTGCAACTTCAGTCCATGGTTGTAGGAGTCGACTGACAGCGGATATTTCTCGTCCAGTCGCGCGGCATAACCCAGCAAGAACCAGAGTTCCGCATTTTGCGGCGCGGATTTGACAGCTTGTTGCGCGTTGGAAACCGCTGCCGCATAGTCGTTATGCTGTAAAGCGTCCTGGGCCGCGCGCGCCTGGCGGGCGACCATGATTCCAGATCCCCAGCTGAAATCATTGCCGCTTTGCACGGAAGTCGTTGCGGATTTCTGATTTGCCTGGTTGTTGGAGGAAGAGCCGCTACTGCCCCCGACGTTAAACGTCTGGCAGAAGCCTTGGCCAACGAGACCAAAAATCACGACAAGGCAAAAGCTCGTGAGCGGAAACCGGCTTTTCAAGTAATCACCACGCTGTACAAAGGGTTCTTGAGGGCCCCCACAAGAGAGCCTCCCGCACAGGAAGTCCTGCGGCTCTTCTCAGATGCCACTTTGGACGCTCAAGTTTGCTTTTCCCCGCTCCCGGAACGCTGTTCAGACCTCAAGATAAGCACAAACCTTGGTGAAAGTTTTGGAATCCAATGTTTCTGCTAAGGGCACAGGAGTGTGCACGGCATGACCCCAAACACAAGCTACTCGCGTCCAATTCCGCTGTTGGCTATTGTTCTCGTGGCTCTGGCGGTTCACGGGCCTTTATTGTTGATGCAGCTTCCTTCGGGCTCGTTCGATGCGAACTTTCATATCTTTCTCGCGTCGCACTACGCGCATCACTGGTTCAATCCCTGGAACGACAAATGGTTCGCGGGATTTTCGCAGACCACATATCCTCCGCTGACTCACCAGTGGATCGCGCTGGTGTCGACAGTGGTCGGCCTGAAGATGGGATACATGCTGGTGCAATTGATTGCGGTCTTGCTGCTTCCGGTCGGCGTATTCCGCTTCGCCCGGATCTGGGTGGATGAGCGTGCCGCGAGCCATGCCGCATTAGGCAGCATTTTTCTGGGAGCGCTGGCGTTTTTGGTCTATCAGGCCGGGCAGTTAGCGACGGTTACGTCCGCGGCTTTGTATCTGAATGCTCTTCCCTACTTTTTCGAATGGTCCGAAGAGGGTTCGTTTCGCAGTTTGGCGAAAGGCTTCGCCGTGAGCCTTGCTGCCGCGGCCGCTCACCACGTTACCTTGATCTTTGGAACGGTCTTGTTCGCCGGTCCGGTACTCTGGGTTGCGTTCCTCGACGCGCGCGACGGGCGCACCAGAGGGGCGGCGGGAACGGTTCTATTCCGGGCAATTGTATTTGCAATTCTCGTAGTCGCCGGAGTAGGAATTGTCCTCTTGCCTTACTGGATGACATTGATCCAGCACCCCATCCACCAGATTCCGATTCCTCATGACAGCCGTTCCAATTTCCTGCTGAACTCGATCACCGGCATCAACTATTTTGTGATTCCTTATGGCGCTTTGATTCTGGCGCTGCCGTTCATCATCATTCGTGGCGCAACCGTTCGCCGCTTGCGACCTTTACTCTTTGGCTTTTGGCTGACGCTCATCTTTGGATTAGGCGGCACAACCCCATTGCCGCGCTGGCTGCTAGGACGTGCCTATGAAATTCTGACTTTCGAGCGGTTCACTTTCTGGGCCACGTTGATGGCGATGCCAATTGTAGGTTTGCTGGCGATCGAACTGCTCGACCGTTTTCGTGCCAAAGCGGCGGTTGGTTTGTCGCTCGCTGCCTTCGCGACGATTGGCGCAGCGCTAGCCTGGCTTGCGGCTAACCCATATCGTCCCGCGGGGACGATGAACGTCAAGCCGGTGATCGCATTTCTGAACCGCGACGGTCACGATTCCTACCGCTATCTGACGCTCGGCTTCGGCAGCGAACTGGCGCAAGTGTCGACCTATACCGACGCCAGCAGCGTGGATGGAGACTACAATTCCGCCCGCCTGTTGCCCGAGATGACGCGATACGGATCGGCGCAGCTGACCAATGCGAAATTCTACGGCTCGGCGGGAATGGCATCTCTGCGCGCCATGCTCGAGCACGCCAACCGCTATGGCTTGAAATATATTTTCGTGCACGATCCTTACTATGAACCGCTGCTAACGTTTGTGGGCTGGAGAAAGACCGAGACCTTCGAAAACGGCGAAATCACCGCGTGGTCGCAGGATGACGTTCCACCCGCGCATCGAATCGACTCCGACGCCATTCCTCCTGCATGGATGGGCTTGATGTGGGGCACACTCCCGATAGGAGTGAGCGTGCTGGCAATATTCCTCGTGCTGTTCCTGCCGGCAAGCCAACGCGTGCGCAGGGTCGTTGAATCTCCCGTTGCGATCCAGGAGCGGGAAACGCATTACGTCGCCTGAGGAACAAAAAAATGAAACGTGCTCTGCCGATCATTTTCGTGATTGTGATTGCAACTGCAGTTTTGATGTTCCTCGGTTTGACTGTGTCCCGAACTTCGAATGGAACTGTCGGCATCGCGTCGGGGTCAGCCTTGCCGGGCTTCGGTGCAAGTGCGTCGACGCCCGACGAAGCCATATCGAATTTTCTCCTTGATATTCAAAAGCGTAACTGGGATCGAGCGTTCTCTGCCATCGAGCGAAACAGCAGCACTTTGACGGAACAAGCTTTCATTCAGGACTGGATTGGATCGAATGGCGGGCTTCGTTCCTTTTCAAGCCTGGAGAAGTATGATGCGCGTCCCCTGCACGCCACCGAATCGGATGCGGAAATGCGGGTTCGCTTGCATTGGACAACTCCGGTAGGGCCGGTCGAGGATGTGCGCGACTTCCATCTCGCCAAGCGCGGTGAGAAATGGCTGGTCGTATGGAATGAAACTCCGCCGCCGAATGTTCCGGCGCAGGTGGTTCCAGTCGCTTATTTGCGTTGGGATCTGGTCAGCGGAAATTCCGGCGATCAATGGGGATCTCATAACGTTGATGCTCCGCACGTACGCATCGTCTCGATGAATGCGGTGGACTCCGCGGAAGGCGCAATTGTCGTGGGCGAGGTGGTTAACGAAGACACGATTCCGGCGTTCGTGAACGTAAATGCGACGCTCATTGGCGCCTCCGGTAGTGCAATCGATGATGAGAGCAGTTTCGACAAGATCCTTCACGTGCTTCTGCCGAAGCAAGTTTCGCCGTATCGCATTGACTTTCCTCATATCGGCCTCAGCAAGGTGAAAAATGTGCGCATGGACGTGAAGGCCACACTGGTTCCGGCCTCATCAGACCCGGTGATCGGCATCATGAATCAAAAGTTGGAAACGGATGCGCAGGGTCGATCAGTGCTGCAGGGAGAGTTGTTGAACCAGAGCGGGGAAACGGTAAACATCCCGCATGTCATTGCCAGTTTTTACGACAACAATGGCAAAGTCGTGTGGGTGTCGGATGGATACGTAGAGCAAGCTTTGCTGCCGCAATCGAGCGAACCCTTCGCGGTGGAAGTCCCAAAATCTTTGGCAGGAAAGGTTCGAAACTTTCATGTTGTCGTCAATCAATACAGCCTGCAAAACTCATAGCGTGCGGAGAGGATCAGCATTTCTTCTCGGCGTGCTGTGTCTTGCGGCCACGGTGTTCGCGCAGGATGTAACGCTGCATCCTCCTTCTGGGGCAATCGCAGGGGAAGCAGACTCGATCGATGCGGGCGGTAGCGGTTCTGCCACTTTCTACCTGGTCGGGCCGTCAGGCTCGGTGAAACGGGAAGTGCAACTTGGACGCGAGATCACGCTGAATGCCGGCGAGTTGCGCGAGTCCGGACGCTACATCGCCGTTGTGTGCAGTGGAAGCTGCACCAGCGCTGCCTTCTATGTTGTGCCCACTAAACCAGCCAGC
Organism: uncultured Acidobacteriota bacterium; assembly: GCA_963719865.1. Classification (GTDB taxonomy): domain Bacteria; phylum Acidobacteriota; class Terriglobia; order Terriglobales; family Acidobacteriaceae; genus Sulfotelmatobacter. Next base: position 129,798 of record CAVRDS010000011.1, on the reverse strand, counting down.
ATGATCTTTCTCGTGCATCCCTCGCGAGCACCTGTCTCGCAGAATGACATTATCAGCGGGGTGGCCGTCTCCTTCGACGAATTTCAAAACCTGGTGCTTGCGCCGGCTACAGTGCAGTTCCAATTGACCGCCAAGGGAGAGAGTCCGGCGCCACGCGGGGTTGAGACTCGAGATGGGATCGCCTGGTTTCGCACAAATTCGGGCAAGAGTGCGGGCGCACTGCAAGTGCAGGCGTCGATCAAAGATGTAATCGCACGGCGCGTCGTGCAGCAGGTGGCCTCCGATCCTTGCAATCTGCGGATCAAAGGCCAACTTACTTCGAGCGGAATCACCGTAGAAACCGAACCGGTGAGAGACTGTTCCGGAAATCCAGTGCCGGACGGCACGATTGTCACCTTCACCGCAAAGAATGGAAATGAAATGAGCACAGTGGATGCCCCGGTCAAGCAAGATGTGGCGCGGGCAAGAATGACCGCCAAGGGCCCCGTCGTAATCTCGGCGGCGTCGGGAGTGGTGATGGGAAACGAACTCCATCTGGGAGGTCAGGAGTAAGAAATGCGAGCAGTGTTGCAAAACGGGTTTCGCAGGCCAATGCAAAGGGCCTTCGCGGTGACAGCCTTGTTGCTGTTCCTCGTGCCTTCTGTCTTTTCAGCTCCCGCCGACGCCGCGCCTGAAGTCATACTGAACGCGACGAACGTTGGACCGCGGAAGATTGAACCTTTAACCGAACGCAGCGTCCTTCGCGATTACAAGTTCGGATGGGCGAACCTCGCTCGAGCATTCGAATCAAATTCCACCGGGGCTCTGAACGGTCTGTTCGCCGGCACCGCGAATACGTGGCTGACCGACGCAGTAAACAGCCAGATCCGCGCGGGTCTCACTTCCCGCTATCTTAATCAACATCACAAGGTGGAGGCAGTGTTCTACGCTCCGGAAGGCGATTTGATTGAACTGCACGATACCGCTGAATACGATTATCAAATCCTGGACGGAAACAAGACGATCCACAGCGAGCATGCGGTCGTGCACTACGTCGTGCTGATGACGCCCGGGGCCGATCGTTGGATCATCCGGCAACTTCAATCTGTGCCACAGTTTTGAGCCCTCGCCAGGCGCCAACCACCCCGCTTTCAAGAGCATCTTATTTTCACCGCACGGTGGGCACATGGAGCCATCCTTTTGTCGAAACGGCTGTTAGCACTGGCGATTGCGTGTTTTATGGTAGGCGTTGGCTGTACTACGCCCGGCATACACAAAGCCCTACAGCAAAATCTGCAGGCTCCTAATTCCTGGCCAAAAATATTAGCGGTGTACATGCCCTGGTTCGGAAATCATGTGCACATGGACGTGGGGTACGCCAGCTACGACCCGAACGTTATGCATCGTCAGATCGAGCAAGCACTCCACATGGGGATTTCCGCCTTCGTGGTGGACTGGTACGGCGACAGCGAGCCATTCTCCGACCACAATTTCGCAGCGTTGCAGGAAGCCGCAGATGAGAATCATTTCCAGGTCGCGCTTCTGTTCAACGAACCGGAAGACGAAGATGCGCAAGCCACTGACGAGGCGATCGCCGCATTTGATAAGGCCTATAAGGCGTATATCGGGCCCCAAGCGCCGCATCGCGGAGCTTACCTTACGTTCAACGGTCACCCGATGATCTTCATTTTCCCCAAGCAGGGACATGTTGACTGGAACCGAGTCGCTGAACACTGCCAGTCGTGGGAATCCGCTCCGTACTTGTTCTATAAGGACGAACCACCCGCCAAATATGCGGCCGACTTTGACGGAATGTATCCCTGGGTCCAGCCCGGAAAAAGAGGATGGACGCCGGACGGCAGCAATTGGGGCGAGCAGTATCTGGATAACTTTTACAGGACCATGCGCGATAAGCATTCTGACAAGATCGCGATTGGAGGCGCATGGCCGGGCTTCAACGATTCGGCGGCAAAATGGGGGCTGAATCGCCACATGCAGAGCCGGTGTGGGCAGACGTTTGAGGACACGCTTCATCTTTACACGCACTATTTCGATGCCTCGCACCCGCTTCCATTCGTTTTGGTCGAAACCTGGAATGACTACGAGGAGGGCACGGCGATCGAGCGTCTGAATTTCGCCAAGTGCAGCGAGAAATCACAGGCGAGTCCGGCGGCCGAGTGATCCCTCGGAATGCGCCAACCGCAGCGCGACATTCTCGCGTCCAAGACGCGACACAAAAACACAGGTTGAGAAATGGAGATAGATTCGGATGGAACCTGTTCGCGATTCGAGCAAGCAGCTTCAGCTTCTGTCCGAACTCTTGCTGACTCAATCGCATCGGCGCTCGGACAAATCCGGTCGCGCCCGAGAATGGTGCGAGTCGGCAAGTCCGTCTGAGTTGCAGGAGCTTACCGCGCTGGCCATGACCAACCATGTCATTCTCCGTGCCTTCGATCCCCTGGCTGCAGCGCTAGAGGAGACACGGAACGGCCCAATCGCAGAGCGAGTAGGGGCTGTGATGCTGGAGGAGCACCGCAGGATCGAGCATGCCCTCGGCTTTCTGACACAGATTTGTGGAGCGCTTGAGGATAGCGGATGCCCGGTGATCGTGATCAAGTCGCTCGACCATTGGCCTGACTTGGGCAGCGATTTGGATATCTACACTGACGCAGAGCCTGCTGCCGTGGTATCGGTGATGAGAGCAAAGTTTCGTGCCAAACTTGCGGACCGAAGCTGGGGAGATCGCCTGGCCAACAAGTGGAATCTCATCGTGCCGGAACTGCTCGAGCTTGTCGAAGTTCACGCGCGGCGACTGGGCCAAACCGGGGAACAGACGGCGCTTACCCGCTCTGTGTCGGAACGAGCCAGCATCATGAAAGTCGGGCCGTACTCGTTTCGCGTCGCCGCACCCGAAGACCGCGTTGTCATCAGCACGCTGCAGAGAATGTACCGGCATTTCTACATCCGCCTGTGCGACATCGTCGACAATGCCCGCCTTCTGGACTCCCGAAAAGTTAACTTTGGATATTTGCACTCTTTGGGATCGGGAACTGGCTTATGGGAAGGCATCGCGACGTATTTGAACATCATCTCCCAGTACGTCGAAACGTATCGTGGATTCGGAGTTCCCTTGCCGGCTCTCGTGCAGGACGCAGCAAAATTTGGAACGAGCAAGGTCCGCTTCCGCAAGGATTTTTTGCGCGTCCCCATCTTGCCCGACTCCCTGAATCTGTATGCGGGTGAGCTCAAAACTCTTTTCTTCCGAGGCGAGTTGCGGAACACTCTTCGCTTAAGCCTGCTCCCGGGTTTGGCGACGGCCGCCGCACTCGAGCAGAAAATCACGGGCAGCGACAAGGGAATCTGGTGAAAATACCATGTCTTTTCAGGAGCATAACGCGCGAGTCTCTACTGTCTTCACTGGATTGTCTCGGTGTTGAGCGCTGGCCTAACGTTTAGATGAGGATTAAAGTTGCAAGGCACGTTCGTGTAAGAAAGGCGAATTCAGGATTCCGACAACAGACGGGGACGAGAACTCAGTTTTACCGGACGGAATTCGCGGTTAGGGATCTGGTGGCACGGGAGTTTTCGGTGATTCGCATTCTTATTGTCGATGATAATCCGGCGGTGCGCCGGTATCTGCGCGCAATTCTGGAGCAACAGGAATCCTGGCACGTATGCGGCGAGGCGCGAACGGGAGCCGAAGCCCTGCGCCAGGTGTTGGATGCTCCGCCCGACCTGATTCTCCTTGATTACCAAATGCCCGATCTTAATGGTGTCGACATTGCGAGGCAGATTTTCGGGCTGTTTCCTAAGATTCCGATTTTGATGGTGACCCTTCACCTTTCAAGACAGCTGGCGGATGCCGCGCGCGAGGCTGGCGTCCGTGGGGCGTGCGCCAAGCAAGACATCGGTTCGGTCGTGGAGGCTGTGGATGTATTGCTCCACGATCAGACCTATTTCCCAATCATTTCCGCAGGACACGGGGCCTGAGCCAAGGCCTGAGCCAATAAGAGATGTTTACCTCTGAGGCAGTGGCGCCGGGGAAATACAGGATTTCCTGTATTGGACCCCACAATATGGAAAGTTAGCCTTCGGTTTCAAGGGTGTTCAATCCCTTGACCAATTTTTTTGTGTGAAATTTACGGTCATTGGTCAGGCTGTCACATCTGTGCAGAGGTAAAATGTGGCGAATCGTCTGGTCGGTCTCCCCCCGAAGGAACTGAAACAGAATGACAATTCGCATACTGTTGGTTGACGATCACCCCATTGTGAGACAGGGCTTGAAGACTCTTCTGGAAGGCCACTCGGACTGGCAGGTCATCGGTGAAGCTGCGGACGGGGCCGAAGCAGTGGAGAAGGCGAAAGACCTGAATCCGGATGTTATGGTGCTCGACGTCACAATGCCGCGCATGAACGGGTTGGAAGCCTGCCGGTTGCTGCGGCGCCAGGCTCCAAAGCTTGAGATTCTCTTTGTTACACAGCACGACTCGCCACAGATGATGCGGGAAGCACTGGAAGCCGGTGCGCGAGGTTACGTCGTAAAGTCCAACGCAGCCCGCGATCTGTTAGCCGCTGTGGAAGCGGTGAGTCAGCATCGAGTATTCACGGCCCTGCATGGGCGAAGTCTTCCGGAATTGAGCTGAGGTCCCATTGTGATTTTGCAATTATCTTGCTCGCAAGAGGGCGAATTATGAAACTCAGGATCTTGTTAGCCGACGACCACGAAATTGTGCGCCGCGGTCTGCGAGCGCTGCTGGAAAAGCACGAAGGCTGGGAAGTCTGCGGCGAGGCCAGTGATGGCCGCGAAGCGGTTGAGAAGGCATTGCAGCTGACTCCCGACGTCGTCATCGTCGATGTCGGCATGCCCAACCTGAACGGGTTGGATACGACCCGGCAACTTTTGCAGCACGACCCTCATTTCAGAATCATTGTCCTCACCATCACGGACTCCGACCAAGTGATTCGCGAGGCTTTAGACGCCGGCGCACGGGGATTCGTTTTAAAATCCGATGCGGCCCGCGACCTGGTTTCGGCTGTCGAGGCGTTGCAGAACAAACGAATGTTCTTCACCCCTCGGGTCAACGATCTGGTGCTTGCGGGATTTCTGGAGAAGGGCCAGATGGTATCGCGGAACGAGGCTCCCAAGCTGCCGACACTCACCGCGCGCGAGCGCGAGATTACTCAGTTGTTGGCGGAGGGGAACAGCTCGAAAGAAGTGGCGTCTCTGCTCAATTTGAGCACCAAGACAGTCGAGACGCACCGCAGCAACATCATGCGCAAATTGAGCTTCCACTCGATTCGCGACTTGGTCGTATACGCGATCAAGAACAATCTGATTCAGATTGAGCTGCCGCCGCCGCCGAAAACACCTGCGGGTCCGACGGCGGCGTAAGTTTGATAGACCCGCGACTTCTTAATTTTTCTAACCTGTCTTAGCGCAGAGTCTCGCCGGGGTAATAACCGGTTCGCGTGCTCACCGTCAAGCGGCTGCGTCCGGTTCCTCTGGCCTCCACGCGGATCGTCTGATAGCCCTTTCCGATGGCGCCGCCCGGATTATAGGTCAGCGTGTATTGACTCCGGATGTCATGGGCAACGGCCCGGGTGATCGCGTTTACGTCCTCTAGTTTCTGAGGAAAAAATGCCGTTCCTCCTGTGCTCGTGGCCAGATCTTGCAGGGCTTCTCGCCCCGAACGACTCATTCCTTCCGCTCCGTCTGTCAGTCCAATGGCGTACAGCGTTGCGCCCTTATTCGATTGCAGCTTTCTCATCGCATCCTGCAAGGTTTCCCGGCTCATATTGTCTTGCCCGTCTGTGATCACGAGCAGAACTTTCTTGTCGAGGCGCGGATTATCTCGCAGATGCACATCCGAGGCCACGATCGCATCGTAAAGAGCGGTACTCCCTCGGGTGGAAGTTTGGTGTAAGGCTGCCTGAAGCAGATTGACGTCCGAGGTAAAATCCTGATCCAGATAGGGTGTCTGACCGAAGTTCACCACGAATACTTCATCCTGAGGATTGCTGGCGCGAATTAGGTTCATCACCGCCTCGGTTACTTCCGTCCGTTTGTCGCGCATGGAGCCGGAGTTATCAATCACAATTCCTATAGCAACCGGCACGTCTTCGCGCCGAAACGACGTGATGGTTTCCGGTTGGCCGCTCTGATAAACCGAGAATGCGCTTCGATCCAGGGAGGTCACCAGCTTTCCGGTTTCGTCTACGACTGTGGCATGCAATACGACTTCCTGCACCTGCTTCCTGAAGACAAACCGGCCTTGCTCCTCACTTGGCGCCGGGCTGATGGCTGGGCCCGATTCACTTCCCTGGGACGATTGAGTTGGGGGCGGCTGCTGCGCAGAAGCAGGCGGTTGCGAGGTCCGGGGCGGGAGCGACATCGGATTCTCCGAGCCCGGAGGAGCCGCGGAATTATCTTGCGGTGATCCTTGGCTCTGGGCGAATGCTGATGGCGGCAGAGCCGTCAGTAGAGTCAGCGCAACGATTCCCAGGTGAAAGCGGAGAAAATGCGTCTTCCCAAAGAACATGAACCTGCCTCCGATCAAATTGTTTAGATGCCATTCCTGAGCGGCTAGGCTGGGATGTAAATTCGCTGCCCGAGAACGGGTCGCCCGCCAGATACAGCGAATCCTGTACGTTCCTGCTCACTCTACGATGGCGCATCTCAGCAATTCGGAAATCGCATTCTCTTCGGAAAAATCTACATAAGAAAAAACTGGCCGATCCAGCCAAGTCTTTCTCGCGCAAAAGCATCAGGGTTTGGCACTTTGGGTGCTTGCTGCATGAGGTGGCGGCCGGGTTCGTCACGGTTTTTCTCTAACCGCCATCTCCACTTTCTGGTTCGCAGAGAAAAACGGCCGTCGTTCCATTGGAGGTCACTGATGCTTCGGATCTTGATTGCCGACGATCATGAACTGGCGCGGCGCGGAATTCGGGCCCTTCTCGAGACCCATCCCGGCTGGGAAGTCTGCGGCGAAGCAAAGGACGGGCGCGAGACGGTAGAGCTTGCGGCTAGCATGAAACCCGATCTCGTTTTGCTGGATATCGGCATGCCCAATCTCAATGGGCTGGAGGCCGCCCGGCAGATCCTAGCCGGATCCCCAGAGGTTGCAATCTTGATTTTGACTATGCACGATTCCGACAACGTGGTGCGGGAAGTCTTGCGCGCCGGCGCGCGCGGATACCTTCTTAAATCGGACGCAGGCCGGGATCTGGTCGCCGCGGTCGAGGCGCTTCAGTTACAGAGAACATTCTTCACCACGCGCGTGAGCCAAATGGTTTTAGACGGGTTCCTGGATCGCCAAACACGGAACGTGGGCGCCCTCAACAAGGGCGACGACCGAGCCGGAGATTCGCTAACGTCGCGCGAGCGCGAAGTGATCCAACTCCTGGCAGAGGGAAAAACGAGTAAAGAGGTTGCGGTAACTCTCAATCTCAGCGTCAAAACCGCGGAAACCCATCGCACCAATCTGATGCGGAAGCTGGGACTGCACTCCGTGGCCGATCTGACTCGCTACGCGGTCCGCAACGGGATTGTACAAGTGTTCTGACCAGGCTCATCGCTGTAAACCTTCCGTTCTCTGGCGAGGGCGGCTGCGGGTAAAAGAGTTGCAGGTTGTGAATTGATGTTGCCTTGAAGGCGTGCAGGACGGCCTTGATATAACGCGCTCCGCCAAAGGGGTAAGAGACTTTGCTCCGCTTCGTCTTTGAGGAAATGTTATGTCTCGAAGGACGATTCTCGCAGGTGGTCTGGCGCTTGCAGTAACCCCGTTCGTCCTGGCTCAGGAGCCCACGACGCCACCCGTGCCAGAGGACGCGCTGGCCCCCCGTGAACTTATAGCCTGGTCCAATCTGCAGACACCACAGCCGGCCCAGGACCCGCATTCGCCCATTCAAACCGAGGCTCGTGAGCCAAACGAAGATTCCGCACACCGCGCCCGCAGCCGCCAACGGGTGCGCAAGCGCAGCAGGGGCCTGCACAATCTCGCAATACGGCGCAATCCGCAACACCGCATTCGCGCACTCAAACAAGATAGGTCTAAGAGCGGAGAACTGGATGCTCTTAGTAGTAGGTTTCCACTGGACCTTCCTCTTCGTACATGATTCACCCTAGTGCGTTCGATCCAAGAACATCTTAAGGTGAAGCAATCGTTCGAGCCTGCGTGTTGGAGGAGGTTTGAGACCTCCTCTCCGCGATGTCAACCCCGGAGTTTCCAGCCATGAATACCAGTGGAACAGCCGCCTACGGAATGTATGCTCGCGATATCGCTCTCCCCGACGTGGTCTTCGCTTTGAATAAGGCAGGCTACGAGAACGAAGATATTTGCATGGTGCTTTCGCCGGCTCACCCCGATGCCGCGGCGGTGAAAGAGGCCAGCACGTTCGACGCTGCAGGACCTCAGAACGCCCTCGGAGCTCGCATGATCGGCTGGTTTTCTGAGTTTGGAGCTGTGGTGATACCTACCGTGGGCTTCTTTATACGTTCCCAGATGTTCTTTCGTGCCTTAGTCGTCGAACAGAACTTTCCTTCGCTCTCCCGAGGTTCACGAACTCTATTAGGTTTGGGATTCTCTCAGGCTGAAGCCAAGCGATTGGGGCGTCAGCTCTGCGACGTAGGTGCCTTGGTCTATGTTAGTTGTCGAGAGAATGCTAAAGCGGACGGAGCCATTGAATTGCTGCGCCGAACCGGGGCCCGGGAAGCATCAAGTCTGTTGAAGGCCGCCGCTGTCGCCGCTTGAGCCTCGTTTGTTATGGTTTGACGGCTGTATAGGGAGCAGGCAGCTGTGTAGTAGGAAAATTCTTCGCGTTCACGTCTTTCGGTCCGACCCTACTTGTTGATACGAAACTCCTCTGGATCCTTACTTGTCACTAGTTTAGCGGCTTCTGACCATCCCGTTCACGACAATGGCAGAGTACTTGCAGTCTCCTGTACGGGCCGGGCCGCACGATTGCCGACGGGAGGACTGATGAGAACCCACCGCGTCTGGATCGAGATTGTGATGTTTGGATCAGGAATTGCATGCGCGCTCGCACTCCTGTTTGCCATCATCGTGGCGACGGCCGGCGCAGCAGTGGGCCAAATGAAGGGATCCGGAGTCGACTCGGTTGCCGCGGAACCGCACGCCTATGAGGGCATGGTGACCTGCAGCCACTGCGGCGCGAGGCATTCTGCCACGCTGGGCCAAACAGCGAGCACTTGCGCCCGGGTTTGCGTTCACGGAGGAGCCCAATTTGCTTTGGTCAACGCAGATTCGATGTATCTTCTTGACGGCGACGTGGACGCCCTTAAGCGCATTGCTGGCCAGCGCGCAAAAATCCTCGGCAACCTCGAGGGCAAGACCATCAAAGTGCAGTCTGTAGTTGCCGAACGCTGAACGATAGCGCGGATCTCTGAAAACAATGCCTACCAATAATCCGGTTTTGAGCAAACACGAATTCCGGATTCCCTCGGAACCGGCCCCTCTCCTATCCAGGAACCGCCGTCAATACTATGTTTGTTTGAGCTGGTAACTGATTCGTTAGCGGCTGGGAGAAACCTTCCACAGTTCCGCCAGCGCCTTGGCGGCGTCCGACAAAGCCTGTTTCTCGGCGTTGACCCCGGAAGGAGAAGGGACGCCCGCACGCTGCACAATGGGACTCCTGTATCGCGAGATTTTTCCGGTTAAGCCCGCCTGATAAATGTCGCCCACCGCGTTTTCGAATACCCGCTTCAGATTCTCGGGCAGTGCTGCACTTTGATGTGCGGTTTTGTTCGTCATGAGAGGATGACTCCACTTTCTCGGTTTCCAGCACTCTAAGTCGAACGTAGAGACGCAACAATATAGGGATGCCAGCAACTGACGCTTATTCCTTTCCTAAGACGCGCCTCTCGTTCGTGGGCTCACACGAGCAGCAGTAGAGGATCTTCACACAGCGCTTGCTTTAGGCACGGAGAAAGCGGACTTCACGAGTGGAGGAAAGCTGTGGAAGGGCACCGGTGCCCTTCCACTGATTTCATGCTGCGCGCTTGGCAGAGTTCTTGGCCATTCCGCTTCGCGACTCCCGCTCACTTTCCTGCTCTTCGCCCTCTGCGGCCTGCGAATTAAATCTCGCTGGCCAGTTGGGTGAGCTTCTCGTCTGCCCGTTTCTCTTCTCTTCTTCCAGTGTTTGTTCGATCAGAGACACATGCTGTTCCTCGCCCAGCAATTCCGCGAAGGCTCGGGCCGTTCCGTACGCGGCGATTTCATAGTGCTCCACCCGTTGAGCGGCGCCGATCACTGCGGCGTCCATCACTGCTTCCCCATACTTCTCTTGCATGGTCTCCGCACCCTCTTTCAACAGGCCTTCCATCCCCACACACTTCTTGCCCGTGGGTTTCTCTTCCAGAGCTTCGAAGATCTGCTCCAAGCGGGAAACCTGCTCTGATGTCTGGCGCAAGTGCTCTTCGAAAGCCTGTCGCAACTCTGCATTCGATGAGGTTTTCGCCATTTTCGGCAAGGCTTTGACGAGCTGAGTCTCGGCGCTGTAGAGATCTTTTAATTCATCGACGTAGAGCTGCCGTAATGAGTCCTTTCGCATCATCTTCCTCCTTTTGCGGAATTCCAGCGGAGCGGAGCCATTTTCGCGCTGGGTTATATTCCGAAAAGTTATGTGCCTGAACAGAGCCAAACAATACCCCGGATGCTGTATGAGGGATTAAACCAGCTATGGTTGACGGCCAGAAGCGTCTTCGCCATGAACAAGTGATTTCGTATTTCTCGTTTCTTGCCCTTATGGTTTGCTCAAGTTGCATCTTCCAGCCAAGGCAAAGTGACCGATCCGAATTCCCAATCCGAAACCTAAAAGAAACGATTTTGTACGGTAAAAACCCTACAAACAGGCCGCAAGAAAAATGGGGAAATTCACGCCCCGCCGATGTATGATTGCGGCGGTCGCGCCCACCTCGCATTGAGTTGAGGGTATATACGAAACATGGCCATTGCAGCCCCTAACACCGGCACATCCGTTACCGCATCAAGTCCTGGCCAGAGCTATGGCGTCCCTCTGGCGACCGTGACCACGCTGTTCTTCATGTGGGGATTTCTGACTTGCCTTAACGACATCCTGGTTCCCCACCTGAAATCGATTTTTGATCTGAACTACACGAAGGTGATGCTGATCCAGTTCGCATTTTTTGGCGCCTATTTCATCTTCTCCATCCCTTCCGCCAAAATCATCGATTGGATCGGCTACCAGCGCTCCATGGTCCTGGGCCTGCTTACGATGGGCGTCGGCGCATTCTTATTCGTACCCGCTGCCAGTGCTCCGTCTTATCCCCTGTTTTTGGGAGCATTGATCGTGCTGGCCGCCGGGATCACATGTCTTCAAGTGGCGGCGAATCCTTACGTAACTGTGCTCGGCAAGCCCGAAACTGCCTCCAGTCGCCTCAATCTGACGCAAGCTTTCAACTCTCTGGGAACGTTTCTTGCACCCTTTTTTGGCGGTCTTTTCATTTTGACCGCAGCCCCAGACATGAAGGCTATCCGGGCTCTCGCCCCCGATGCGTTGCAAGCCTTCCGCCTGCACGAAGCGGCCACGGTCAAGACGCCCTATGTAGGGCTAGGAATCGCGCTGGTAGTTTTGGCAATTGCAATCGGTAGCTTCAAGCTGCCGAAAATTGAGCACGCTCAGCATAGAGTTGGCGAGAAAGTCAGCGACTCGATTTGGAAGCATCCCAATCTGATCTTCGGCGCGATCGGAATTTTTGTTTACGTCGGCGCTGAGGTTTCCATTGGAAGCTTCCTGGTGAATTACTTCGGTCAGCCGGAAATCGGTGGCCTGACCGAAAAAATCGCGGCCAGTTTTGTGGCGTTCTATTGGGGCGGCGCCATGCTGGGACGGTTCATTGGCTCGAATTTTTTGGGTGGCGCGAAGGCGAAGGTCATGAGCCTGGTAACCGGCATCAGCATCGCGTTAATCCTGTTGTCCTATCCGATTGAGAGCCACATGCCGCCGGGATACCAGCCAGGAGTGCCCAATCTAACGTGGCTTGCGTGGCTGCTGGTCGCAGGACGTCCGCTATTCATACTGGTCGCGATTGCGACGGCGACCATTGCGGTCGTGGCGGCGCTCCGTGGAGGCAAGGCGACGGCAAATACCGGAATGTTGCTCGGTATCTGCGCCATCTGCACGAGCGCACTCGTGGCGATTTCGATGCTCAGCAACGGGCATATGGCCATGTGGAGCGTTCTCTTGGTTGGTTTCTTTAACTCAATCATGTTTCCCAGCATCTTCACACTGGGCGTGGCCGAACTGGGCCCCCTCACAGGGGATGCTTCCGGTGTCATGATCATGGCCATCGTTGGCGGCGCAATCCTCCCGGTGGCCCAAGGATGGATTGCCGATCACATCGGCATTCATCATGCATTCTTCTTGCCTGTGATCTGTTATCTGTACATTCTGTTTTTCGCCTTAAATGGATCGAAGCCCAACAGCGAGCGCTACGGCCGCATGCAGGCCTCATTGTCGAGCTAAAGAATAAAGGCCTGTCTGCCGTGGTTTAGTGGCGTGTGCGGAATCACTGACAGCGCTGGATCGTTTGGTAAGATCAGGCTCCGTAGTCAGGCAGTTACAACGAAAACGATTTTCTACGCCCATGGTGCTAGTCAAAAAGGCCGGCCAGAAGCCGCAAGTAATCACTCTCAAAGCCGTTGCGCAACATCTGGGACTGACTCCAGGAACGGTCTCGGCGGTGCTCAACGATTCCCCGTCGGCTCGTTCGATTCCGCAAGAGACGAAGAATCGAATTCATGCCGCCGCCAAAGAATTGGATTACCGCCCCAACTTCTTCGCCCGCACGCTTCGCAACAAGCGCACCTATACCATCGGCGTAATCGCTGAGGAAATCGGCGACTCTTACAGCTCTGCCATCATCAGTGGAATCGAGCAGTATCTCAGGCAGCGGAACTATTTCTTCCTGACTGTCGTTCATCGTCACGATCCCGTATTGTTGAGCCGATATTCGCAGATGCTCTCGGAGCGGGGGGTCGAAGGTATCATCACGGTGGATACGACGGTGAACGATGCTCCCCTGCTTCCAACCGTCGCCGTAGCCGGTCACAAGAAACTGAAAGGCGTCACAAATATTGTTCTCGATCACGAACGCGCGGCGCTTCTGGCACTCAACCACCTGAAAGAGTTGCGCCACGAGCGTATAGCATTTATGAAAGGCAATCCCATCAGCTCCGATGCCAAGGAACGTTGGGACGCGATTTGTCGCGTTGCCGCGCAGATCGGTTTGAATATCGATCCTGAGTTGACGGTGCAGATCGACGCTGACGATCCCACGCCCATGTTGGGCTATCCCTTCACGAAGCAGTTGCTGGCCCAACAAAAGCCATTCACCGCGCTGTTTGCCTACAACGACATTTCAGCCATTGGCGCCATACGAGCCATCCAGGAGCAAGGCCTTCGCGTACCCCAGGACATCTCGGTCATCGGATTCGACGACATTCCCGGCGCCGCTTTCAACAACCCCAGCCTGACTACGGTGCGCCAACCCTTGAACCGTATGGGAGAGGTTGCGGCCCAGAGCCTGCTCGAGCGAATCGAAGGGAAAAAAGAGTACCCGAACGAGATCGCCATCGAACCCGAGCTAGTGGTCCGTGAATCCACGGCGAAGGCGTCTGGATCCTGTTAGCATCCCTGACAGCGTTTCCTCTGCCCTCCGAAGCGCTGGACCGATTCGTTCATGCCTACGTCCGCCTCAATTAACGTGCCAGCGTCCGCCGGCTCGTTGACCCTTGCTTCCTACATTTCGTTCGTGCCGATCGGGATCGCCACTGTGCTTCTTGGCCCGATGCTGCCGGTGCTGTCGGAGCGTTGGTCCATGAATTACTCCCAGGCCGGCGCTCTGTTTGCTGTGCAGTATGTCTCCTCCACTGTGGCGGTCGCGCTTTCAGGCGTGTTGGTAACCCGCTATGGATTCCGGTTTCCGATCAAGACTGGACTCCTTCTGATGGCGGCCGGATTGGCTTTGCTCATGACCGGCCCAAAGCAACTTGCTCTGATTTGCATCGGGGCCTACGGGGCCGGGCTCGGCCTAGCCGTGCCGGCGGGGAATCTTCTTGTGGCGGAGTTGAATCCGGGCCGGCGCAGCGCGACTCTCAGCTGGTTGAACTTTTATTGGAGCGCAGGCGCGGTGACCTGCCCCTTCCTTGTGGCGTACGCGGCAAAAGTTCATCAGGTACCACTCCTGCTCGCGTGCGTTTCTGGCTTCTCGCTGCTGGTAGCTCTTGCCTTTGCCGTCGTGCCTGCCCCCATTTTCGAACTGGCAAAAACTCGTGGCGAAGAGAAGACGACCGTTCCCGCGATCCGGCGGAAGCTGAACATGTTTTTCATTTTGGCGGCGCTATTTTTTCTTTATGTCGGCACGGAAAACGCTTTTGGCGGATGGGTCGCATCCTTCGCAAAGAGCCTCGGCAACCTGACTCCGGTCATGGCCTTGCTGACTCCCTCTTTCTTTTACGCAGCGTTGACTTTTGGCCGATGGCTGGCTCCCCTCCTGCTCCGAAACGTGAACGAGATCCGATTGGTGCAGATTGGCTTGGTGATGGCTTGCTTCGGAACCGCCGGGCTGATGTTAGCGCGCGGACTAGCGGGGGTCGCGGCGAGCGCGTGTGCAGCGGGACTCGGACTGTCCTACGTTTATCCGATCACCATCGCGGTCCTGTCCCGAGAATTCGGCCCAAGTTCCTCTGCCATCGCGTCGATCATGTTCGTGCTGTCGAATATCGGGGGGGGCTTATTCCCTTGGATTGCAGGGGTCTTATCCAGTCACTACAGCACTCTCAAAGCGGGGCTATTCGTTCCGCTGCTGGGATGTGCCGCCATGTGTGCACTTTATTTTAGGGACTGGCGGCCCTCTTACTCTACGAACATGCAATCGCCATAGGAATAGAAGCGGTAGCGTTGCGCCACGGCATGGTGGTAGGCGTTGAGGACGTTTTCCTTGCCGCCCAGAGCGCAGACGAGCATAAGAAGTGTCGACTCCGGCAGGTGAAAATTTGTCAGCAGAGCCTGCACGACCTGAAAGTTGTACCCGGGATAGATGAAAAGGTTCGCTTCGCCGCTGCCCGCGTGGACCTCGCCGGAGTGCTGCTGCGCGGCGAACTCGAGCGTACGCACCGTGGTTGTTCCAACCGCGATGACGCGTCTGGATTGGCCCCGGGCTTCCTGAATTTTCGCAGCGGATTCTGCAGAGATCGAATACGGCTCGGCATGCAGGTGATGGTCTTCCACCCGCTGAACGCGCACCGGTTGGAAGGATCCGAGGCCCACGTGCAGTGTAATATCGGTGGTTTCAATGCCGCGCGCCGCCAGGCGGGCCAGAGTCTCTCGGGTGAAATGAAGACCTGCGGTGGGAGCAGCGACGGACCCCCGGTCGCGAGCGTAAACGGTTTGATAACGTTCGTGGTCGGCAGGAGAATCCGGGCGCGCGATGTAAGGAGGCAGCGGGATATGGCCGATTAGGTCAATGCGAGTGAAGAAATCGGGCACGGGAGCGAAGCGGATATGGCGCTCGCCGAATTCCCCGCGGGCGATGACTTCGGCCTCAAGTTCGTCGTGCTCTCCAAAGAAAAGATGCTCTCCGACTGAGATCTTACGTCCAGGACGAACCAGGCATTCCCATTCGCTGGGATCGTGCCGGAGTTGACGGGTGAGTAGCACCTCGATGCGTCCACAAAGAAACTCGCGGGCAGCTGGATTCCGCGGGCTGATGGACTGGGACTTAAAACCTTTGCGGCGGCCATAGAGACGAGCCGGAAACACCCGCGTGTTGTTGAAAACGACGAGATCGCCAGGCCGGAGAAGGTCGGGGAAATCGCTAAATTGGCGATCGGCGAAGGTGCCGTTAGCGGCGGTTAGATGCAGAAGGCGCGATCCGGCGCGATCGGGCAAAGGTTGCTGGGCGATCAAATCGTCGGGAAGTGCGTAATGAAAATCGGAGACCAGCACGCAGGATCGATTATAGAGATGTCGAGGAAAGGGCACGCCAGACAGCCTGATCCGGCCATTGCTTTTCGCAAATTTGGATTGTTTCCAGCGCAGTTGTGCTGATACCATGAAAATGCTAGGTGCGGCCTGCTTTTTGTCATCTCTCCCAAGGTTAGGAATGCCAACGGAACGCAAACACAGGGAAGAAATTGTCCGCTACGGACGCATGCTGCATGAACGCGGCTTTGTTGCGGCAATGGATGGAAATCTCTCGGTGCGCCTGAAAAACGAGAGAATCCTGGTCACTCCGACGTGTTTGAGCAAGGGAGCGATGAGTCCGGCGGATCTGGTGATCGTCGATCTGGACGGCAACCGCGTCGCTGGACATAGAAATGTAACCAGCGAGATCGGGATGCACTTGTTCATTTATCGCATGCGGCCGGACGTGCAGGCGATTGTGCATGCGCATCCGCCTACAGCGACCGGATTCGCTGCCGCGGGGATCGCTCTCACTGAGCCGCTAGTGTGTGAAGTGGTGATGGGCCTGGGATGCATTCCGTTGGCACGGTACGGCACCCCCGGAACCTCGGAACTATCGCAGACCCTGGAACCTTATGTTCCTAATTACGATGCGATTCTGATGTCGAACCATGGCGTCGTGACCTACGGCGATACGCTGGAACACGCTTACATGAAGATGGAAACGGTGGAGCATTTCGCGCAAATCGCCCTGGTCACGCATTTACTCGGACGCCAGCAGCCGTTGAAGCAAGTCGAGATCGAAAAACTGATGACGGCGAGGACGCGGTATTTTGGAGCAAAGATCGCAGCGGGGCTTCCCTTGCCGCGCGTGCCGCAAAAAGTCAGCTAACAGGTTTCGAAACCTCTCTTCCGATACCGCCTTGGCCTTCCTTTCCCAGCGTTCCCTTCGCCATCGGAAGCGGCATCATTCTCCGCCAATGCGAAAGCGCATGCCTGCCCTGAAATTGACCGGCAGCGCGGGATAGCCGACGACTTCGTTGTAGCGGCGATCCAGCGCGTTCTCGACGTTAATGTAGGCGGTGAGACGCGGGAGGATGGCATACCATCCTCCTAAGTCGGCGCGGACGTAGCCGGCAGCATAAGTGATTCCGAAGTTGTCGAAGTCGGAATCGGCGCGGCGGCCGACGAAACTCCCTCCCAGGTTCGCCCCCCACCGATCGCCGAGATAAGAAATCATGGCGGTCGCAGAATGTTTGGGGCGGCGCAACAGAGGTTGGCCGGGATCGTAAATGGCGTCGTAGGGCGTGGGATTGTTGAGATATTGAGAAGACGTGTACGTGTAAGCGGAGTTGACAAGCAGCGTCGAGCTCAGCTTCGCGCGGAAAAGAATCTCCGCCCCTTGGGCGAACGCCTGGTTCACATTGACGTATTCGCCGGGATAGTTTGGCGGATTGTTCGTCGTAACGTAATTGATTTGATCGCGAAAAAGATTGTTGAAATATGTTCCAGTGAGCGCATATTTGTCGCCAAAAAGATTTTGTTGAAATCCCGCCTCAAAAGCGCGTACCCGCTCGGGCTTGAGTCCCGGATTCGGAATATCGTAAGGATCTCCCGGAATCCCGTTGAAGGTTTCTTCAAGACGCGGTTCCTTGAAGCCGGTCGCGTAGGAAAAGCGCAGGCGCGTTCCGGAAAATATCTCGCTGCCACGCAGGGCTTGCCAGGTTAGCGCCACGCGCGGAACGCCCGTATTGCCGAATGCGCTGTCATGAACGAAGCGCCCTCCGGCAATGATGCCGAGGCGGCCCAACGTCAGCTCTTGCTGTACATAAGTGTCTTGATTCAGGCGCTGGCCATGATTTTGCGGGCCATAGTCCAGATCTCCCACAAATCCATTTTCGTTTTCAAGACGATACCCGAATGTGGTGTGCGCCCATGTGCGCTCGGAATAGTCGCCCTGATATTCGAAACCTCCGCGGTTGATATGGTCGACTTCGTTGGACGGATAGTCAATGGGATCGCCAAAAGGATCGACACGCGCGGGATCTCCGGGGTTTTGCTCGTTATAGCGATAGACGTAATCGAAGCCGGAAAGACGGTGCTGCCATCCGTTGGGAGCGGCCACGGTAAGTTCCACATTCCCTAACAAATTGTTGAGCTGTGACCATTGATAAGGATTCGGCTGCAGAGGAACGAACGGCGCGGTTAAGCCATTTGACGGAACCAGCGGATCGTAGCCGTTGAAACTCCATTCTCCGGGAACGCCGGTGTGGCTGTTGGAGTGGCGGAAATGAAAGCGCAAGGAAGCAGAATCATTCACGCGGGCGCCGACGTTCACTCCTTCCAGGGAGTCGGAGTACGCGTCGTTTACACCTGAGCCCTTGGTGTTGAATTGATTGCCGAAAATGTTGTAATCGAAGCGCCCGCGAGCGCCGGCCAGCGAGGCATAGCCGTTGGCCGTTTCGAAATTGCCTCCATCGGCCCCGAAGCGAAGTTCGGGCACGCGGGTACTGCCGGTGCGAGTCGAGACCTGCACCACGCTGGTCATGGCGTCGGACCCGTAGAGCGTGCTCTGGGCGCCGCGCACGAATTCCATGCGATCGCCTTGCGACAGCGATAACGTGCCGAAATCGAAGGTTCCGCCGGGTTCGTTGATCGTGACGCCATCCACAATCACCTTGTTGTAGTTGGATTCGCCGCCGCGCACGAACAGCGATGACAATCCTCCATGTCGCCCGGCAGTGTTGATGATCGCTCCCGGAAGAAACCGAAGTGCGTCGTTGGCGGCGATCGGTTGCATGGTTGTGAGTTGTCCGGCAGTGAAGGTGTCAACGTCGGCCCCGGCGGCTTGCGCGACGACCGGAGTGCGCGTCGCGGTAACCACAACCGTTTCGGAGGCGGTGGCCAGGCGGAGCGTCACCGTGAGCTCAGTTTGCGTGGAAACCAAGATGGTTTCCTGCGCGAATCCCGGGGCTAGAACTTTGACTTGATAAGGGCCAGGATCTGGTCGGTGGAAGACGACGATGCCTTCGGCCGAGGTGATTTGCGTGGCGAGGGTTCTACTGTCATTGTCTCGCAGGAGTTCGACTTGCGCGCCGGAGACGGCGGCCAGATGCGGGTCGAGAACTTTGATCTTGAGATCGGCGGCGAAGGCCGCTGCAGAAAAGAGCAGAGCGAAAAAAAATACCGTGAAGACGCGCATTCCATCCTCCTTTGCACGCGAAAGAGGTTTCAGTAGATGGATCGCGCCGGTCTCCTGGCTTCGCGAGTGAGGATCGATTGCATCCGGATTCGCCCATGGCCTTCCCGGAATCAGTTCCAGTGGCCGAGGGCAATTTCCTCGCTTACAGTTGCGCGGCAGCGCGGGACTTGCACCCGCTTCCCTGTCTTCGCCGAGCGGCGAAGACGCGCGTTCCAAACGAAATTCAAAGAGCCGAGGTTACTGTTTGACGAATGTACTGGCTGTGCTTGAGGAAGTCAAATACAGGTGCAGCCTCGCGTCGCCGCGATTATCTTCTCCAGCGGTTAATGAGGTACAGAACAAACGACAGTACGAAGCTGAGCAGGATCGAGGTCGCGAGCGGGAAATAGAACGAGGCATTCTTTCCGCGATAGACGAAGTCTCCAGGAAGGCGGCCCAGAGGAAAGTTCGTGCGGCCAAGAACAAGCGTCAGGAACCCAGCCAAGACCAAGAACCCGCCCAGAAAGATCAGAAGTTTGCCTAAGTCGCTCATGAAGATTCGGCCTTCCTCAGAGCATTTCACACCGCGGATAGTGGAGACAACTCGGTTCTTTGCAGTGCAAAGTACTTGACATAGATATTTAGGCAAGGTAGGCTGTGGTTATGTTTGAACCGCGGGCGCATCGTATTCGCCGTTTTTCGCGCGCCTCGCGGCCCGCGCCGCCGCCCATCTCGTCGAGTGCCCCGCCCAATTTGGTTGACGACTTGCGCTTCATCCGCGACACCATGGAGCGCTCGGCCGCATTCACCGCGGTCTCGGGCTTTGGACAGGTTCTGCTGGGGTTTACGGCGCTCGGTGCGGCATGGTTAGCGGCAGAGCCGAGCTCTGCATTCGGATGGCTGCGGGTCTGGTTGGCTGAGGGGTTGCTGGCGGTTGCGATCGGATTGCTGGCGTGCACCTTCAAGGCGAACCGCCGGGGATTACCGCTGTTCTCCGGACCGGCGCGTAAAGTTGCGTTGGGGCTCGCGCCGCCGCTGGTGGCGGGCGCATTCCTGACATTTTTGATGTTTCGGTCGGGGTTGAGTTCTGCCCTGCCCGCCACATGGCTTTTGCTTTATGGCGCGGGCATCATGACCGGCGGAGCGTTCTCGGTTTCCATCGTTCCGGTAATGGGGTTCTGTTTCATGCTGGTGGGTGGGTTAGCGGTGTTAAGTCCGGCGGCGTGGGGCAACTGGTTTCTGGCGGCTGGCTTCGGAGGGCTGCACATTATTTTTGGATTCTTCATCGCGCGGAGGCACGGTGGCTAGGGCGCTTCCAAATCGCAGGCGGTCCAAGGCAGATCCCGCAATTCGCGAACACTCGCGAGAGAAGGCTCGGGAGCACGCCACTGCGCAAGCGCCTGAATTGCCTGAACTGGACCGGCTGATTCATGAGCGCATTCGACTGGGCATCGTGAGCGCTCTGGCCACCAACGATTCGCTGAGCTTTAACGATCTCAAGCGCGTTCTGAAAACCACCGATGGAAACCTGAGTGTGCACGCCCGCAAGCTGGAAGAGGCGAACTATATTTCCTGCGTAAAATTCTTCGAAGGGCGCGTGCCACGAACCGAGTATCGGCTCACTGCGTCAGGCCGGCAGGCTTTGGCGAAATACCTGGATCAGATGGAAGAGTGGATTCGCGTTACCCGGGAACAGTGAGTTTTGCCGTTTCGCAGCCCTCGCTCGGAAAAGACCAGGCTAGATCCCGAGGGCCTTTTGGATCTCCGCGGCAATCGCGGCGGTCAAAGATTCCATCTTCGCCTCAGATTCGGCTTCGACCATCACTCTTGCCAAGGCTTCCGTGCCTGAATAGCGGACGACTACCCTGCCATTCCCATCCAATTCCCGTTCGGCTGCGGTAATCGCGGACTGGATCGCTGGGACTTGAGCGAAGGGAATCTTTTCGCAAACGCGGATATTCTGGATCCTCTGGGGAAATACCTTTAGATCGTGGATCAGGTCGGCCAGAGACTTGCCGGCGCGAACAATAATGTCCATGAGGCGGAGGGCCGTAAGCAGGCCGTCGCCGGTGGTGGAATCTCCGTCGCGGAAGATAATGTGGCCGGACTGCTCGCCGCCCAGTGTGGCGCCTGTTTTCAGCATCTCTTCGAGCACATATTTGTCGCCGACATTGGCGCGGAGCATGCGAATGCCCGAGTTCTTGAGCGCGACCTCCAGGCCCATGTTCGACATCGTTGTGGACACCACCGTGTCGGCTCTCAGGGTTCCTTGCGCGTGCATGTCGCGGGCGGCGGCAAGGAGAACAGCATCCCCATTGACGACGCGTCCGGCGGCATCGCAGAAAAGCGCGCGGTCTGCATCGCCGTCGAACGTGACGCCAAGATCGAATTGTCCGCCGGATTCGGCGACCTTCTTACCGAGCGTTTCAGGATGAAGAGCGCCGCACTGTTCGTTGATGTTCTTGCCGTCGGGCGAGATATGAATGAACGTCGCTTGCACCCCGAGTGTGCGAAACAGTTCGGGAGCCTCGGCAGTCGCAGCGCCGTTGGCGCAATCGACCAGGATGCGTAACTTGCTGAGATCGGACTTCACGCTCTCAGCCAGAGAGTTGATGTAGGCGCGACGGAGTTCGGCTTCACCGGGCAACGAAGGCCGCGGAACTTTCAACGCGGTATCGTCAGCCGAGACGGGATTCTGCAAGAGCGCGAATATTTCTTTCTCGATGGCGAGTTCGCGGTCGTCGGTTAACTTGAATCCGTCGCCGGAGAAAACTTTGATGCCATTGTCGATCCAGGGATTGTGGGAGGCCGAGATGACCACCCCCGCAGCCATCTTGCGGGAGCGGGCGAGGTAGGCCACGCCGGGAGTGGTGATCACGCCGGCGCTGTGCACATCCACGCCAACTGCGGCTAGACCCTCCGCGACCCGATCAGCGATCCAACGGCTCGACTCCCGCGTGTCCTGCCCAATGACCGCTTGCGCACGGGGAACGTTGCGGACGAGGTCGTGCCCGAGAGCGCGGCCGATCAGATACGTGCCCTGCTTGGTGAGCGGGAATTCCCCTGCGACCCCGCGGATGCCGTCAGTTCCGAATAATTGCCTTTGCTGACTCATAAAAGAATGCAACTAGAGATGATAAACGAAGCATCGCTGATTTTTGCCTATTGAAAGAAAACCGTGCCCTGGTTTTCACTGAATTATTACCGGAAGCCGAACGTTCTAGTGAGTGGTTGCACTTCCAACTTTTTGCACGAGCACGGTAACCCGAACCGACGTTGCGTGCTCGATCTGGACGAGCGGATCGGAGACATAGACGTTCGTGGTGAAGACTCCAGTGCCAAGCGTACCGGTTGCGTCGATGAGATCTGTGGTTGCGGCCTCGATTTTTTCCACGTGATGGCTGGGGCCGGTGATGGTGATTCGCGATGGATCCGTCTCCACCTTGACGATTTGATCGCCGGAAGCGAAGTTCCCTGTAACGCGGGGACGAATCTCAACTTCGCGAGTCAGGCGTGTATCGAAGGCGAGGTGGATCTCACTGGGGACGATCTGCACGACGCTAACTTCGCGAGGATGACGAACCTGCTGCGAGGTTAAGTCGAAAGTACGATTCTGAGGCTTGGCGCCCGCCAAGTCGATTTCCGCTTGAACGTCATTGGTTTTGAGCTGCCGGATCACTCGTTCGGGCCCCCGGACACGAATCTGCGCCTCGGGGATGGATTCGGAGCTGACTTCCAGGTCGGAAGGAACGTGCCTAAAAACGATGGGAGCACGCACCGCGACTTCGGCTGGCTGTTCGTCGCGCGAGATCATGAACCACAAGCCCGTGGCCAACAGCAGCGACATCAGCTTAAGCGCGAAATTGTGGAAGAACAAATGCTTGAGAAACCCTGTCATAGTGGCTCCGAAGATGAACCCGATTCGGACTTGCGATGAGGCGTGGGTTCGGTGAGGGGCGAATCGAAAGCCGCGTCGGATTCATCTTCCCCATTCTGCGCGATGGGAGTAGGCAGCGTGACAGGAGTCATGTGGCGGCGCAGTTCCGCTCCAAGACGCTCACGGAGTTGTTCGACTGTGAGATCTCGCTCAATGCGCCCGCCGACCGCGAAGCTGATGGCCCCGGTTTCTTCGGAGCAGATGACAGCGATAGCATCGGTTTCCTCAGTGATGCCGATGCCGGCGCGATGGCGAGTCCCGAGCTGAGTGGACAACAGCGGATTCATGGAAAGAGGAAGGAAGCAGGCAGCGGCGGCAATCCGATCTTTCTGCACGATGACGGCGCCGTCATGCAAAGGGGCGCTGGGACGAAAAATGGTTGCGAGCAAGTCGTAAGAAAGGCGGGCATCGAGAGGAACGCCGCTCTCAATGTGGGTGCGCAGACCGATTTCGCGTTCGATCACGATCAAAGCGCCGGTCTGATGCTGAGAAAAAAGATTGGCGGCAAGGACAATGTCATCGTAGGAATCGCCCTCCGCCGAAGATCCGCCAAGAAAGGTCAAGCGGCGGCCCAGATCGGCGAGCACGTGTCGAATCTCCGACTGGAAGACGACGATCAGGGCGAAAACCACATAAGGCAAAACGTGGCTGACCACCCAGTTGAGGGTGGTCAACTCGCCGATACGGGCGAAATAAAACAGCACAGCAAGAACCGTAAGCCCTACGAGCATGGGCACGGCGCGCGTGCCGCTGATCATGACCAGGACTTGATAGATCAGGAGAGCGACCAGCAGGATATCGAGGGCGATCCACGCACCTTGCGTCCACGATGTGATGACCGGCAGCACTCGAGTTTGGCTCCTGGTGAATGCGAATCTGGAATTCCATTGTAATGCAGGTAGCAGCCAAAGCATTTGCGCAAGCCGATGGGCGGCGATCCCCGGACGAATGCGTTCCGCGGTTACAAGTTGCGCTTCTTCGTGACAGTGGCTTGAATATGGCCATGGGCCAGGCGCGCAGAAATTTCATCGTCGATGCTGACAGCGTCGGTGCTTTTCAGAAGCTTGCCGCTGGAATCGAAAACGAGCGCGTAACCGCGGTCGAGAATGGCCAGCGGAGAAAGGGACTGGAGCGCGGTGTCAAACCGTTCGAGGCGGACTCTGTTTTGCAGAAGGACATTGCGGGTGACTGCTGCGAGGGCAGTGGTTGTGCTGTCCAGTTCCTTCCGCATGCCGGAGAGCACTAGCCGCAGGTCGTAATGGCGGATGGCGGCGGAGATGGTTTCCCAACGGCGGTGCGCCTGCTGGAGGAGTTGGCGCTCGGCGAGCTCCAGGCGGTGGATCAGGTCATCGAGCATCTGCTGGCGCTGGCGGATCAGTTCCATCATGCGGGCGAAGGCGCCGTGCTGCGCAAGTTGGGTCAGCGCCTGCCGGCCCATCAGCAGGCGGTAGCGCATGGCGCGGCTTAAGCGCTCGTGCAGCGCCGCGGCTTGATCTTCGATTTCCTGCCGTGAGCGGATTACAAGTTCGGCCGCAGCCGAGGGAGTAGGAGCACGGAGGTCGGCGACGAAATCAGTGATCGTGAAATCCGTTTCGTGGCCGACCGCGGAGATGACCGGAATCTCGGAGGCCGCGATCGTTCGGGCAAGCGCTTCATCGTTGAAGGAAGCGAGATCTTCAGCGGACCCTCCGCCGCGCGCGACGATGATCACATCAACATTGTCGTGCTGGTTGAAATAGCGCACACCCGCGGCGACCTCGTGCGATGCCGCGTCTCCTTGAACCTGGGCGGGATAGATCAGGATGTTCACCGAGTGATGCCGGCGTTCCAGAATGTTGAGAATGTCGCGCAGGGCCGCGGCTTGCGCTGACGTTATTACGCCGATACGGGACGGCAGAGACGGGATAGGCTCTTTGCGATCGGCGGCGAAAAGCCCTTCGGCCTCGAGTTTGGCCTTGAGCTGTTCGAAGGCAAGTTGGAGCGATCCGGCGCCCTGAGGTTCGATGTATTCGGCGGCAATCTGCAGTTCGCCGCGGTCCTCGTAGATGGTGACCCGTCCCCGCACTACTACTTGCAGCCCGTCTGCGGGACGGAAGCGAAGCAGGCGAGCGGAGGAGCGAAACATCACAACGCGGATCTGCGAGTTGCCATCTTTCAGGGTGAAGTAGAGATGTCCGGATTCAGGGGCACGGAAGTTCGAGATTTCGCCTTCGACCCAGGCATCCGAATACTCGCGTTCGACGTGAGTGCGGACGGCGGCGACCAGGTCGCGTACCTTCCACACGCGGCGCTCGGGGCCACGAAAGTTCAAACCCATCTGGTCGAAGAGTGAAGACACTGAGGGCAGTGTATCGCAGGATCAGGGGTTGGGACTCCTCGCCAAAACAGCGCCGCTCCGCGGCTGGACAGCCGAGGGCGGCTGTCCCCACATTTTGAAATTCAAAACCCGCACATCTGAAAGTCAAAAGCCCCGTCCTATCGCAAAAGGCGCGACAAGGATGGGGCACCTTCGGGTTATCAATGTGCTTAAAAGGTCGCGTCGAAGTGGAATACGTCGCCGACCTGGAAGCTGGCGCGGTTCACGAGAACCAGGTTGCCTCCGATGAAGTAGTGAGCATATCCCGGCGCAGGAGGCGGAAGCATCACTTCCAGTTCATGCGGGCAGGGCTGCATTCTCGCCCGAAGCTCCACAGGGAGATATCCATGAACGACGAGTTGACGCTCCAGACCGGGCGGCAGGCGATCGCGCTTGGCCAAGCCAGGCGGCAAATGCGAATAGTGAGTACGGTACCAGTCGTGAATGTCGTGGTCGTGATCGCGATATCCCTCATGGCGCGCGTGGTCTTCGTGGTGGTCCCGGCCATGGTCGTGATCGTGGTCTTGGGCTACAGCGATCGTGGTCGAGAGCGCGAGCGACAGAACTGCAGCCGCGCCGGCCCGGACCCAAAGCTTCAATGACATTGCACCCCTCCTAAATCATTGTTAAGGCAGCCTAATAGAAATGTCTCTTTGATCGACAGATTACGAGAGGCCAAGGACGCTCGATATCGTTTCATTTCTATAGGTTGCAGGGAGTTGCCGTGCGCATGGCAGGAACGAAAAGCGAACGTGCTTCACGCCGAAACGTGATCGGCCTCACAAGCCGCGCCGGATGGCGGAGACTATAATCCTTCCCCATGAATCTTGAACAAAAAGTGGAAGAGCTGAAAAAACGCAACCAGCTTGCCGAAGACGGCGGCGGAGCGAAACGGCGCGAGCGCCAGCATAAAGAAGGCAAACTGTCGGCGCGCGAGCGGATTGAGTTCCTGCTCGATGAGGGGACATTCGAGGAGACCGACAAGCTCGTTACCCATCGCTGCAACGACTTCGGCATGGCGGAACAAAAAATTTATGGCGACGGATTTGTTACCGGCTACGGGCGGATTGACGGACGGCTGGTGTACGTGTTCGCGCAGGATTTCACGGTGTTTGGCGGATCGCTTTCGGAGGCGAACGCGGGAAAAATCGTCAAGATCATGGATTTGGCCGCCAAGATGGGGGCGCCGGTGATCGGATTGAATGATTCCGGAGGCGCGCGCATTCAGGAAG
Source organism: uncultured Acidobacteriota bacterium (assembly GCA_963719865.1). Lineage (GTDB taxonomy): Bacteria > Acidobacteriota > Terriglobia > Terriglobales > Acidobacteriaceae > Sulfotelmatobacter. The sequence goes on along the minus strand of CAVRDS010000011.1, from coordinate 103,168 downwards.
GTGTGATGTCGCTGGCGGGCTACGCCGACATTTTTCTGCGCAACACTTTATATAGCGGAGTCGTGCCGCAGATTTCGGCCATCATGGGACCATGCGCGGGAGGCGCCGTGTATTCTCCGGCTATCACCGATTTTGTGCTCATGGTCGACCACACGTCTTACATGTTCATCACCGGGCCGGACGTAATCAAGACCGTGACGCATGAAGAAGTGACGAAAGAGCAGCTCGGCGGTGCGATGACCCACAATGAAACTTCAGGCGTGGCGCACTTCCTGGCGCATGATGATGCAGAATGCCTGTCGATGGTGCGGGAGTTGCTGAGCTTCGTGCCATCCAACAATCTGGATGAGCCGCCGAGAAAAGTTTGCACGGATCCCCTGGACCGAGCCGATGCGGCTCTCGACACGATCGTTCCGATCCAATCCAACCAGCCGTACGACATTAAAGATGTGATCAACGCTGTGGTCGACGACGCGTACTTCTTTGAAGTGCAGGAGCACTACGCCAGGAACATCGTCGTGGGATTTGCGCGCCTCGACGGACGCTCGGTGGGAATCGTGGCCAACCAGCCAGCCATGCTGGCGGGCACGCTGGATATCAATGCCTCCGTGAAAGGGGCGCGCTTTGTGCGGTTCTGCGACTGCTTCAACATTCCGCTGGTCACATTTGAAGATGTTCCGGGATTCTTGCCAGGAACGGCGCAGGAGTACGGCGGGATCATCAAACACGGGGCGAAGCTGTTGTATGCATTCGCCGAGGCGACCGTGCCCAAAGTTACGGTGATCACACGCAAAGCGTATGGCGGAGCCTATTGCGTGATGGCATCCAAGCACATCCGCACCGACGTGAATTATGCTTGGCCGACCGCTGAGATTGCGGTGATGGGGCCGGAGGGCGCAGTCGACATCGTCTACAAACGCGAACTTGATGCAGCCGGCGCGAATCGCGAACAGGTCCGGAAGGAAAAGATTGATGAATTTCGGGACCGCTTTGCGAATCCCTACGTGGTAGCCGACCGCGGCTTTGTGGATGCGGTGATTCAGCCGCGCGATACGCGTAGGAAATTGATTCAGGCTCTAGCCATGCTTGAGACCAAGCGCGATAAGAACCCTCCCAAAAAGCACGGGAACATACCGCTGTAAAGGACATGGGTGCCCTTCCGCGAATCTACCTTGCCTATACGGGGCTGGGCCTGCAGTCTAGTAAACTTGCTGCTAGCTGAGGTTGGGTCCCCGATCGGCATCCTTTCGTCTTGGCATGGTGGACAATCAATTCTTTGACGAGTCCAGCGAGCAATCGCGGATCAAGGCTCAAATTATTCAGAAATACTTTTGGGCATGGGCCAAGGTCATCATACCCAGCGCTAAATGGCACGACAATCGCATCTTGTACATTGACCTCTTTGCTGGTCCAGGGCGCTACAAGGACGGCACACTTTCAACACCTCTGCTCGTGTTAGAGAAGGCGATCGAAGATGCCGATATGCGCAGCATGCTCGTGACGCTCTTCAACGACGCCGATCCCGACAACGTCGGAACGCTACAAGCAGCCATCGATGCTCTCCCAGGAATCGAAAAACTTAAACACAAGCCGGAGGTTTCGAATCAAGTTGTGGGAGAGCAGATCGCAAAGATGTTTGAAGGACTTAGGCTGATCCCAACGTTTTTCTTCGTCGATCCTTGGGGTTACAAAGGGCTTTCGCTGCGTCTTATTAACTCCGTACTGCAAAACTGGGGTTGCGACTGCGTCTTTTTCTTTAACTACAACCGCATAAGCATGGGATTGAACAATGCGATTGTTCGGGAACATATGGACGCCCTCTTCGGAAAAGAACGCGCTGAAAGTCTACGCACGGATCTAGCTGGCACGAGCTCGGCGGAGAGAGAAGCCTTGATCCTCGAGAGTTTGTCACAGTCGCTTAAGGAGATGGGGGCGGCTTACGTGCTGCCGTTTACGTTTAAGAACAGCCGTGGAACGCGGACGAGCCACCACTTGGTTTTTGCAACGAAGCACTTCAAAGGCTATGAAATCATGAAGGGCATCATGGCCAAGGAAAGCTCTGAGCACCATCAGGGCGTGCCTTCGTTCGAGTACTCCCCGGCGTCGGAAAAGTTCCCGATCCTTCACGGATTATCGCGGCCAGTTGACGATCTCAAAGTTTCGTTACTGCGAGACTTCGCCGGTGAGACGCTCGCAATGCACGATGTCTACATGCGGCATTGTGTCGATACCCCCTACATTAGCGCCAACTACAAACATGCGCTCGCTGACCTGGAAGCAGAGAGTAGGATAAGGGTCGAACCTCCAGCAAGCGAGCGTCCCAAGAAGAAAGGCGTGGTCACGTTCGCAGACCATGTGCGCGTGACCTTCCCGAGGAAGAAATGAAATGTCACTCAATTCACATATCGAATGGACTGACGCAACCTGGAACCCGGTTCGTGGCTGCACGAAGATCAGTCCCGGCTGCAAGCACTGCTACGCGGAAACCTTTGCAGAGCGGTTTCGGGGGGTCAAGGGGCATCCGTACGAGCAAGGGTTCGACCTGCGACTGGTTCCAGAGAAGCTGACTGAGCCCCTTCTTTGGCGTTCGCCAAAGTTCGTCTTCGTGAACTCGATGAGTGACCTCTTCCACGAGGGCGTTCCTGACGACTATATCGAGATGGTCTGCCGCGTCATGAAAATGGCGAACTGGCACACGTTCCAAGTGCTCACGAAACGATCGGGACGCTTACGGGACTTACTGCGCGGACGATTACGCTTTGCTGCCGAACAGGAGCACATCTGGTGGGGAGTCAGCGTCGAGGATAGGAACTACGGTTTGCCCAGAATCGCACACCTGCAAGCGGCTCCCGCGCGAGTGCGTTTTCTGTCCATCGAGCCGCTGCTCGAGAATCTCGGGCGGTTCGATCTATCCGGTATCAGTTGGACAATCGTCGGCGGTGAAAGTGGGCCAGGCGCTCGGCCGATGGACGAGGAGTGGGTGATCTCTCTACGCGACCAATGCGCTGCTTCGCGCGTGCCATTCTTCTTCAAGCAGTGGGGAGGCGTCAGGAAAGCAAAAACTGGCAGGCTGCTTCAGGGACGCACTTACGACGAGTATCCTGCACGTGCCACTGCGCCGATTCCAGAGCGTGCCAGTTGTTTCGCCTATGCAGATGATATCCGGAGATCCTTCAGCATACGAGGTTCGAGGCCGCTCGTGCAGCTTACGGCTTGAAAACAGACGAGCACTTCTAACGGGGGTAGGGATGTTTCGACTCTGCCGTGAGCTTCGCTTCGCTGTGCTCACGGCTCCGCTCAACATGACAATTTCGATGGGGACGTTTGATTAGGAGAAGGTGTGTCGAGACGTGCAAGCTCAATGCGCGTAGCTCATCATTCATTGCTCGGAGCTCATCGCTCAAAAACAAAGAGAGTTCCGAGGTGGTGTAGGGTCCATTCGTCTCGGCCAGTAGCTCGCTTCTGACCCTCGCTCGACCTGCTCTCAAAGCCTCCCTTGCGGGGCGCTTCGCGCGATCGTCAGCTTGGGCTCCGGGCTCACCGCCAACCGGATAAACCTACCCTACGCCTCGGAACTCTATCCTGCCTTCAACATTTCTTCTTCGTTCGCCTCGACCAGCGCTTTGCTATAGACCCTTGCTTGCCCTCCTACCCAATCTTGCGACCAGATAAGTGACTTCGCTCGAGCCCCGGACGCCGCACCAACCGGAAAAACTTAAGAAGCTGTCAAAGAACAATCTTCTTGTACTCCTTCTATTTTTCCAGTCAACGAAAATCACGGCTTTGTAAGTGCATGTCTTTTCAATCGAGTGCACGCCGTCCACAAGGCCCTGACCGGAAATGGTGCAGCGATGCCATGCAGTTTGTCGTGAAAGCCTTGTCAGACGCGGCTTTCCGCTGCATCTATTGGGCGAAAACAACGCCGGCATTGCCGCGAAGGATTGTTTCATCATTGTGAAAATCCCGCGCTCCCCGCGCCGGGCACGGATTCCGAGAATGGCGAATCTTCCGATCGTAGCGCTGGCGTCCCGCCCGCGCCTGCTTCTTATGAAAGTTTGATCTCTTCGTCTACCAGTTGCTTGTCGGACTCGTCTGTGCCGGATAGCTCAAACGAATTGGTAATGGCAGCCTTGCCCTTTTCTACTCCGGTAATCACGTATGAGCAGCCCAGCCAGTGAGCTTCGGCGTGGTCGGTCTTCGACCACTGGGCGGGATGATCGGGGTGGGAGTGATAGAAGCCGACAATATCTTCGCCGCGCTCGCGTCCTTCCCGCTGGATGCGAACCAGTTCCTTGGGATCGATATTGTAGCGATTGTGGGCAGAGTCGGTGCGGGTGTTGCCGCAGCGGGCGGTGGACGTAACCGCGCGAGCGCCGTCGTCTTCGAAGCGGCCGAGAAGAACCCCGCAGCATTCGTAGGGATAGGTTTCTTCGCCGTGTTTACGAATTGCGTCGTAGTCTGCGCGGGTCACTTTCAGCATTGCGAGGGTCACTTCACCACAGAGTCACAGAGACACAGAAAACGAAAATCAGGATTTCTCTGTGGCTCGGTGTCTCTGTGGTGAATTCACCGGATTTACCCTTCGGTCCAGAAGCGTTCGCTCAAATACTTGTCGCCGGAGTCGCAGAGGATGGTGACGATGACCGCTTCCTCACCTTTCCTAAGCGTCAGATCGCGAGCGATCTTCAGGCATCCCACCACCGCGGCGGCCGCCGAGATTCCTACTAACAATCCGGCGCCGCGCGAAAGTTGGCGGGCCATAGCGTATGCGTCTTCCGTAGCGATTTCGAGATTCTGATCGGCAAGGCTAGGGTCGTAAATCTTCGGCACAATCGCGCTGGCCATATGTTTAGCGCCTTCGATCCCGTGAAATGAGGAATCCGGCTGCAGCGAAATGCACTGCACCGCCGGGTTCAGTTCTTTCAAGCGCCGCGTAGTACCGACAAAAGTCCCGCTGGTTCCCAGCATGGAAACGAAATGCGTGATGCGGCCCTGCGTCTGCTGCCAGATCTCGCTGGCCGTCATGTAGTAATGCGCCTTCCAGTTGGCGTCGTTGGAATACTGGTCGGCATAGAAATATTGATTCGGATGCTTCGCCGCCAACTCGCGAGCCATGCGAATCGCTCCGTCCGATCCGTCAGCAGGATCGGTGTATAGAATGTTGGCGCCGTAGCCTTGCAGGATCTGCTTGCGCTCGCGCGAGACATTCTCCGGCATGCACAGCGTGACCGGGAATGCTTCCGCGGCGCCCAGCATCGCATAGGCGATGCCGGTGTTGCCGCTGGTGGCATCGAGCAGGATCTTTCCGGGACTGAGATGCCCGGCGCGGCGACCCTCGGCCACGATGTTGGCAGCGGCACGATCTTTGACGGAACCGCCGGGGTTATACCATTCGGCCTTCCCCAGAAGGGCTACGCCGGGCAGGTCGCGGGTCAGAGCGTCCAAGCGAAGCAGCGGGGTGTTTCCGATACGTTCAATCAGGCTGTGTCCAAGGGTTTCCCCCAGTCCTGAGGCAGCTTCCTTAGGCCCCACAAGGTGTTCCGACGATGCCACTGCTGCCGATTTTGTAGAGCTGTATGCCATGGTTGAACCGGATCGCCGTGACCAACGTAACGTGCTATGCAGTCCGAAACAGGATATGTAGTACCTTAGATTCGATGAACTAGAATCGCCCGGCGATGCAGCCCCTGTAAAGTTACGCTCGGTCCTTATATATTCTGCATCCCATAAACGGCTTCCGCCGGCAAAGAAAGGTGAATGCAAAGAGCAATGGCTAAGACAATTGAAGCACGAACCTACGAGGAAGCGCTAGCCTGGTTGCGCGACCACGGGTTCGACGTAACGGATGCGCCGGGCACCACCAGCCGAGTGTTTCTGCGGAAATACAATGTGTCGGCGGCGATCCAGAAGACGCCCGAAGATGGCGTGAAGATTTTTGCGTATCCGGGATATTTGATCGGCAGCGAGATCTCGAAGCTAGTCAACCGCGGGTACCAGCAATTCCTGAAGACTTCGAAGGCAGAAGTTCCTGCTACCGCCGACCAGCTGAAGGCGCTGCAATCCTTTTCCGAGGAGTTCAAGATGGGGTTGTCGATGCCCAGCTTGTATAACGAATCTCTGGGCACGGTGAGCGAGGCGTATCAGTATGATCGGATCGAAAATCGGGATAAGCCCGCAGTAGACCGGCCCAAGCGCCCCTGGGAGACGGCGGGCAAAGAAACGGCTGTCGCGGCCAAAAAAGGGCGGGCCTGATTTCAGGAGATTAGTAAATGTTTTATGGACGGGCCATGTCCGTCCATAGCCACGGCGTCCTTTCGTTAGTGGTTCGATTTCCTTGTAATTCCTCTTTCCGATCGCGCCCAGAACATCTCCGACTTAGCGGTGGTGCACAAAACTGCCCCACTAGTCGCCTCCGCTTCCCGTTGACCTCTCCGTGTCGCTGTGCTACAAGCGACGGTCGACCGCAATCTTTCAAGAAGTAACATTCTTGCAAGTTTCATGTCCCCGCCTGAAATGGCTGGTCTGGGAGATACATCGATGAAAAAGCGCATTCCAACAATTGTGCGGATCAGCTCGTGTCTGATGTTCACTGCAATTCTGTGTACCGCTCAGGAAAATCAAAGCGCGCTCTATCTCGATCCGTCGCAGCCCATCGATGCCCGAGTGGGCGATCTGATCGGCAGGATGACTCTGGAAGAGAAAGCCTCGCAACTGGTGAACCAGGCGCGAGCGATTCCGAGGCTGCAGATTCCGGCCTACGACTGGTGGAGCGAGGCCTTGCACGGAGTCGCCAATGCAGGAACTGCAACGGTGTTTCCAGAGCCGATCGGGTTGGCGGCAACATTTGATGATCCTCTAATTCACGAGATGGCGGTGGTGATCGGGACGGAAGCCCGCGCCAAACATGATCAAGCCGTGCGGGCGGGGCGTCGAGACATTATGGAAGGTCTGGATTTCTGGTCGCCGAATATCAATATCTTTCGTGATCCACGATGGGGACGCGGGCAAGAGACCTACGGGGAAGATCCGTTTCTGACGGGACGAATGGGTGTCGCGTTTGTCACCGGCCTGCAGGGAGGGGATCCGAAGTATTTCCGCGTGATCTCTACTCCGAAGCACTACGCGGTGCACAGCGGGCCCGAGCCTTCGCGGCACAGTGTCGATATTCACGTGTCGAAGCATGACGAGGAGGACACATACTTGCCGGCGTTTCGCGCGACCGTTACTGAGGGCAAGGCCGGGTCGGTGATGTGCGCCTATAACCGGGTGAATGGGCAGCCGGACTGCGCCAATACTTTTTTGCTCCAAGACACGCTACGGGGTGCGTGGAAATTCAATGGCTACGTGGTGTCGGATTGCGACGCGGTCGTTGATATGTATGAAGGTCACCATTACACCAAGAGCCAGGCGGAGGCAGCGGCGGCGGCCATCAAGGCCGGCATGGACAACGAGTGCGCCGATTTCATGAACATTGTCCGGGATAGCCATGACTATCAGCCGTTTGTGGACGCGGTAAAGCAAGGACTGCTGACGGAAGCTGACATTGATCGTTCGCTGACAAGGCTGTTTACGGCGCGCATGCGGTTGGGAATGTTCGATCCTCAGAATATGGTGCCTTATGCGAACACTCCGGAATCGGAGATCGATAGCGCAGCCCATCGTCAGCTTGCTCTGAAGGCCGCTCGGGAGTCGATGGTGTTACTGAAGAACGACGGCGTGCTCCCGCTCGCGGGCAACGTGAAGACGATTCTCGTAGCGGGGCCGCTCGCCGAATCGGTTGAGGTTCTGCACGGCAACTATAGTGGCACCGCCTCTCATGCGGTGACTGCGCTGGAAGGAATTCAAAAACAATTTGGTGAAGCGCAGGTGAGCTATGTAGCGGGAACGAATCTGTTGCGCGAGCCGCTCGTCGTTCCGACCACTGTGCTCTCCACTGAACAGGGTAAGCCCGGGCTGAAAGGTGAATATTTCTCGGGCGCTCTCAGCGCCTCACCACAGGTCGTTCGGACCGATCCGTTTGTTGACACGCAACTGTTTCACCCGGGGCCCAATGCAATTACTCTACCGGCCGGCATGAAGGATCTTTTCGCCCGCTGGACGGGCTTTCTGACGCCCGCCGAATCAGGTTCGTACCAGATCAGTCTGGAGGGCTCGACGGACCGGATGTGGATCGATGGGACGCTTGTTGTGGACGGCACGAGTCAGCACGACTCGAACGCGCAAACCGTCACCATGCAGCTGACAAAGGGCCATCGCTACACGCTCAAGATCGAATGCCTGGGCGACGGATTCGGGACGAAGCTGGTGTGGTCACGTTTGAGCGCGGATCCTACCTTCGAAGCCGCTGAAGCGGCGCGAAAGGCGGACGTAGTCATCGCAGTCGTCGGTATCACATCGAAGCTGGAAGGCGAAGAGATGAAGGTTGATCTTCCCGGATTTCGCGGCGGAGACCGCACCAGCTTGAATCTTCCGGAAGAAGAGGAGGCACTGCTTGGTGCATTGGAAGGCAGCGGTAAACCGCTGGTTGTGGTGCTGATGAACGGCAGCGCTCTGGCCGTCAATTGGGCCAATGATCATGCCAACGCGATTCTCGACGCCTGGTATTCCGGTGAAGAAGGTGGAACGGCGATCGCCCAGACGTTGGCGGGCGTCAATAATCCTGCGGGACGCTTGCCGGTTACCTTCTACAAAGGCATCGAGCAGTTGCCCGAATTCGATGATTACGCGATGACGAATCGCACGTACCGGTACTTCACGGGACAGCCGCTGTACGGCTTCGGGCACGGTCTAAGTTACACAACATTTGAATATAGCGGGATAAAGCTGTCGAATTCCTCCATGCAGGCAGGTGATCCGCTGAGCGTTGAAGTGGACGTCAAGAATACCGGCAGTCGCGACGGGGATGAAGTGGTGGAGCTTTACGTCACTTTCCCGAAGTTGGCGGGTGCAGCGCTGCGCGCGTTGCGCGGGTTTGAGCGCGTCCACTTCAAAGCCGGCGAGCAGCAGCACGTCACGCTGTCCCTTAGTCCGCGCGACCTGAGCTATGTGAACGAAGCCGGCGACCGATTGGTGGCGGCGGGAGACTACGTCATCACCGTGGGCGGCGGGCAGCCCGGCACGCAAGCTCCTCACGCCGACGCTCACCTCACAATTACCGGCGAGCAGAAGCTGCCAGAGTAACGGAAGCAGGCGCGGTTGCGCGTGCCTTAGGACGCTTGCAACGTCTTCAGCGCAGGATAAATCTTGCGATAGGTACCGTATGCGCGCTGCATCGTCGATGAATCCTTCGGATTCGGCGCGATAGGCCGGGCTACGCGAACTACCGCCTCGCAAGCTTGCTCGACGGACGACCACGCCCCCGCGCCTACTCCTGCCAGGATGGCTGCACCATAAGCCGCGCCTTCTTCCGCCGCTACGATTTCTACTTCCCGGCCATACACATCGGCCTGAATTTGCCTCCAGAGCGAAGAGCGCGCACCACCTCCGCCTAAACGAATGGACGTCACCGGGATCTTCATTTCATCGAAGATCGTGAATGTATCTTTCAGGCTGAAGGCTACGCCTTCGAGAATGGCGCGTAGGATGTGGGCGCGAGTGTGGGAGGCCGTCAGGCCGACCAATGCCGCACGGGCGTTGGGATCGAGATGCGGCGTGCGCTCGCCCATCAGATAAGGCACCCAAAATGCGCCGTCTGAACCGGACGGAACAGTACTCGCCTCCTCCGTGAAGACATCGTACGGATCGCGGCCGTCCTTCCTCCGAATTCCTGGCGAGGCTTCGCCGAATTGATCGCGATACCAGCGCAACGATAATCCCGCGGCCTGCGTGACTCCCATAACGTGCCAGCGGCCGGGGATGGCATGACAGAAAGTGTGCAGACGGCCTTGCGGATCCATCGCAGGACGATCGGTTGAGGCAAAGACGACGCCGGAAGTCCCAATCGTGGCGCTGACCGCACCGGCGCGGGCGATGCCCATTCCCACCGCGCCCGCAGCCTGATCTCCGGCTCCGGCGACGACGGGGGTTCCTGTGCGAAGTCCTGTGGCTTCGGCGCCGGAGGCGCGGACTTTGCCGCAACTTTGTGGTGACTCGAAGAGGGGGGGCAGCATATTTTGCTGGATGCCAGTTTTGTCCAGCACTTCGGACGACCAGCGCCGGTTGGCGACATCCAGCATCAGCGTGCCGGAAGCATCCGCCATGTCGATGGCTCGCTCTCCGGTCAGACGAAAGCGAACGTAATCTTTTGGCAGCATGATATGGGCAACGCGCCGCCAGTTCTCAGGCTCGTTCTCGCGCACCCAGAGCAGTTTTGTCAGCGTGAAGTTTGTAAGCGGAGGATTGCAAGTGAGCCGGATCAGCGTATCGCGGCCGAACATCTGCTCCAATTTCCGGCACTGCGCCTGGCTGCGCTGATCGCACCAGATGATCGCCGGTCGCACCACCTCGTACGAGGAATCGAGCAGAACGGCGCCGTGCATCTGCCCGGAGAAGCCAATGCATGCGATCTCGTCGGCGGCCAGCGCCTCCACGTGGAGCACTTGGCCCACGGCTACTTTGCAGGCTCGCCACCAATCCTCCGGATTCTGCTCGGCCCAACCCGGGCGCGGGCTGGCGAAGTTCTCGTGCTCCGCCGACGCGGAGGCAATGACCTTCCCCTCCGAATCCATCAGCAGGGCACGTGTTCCTCCAGTGCCGACATCGATTCCTAGATAAATCATGCCTTCATCTCAAATCAGAACCATCAGGCGAGGTCCTCAGCAAATTCGTGGGCTTGTTCCCAATGGCGCGATGCCCCCCAGAACCGCAAACGTTAACGGAAGTCGCCAGATTGCGCAAGGTTGATCGGGAAGCGAGCATCGCCGCGCCGGTTTGGACAATTCCATTGCTTTTCCTCGAACATGGGCCTAACATGCGCCAAATGGAGGGTCCACGATGACTACCTCCGGCCGGATTTTGTGTCGTCTTCTGCCGCTGGCAGCTGTGACTTGTCTCTCGACGCTTGCTTTCTCGCAGGCGCCACCGAAATATGATCCGGCCACCGAAACTACTTTCAAGGGCGTGGTGCAGGAACTGAAGCTGGTGCCTCCGTCCGGAGGAAAGCCGGTAGTGTACCTGGTGATGAAAAGCAGTCCGGATTCCGCCGAGGTTTTTCTTTGTCCCAAGAAATTTCTCGATGACATGGGTATCGAGTTCAAGCCGGACGATGCCATCGAAGTCACGGGCTCGAAAGTGAAGCAAGACGGAACGGACCTGACCTTGGCCCGCGAGATAGTAGTGAAGAGCGGCGAAACCCTAACTCTGCGTTTCAAAGATGGCAAGCCTGCCTGGTAAGCACATGCGTTGTGACGCCAAGGGCAATACAACCATCCGGACCAGTCCAATCCACGATCCAACGGCCTTGGTCATCTTCGTGGCTGAAACTTAACTCCTGATAATCTCAAAGAGATTCAGGAGATTGCACAGTCTTGCCACCATTGATCAACGTACGCGGCGTTTCGAAAGCCTTCGGAGCTGAGCCGCTGTTTCAGAATGTATCCTTCACAGTGTCGGAGGCAGACCGCATCGGGATGATTGGCCCGAACGGTTCGGGCAAGTCAACACTGCTGCGGATCCTTGCCGGAGCGGTGCACGCGGACGAGGGCGAGATCGCGGTTCGCAAGCGCCTGCGCATGAGCTACGTCGAGCAGGAGTCGGAGTTCCATCCTGGCGACACCGTGAGATCTGTCATTGAAAAAGCGATGGAGCGGGCCGGGGTGCTTCCGTCGGAGCGGGGCACGCTCCCTCCCGAAACTCTGGGACGCGCGGGATTCGTGGACTTACACGCCGAAGCCGCATCTCTCTCTGGAGGCTGGCAAAAGCGGCTGGCGATCGTCGAGGCTCTGGTTCAGTCTCCCGACATTCTTCTGTTGGATGAACCCACCAACCATCTCGATCTGGCAGGCATTGAGTGGCTGGAGGAAGTTCTCGAGTCGGGCCGCATTCGCTTGTGTGGTCATCAGCCACGATCGATACTTCCTCGAGAATGTAGCCAACGACATGGCCGAACTGAGCCGAGTCTATCCGGATGGATTGCTGCGGGTGCAAGGGCGCTACAGCACTTTTCTGGAGAAGAAAGAAGAGTTCCTGCGCGCACAATCGAAGCGCCAGGAAGCGCTGGAAAACCTGGTTCATTCCGAAATCGAGTGGCTGCGTCGCGGAGCGAAAGCCCGCACCCGGAAGTCGAAGGCGCGGATCGATAAAGCGGGAGAACTGATCGAAGAACTGGCCGACTTGAATACGAGAACCCGGGGCGCAACTGCGCGGATTGACTTCTCCGCGACCGATCGCAAGACCAAGCGGCTGATCGAATTACAGAACGTCAGTTATTCTGTCGCCGGCCGCGCGCTGTTTCAAGGGCTGAATTTCGTGATCGCAGCCGGAATGCGCGTAGGTTTGGTCGGTCCCAATGGCAGCGGCAAGACCACGCTGCTGCGCCTGTTGCGCGGAGAAGTTGCCGCCAGCGAAGGAGAAATTCTCCGGGCAGACCGGCTCCGTATCGTCTACTTCGATCAGACCCGGGCGCTCGATCCCACCCTTACGTTGCGGCGAGCGCTTGCCCCGGAAGGAGACTCGGTGATTTATCAGGACCGGTCGATTCATGTGGGCTCGTGGGCGGCGCGATTTTTATTCAAAGGCGAACAGCTCAACCAACCCATCGACCGGCTTTCCGGAGGCGAGCGCGCGCGGGTGCTGATCGCTCAGTTGATGCTGCAGCCCGCGGATGTGCTGCTGCTGGACGAGCCTACGAACGATCTCGACATTCCCACTCTCGAAATTTTGGAAGAGAGCCTGCTCGAGTTTCGAGGCTCGCTGGTTCTGGTTACGCATGATCGCTACATGCTCGACCGCGTGTCGACGATCGTGCTGGGATTGGATGGTTTGGGCGAAGCTGAGAGTTTCGCGGATTATTCGCAGTGGGAAGCCTGGCAGGAACAACGGAGAGATGCGAGTACCGCAATGCTGCCGTCTGAAACTTCCAAGCCGAAACCTGCGCCCGCGGCGAAAAGGAAACTTTCGTACCTGGAAGCCCGCGAGTACGCGAGCATGGAGCAGAGGATTGCCGAGGCCGAGGAGGCGCTTCACCGCACGCGGGTGAATGCCGAGGATCCCGCGATCGCCAGCGACGCAGCGCGCCTGCTCGCAGTGCATGCGGAACTCGATCAGGCTCAGCGGGGGGTTGACGCGTTGTACGAGCGTTGGGCCGAGCTCGAACGCAAGCAATAAGAGTTGCGTTGCCTACGACGCAAGACAGAACGCAATGATGGTGTTTCCACGGCTGCCGGTGCGCTTTTCGAGATCTCGAAGCAGGCGGCCTTCCAGATCATCCGGATCCGGAATCATTTCGCAAGCTGCGATCTCCTTGTCCGTCGCGCCTTGAAAGCAGAGTTCGCAAACACCCAGGCCATCCTCGGAGCGCACCGGAGGACCGAAAACGCGGCAGGTCATCGGGCGGGATTCGTAAAGTTCGCAGAGGCCAGTCTGCGGATCCAGAACAGGGCAAGGCTCGTCGTTGGCGAAGCTTTCGAAGCGTCGGGCGGATTCTTCTGCTTCATCCAACAAACCTGTGCTTGCATCGCCGGGAAATTCCGGCGTGAGTCGGGCAACTGATTCCCGAGCGCGTTCCCGGATCGCCGCTGCACGCTCAGGAGCGGACGATTCCAGCTCGGCTAGACCGCGCTGCAGGCGGAGAGCATCGAGTTGGTTGATAGGAAAAACGCCGATGCAGCATTGCGTGCAACCGGGGCGGCAGGCCAACCAGTTTCCGCTGCGCCGACCGGCGCCCGCCAATGCGGAGTCGACAATCTGGATCAGTTTCTGATCCCCGGAAGCTGGAAAGCTCGAGGGCACATCGCCGAGGATAACCGAGAATAGAGCGGAATGCTCTGCCGTCTTTTACAACCCTAAGAGATTGCTGCGCGGCTTGGCGTAGCCGTGTTGGCGCGCCCAGAGATCGAGCGGCGCGGATGCTAGTTCGTCGACGATGGGCTCGGCATTGCCGTTTTTGGTCAGGTCGATGGTTTTGACGCACGTCTTGCACGAGTCGCAGCATTCGACGCGGATGTAGGGAAATTCGTCGGCGGTAAAGACCGCGAGTTTCTTATCGTCTTCCTCGCCGCACCCCGGACAAACAATCCGGCCAAATTCCCATTCGGCCATACAAAATGAGCAGACCAGAGAGCGCGCGGCGCCATCGCCCATCGGGCGCAGCACGCCAAAGCCGGGTTTGCGCCGGCAGAACGGACATATGGCGTAGGCGTGGGGAAGCGCCAGCAGTGAGGCTCGCGAGCGCAACCACTCGCCGTACGGCTGAAGGAAGACATGGGCAAGCAATCCCTGGGGGTCGGAAGGAGACGAGACATTCCATGCGCTGCGTAACAGCTCAGACCAAAACGCCGGACCGCTGGTGCGGAGCTGAAGCGTCAGTTCGGCAAGGGGCGCAGGAGCATGTTTTTCAACCAGGGACAGGAACGATGCAAATCTGGAGCTGAGTTCCAACAATTCCCGGTCGTCAAGTTCACCGCAGCTTGAGGCGGGCGGTGTATCGAGAACCTGGCGCAGCCCGCCGTGTAAGCTCTCCTGGAAGCGTGCGATGTGAATATAGAAAGTGAGAATTTCCGACGCAGACGGGTACTGGCTGACGAGTTCTTGAGCGCGCTGGATGCGCCGCTGCCAGGGAGAAAGTGAGGTCGCTGGTGGCATGCGCCACTGGCTGCCAGTGGAGTGTGCATTCTATCATGCGAATTTTCGCGTATTGACTCCGACCGAGACGCAGGATTATATTTTTTGCATTAGTTCGCCCCAATCGGTCGTCGGGCGTGGGGAACGCAACGGCCACAACCTTCAACCTCCGTATAACATCTCATTCACTTACAGCTCTCCAGGGTGTGCTTGGTGGAGTGAAGCGTCGCGGTAGATGTGCAGGAGGTTTGCATGGAATTCTCCCGCAGGACTTTTCTTAAAGGGGCCGTTGTCGGAGGAGCCGGTCTTTCTACTCTTGGATTTGATCTGACTCCCGTCTATGCGCAAACCCAGAGCCTGAAAATCTCTCGGGCCAGCGAGACCCGCAGCACTTGTCCGTATTGCTCGGTGAGTTGCGGCGTCATCATCTACACGCTGGGCGACAAGGCGAAGAACGCCATTCCGCAGGTCGTGCATGTCGAAGGCGATCCGGATCATCCCATCAACCGCGGAACCCTTTGTCCGAAAGGATCGTCGCTCGAGCAAGACATTCTGAATGACCGCCGGCTCCTGAAGCCGCAGGTACGGCGTCCGGGAGCAACCCAGTGGGAAGACATATCGTGGGAGCAGGCCTACTCGGAGATCGCGGCCAAGGTGAAAAAGACGCGCGACGACTCTTTCACCGAGAAGGACGCGAACGGGCACACCGTGAACCGCTGCGAGGGAATCGCGTTTACCGGCGGCTGCACCGACACCAACGAATTCAATTATCTGGTCGTCAAGACCATGCGCAGCCTGGGGGTCTGCTACCTGGAAAACCAGGCCCGTGTTTGACACGGCCCTACGGTCTCCAGTTTGGGGCCAACATTCGGACGCGGGGCAATGACCAATGGCTGGATCGACATCAAGAACACTGACTTGATGTTGATCATGGGCGGCAATCCGGCGGAAAACCATCCTTGTGGTTTCAAGTGGGCGATTGAAGCCAAGCTGCACCGCAACGCGAAAACGATCGTGGTCGATCCGCGGCTGACGCGCACCGCCGCGACGGCCGATCTCTATCTTCAAATTCGCGCGGGTTCGGACATCGCCTTTTTAGGCGCCTTGATCAATTACGCTATCCAGAACAACCGCATCGCGCACGATTACCTCGTCAACTACACCAACGCCGCCTTCATCATCAAAGACCGGTTCAAGCTGCCTGACGATGGGCTGTACTCGGGCTTCGATCCCGAAAAGAAAATCTACGACAAGGCGACGTGGAATTACGAAGAAGGCGGAGATCTGACGGGCAAGCCGGTCGGTCCGACCCCCGCCAAGCAGTACGAGCCTGCGGGTGCTCCGCCTCCAGCCCTGCCAGGAAAAATTGCGTTTGACCTTTCGCTGCAGCATCCGCGCTGCGTATTTCAGTTGCTGAAAAAGCAATACGAGCGTTACACGCCGGAGACGGTCGAGCGCATTACGGGCATCCCGCAAGATCAATTTCTAAAGGCTGCAGAGCTCTTCACGTCGATCCGCAAAGACGGCGATATGAAGAAAGTCGCCACCATCATCTATGCCGTCGGGTGGACGCAGCACAGCTTCGGCACGCAGATTATTCGCGCCGCCGCGATGTTGCAGTTGCTGATGGGGAATGTGGGACGCGCTGGTGGCGGAGTGAACGCACTGCGCGGGCACTCGAACATTCAAGGCGCGACCGATATGGCGGGCATTTTCGACATTCTGCCGGGTTATTTAAAGATGCCGAATCCCGCCGATAGCGACCTGGCAGCATACCTGAAACGCATCACTCCCAATCCCTCCAAACCCGATCCCTGGGATTCTTTCAATTACTGGTCGAACACTCCGAAATTTGCGGTTTCGTTTCTCAAGGCGATGTACGGGCCGGCCGCGACCAAAGAGAACGATTTCGCCTTCCATTACCTTCCCAAAATCGACCGCAACTATTCCTGGGTCAATTTGTGGAATGACATGTACGAAGGCAAGGTTAAAGGGTTGTTCGCCTTCGGCATGAACGGCGTGATGATCGGTCCTGACTCCGAGAAGAACATTAACGCGTTGAAGAAGGCCGACTGGCTGGTCGTCTGCGAGATATATCCCGATGAGACCAGCGAGTTCTGGCGTGCTCCCGGCATCTCGACCGATGAGATGAAGCAGATTAATACCACGGTGTACCGTCTGCCGGGTGCTGGTTTTGCCGAGAAAGACGGAACGTTCGTAAATTCGGCTCGCTGGCTGCAGTGGAAGAACGTCGCCCTTCCGCCGCCCGGTCAAGCCCGCCTGGATCAGGAAATTCTGGCAACAATCTTTTTGAAAACGCGCGAGTTGTATCAGAAGGAAGGCGGCAAATTTCCTGACCCAATTCTGAATGCCTCGTTCTCCTACACGACTCCCTACAATCCCTCGCTGGCCGAGGTTGCGAAGGAGATCAATGGAAAAGCGGTCGCTGATCTGACCGATCCCAAGACGAATGTGACCTTGAAAGCTGGACAGCAGCTGCCCAGCTTTGCGTGGCTGAAAGATGACGGCACGACCTCTTCAGGGAACTGGCTGTATTGCGGTTCGTGGACCGAAGCGGGCGCGATGACACAACGCCGCGGAACGGATGATCCGTCCGGCCTCGGAATCTATCCCAACTGGGCATGGTCGTGGCCGCTGAACCGGCGCGTGCTCTACAACCGGGCTTCGTGCGACGTGAATGGCAAGCCCTGGGACGCCTCGCGGCGCCAGGTTTGGTGGGATCAAGCGAAGCAAGCCTGGGTCGGCAACGACGTGCCTGACTTCAAGGCCGATTCCGCGCCGAAGGATCATATGGGACCGTTCATCATGAATCCCGAGGGTGTAGGTCGCCTGTTCGTGCCGCTTGGCGCCATGGCGGATGGTCCATTCCCCGAGTTCTACGAACCGATCGAAAGTCCGATCGCCAATCTGTTGCACCCGAATCAATCGAGCAATCCGGTGGTGAAGAAATACAAGACCGATATGGACAAGTACGGGACCGTCGATCAGGGATTCAACGTGATCTGCACGACCTACCGCTTGACCGAACACTATCACTACTGGACCAAGAACAATCCCATGAATGTGCAGCTGGTGCCGGAGCCGTTCGTGGAAGTTCCGGTGGAACTGGCCGACCGGATGGGCATTCGGGGCGGTGAGAAAGTACGGGTGACGAGCGCGCGCAGTCAATACATTGCGAAAGCCATGGTCACTCGGCGGATTCGTCCAATGAAAATCGATGGAAAGGAAATGTTTCAAATCGGCCTTCCGATTCATTGGGGATTTCGCGGGATCGTGGAGGACGAAGGCAAGACGGCGAAGACGCTGGCCAACCAGCTGACGCCCACCGTGATCGATCCTAATGCCTACACACCGGAGTTCAAAGGTTTCTTAGTGAAGATTGAAAAGGTTTAGGGGTTTGTAGCGCCGGCGTCTCGCCGGCTGTCGCGAA
Organism: uncultured Acidobacteriota bacterium; assembly: GCA_963719865.1. Taxonomy (GTDB): domain Bacteria; phylum Acidobacteriota; class Terriglobia; order Terriglobales; family Acidobacteriaceae; genus Sulfotelmatobacter. The sequence continues at coordinate 84,999 of CAVRDS010000011.1, read as the reverse complement.
GGCATCTTGCCTTCGCTTTTTTGGGGCGCACCGTTAATAGCAGCTGGGGCGTTGGGTAACGAAAGAGCGGAACATGAGCGATCGCAAAACACTTCAGGCCAAGCGGATTTCCGGGCACTCCGGCGCGTCGCCGGGGTTCGACATGCAGCGCGATGCGGAAGTCTGCAAGCTCATCGACACGACGATTTGCATCGGGTGCAAGGCATGCGAAGTCGCGTGCGTCGAGTGGAACGACATGCCGTTCAGTCCGACCATGTTTGACAACACCTACCAGACCATGCCGGAAACACGCTGGAATTTCTGGAACCTGATCAAGTTCAATGAACACCAGCGCGAAGACGGAACCATCCAGTGGCTCATGCGCAAAGATCAGTGCATGCACTGCGCCGATCCTGGTTGCCTGAGCGCGTGTCCTGCCGACGGCGCCATCGTGCAATACACGAACGGCATCGTTGATTTTCAGCAGGAAAACTGCATCGGGTGTGAGTTCTGCGTCTCGGGATGTCCTTATGACATTCCCAAATTCAATCCCGCAACCAAGAAGGTCTACAAGTGCACGCTGTGCTCCGACCGCGTGGGACAGGGACTTGAGCCCGCCTGCATCAAAGCTTGTCCGACGGGATGTTTGAAGTTCGGAACGAAGGACGATATGAAGTTCATCGCGGAGGAGCGCGCGAAGCAACTACGCGAAAACTTTGGCTTTGCCCAGGCGGGTGTCTACGATCCGCAATCCATCGGTGGGACGCACGTGGTTTACGTTTTGCACGATGCGGAAAACCCTGAACACTATGGCGGGCTGCCCAAGAATCCTGTGATCCCCTGGAGCTACACGATCTGGAAGTGGCTGTTCAAGCCGGTTCTGGGAACGCTCGCTCTGTTTGGCGGCCTTGGGGTGTTGCTGCACTACGTGATGGTCGGACCACGCCGCGCCCAACCGGAACCGCCGCTCCAGAAGGAGGCGCCCGATGTCCACCGCAGTTGAGAGGTTCGACAATAGAGCCCGCAGAACCTTCGATCGGATCGGGCAAACCGAAGTTTTCGAAGGCGAGTTGCTACGTCATCCGGTCTATACACGAGTGCTGCACTGGACGGTCGCACTCTTCTTCTTCCTCGCGCTGTTCTCTGGGTTCGGCATTTATCTGCCATGGCTGTTCCGCTGGTTCACTCCAATCTTCGGAGGCGGGTCGCTGGCGCGTGCAATGCACCCGTGGTTTGGGCTGGGATTCGTCATCTTCTTCGGACTGCAGATGCTGAACTGGATCGGACCGATGACGTGGACGCCAGCCGATACCCACTGGATGCGCAATGCCAGGAGGATCTTTTTTGGCAACCAGAAAATGGATCCGCCCGACACTGGATTCTTCAACGGCGGCCAGAAGCTTCAATTCTGGGAGATTGTCGGCGGATCAATCGTCTATCTGATTACTGGAATTGTCATGTGGATGGGAGCGCGCACCTTTGGGCGCTGGACCGTCGCAGTCAGCTACATCCTGCACGACCTTTCAGCTCTCATCATGCTGGGAGGAATTTTCGTTCACATCTATCTCAGCACCATCGGTGAGCCGGGAACTTTCCAGGCGATGATTCGCGGCGCGGTGAGCGAAGCGTGGGCATGGACGTTTCATCCCGGGTGGTACAAACAGGTGACGGGCCGCGATCCGGTCGAAGCCTGCGAGGATGCGCGGCGGCGCGGGCAATTCACCGGCAAATAATCTTTAAGCCTTCCGATTCCCGGCACGCAAACATCGATCCTTCAGATGGAATTTTTGCGTTGGACTCACTGACTCTCCTTGCTTCAAAGTAAGTGTGCCCCTTCTGCAGAGTGGCAGAGGCGGCGCCGAAGCTTCCGTTTGGTCCCCACGATCGGGTTCCCAACCGTTGATCTGACCAAGTCGTCGAGAAAAATTAAAAATTGCACGCCATGGAGTCCAGGCGAATGCGGAGCTTTATTGAAATGAGGAGAGATATGTTGCCGGAGAAAAAGGGTGCTGCAAACTTGAAGACCGTTGCCGACAGGGTGGGGTTGGCCCCGTGTTCCGTTTCTGCGGTTCTGAACAACACGCCTGCGGCGCACGCCATTCCGCAAAGCACCAAGGAGCGCGTGTTTCGGGCGGCAGCGGAACTGAATTATCGTCCCAACCTGTGGGCGCGATCCTTGCGCACGAAACGGACGCGCATGATTGCAGCGGTCGCCTCGGACTTCGGCCGAGCGCCCGTGGCTCAGGTCGTGGCCGGCGTTCAAACGCGGCTGCAGGAGAAGGGATACCTGTTGGCTCTGGCAAGCATCGATGTCTCCGATTCGAACCAGTTCTCTATGCAATTGCAGCAAAGGGGGATTGAAGGCGTCATCGCAATTGACGCGCTCGTTCCTCGACCAATGGACTTGCCAACCGCATTGGTCGAACTCGGCTATGGAGCGTCTTCGGAACCGCTGACGCAAACCGTGCGTGCCTGGCTTGCCGGAGTGGGAGAGTCCGCGGCAGAGAGTATTGTTAAACAGATCGAAAAGCAGGACGGCGTTCCGATAACAACCATCCACGCGAAATTGCCGCCGGCATTCTTAGGTGCTGCGGATCCCGCGGCAGAGTTAGCCCGCGAAAGCGCCTGAGAGCGGCGAAATCCGAGGGTTCCAGTGGCCTTGCCGCGTCGTGCTTTTGCCTGCTCCAGGATGCGGAAGAGGAGCAGCCATCATTTCACGTTCGTTGTCATCAGAAAATTCTCTTTTACATGTTCGCGGCTGCTGCGCAAATTCCGGATGTGTGAGCAGGTACCGAATAGGAAGCGCGCACTCCTCCACTCCGAGTTAGTAGGTAGCACTCCGCGCGAGTTGGGTTGTCTCGTTGGCGGACAGCCAGCGCGACAGAAAATCCAGGAGCTGTTCCGGCGGTTTGAGCCAGACCTGCGCCACGCTGCGTCGCTGTCGGGGACGCACTAATACACTCAAGCCCCGTCCTGCTAGGGCGCGGAAAGCCCGCTCGTCCGTCAGGTCATCGCCAAGATACGCGGCGGGAACGCGGGGATCCATTTCCGCAAGAACCGTCTGCACAGCGTGTCCTTTGTCGGGATCGGGCATGCGCATCTCCACGCCTCCATCGAACTCGAGAAGCTTCAGCGCTGCCCGGTCGGCGATGGGAAACCAACCCACCAGAATCTTGCCGCGAAGCTCTTCTACGGCTGATTCCTCAAGCGCGCGCCAATGAACCGCGATGCTTCCAGGCTTGATCTCGGCGAAATCGTGAAGTCCCTGGTAGTCAAGCCAGCGCCTGGCGGCGTCCAGAACCTCGGCTACGTCGATCGGGATTTCCGGCATTTCGCACTTTCCATCAGGCAACAGCCGCTGCAGTCCATGCGAGCCCCAGATCTCCGGCATGGGCCGAAGGGGCAGGAATTGAGAAATCTCCCGGGCGTCCCTTCCCGTAACGATCACCACACGGGTTCGTCCAGTGTCGATGATCTGCCGCAAAAGCTTGCTCACTCCCGCATAAGGCGTCGCTTTCTGGCGGTCGACCTTAAAGGGCGCCAACGTTCCGTCATAGTCGAGCAATAATACGGATCGTGGCGCCCCCGCTACAGATTCCAGAAAGTCATCAACGTTTTCTTGCTGTAGCATCTCTCGCTCCGGTTTCCGACAAAGGCGCGCGCACTGAGCCCGTACCTGTCCGTGAATCTGAACCTGAACCTGGACCTGTGCTTGTACCTGTACTTGAACCCGTAAGGTCAATATCCAGCCGTACATCGCAGAGCTCTTCAATCAAGCTGCCCGCCCAGCGATACACGTTGTGCTCGCGCAGTAGCTTTCGCATCCGTTGCATGCGGAGCTGCTTCTCTTCGGGTGGCATTTCGAGAGCCGCGCGAATCGCCTCGGCAGTCTGATCAATGTCGTAGGGATTAACCTGCAGGGCATCGTGCAATTCGCGGGCTGCCCCCGTGAAACAACTCAGGATCAGTACGCCGCGTTCATCGTGTCGTGCAGCCACAAACTCCTTGGACACCAGGTTCATGCCGTCGTGCAACGACGTCACCAGACAAAGATCAGCCGCGCGGTAATAGCGAGCCACTTCGCTGTGACTGTGCTGCCGATTCAGCAGGACAATTGGTTTCCACTGATCAGCCTGAAATCTCCAGTTGATGCGCTCGGCTTCCGCCTCCACTTCCGCCTGCAAGTCGTGGTAACGCTTGATGTGGGTTCGACTCGGAGCCCCGATCTGAACGAATGTGAACACTCCCTGGTAACGCGGATACTTCTCCAGAAATCTCTCGATCGCCAGAAATCGTTCGAGGATTCCCTTGGTGTAATCTATCCGGTCGACGCCCACGCCCATCAGCGCCGCTTCCACGCCTAAAGCCTTCAATAAGGAGCCGCGGTCCTCATAGGATGACTCACGAGGCAGGTGGGTAGGCGGATCAGTCGATTCGACGCTGATGGGGAAAGGCCGCACCGTGGTCCGGTGCTCCAGGCGCTGAACCGTGGAATGGTCCCAGTCGATGCGGGATTCGACAATGCGATCGACAGTCTGCAAAAAATTCGTGCCGTGCGCCTGAATGTGAAAACCGATCAGATCGGCGCCCAGCAAACCGTCGATCAACTCGCGTTGCCACGGACAGATCCCGAACGCCTCTGGATTCGGCCACGGGATGTGCCAGAAGATGGCTACGCGGGCATCAGGCCGGCGTTGCTTGATCATTCTCGGCAGGAGAGCGAAGTGATAGTCCTGCACCAGCACCACAGGACGGCTTATGTTCTCCATTTCTTCGAGCAACGCGTCGGCGAACTTCTGATTCACTTGCTGGTAATGCTGCCAGTCGCTGGCGCGAAACAGCGGGCGCGTGTGCGCGATATGGCAGAGCGGCCACAACCCTTCATTGGCAAATCCATAGTAATAACCCTGTTCCTCCTCTTTCGAGAGCCACACCCGCCGGAGGGTGTAATGAGGATCGTCGGGCGGCACCGCCAAACGGTCATGCAGGTCAACGACTTCCATATCGGCATCGCCCGAACCGTGTGCGACCCAGGTTCCACCACAAGCGCGAAGTATGGGCTCGATTGCGGTAACCAGTCCGCTGGCGGGTTCGTTCACTTCCACCGACTTGCCGCGCCGGAGGTGCAGATAAGGCTCGCGGTTCGAAACCACGAAGAGCATGCTGTCTTCGAGCCGGGCGCGAACGTGAACGGCCAGCCGGTCGGCGGTCCACGTCGCTTCGCCTGTGGCGCGTAATCGCGCCTCCAACTCGGCGGCCGAGCGAGCCGTGTTCAGGCTTTCCGCAAACGTGGCGACCTCGCGAGCCAAGGGTCGAAACAGTTCCAGATCGGGTGGTTTGATCCGGGTTGACATGGCGCGTCCGGTGCGCAGAGCCCGCATCCAATGCGCCGTTCGTGAGATCGGTCCGGCAATGCTCCAGCGCACGATCAGCAGGGTAATCATTACGATCAGGACCACATATGCGAGGACGCTCAGGAACGTCTCGCGCCAGATCCGCATGTCCTCACCCTTGATGTACCCCGAATCGTGGACGATTGCCAGGGCGCCGATGAGTTTATCTCCCTGATGCAAAGGCAAGGCATAGATGTGAATCGAGGCGATTCCCATACGCAGGAAGGCGTTGGTGTCATGGTCCTCCTTCAATGCCTGCAGCACGACCGGCGGCACACTCGCCATCAACGGTTCGATATTGGTCGTAACTGCGAGAGGATGGCCTTGCGGATCATAGACAGCAAGCCCAGCCAGATGTTCGCGATTGGCAAATTGCTGGACCGTACGCTGCAGCGTTTGCGGGGCATCCCGTTCCAGATCCCGCTCCACATTCCTTCCCAGACTTTCTCCCAGCAACTCGGCGCGATGCTCCAAGTCCCGGCGCATGGCACGCGTCGACAGTAGCGCCTGGTAGTAGGACGAGCACAGCGATACCAGCGTGATCCCGATGATGAGAGAGATGATCAGGCGAGCGCTAAGTAATCGCATCTACACATCCTCAACTTTGAGAAAACCGATCAGCGCTGGGAAACGAGTCAACTTCAGGGCAACTCGAAATGAGCAGAACAACCGTGGTTTTCTTACACAACTACCGCGTTCGCGTCCCCGAGAGCAGCGCCAGACGAAGGGCGATTCCCGCAGCCGAAAACTCGGTAGGACCTAACCTTCCGAGCCTGAATCGCTGTAGCCAGCTATATTCTGAAGACGGGAACAGGGAAAAGGTTGCACAGAGCTTGCCAAACGGCAAACCATTGCAACGGAAAGGATTAGTCCAGCCTCTTGATCCGCAGGGATGTAATTCTTTCCCCCCGGGGTAATCCCGTAGGGGCGTGATGCAACCCTGCTCGTCCCGTTCGCTCACCACAAATTCTTGCCGAAATATCTTGGTGTGGAGAATATTGAACTACTTGGCCTCGGTGGTTGACGTGGCCGCGCTGGCCTCGGGTAGAATCGGAGGGCTGTTCTTCATGGCAACGGTCCACCAACACGAATTCTCCGCGAAGGAGCAAGGCATGAGCACGGTTCGAGTTCTCGTCGGTACAAGAAAAGGCGCATTCATCCTTACCTCTGACGGCAAGCGCGAGAAATGGGACGTAAGCGGTCCTCACTTCGCGGGCTGGGAGCTCTATCACCTGAAGGGCTCACCCGCAGATCCCAATCGCATTTACGCATCCCAGACCAGTGGATGGTTCGGGCAGGTCATCCAGCGCTCCGACGACGGCGGCAAGACCTGGCACCAGCCCGGAACCCCTCCCGGGGAGACTACCGCCCCGGGCGGCATGCCGAAGGGTGAAAGCAACAAGTTCGTTTACGACGTCTCCCCCGAGACTGGAAAGCCGCTGACCACACACCAGTTTTACGATGGCAAGCAGCACCCTTGGGAATTCAAGCGCGTGTGGCATCTCGAGCCTTCGCTCACCGATCCCGATACGGTATACGCAGGAGTTGAAGACGCAGCATTATTCCGCTCGACTGACGGCGGACAAAACTGGCGCGAGTTGTCCGGGCTTCGCGGTCACGGAACCGGCCCGAAGTGGCAGCCCGGCGCTGGCGGCATGTGCCTGCACACCATCATTCTCGATCCGAGCAATCCCGATCGCATCTACATCGCGATCTCCGCTGCGGGAGCGTTTCGCACCGATGACGGCGGTAAGAGTTGGAAGCCCATCAACAAAGGGCTCTATTCGAAATACATCCCGGACCCGACCGCAGAGATTGGCCACTGCGTGCACCATGTCGCGATGAATCCCACCCGGCCGGGCGTGCTGTTTATGCAGAAACATTGGGACGTAATGCGCTCCGACAACGCGGGCGATCAATGGACCAAGATCAGCGGCAACTTACCCACCGATTTCGGCTTCGTCATCGACGTGCACGCGCACGAACCGGAAACCATTTACGTCCTCCCCATTAAGAGTGACGGCGAGCACTACGTGCACGAAGGCAAATTGCGAGTCTTCCGCAGCAAAACTGGCGGTACTGAGTGGGAGGCGCTCACGAACGGCTTGCCGCAGAAGGATTGCTACGTGAACGTCCTTCGCGACGCAATGGCAGTCGACACGCTGGATAAATGTGGAATCTATTTCGGCACAACCGGTGGTCAAGTTTACGTCTCGCCCGATGCGGGCGACTCGTGGTCGCCGATCGTGCGCGATTTACCGGCAGTTCTGTCGGTGGAAGTGCAGACATTGAAGTAAATTGCTTTCGCGTGGGATAGGACTGCAACCAAAGCCTTAACTTCTGCTCAAATGAAGGGATCACATGCAAAGAACGCTGATAGCGGTTGCAGCGCTGTTGTTGTCATTTGCCGGTACAGTAACAGCGCAAGAGAAGCAGCAGGCAGCCAAGCCTGAGGCTGCGTCTCCTCAACTCGAAGCGCGGGTGCGCAAGCTCTGGGAGGCTTTCAAGAACAAAGACAAAGCAACTCTGTCGGCGATGCTCGATGACCGGTTTCGCCTCTTTGAAGAAGGCCTCAGCGCCATTGGCGACAAGAAGGCGGAAGTCAACGCCGTGGATGATTTCGAACTCCTCAGCTACACGCTCAACGATTTCACCGTAAAGCCGATTGCGCCGAATGCGGCAGTGGTTACCTACACGGCGCAATATGACGGCAAATCCGGCGGCGAAACCTCGAAGGCAAGGAGCGTCTTTGGAGAGGTCTGGATTCGCGCGGGCAACGAATGGAAAGCTTTCTACATGCAAGAGACCTATGTGAAGTGAAGGTGCGCCTGAGATGCTTGTAACGATTCGAGTCGAGCTTCCGCAGCATCTTCGTACGCTCGCCCACGTCGGGCATGAAGTGCCGATCGTGGTTGAGGGCACAGTAACGCAGCGATCCGTGTTGGATGCGTTGGAATCTGCGTATCCCATGCTGCGGGGCGCGATTCGCGACCACGTCACCCTTCAGCGGCGTGCGTTTCTGCGCTTCTTTGCCTGCCAGGAGGATCTGACACACGAATCGCCCGACGCACCTTTGCCTGAAGCCGTCGCTTCGGGTAAAGAGCCCTTCCTGATCATCGGTGCCATCGCCGGAGGCTAGCCGCATAGCGATTCGAAAGCGGGAACTAGTTCTCGTGCCGGTCATCTGCCATCCCAAATATCGCACGGCCGCTTCGCACACCGCGGCCGCGGTACTCAAGCGCGGACGACCTCGGCGGCGCCTTTACGCTATTCTCCAATGAGTCTGAGATTGAGTCAGCCGAGTTGAACAACGCGGGCTATAACGCTGTGATCGTGGAACCCGGCATCGTGGGCACGTCTTGCGCCGAAATGCAGCCAAGTCTCGAGGATCGCCCTAAATCTGATAATCCATATCTTCCATGATGTGCTGGAGCGCGGCGGAGACCGGTTCGCTGGTTTCCTCGCAGCCTTCCAGTTTCCGCACCCGCGTGCGCAACTTTTCCACTTCGGTAGCCACGGCAGCCAGCGCTTCCGACAGCGGGTCGTTGATTTGCTTGGGATCCGTGATCACCACGCGCTTTCCCTCACGAAAAATGATGTGGCCAGGGACGCCAACGACGGTGGAATTTTCCGGGACATTGCGCAGCACGACCGAGCCGGCACCGATGCGGCAATTCTTTCCGACGACGATGTTGCCGAGGATTTTTGCTCCGCCGCCGACAACCACATTATCTTCCAGCGTCGGATGCCGCTTGCCGTGTTCCTTGCCCGTGCCGCCCAGAGTGACTCCCTGATACAGGGTCACATCGTCACCCACGATCGAGGTCTCGCCAATCACGACTCCCATGCCGTGATCGATAAATAGACGGCGGCCTATCTTCGCTCCGGGATGAATCTCAATACCCGTCAGCAAACGCGCCACCTGCGAGAGCCACCGGCCGGGAAGAAACAGGCGATGGTTCCACAGCCAATGATTGACGCGATAGAACCAGACGGCATGCAGCCCGGAATAGCATAAAAATACTTCCAGGCGAGACTTGGCCGCGGGATCATGCTCCATCACATTGGTCACGTCTTCGCGAATTAGCGAGAGCAGATGCGGCATGGGAGATCGAAAAACAATTAGGCCGGGAGCTGCGCTGTAGGAATCTGCATCGCCTTCTCCCGCAATTCCTGAAACAGAATAGTGCTGAGATAGCGTTCGCCGAACGACGGCAGGATGACCACGATCAACTTGCCGGCATTCTCCTTGCGTTTCGCTACCTGCAAAGCCGCCACCACCGCGGCCCCTGACGAGATTCCAACGAACAATCCTTCTTCCAGCGGAAGCCTGCGCGCCATGGCAATCGCTTCGTCATTGGTTACGGTGATCACTTCATCGATGTAATCACGCCGCAGTATGCTGGGCACGAATCCGGCACCGATCCCTTGAATCTTGTGCGGCGCGGGCTTTCCCCCGGAAAGGACCGCACTGTCGGCAGGCTCCACGGCGACCGCCTTGAACGATGGTTTCTTCGGCTTGATGTATTCGCAGATGCCGGTGATGGTGCCGCCAGTGCCGACGCCCGAGATCAGAATATCGGCGCGGCCGTCCGTGTCGTTCCAGATCTCAGGACCGGTCGTCTCGAAGTGAATTTTTGGGTTGGCGGCATTGTCGAATTGCTGCAGCATGTAGCTGTTGGGTGTGTTGGCAAGGATCTCTTTCGCTTTCAGAATCGCGCCGGTCATCCCGCGCGGCCCGGGCGTAAGCACAATTTCCGCGCCAAAAGCGAGCAGCAGCACGCGCCGTTCCAGGCTCATGGTATCGGGCATGGTCAGAATCAGCCTGTAGCCTTTGACGGCGGCCACGAACGCCAGGCCGATTCCGGTATTGCCACTGGTCGGCTCGACCAGAACAGTTTTGCCCGGTTGAATTTTGCCGGCACGCTCCGCCTCGGTAATCATGCTGACCCCGATGCGGTCCTTCACACTGGCCAGCGGATTCTGGCTTTCGAGTTTCGCCACAACTTCGGCGACGCATCCTTCGGTGACTTTGTTCAGCCGCACCAACGGCGTGTGGCCAATCAGTTCGGTGACATCGTTGGCAATGTTCATCGTGCTTGTGCTCCAGGGAATGCTACAGCTTACTCTTCGCAACAGTATTAGAGCAGTAATACTAGCAAGATGATTCACTGGTTGAAAACGAAGCGGTGCGAAGGCCACAAGCCTCAGCCGTCAGGTCAGCGGTGGGTGAGCCCGTAGGTAACGGCTCCGGCCGAGGCGCCGATATTGACGGCAGAGACAACTCGCTCCAGCCGGTGGTGGCCGGTTTTGTGGAAGAAATAACTAGCGCTGAGGACTCCGGCAGTCTCGCCGGCAAAGTTCAAAGCCAATCCCGGCGTCGAGCGCCCGAAGATACGAACGATCGGATTCAGTTCCTGGCCGCCACTCCGCAGATTGGCGCGGGTCACCGCGAAATCGGCGCCATTCAGAGCGGCTGCCGTAATGAAGAGTACTCGATTTTGCCCATCCCAGAATTTGTGCTCCGTCGTCACGCTTGCTGATTTCGCCATGATCGGAGCCGCAGGCTCCACTACCGCAGTGGGTGCATCGAGGACCGGCCCCTGCGCGGACGAACTTGGACAGATCGCAAAAGCTGCAAGAAGCGCGAAAAGGCTAACGCGAACTAGATTAGAGAATTGGTAGCGGTTCATAGGTGCTTGCCGTTATGGCGAAGCACTTAGGGAAGGGGCAATCGCGCGGCCACCAACGCAACATTAGAATCGCGGCAAATGGCCGGGAAGTGGCTTGTTAGCTTCCTGTTCTAATGAGAATTGCTCAGGCGTGTGCACCAATTTGCAACCGGTCGTCCATCGTTTTGCTTCTTTGGAGCAAATGCAGCTCGGTTATTTCTTGAACACTACCCCACCCTTCATCACAAACGAGACATTCTGTAGCGCTGCGACATCCTGCAGCGGATCGCCAGGCACCGCGACGATGTCGGCCAGGTAGCCAGCCTCAAGGGAGCCAATCTGCCCATCCCAGCTCAACAACTTCGCGCCATTCAACAGATCGGCTTGCAGAACGGCCAACGGTGACATGCCGTATTTGACCATGAGCACGAATTCGCGAGCCTGCGTGCCGTGAGGAAATGGTCCCACATCCGATCCAACTGCCATGGGCACTCCGGCCGTAACCTGCTTCTTGAACTCCTGCACCTTCAGATCGAGCACCTGGTGTTCGCGCTCGCCCTGCTGGGGATTGGCCGCGTGCTCGGCAAAGTATTCGAAGATCGTGAACGTGGGGACCGCGTAGATCTGTTTTTCTTTCATGAGGCGAATCGTCTCGTCGCTCAACTGGTCGGCATGATCGATGGAGGCCACACCAGCCTCAGCCGCATAGAGCGTTCCGGGTTCTCCGGTTGCGTGGACGGCAACTCGCCTGCCCAGCCGCGCCGCTTCTTTCACCGCTGCTTCCAACTGTGATTCGGTGTACTGATAGGGCGTTGAGAGCCTTTCGCCTTTCACGGAATCTGCGCCCGTCTCGTAAATCTTGATGAAGTCAGCTCCCTCCTTGAACTGCTGGCGCATCACGGCGATCAGTTCGTCGGAATTATTGGCGTAATTTGCGTTGGGCAAAACGTGCTGCTCAGGGTTGTAGCCGATAGCGTCCTCATGGCCGCCGAGGATGTTGATTGCGTTTCCGCTGATGCGCAGGCGCGGACCGGGAATACGGCCTTGATTAATTGCGTCCCTCACCGCGGTGTCGGCCGACCCAGCCCCTTCGGTCCCCATATCCCGTTCCGCAGTAAATCCTGCCATCAGGTCTTCGCGCGCCGCTAGCGTCGCTGTAATCGTGCGCTGCGGCACCGATTCCTCGACGGTCTGCAGATCTTCCGCTCCGGGATGCAGAAACAGGTGGACATGCGCGTCGATCAGCCCCGGAAGCAGGGTGCGATCTCCCAGATCGATAACCTCCGCACCGACCGGATGCTTCACTGACGCGCCCACTTCAACGATGCGATCTCCCTGAACCAGAATCTCGCCCGGTTTGATGATCCGGCCGGTTTTGACTTCCAGGAGTCGGGAAGCATGGAGAACGATCGCGTGAACTGAGGGTGCTGCAGATTGCCCCGAAGCATTGATGAGCAAGACTGACGAACAAAGAAGCGCGAGAACTACGTTGCGATGAGCCATATCGCCCGCGATGGTATCACTGCGGCTCGCGACGGCGCCAGCCGCCCCGCCCAATTTTAGTGATTGGGATCACAGAAAAGGGTGCAGTAGGTCACAGGGAAATCCGCGTTCCCTCGGCGAAACTTGATCATCGGATATGAACGATTTTGGGGTACTCACGAATCGCAAGCGAGCCTTGATTGCACTCATTCATTCGGTCGTGTTTCTTGGCATCGCGACCCACGGCTTCATCTCTCCAAAGGCGGGCGTTTTGCACGGGCAGGGGGTTACGGCCGACTTTATCCTCATAGCAATTTATGTGGTTGTGACCTCCATTCTTGCCTGGCTGGTGAGCCTCTCGCGTTGTGCGAGGGAGCGCATCTATTTTGCATTCTGCGCAAGTAGCGCGACCTTTGGATTGCTGCGCAGCATCTTCGGAGATCCGGCGCTTCCCGCCGCTCAGTACATGCGCGTGGTCATGCTGAGTTCTGCCGTCGTGGTGGGCACGCTGATTTTTCGTGCCTTCTCGCGCCCGGTTCCGGAGCAGGCTCTTTCCGAGTAGGCTTCCCCCAAATGAAAAACGCCGCCCAGAATGTTCTCTGGGCGGCTCTCCTCATGAGTTCGGGCGAGGCTTGATGCCCGACTAGGACAGGAAAAATTCTTTGGTCAGCACAGCCCAATCCTCATTGGGCAGATGTGCGGTGATGTCGTCGACCGCCACGCCGCCATCCTGCGCCAAGGCTCCAGCCATTGCCGGAATGCGGTTGTGCAGCTGCAGAGCGGCGCTTTCAGTCCAGAGCCGGGCCAGCGTTCCACCCAGCAGGTTGCGGAAATTGAGCTTGGAATCGGGAGCCTGGACGGTGACCAGCCAGCCTTCGCCGTAAGGATCTTTGCGCGCCAGTTCCGGATTCTTCACCACCGCTTCGTTCACATCAGTGATGGTGCCTTCGATCGGCGAAACCATGTCTACGGATTTGCCGTCGCGGAAAATCGTCCAAATCTTCTGTCCTTGCCGGACCCAGCGGCCGCGCTGCGGAAGGGCGATGCTCTCGATCTTGCCAATCAGCTTCGACGCGAAATCATCCATGCCGACCCGCACCAGCTCGCTGCTCTCGCTGAGGGCCCAGGTATGCCCGGCGTGATAACGAACATTCTCTGGAACCTGGAAGCCTGCCACCATCGCCGGAACGACGCGAGGCGCCGCTTCTCGAATTGCATGCACCAAAACAGGTTGCTTCGCCGTTTGCTTCTGGCCGCGAACATAATCAATCAGTAGGAAGATTGCGAATGTCATCAGTACCATGATCACTGTCATAAAACCACCTCGCCCGGAGTGCCCTTTCACTTCAGGTCACTCACACTTTGCTAAAGGCAATCGCCAGACCAAACCGCAAGTCACGGTTACAAGCCGGCTATTGAAAGCTGCATGTCTAATTGTTTCAATGAGATTCGAGCAAGGCAGCTTTGTGGTCAAGAAGAGCTGCGCATAAATGCATCACAGCTCTGCGATGAGTTTTGCAACACGCAACCGAGCACTTAATGCCTCCACACATGCCTGCTGCAAGCAGAAGATCTGCAGGATCAGCGGGTTACAGCCGACCGAGGCGACTGATGTAATCCGCATCGTAGCCTGATGCGAAATACAACTCGTTCCCGCCGTCTGTAACTGTTGGAAAACCTTGTTGATGGCCATCACGCGCAAGGGTGATACCCGTCACGGCTGAGTAGTTCCTAATCGTTGAAACTATCAGCTGTCTGAAGCTGCTGAATTTCGCGACAGCCTCCGATCTGATGAGGTGAGCAGCTTGTGCGCGGTCCGATTCCCGTCTGCGGTTACGCCGGTAATCGCTCCTTTTTCCTCATTCAGCTCCAGGCGTCGGTCGAGAGGATTCCCGGAACGGTTTTTCTGCTCGAAAAGCCGGATCGGAGAAATATTTCATGAGCAAAGCACTTTTATATGATGCCACGGTCTGCATCGGCTGCAAGCAGTGCGAGCAGGCTTGCGCCACGCAAAATCACCTTTCCTACGACGACAATATCGCCGCGGAGGAATTTCAGTCCGCACACAAGCTGACTTGCATTCTTACCCGGAACGACAAGTTCATGCGCCGCCTCTGTATGAACTGCAAAGATCCTTCGTGCGCTTCGGTTTGCCCGGTTGGCGCTCTTCAGAAGACCGCTCTGGGGCCGGTTACTTACGATCCCTCCAAGTGCATGGGATGCCGTTACTGCATGGTTGCCTGCCCCTTTAGCGTTCCGAAATACGAATGGGGGAAACTGTTCCCGAAAGTACAGAAATGCACCATGTGCCCCGACCGCGTCGCGCAAGGGAAGCAGACCGCGTGCGCCGAGATCTGTCCCACCGGCGCCACCAAGTTTGGCGAGCTCGACAATCTGATTGCCGAGGCGCAACAGCGCATCCGCGACAACCCCGGCAAATATGTAGATCACATCTATGGCTTGGATGAAGTCGGCGGCACGTCGGTGCTGCTGTTGTCGTCCGTTCCCTTTGAATCTTTCGGATACCGTACCGACATTTCCAAGGATCCCATGCCCATGCTGACTTACCGTGTCCTTTCGCATATCCCCGACTTTGTTCCTCTGGGCGGAATGGTGTTGGGTGGCGTCTGGTGGATCACCCATCGTCGCGAAGAAGTAGCGCTCGCGGAAGGCCGCGATGCCGAAAACGAAAAGAAAAATGGAGGAAAGCGATAATGGCTCGCGCTACAACGTTCCGGCTTACGTTCTGGAAGCTTGTCTTCGCCTTTCTGATGGCCGCCGGCCTCTATGCCACCTTCATACGCTTCACACAAGGTCTGGGCGCCTCGACGCACTTGAGCGATCAGTTCCCTTGGGGAATCTGGATCAGCTTCGACGTCCTCTGCGGCGTGATGCTCGCTGCCGGTGGATTCACGCTTACCGCAGCGGTTCATATTCTGAATATCAAGCGCCTGCACTCGATCATTCGCCCGACGATTCTGACCGCATTCCTCGGATACATCCTGGTCTGCGCCGCTTTGATGTACGACCTGGGCAAGCCCTACAACATATGGCATCCCTTGATCATGAGGAATCCGCACTCGGTCATGTTTGAAGTGGCTTATTGCGTGATGCTCTACACGACCGTTCTGGCGCTGGAGTTTTCGCCCATTGTGCTGGAGCGCTTTCATATGGAAAAGCCGTTGAAAGTCGTGAGAGCCATTTTGATCCCGCTGGTGATCTGCGGCGTGATTCTCTCGACCCTGCATCAGTCCTCTCTTGGCACGCTGTATCTCATCGTTCCCGAGAAGCTGCATCCGTTCTGGTACAGCCCGCTGTTGCCGGTGTTCTTCTTCCTCTCGGCGATTGCGGTGGGATTAGCGATGACCATCTTTGAATCGTCCATGAGCTCCAAGCATTTCGGCCTGCAACTGGAATTACCCGTTCTGCAGGAGCTTGGACGAGTTCTCGTGGTGGTGCTGGGGGTTTACGGAATTCTCCGGCTGGAAGATCTGGCAAATCGCGGAGCGCTGAAGCTGGCGTTTCATCGCGGATATGAGACTTATCTGTTCTGGCTGGAAATCATGCTGGCGATCATTCTTCCCTTGGTGCTCCTGCTGCAGCGTCGCGTGCGGAATAGCGCCAACGGCTTGTACTTCGCCGCCGTACTGGTGGTGCTCGGCTTCATCACTAACCGGATGAACGTCAGCATCACCGGTTTCGAAGGCTCGACGGGCGTGCGTTACTTCCCCAAGTGGAGTGAACTGGCGGTCACCGGCATGATCATCGCCGCCGGCTTCGCTCTGTTTGGAATGGCAGTAAAGTATTTGCCCATCTTCCCCAAGGAAGAAGTTGTCCCGGCGCAGGTGCCCGAGCCGGATTCTGCAGTTGCGGTAGGTTCGGCGGTGTTGGAGCATGCGGGAGATTGAACCCAATCGCGGGCCGTGGTTCCGTGTATCGCACAGCCTCAGCACGAAACTGAATGTGCTGCTGCTGAGCGCCATGGTGGCTATCTTCAGCTTGCTTGGGTATCTCAACGTCCGCCTGCATCGCCAGCACCTGGAACAGAACACTCTGCTCAGCGCTGAACGCATTAGCGACGCGATCAAGCATGGCACGACCGATTACATGCTGCGCAACGATCGGCAGGGGATGCACAACTCCATCCAGGCCGTGGCGGCGGAGCCAGGGATGGAGAGGATCCGAATCTTCGACAAGGATGGACGGATTACCTACTCCACCGACCCGTCAGAGCAGAATCATGTTGTCGATAAGAGCGCCGAAGCCTGTTACGGCTGCCATGCCCAGTCCCAGCCCCTGGCGCGGCTGAATCGTCCCGACCGATTCCGGATCTACCGCAACGAGAGTGGGACCCGCGTCCTGGGAATCATCACTCCCATCGAGAACCAACCGGCATGCGCGAATGCGTCCTGCCATGCGCATCCCGCGGAACAGCAGATCCTTGGCGTACTCGATACCAACGTTTCACTCGCCAAGGCCGATGTTCAGCTCGCCGAAAGCAGCCGCCGCATGAAGGCCTACACCGCCTGTGCTCTGCTTCTGATCATGGCGCTGAGCTGGTTCTTCATATGGCAGGTTGTGGCCCGGCCCCTCACGGCGCTGAAGCGTGCCACCGAACACATTGGTTCCGGTGGTCTGGGATATCAGATTCAGGTGCGCTCGGAAGATGAAATTGCCGAACTCGCCCGCTCCTTCAACGAGATGAGCAACCGGCTGGAATCGGAGCACAACCAGAATCTAGCCTGGACTCACACCCTGGAAGAGCGCGTCGACCAGAAGACTCGCGAGCTCAGGCGCGCTCACGAACACGCTCTGCAGACCGAGAAGATGGCGTCGATCGGCAAGATGGCTGCGGTGCTCGCCCATGAAATCAATAATCCGCTGTCGGGCATCCTCACCTATGCCAAGCTCTTGCGCAAATGGATTGATCGCGACGATTCCGGACTGAGCCGCCGCGGCGAAATCTGCGACTCCCTCGATTTAATCGCCTCCGAGAGCCGGCGCTGTGGCGATCTGGTGAAGAATCTGCTCACGTTCTCCCGCACCACACCGATGAATTTGCAGCCCACCGACATCAATCACGTGATCGAACAGTCTTTGCGGCTGGTTCAGCACCAGATCGACCTGGCAGCAATTCAGGTGCAGTCCCAGCTCGAACCGGATTTGCCGCCGGTGCGATGCGACGCGGCTCAGATAGAGCAGGTCCTGCTCGCCTTGATCATGAACGCGCTCGACGCCATGCCGCAGGGAGGAAACTTGTGGATTACCTCGTCGTCCGTCGATCATCGCGTGCAAATCATCGTGCGCGATGACGGCAGCGGAATTCCGGCGGAGATCCTACCCAGAATTTTCGAACCTTTCCTGACCACGAAAGAAACGGGACGGGGCGTGGGCCTTGGGCTTGCCATCAGCCACAGCATTCTTGAACGACACAACGGGACCATCGAAGTCCAGTCGGAAGCCGGCCGCGGCACTACCTTCACCGTTACTCTGCCGGTGGATGCCGAAACCAAGAAGACAGAAGCGCCGCCGGCCGCCGAAATTGCCGCGAGCTATAGCGGGAGGTGATCAGACGTGGAATTACAAGGCAAATTGCTGATCGTGGACGATGAACTCAGCGTGCGCGATTCTCTGGGAAAATGGTTTCGCGAAGAAGGATACGAGATTGGGACTGCAGAAAGCGCGAGCGACGCGCTGACCCGTATGGCCGAGAACAAGTGGGATGTTGCCCTGCTCGACATCAAGATGCGGGGCACCGACGGTATTGAATTACAGCGGCGCCTGCATGAACTGGATCCCGACCTCATCGTCATCATGATGACCGGCTACGCGTCGGTTGAAACGGCGGTCACTGCTCTCAAAAATGGAGCGTACGATTATGTGAGCAAGCCGCTCGATCCCGACGAAATCGCACACCTGGTGAAGAATGCATTAGCCCACCGCCGGGCCGAGAAGGAAAATGTCCGTCTGCGAGAAACCGTCGCCGAGGCCACGAGCCCGGGGGAACTGATCGGAAAAAGTGCGGCGATGCGCAAGGTCGCCGAAGCCATTGAGACCGTGGGTCCAACCGATGCGAATGTCCTGATCACGGGCGAGAGTGGTACTGGCAAAGAATTGGTAGTCCGCGCCATTCATGCTGCCAGTCTGCGCCGCTTCCATCCCCTGGTCGCGATTCATTGCGGCGCTCTGACGGAAACGCTGCTCGAAAGTGAATTATTCGGACACGAGAAAGGATCATTCACCGGCGCTCAATACCGCAAGAAAGGTAAATTCGAAATTGCGGAGGGAGGAACGGTTTTCCTCGACGAGATCGGCGACATCAGCCTGAAGACGCAGACCGATCTGCTGCGGGTTCTACAAGAACGCGAGATCACGCGCGTTGGCGGAAACCAGGTCATCAAAGTGGATTTCCGCTGCGTGGCCGCCACCAACAAGAATCTCGAACAGATGATCGAGGAGGGCACGTTCCGTCCGGATCTGTTTTACCGGCTGAACGTCTTCCGCATCGAACTGCCAGCGCTGCGCGAACGGCGCGAAGATATTCCTTTGCTGGCCGAGCATTTCGTACACAAATTTGCGCTGGCGATGAACAAGCACATTACCCGCATTTCGCCGGCCGCGATCCAACAACTGCAACAGCAGCCCTGGATGGGCAACGTCCGCGAGCTGGAGAATGCGGTCGAGCGGGCGATGGTAGTGGCCCAAGAGCCGGAAGTGCGCGAGCAGGATTTCATCTTCAAGCAGCCCGGTCCGGTTACACCAGCCGGCAAAAGCCTGGACGAAGTGGAGCGCCTCCACATCCTGCAGGTTCTCGAGGAGTGTGGCGGCAACCAGAGCCGCGCCGCCGAGGTGCTCGATATCGATCGCGTCACGCTGCACCACAAGTTGAAGCGTTACGGCTGGAGCCGCGCTACGGCCGAAAGCAGGGTCTGAAACGCGGGCTGCCCTCCATGAACCTCGTTCACCTGCTTCCGGTCGGCACCATCGATCTCGCGGTGCTGCAGGATCTTTGCACCACAATCCCCAAACATTTGAACGTGGATTGCAAGATTGCCTCGTTAGCCCTGGATCCTGCCCCGACTTATCATCCCGAGCGGCAGCAATTTCATTCTTCCGAAATCCTGCAACGGATGCACGCTCTGCTGCAGCCTTGTGACTGGCGCCTTCTCGCCGTGACCGATATCGACCTCTATATTCCGATCTTGAAATACGTGTTTGGCGAGGCGCAGGTCGGCGGGCCGTGCGCGGTCGTGTCCACATTTCGCTTGCGGCAGGAATTTTATGGCCTCGATCGCGACGATGCTTTGCTGCACGAGCGCCTGCTGAAAGAGTGTGTGCATGAATTAGGGCATACGCTCGCACTACGGCACTGCCAGGACTACCGCTGCGTGATGGCTTCCTCTCATGCCGTCGAGTGGATTGATTTGCGGGAGAGCGCCCTGTGTGAAGCTTGCCGGGCCCAGGTAGAAGGCCGATTGCGCGGCACAAAGGATGCGGCCCCCCCAAAATTCTCCTTGCCGTAGTACACTTCTCGCCATGATGCCGGGACGCTCCTCGCTTGCATATCTTTTTGTTCTCGTTTTGACGATCAACGGATTACTTCTCGCGCAGACAACTGCTTCGAAGCACAGGCCAGGAGTGCAAGAGCAGCCGTTCGGCACGCGGGAGGGGAGGCCAGTCAACTTGTATACGCTCACGAACTCTCATGGACTTGAGGTCCATGCCATGAATTACGGCGGCATCATTCTGTCCATTCGTGTTCCCGACCGCAAAGGCCAGTTCGCGGATGTCGTTCTCGGCCATGACACCCTGGAGGGGTATATTCCGAATCCGCCCTACATTGGCGCGATTGTCGGGCGTTACGCGAATCGGATCGCGAACGGCACCTTCACCCTCGACGGTACGACGTACAGCTTGCCCAAGAATGACGGCCCCAACACACTTCATGGCGGCACCACCAGAACCTTCGACCGAGTTGTGTGGGATGGCGAGGTGCTGAAGAACAAGGCCGGCGTTTCCTTTACTTATCTCAGTAAGGATGGCGAGGAAGGTTTTCCCGGCAATCTAAAGATCAAAGCTACTTACACCCTTACTGAGTCCAACGAACTCATTCTCGATTACGAAGCTACCACCGACAAAGGCACGCCCATTAATGTGAGCAACCACAGTTATTTCAATCTGAAGGGCGAAGGAAATGGCGACATCCTGGATCATGAAATCATGATTAACGCCGATCGCTTCACGCCGGTTGACAAGAATCTGATTCCCACCGGCGAGCTTCGTCCGGTGAAGGGCACGCCCCTCGATTTCACAACGCCGACCAGAATCGGGTCACGGATTGACGACAATTACGAGCAACTCGTCCTCGGGCACGGCTACGATCACAACTTCGTCATCAACCGGAAAAGTGCCGGCCTGACTTTAGCCGCGCGTGTCTACGAGCCAACTAGCGGACGCGTTCTGGAAGTCTCCACGACTCAGCCCGCCGTTCAGTTCTACACGGGCAATTTCCTGGATGGCACGATCGTCGGAAAAGAGGGGCATGTGTACAAGCGCCGCTATGGATTTTGCCTGGAGACGCAGCACTTTCCGGATTCGCCGAATCATTCCGACTTCCCGAGTACGATCCTGAAGCCGGGAGAAACATTTCATCAGACGACTGTGTTTAAGTTTTCGGCCAAGTAAGGATTGAGGGCAAGACAAGATCGAATGGCACGGCTGAAAGATCCGCAGCCCAGTCCTTCGCGAGGATGATGGAGGACAGGAGAATTGGGTCCGATCCTACTCTGCCCGCAACTCCTCCGCCAACGACTTCGCGACTTGCCGCTGATGTTCCGCGCTAAGTTTCCTGCCTGACGCGGTTAGATAAAAAGTATCAATCGCCATCTGCCCTTCGGTGTCGATCAGGGCGATCTCAATGTTGCACTCCTGGTCCGACAGGCATGATGCGATGCGATGCAGCAGGCGCGGGCGGTCCTGAGCGATCACTTGCACCAGGGTGCTCGTTGCCGAGCATGAGTCATCGAATTCGATCTTGGTCTCTACTTTGACTTTGGCGATTGCGCCTTTCTCCGACCGCTGGCGATCGCGCAGCATTTTCTCCAGATCGGCTTCGCCCAGCAACACGTTCGCGACACTTCGTTTGAACCGGTCCCATTCCGAAAGATTGAGTTCCAGAGTCCGAAACCGGTCGGTAAAGAAAAATGTGTCGACCACCGTGCCTGCCTGGTTCGAGAACGCGTTGGCTTTCACGATGTTCATGCCCCAGGCGGCCAGCACGCCCGCCAGCTTGGAAAACAGGAACGGACGATCTCTCGTCACCAAGGCCAGCTCATACCAGTGGCGGCCGCGTTTCAATTCCACCTGCACGGGATCGTTCCCCAGTTCGTCGGCCATTTGCAGGTGCCGCATCACTTCTTCGGCGGTATGCACCAGCAGATATCTCTGCGGGAATCCCTCCAAAAAACTTTTGAACTTGCTTCCAGTGACCGGCGCCAAAGACCGCAGACGCGCGAGCTTCTCGTCATTCACGTCAGTGTGGACCCGCTGGTCGGCGCTGCGGTTCAAATGATTCTCGGCCGCGATGTACAGCTGCCACACGTTCTCCGCCTTCCACGGAGTCAAGGCCTCCGGATTCACCGCCTTGATGTCGGCATAGGTGAGTAGGCACAACATTTTGAGCCGCTCCGGCGTGCCCATCTTTTCCGCGAACGCCGCGACCGTAGCGGGATCGAAGATGTCGCGCCGCAACGCCGCCGACAATTCCAGGTGATACCCAATCAGAAAAAGCACCTCAGCCCGTTCCTTGGGATCTACGTCGAGCCGATCCATGGCGTGGTTGGCAACCTCGAGGCTGGCTTCCACATGATTGCCATTAGGAATGCCTTTGCCGGTATCGTGCAACAGCAGCGCCAGGTAGAGAAGTTCAGGATTCTCCAATTCGCCGAGCAACACCGCGTACCGTTTGTCCCATTCCGATTGCGACTGCTTCAATCGGTGCAGGCTCTCGATCGCCAGAAAAGAATGCTCATCCACGGTGAAGCGGTGGTAGAAATCGCGCACCACGAGCGAGTCGATCAGCTTGAGTTCCGGCAAAAGCAGAGTCAGGAGCCGGAGGGATTGCATGACGCGAAGGGCGTCGGCGGCATGGGGCTGGAGAAGCGTTTCCTGCAGGTAAAGCCACAACTCGGCTCCTCGCGGCGGAGTGGCGGCCAGTGCCGGAAGCGCCTGCTCGATGCGGTATTCGGTGGTCGCGCTCAGCTTCAATCCGTGGTGGGCCATGAAATGAAAAAGCCGAAGCAACACTTCGGGATCCTGCAACGCTGAGGGTTGCTGCAGAAAAATGAGGCCATCGACGACCGAAAAGTCCGCAGTCGTCAGCCGCGATCGCCAACTCTGTACCTGGCGGTACAGGGCGGACCAGGCTTCTGGAATTTCCTCGAGCAATTGGGTGACGGTGCGTTGTACCGCCCGCGCGTGTCCGAAGTAAATCCGCATCCAGTCGGCGGGCGAAAGCTCAGCAGCATCGGCCGCTCCAATCTTGCGAGCGGCGGCGGCAGCCTGCGCTTCCCAACTCAGCGTGTTGTCATCGCGACCGTGGCGGAAATGGAGAAAGCATCGCGCCGACATCAGAAAATCCAGCGCCGATTCCAACTGCTTGCGCACGGGAGGCCGCAGCGAACTTGCACCGGGCCAGTCGTGCAGCTTGTCCATCGCCGAAATCAACGCCAGCCAATTGGCCACGTTGCAATCGCGCAAGCCTCCCGGAGCCTCTTTTATATTCGGCTCGAGATGATAAAGGGTCATGCCATGCTTGGCGTGGCGCTCCCGCGTGACTTCGGCGAGTCCCTGCAAAAGAGCTTTGGATTCACGCATCACGATCTTGGGAATGACTTTGTCATGCAAGCGCCGGAACAAGTCGCGATCCCCGGCAAGATGGCGCGAGTCCAGAAGAGAGATCGTGAATTCAGTATTGTTGGCGTCGTAACGATCGCACTCAGCGAGCGTGCGCGAGGCTGGACTCAGCTTGAGCCGCAGATCCCAGAGTTCCTGGGAGAAGCGCCGCACAGGATCTTTAAAGGCCTGCTCCGCGTCACGGTCACTAAAGAGAAAGAGAACATCGATATCAGAGTAGGGAAATAGCCAACCGCGCCCGAAGCCTCCCGTCGCCACCAGCGAAATATTGGCCGGCCGGCCTTCCTCTCGTGAAAAAAATTCGTGAAACAGCTTCGCCAAAATCTCTTCGACCAATGCCGTGCGTTGAGCTACTGCCGCTCGGCCGTCGCCCTCGGCCTCAAATTTCTGCTGGATTCGGGCGGACACGTCGTTGATGGAATCCCGTAGTTCGCCGATCATGGAGGACGCTGCCATCGTCAAAGTCGCCGGTCTTCGCCACATCCGCACCCGGAGGAGACCGCTCCCGGTCGCGTCCTAGCCAGCCAGGATTTGCTCTGCCCAGGGTTCCTCGCACAACCCAGCTGCGGTTCTTATAACGCCCCTTCGCCACGCTCGTCATTGCGTATGCGAATGGCCTCATCCACGCGCGACAGAAAGATCTTGCCGTCGCCGATCTTCCCCGTGCGCGCTGCAGCGAGAATCGCCTGCACGGCCTTGTCGACCAGCCCGTCTGCCAGCACCATCTCCAGCTTGGTCTTCGGGATAAGATCCACGCTATATTCGCGGCCGCGATAGACTTCGGTATGCCCCTTCTGGCGGCCATGACCTCGAACCTCAAGTACCGTCATGCCTTCCACGCCAATTTCGTGCAGCGCAGATTTCACCGCTTCCAGCTTGGAGTTTTGTATAACCGCTTCGATCTTCGTCATGATGTTTGCAAGTCCTGTTCTGCGTTTTCACGCCGCAGCCACCGCTGTCCGACATGAATCGCCGTCTTACCGGCGTTCTCCAATATTAGCCTCTCTTTTTCGTATTTGGAGAGATCCAGGCGCTGCCTTCTTTCCTCCTTGCTGACGCCTCAATGTACCGTCCGGCACACGCTGCCGGAAATTGAAACTATTTATCGGCGCTATCAGGTTTTGTTATTCAAATCTCAGCGCCCCTCACGACTACAGGGTTTCACCGATGGTCCTTAGATAGAAGCGGGTAGATAGTTAATTCTCGCAAGGTTTGGGATCCGAAAATTTGGGTAAAGTCAGGCTGCTACAGGGGCAAGCGGAGGGTTTTAGTTGTGTCTAAGGAAAAGGCTAAAGCGAGTACGACGCTTCCAGGAAGAGTAGAGAAGGTCATCAATCTTCACCCACACAGCGGAGAGCCCGAAAAGGCGCAAATCGCCGTCGAGGGTGCCGATCACTTATATCGAGAGATCCGCGTTCCCAATCGCCTGGTGGACCACAATGGCCACAAGGTGAAGCTGAAAGAGGGTGCAGAGGTCGACGTCAAGATCGAGGCGGATCAAGTCGTCACCCACAAACTGGCTGGCGCAGACGAAACCAGCGGCTCTTCCAAGCGCACTCCCTAATAACGACCATTCCAATTTGTCTGATGCCATCCTCCCGCGCTTATCGCCCCGGCGTTTTGGGCGGTTCTTGCGGCATCGCAGGCTTGACGAACCTCGCATCGTCGACCGGGACGTTCTGCTTCAGTTCCGCAATCTGGATGGTGAACCGTCCACTAGGCCGTGCCAGAGTCCAGCGGTAGGGAACCTTCACTCCGTTCACCTCGCGATAGTCGGCGTAATCGATTTGCGTGGGAAGCCATCCCAGCGCCGTTTCACCGTAGCGGACAAGCCGAAGCAGCAGCCCGGATTGTTGATCAAAATATAACTGGATTGGCGGCTTGCCCTCGCGCTGCCCCACCACCTCGTAAGTCGCATGAGTGCCGATCTTCTCGGATTCTCGCACTTCCATCTGGCTGAACATCTGCTTCAAATGCGTGGCCAAATGTAGATCTGCGTCAATGGCTGCCCCGTCCAGATCGCTGCCGTGCATCTCTCGCAGTTGGCGTCCTTGCATGCCCAGCCAGCCTTCATGCCCGTTAAACGCGGTGACACTGTCTCCTTCGGCCATGTGGGTGAGCGATATGCGCCCGCCCGGATCTTTGGCATAGATATCGATGGCCAACGATTTGCCGCCAAAGTCGATGGTCCCTTTCATCACGCGGCTGCTTATTTTGTCGATCGCTGCGGCTCCGCCAATCACTTGCACATATTTGTCAAGTAACTGATCAGCCGTTGGCCCGGTGCTTTCCTTCACTTCGCTTTCCTTTGCCTCGCCCGCCGCTGCATAAGGCGGGGACACGATAAGTGTGGTGTCCTCAGACGCGACCAGCGGAATCGCGACCGGATGTGGGCTGCCGCGGTGGCAGGAGTAGCAAGTGACCTCTCGATGTCCCTCAAAATTATCCTTGTTGATGGCAAACATCATCTCCATCATCTTGCGCGCGGTCTTCTTGGGCTTTTTGTCGTCTTTGTCGAAGGCATTGTGCACGTGGCAAAACTCGCACTCTACTCCCAGCGACGCCGCAATAAACTGCATGGTCGGAAAGATCTGCTCTGCCGGAACTCCTTTGAGTACCTGGATGTTCTTGAACTGCTCTTCGGCTTTCTTGGGTGTGGGTGTCAGTGTGGCTGTCGTTTGCGTAGGAGGATTTTGCCCAGTGGATTTCGCCCTCACCCCGCTCATCACCATGCCCGCC
This sequence comes from uncultured Acidobacteriota bacterium, assembly GCA_963719865.1. GTDB lineage: Bacteria > Acidobacteriota > Terriglobia > Terriglobales > Acidobacteriaceae > Sulfotelmatobacter. The sequence goes on along the minus strand of CAVRDS010000011.1, from coordinate 58,820 downwards.
AAAACGATGAAGCTCACGATCCCGAGAATTCGAACGCTCGTCATGAATCACACTCTCCGGAAGAAAATTGAACTTAGCAGTACTACGGCTGATTGCTGTAGACGTACTTCCCAGAGACCTCGGCAATAACCACGCGGTTCGTCAGCAACGCAGCGACCCTCGACTTCAAATGGGAAGGAACGAACAGAAAGATTTGCCTCCTCGCGTTCCAATCGCGCTGCAAATCCGCGTCCGTCAGATAAATCTTGGGCGCATCCGGAAAAGTCGAACCGAACCACATGGATGTCGTCTGGCCCTCCACCAATTTCACGGGACGTTGCAGGTAAAACAGCAGAGACGAACCGAACGCCTGGTCGCCATAAATCATGACTTGATCCTGCGGGCGGGCGTGGGCCGCAATCTGCTGCGCCAATTCCTTCGAAGACAGATATGGACCGAATCGTCCCAGCGCGATATGCGCGGCGATCAGAAACACCGCCATGCCGCCCGCCATCGCCCACGTGGCAGCATAATGCCGGCGCCTCATTCGCAGCATGAGGGACAGTACCGGAGCAATCAGCAATGCGATCGCCGCCAGCGCCGCCGGCAACCGCAGCGCCGCGAACGACGCATAGCTCAGATCCAACATGTGTGAAGTCGATAGTGTGTCCTCGTCCATGTTGTGCTGGGCGAGCACGGTTCCGATATCCGGTTCGAAGGGCAGATGCCGCGATTGCCATAGCAACGCCAGCAAGGTCACCCCGGCCGCGACGCCAATCACCGCCAATATACCCGCGGAAATCCGCAGCCAGCCCTTGCGAATCCCCGCTTCGCAGTCGCTCTTCTCGCAGTGCGCGATGCCGTCGGCCAGCAGCATGAGCAGGGGCAGATACGCGGGAAACGTGTAGTACTCCTGGTTCGTGGAGATCGCAAAGAATACCAGCACGAGCCCTGCGAGGATCCAGCACATCAATCGCGTACGGCTGCCGAAATCTGCGCGGCCGGGAGTCTTGCGCATATCGATCGTGGTCCGGACTGCTGCCGGCAGATACAGGCTCCAAGGAAACAGCCAGACCAGATGCAGCGCCCAGTACAGCGCCCAGGGCAGCTTGTTGTAATCGCGCGGATAGCGCCTGCCCAGGAAGCGCAAGAAATGTTCATTGACAAAGTAGAACCAGAAAAATCCGTGACCGTCTTCGCCGCCGGTATTTCGCAAGCCCGCCAGGATATGCCACGGCGCCGCAATGAGAAGAAACAACGCGATTCCTGAAATCAGGCGGAACTCACGCCAGCGCCGCCATTCTCCCGTAACAGCGAGGTAAAGGAGTGCCGCTCCCCCAGGAAATGCGAGAGCGATCAGGCCTTTTGTCAGGACCCCTAAGGCCATGCAGGCATATCCCGCGTACCATCTCCAGGCCTGCCCTCGCGATTCCAAAGCGGTGAGAAAGAAATATAACGACGCGGCGATGAGCAGGCTGAGCAACACATCGGGAATGAAAACGCGCGTAAACAGGAAAACGCCGGCGGCCGTGTATACGAAAAGACCGGCATAGATTCCGGCTCGCTCACCGAATGCCCGCTTGCCCCAGACCAGCGCCAGCAAGCCCAGCAGCAGCACTGAGAGCGCAATGGGCAAACGCGTGGCAAACTCATTCACTCCAAACAGGTGGTAGCAGACAGCGACAAGCCAGTACGGCAGCGGAGCCTTCTCCAGATAGCGCACGCCATTGATGTGCAGCGTAACGTAATCCCCGCTGACGAACATTTCCCGCGCGGCCTCGGCGTGCGTGCTGTCGGCGTCATCCAGCAGCGGAGGCGAAAACACCGAGCCTAAGTACACCAAGGCAAACAGCACGGCCAGCGCCCAGTAGGAGACAGTCCGGGACACGCCCGAAAGCCGGTTCTGTTCTTCAGAAATGTTTGAGGTGGAGATAGCGCTCAATTCAATTGGACCCATTCAAGTGTTACAGAGGAGCGAGGATACCCGCAAGCTGCGCCCAGGAATTTACGGGGTGGCAGCCGTAGTCCCACCTTGCGCATGCCGCTCAAAGAATTTCTCCTTGTCCATTCCCGCGGGAACGGCCACGTCGAAAAAACCCACCATCATCTCGTCCGTGGTTTGATCACCCCACGTAACGGTCTTGCTGGGATCGGGATTGTGCGGATTATTTTTCGAATTGTCGTACCACGCTACAGCTCGCAGCTTCGTCCCGGCTTTCAGCAGCCGTGGCTGCGCCAGCCTGTAACTCAACTGCCAGCGAAAGTGATAATTCACGCGCAACAAGACCTCGATGCTGCCATCATCGTGCACAATGTCGTACTCGAAGCGCTTTCCGCGCAAATGCATATGCGGAAACAGGCTGAGCAAGGTCGCATCGTGCGGTAGCGTGCCTTGCACTTGCGCACGAAAGTCATCCGCGCCCGGTGGAATGATCAGCGCGTGATTATTCAACTGCAACGTGATCACGCGCTGGCTCGGAGGCACTTTTGCGAACACCAATCCGACGCTGGTCTGATCTTCAGCGGCTGTGCCGTTCGTCGTGTAGTGCATCTGAAACACAAGATAGGAACCGGCAGGAACAAACTTCGCCATCCCACCGGGCCACTGTTCCTGCGAACTGCCGGGAGCATACACCAGTAACAGATCGCTAGTCGTCTCATGGGCCTGACGCTGCTCGACCGGATCGGTCAATGTCGAAGCCGTGAAGGGCTGGCCAATCGGGGCATGGCGCAGCCATTGCGAGTCTGGCGGTCGGATGTATACCACCGCGTGATGCACATGCGCCGGACTTCCCGGACGAAACTCCGATGCTTGCACCCATCGGTCCTCGGCGAATTGCGTGGGCGCGATCTCATACGTGTATTCAACGTCGCCGCGCGCCGGAATCCGCACCGGCTTTGGCATCTTCACGACCAGATCGGGTTGCGGGATGTTCCAGCCATCGGTCCACTTCCGCGGCGGAGGCGCGTCATGCACGTTTCCCGCGGGAGCCCCGGCTCGAGCCCATGCCGAGATCGTTGCAATCTGCTGCTCGGTCAGTGAAGGATCGTTGGCAAAATGCCCGTATCGTGGATCGGCGAACCACGGCGGCATCATCTTCGTCTCGACCGCATGCGCCACGGCATCGGCCCACGGGCGGCTCTGTTCGTAGGTGACGAGTGGCATGGGTGCAACCTCGCCGGGACGATGGCAGCTCTGACAGTGATCCTGAAAAATCGGCAGGACGTCTTTGTAAAAGGTCGGAGCCGCTTGAGCGTTAGCCGATCCGCTTCCGGTCTGCTCGCTCGCCTGACTGGAAACGTGCCACAAGGTAGACGCAAGCGATACACACGTGATCGCGACGCCGAGCGCGAATGTTTTCACGAGCGCAAGAACTCCAGGGTCAACGCCCACGATTGTCGCGCGGCATTCGGCTCATAAGCTGGGCGCTCATCGCAAAAAAATCCGTGGTCGGCATTTGAAAACTCGACGTTCACGTAAGTCTTGTGCTGAGCGCCGAGAGCGTCCGTTACGGCTTTTCGATGTTCAGGCAGGATGTGCTTATCCAAACCGCCCCAAAACAGAAGGGACGGCCCGTGCATCTTGGCGGCCCGATCAAGCAGCCCCGGAGCGATTCCTCCGCCATAAAATGAAACTGCAGCGCGCATCGGAACAACGCTGTTTGCCAGAAACGAAAGCCGCCCGCCCATGCAGAATCCCACGCATGAAATATTGTCTGCCTTGACGTGAGAGCTCGAGTGCAGCCAGGCATACGTAGCCTGGATGTCGGCTTCCGCGGCTTCACTCGTGACCGCCTGATAATGCGGCATCATGGATGGAAAATCCTTGTAGTCTCCTTCGAATCCGGCGGGCGCGGTGCGATGAAATAATTCCGGCGCGATAGCGACATATCCTTGTGCCGCGAACCGATCGGTAACGTTGCGGATGTGGCCATTTACTCCGAAGGCTTCCTGAAACACAATCAATCCCGGATGCTGCCCGTGGTCTGCGGGACGCGTTACGTAGGCCGCCATGGGTGAACTGCCCGGCACCGTCAGTTGGATCTTTTCCTTCACAATTTCCGGTGAATTCATCACTGCTTCCCTCTCCATAATTTCGGAGGTCCCTAAACTTCCATTTCCCAGTCTCGCATAAAATCCGGTTCTCAAACCTGCGGTCACAGCACATTCGCGCCAAAAATGCTAAATTCAAAGGTTTATGTCTGCCCCTAACTCCAATTTTGTACGTGCTTGTAAATCGCAACCGGTCGACCGCACCCCAGTATGGTTCATGCGGCAGGCCGGACGTTACATGGCCGAGTACCGCGCAGTCCGCAAGCAGCATTCGCTGCTTGAGATCTGCAAGAAGCCGGCGCTCGCGGCCGAAGTTACGATCACCGCCGCGGAAATTCTGGCCGTCGATGCCGCCATCATTTTTGCCGACCTGCTGCTGCCCCTTGAGGTGATGGGGTTGCCATTTCATTTCTCTGCCGGCGAGGGGCCGGTGATCGAAAAGCCGGTCCGCAGCAAAGAAGATATTGCGAATCTGCGCACCGACCGGGCTGCCGAACTGGGATACGTTTCCGAAGCCGTGGCTCTGGTCGCGAAGCACTTTGCCGATCGAGTTCCGGTGATCGGATTTTGTGGCGCCCCATTCACCCTCGCCAGCTACATGATCGAAGGCGGAGGCTCGCGCAACTACGTTCACGCCAAGAAAATGATGTACAACAATCCCTCCGAGTGGGACGCGCTGATGAGCAAACTGGTTGCCGTGACCTCCGCTTATTCGGCGGAACAAGTGCGCGCCGGAGCCGACGCGATCCAGATTTTCGATAGCTGGGTAGGATGCCTCAGCGTGGAAGACTACCGCCGTTACGTTCTGCCCCATGTCACGTGCATGGTTACGCAGTTGAAAAGGACCGGAGTGCCAATCATCTATTTCGGTACCGACAGCGCGACCTTGTTGCCCGCGATGAAAGAAACTAGAGCCGACGTGATCGGGCTCGATTGGCGAATTCCGCTGGATGAAGGCTGGCAGCGACTGGATCATCGCACCGCCGTCCAGGGAAATCTGGATCCGGTTCTGCTCTTCGCCGAGTGGAAAGAAGTAAAGGCCCGTGCGGAAGAGATTCTGCGGCGAGCCGCTGGACATCCGGGCCACATTTTCAATCTCGGTCACGGCATTTTGCCTGAGACGCCCGTCGAGAACGTAAAGAACCTCGCGCGACTGGTGCAGGAGTACTCGTCTTCCGCGGTCGAATCCTCCATTCCATCTTCGCGCAACCGAAAGCCGGGAACGGAAGGCCGCTAGCGATGATGCGCATCGCGATCATCGGCGGCGGAATCTCTGGACTCGCCGCGGCCTTCGAACTCGAAGAACAACGGCGTGCCGGGGCTGAAGTTGAATACGTCCTCTATGAATTTTCCTCCCGCCTCGGAGGAGTGCTGCGAACGGAATTGGTCGACGGTTGCCTGGTAGAAGCCGGACCGGACTCCTTTGTGACAGAAAAGCCCTGGGCGGCTGACTTGTGCCGCGACTTGGGCATTGGCGATCAATTGATCGGGTCCAATGATGCCGGCCGCAAGACTTACATCCTCACGCGCGGACGACTGGTCGAAATGCCCGACGGGTTGATGTTCATGGTCCCGACGAAAATCCTGCCGACTGGCTTCTCATCGCTGTTCTCGTGGAAGACGAAGCTGCGGATGACCCAGGAACTGTTTCACCCTCCGCGCGCTGTCGATCATGACGAGTCGGTGGCTGCGTTTGTCGAGCGCCACTATGGAAGCGAGATGGTCGATCGCCTCGCAGACCCGCTGCTGTCGGGCGTCTACGGGGGCGAGGCAGACAATCTGAGCGTACGCGCCGTGCTGCCCCGTTTTGCCGAGATGGAGCGTACGCATGGCAGTTTGGGACGAGCCATGCTGGCCGCACGCAAGAAAATAGCTGCGGCTCCGCGCAAGGCGGCGCCTCCGCTTTTCACCTCGCTCAAACGTGGTATGCAGCATCTCGCCGAAACGGTTGTCTCGCGACTCACACCATCGGCGCTGCTGACCAACGCGTTGGTGCAAGCCATTCAACCGCAACCTGAGGCTGGCGGCTGGCTGGTCTCGGCAGGGTTGCAATCCGACCAGTTTGACGGAGTGATTGTCGCTCTGCCGGGTATGGCAGCCTCCAATGTTCTTCGCATGGCCAGCCCAGAGCTTTCGAAAGAACTCGCAGCCATTCAGTACAGCTCCTCGATCACGGCGGGTTTGGGCTATGATCGCGAGGTCCGCCAGGCGCTGCCTCCGGGCTTTGGATTTCTTGTGCCCCGCAGCGAGGGCAAAAAGCTGCTCGCGGCCACTTTCGTTCACAACAAATTCCCCCACCGCGCACCCGAAGATCGTGCTCTGCTGCGTTGCTTTTTCGCGGGAGCGAATGCGGACGACGTTTGGCCGCTCAGCGATGAGCAACTCATTGCCATTGTGCGCAACGAACTGCAGCAAATTATCGGATTGCGCGCCGAGCCTCTATTCGCCCGAGTGTACAAGTGGAAGTCTGCGATGGCGCAATACGGCGTCGGACATCTGGAACGCCTCGAACGGGTCGAGGCTCTGCGAAAGCTGTTGCCCGGCCTAGCCTTGGCTGGCAACGGCTACCGCGGCATTGGCGTGCCCGATTGTGTGCGCTCCGGCCGCGCCGCCGCCAAGCAACTTGTGCACATGAAAGAGGCTGTTGGGTAACCGCAGCTACATTTTACGCGGCGGCCGGACCTGCAAGGGAAACTACTTCGGAAGCGGATCCTTCCGGAATGGGTAACCGCACGCTCACGACTGTGCCGCTTTCCCCCGACTCAATTTCCAGACTGCCACCAAGCTGCCGCAACCGTTCTCTCATCCCGCGGATACCGACGCCAGGCGTCCCGGCAGAGGCCATTTCCTCGAGTTTCTCTGGCGGAATGCCTTTGCCGTGATCCCCGACTTGGATCAGAACCTCGCCTTTACGCTGCCGCAGAACAATTTTCGCTTCCGCACTGCCGGAATGGCGATGAATATTGGTCAGCGACTCCTGCACCACGCGAAAGATCGCGGTCTCCATTTCGCTGGGCAGACGGCTGAAATCGTCGGGCAAATCCAAATCAACTTTGATTCCGCTGCGCTGGGAAAATCCGGTCACATACCAGCGCAAGGCGGACGACAGGCCCGCCTCATCCAGCAGCGGAGGATGAAGCAGATGAGAAATAGTGCGAACTTCCGTGCTCATCTCGCGCACCAGATTCTCGCTGTCGTTGAGCGCGTCGACAATTTTTGCGAGCCGCTCGACATCGTTTCGCACCAGCCCCAGATTCATGGCCAGCGCTGCCAGAGTTTGTCCTACGCTGTCGTGCAGTTCGCGCGCGATACGCCGCCGCTCGTCATCCTGCAATTGCATCAGCCGCGCCGAAAGCTCGCGCAGATTTCGATTCACGACCTCGAGGTCGGTGGTGCGCTCTTGAACCTTAAGTTCCAATTCGCCCTGTGCCTGTTGCAAAGCCTCGTTTTGCCGGCGCCGCGACTCTCCCAGCATGACGACAATGATCGAAGACAGCAGAAATGCAAGGGTTCCCACGGCCTCGTTGGGATCCGGGCTTCGGAAGTAGTGGAACCGGGGAATAAATCCAAACATCGTTCCTAGAAGGCCGAGGATCGTGGCCACGATCGACGGGCCCACGCCGCAATACCACGCGGAGAAGACCACCGCCAGCAACAGCACTACATAGGTACCGCCCTTGCCTGCGAAATGCTCCAGGCCGCTGCAAATCAGCGAAGCGGTGAGTGCCGCCAGGATGGCCTGTAGGTAACGAAAGAGGTGATGATTTGCAATTCGTGTCGAAATCGAGGTATTAATCCCCATGGTCCCCTACTCCAGGTTTAGTGCCTGTAAAGCTGAGGTGACAGAGGGCAGGCGGCAATGAAAGCTGCACTGCCAAAGATCAAAAGGCCAGCGTTGCCGTAATCATATCAGGAGGGGTGGAGAAAGAGATAGAAAACGGCGGGATTAAGCTTGGCGCTTTATTTTGTTTTGGTTAGGGCGTGGTTTCGGTTTTGGTCCGGCCTTGTTCACGCCGCAAACGCGCTACTACCAGCCGGATCTCGTCATAGGTGATTTCCGGCGGCAAGGCATCTTTCAGAGGTCGCAAGCGATCGAGTTGATCAAGTCCCACGCGCGCGCACGCCGCTTCAATCACCGCCAGTTTGTTCCGTTCGATCCACGCCGAAGAGAACTCAACTTCGCCGCTTTCGACAAGTCCGGCGACCGCGTTGAGCACCGTCGAGACCTGCCGGCCGCGAATGGCCGCAATCTCCGTAAAGCTCTTGCCCTCATTCAGAAGTTGCAAAGTTTCGAGTGCAGGTGCGGTCCTCTTCTCGGTAGGGGCGGCAGCCCTGGCGCCTTTGCGATAACTCTGCAGGGCCGCCAGGATCTCTTGTCCGTAGGTTTGTGCTTTTCGTTCGCCGATCCCGGTGATGTTCAGCAACTGGGCAATCGAAGAAGGATTCTGCCGGCAAATCTCGTCCAGCGAACTATCGTGCAGGACTACGAACGCGGGCACGCCCTGTTCTTTCGCGATCCCGCGGCGCCACTCGCGCAGATACTCGCGCAACTCCACATCGGCTGGGGCCTGAGGAGACGAGGTAGCCTTGTCGGAGGCTCTCCCTAAAAACACCGGTCGCACCCGGCTTGCCTTCGCGGTCAGCCATTCTGGAATGTTTCCACATACGTCACAAGCGCCGCACGACTCCCACTTCGGAGTCTCTCCAAAATGCGTGCAGATTTGGCGATGCCGGCAGCGCTCGGACTCGGCAAAGGCTCGAATGATGTGATATCGCTGCCAGGCTCGGTCCCGTTCGGCCGGATCGAGAATCTGGTTCGCAAAAAAACCCAGGAGCCCCGCATCCTGCTTGCGCCATAGCAGAATACAGTCGGCGGGATTCCCGTCGCGACCCGCGCGTCCCGCCTCCTGATAGAACTGCTCCACCGATTTCGGCAGCGCCAGATGGATCACCGCCCGCACACTGGCTTTATTGATGCCCAGTCCGAAGGCGATGGTACCGACCAGCACTCGCACCTCGTCCGACATCCAGCGTTCCTGGTTCCGCCGGCGCTCATCGTTTTGCATCTTGGCGTGATAGGGAACGGCAGGAATGCCCTGGTTTTCCAAAAAATCCACCGTCTCTTCCACCCGGTTGATGGTCGGCGAATAGACAATCACATTCCCATCGGTGTAATTGCCCAGCGCCGTGACGAGTAGCGCGGTTTGCTCCACGCTGTCGCATTCGCGCACCAGATAACGCAGGTTGGAACGATGGAAGCTCGCGATGTACTTGTCGGGATTCCGCAACGCAAGCTGCAGCAGAATGTCATGACGCACGTGGCGAGTGGCGCTGGCGGTGAAGGCCGCAATCGGATGGTCTGGGAAACTTCCGCGCAGACGGCTCAATTGCCGGTATTCGGGACGAAACTCGTGTCCCCACTCGGAAATGCAGTGCGCCTCGTCAATGGCAAAGAATGCGATGGGAACCTTCTGCAGCCACGACAGCGTATCTGCTCGCTGCAGGCGCTCTGGAGAGAGATACAGCAAGCGGCACGCGCCTTCTTGCGCCTTCCGCACGACTTGACTCTGTTCTGCGGAGGTCAGAGCACTGTTGAGAACGGCGGCCGGAATTCCCATTTGCGCGAGTTGCGCCGCTTGATCCTGCATCAGTGCGATCAAAGGAGAAATCACCACCGCAGTCCGCCCCGAGACCACGGCCGGCAGTTGGTAGCACAGAGATTTGCCGCCTCCGGTGGGCATTACCACGCAGGTGTCGCGGCCCGCTAGCAGGCTCTTTACGATTTTCTCCTGCAACGGTCGAAAAGAGCTGTATCCCCAGTAGTGCCGCAAGGGAGTCAGCAGATCGGCCTCTGAGGTCATCGATTCAGTATAGATTCTGAGAGGGTCGCGCGACGCAAAAGCCTAGGTTGAACCGGCCACGGCTCCCGATGTGGAACATGAGTGGAACATTCGGTGCTATGAAGCAGGCGAGAATAGCCTGCACTCGGCAGCGGATTTTGCTAGCGGTGCGACATTGAAGCGAGGGATCTCGCGAGCGGCGTAACGTCAAGCTGCAGTGTGGCTGAGATCCAGCCGCCGATACATGCGATCAAAGCTGATCCAGACCAGTGCGATCACCACAAAGCACAGGACGCTGCCCTCAGGTCCTACCGAACCTCCGCTCAGCCATGGCGGCCCACGCAGCGACGAACTCAGCAGGTGTCCCGGAGAAACCATTCCGCTGTCTGGAACCGAATAGAAAAAAGTCTCTCCCCAATCCCAGGCAGCGTGAAATCCCACCGCGAACCACAGATCCCCCGTGCGCCTCAGTGTGAGGCAAAAGAATAATCCAATGAAAGCCGCCGCCAGAATGCCTGGCCACTGCTCACCTCCATTTCTCAGATGCACCAATCCAAAGGTGCAAGAGAGTGTTAGAGCCGCCGGCCAGAATCCGATTCCGCGCGCTAACGTGAACTGGGAATAACCACGCAGCAGGAATTCCTCAAACAGTGCAACCAGCAGAAACATGACAGCCCAAAATCCCGCGAATCTCACGATTCGCGCCCCGTGCAGCACGATGTGCCCGAACGCGAAACAATGCAGCTCGGATAGAGTCACCATCAGCAGGCTGATGGCGATAAATCCCCAGAGCATCCCAACCCCGAATCGTCGGACAAGAGTCGATCTCACAGGCAAGCCATACGCGCCCCACGGACGGCGCTCGACTCGCGCCAGCATAATCGCGGGAATCACGGCCGCGACGAAATTCCCGAACTCTTCCAACATCTCCGACCACAAACCGCTCGCCCCCAGATCGCGAGACCACGCCGCGGCGGCAACTAAGTTCTGCAGCGCAAAAAATGTCACTCCATAAAACAGGAAGCCCCATCCTGGGCGCAGTCCGTCGGGTCCGAGAAACAATGTGCGAACATAGGAAGGCGTGGCTGCTGCCGCGAATTCAGGCCCATTTCCGCTCGACGCGGAGCCTGCCGAAGAATCATTCCGCCTCTTGGTTTCGGAATCAATCATGAATGAAGCTTTGCGAACAGCCTCCGACATGGTAAAACACTCGGCTCGACCTTATGGCCCCTTATTTCACTCGTGAACGTTTTGGACGTCCCCAGTTCCTTGCCGGCCTGCTTCTGCTCGTATTCCTGGCTCAGGCGATGTGGCTCGTGCATTCTGAACTCAGCACCGCGCAGGGAACGGAAGGCCGCGAGGCCATTCGCATCGGGGAAGGCTGGAAACAGTGGCACGGACACGGCATTGCCGCGGCTCCAATGATGGAGCCTGCGAACAACCGGGATCCTTTTCAGAGTGACGAGAGTGGCTTCGACACCGAGCATTCCCCGCTTCTCTACCTGCTTTCCGCGGCTCCTCTTTTGGAATGGCCGCACGACCTCAACGCCAACTCGGCTCGTTACTGGGGATGGTTTCCGCGGCTGCCGTTTCTTGCTTGCGGCTTATTCCTAGGCGCATCGTTGTGGTACGTGGCGCGCCGTTTGTGCGGCAATCTCGGAGGCTTCGTCGCTCTCACTTTCTACTGCTTCTCGCCATCGTTGATTCAAGCCAGCGCGGCATGGCACACCGAACCGGAGATCGTCGCGGCCTGGGGATGTTTCGGCACAATTTTCACGGCCATTGCCGTGGCTCATACCCTCTATGCACCACGGGAGGTCGTGCTGTGGAATTGGCGCCGCATCGTGCTGTTGGGAGTCTCGCTAGCCATCGCAGTGGGATCGCAGTTTTCGCTCATCGTTCTCGCGGCTATGGCGCTCGCTTTCCTGCTGTACGTGGCGCCAGTTCGCCGCTGGGCCGCTCTGGTGATCTGGACGGCTGCTTGTGTTGTCGGCCTGCTCCTGCTCTTCGCGGTGTACTTCTTTCACCCCCATGCCTTCGCGGAAAGTATGCGTCACGCATCTTTCTGGGGGGGCACTTGGCGCGGATTCACTTTTTGGGCGGTCTATAAACAGATTGCGGTGCAAATTATCCGTTCCTGTCCCGCGCTCGCTCTCGTGCTCCCAGTGACGCTGGCAACGTACGCCGTCTGGCCCCGCACGCGCTATTTCGGCAATACAGCGCCCCTGCTCGTGGCAGTGCTGTTCATCGTCTTGGCGATGGCTCATCCGCACATCGCAGGCGAAGGATTCCTCATCGCCGCGGTTCCGTTTCTTTTTATCTTTGTTTCGGGTGTGCTGGCCGATCTGATGGAGACCAGCTATCGCCAGCTGATCATGGCGTGCGTGCTTGCCTTGCTCATCACGTACGCAGCACGAACCTTGATGGCCTTAGCTCAAGTGCCCCAAGGCTGACGTGCCCGGCGGCTATGTGTGCGCGACCGCCCGATGTTCTTTCAACTGCTCGACCAGGAAGTCCAGATAGGTTTGCATGGACTCTCCCGTTTTCGCCGAGAGGCGAAAAATGCGCATGCCGGGCCGCACCGACTCGATGCTCCGGCGAGCTGTTTCCCAATCAAATTCCACCGCCGCCGACAACTCGTTCTTGGTGATCACCGCAACATCGGCGCTGTTGAAGATGGTCGGATACTTCAGCGGCTTATCTTCCCCTTCGGTGACCGACATCAGGACCAGCCGCAAATTTTCTCCGAGATCGTAGGATGACGGACACACCAGATTGCCCACGTTCTCGATAAACAGGAAATCCAGTTGATTCAGATCCCATTCCTGCAGCGCGGTTTGCACCATCGCAGCTTCCAAGTGGCAGAGAGTCCCCGTCGTAATTTGCCTGACGGGAGCCTTGCTGCGCGCGAGGCGCAGGGCGTCATTTTCGGTCGCCAGATCCCCGACCAGCGCAGCCACTCGAAAGCGCGGCTGCAATTGAGTCAGAGTCTTCTCCAGAAAAGTTGTCTTCCCGGAGCCGGGACTGGAAACCAGGCTCACCACAAAGACTCCGGCGGCACGAAACTGCTCACGCAGAGCGCGAGCGATCACGTCGTTCTGCTTCAGAACATTTCGCCGCACTTCAACCAGACGTGGCTCGCTCATTCCTGCACCTCCAGAGCAAAAACTTCCAATTCCTTGCCTTGTCGTACATCCATTGTTGGCAAACCGCATTCCGGACAAATGAACGCTTGCACCGAAGTCAGGATTCTTTGTTCCCGGCACTGCGGGCAAAAAACAGCCACCGGAACGTCCTCCACGATCAGCCGAGACCCCTCGAGCGGAGTGTCCTGACACACGACTTCATAGGAAAACAGCAGCGCGTCCTTCACCACGCCAGACAGCGCTCCCAGCCGGAGATGCACGGCGCTCACCTGCAGGCCGCGCTTCTGCGCCTCTTCCAGGGCGGCTTCCACAATGCCCATCGCGATCGATAGTTCGTGCATTCGATCCTGTTCGCGCTACTTCGAGAGCTGTCCGATGAAAACCCCGTACGGATCTAGAGTCAGCATATCGCCCTTGGCAGCGGACTTCCCGGTAGCCATCAGGCTCTTTGCCGAGGTAAAGCCATTTCCCTTCGTCGCGAAGCTGATCTTCTGCGTGGCGCCCGACATATTCAGTGCCACCAGCACCGCCTCATCGTGATACACGCGCAGGTACGACAGCACGTTCTGATTGTTCTCGTTGATCGGAACGTAATCGCCGTCCGATAGCGCCTGATTCGTGTGACGAAGTTTGAGGACTCTTTTGTAGAACGAAAGAATCGAATTCGGATCTTTGGACTCGTCCGCCACATTATGCGTCTTTGCGGTCGCAGGCACAGGAAGCCAGGGCGTGGCCGTCGAAAAGCCTGCGTTCGCGCCGTCGTCCCACTGCATGGGAGTGCGCTCGCCGTCGCGGCCTTTTTCTTTCGGCCAGCCTCGGCGGCCGATGGGATCCTTCACGTCCTCCTTCCGCGTCGGAGGAGTTGTCTTCATGCCGATTTCTTCGCCGTAATAGATAATCGGCGACCCGCGCAGCGTCAGATAAAGTCCGGCCATCAGCTTCGCGATTTCGTCGTTGTGCTCTCCATCTCCGTAACGGTCGTACGAACGCGCAATGTCGTGATTGCTGATAACGAACGTAGGCCAACCCGAAGCCGAATTTACTTCGGCAATCTGTTTGCGGAATTCGGCGGGCGACAGCTTGTTCACCGTCGTGAACAGAAAATCCATCGGCAGGTGCAATTCATCGTTACTCTTGCCGTAATACTGGTCCAATTCGGCAATATCAGCGGTCCAGGTTTCGCCAATCAGCACAGCGTTGTATTCGTCAGCCACTTTGCGGAGGCCGCGCAGCGCCTCATGCACTTCCGGTAGCTTGGTATTGAATTTATTTACTTCGATCGGATCGCCAAAGGCGTTCTTGCCCGGCTTGACCGGATTATCCCGCAAATTCGGATCTTCGAAGAGCGTGTCGACCGCGTCCAGGCGAAATCCGGAAACGCCGCGCTTGTACCACCAGCGCGTCACGTCGAACATGGCATCTTTTACCGCGGGATTGCGCCAGTTCAAATCAGGCTGCTCAGCATAAAAATAGTGGTAGTAGTACTGATTCGTTGTCGGATCGAATTTCCATGCGGAGCCGCCAAATGTCGAGGTCCAGTTGTTCGGAGGCTGTCCCGGCCCTTTGCCATCCTGCCAGATGTACCAATCGCGGTGCGCCGATGTGCGGGAGGACTTCGAATCCAGAAACCACGGGTGCTGATCGGACGTATGGTTCACCACAAAGTCGAGAATGATGTGGATGCTGCGTTTCTTCGCTTCCTTCACCAGATTGTCGAAATCCGCCAGCGTTCCATACATCGGATCAATGTTTTCATAGTCGGAGACATCGTAGCCAAAATCCACCTGCGGCGAAGGGAAGCAGGGAGAAATCCAGATCGCATCCACGCCCAGATCTTTCAGATAATCCAGTTTCGACGCGATCCCGTTCAGGTCGCCGACTCCGTCGTTGTTGCTGTCGGCAAAGCTGCGTGGATAAATCTCATAAAAAACGGCATGCTGCCACCAGGGACGGCCTTTCATGTCATCTGCCTTGCTCGACTGGGCGGCTGCCAGAGCGCAAAAAATAGCCAGAACAGAAAAAATCGACAGAGCTCCACAGATAAGACCCCTGTAGGATTTCGATCCCATAAATCACCACTCCTAAAAAGCTTTCAAACCCCAAACGCCGGATTGATTGCAGTGTAACGCTTCCCGGGCCCAGCCAGTCGCGGCAACTGCAAAATTCTTAAGGACGGATAAGAATCGGGTCTCCGATGCGCGCCCACCGGCCGAAATCAACGCCCTTCCGCAAATCGCCACGAGACAAAGGGCGTTTTACCGCGCGGGATGCACAGCGTAAAGAACGCGGGTGCAAAAGGAAGAAATCCATGGCGTCTTTCATTTTGATGCGGCGACCGAACTCTGCGAGAGCTTGCAAACTCTAGATTCCCTGAATATAAGGAAATAGGGGCCGAATTCGAGCACGGGCCCTGTGGGCCAGGTAGCGACCTCTTGTTCCCTTCACGCCGCGCATTTCTAACATCGCTCAGCCGCTCGGCTCTTGTGCTCTCGTTCGAGAGCGTGCTTGCGCTGGCACGTCCCTATTGGTTGCGAGCGGCTCCTCAAGCGCAAGCAAAGCCGGATCCCTCGTCAGCCAAAAATGCGCAGAGCGGCAGCCTGGGCATCAGCTTTCTGAATGTTGGCCGCGAATCGGGGCTGAACGCGAAAACCATTTTTGGCGGCGAACACAAAAACAAGTATCTGCTCGAAACCACCGGATGCGGCGTGGCTTTTTACGATTATGACAATGATGGCTGGCTCGACATCTTTCTGGTGAATGGTACCCGCCTCGAAGGCTTTCCTGCAGGCAGCGAGCCTACCTCACATCTGTTCCGCAATAATCGCGACGGCACCTTTACCGACGTGACCCAAAAGGCTGGACTCGCGCATTCCGGCTGGGGTCAGGGATGCTGCGTCGGCGACTATGACAACGACGGTTGGGACGACCTGTTCGTCACCTATTTCGGCAAGAACGTTCTCTATCACAACAACGGCGACGGGACATTCACCGAGGTGAGCGCAAAGGCTGGCGTGGCGGGCAACGGGAAACGCTGGAACACCGGCTGCGCTTTTGTCGACTATGACCGCGATGGCCACCTTGATCTCTTTATCGCGAACTATATCGACATGGATCTGGCGACGGCTCCCGTGCCCGAATCCGGCCCTTGCCTTTATAAGAGCGTCATGGTCGCCTGCGGGCCGCCCGGACTCCAGGGTGGAAAAAATATTCTCTACCACAACAACGGCGACGGCACGTTCAGCGACGTCTCGGAAGCAGCCGGAATCTTCAGTGCAAATGGCACGTATGGTCTGGGAGTCCTCACCGCCGATTTCGACAATGACGGCTGGCCTGACATCTATGTTGCCGATGACTCCGCTCCCAGCGCGCTTTATCAGAATAAGAAGAACGGAAAATTTGAGGACATTGCGATCGAGGCCGGCTGCGCCCTCAGTCCCGATGGGAAGCCGCAGGCCGGCATGGGCGTGTCAGCGGCCGACTACGATATGGATGGCAACCTCGACATCGTCAAAACAAATTTCGCGGGCGACACGCCTTCGCTCTATCACAATCAAGGCGGAGCCAGTTTCGAGGACACCACTTTCATTGCCGGACTGGGCGCGCACACCCAATTCCTCGGCTGGGGTTGCGGATTTTTCGACATGGATAATGACGGGTGGCCCGACATCCTCATCTGCAACGGCCACGTTTATCCCGAAGTCGAGCAACTGAAAACCGAAGCCGGCTATGCGCAGCGCAAGCTGCTCTATCAGAATCTCCACAACGGCCACTTCGCGGACATCTCTTTCCAGGCCGGCCCCGGCATCTCTGAGCCCAGCGCTTCCCGCGGCGCGGCGTTTGGAGATTTTGACAACGATGGCGACATCGACGTTGTCGTCAACACGGTCAACAATTATCCGCAGCTGTTGCGTTGCGACTCTACCCTCGCCAATAACTGGATCAAGGTTCGCACTATCGGAACCAAGTCTAACCGCAGCGGTATTGGCGCGCGCCTGGTGTGTACGGCTCAACTTCCCGGAGAATCCAAGCCGCATCGCCAGATCGACGAAGTTCGCAGCGGCGGCGGTTACTTCTCGCAGAACGATCTCAGGGTTCACTTCGGATTGGGCAAAGCCGAAAAAGTTGGCGTCCTCGAGATTCATTGGCCCAGCGGCCAGGTCGATACCGTGAAAGATGTGAAGGCCAACCAGGTGATCTATGTCAAGGAAGGCGAGGGAATTACGCGCACGATGCAGTTCCCGAAAAATCCCAAGTCTACGAAATAGCGTTATGGAGCTTTCTTCGCTTCAGGCTCGGCGGCCGAACCCGCGCCTTCTTTCAGCGTATGAATCTGATCCACGGCCAAGCCAGTGAAACGCTCCGTTAGCCCACTGGGCCAGCGAATTTCAACCCACTCGATCTTGTCGGTTTTTCCCAGGCCGAAATGTACCCTCATGTCGCTGTTCGAAATATAACTGGATCCGCCGCGCACTTCATCGACCAGAATGCGAGTCGCGGTTTTCACCCGGATTCGTGCCCCGATCCCGTCGCGGTTCGATTTCGTTCCAATTGGGTGAATCGTGAGCCAGTGGTTTGAGTTGTGGATCTGATTCACCAGCAGACTGGGCGCGGCGTTCATGTTGTTGATGACCGCGGACATCCTGCCATCGTTCCACAAATCTCCGACCGCCAATCCGCGCGAAGAAGCCAAGGTCGTAATACCCGAACCCGCTGATGCGGAAATATCGCTGAACGTTCCATCACCGTTATTGTGAAAAAGGATTCGCGGTTCTTTGTAGCTGCTGCCTAAATGTTGACTGTCCACTTCCGGATAGACATGCCCGTTGACGAGCAGCAAATCGGGCCAGCCGTCATTATCGATGTCGAGAAACATGGTGCCCCAGCCGAGATATTGCGTGTAGAGCCCTAATCCGGCTGCCGTAGTCGCATCGTTGAATGTTCCATCGCCATTGTTTTTGTAAAGCGTGGAAGTGTCATCGGAAAAATTCGTTTTGAAGATGTCCAGATGGCCGTCGCCGTTGTAGTCTCCGATGGTCGACCCCATTCCGGCTTGTTCGCGCCCGTCCTCGTTGAACGCCGCTCCTGCGGTCACCGCAACGTCGGTAAAAGTTCCATCATGATTATTGCGGTACAGAATGCTGGGAGTGCTGTCGCACGCGATAAAAATATCCGGCCACCCGTCTTCGTCGAAGTCGAACGTCGAGACGCTGAACGCATAGTGGCCGTCGGTGCGATCGATGTGTGCCTTCGTGGTGACGTCTTCAAACGTTCCATCTCCGCGATTGTGGTAAAGAATATTTGTCGCTCCGGGCAGGCCGCGCGGCCCGCACATCACTGGCACACCTTTCCAGATGCACGTGGGACGATCTCCCGGAGCGGGCGCAGTCGCCAGATCGAAGTCCACATAATTCGCAACGACTAGATCAAGATGGCCATCGCGATCGTAGTCGACAAACGCACATCCAGTTCCCCAGGCTTTTCCTGAGCCGGCTACGCCTGACTTTTCAGCGACTTCTTTAAAGACCCCATGATCGTTGTGGTAAAGCCGGTTCTTGCCATAGTAGGTGACGTATAAATCTTCCCATCCATCGTTGTCGTAGTCGCCGACACATACGCCTTGTCCCCAGCCCGTCGCCGAGAGCCCGGCCTTCGCAGTTACATCGGTAAACGTGCCATCGTGATTGTTGTGATAGAGCCGGTTGGTCGGACCTTGTCCCGCCGGAAAACCTTCCAGTCGGGTGCCGTTCACCAAGAAAATGTCGGGCCAACCGTCGTTGTCGTAGTCGAAAATGGCGACACCGTTTCCGGTAGTTTCAATGATGTATTTCTTGGTATCGATCCCGCCAAAAATATTAGGTGCGGTCAGTCCGGCCTTTTCGGCAATGTCGGTGAAATTGACGATCTGCGCTGGCGCCGTTGGGGCGCCCTTCGCAGTTTGCGCGCAGAGTGTTCCCATGAGCAACCATCCGCATGCAAGCACGCACAAAATGACGCGGCGCGCACCGAACGACAAGAAATGGAATCGCATGAACCCCAGTTGATGGTAGGGGCCTTCCCAGTAAAGGGTCAAGCGATGGTCGGGCTGGGTAGTGGGTTTAGTTTCATTTCCACAGCGCAAAATTTTTCGAGGGGGTCATCCCGAAGGCCCGCGTTTTCACCAGCGGGACGAGGGATCTCCCGCGGGTACGCAGTAGTCGAAGTTCAAAGTGACTCCCTACCTCCAGCAAAGGCGAGCAGAAAGCGAGATCTCAGGCATGATTCCACTCTACAAAGCGTTGCACAGTAAAAAACGGCAGGGCCGACCCCCTGCCGTTCGACATTTATGGAATTCTTCCGTACTACTTCTTGTTGACCGCCTTCTTCAATTCGGCTCCAGGAGTGAACTTCGCGACTTTGCGGGCGGCGATCTTGATGGTCGCGCCGGTTTGTGGATTGCGGCCGTTCCGTGCTTTTCTCTGTGACACGGAGAAGGTGCCGAACCCTATCAACGCCACGCGATCTCCCTTGCGCAGTGCGGACGTAACGCTGTCCACAGCGGTATCAATGGCGGTCGTGGCTTGCGCTTTGCTGATTTCGCACGCGCCTGCGATCTTGTCAACCAGATCGGCTTTATTCATAGCGTCTCCTCGCAGGTCTCGTTCGTGCCCAGCTCAACCGCGATGAAAACTGGCTTGGACTGGGTTGGGAAACCTGATGGCTCGTATTGTGCTCCCTCTTGGCGGAATGTCAACTGTGAAAATCCGCGCCGGAAGCCTGTTTCGCACCTTGGCGCTCCCAATTTGGCCTACCCGAGCGGCTTTGCGCCTTGGCCAGAACGGTTTTTCCTCCGCTCTCCACAGGAGCCGTCTTTCCTTCACAGGATGTACACAGAAAGCCAGGCCTTCCAGCTTGCGCAAGAGCGGCTCGCGGGTGCAAAGTCGAAAGAGGAACCACCAAGCGGCGGACACAATCATCCGCCACGTGAAGCGGACCTCCCGGACGAATATTCCGGGGCTATGTGATCGAATCAGGAGTAGTCCAAGGTGATTAAGGCTCCCGCAGAAGTTTGCCCGTTGTGTGAAGGCACAGGATGGAAGACCGTGCCGGCCGGACTCAACTCCGCTGGCACCCGAAACGATCGCCGCGTCACGCGCTGTGATTGCCAATTGCGCGCGCGGGCCCAAACGCTGCTCACGGCCGCCCGCATCCCACGGCGGTACGAGCATTGCGAGCTCACCAATTTTGAGTTCGACGGTCCGCGTCGCTCGCTAACGCCCGCGCGGATGGCCGCCTGCCGATTTGTCGAAGAGTATCCCCTGAACAAGGTTGGACTTCTATTCGTAGGCAAGGCTGGGCGGGGCAAAACGCATCTGGCAGTCGGAATCGCAAAGACGTTGATCCGCGAGAAAGGGGTTGATTGCGTCTTCTACGACTATGCGGACTTGTTGAAGCAGATCCAAGATTCATATAACGCGTCGGTGCAAACCACCGAGCTCGGCTTGCTCCGGCCAGTATTTACAGCAGAAGTCTTGATTCTGGACGATCTTGGTTCCGTGAGACCCACTGAGTGGAGATGGGATACGGTACGATTGATTCTAAATACCCGATATAAGGAAAACCTCACGACAATTATCACGACGAACTTTGCGGATGAACCAGCGGCAGGAGCGGTCGACCCGGATTCGTCCAGGACTTCTGAATCCTTTGCAACGGCTCGGGCCGCGGCCCGCCAGGACACGCTGGGTGATCGCATCGGCGAGACCATGCGCTCCCGTCTGCATGAAATGTGTCGCACGATCGCGCTCGTCGGTACGGACTTCCGCCAGGAAGTACGGAGTGCAGACATTCGAACCCGTCTTTAACGACCATAGAGCACTTGGTCATGTGCCAAGAAAGACGATAGCTGTGACTCTGTCTGTCTGTGTTGAAATCCCATTAGAATTAACCCAGTGCTGACCGAGCGACTCGAATTCACGCCCGAACTGGACGCCGAAGTCTTTGCCGCGGTTCCCTCCGCGCCGGCGGTCTTCCTCTTGCGTGGGGAAGCCTCCCAGGCCGAGCCTTACGTCAGCAAGACCGCGAATCTGCGGCGCCGACTGCAACGCCTTCTCGGCCCGCTCACCGAACGGACAAAAAAACTCAACCTTCGCGATCGTGTGCGCTCCATCGAATACACCCCTACAGGATCTGACTTCGAGTCCGGTTTCCTGCTCTACCGCGTTCTGCGGGGCACGTTTCCCAAGACCTACCAGAACCGGCTGCGCTTTCGCTTTGCGCCTTTCGTCAAGCTGCATCTCGAAAACGAATATCCCCGCGCATCGATCACCACGCGCCTCGGCCGCCTGCAAGGGCCGGCGGTCTACTACGGGCCCTTCGTTTCCCGCCTCGCGGCCGAAAAGTTCATGAACGATTCGCTCGATTTCTTCAAGATGCGGCGCTGCGTCGACGATCTCCATCCCGACCCAGAATTTCCCGGCTGCATCTATTCCGAGATGAAGATGTGCCTGGCGCCCTGTTTTAAGGGATGCAGCGATGAAGACTATGCCGCGGAAGTGAAGCGTGTTCAAACGTATTTCGATTCAGGAGGCGAATCCCTTTTGCGCGAGTTCTCGGATCAGCGCGAAGCCGCATCAGCCAGCCTGGCCTTTGAGGATGCGGCGGCGATTCACGCTCGCGTAGAGAAGCTGAAGCCCGTGCTGAGCCTGCTTCCCGATATCGTGCAGCGCCTCGATCGCCTGTCGGCGCTCATGATCCAGCCGAGCTGTATCCAAGGATCGGTTTCGTTCTTTCACGTTGACGCCGGAAAACTCGCAGGGCCGCTTTCGTTTCTCATCCAGCCCGCCGAGCACGCGAAATCGCAGTCGATGGAGGCCAGAGTGCATGAGGCCTTGCAAGCGTTCCCCCAGAGCCAGACGAAATCCGTGACGGAACACATGGAGCACATCGCGTTGCTGAAGCGCTGGTACTATCGCGGCAGCCGCACCGGAGAGATCTTCTTCGCCGATACCAAAGGCGAGTTGCCGATGCGCCGCATCGTGCGCGGCATCTCGCACGTCTTCCGCGGCGAGAAGCCCGAACCAGAGGCCACAGCCTTGCCCCCAAGGTCCTAAATGCCGTCAGCAAACGTTCGGCGATGCAGCCCAAGGTCAAGCCCTTCAGCATTGACGCCAAGTCGAATTCGCCCTAAGATGACACGGCGCTTGTGGTTGCCCATCGGGTAATCCTGTGCCACTCGTCCCTGATCAGCTAAACATGATCGGCCAAACCATCTCCCACTACCGGATCACTGAGCTTCTGGGCGGCGGCGGGATGGGCGTCGTTTACAAGGCTGAAGACACGCTGCTCGGCCGCTTCGTGGCCCTCAAGTTTCTTCCCGACGACGCCTCCGACGATCCGCAAGCCCTCGAACGCTTTCGCCGCGAAGCCCGCGCCGCCTCAGCCCTCAATCATCCCAACATCTGCACGATCCACGAAATCGGCGAGCACAATGGCCAGGCCTTCATCGTCATGGAGTGCCTGACCGGCCAAACCCTCAAGCACCTGATTGACGGCCTGTCCCATGGAGCAGGAGCGCCTGCTGACGCTCGGGATTGAGGTAGCCGACGCGCTCGATGCGGCGCACGCCAAGGGCATCGTTCATCGCGATATCAAGCCTGCGAACATTTTCGTGACCGATCGCGGACACGCCAAAATTCTTGATTTTGGGCTGGCAAAAATTGCTCGCGCCGCCCGTCCCACCAGCGGCGATTCCCAGACCGTTGCCGAGGCCACCAGCCTTGACCTCACCAATCCCGGAACCGCGGTGGGCACTGTGGCCTACATGTCTCCCGAGCAACTGCGTGGGAAGGAACTCGACGGCCGCACCGACCTTTTCTCCTTCGGCGTCGTGCTCTACGAAATGGCAACCGGCGTTCTGCCTTTTCGCGGAGAAACGTCCGCAGTCATTACCGAAGCCATCCTGAATCGGGCTCCCACCGCCGCGATCCGGCTGAATCCGGAACTACCGCCGAAGCTGGAAGAGACCATCAACAAGGCGCTCGAAAAAGATCGCGAGATGCGTTGCCAGAGCGCCGCCGAAATGCGCGCCGACCTCAAGCGCATCAAACGTTCCCTGGATTCTTCCCGCACATCGGTTGTGACTGAGTCGGCTGCCCCGTCCGTAACAGCAGCACCGGCACGGCCACCTGCGACGCGCAGTAACATTGTGTGGTCGGTGCTGGCCGTCTCGGTCCTGGTCGCATTGGCGGCAGGCATATATGTCGGGAAGCAGATGTTCTCCTCCGTGCCTCCACCGCCTCCGACGTACCGGCAGTTGACCTTCCGCCGCGGCAGTATCCGCTCCGCCCGTTTTGCCCCGGACGGGCAGACGATTCTCTACAGCGCCGCATGGCAGGGCAGTCCTGTGGATGTGTTCACCGCCAGGCCCGAAGCGCCGGAAGCGCGCTCCATGGGGCTGAGCCGCACGCAGCTCGCCTCGGTCTCGTCCGCGTCGGAGATGGCCGTCCTGCTAAATAGCAAGGCCATCGGCACGTGGGTGAATATGGGCACGCTGGCCCGCGCACCACTGGTTGGTGGAGCTCCCCGCGAAGTTCTGGAGCACGTGCAGTGGGCGGATTGGTCCGCCGATGGCACCAACCTGGTGGTGGTGCGCGACTTTGGCGGCCGCAATCGTCTGGAGTATCCCATCGGCAAGCCGCTTTACGAGACCGGCGGCTGGATTGGGCATCCCCGCTTCTCGCCGAAGGGAAATCTGATCGCCTTCATCGACCATCCTGTGCAGGGTGATGACAGCGGCTCTCTTGCAGTCGTCGACCTGGCGGGAAATAAGAAAACGCTCTCGGGCGAATGGTTCACTATCCAGGGGCTGGCCTGGTCGCCCGATGGCAGCGAGATCTGGTTCACGGCCAGCAAGTCAGGCGTGGACCGAACCCTCTACGCCATCACCCTCGATGGCAAAGAGCGCATGGTGCTGCGTTTGCCCGGCGCCGTCATGATCTTCGACATCTTCAAAGATGGCCGCGTGCTGCTGATGCGCGCCAGCTGGCGGCGAGAACTTGTTGGCATGATCCCTGACGAGTCCAAGCAGCAGGATCTTTCCTGGCTCGATTACACCTATCCCTCGGATCTTTCCACCGACGGCAAGACGCTGCTGTTCGACGAAGAGGGCGGCGGCGGTTCCCTCGATTACTCAAAATCCGGCGGATTGTCCTACGCTGTCTATATCCGCAAGACCGATGGCTCGCCTGCCGTTTTGCTGGGTGAAGGCGGCGCGGTCGCTCTCTCGCCCGACGGAAAGTCGGTGGTTGCGCAGACGCAGGACACGCCCTCGCAGCTCAAACTGCTCACGACCGGAGCCGGTGAGGGCACGGTGCTAACCAAAGACAGCGTCAACCATTCCTGGGCGCGCTGGTTTCCCGACGGCAAGCGGCTGCTATTTTCCGGCAACGAGCCGGGCAAAGGCGTCAGACTCTATGTGTTCGATATTGCTTCCGGAAAGAGTCAGCCGATCACGGCCGAAGGCGTGAACGGCACCGCCTTCGTGATTTCACCGGATTCGCAAATGGCCGCCGGAATCGGGCCAGACCAGAAGGGATATCTCTATCCGACCGGCGGAGGCGAACCGCGTGCCATTCCCGGCTTCAACTCCGGAGAGCAACCCATCACCTTCAGCAGCGACAATCACTTCCTTTACGTCTATCAACCTGGAGAACTGCCGGCCCGCGTCGATAAGCTGGATCTGCAAACCGGGAAGCGCAGCCTCTGGAAGCAATTGATGCCTTCCGATCCCGCCGGAGTCGAGACCATCGGCCCCATCCTGATCACGCCTGACGCCAAGACGTGTATCTTCGGCTACCACCGCATGCTCGCCGATCTCTACCTGGTGGAAGGCCTGAAGTAGTTTCTTGCCGTGCTCTCGAAATAAAAAAGGGCAGCTCAAGGCTGCCCAAAAAGCATTTCTGTTGTTCTATCCGCGAGAATCCGCGTAAATCCGTGGCAAAGAAGTCTTAGATGTCCAGGTTCTTCACGTCGAGCGCATTCTCTTCGATGAACTTGCGCCGCGCCTCAACATCTTCGCCCATAAGCGTGGTGAAAATCGTTTCGCACTCGGCGATGTCTTCCAGCTTCACCGATAGCAGCGTGCGGCGCTCCGGATCCATCGTGGTCTCCCACAACTGCGGAGCGGTCATTTCCCCCAAACCTTTATAGCGCTGAATCGTGAATTCCCGCCGTCCCTCGTTGATCACGTAATCGCGAAGGTCGCGGACATTGGTCTTTTCCACGACCTCAACTTCTTTTCGCTTGGCAGGCTTGGCAGCTTTCTTTTCAGCCTTTTCTTCGGCGGAAACGGCTTCTTCCTCGGTCCCATCGCCGTTGCTGGCAGTGGGCGCCGCCTTGACCAGCGTCTCCACCACGAACGGCGGCTCCATGTAAGGCTCGATCAGCTTGTACTTAGCTATCAATTGCCGGCATTCGGCGCTCGAGGCCAGCACAAAGTTGATCACGTGTTCGGCGCCATGTTTATTGACGAAGCTCACCTCCCACAGGTTGTGCTCTTCGTCGAAGCGCGACTCCACGCTCTTGAAGCCTTCCTCTTTCTGCAGCTTCTTCAGTTCTCTTTCCAGGCGCTCGATCTTTTTCGGCGGAGCCTTCTTCTCGCCTTCAAAATCCTCGCGCTTCGCCAGGCCAAACTTGGGAATCAACTCGGTGACGCGTTCGTTGCGCACTCGCTTGTCGAGCTTCTCGAAGAAGCCCAGGTACTCATCGAGCACGGTCATGAACTTGGCCAGCTCTTTGCCTTCCAGTTTGGCCGCGCCTTCTCCGTAGCGAACGCTCAATCCGTCGGCGGCGCGCTTTACCATCACCTTCACGAACTCGCGCTCGTCCTTGATGTACTGCTGCGATTTGCCCTTTTTCAGCGAGAACAGCGGCGGCTGCGCGATAAAAACATTTCCGCGCTTGATCAATTCCTGCATGTGGCGGAAGAAGAACGTCAGCAGCAGCGTGCGGATGTGGCTGCCGTCAACGTCGGCGTCGGTCATCAGGATGATTTTTCCGTAGCGCACTTTCGTCGCATCGAAATCATCCTTAGCGATGCCCGTGCCCAGCGCCGTGATCAGGGCGCGAATTTCCTCGTGCGCCAACATCTTGTCGTAGCGCGCCTTCTCCACGTTCAGAATTTTTCCCTTGAGCGGCAGAATCGCCTGAAAGCGGCGATCGCGGCCCTGTTTCGCGGTTCCACCGGCCGACTCGCCCTCGACCAGGAACAGCTCGCAGCGGTTCGGATCGCGCTCCGAGCAGTCGGCCAGTTTGCCCGGCAGCCCGCCCGAGTCGAGCGCGCCTTTGCGCCGCGTAAGATCGCGAGCTTTGCGGGCCGCTTCCCGCGCGCGCGCCGCGTCCACGGCTTTGTTGATGATCTTCTTCGCGACCGTCGAATTCTGCTCGAAGAACGCGCCCAGACGCTCGTTCACAAATTGCGTGACCGTTCCGGCAATGTCAGAATTCAACTTGCCCTTTGTCTGCCCTTCAAATTGCGGCTGCGGCAGCTTCACGCTGATCACCGCGACCAGGCCTTCGCGCACATCGTCGCCCGTCAGATTTTCCTTTACATCTTTGAACAGGCCCATCTGCTGTCCGGCATAGTTAATCGTGCGGGTCAGGGCCGTGCGGAATCCGGAAAGATGCGTGCCGCCATCGACCGTGTTGATGTTGTTGGCGAAGCTGAAAATTGTTTCGGAATACGCGTCGTTATATTGCAGCCCAATCTCCATGTGGACGCCGTTGCGGTCGTCCTCCATGTAAATCGGCTTGTCGTGCAGCACCTGCTTGCCGCGGTTGAGATGCTTGATGAATTCCGCGATGCCGCCGTTGTACTTGAATTCGGCATGCTTGGGCTCGCCGGTCTTCGCGTCGGTTGTGCGCTCATCGGTCAGCGTGATTAGCAATCCCTTGTTGAGGAACGCGAGTTCGCGCAGACGCTGCGCCAAAGTGTCGTAGTTGTATTCCGCAGCCGTTGTGAAGATCTCCGGGTCAGGCGTGAAATGGACCTTGGTCCCGGTTTTTACTTTGGCGACACCGGTCTTCTTCAGTTTGCTGGTCGGTTGGCCCTTGGAATACGTTTGCTGCCAGGTCGCGCCGTCGCGCCAGATCTCAAGCTCCAACTCGATGCTCAACGCATTGACGACCGACACGCCCACGCCGTGCAGTCCGCCGGAAACTTTGTAGGTGGACGAATCGAATTTTCCTCCGGCATTCAGCTTGGTCATCACCACTTCGGCGGCGGAAAGTTTTTCGCCGTCCAAATCCATGTCGTCGACGGGAATGCCGCGGCCGTCATCGACCACGGTGATCGAGTTGTCGATATGGATGGTGGCTTCAATCTTTGTGGCGAATCCCGCCAGCGCCTCATCGACGGAATTGTCGACCACCTCGTACACGAGATGATGAAGGCCGACCTCGCCCGTCGAGCCGATGTACATGGCCGGACGTTTGCGAACGTGTTCCATCCCGCTCAACACTTTGATGGAATCGGCGTTGTAGTCGCTATTGCCGTTGCCGGCGCCGTTCACCGTGCTGATGGGAGTCACTTTTCCGTTTTTTGTTTTGGTGTCGACGATGGGAGTATTAATCTCTTTGGTGGCCATTCCGCTCCGCGAAAATGTCCCGAATTTTTGTGTTGCGCAGTTACCGCTCGCACCCTGGAACCAGGCTGGAAATTGCTTTCGATCCTGCCCTCTCGAAGCCGTCTAGAATAGACTTCAAGTTATTGAATTTCCTTGTACTTAGGATCGATTTCGACTGTAGAAATTATATCATAAAACAGGCGTTTCCACGTGCGCACAAAAGGCTCTGAATCGAGGAAGTAACGCGCCTGGGTCGGGAGATTCCCGATAAGTGAAATCCGATTACGACAGTAATTCGATGCCCGTGATTTGCGGCCCTAGAATGGCAGGGTAAGACTTTCGCCGCGCAAAGGGAACGGTGCACATGAACGGTCGGCTCATGCAATTTTTCGTGTTGCTCTCATGCCTGTGTTTCCTCACCGTTGCCTGCGATGATCGCACGGAACCCGTAAAGGGCTCGCCACCCGATTTTACCGGGTTTTGGAAGACGCGTTGTTCTAACGCATTCGGGGTTCAAATTAAGAAGCAGACGGCAAATCTATTCTCGGTTTCCTTCTGCGGGCCTGGCGGCTGCTTTGAGCCAGGAACGTGGGAACCGAACACACCGATCGTCGGGGACCCGAACTACCGGATGATCAATCCGGTAACTCTAGCAATACTGCGCGGCGATAGTTGGCAGACATACACAAAATGTACGACGGATACCAATCCGAAGCTGGACTATGCGACGATGCACGCCGAGGGTCCCAGCGCGCCCAGCGCAAACCGGCCCGGCGCTTCGCCTGTAGCAGCACCGGAATCACCGTCATACGTAGTACAGCCAGCACCAACCTTGCCCTTCCTCGATTGGAATGCCTGTCCCTTTGAGGGATGCACGTATGGCGAATGGACAGCGGCGGCAGCAGTGGAGGTTTTCGATACTTGGAAACCAAGCCGCAAGCGCATAGCGACACTCCCCACGAAAGCTGTCGTGACAGGCATTTCGGGAGTAGTCATCACTTACAAGCCGGGGGCTATCCGGCTAACCGAAGACTTGCCGCAGGATGATTTACGGCGAGGAGATACGATCCTTACGTACACCTATCGGGGCGAGGGCTTCTCCGCTGCTTGGTTTAAGGGGCGGTTCTATCGCGAGTACGACATTACCTTCGCCAAGTGGCCGGACGGAAGCGGCTGCCTGGGGAAGGACTGCGCGGCTAACTATGTTGACCTCGGAGAAAAAGTCTGGTGGGCGAAGGTGAAAATGAGGTCTGGCGTTGTAGGGTGGGTCAACATGAATGAGGCAAAATTCGAGGGAGTTGATCAGTTCGCCTTCGTTGCGCCGGATTCGCCCTCCAAAGAAAATGGGCGGCCTTTTAAGCCGCCCACGATAAACAAAACGCTTGACCCTACGCCGTCGCTGGCCGCTCGCCGCCTTTCGCGCGTCCCGGCTGCAATTCCGGCTTGATGACGTGCTGCACACCGTCGTCGGGCTTGGTCGGAGGCGGCTGGACGGGAGGAAGGTCCTTGCCCGCGACCAGCAAATTGATTTCGTTCGCATCGAGTACTTCGCGCTCGATCAGCGCCCGCGCCACTTTCTCCAGCGTGTCCCGGTTATCGGAAATGATCTGCCGGGCGGTGCTGTAGCCGTTATTCACCAGCTTGCGCACTTCCTGGTCGATCTTGATGGCGGTATCTTCGCTGTAGTCGCGGTGCTGAGCGATCTCGCGGCCCAGGAAAATCTGCTCTTCCTTTTTGCCGAAGGTCAGCGGTCCCAGGTCGCTCATGCCCCACTCGCAGACCATCTTGCGCGCCAAGTCTGTGGCTCGCTCGATGTCGTTGCCCGCGCCCGTGCTCATCACATTCAGAAACATCTCTTCCGCGATGCGCCCGCCCATCAGGATGGCAATCTGCGTGTCCAGGTAGTTCTTGTAATAATTGTGTCGGTCATCGGTCGGCAACTGCATGGTGACGCCCAACGCCATGCCGCGCGGAATGATGGTCACCTTGTGCAGAGGATCGGAATACGGCATCTTCGCCGCCACCAGCGCGTGTCCCGCCTCGTGATACGCAGTATTCTTCTTTTCCTCGTCGGTGAGCAGCAGCGACTTGCGCTCCACGCCCATCAGCACTTTGTCTTTCGCCAGCTCGAAGTCGTAGTGCAGAACGGCTTTGCGATTCTGCCGCGCTGCCGCCAGAGCGGCTTCATTCACCATGTTGGCCAGATCGGCCCCCGAAAATCCGGGGGTGCCACGAGCCAGCACAGAGAGATCAACGTCTTCGGCTAAAGGAATCTTGCGGGTGTGCACTCGCAGGATTTCTTCGCGTCCGCGCACATCCGGACGGCTCACTACAACGCGCCGGTCAAAGCGTCCGGGCCGCAGCAGCGCTGGATCCAGCACGTCGGGACGGTTGGTCGCCGCCATCAGGATGACGCCTTCGTTCGATTCGAAGCCGTCCATCTCAACCAGCAATTGATTCAAAGTCTGCTCGCGCTCGTCGTGTCCGCCACCCAGGCCAGCTCCGCGATGGCGTCCAACTGCGTCAATTTCATCGATGAAAATAATGCAAGGCGCATTCTTCTTGCCCTGCTCAAACAGGTCGCGCACCCGGCTCGCGCCCACTCCGACGAACATTTCTACGAAATCCGAACCTGAAATCGAGAAGAAGGGAACATTGGCCTCGCCCGCAACCGCCCGAGCCAACAGCGTCTTGCCTGTCCCCGGAGGCCCTACCAGCAGCACTCCCTTCGGAATACGTCCGCCCAGCTTCTGGAACTTCTGCGCTTCGCGCAGGAACTCGATAATCTCGCGCAGCTCTTCCTTGGCCTCTTCCACGCCGGCCACATCTTTGAACGTGACCTTCTTCTGCTGCATCGAGAGCAGCCGCGCCCGGCTCTTGCCGAACGACAACGCCTTATTCCCGCCGGTCTGCATCTGCCGGATCATGAAGAACCACAGCGCGCCCAGCAGGATCAGCGGAGCCCAGGTCCCCAGCAACTGCAACGGCAAGCTTCCGCTGTCGCGGTCGCGGAAGACGATGTTCACGCCCTTGCCCTGCAGGCTCTTGAGCATCTCAGGAGTGAAGTAGTTGCTGGGAGCGGTGGTGTGGAAGGCCGAGTTGTCGCGGTACTTGCCCCGCACTTCCATGCCGTTAACCGTTATCTCGCGAACGTTATTCTGGTCGACGTCACTCATGAATTGCGTGACGTTGACTTCTTTGTCCTTCTGTCCGTCGCGGGCGCTCTTGACCACTTCCCAGAGCAGCAGAGCCGACACTCCAATGAGGAGCCAGAACAACACCGTCTTTACCGTTGAGTTCACCTAGAAGACTCCTAAACTCGACGCCGTGTAGCATTACGCCGAGGCGCCTCAGGTCATTAGATGCCCTGGCGCCGTTTTTGATTGGCGAAATTCCTGAGCCCTTATTCTACCTTTTCTGCGAGCAAAACGCTCTGTTGTCCATTTATAACTTAAGTCACGTGCTTCCTTCTAGTTGCAGTGTGATTCCGGCGCTCTCATCGCGGCTCAATAGGGAATCCCGAATTCCCTCCGGCGGGCGGGATGCCTTCCGGCGGAATCGAACGCCTTTTCTGCATCTGTCGGATCATAAAGAACCACAGTGCGCCCAACAGAATCAGTGGTGCCCACGTTCCCAGCAATTGTAAGGGAGGTGAACTGTTGCCCCCGTCTCGGAAACGTATTTCCACGCCCTTGTTGCGGAGCGCATCCAGATAAACGCCCGGGTTGCTGGGTCCAATCAGTCGAAATGCCCCCTTCGCATCTCGATACTGCCCCTGGATCCGTGTTCCCGTGATATCGACACTCGCAACGTTTCCTGCATCCACGTCCGACATGAAACGCGAATAGTCGATCTCCGGAATCTTTCGATCGTCCGGAGTCGAGCGGCCAACTTGCCAAAGAAGCATTGCAGACACACAGATCACGGCCCAAAACACAACCGCCTTGACGATTCTGTTCATAAGGGTCTCTATCGCGCCGCGAGATATGGCAGATTACGATTCGTCTGCTCCACGGCTCCCAAGCCATAGCCAATCAGAAAAGCATCGTCCACCAGAAATCCGAAATAATCCGGTTGCAAGGGCACTCTTCGCGCGGATTGCCGGTCGAGCAGCGTCACCAGTTTTACCGACGCCGCCCCGCGAGCCTTCAAATCGCTCATCAGAAATTCGCTCGTCACCCCGGAGTGCACCAGGCCTTCCACAATCAGAATGTGTTGTCCCTTGATGTCAGGCTCGTGGCTGAAAAAAATCTCCATCACATCGCTGCCCGTCCCCTGCGGCCGCGTATATTTCGGCTTGATGAACTGGCATACCACCGGAACCTCGATCGCCCGCACCAGGTCGGCCAGGAACATGAACGCGTTCTCCAGAACCGCCAGCATTTGTATGGTCTCTCCGCGATAATCATCGGAGATCTGCCGCGCCAATTCTTTCACACGCTTCTGGATTTGCTCGGTAGTGATCACCGGCCGTAAGGGCTGGATTCTCGGGCTGCTCATGTTGGTTCGTGTCCTCCGGGCGTGCCGGTACTCATGCCGTGTGCGTCTGCGTCGACGCTAATTGGCTTTCCACAATCATGATAGCTTCGCACCCAGGCCGCACGGCGAATCCCGCCGGCGGGGGAAACCCGCGCATCCACACAATCTCATCACCGCTTACAATGACTGGCCACAATCTTCGCTGCGACTCCTCTATGCGCCGCTCCTGCAGCAGTTCTTTGACCTTCTTCGGAGACTTGGTGTGTCTCGGCCAAAACCGATCTCCTGCCCGCCAGTTCCGTACTCTGAGCGGCCCTGGCAGCGACTCCGCATCCAAAAGGTGCTCAGGATTATACCCCGCTTCCATTCCGCTAGAGACGCGCCGGACTTCAATCCTCGAACCAGTTTCGTCAACCTGCACCTCGCCCGGAACGGTCACGACATATTCGTAATCGCGAGGCGGTTCCAGATCGCGCAAATCTGGAGTGACAAACACCAGTTCACTAGGATGCCTCTCCACTT
The DNA here is from genome assembly GCA_963719865.1 of uncultured Acidobacteriota bacterium. GTDB lineage: Bacteria > Acidobacteriota > Terriglobia > Terriglobales > Acidobacteriaceae > Sulfotelmatobacter. Next base: position 26,201 of record CAVRDS010000011.1, on the reverse strand, counting down.
TCCAGCCCAGCGGCAGCGCGAGTTCTTTGCCCGATCCCGCTTCCTCCGCCGCAAATCGCAGAACTTCCTCTACATGCTTGAACTCAAGCGGAATGCCCGCATGCTCGCCAATAGCCTTGACGACCCTACGCTGGACCGCAGCGGGCTCGCCTAAAAACCACACTCGATCGACCGACGCGTTCATGACAAGCCACGGCGCGCTCTCAATCTTTGCCTTCAGACGTGCATCAGCCGAGTCGCCGGCGGGCGCGTGAGTAGGCGCAATCTGAATCAGTTGCGCGCTGGACGAGAAGCGTTTCACCCATTCCGGCTCCGTCCAGTGAACTCCGGTCCCCATCCATCCCGCGATTTCGTTTTCCCAATAATCTTCTTCCCCGCGCGCAATCTCCGCCAGTTCCGCCAGATTTTCAGCGACCGCAGGATTGAACTCCTTTTCCAGCAGCGGCAGCACGAGCTTGCGCACACGGTTTCGTGTGAACTTGTCCTCGGAGTTGGTCGCGTCCTCGCGCCAGGCTTGCCCGATTTCTTTGAGATAACCCTCCAGTTCGCACCGCCGAACCCCAAGCAGGGGCCGCACGATCTCACCGCAAATCTCTCCGTCGTCATCCTCAACCGCAATCCGCGGATAAATCCCGCCGAGCCCCCGCAGCCCCGCCCCGCGAATCATCCGCATCAGCACGGTCTCCGCCTGATCATTAAGCGTGTGCCCGGTAACAATCCTGTTGAGGCGCGCAGCAACCCCGTGATGGGACGCGCCGAGCGCGCTCGCGTGCCATTTCAGGCCCAAGGAAGCCGAGCGAAGCGAGGAAGGTTCGTGAAGGGGCACGGCTTCAGCCGTGCCATTAAGCCCCGCCTCAGAGCTGGGCTTTAGCCCCTGAGGGTCGCCCGGACCATCCTCTCGAATCAAATGCCGAAAGAATCCATGCCGCAATTGGCGCGCCGCCGTCTCCAGACTGATGCCTTCCTCCCGCGCATGCCCTGCCACGTCGTCATTATCACAATGAAATTCCAGATCATGCTCGCGAGCCAGACTCGCGACGAATCGCTCATCTGCATCCGACTCCGCCCCGCGCAGCTTGTGATTGAAATGAACAACCGAAAGGACAATCCCCAACTCACCCCGCAACTCCAGCAGCAACCGCAAGAGCGCAACCGAATCACTCCCCCCGGAAACGGCAACGCCAACGCGGTCTCCAGCCGTGAGCAACTCCTGCCGCCGGATGTGGGAAATCACGCGCTCCGCGAGGGAATTCACTGAAATAATGGTACAGGAAGGCACATGAAGGGATGCCTCATGGACGACAGTTATGTCGGGACAGCTGAAGGCGGCTGTCCCCACATGGCTCTCTCCGTGTCCTCTGTGCCCTCTGTTGTGAGAGCGTTGAACTACAACCCCGCGCTCTTCTCCGCAATCAGCTTCCGAATCTTCTCCACAAACTCCGCAGCGGGCATGTCCTCTGTCCTCTCTTTCCCGCGCGTGCGGACATTCACCTTGCCCGCCTCGGCCTCCTTATCGCCGACCACGAGCAGGAACGGCACTTTCTGCATGGCGTGCTCGCGGATCTTGGCATTCATCTTCTCGTTGCGCGCATCAACTTCGACGCGCACACCAATAGCTTTGAGCGAATCCGCGACTTTGTTCGCGTACTCCGCATGCCGCTCGCTGATCGGAATCATCACTGCCTGCACCGGCGACAGCCATACTGGAAACGCCCCGGCATAGTGCTCGAGCAGCACGCCGAAGAAGCGCTCCACCGACCCGAACAGAGCACGATGCACCATCACCGGCTGCTTGCGTGAACCATCTTCGGCGACGTATTCCAGGCCGAACCGTTGCGGAAGGTTGAAGTCAACCTGCACCGTCGAGAGTTGCCACAAGCGGCCAATCGCGTCCACCAGCTTGATATCAATCTTCGGCCCATAAAACGCGGCTTCGCCAGGGATGGTCTTGTACTCGACATTCTTGCGCTTGAGCACATTCTCAAGCGATTGGATGGCGTGAACCCATTGCTCTTCGCTGCCCACAAAATTCTTGCGATCGTCAGGATTCCACGTCGAAAGCTCGGTCTGGTACTTCTCGAAGCCAAAATCCTTCAGCACGTCCAGGGCAAAATCCAGGCAATAGCCAATCTCATCCTCAACCTGCTCCGGCGTGCAGAAAATGTGGGAGTCATCCTGCGTAAATCCTCGCACCCGCAACAAGCCGTGCATCACTCCCGAACGCTCGTAGCGATACACCGTGCCCAGCTCGCCCAGCCGCACCGGTAGATCGCGATATGACTTGAGCGAGTCCCGGTAAATCAAAATATGCCCCGGGCAGTTCATCGGCTTCAGTCGATACTCGGCGTCGTCGAGCTCCATCGCGTCGAACATATTCTGCGAGTAATAGCCCTCGTGTCCCGAGGTATAAAACAGCTGCCGGCGCGCCACATGAGGCGTGTATACCAGCGAGTATCCGCGCTTGATGTACTGCTCGCGCATCCAGTCTTCCATCTCTTTGCGAATAATCCCGCCCTTGGGATGCCAGAAAATCAGCCCCGGCCCGGCCAGCTCCTGAATCGAAAACAAGTCAAGCTGCTTGCCCAGCACGCGGTGGTCGCGCTTCTTGGTCTCTTCGACGTGCTTCAGATAATCGTCGAGATCTTTTTTCGAGAAAAACGACGTGCCGTAAATGCGCTGTAGCTGCGGATTCTTCTCGTCCCCCAGCCAGTACGCGCCCGCAATGTTGAGCAGCTTGAACGCCTTGATCTTTCCCGTCGATGGGATGTGTGGCCCGCGGCAGAAATCCGTGAACTTACCGGTGCGGTAGATGGAAATCTTTTCATCGGGATTGGTGAACTGCTCGATGAAATGGCACTTCATGAAGTCGCCGTCTTTCTTGAACTCGGCCAGCCCCTGGTCGCGGGGCAGAAACTCTCGCGCATAGGGAATATTCTGCTGGACGAGCTCCTGCATCTTCTTCTCGATCTTCTCCAGATCCTCGGGCGTGAACGGCGTCGGCCGGTAGAAGTCGTAGAAGAATCCGCTCTCGGTCGCGGGGCCGTGTCCCAGCTTGGTCTCCGGGAAAAGTTCCAGCACAGCCGCCGCCAGCAAATGCGCCGACGAGTGCCGGTAAACTTCCAGCGTTTCGGGATCCTTGTCGGTCAGAAGACGCAGATCGGTATCGCCCTCCAGCGGCCGCGTCAGGTCGATCAGTGTGGGGCGGGCGCCCTCACCCGCCGGCTCGCCGTTGGACGATATCTTGGCCGCGAGCGCCGCGTCCGCCAGCCGCGGGCTGATCGACTTCGCAATGTCGAGCGGGGTCGTGCCTTTGGGAAATTCTCTCTCGCCCCCGTCGGGGAACTTGATATGAATATTGTCCGCCATAGTTAGAAACCTGCAGGATTTCCTGAATTCTTCAGTTTAGAGAACGCCGGAGAGAGGGTCAAACCGGACGATCCTGTGAGCCCACGCAGAAATAAGTCAACTTCGCCCGATTGATTTTTCTGGTAGGGAATTTGAGAGTAATCGCCCGGATTTCAAGGGCCTTAAAGCGCCTGCTGTATCTTTTGTGATTTCAATCACACACACCTGTGACTGTCGTCACGGTCAGTGGCCTGCGCTTAGAGTGTAATGTCCCGATCCCCTAAACTTTCTATGGCAACTAAGCAACCTCTTGTGGACAGTACTGCTCGCCTAGCCGAGCTCTTGGATCGCATTAAAACAGAAACCGATCCAGCCCGCTACGATCAACTCGCAACCGAGATACGTCGCGCCCTCGACGCACGCGAAGTCAACAACGGAACGAAGGCTGAAAAACGAATAGCTCCACGCTATCGGTTTGAGTCCATGATTGTGATCCGGTTCAGTCGCGGGGTTCATAAATATGCGGTCCGAGGGTGGGCCCGAGATCTGAGTGAGAGTGGGCTGGCTGCCTTGGTTGCAGAACAACTTGCAATTGGTGAACAGGTAACTCTCAGCATTGGTGTTACTTCGGGAGAGAAGGAAACGATACCAGCCCAAGTTGTGCGGCAGATCGGGACTAACTATGGTTTTCAGTTTACAGCTCTGAGTCCGAAGCAGCGCGCCAACATTCTGCGGGCTTTTGAGGGACACTCACCGTGCCCTGCTTTTTGATACAGATCACAGTATCCGCAAGGACCCATCAATAAAATTGCCGAGAGGCGAGGAGAGCGGATGCCCCCATTCTAAATTTTGCCTTCTTTGCGAAATTTAGAATGGGGATAATGCCTCTTTATCATTAACTCATGTCCTTCACGTGCGTTGCGATGTACCACTTGTTCCCGAACGCGTCCTTTACGCCGGCGTTGCGGTCGCCGTAAGGCTGGTCGGTTGGCTCCTGGAACGACGTTGCACCCGCCGCCAGCGCCTGCCGGTACACCGCGTCCATGTTCGGCACGTACAGGTAGAACATCGCCGGCATGGGCTCATACTTTCCGTGGGCCTCGCCCATCTCGACCACCGAGTCGCCCACCCGAATCACGGCATGGTGTATCACTCCGTCCGGGGACGCGGACTTCGCCACTTCCTCGGCTCCAAAAGCACGCTTCAGGAAGCTGATCAGCGGTTCCGCCCGCAACGGATGCAGATACGGATTCACATTGTGCAAACCCCTGGGAACGTAGCTCTCGCCCTTGGCGGTGGCGATATACCAGAAGTTGCCCGCGGCGTCTTTCACGCTAGCCGAGCGCTCGCCGTACTCCTGATCTTGAATTTCCTTGATCAGCGTCGCCCCGGCCGCCAGCGCCTTCTTCGTCACCGCGTCGGCGTCCTTCACGTAAACATGCAGAGCGTTGGGCTGCAGCGTGGCAGGGAACTTGTGACCCGGAGTTCCGCCGCCCATCATCACGGTGGAATCTCCAATGCGCAACTCGCCATGCACGCCGCCAATCGGAGTGTTCACCCGCAGCATTTCTTCCGCGCTGAAAACGTCGCGGACGAAATCCAAAAGAGCGTTGCCGTCCTCGGCGACCAAGTACGGCGTCACCATGCGGAATCCGCGGGGAACCGGGTCAACGCCTTTGCCAGCCGTCGGTATGTGCCCACCTTCCGGCCCCCGAGTCACGTCCTTCATGCGCCGATGCATCTCCTCGGCTGACATCTCTTCTTTGACGGTGTACACACCCCACGAATACCCAAAGGGATCTTGCAGGAGCGCGTCGCGGTGTCCGTAGAATTGGTCCTGAGCGGCACGGACCACCTTCATGCCAGCCGCCACGGCATGCTCCGCAAACGAATCGACATCATCGACCCGAAGCGACATTGAAATCGGCGAGCCTCCCAGCGTCTCGGCGCTGAAGCGGCCTCCCTCGGGCCATTCGCCGGTGATATCGATGGTTGAGCCGCCGATCATAATTTCGGCGTGTGGGATGCGTCCTCCAACCTCAAAACGGAAAGTTTCTTTCGCTCCCAAAGCGCGCCGGTAGAACTCAATCGCTTTGGCAGGATCTCGGAAAGCTAATCTTGGCGATGCAGTCGTGCGAACGGCTGCGACGGGTTCGGCAACGGTAGACATACGTTTTTTCCCTTCTAGTTCGGATTTCAATCGTGCCTTGAAACTCGCGCTCGGCAGATTGCGCATTTCCGCCGCGATGCGAACTAACGGCTCGATCTCAGCCCCCGCTTTGCCGACTCTTCCGTCATTCCGCGCCAGCATTCCTTCGACAGCCTGGTTCAGCTGCTCGATCTTTTTCTGTTCGCCACTTCCCGGATTTAGAGAGCGCTTAGGCATCGGCACCCTCCAGGCGCGCGCGTAAGTTGCTCAGCGCGCGAAACTGTAACTGCTTCACCGCACCTTCCGTTTTGCGAATTTGCCGCGCCACTTCTTTGATGCTTTTTTGTTCCACAAATCTCAGCACAACCACATTCTTCTGTTCGGCGGGCAGGGTATCGACCAGCTTGAACAACGTAGCCCGCCGCTCGACTTCTTCAATCTCTGCCGGACTGACTTGCGCCGCGTCGATCTTTTCTTCGTCGGCGATCTCCCGGCCTGATCGCTGCCACCGGTCAGAAATCAGGTTCGCCGCAATCCGGAATAGCCAGGCGGCAAATGGGATGCCCCGCCACTCAAATCGCTTCAGGTTCGCCAGCGCCTGATGAAACACCTCGGCGGTCACGTCCTCGGCCTCGGCGCGATCCCGCACCCTCCGCACCGCGTAGGCATACACGCGCTCGAAGTTGACCTCGTAGAGTTCCGCAAAGCGGGCGGGATCCTGCTGCGCAGCTTCGATCAGAAGCCGCTCGTCCGCTTCTTTTTTCAGAGCCTTCAACGAATTCTCCGCGGTCGTGCCTTACACAGGGTAAATCCCCCAGCTGGGAAAAAGGTTACGGCCAGGAAAATAGAAATGCCACATTTTCATGGACCCCCGCACCGCCTCCGTGCATCCAAACCCCCATCCCGATGTGACGGAGAGTCTCAATATGGAAGCAGTCACAGGAGTTTTCGCCACTCGATCCGCTGCCGAGCACGCTCTGCAGGATGTACACAACACCGGCATTCCGTCCGACAAAATCACCCTTCTGACGCCCGGAACTGAGGACCAGGTCGAGAAGGAAATTCAGTCCGTCCCGACCGATGCGACCGAGCAGCCCGGCATGGGAGCCGCCATGGGAGCGCTGCTCGGCGGCGGAGTCGGTCTGACCGAAGGCGCGGCCCTGATGGCTCTTGTCCCCGGCGTCGGCCCCATCACCGCCGTTGGCCTTTTAGGCGCCGGAGTGCTCGGGGCTGCAGGCGCAACTGTCGGAGCGACCGCTGGCGGAAAAGTGGAGAGAGATAGCTACGAGGGGCTGCCCGAAGATGAAATATTCGTGTACGAAGATGCTCTCCGCAAAGGCCGCAGCGTCGTAATCGCCCTGGCGGAGAACGACGGCCAGGCCTCACTGGTTCGCGACCTGCTGCACCGGGACGGTGCGGAATCGGTGGACGCGGCCCGTGAGCAGTGGTGGACCGGCCTCCGCAGCGACGAGCACGCTCGCTACGCAGCCTCTGGCAGAAATTTTACAGACGACGAGAAATTCTACCGCCTCGGTTTCGAGGCGGCGCTGCATGCGCGCACCCGCTGCATGGAGTTCGATCAGGTCTCGGGCGAGATGAATGCTTCGCTCGAAGACGTGCAGCGACAGTTCCCAGGAGCGCAAGTGGAAGAACCGTTCACCCGCGGCTATCAGCGCGGCCGAGAGCACTATCAGCAACTCTGCGACGAGACCAAGAAGGCAGCCTGACCAACGGGGCAAGGATGCTCAGAGAGGTCCCCTGTGAACCCCAGTGCCCTCTGTGGTGAAAGGCGTAGTTAAGCCGGTCGGTAGTACAGATCTTCCAGCGCCTTCTGCACGCGTTCCGAAAGGGCCGCCAGATCCTTCATCGTCAGCCCTGTCGTCGGGATCGGCGCGCCCACCCGCATTTCCAGCGGACGGCACTTGATGTGGTAAGTATTCATCGGCAGCAGTTCGTAGGTCCCGACCAGCGCCACGGGAACGATGTCCACCTGCCCCTTGATCGCCAGAAAGAACGCCCCGGGTAGAAACGGCTTGATCTCGCCATCCGGTGTCCGCCCGCCCTCGGGAAAAATCACCAACGGCAGGCCTTCTTTCAGTCCCTTGAGCGCGGCGCGAATGCTGCTGATCGAGTGCGACGGATTCTGCTGATCGATGCAGACCTGCCCCGACCTCTTCAATTGCCAGCCTACCACCGGATACGACAGCAGTTCTTTCTTGAAGGCGATGCGGAACTGGAACGGCAAATTGACGTACAGCACGGGAATATCGAGCGCCGAGGCATGATTCGCGGCATAGACATGCGGTTTGGATGTGTCGATCTTATCGAGGCCGATCACATTCACGGGCGAAAAGATCGTCTTCATGATCAGCCATGACCAGGTCGCGGAAAACCAGTGCAGCCTTCGCCCGTCGCGGTCCAACATCCCGCCTGGCAGCGCCGCCACGCCCATCACCAGCGTGTAGAGCCAGATCAGCGGATCGAAAATCAGGTACGAGCGCAACCGGCTCAGCCACCCATATTTCACGCCAGGGATAGCGTGCGGGCTCAGGCGGTGCGGAGCGACTTCCAGCGTGGGGGGGCCTTCGCTTTCAACTTGACCACTCTCCACCGGTTCGGCTGATGACTTCAATTCCTGCACACTTCCATTCTAAGAGAAAAGTCAGGAGGCGCTTACACGTCAGATGCGCAATTTCAGCAGGCGCATCGCTTCTCCCACAAGATAGATAGACCCCGTCACCACCACGACGGCCTTCCCAGTGGCCCCCGCCAGAGCAGTTTCGAGAGCCGCCTTCACGTCCGAGATCGTCTCAACTTCCGTTCCCGTGCGGCTGGCCGCTTCGCGAATTTCTTCGGCGGAAGCTGCCCGGGGATTTTCCGGACGCGTCGCGATTACCCGCGCCGCCAGCGGGAACAAAATTTCTGTCATCTCTGAGATTGCCTTGTCGCGCATCGCTCCGAAAACGAAAACCAGCGGACGGTCGTCATAGCGCTCCGAAAGGGTAGAGCGCAGGGCCCATGCTCCTGCCGGATTGTGCGCCACATCCAGAATCAGCTCGGGTGAGCCGGCGCGCGCAGGAACGACCTGGAATCTCCCCGGCCACCGAGTTTCTCGAATTCCTCGCTCAATCGACGCAGGGGTAATCCCCGAGAATCCCTTTTTGCCCAGTTCTTCCGCCGCCGCGATCGCCAGTGCCACATTGCGTAACTGATGCCGTCCCACCAACGGAGTCTCGACCAGAATCTTCGTCCCCATGATCTGCAGAGGATATCGGCAGAGATCACCCCTGTGCTCCCCTGTGCCCTCTGTGGTGAAATCCCTCTCGCGGCTCGGCACGAGGTAATCTCCGCTCCCCGGCGAGACCGGAGGCACATACTGCACCGCGCTCACTCCAACGGCGTCCAAATCCAGAATCGTGTTCCCGATTACATCGTTGGCTTCCGGCTGCTGCGGCAATGTCACCACCACGCCGCCACGGCGAATGATCCCAACCTTCTCCCGCGCAATCTCTCCCACCGTATTGCCCAGAAACTTCTGATGATCGAGCGAGATGTCGGTAATCACGCTCACCACCGGCTCGACCACGTTGGTAGCGTCCAGTCGCCCGCCCATCCCAACCTCGAGAACAGCCACGTCGACCTGTTCCCGCGCAAAGAAAGCAAAAGCAATCGCGGTCATCATCTCGAAAAAACTGGGATGCCACGGCAGCTCTCCTCGTTCGACCAGACGGCTGGCGATCCCATCAATCTCGCCGTGCAGCCCGGCGAATTCGTCGTCACTGATTTCTACCCCGCTCATCCGAATGCGCTCGTTGATGCGCACCAGATGCGGCGACGTATACAGCCCCGTCTTCAGGCCGGACGCGCGCAAGATCGAAGCCAGTGTCGCGGCCGTCGACCCTTTTCCGTTCGTTCCCGCAATCAGAACGCTGGGGAACTCCCGCTCGGGATGATTCATCTCCCGCAGCAGCACGCGCATGTGCTCCAGGTCGAACTTGTGCGAAGGCGTATTCGCCAGCTCGTGACCCAACGCAAACATGCTTGCAATCGCGGTTTCGTAAGACATGCAAAAGCTGCTAGCTTCTGGCTGCTAACTCCTCTGATTTCAGATTATCAATATTAACGCGGGATTCAGGCCGGTAGACCCGTGGATCGATTCCGGAACGGCGGGGCGTCGGCACTTGAGGCGTGGCTAGAAGCTAACCGCTAGGAGTTAGAGGCTGGCGCCATAAAATCCAGCGCCCGGGCAATATAAGGCTTCAGCTGTTTCCGGGGGACCACGGCGTCCAGCATTCCGTGTTGCAGCAGAAACTCGCTGCGTTGAAAGCCGGGCGGCAGTTTCTGCCGGATCGTCTGTTCAATCACCCGCGGTCCCGCAAATCCGATCAACGCTCCCGGTTCCGCAATGTTCAAGTCGCCCAGCATGGCAAACGACGCGGTCACGCCGCCAGTGGTGGGATCGGTCAACAGTGAAATGTAGGGAACCTTGGCCTTGTCCAGTTTCGCCAGCGCCGAAGAAATCTTGGCCAGCTGCATCAGGCTGATCACGCCTTCCATCATCCGCGCCCCGCCCGACGCCGAAACAATGATCAGCGGCGTGCGTGAATCTGCCGCGCGTTCTATCGCCCGCGTGATGGCCTCGCCCACCACTGCTCCCATGCTGCCGCCGATGAACGAATATTCCATCACGCTGGCAATAACCGGGCGCCCCATCAGCTTGCCGTGCGCGTTGATCACCGCGTCTTTCAGCCCTGTATCTTTCTGCGCCTGCTTCAGCCGCGACGAATAAGGCTTCAGATCTACAAACTTCAGCGGGTCGGTCGAAGAAATATTAGCATCGAAAATCTCGTACTGATTCTCGTCGAGCAACTGCGCCAGCCGCGTGCGCGCATCGATCCGAAAGTGCTTCTCGCACTTCGGACACACATTCATGTTCTCTTCCAGATCTTTCTTCCAGATGATCTGCCGGCAGTTCTCACACTTCACCCACAACCCTTCGGTCTTGACGCGCTTCTCTCCCGAAGTGTCCAGTTCGCCGGTTTCTCGTTTAAACCAAGCCATAGGAATTTGGTGATTGTGCAATTTGTTGATTGAGCGATTGAGCTCTTCAATCGCGCAATCAACAAATTGCACAATCACTCAATCTCAGTATTCGATTCCTCTCTGCGCCATCACGCCCTTTTCATACGCGTGCTTGACCTGGCGCATTTCTGTTACCGTGTCGGCCGCGTCGACAATTGTGGGGTGCGCATTCCGCCCCGTCAAGATCACATGCACCATTTCCGGCTTCTTCTTCAAACTTTCCACCACTTTGGCCGGATCGAGCATCCCGTAGCTAATGGCGTAGTTGATCTCATCGAGCACCACCAGGTCCCAATCGCGCGACTGAATCGCCCGCTCCGCCTCCGCCCACGCTTCTTCGACCATCCGAACGTCTTCCGGATCGGGCTTTTCTGTTCCAACCTTCACGAAGCCGCGGCCCATCTGTTTCATTACAAACTTATCGCCGAAGACCTGCACTGCGTCCAGTTCGCCGTAGTGCCAAGAGCCTTTCAGAAACTGCAGCATCAGCACCCGCATTCCCTGGCCCACGGCCCGCAAGGCCGTACCCATGGCCGCTGTTGTCTTACCCTTGCCGGGCCCGGTATTCACGATGATAAGGCCGCGTCGAATATCAGCCATCTCGATCCTCGATTCTACTAGAACACAGCCTCCGGATTGCCGCCCGCGTCTGATTCATTTTGAGACGGGCAGAAAAAAATCCAGAACCCTTACCGCCCGCTTCCTTCCTATATAGCGGTGACACATCTTTCCTGATTTTGTGGCAAGCTGGGAGAAGTTTGTTGGGGAATCTTCGTAGGGGCGAACTTTTCCACGGAACTCATGCATCCAATTCTTCGTAGTTCGGTCAGGTGGATTTCTGTCCCCTCGCAAGCCGCGGAGGTCTCATCGTGATCTACAAATGTGTTTTGTTATTGTGCACCCTCGCTGCATCCCTCCCACTTTTTGCGGCTCAGCATGTCGCGGTCCGTTCCAAGTCCTCGCTTGACGCGAGCGATCAGGAGACGATCCGCCAGATTATCGAGATGGAGCGCCAGGCCAAAGAAGCGAGCCTTCATCGTGATCCCGAGTTCCCGGAACGCACTCTCGCCGACGACTACGTCGCCATTACTCCGCTGGGACAAGTCACCACCAAGAAAGACAGCGTTTCCGCGCGCAAGAGCGGTCAGCTTCGCTATGACACGATCGACATCACCGACATGGTCGTGCGACTCTACGGCGATACCGCCATCGTTACCGCCCGTGCCGATGTGAAAGGTCATCAGCTCGGAGAAGATTTCAGCGGCCCTTATCGCTACACGCGAGTCTGGGTTCGCCGGGCCGGCCGCTGGCAGGCAGTCAGCTACCAGGCGACAGTCACGCAGTAGTTGCCTCGGCTTAACGCTCTACGTTTCTTGTGGGGACAGCCGCCCTCGGTTGTCCAGCCGCGCAGCGGCGCCACTCGATAGCCCAGCAAGCAAAAGTGTGTGTGAGAATTGAATTCTCGGAACAACGGTGGAGTAAGCGGCATCCAAATGCAGCCCCATAGCGGCGGTATGTGAAAGCCCGGCACGGGAGTGCCGAGTGCGATGGCGGAAGAGCTAATAAGTCCCGAAGGGACGACACACGCGCTTGTTTCGTGAACCACTCTCTTCGAGCCTACCGTCAGTGACCGCAATGATACGGGTGCCCCTTCAAAATTGTGAATGCCCGGTACACCTGCTCCAGCAGTACCACGCGCGCCAGTTCATGCGCCAGCGTCATCTTCCCCAGAGAGACGATATGCCGCGCGGCCGATCTCGCCTCCGCTCCGAACCCATCCGCTGCACCAATGGCGAAGACTAATGGCAGCGGATTGCGCTCCTGATAATCCCCCACAAATTTTGCAAATTGTTCTGACGAAAATTCCTTGCCGCGGGAATCCAGCAGAACCAGCGTTGATTTCGTTCTCGCGGATGGGCCAAACTTCGCCAGCAAGTCCGCCTCATCGCGCAGCGTAATCCCCTCGGCCAGCGAGTAATGCGATATTCGTTTTAAATATTCTTCCGTGAGCGCCGCAATCGCCGGTTCCTTCGTCTTTCCGATCCATGCAATCTTGAGCTTCACCAGGTTGGCCGTCACTTCAGTCCTGACGCAAACACCACCGACGCCCCAAACGCGATCTTCTCCCCGTCCCAATACCGCGCGACCGCTTGATGCACCTCAGCATGAATTTTCGGCCATTCATCCGCCGGTACCCGCTCTAGCATCGGACGAAACGGCACCGCGACCGCCCGGTTCTGTTCCCAAACCTCTTCCGCTGGTCCCGGCCAAGCCCAAGGCAGCGTCTTCGTCTCTTCCTCTACCCCGCCGAAACCGGCAGCCTGCAGCACCGCTGACAAGCTTCCGGGCTCGGCAAAGCGAAACGGATTTGGTCCTCCCGGCTTCAGCAACGGACCACCCACGTGCCGGTGCACCACTCCCATCATGCTCTGCCAGTACGGTTGCTCAAACGGACCCCATGCCAGAAAGCAGGCTCGCGCTCCGGGTCGCAACACGCGCCGCAGTTCGCGCAGCGCTCCCTCAGGATCACGAAAGAACATTACGCCGAATCGCGACGTGGCCAGATCAAAGCTGTTATCGGGAAAGGGTAGCGAATGAGCATCCGCCTGCCGAGCCCTGAAGTTGTCCAGACCACGCGCCCGCGCCCGCTTCTCCGCGATTTCCAGCAGGTCCGCGCTTAAGTCGAGCGCCGTGACGTGTCCCCGCGGCCCAACCCGCGCAGCCAGACTGATCGCAGGCTCGCCCGTGCCGCTGGCCAAGTCCAATACCTGCATCCCCGGCGTCGGCCGCGCGTATTCCACCAGGGCATCGGTGACCGGCTGCCCCATCGCCGCCGACTTCGCCTTCCACTTCTCGGAGGCGACCAGCCGGTATTGGGATCCCCAACTGGGCTCGGCCTCGAATTTGGATGACATAGGAGTCTTTGAATCAGGAATTCCCGCGAAAAAACTTTCAGGCTCTCACTTTTCTCTTCTTCTTCGCGCCAGTGGACTTGCTGGTTTTGGCGCTCTTGCGCGCTCGTGCGGCCGTCTTCAGATCAGCCGGTTCCAAATGTTTGGCTGACTTCCACAGCCGCTCCAGATCGTAGAATTTCCGGGCCCGCTCCGAGAACACGTGCACCACGAAATCGACGTAGTCAATCAGCACCCACTCCGCCTGTTTGTAACCCTCGACGTTATTCGGACGGATTCCCGCGGCCTTCAGCCGCAACTCCACCTCGTCGGCGATAGCTTGCACCTGCCGCGGATTCGTCCCGCTGCACAGCACAAAATAGTCGGTAAACGCTCCCGACCCTTTTTCCATCTCCAGGATGCTGAGTTCTTCGGCCTTTTTTTCCAGGCAGGCTTGAATCGCGGCGGCAACTTGCTTTTTGAGTTCGCTCTTCTTCATTCGGTCGTCAGTCGCTGATTGGTCGTTAGCTCCATTGATTGTAACTGAGCTTTCCCGTCGGCTCTGAGCGATGAGCCCTACTTGCCGGACGATTTCGCTTCGGCGACGGCGAGTTGCCGCAATTTGGCCATGGTGGCTGCGGATGGATCTTTCCGTTTCCCGCTTTTGTTCCGCCTTTTCGTCTTGGTCACATAATGATTCTGAGCCATGCCATTCTCCTCGTGAGGTTTTTGCTGTCAGACGCGTCTCTGCCCGTACTCCCGCTGGCGATTCGCGCGTTATCCATTGTAACCGACCGCAAAATGTAGCCACGGACGCATTCGTCCGTGAGCGCGCGCGAAGCGCGCAATGAAGTCCTTTGAGGTGATAACGGCTAAGGTTCCCGGCAAGCCACAAGACGCGCCGCTCTCAGCGGTAAAGTCCCATCTTCTTGATATATTCCGCTACGGCGGGCTGGACAAACCGCCCCAACGATTTCCCCGCCGCCACAGCTTGCCGAATCGCTGTCGCCGATGCCGGTTGTTGCAGGTCTCCCAGCAGATGAATCGTCGCCCCCGGCAGCACCAGGTCCCCCGTAGCCGCCTGCTTGTGAAATGGCTTCGTGACCTCCGCCCGCGGACGAAGACTTTCGGGCAGCGCGTTCGCCACATCCGCCAGAGAATATCCCGGACGTCCAGCCACAATGAACTCGCACTCCCGAAACAAGGCCTCTGCCTGATGCCAACTCGCGATCTCCGCGAATGCGTCCATCCCGATCAGCAGAAACAACCGGTCGCTGCCCTTGAAGGTCCGCTTCAGCTGCCGCACGGTATCGATCGTGTAGTTCGGCTTACCCGGCTTGCGGTTCGCGCTGCTTTCTTCCGGCGCCTCCAGCAAAGATGGGACGAATGCCTTCTCTTCCGCGGTGGCCAACGCCAACATCGCGAACCGGTGTGCAAACGGCGCCAGCGGCCGCTGCTGTTTATGCGGAGGCAGGTTCGCCGGGACAAAACAGACGCGATGCAGTTTGCACCTCTCCAGCGCGGCTCGCGCCACCGCCAGGTGTCCGCGATGCACCGGATCAAAGGTTCCGCCAAATAATCCAATGTTCATGCCGGATCTTCGTCCCGCTTAGTCTCCTGATTCAATGCCGAACTTGCAACCCAAATCGTACCGCCCACGTCGAGAAGTCTGCGCCACAGTGTCCGGTTGGCCGTCTGCGCGCAGGAGGATGGACAAGTCAACTTGCGCCGTTCGTCTTTCAGAAATGAACTCCTGTAATGTTTTCCTTCTCAAGTTTTAGAACTACTATAGCGGACATGCGAGTAACACTCCCCCTACTCCGCATCCCGCCCGCTCGTGCGCCCATTTTGCGTTATGGAGTGGCCGTACTCAGCACGGCGCTTGCGCTGATCCCCACGGTTCTGCTTGCCGACGTCTCTGAAAGCCGTCTCGCCCTGTTCGGTGTCGCCGTCATGGTCAGCGCCTGGTACGGCGGATGGAAGCCCGGCATCGTCGCCACGGCATTCGCTCTCACCGTCATCGCCTACTTTTCGCTTGTCGGAGAGCATTCGCCCGAACAACTGCGCACCGCGATCCTTCGCATGTCGTTGTTCTTTTTCATCGCCATGCTCGTCTGCTGGCTCAATGAGGCTTTACGCGTCGCCCAGGAAAGCCTCCGCCGCTCCGAGGCCAACTTCCGATCGCTGGTCACCAACGCCCCCTACGGTATTTGCAGTTGCGACGCCAGCGGAAAGATCCTCGACGCGAATCCCACCTTCCTCGATCTGCTCGGCCTGACCTCTTTGGACGATTTGATTGGCCAGCACATCTACAGCCTTTATTCCGATACCGATCAGTGGTTCGATCTAGCCGACTATCTCCGGTCATCGGCGCCTTTCAGGGGCCTCACCGCGGAATGGAAACGCAAAGGCGGCAGCACCGTCGTTCGCATATCGGGGCGCTCCGTGTCCAACGGGCGCAAAGAAGGAAAGGTGTTCGAACTGTTTGCCGAGGACGTCACCGAGCGCCGCGCCCTCGAGCAGCAACTGCGCCAGTCGCAAAAAATGGAGGCCGTCGGCCGCCTCGCCGGAGGCATCGCCCACGACTTCAACAATCTGCTCATGGTGATCTCCGGCTATTCCGAATTTCTCCTCGAACGTCTCGGGGCCGAACCTCATCTACGCGGTCCGGCCCAGGAGATCGCCAGCGCCGCCGAACGGGCTTCCTCGCTGACCCGCCAGCTGCTTGCCTTCAGCCGCAAGCAGATGCTCGCCCCGCGCATCATCAACCTCAACCACATCGCCACCGAAAATCTGAAGATGCTCACCCGCATGATCGGGGAAGATATCGACCTCGTGCTCGTCCCCAGCCAGAATCTCTGGTCCGTCCGCGCCGATGCCGGCCAGATCGACCAGGTCATCATGAACCTCGCCGTGAACGCCCGCGACGCCATGCCCTCCGGCGGTAAGCTCACCATCGAAACCTCCAACGTCACTCTCGATGAAGAGTATGCCCGCCTCAAAACTCCTCTTCGCCCCGGCGATTACGTCATGGTCGCCATCAGCGATACCGGCGCCGGTATGGATGCCGAAACTCAGTCTCACATCTTCGAGCCTTTCTTCACTACCAAAGGCCCGAAAGGCACCGGGCTCGGTCTTTCCACGGTCTACGGCATCGTGAAACAAAGTGGTGGATACGTCTGGGTCTACAGCGAGGTAGGACGCGGCACCACTTTCAAAATTTACCTGCCCCGCGTTGCATCCGTGGGAGAAACTGCAGTACAAGTTTCGGAGCCAATCCAACCTCAAAGAGTGGAGCCGGGCACGGAAACAATTCTGCTCGTCGAAGATGAAGCCAACCTGCGTTATCTGGCCCGCCAGTATCTCGAAAAACAGGGATACAAGGTGATCGAGGCCGCCGATGGCGCGGTTGCCATGCAGATCGCGGTCGCCCATGAGGGAGTGATCCATCTCCTGCTCACCGACGTCATCATGCCCGGCATGAATGGACGCGAATTGGCCCAGCGCATCTCAGAAATTCGCCCCAACGCTAAGGTGCTCTACATGTCCGGTTACACCGAAAATGTGATCGGACACAACGGCACGCTGGACGCCGGCGTACGCCTGCTCCAGAAGCCCTTCAACCTTCGCGACCTCAAAACCAAGGTTCGCGAAGTGCTCGATGCAACTCCAACTCCCCCGGAGGTCGTTATGTCTACGCAGTCCGTCGCTACCGAACCCGCCGTGCGTGCGCGGGAAGTTCCACCTTCCCGCGCGCAACGTTTCCAGCTTCACTTGCCACTGCGCTATCGCCGTCTCGGCGAAAAGGATTGGCATGTTGGCACCACGGAAAACATCAGCCGCTCTGGGTTGCTCTTCCAGGGCGACGATATCCTCCAACCCAGCGCTCAACTGGAAATCAATTTGGTGCTGCCCGCCGAAATTGCGGGTCTATCGGGAACAGAAGTCGTCTGCCGCGGAGAAGTCGTCCGCACGGTCGAGCCGCAAGGCAGCACCTTGAGCCCCGCTCTCGCAGCCCGCATTCTGCAATACCACTTCCAGCACGGCCCGCTCCCCAGGGCGTAAAATGCGAATCGGGTTTTGTGGGTAAGTGAAGTCTGGGAAAAGGCGGCCTGATCAGGCCGCCTTTTGTTTTGCATATGGCGTGCTTTGGGTAGCGCAGGCGTCCCGCCGGCTGTCGCGAGGGCGTCTCGCCCTCGCATCGTCGTTCGAAGCGGAAGCCGCAGAGATTTCTGTGGGGACAGCCGCCCTCGGCTGCCCAGCCGCGAAGCGGCGCAAGCCGTGGGTGGGAAAGTGAGGAAAAAGTCTCAGCCCCGAAGGGGCGTAAGAAGAGCTACGAAGCCACCCCGACGGCCGAACCAGCCTACAAATCCGCGGTCGCTTTTATTTCCCGTTCCCGCAACTGCTGCACCTCCTCAGCCATCGCGTACTTCAGAGCCTCAATCCCCTTGCCGGTAACCGCGGAAATCTCGTACAACTTCAATTTCTTTTTCTTGCAATACTTTTTGAGCGCAGCCAATTTGTCCTTGTTCACCACATCGATCTTTGACGCAACCATGATGATGGGCTTCTCTTCCAGGTGCCCCCCGAAGCTGGCCAGTTCGCCCAGAATTACTTCCACATCCTTGGTCACATCCGGTCGCCCGCTCGCATCCGAGACGTCGACCAGATGCACCAGCAGCCGTGTGCGCTCGATGTGCCGCAGAAACTGCGTGCCCAGCCCCGCCCCGGCATGGGCTCCCTCAATCAATCCGGGAATATCCGCGACCACGAAACTGATTTCATTTTTCGCATCGCCGACCGCAACCACGCCAAGATTCGGCTCCAGCGTCGTGAACGGGTAATCGGCAATCTTCGGCCGCGCCGAAGAAATTCGCGAGATCAACGTGGACTTGCCCACATTCGGATATCCCACTAGCCCAACATCGGCCAGCAGTTTCAGCTCGAGCCGGTACGTGTGTTCTAGCATTTCCTGAGCAGTCTGGTGCCCCTGAACTTGGCAGCCGCGTTCATTAGCGCCAACGGCGGTGAATTGCTGGATTGGACCTTTATGAACTAGGGACTGGGAAAGGTGTCCTATGGCCGACGACTTCAAGACCGCCGTTATCGACGGGTCGTGCGACGTTGAAGGGAACACGCCCATGCCTGCGCCCTTCAAGCCGGAGCACGCCCGGCACCTGCAACAGGGGCTCGAACATCGGAGCCAAGGCGAATACGATCGGCACTTCGTGGAATTCACCTGGGTTATCCGCCTGGAACCGACCGCTTTCGCGTATGCCTGTCGCGGAGAGGTGCTGCGTCTGCGCGGCTCCTACGAAGAAGCCTTGGCCGACCTGAATCGGTCGCTCCAAATCGACCCGGACCAGGCTCGTGCTTACCTGGATGCGGTCTGGTTTATCGCCTGATGGGCCAACCGGACTTCGCCGTCAGCGACTATACCGCAGGGCCGGCCGTGCGAGCCGCGGAATGCCGCCGTGCTTACCAGCCGCGGCCTCGCACAGGCCGAACGGGGTGACTACGAACACGCCGTCGCGGATTACACGGCGGCATTGGGGGTTAACCCCCACTACTTTCTGGCCTACTTAAACCGGGGAAAGGGACTCGTCGCCAAGGGCGCCTACGATGAGGCTATCGTCGATTTCAATTCTGTCCTTTCGGCCGATGCCGACAACCCTCAAGCTTACTCGTGCCGGGGCGAGGTGTACGGTCGAGAAGGCCGCTACGAGCAGGCCATCGCCGATTACACGATGGTGCTCCGGCTCCAGCCGGACATGTCCTCTGCTTATATCCGCCGAGGACACCGCACCGACTTCAGGGCAATGCCCGAACTCGCCAGCGCCGATTATACCGAGGCGCTATGCCTGGACCCACGGAATGCCGAGGCTCACGCTCACCGGGGGCCTCGTTACCGGAGAGGCGAAGTACGAGCCGGCCATCGCCGACCTGAAGCAGGTGCTCGAACTCGATGGCGACAAGATCGTCGCCCACTATAACCTTGGCAAAGTCCACGCCGCCCTGGGCAATCGCGAGCAGCGCCAGGAGTACAGCCAAGCCTTGCGGCTCCAGCCGGATTTCGTACCGGCCTATCTGGCCCGAGCCGTGGTGTGCGAGAGTGCCGGGCGGCACGATCTAGCCCTGAGCGATTGCAATGCCGCGTTAAAGATCGATCCCCGGTCGGCTTCAACTCATTACCTGCGCGGCACCATCCACAGACACTTGGGCCAACACGGCGAGGCCGACGCGGATTTGAGCGAAGCCATCCAACTCGATCCGGCCTTCGCCCTGGCCACATCAAACGGGCTTGGGTCCTTGCCAACCAGGGCGACTACACGGCCGGCGACAGGTTCCCCCATTTTTCAGAAGCGATCCGGCTCGATCCCCAAAACTCCCTCGCCCATGCCAGTAGAGGCATGGTCTGTCACGTGACCGGCGACACCCGGCAAGCCGCGGCGGACTTGAGTCGTGCTTGCGCCATCGCTCCGCGGCTCGTCCTGGCTTGTTGGTTCAGGGGCCTGATGCGGACCATACCCGAACGATACAAAGAAGTCGTTGCCGCCTACACCGAGGGAATCAGACCCGCGCCCTTGCCGACCCCTCCCCTCCCCCCCCCCCCTTCGCGCCCCCCCCCCCTCCGGCGGCTCTGCCGGGAAAGTCGCCCGGTCTGCACGCCGACCGAGACAACCGAATCATCAGATGACGCCCCGCCTCTCGAAGTCCGCCACAAGAAGACCCTTCCTCCCCCGCCGGACGATGACTACATAATCGACGTTTCGACCGATGACGACATTCTCGTCGAGCCGTGGGAGGGCGGCTCGAAGAAGCGTGACCCGGCAGGAAATTGAGGAAGAAAGCCCACCGGAGACTTGGAAGCTTTCGTCGTCCAGCGCCGATTTGGAGCGTCCGGCCCCCGGAGACGGCGGCCTCCGCTCATCCACGAGATGGCACGCATCCAGAAGACGAGCGCGAGCGAGGGACCGACCAGCCGACCGCGGGTTGCGAAAGCTCGCCGACCGTCTCCACCCTCACCCCACCGTCCGCACAAACCTCCGGCTCGAGCCAAGGAAACGGATGAGGACCGACGACTCCGGCGACGAAACTACACGATCGCCGCGTCGGCAGTCCTGGCGGCACTCGTTTGTCTCTTTCTCCTGTTCGGGGGAAAGAGCAACGGCCTCTATCCCGTTTCCGGCACAATAACCTACAACGGCGAGCCGCCTGCTGGGGCTATCGTTGAGTTCTGCCGAGAGGGTGCAATCAACCCTCTCTCCGATCAGGTCATCATGGGAATGGTCGAGCAGGATGGATCGTTCGCACTTTCATCTGGAAATATCGGCGAGGGCGCCCCTCCCGGAGAATATGCCGTGGTGATCAAGTGGCCGCAACTTTCCAAGAACCGCAACAGTCCCAAGAAACATTTTGGCGACCCGAAAAGCACACCCTTGCACGCCGTCGTCAAAGCAGAAGCCAATAAGCTGGCCCCCTTTGTGCTTATGGATTGACGTACCAAAGGGAATCGTGCCTCTCCAATATACTCGGTTCGGCTTGAGCCCCAGATTGACTGATGTACTTTCTTGGCCATTGAAACCAGCTGCGACGAAACCGCCGCCGCCGTCTTCACCGACGACCTGCAGTTCTCTCCAACGTCATCGCCTCGCAGACCGACCTGCACGCCCGCTTCGGCGGCGTCGTGCCCGAGGTCGCGGCGCTGCCCATCTGAAGCGGCTGCTGCCCGTCATCGACGAGGCCCTGCGCCGTGCCGGCATCGTCGCCGACGTCGGCTGCGTCGCGGTCCACAACACGCCGGGCCTGGTCGGCGCCCTGCTCGTCGGCGTCAGCGCGGCCAAGATGCTCGCCCTGGTCCTCGGCGTGCCGCTGGTCGCCGTCAATCACGTCCAGTCGCCATTCTATGCGTGTCGGGTGGCCGCGGCCGCGACATCTTCCCTGCGTCGGCCTGGTCGTCAGCGGCGGTCACACGTCGCTGTTCCATTGCCGCACGCCCCTCGCTTTCGACTTGCTCGGCGGCACCCGCGACGACGCGGCCGGCGAGGCGTTCGACAAGGTGGCGGCCCTCCTTGGCCTCGGTTTCCCCGGCGGTCCGGCGGTCGAACGCGAGGCGGCCCACGGCGATCCGCGCGCCTACAACTTTCCGCGGTCGTTCCTCCACGAGGATCGGCTCGAGTTCAGCTTCAGCGGCGTCAAGACGGCCGTTTTGTACGCGGCGTACGGTCAGGATAGATCCCGGGCCGCGGAGACGCTGACGCCTCAGCAACGAGCCGACCTCGCGGCGAGACTTCCAGCAGGCCGTCGTCGATGTGCTGGCGGCCAAGTGTCGCCAGGCGCTGCGGAGGACGGGCCTCAACCGTCTGGCCGTGGGCGGCGGCGTGGCCGCGAATCAGTGTCTGCGGCGGCGTCTGGAAGCGATGGCGGCGGCGGAGGGGGCGGAGTTGCTCATTCCGCCGCTGGAATCTTGCACCGACAACGCGGCGATGGCCGCACTCGCGGTCGAAAAGTGGAAACCCGGCGAGTTGGCCCCGCTCGACCTCGACGCGGAGCCGAACTGGCTGGCGTAGCGGAAGTCGCCGGACTTCCGTCTAGCTAGGCGGTTGGGTGGCAATAGCCGCACCGGAACTCTGGCCAGTTCTGCTACGAGGCCGCGTCGTAGGGGAACTCGCCAGACACATCAACGAGCGATTCTTCTTCTTAACAAGGCAATCGCGACGTGAAAAGGGCTCAGCGCTACCGCCGCGGCGTGTGTTTCTTCAACGGATTCATCAACGACGGCTCGATAAACTCCTTGCCCTTCACCAGCTATCTTGGTAGCTTTCCTCCGCGACGATGGG
The DNA here is from genome assembly GCA_963719865.1 of uncultured Acidobacteriota bacterium. Classification (GTDB taxonomy): domain Bacteria; phylum Acidobacteriota; class Terriglobia; order Terriglobales; family Acidobacteriaceae; genus Sulfotelmatobacter. The sequence goes on along the minus strand of CAVRDS010000011.1, from coordinate 3,894 downwards.
AGGAACAATGGCTAGCCAAAATAAACCCGTGAAGAAGAATCTGTACGTCGATCGTTCGGCGTAGCAGCGAACCGGTCGCCGTTTCAGGTCCCACGTCGCTGCTTGCCGACTTGCAACACCTCATCCGTCAGACTCGAAACCAGGTCGCACAGGCGGTTAATTCCGCACTGGTTCTTCTTTACTGGCAGGTCGGTTCTCGCATCCAAAACGATATCCTTAAAAACGACCGTGCCGGGTACGGAGATCAAATTGTGGCGACGCTGTTGCCACAATTGACGGCCGAGTTCGGCCAAGGGTTCACGACCTCAGCCCTTTGGCGGATGATCCGTTTCGCGACAACGTTCCCAAACACAGAGATTGTCACGACACTGTTGAGACAATTGGGCTGGAGCCATTTCGTCGAGATCATCCCGCTCAAGGACGAGTTGCAACGGGATTTTTACGTCGAGATGTGCCGCCTGGAGAGGTGGAGCGTCCGCACTTTGCGCGAGCGGGTCGAAGGCATGCTCTACGAACGTACGGCGATCTCGCGCCAGCCGGAACTGACTATTCGAAGCGCGCTCGAAACGTTGCAGCGCGAAGACCGCCTTACGCCTGACCTAGTGTTTCGAGACCCTTATCTGCTGGACTTCTTAGGCCTCGCGGACACCTACAGCGAGCGGGACCTCGAGGCCGCCGTCCTCCGTGAACTCGAGCGCTTTCTGTTGGAACTCGGAACCGACTTCACCTTTGTAGCGCGGCAGAAGCGCCTCACGATCGGCGACGAAGACTTCTACTTAGATCTCTTGTTTTACCATCGCGGCCTGCGTCGGCTCGTCGCTATCGAACTCAAGCTCGGACGATTCGAAGCCGCCTACAAGGGACAGATGGAACTGTACCTCCGCTGGCTGGATAAGCACGCAATGCGGCCGGGCGAGGAAAAGCCCCTTGGCCTCATTCTCTGCTCGACCAAGGACGATGAACAGGTGAAACTGCTCGAACTCGACAAGAGCGGAATCCGCGTCGCCACCTATCTGACCGACCTGCCGCCCCGTCCGCTTCTCAAGAAACGCCTTCACGAGGCGGTGGAACTGGCCCAAAGCCAGGTGGACAAGCGGCCTGAAGAAGCATGACCGAGACAGACGGTCCATCGGCTTTGCAGCAACGTACAGCAATGCGGCGAGAGGATTTACGGCAGTTTGGATGAAATAGTCGAGAAGAAGGTGTTCGCCTCACTTACTACTCTCGACCCACGGGTGGGCAGAATGGCGTCCCACCGCGCCCACGGGTGGGCAGAATGGCGTCCCGGCTAATTGCGCCGACGCGTGGGCAGAATGGCGTCCCGCCATTTCGCCCACGCGTGGGCATGACGCTCAGCCGTCGTCGCGATACAAAGAGAGCTAACCCTTTCTTTAATCGAGACGGAATTCGGCGGAGTATTTCGACGATGAACAGCAAATCGACTTTGGTTTTGATCCTGCTGGCGGCTGCTGCCGGAGTATGGCTGTGGAAGGGAGACGAGTGGGGACCGAAAATCGGGCTGAAGCCGAGCCATCCGGAAACGCCGGTTTCGGCCGCCACCGCGACCCTCGACGCCCTCACACCGCAGCAGTTGTCGGTGGATTGAGGGTGAATTCACCGCCGACGATTCGCTCGTGCTGGAGTGCGGATCTACTCCGGCTGGAAGATGCCGGGGAACGGCCTGCTGCAAGCCCGGAAGTCGAGCAACTCGCCGCCGTCCTGGCAACCTGCGGAACTGCGCTTCGCCGCCATTCCCATCGCCGAGGACACCGACCTGGCAGCCTATGGCCTGGCCAGTAGCCAAAAGCCGCTGAAGGTGAAGCTGACGACCGGGAAGGAAATACTCACGCTCACCTTCGGCGATCCCACGCCCGGCGCCGGCGACACCAGTTTCACCAAGCCGGCCTATGTCCGCGTCAACGATTTGCCCGAAGTACTCCAGCTGGCCCCGACGTGTTGCCGGTGCTTCGCCGGCCGGCGGAAACCTATCGTCGCCGGCAGTTGTTCACGGACGTGGAGCGGGGTACGGTTGGCGGGCGCCAGGGCCGTCCCCGACCCGTTTGGGTATGAGCCGGTGACACAGCCGCCACCGTCTCACTTCCAGGGGCGGAGACCGAGTCGATCCAGGTCTCGGGGCCGACGCCCCGGTTCCTCGACATCCCGCTAAACCCCAACGAGTCAACGTTCACCCTGAAATCCGCGCGGGAAGTTGCCCGAACCCGGCGTTCTGTCCAAGGGCGAAGAGCCGGCCACCCAGACGAACCGGCTTGCCGATGCCTGGTCCTTGGCTGCCCCGGTCAACGATCGCGCGGAGCCCGGCCGGCTGCGGACGGTGCTGGCGGCGGTCGCCGAAGCCGGTGGGTCGATCGGTTCGTTTCTTCCAGCGACCTCGACCGGGGCCTCACCACCGCCAGGTACTTCGCAAACTTAGCGCCTTTTTCTTCCATAGCGTCCGCGGTGCTGACGGCTCTGCCCGTGAATGAGGACTGGGCCACGGGGCTCAAGGACTCGCGCCATACCATTACCGTCAAGCAGAAGAACGGCGAACCGGTGACCGTGCGGTTCGGCGGTATTGCCAAGGTGGCGGTCGAGACCGAGGAAGAGCGCCCTGAAAGCCGCCCCGAGTTTCCCGGCATGCCCCAGCAGCCGGGCGCCAAGAAGACCATCGTCATCCCGTACCGCTTCGCCCGCGTCGATGGCAACCCCCAGTTGTTCATCGTTCGCGCGGATAAATATGACGACCTGTTCACCACCGTCTCTAAATTGAAGGACCCGCAGGTGGGGCTGTTTCGCGGCCGATGAGGTCTGGGGCGTCGCCATCCATCGCGCGGATGGAACGGACCTCAGCTTAGATGTGCAAGAAAGGCAACCCGAGGGCCATTGATCCTGCGGAAAGGCAAGACCGCTGGCAGATCGATGCCGCCCCGAACCCCCTGCCCGCCGATGCCGATCACATCAGGGAAATCCTGGATGTGCTCGCAAGTTTCCGTGCCGACGGCCCGGACCGCGTCGGCCACGCATCCACCTGGGCGGCTGTCGATACGGTCGTCACCATCACCGCACGCGAGTCCGCCCGCCACCACCACTCGGCCGGCCTTGCGGACGGTGGCGATCGTTGTGCGATGCCCAAAGCGATTCGCCTTGCTCGCAGAGATCGCCCGGAAAGCGTCATTTATTGTACCTGCTTCATGGCGTGGGAGTATGGCGTGGGCCACCGAACGGTAAGACGCCGCGCCGCCAGCATTGGGGACAGAACCTTGAGAAAAGCGCGGATCGAACGCAAAACCAAAGAGACCGAAATTCTCGCCGAGGTCAACCTGGATGGCGACGGGCGCCTATTCTATATCCACCGGCGCTGGCTTTTGATCATATGCTGGAGCAGCTCTCGCGCCATTCGCGCATCGATATTTCGCTGAACGCTAAGGGCGATCTGCATGTCGATCAGCATCACACCGTTGAGGATTGCGGCATCGCTTTGGGCCAGGCGGTCGCGAAGGCGCTGGCGAAAGCGCGGCGATTGCGCGCTATGCGCACGCCAACGCCTGCCGATGGACGAGACGCTGACGCGAACCGCGCTCGACATATCGGGGCGCCCCTACCTCATCTGGCGCGTGACCTCGCCGACGCAAAAAATCGGCGGCATGGATACCGAGCTTTTCCGCGAGTTTTTCCAGGCATTTGCCCAAAACGCCGGGATTACGCTTCACATCGAGCTGCTTTACGGCGAAAACTCTCATCACATCGCGGGAAAGCTGCTGTCAAGGGGGTGGCGTGGCGCCTGACAGGTCCGCCATCGTCATCGATGAGAAGGCCGAGGGCGAGATACCATCGACGAAGGGCGCGGCTGGGGATTGAAGCCTGGGCCGCGTGCGCCAATGATTGTCTATACCGTTC
>CAVRDS010000010.1:0-6682 GCA_963719865.1 uncultured Acidobacteriota bacterium | reverse complement strand
CACGGCCCGCACGAGCGGTACGTAGCTTATGGACGCACCGGTTTGTTCCGAGGCAACCGGATTCGATCCGGCCCACACATACGTGTAGGGCGCCCGGCCGCCACTCACCTCCACAGCCGCTTCGACCCGCTCACGCCCTGAAACTCTCAGGTGTACGGTAGGCACAAACCTTCGATCGTCCGTCGCTGGGATCAACTGAACCTTGGATCGGAGCTCGGAAACGTTTCCCGTCCTCGGGTTGGTGACCGGGATTTTGCTGTTAATGGCATACCAGGGAATGATGAATCTCGGCGAGATCGGTTCTTTCTGGCCGGGTGCGCGCCGCAGAGGCGGGCACCAATAGACAAGCTTCAGGCTGATCCGCGCATTCCCAGGAAACTGCCTGGCCACGTGCTCCCTAGCCTCTTCTTCTGGCAAAACCTTTACGGTCGGTCCCTCCTTCAACTCGCGCGTTGCGTAAATCAATTGGATGACCGTTCCTGCGCCATTGTAGGTCACCCGCACTTGCGCTCCAGAACCAATCAGGGGGTGCCCGCCCTTGCTGAAAAACTCGTAATTCACCCAGGTGTTCAGTTCATGATTCACGGAAGCACCGGCGTTGCTGGCCTCGGTAAAAGTGGCCGTAAACTTCGCATGTCCGGTGGCTGGCTTTGCGGATTCCAGCCGGAGCCCGGCGGAGGCGAAGGCCTCGGCAGTCTTTTTCAAAGCAGTCTCCGTGCCCATGACCGGCAGCTTTTCCAAAGCGGCGAAGTCGATGGCCTGCAGGCGAAGCCGAGTCTCCGGACGCTCTTGTGCAGCCGTGGCGCGCAACCTCTCCAGGACGGCGGGATCGCTGACCGGAACGGTCGGAACAAACAAGTAGCCGTTTGGATCGATAAATGAAACCACACCGTCTCGCAGCAGTAGCCTGTCTGCGGGAATATTCAGCGCTCCAGCCAGCTTCCTGGCCTGCACGTCCCCAATACCCGCCCGAGTCACTTCATACACGGGGAGAGCTGGTTCCGACTGTGCCGCCGCGTTTCCCGCGAACAGGGACATCAGGATGGCCGCGCCCGCAATCATCAGCAAAACGGAAAATGCTTCGGATCCCTTCCACGTTTTCACAAAGCTAAATCGTCGCATGTTGTTCTCCTTCGCGCTTCGGGGCCTTTGGTGATTCCAAGAGGAAGTCTTGGCTGAGGAATAGTGATGATGGATCGGCAAACGTTGCACGGCGCATTCGCGCGGGGTCGGCATCAGGTGCCGAGCCGTCCAGATCCGGTGAAACGCTGACCCCACTCTCGGCACTATTACTTGGATAACGAATTCGTAGTGGGGAAAAGCCTCCACACACCGGCGACCTCGCTTCGCGAAGCGATCTATTTCCCGAAAGGTCTGCACCACGGAATCCCGGCTTTATGAAAGAAGAACGAGCTGCATCAAAAGGAGGTAGAACGGAATGAAACACATAGGATGCTTACCCCTTATGCTTACCGGTGGAATCTTGCTTGCGCAAGCACAGACCCCAACCGCCAGAACTTTGCACGTCTATCAGGTCGTCAAGTCTGGAGCCTCAGAGACGGAGGCCGCAGCCCTCGCCAAGCAGCTTCACATCCCCACAGAGGCCCTCGTGAGCGCGCACGGGAGGCTTTCGTTCATCGATCCGGAGAAGTACCTGGCAATTCCAAAGGCTCCCGTATCCGATCCCGAGACAATTCGCCGTCTGCGGGATGCGACGAAGAATAAGAATCCAGCAACGGATATTCGCCTGACGGCCATCGATGTGCATGCCCTGAGCGAGTTGCGCGTGCTGGACGAAAAAACGGCGATCGAGACCACTGTGAGGGCGCTAGAGGACTCGGCGCTCCAGCTTCAATCGGCCACGCCGGTGGCCGGGCACAGCACCCTGACGCTGTACTCCCTCGATCGCGAAGGGAAATGGCTTGCGAAGACCAGGCAACTCGACACCACGGTGAACTACAAATTTACTGTGGAGGGCGAGTATCCGCTGATCGGTCCCGGCGCGCAGATGGAGATCACATACGACCATGCAGGCCACGTCAGCCAACTGCTCTACTCGGCGCGCCGGTTGAAAGCGGGAGAGTCGGTGAAGATTCTCTCCGAGGCCGAGGCCAGGGAACGGATTGCGCGCAAGCTGCCTTCCAAAGCTCGCATTACCACGCGCCTGGTTTATTTGTCGCCGCCGCTGGAGGGCTGGCCTGGCCGCGCGGAGGGCTGGCACCCAGCCACCATCCTCCCCTGGTACGCCTTTTACAGTACGACGCAGGCCGCCAATTCAGGCAACCGTTCGGCTGGAGAGATTCGGTCGAGAGTCAGTTTTATTCCGGCCACCGACGACGAGCGCTACGTGCCCGCAGTGAGGCTGTCGGCCTCGGCAGATGGTTCCACGGTTCGCGCCCATGCGATGGTGAGTGGCGGTACACCGCCTTACACTTACATCTGGGGCGGGTCGGACGCAGAGGTTTCGCGCAGCAACGGCGATTCCATTCAGTACACTGCTCAGGCCCGCGCGGCCGAATCGCTGTTGCGCGACCGGAATTTCCGGCTCCCCACGACCGAGAGGGTCAGCGTGACCGTGATCGACGCCAATGGAGTGGCGGTTCACGGTCAGGAAATCGTAGCCGTTCACCCCCATCCGAATCTCACCGCGCACGGGCCTATCTCCGGCCCCAGCTATGGCGCTGAAAGTCCGGCTGATCCCGGAGAATGGACTGCGTGCCGGGTGGGCTGGCAGAACGGCATGAGCACTTGGGGCGCGGGCGGCGGCACGCAGAGCTTCGCGTGGCTGGGCGACGATGCTTGGCCCGGAGACTTCATCGAGCCCAATCCAGCGGGAAAGCTGGTCGCGACTCCATGGGTAAACGGCGATGCCGATTACGCGAATTGGGGCATCAACACGGCCGACCTGGTCATCGACATCGCCGACGGCAATGCGGACTTGAAGACCGCGATGCAGCCGGGCGCTCCGCTTTCAGAGTATGCAACCGCAAATTTGTATTCCACCGCGCTGAGTAACGACGTGGGCATCAATCTGAACGGTTATGGCACTCCGGCCTGGTACACGGTGAACTATGCTGCCTCATGGGGGCCGACGGGACCGAACGATACGCTCGACTGGCTGCTTCTGGATGATTGCGACATGCTGGACCCGGAGGATGGTTCGGGGTTGAACGTGGTGCAGCGCTGGGGTGTGGCCTTCAACGGGCTTCATGTCTTGGCGGGATTCTCTTCACTCGACTACGGCGACGGTCCGTTCGAGAACACCGTTGCCAACAACATACTGGGGGTGGGCGGATCGCCGCAGACGATCGTGCAGGCCTGGTTCAATGCCGCCCAGTCCACCGGGGCCGGCACTCCCGCGGCAATGGGACCCGCATTTTCGATCGGCGGGGGCTTTTTCTGGATGGCCAACATCGACGATTACTACTGGGGCAAGGGAAGCGTGGGGCCAACCATCGTGCCCAGCAGCTTTGCCCCAGGGGATATTGGCTGGTGGTATCTGAACGGCTCGAATTCGGCAACTCTCGTCTTTCCCTGATGACGGGAGATGTTCCGCGAATTCTGGCATTGCGCCGCACGGCGCTGGGGCAACTTGGGAAGCACGATGTACACAATTTGCCCATAATCTGTTGCCCAGGCACCTAGGTCATTTCGCGAGACTCGTTGCGTTCAGAAGCAGTTCGTTCTTCCTGCATCACGGGCAAACAGGAAGAGATTCCGGGCCAGAAGTCGGGCTTGGAGGCAGCGTGTTGTTGCCCTCCGTCGTCATGTCGTCAGTGCTCCGATCTCCTCGAAGCCCGTTTTCGGGATCAATGCCAGAGGTGTGGATAATTTCTGAATAGCGTTTCAGAACTCGGAAATCGACAGGATATCCGATCTCTGCAGAGTGGTGCGTCGGTCACTGCGGTAAGAGGACCAAGCGCTGTGCGAGCGGTGAAACGAAATGCCGGCGTGAATCACTATTCTTCCAGTTGCGCAATCAGGCGAAGCCTCAACCCCTGGCATTCCGGCGTCAAACAACCGCGGGCTGAGCCGTTCATTGTCTAAATCGCCGTGAAGGGAAAGAACCCTGGCTCTCGTTCTAGGAGCATAGCCAGAGGCCATGAGGTGAATATGTCATTAATACAGGTGGGACTGGCGGATAAAACCGGCGAGATCGATGCGGGACTGTTACAGGCCACAGCGGCCGCACTTAATATTCAGGTCACGCGCGATTTGACGCAGTTCTGGAACGTGCAGGCTTCCGTAAGTTACCTGCCAAGTCCGAAGAAAATACCAGCGGGTGTGTGGCCGGTGTTCTTGGTGAAAGAGTTGCCACCCGGCGAAGGCGGGTTTCACATGGACAAGCACAACCAGCCTTATGCCGAGGTGATCGGCAGCGCGACCAGTTCGGAATGGACAATTGACGCGAGCCACGAGACCCTCGAGATGCTCGTGGATCCTTACGGTAACCGGCTGCAGAACTCGACCTCGATTGAGATTCAGAATGGCAAGATCGAGGACGGCACGGGAGAATTTGCCTATCTGGTTGAAGCATGCGACCCGTGCGAAGCGGACAAGTATGCATACGCGATTCAGGGCATTGCGGTGTCCGATTTTCTGACGCCGCATTTTTACGATCCGGTGGAAACTCCAGGTACGCGCTACAGCTTTACCGGCGCGATCAAGGCACCACGGCAGATCCTGGCCGGCGGCTACATCTCGTGGGTGAACCAGCAGACCGACGAAATGCAGCAACTGCTCTGGGTGGATCCCAGCAGCCCGCCGACGATTAAGAATTTGGGGCCAGTTCCTCCGGGCATGAGCCTGCGGGTGTGGGTGGACAACGAGATGCATAAGAGCAACGGGAAGGCCACGGTCCGCAATCCGAAAAAGAAACATTTGAATACAGCCTTGATGGCACGCAGCCAGAAAAAACGAGCGAGCCTGGAGAGCATTGCCCAGGCGCGAGCGAAGTTGTATTGATTGTTCGTACCCAGACGCAAAGAAGTTGGGTAATGCCGCGGACTTAACCCAGCGTCTGCCCTTTGCGTTGGCCTAGAGGTTTGTGCGGCTGCAATCGGCCAAGCAACTAGGTTAAGAGCCCGTTCTGCAAATCAACTGGCGGAGTCCGGTAATGGCTCAATCTGCGGACAATCGAACGCTTTACCCAGTGGAGTCAGCAGCGGTAGGATCTGGCGCCGGGAACGCGGCTACACAGACGCCGGATGGTCCTATCACGGGACCACCCGATAACTCCACGGACGACATAGCAAACAAGAAACCCGCATCAACCTCTGCCGCGTCTCCACCCTATTTCCACGAGGCCCTCGAAGATGCCGAGAGGCTGCTCAAGCATTCTGCCGAAATCGGTGTCAACGTCGATGCCGACACTCGTGACCACATCTTGCAGGCAAGGGCTGCCAGTACCGTTACACCAAGCCAGGAAACGGTTGCCAATCTGCTTGCCGCACTCACGAAACTCGCCGCATCCCTCAAGCCCGTTACCGCCGAGAGCCTCAAGGCCTGCACCGATGAGACTCGGCCTACCGTTCGCAGTTACTGGGTGGTAGCCATCTGCCTCGCCATTTTCATCGTCCCGTTTTCGGTGGCCAGTTTTGTTTCTTCCGCCATCTCGAATGCCATTCGCGCCGACATCACTACTGCAAACGACCTGGCCGTAAAGCTCCGAGCAGAACTTGGGACAGCTGCGGTGCCGTCGGCCGGAACTCCCGAAAAACCCGAGCTGCCCCAAGGACTTAACGAACCAGATGTCATTTCTCAACTCCAGCTCTACGCCGCCACGATCCGCGCCATCGATGCCCGATCCCGCCAATTGAATGGATTTGTGTTCGACGCGGCACGAGATCCTTTTGCTGGGTACCGATGGAGCCCGAAGCAAAGCGATAAAGAGAAAGCAGCCAACGAAGCGAAAATCAAGGATAGATTCCAATTACGTGTGGGATTGCCCAACCTGCCTCAGGCTCTGGACACCCTCACTACCACCTATCAGGACGTTCGGTTATTCGGTCAAGACATTCTCGATCTTATCTCTGTCTACTATGGTGCCATAACTACCTGCCTTCTTCCGGTTCTATATGCGCTCTTGGGGACCTGTGCCTATCTTTTGCGAACCTTCGAACAGCAAATGGCCGCCCGGACATTCATGCCGTCCGTAGCCAATTCGGCCCGTTTTCTTATCGCCGCGATCGGTGGGGCCGTTGTCGGCCTATTTAACAACTTCACCATAACTCAAGGAGCTTCTATCCCACCCCTGGCCATCGCTTTTCTGGTGGGATACGCGGTGGACGTGTTTTTTTCGTTCCTGGAGGGTTTTCTCCAAGCTTTCACCAAGACCAGGAGCAGCACAAGTTCCCCGGAACCGATGCCATCCTCACACTAAAGGCCTAGTGGGGTTGGATCTGTTGGCTACGCTCATGGTATGCATTTCGAGGGTTGTGGAACAATTGCTGTAAATCCGATTCGTCGGACTGAGTGGAATTGGATCCGCTGCCGTAGCTGCTGAGGAGGTATATGCCGCCAGGACTGGACAATCTTAAACACATCGTTGTTCTGATGATGGAGAACCGGTCGTTCGATCACATGCTCGGATCGCTGACGGCGGTGAATCCCCAGATCGACGGAATCACCGACCCGCTTAGCAATCCCGATACAACGGGCGCTTTGGTCAAACCGCAGCCGC
>CAVRDS010000009.1:0-5800 GCA_963719865.1 uncultured Acidobacteriota bacterium | reverse complement strand
AGCGTGCCTGCGGCATGTTTCCCAGCAAGGCAAAGACGAAAACATTTTTCACCCGACGGAATGACGAGACCCTTTTACCGCTTCAAGCCTGTGCGGGCAAAATTCAATGGGGCACACTTCCACTTCCGAGCGTCGATCAGACCCCCGCCCCGTATTTTGGACGCCATCGCAAACACCCTCCGGCGAAGGCTGGCCAGTGCGTTTTACCAAAGGCAGCAGGTGCAGTCGAGAGACCCGTTTAAGGTCAGCCCGTAGCCGCTCGCGCTCCGCGTAGAGGCCCGAGATTATGAGGTTCCTCTCGATAATCTCGTCATAGAATCTTGCCTCAGGGATGACGGCCTTCGGCGTCGTCGAGACGGCGGACTGGCCGTCGCGCCAGGAATCGCGGTTATAGCCCAGTCGCTCGAAATCCTCCCGATATAGCGAATAGACCTGGTCTGCCAGATTCTGGTTATAGGTGGCGAGGCCGACCGGCGCGGAAACGTTTTTCCTGCCCATCATGAGCGGTTCTCGAAGCCCGAGATGTTGTTGGAACCGGGCCAGGCTTGCGGCCATGTCTTCGACCTTACCCACATGAGAAAAGCTCAACGCGTCGAGAAACAAATGATCAACCTGGCGCCGCCAGTGCGGATCACACGCGCTGAGATCGCCCTTGGCTTGGAGATAGCCCACAAACTCATCAAACGCAATGAGCTCCTTCGCATGCATATCCGGCAGGCGGCCCTTGATTTCCAAGTACAAGCGTTCCGAGCCCGGTTCACAAGGGACCACTTTATTCTTCCAGGCCGAAACCACACGCGTGTAAGGATTGCGGACGATCGTGAACCGAAAGAAACTATCCGATTCAAGGACCTCTTTTTGGGTCGCTTCGTCCAAATCGACCAGGGAAGGCAGCGGCACGTTTTCGCGAGCGTGGACAAACATGTCGCGGCGGGTCTCCATGAGCTTGCCTACAAAAAGCTGAATCGGCGGCGCGCCATGTTGAACACGCAGCAGTTCCTTCATTTGCGTGCAGGCTGCTTTCGGAACTTCGAAATAAAGGTACCGCCTGCCGACATTGACAAAACTCGAGTGGCGAAGCCGCTTCGATATATCGATGGGGTCTATATGCGGGTAATGACTCGAAATCTTTCGTACAACGTATGGATAGGTCATAACTGACGCGCGTCGAACCGCGATTGAATTTGAGCTAACGGCTTCGGTCCGCCAGGTTTGGTCACGCGATCAATGCGAATTCATACCCGGTCAATCGCATCAGGTGTCCCCAGGCAGATTCAATTTCCGCGATCGAGTTTGCACCGAGCGCCTTCCGCCACTGCCCTGACTTGGCCTGGCGCACAAAGGGAATATCCTTTCGGGTCTCTCGAGTGGTTGCCCATTGAAGGTTCTGCGCCGATTCCAGCTTCCTCATGGAATCGGCCGAGCTTCGTTCGACGGCTTGTTCGATCCGCTCGGGGCCAGCCTCGAGTCCTAAGAATTCAGCAATGCGGCGAAGCCCGGCTTGGGCGTCCTGCAAAAGATCCTCGTAGCGCACCAGAAGGAACTCACGCCCATGTCCCCGTGCGCCCGGTGCTTCCATCTTCCTATGAGCAAAACCGGCTGAATGCGGGCGCGCACCATTATCCTGCAAGCTGAACTCGGCTATATTCGTCGCGTTGACGAGCCAGCTTCCTGCGTGCTCACCCCATGTTCCGTTGTAACTCCGGCCCGGAACCAACATCCTTTTGACAAAGGCTTCGAGCGAAAACGAATCGTCTATGTTTTTCACTTTCTTCGCATAATAGTAAAGAGAAACAGCTACATCCCGCGGGTCTCGAATGATGTAGATCACGCGACGGTAGCGAGGGTCAAAGCAGTCATGACTCTTGATAAGCCGGGGCCGTCTTAGCCTGCGGAAATCGGCGCGGGGAAATACAGCAATGTCGGGAACGACGCTCTCAATATCCGCAAACCCGACAGATTTGTCAGGATTCATCAGGTTTCCCAGCAGGAAACGGGCCCAGGTATTGCCCGACTTCGGAAACGACACCAGAAAGATGTCATCCGGCCAAACCTGGTGACGCCGCAGGGAAGAATCCCTTGCCAGCGCATACCTTGCGGCACTTCTCAAGTGGCTGAACACTAAGCTGTTCCTCGATGTGGTCAGTTTAGCAGGCGGCTGAACAATGCACGACAAAAACACGGATTCTCACAGCCGTGCCCCGGCCAAGTTCGCATTGCGAGAAGGCGGGAATCGGCTGCCGTTCAACGGCACTCCTCCAGCTTGTCCGCCTGCAGCGCGTATCCCATCGCGGTCATCACCGGACCCCAGACGGATTCAATAGCCTGAACCGCCGTTTCCGGTAGAACCGTTCTCCACTTTCCCGGATCCTGCGGTGTTGCTTGACCCTGTGCCGCCTCCAGGGCTGACCGGATGCGCTCAGGCGATCCATCAAGGTTCAATCCAGCAAGGTTCAGAAATTCGGCAATTCTTCCAAGCTCCGCCCGGGGATCACTAACGAGGTCCTCGTATCGGAGCATTAGCATGGCATTCGGGTCCCGTCCGCGCGCACCCATCCAGCTCATCACATTCTCGCCCCAGGAAGCGGGCGTGCCCAGAAACTCATCTTTCAAGCGGCTGCGGTACGCGAATCCCCGGTTGGCCTTTATCGATCCGGAAAACTCCTCTGACCATCCGCCCTGGTATTCATCGGTCCTCATCAAGAAAATCGGAACGAATTGTTCGAGGCTTAAGGTGTTTTCGATGCTTCCCCCCTGGCGCCGCTGCTCATAAAGTGCCACGGCAACGTCCCTTGGGTCGCGAACCAGGTAGATCACCCTGCGATATTCCGCGTCGAAGCACTCATGGCTGAAGATGATCCTGGGGCGATTCACCTTTGCCAAGCCACGCCGGGACACGTGATACAAGTCCGGCAAGCGTGACATGACGTTTGTTTCCGTAACCGGACTCGACGGGTCCAGGAGATTCGCGACCAGGCGGCGCAGCCACTGCCCTCCGGACCCGGGGTACGCCACCACGAAGATGTCATCCGGAAGCTTATACAAGGCTCGCCCGGCGATGTCCCGCTGCAAAAAGTAGTTAGCCAGATAAGCCAATCGGATCATCATGGGTGCTTCCCGGTTCTCAATGCGAAGAATTCCTTGAAGTGAGCATACGAAATGTTCGGGAGAACGCGAAAATAACTGTTCCGCGAGTTGGCAATTCCTTTCGCTTAATTTTACCGTTTTTCGGAAATTTGGCTATTCGCCATTCGGGAACCCCATCAAGGGTGAACTTCAGGAAGGGAAGATGCCGTGCGGCTGGCAGACACAAGAAGGCGCAAGCCAGCAGCGGGGCGGAGGATCACCAATCGCCAGCTTTCTTGCCGGCTATCGGGATGTGCTAACCTTCAGGCGACTAATCGGTGCACCCCACAGGAAGACTAATGAGCAGCGCCGGAGCAGAAGCAACGCCTCCTGAAAGCCAGACCCCGAAGGTCAGCGTCATCATTCCCGCCTACAGCACCGCGCCCTTCATCGCGGAGACCTTGGATTCCGTCTTCGGCCAAACCTTCCGGGACTTCGAGGTGATCGTAATCAACGACGGTTCGCCGGATACGGCAGAGCTCGAAGTCGCGCTCCAGCCTTATATGACTCGTATCCGCTATATCAAACAGGAGAACCGGGGTCTGCCGGGAGCGCGGAACGCGGGCGTACGTGTAGCCCGCGGCGAACTGCTTGCCTTCGTGGACAGCGACGATATCTGGATGCCCGACTATCTCTCCGCTCAGGTGGAGTTTCTTGACAACCATCCTCGCGTTTACGCGTCCATCTCGGACGCGCTGCTTTTCGGTTCGTGTGAAGAGGTGGTATGGAGGATGTTGAAGGAGGGCACGGGTCCTGTCCTCGGTTTTGAACAAATGCTGAAGCGTCAGGGTGGACAGCTTCCGTCCGCCACGGTAGCTCGACGACAGAGAGTGCTCGACATAGGGTTGTTTGACGAGCGAATACGCATTGGCGAGGATGTCGAATTCTGTGTGCGCCTCTCGTTTCCCGATGGAGCTATTGGTTACCTGGGGCGGGTGCTGGTGAAATACCGGCAACGCCCGGATAGCCTTACCGAAGATCCGCGACGTCGAAAGTGGAAGGTCGCGGAGATAGAGTCCTTGCGCCGGCTGAGGCGAGAACCTGGATCTCAGCGAGGCCCAGCGCAGACTGCTGGAGGAGGAGATTGCCGCCGCGGTTGCGGCGCTTGCGCTTGGCGACGCCTATCACCACATCTCCGAGCGCGAATTCGGACCGGCGGTGCAATGCTTGCGCTCCGCGAATGCCTACTATCGGGATCCCCGCATTAGCGTTGCCTCATTTTGCCTTAATGCCTTCCCACGATTGACAGGCCGTCTCCTGCACTGGCGCTTGAAGCGGCGTCCCGTGCGCCGAATCTGATGTCGGGTGCGTCTTCTGGAGAAAACAATCAACATCCACGCTTCGCGCCAATGAAGCCTCGCCCGTCCGGGTGAGAACACCAGCAGGATACATAGTGGGTGGTGCATTCCGAATCGGTTCCGATCGACATAGAACTTCAGTATTCATGGCTGCGTCGTCATGGGTTGACAGCGTGCACCCCCTGGGAGAGCATAAAACGAGAATTTTAGTTATGAGTATTGGTAGTTCTTGAATTTCAGGGCCGGAAAGAGTCACCGATGACAACAGGACTAGCCAGCTACGGGATAGGTGTAGTGGTGTTGTGGCTGGTGGCGATGCAGTTGCGCTCGGCCAAGGCGCGACAGGTGCTGTTCTTGATCGCCAGCTGGCTTTTTTATTACAGCTGGGGCGGATGGCTGATTGTCTTCCTGATTTTCAGCTCGCTGATGAATTATGGGCTCGGCGAATGGCTGAAGAAGCGAATTACAGCGGGGCGGCTTTGGACAGGCATTCTGCTCAACCTCGCACTGCTCAGCGTCTTCAAGTATTTGCCGTTACTCGGTGCGGTTGAGCCTGCGGGTTCTCCGTTGGCAGCGCTCAAGCACATGGTCTTCCCTATCGGCGTTTCCTTCTGGACCTTCGAAGCGATGAGTTACTTGCTGGAACTCTATCGCGAAGAAGAGTTGGATCCGACGCTGCTGGAATTCTGCTTGTACATGTCGTTTTGGCCGACGGTTATACAGGGACCAATCTGCCGGATGTCCAGCATGCTGCCACAGTTCCGCCAGGAATGGGCTGTCATTCCGGATCGACGCCGTGACGCATGGCGGCCAGCGGGTCGAGATCGGCGAGAACGAATACGCCAGCGTCGACATGATGATCGGGCCGGAAGATCCGCGTCCCTTCGTCGAGCTCGCGAGCTGGCTCGGTCAGGATCGGCTGCCGTGGCGCTGCTCGTTCATCCTCGAGGGCGGCGGCAAGACGGGCATGGCGTTCAAGGAGATCGGATCGTCGTTCCTGTCGATCTTTCCGGCCAACCGCGATCTGCAGCGCGCCTTTGCGTCGCTGCGGCAGCTCCGCGAACAGGAGAACCATATTTCCGTGAAGCTGCGCGCCTCCTTTGCGACCTGGGCGCCGCTTGGCGAGACGCCGGAAACTCCGGCGGCGCGCGTCGACGCTCGCGCAACGGATCGAGGGATGGGGCAACTGCAAGACCGCCCGGGTCGCCGGCGATCCGCTCGACGGCGTGATGAGCTCCGTGCCGGGCCTCGCGCTCGCCTCGACTGGCAATCCGTCGCTGGCGCCGATCGGCGAGGCGATGCCGCTCCTGCCGTCGTCGCACACCATCTCGCCCTGGAGCGGGGATCGGTGCTGTTCCGCCTGCCGAACGGAGCGA
>CAVRDS010000008.1:0-9865 GCA_963719865.1 uncultured Acidobacteriota bacterium | reverse complement strand
CGCAAATTGGGCCGGCGATTCCCACAGCCTTGCTGAAAGCAGCGGAGGAGGCGCGTCATCAGCAGTCTCACGAAGCTGAGATCGATCTGCGGGGCGTGTTGGCGCACGACGGAGAAAATTCCGCGCTGCACTTCGCTCTGGGCGTCATGCTGCGCCAGCAGGATCAATTCGACGACGCTTACGACGAGTTGCAGACGGCGCTACGGCTCATGCCCGATCTCCCCGAAAATCATAGCGCAATGGCCTACCTGTTTTACCGGCTGGACGACGGGCCCAATGCGATTTCCGAAGCCCGTACGGCCCTCAGCATCGATCCGCAAAATGCGGAAGCTTATCAATACCTTGGCCTGGCGCACTATTCGCTCGGCCAATATCAGGCCGCGGTGCATGCCTTTCTGGAATCCCTGGCTCACGATGCCAACAATGCCGACACGTTTTACGACATGGGAATTGCGCTGCACGCGGCGGGAGATTTGCCGGGGGCGGTTATGGCCTATCAACAGGCGATCCAGTTTCGGCCGACTTTCTGGGAGGCTCATTCCAACCTGGGGTTGATCGAGCACGAAGAAGGAAACCTGGAGCAGGCGGTCGCGGAATACCGCGAAGCCAAACGTATCGCTCCGGGAGAAGCTTCGGTCCGCAACAACCTGGGAAATACCTACTGCGACCAGGGCAACTTCGATGCTGCGATCCAGGAGATCAAGGAACTCTATCGCCAGCATCCTGAGTGGCAGCAGGGCCATGCCTGCCTGGCGAGCGCCTACATGGCGAAAAACAATTACGATGCGGCCGTGGCTGAGTTGCGGCTGGCGGTAGAGCAGAACCCGGCGGGATCGACCGAGCACCGCATCCTCGGGCAGGCGCTGCTGATGGATAACGAACCCGAAGACGCAGTGCGCGAACTGAAGCTTGCGGTTTCGCTCAATCCCGATTCCGAGGCCGCTCATCACCTGCTGGGCACGGCATTGTTCCAACAACAGAAACTGCAAGCTGCCGAAAAGGAATTCCGCGAGGCGCTGCGGGTACATCCTTCGGCCGACAATCATTACGCGTTGGCGGCGTGCCTGATGAGCATGGACCGCTATGAAGAAGCTCTGTCGGAAGTGGAATCGGCAGCCAAACTCGATCCCGAGCGCGAGCTCTATCGCGCACGCCGGGAGGAGTTGCTGAAGTTGATGAAAGGGACCAACTCGCGGTAATTGGTCGACGGCGAGATGGCCTCCTGGTCAGTGTCTGGCCCTGTCCTTTCGAGGCGTAGGCGAAGCCGGGGACAGCTTCTAGATTAGGGCGAGGCGCGGAGACGCACCGTTCGGATCCTGCAATAAAGGGGACTTATGATGGCAACGAACCTTACGGGAACACAACAGGCAAGAATCAGCGGAGCCATTCAGGCAGCCTTGGCGAAAGAAACCAGCGCGCGCCGCATGGACTATTCGCCGGCCGCCAAACCCGAGGACTCGCCGCGCAGGGCCTCCGGCTACGGCCTGCCGTGTTCCAAATGCCATCTGTATTATTCCGCCGATCTCGACGCTTGCCCAACGTGCAAGCACAACGAGCGTGTTCCTGCGGTTGTGGCGCAGGTGCCGCTACGTCCGGTGCAAGCCGCTGCTGAGCCGGTTCACGACAGCGTGGAAGTCGAGCAGGAGCGCGAAGAGTTTCTGAAGCAGTTCAAGGCGCAATTAATGGAAGCGCACGCGCAAGTTGTGAATGCTCCGGAAACGGCCTGCAAGTTTGGCGAGCGCCATGAGGGAGAGACGGCCGGCGCAGACGTCTGCACGAGTTGCTACGAGCGGTTGCAGGAGCGCGTTGATGTTATGGAGGCGGCGCTGCACATCGAGTTGAAGGAAGCGGCGCAGATTGTCTACGACGCGGTGTGGGCTGACCCGTCCGATCCGGGCAAGACGTACGAAAATGCCGCCAGCGCGCTGCTTGCGGAACTGCGCCGGCGAGCCGGCGTCAGCAGTGTGTTCGGCCCGTTTCAGCCGTTAACCCACTAAGCCCATGTGCTCGCGGCGAGATGCTGATTATTCGGCCTTGATTCCCACCCACTTTTTTCCGCCGTACAGCTTGTAGGCGCCATTGTCTTCCACCAGTTTGAGCGGCACGGGACGTTTCAGTTCCTGATCGACCTCGGCGGCTGCTTCGAGCACGTCGGTGTTCGCCACATCCATCACTATGAATTTACCGTTTGCGCTGAAGCCGAAGCCGTACTGGCCGGGCGGCAGCGTTGCTCCGCCGATGGTCAACTTCGTTTCGGTGATCAGCAATCCCTGATATTTCTGCTGAATCGCAGTAGAGTAGCCGGACGCATCGACCAGGGCCGCCAGCATCATCTTGCCGTCAGCCAGCTGGAATCCCACGGCATTGCGCAATTGCACCGGAGCTTTCTGCCCGCGATAGAAGTATTCGGCGGGGACGGCCTTCTTCAACTCGTCGCTCGTGAGCACGTGCTCCGACGCGGTTTGAGCCATGGCCCAGCCAGCCAGCAAAACCATTGAAGCTGCAAGGATGCGGAAAGGCATGCGTTTCATCGGGATTCCCTCACTCTTGAGGATGTTGGTTTCCTCGGAACTCTATTACGTCTTGGCAGCCGGCGCAAATTTCAAAAACTGAGCACGGACAACTGAGAACCGAGAACTGCTTTTTCACTTTGACCGCAAGATCCGGATAGTCGGGAAATCGAGCTTTGCCGTACGCTTTCCTTGCTATGACAACCAATGCCATACTCGAATTGGAAAGCCTCATGGAAATGTCAGCATCGAACGCGAAAATGGAGACCGCCGACCCACGCTGGAAAGCCGTGATCGCGCGGGATGCCCGGCAAGACGGGCAATTTGTATTCGCCGTTTCGACGACGGGTGTGTACTGCCGCCCGTCGTGCGCCGCGCGGCGGCCGCGCCGGGAAAATGTCCAGTTCTTCGCGCGGCCCGAAGCGGCCGAGCAGGCGGGATTTCGCGCCTGCCTGCGCTGCCGTCCCAAGGCTGCCAGCGGCAATAGCGAAGTGGACGCGATCAAAGCGATCTGCCGTTTCATCGAGCAGCACCTCGATGAGCCCTTGACCATGGATCGTCTGGGAAAGGAATTTCACCAGAGCCCATTTCACCTGCAGCGGCGTTTTAAAACCGTGCTGGGTGTGACGCCGCGCGAATACGCTGACTCCTGCCGCCTGCGAACGCTGAAGCGCAATCTTCAAGCGGGAGATTCCGTCACCCGGGCCATGTACGATGCGGGATACGGATCAAGCAGTCGGCTCTACGAGCGCACGGCGTCGCAGCTTGGCATGACTCCCGACAAGTATCGCCGCGGAGCCATTGCCGCGACGATCCGCTATCACTGCGCCGATTCTCCTTTGGGACGGATGCTGGTCGCGGCTACCGATCGCGGCATCTGCTCGATTCAGTTTGCCGCCAGCGACGGCGAGTTGCTGGAAGGACTGAAGCGCGAGTTTCCCTTCGCGGCCCGCAAGGCCGACGAAGGCGGGCTGCAATCGTGGGTGAGCGCGCTGCTCCAGCACATGCGCGGAAAAGATTTGGACTCGTCGCTTCCGCTCGACATTCGCGCCACGGCTTTCCAAAGGCTTGTGTGGGCGTATTTACAGTCGATCCCGTTCGGCAAGACCAAGTCTTATAGCCAGGTCGCGAAGGCGATCGGCAGGCCCAAAGCCTGTCGGGCGGTGGCGCGCGCCTGCGCTACTAATCCGGTCGCAGTTGCGATCCCATGCCACCGGGTCGTCCGCGAGGATGGTAGTTTGGGCGGATATCGCTGGGGAATGGAGCGGAAGAAAACCTTGCTGGCGATGGAACAGCCGTCATAGGGGAAAGGCCTTCATTCGTGTGGATCGGGCACTCCTGCCCGCTTGCTTACAGCACCACAAAACCAGCGAGCAAGAGTGCCCGCTCCACACAATCCCGGCTTGGGCGGTCGACAGACGATCACGGAGATGTTGGGCTCTTTCTATGATGGTCTCTTTCGCACAGCCAGCCAGTTCACAAACGCGATGGCCACCGTAGCCAGCAGGATCAGCGATTTGCTGAAATCGACTCCGCTGAACAGCGCAACGCAAATCACCACGCCGATCACCGCGATGGCGGATCCGGCTGGAATCCGGAACCATGCAGCTTCCGGTTGCCTTCGGCGCAGCACGGGAACAGCCGCGCACACCGCCCCGTAGTAAAACAGGCGGGCCACGGCGGAAAGGGTGACGTTCCAGGTGAAGCTTCCGGCCAGCGCCAGCACCCAGCACAGCATTGCGAAAACCACAATCGACACGTGGGGCGTGCGATGTTCGCGATGCACGGCCGCAAACCAGCGCGGAAAATCTCCCTGTTCTGCGAAGGCGAACGTTGCGCGCGGAGCGGTCAGAAAATTCGCGCTGAGGTATCCGTATACTGAGACGAGCGCGGCGATCGCAACCAATCCGGCGCCGCTTGGTCCCAGTACAATTCGAGCGACCTCTGCCAGCGGGCGATTACTGTGCAGCGAAGACGGCAGCACGCCTACCACCACCCACTGAATCACGGTGTAGATGAGAGTGATGATCGCCAGGGCGACGAAGAGTGCGAAGGGCGCGTCCCGCTTGGGATTTCGCGCCTCGCCCATGGGATTCATCGCCGCTTCATATCCGCCATAGGCGAAGAAGAGCAGCAGCATCGCGTCTCTCCACGTGCCAGCCGTAGCGTGGGGCAGCGGCCATGAAACCGCCGCATGTCCGATCAGGTAGTACCCCCCGACCACAGCTACGATTGCGAGGGGCACCAATTTGGCCACGACGAAAAAATTGCTGACCAGAGTTCCGTCGCGCACCCCGCGGTAATTGATCACCAGAAGAATCCCGAGCAGGATCGTGATGATGGCGAATCTGGCCAGCGGACGCGTGACTTGCGGCCAGAATGTGCCGAGATAAATGACCAGCAGGTTGGCGTTGGCGGCGCAGGCGGTAAGGCGGGCGAGCATCATCATCCATCCCACCTGCAATCCGGTGAGGCGGCCGAAGGCTGCACGGCAGTAAATGTAAGTTCCCCCGGTTTGCGAAAACTGGGATGCGACTTCGGCGTAGCAGGCGATGATGACAGCCATCGCCAAGCCGGCCAGCAGGACGGCCCAGATACTGCGTTTTCCGAGCAGATCCGCGACCTGCGAGGGCAATCCAAAAATGCCGCTGCCCAGGATGCAATTGATGGTCAGCGCGACCAGGCTCCAGCGGCCGATGGCGCGAACGAGGCCCTCACGGGATGGGGTTTCCTGGCGCGTTAGTGGCATTGTGCGGGTCGCGGGGTATGCCATAATACAGCCCTCCCCTCTGGTTGAACCTTGTCCCGCTTCCAATCGATTCTCGGACTTTTCCTCATCGCGGCCGCGGCCCGCCCCGGCTGCGCCGACACGATCTATCTGAAGAATGGCATGTATATCATCGTCCGCAAAGCAGAAGAAAAAGACGGACAGATCGAATACTGGGTGGGCAGCACAAAATATACGATTGCCAAGGGCGCCGTGGCCAAGATCGAGCCGGGAGACGGCCCGGCCAAGAGGCCAGTGGTGTCGGGCTCGCCCATGGTGGAAGACCTCACTCGCCGGGACGCAGGAGCCAGTTCTTCGCCCAAGCACGACAAGCTGCAGCTTCCCATTCCTAGCGGGCCGAAAGAAGACGCGTACTGGTCGGCGCTGCGCAACCGCATCACCACTGAAGACACCATCGACAACATGCGACTGGCCGAGATCGAGCGGGACAACGACGTC
Organism: uncultured Acidobacteriota bacterium; assembly: GCA_963719865.1. Classification (GTDB taxonomy): domain Bacteria; phylum Acidobacteriota; class Terriglobia; order Terriglobales; family Acidobacteriaceae; genus Sulfotelmatobacter. Next base: position 4,129 of record CAVRDS010000008.1, on the reverse strand, counting down.
CGCACCACTACCAACGCTTATTTTCTGGCGGGCATGATGGCTATGCAGCAAGGGAATGTTGACCAGGCAAGTGGGTACTTCGAGCACGCGCTCCAGGCCACGCCCGATCAGGTGAACCTTCTTGAATGGCATGCGATTGCCCTGGCTTCGCAGGGCAGGTATGCGGATGCGGCGTACGAATTGGAGCACGCGACGACGCTGCAGCCGGATTCTCCCAGCCTGCTGCGGCTTTTGGCGATGGCCCGCTACGATGCCGATCGAACGGCCGACGCCGTCGAGGCCTGGAAGCGCGTCATGGAACTCGCGCCCGATCCGAATACCGAGAGGCTGCTGCACAAAGCGGAGCGCGAACTTCAGGTGGAAGAGCGATCCAGCAAAAAAGAAAGTCGTCATTTTACCCTGCGCTATCAGGGCGACCGGACATCTTCCGCGCTGCAGAGCGAGGTTCTGGCGACTCTCGAAAATCAATATCAGGATCTCGCCCGCCAGTTCGGATACGAGCCGTCGTCGAATATCATCGTCATTCTCTATACGCAGAAAGAGTTCACCGATATTACCGAGGCGCCAGCCTGGGCCGGAGCTCTCAATGACGGCAAACTGCGCATTCCGATCGGCGGCCTTAACTCAATCAATTCCGAGGTCGAGCGGGTGCTGAAGCATGAGCTCACGCACTCGTTCGTTGCTTCCATTGGGGCTGGCCGCTGTCCTACGTGGTTGAATGAAGGCCTGGCCGAGCTTATGGAATCCCGCGGCTCGAGCGGTTTTGCGCCGGAGCTCGCGCAACTGTTCCATCAGCACAAGGAGATTCCGTTCCCTGTGCTGGAAGGATCGTTCGTCCGTTTTTCGAATGTTCAGGCGCAGGTGGCCTATGCCGAGTCGTTGACCGCGGTGGAGTACTTGCGCGATCGCTACGGGATGGGCGAGGTCATGCGCATGCTCGAAAGCATTGGCTCCGGAGAACCGGGCGAGCAAGCCCTCCGCAACAGCACCGGATTGGACTACTCCGATCTTGAGCGGCGCCTGGGCGAATATCTGGCACGGTGAGCCGCGCCGTTCTCTAGTAATCGCATTCGTCTCCGTCCGGCCGGAACGTTGAGACTCCGCGCCAGACAAGCGTTTTCACGAGGAGTGACCTTTGTGCGGACCAAAGTAACGCGGAGAATTACGAAAGCGCATGCCCGTGGGACATCTATTCGCTGGGCCTTGCCGATGAGATCGTTGGAATGGCAAACCGAATGGCCTCTGAAGACATGGACGACCTTCATCTCCGCATCGCGCGCGTCACCGACGATCTGCGCACGATCCAACAGGAACTCAATTGCGCCGCCATGCAAGCTCCCAGCGATCCGGAGCTGATGGAGGCTCTGAATTCCATGTCAGAGACCGAACCGATCGAGAACCTGCGCGTTGCGCTCGATCAGATGCGTCACTTTCTCTGGTTCTATGCGCAGGTCATGAACAACGATCCGGAACTCGGAGACAAATTGCGCCAAGCCCTTCCGGCGCAAACCGCCAGCGATGAGAAGCCCAAGCTCGAAAGTTCTTTTCTGGACAAACTCTCGCGGGCCGATGAGTTGATGCTGCTGCACCATCTGGCCGATTCCAAGCGCCGCAAGCCAAACTAGCCACTTCTCGCGCCCAAGGGAATTCGGGCCGGGTTCTCACTCGAAGACTAATAGCCCCGCCCACCGACAACGGTTTTGAGCACCTCGCCCGCAGAACTCAGCACCACAAAGTCCGCAACAGCGCCGGTAGCCAAGACGCCGCGCTCTCCCGCCAAATGCACGGCTCGCGCCGCATTCAGCGTGGCCGATCGCACCGCTTCGCGTAGATTCCAGTGAGAAAATTTCGTGACATTGCGAACCGCGCGATCCATGGTGAGAACGCTGCCGGCCAGGCTGCCGCCCGACGTGCACTTACCGTCCTTGACATCGACCTGAATGGGACCCAGTTGATAACGGCCGTCGGGCATGCCAGTCGCGGAAATCGCATCCGTGATCAGCACCGCGCGTTCGGTCCCTTTCGCCTGCAGAAAGACTTTCACCACCTCTGGAGCCACGTGAATCCCGTCAGCGATCAGGTCGGCGCTAAGCGAGTCGTCGCTCAGTACTTCGCCAACAATTCCCGGCTCGCGATGATCCAGCGGCCGCATTGCGTTAAATGTATGCGTCGCATGACGCGCTCCGGCCTTTATGGCAGCTTGCGCCACCGGCATCTCGGCATCGGAATGGCCGATGCTGACGCAAACCTTGCGGCGCGCCGCTTCCGCGATGACCTCCATCGCGCCCGGAATTTCCGGCGCGATCGTCATCATGCGAACGTGTCCGCGCGCCGCCTGCCAGAGACGGTCGAAAATCTCAATCGTCGGCTCCATAAGATATTCCGGAGGATGCACCCCGCGGCGCTTGTGACTGAGAAACGGCCCTTCGAGATGGATGCCGAGCGGTTGCGCCCGCGCCGTATCACCGTCGGTCACGGGTGTCGCGGCAGCATCGATCGCGTCGGCCAGGCGCTCCAAAGCGGCACAAGTCGAGTCGAGCGGCGCCGCAACCGTGGTGGGGAAATATCCCGTCACCCCGTGCGTTGCCTCGAATTGCCCGAGGCGCGGCAGTTCCGAGACGGACGCCCGCATCACATCGAGCCCCGATCCCCCATGTATATGGATATCGAGAAAGCCCGGGGCAAGAATCGCGTCCCCGAAATCGACCAGCGAAGCGTTCCCGGGAACTTCTTTCGTGGAGCGCGAGAAAACATCGATGATGCGGCCGTTCTCGACCACGAGCAGCGGATTGTGAATTTCTTCTGCCGGAGTATAGAGCCGAGCCGCCGTGAATATCGTTCTCATAAGAGACCGCGACCGAAGTAAAAGATCGCGAGCGAAGACTTATGGTATCCATATGCGATGTTTCTCACAACTTGGTCGGTGATCGGTGATCGGTGATCGGTGGTCGGTGGTCAGTGATCAGTATGCTGGCCACTGACCGCCAGCCACTGACCACACGCGGCCGAATTCCGCTCACAGGTTCGATGGCGAAATCGGTAGCATCGCCGCGGATGGGGCCCTCGTCGAAATGCTATAATTCGTTGTTCGCCAATTCTTGATCGTCCAGCAATTTCCGCCAAGGGCGCACGGTAATTCCACCGCGTCCGCAGCGAAGTCGGGGAGTGGCTCAGCCTGGTAGAGCACCTGGTTCGGGACCAGGGGGTCGGAGGTTCAAATCCTCTCTCCCCGACCATCATTGATAAGGGCAGTCACAAGTTCACTAACTGATTGCATCAGCGTGTGGTTACGCGGTTCAAAAAACAGAGAATCCGGGGAGAAGGCTAAACGTCTGGGAAGAGAGCTGTTTGAATCTCCTGCCTGCGTGTTAGATCGGCGGCCAGCCAAGCCTTCGCCAGGTTTACGATTGAACGGCGAGCATCGGCCATCAGTTGCTCCATCGTGAAGGACTCCGACTGCAACGCTTTTAGCTGTTCTTCTATATCCGAGCTGCTCTTGTCGTTACCTGCCTTAAACATCTCAAGGTCGTCCCCTGACAGCTCACCCTTGATGCGCGCTTCTATTGCACGAAGGTTCATAGCCCTGTTTTCATTCAAGCGGTTTTGCAGAGTTCGTCGGCACTCGCCGGCGCCTTCACGCCGCTGCTTGCCAAGCACTCGAAGTCGTTTTCGCTGATCGCTGCAGCCTACCCGCTGGAGATCGAAGGAATTAGCGCTGCTCGCTTGGTCGATGGTTCACGGGATTGCGAAATTGGCCGTCACGGGCCGGTCTCCGTTTTCGTCCAAGAACGAGGCCCTGAGATTCGCCAATTATGTCATCGACAATTCGTTGCCGACGGGCGAGGTGATTCAAGATCGACCGCCTGTGAGATCGCCAAGGCAGTCGCATTTCCTGCGGATGGCCCATGAGGCGGACTATTTATAGAGGAAGTTGCGCAGGTGCGGAACGCAACCGGGCTCACCGCAAACTCCTCCCGAAAGGCATGATTGAAGTTCGAGATGTCCCCGAAGCCTGAATCCAGCGCAATATCAAGGACCCGCGCCTGATCAAGCATTAGTCGTGTTGCCGCCCGACGCAGCCGGGCTCGGCGGACATACTGATGCGGGGTGAGACCGGTGAGCCGCTGAA
>CAVRDS010000007.1:0-4437 GCA_963719865.1 uncultured Acidobacteriota bacterium | reverse complement strand
CCGCCGCGATGGCCCATCCAATGGCGTGCTCGCGAATGCGTTCTGCCAGCACCTCGCGCCGCTCCGGCAACAGGAGCTTCGAATCGCGCAACCCACGCACGCGATACCCCGGATCGAGGATCACCGCCGCCGCGACCACGCAGCCAAACAGCGATCCGCGCCCCACTTCATCGACTCCGGCAACCAGATGCGCACCCGCGCTCCAAGCTTTCTTTTCGTAGCGCAGCGTGCAGCGCAGCTTCTTCAGCAGCCGCAACTTTGCGGCCGAGGCTGAAAGCTTGCGCACGGGCGGCGACTTGAGAACAGAGGATGCCATGTCAGAACGCTTGGGAGTTATTCTCATCTTCACCGAGCCGCACCAATCCTTGCAAGCGGATTCATGACGCGGTAGTCCTCTGCCGGGTCAATGGCTCTTCGGCCGGTTCTAATCTCGCGTTGGTAACCACCGTCTGATTACGAACGGCCAATTGTCCTGTTGGACATGTGCTGATACGTTGGACGCACAAGGGCCTCCAGCTTTGCAGAACAAGCCAAACACGTCGCCCGCAGATGGCCTTCTCTCTGGGAAGCGAGTCCATCTTGCGCTGCCCGTGCGTTGGAGCTTTGCCGGCCAGGAAGGCCGCGGCGGCTCTGAGATGGCCTGCACCTACGATATTCATCCCAACGGCGCTCGCCTGCTGGGCGCGCGCCAGCCAAGCCTCGGCGATCTCGTCGTGGTCGAGCGAGGCCGTAACAAGGCACTCTGCCAGGTGGTTTGGGCCGGAGATCCGGGCTCTGCTCTCCACGGACAATTTTCCGTGCAGTGTGTCGAACACAAGACTCCGTGGGATGACGAGCTGCGGCAAATGGAAGAGCAATATCAGCCGGTCATCCTTGACAGGCCGCAGAAGGGCACGTCCGCCCGCGGTTTCAGCCGTCCGGACGCGAACCGCCGCCGTCGTCCGCGCTTCGAAGTCGAAGGCCGGGCGGAGGTCATCGACGGTGTCCAGCACCTGACTGCTCAGGTGCACGAGATTTCCGAGTATGGCGCGCGCATCGCCGCAGCGGAATTGCTGCGCCCCGGAACCGTCTTCCGGCTCACGCTGAACGTACTCGATGTCAGCCTCGCGCTCAAGGCCCAGGTGAAGTACATGGTCGGAAATCTGGGGATGGGCGTGGAATTCCAGGAAATTCGCCGCGGCGATCGTCCCTTGCTGAGCTACGTGCTGAGCAAACTGCGCAACAGCAGATTCGAAGACTTCGTCCCCGTCGAAGTCGTAACCGAACCTCGCGCCGCGGTCGTTGCATTCTAGCCCCGCCCGCTGCCGGAGACTCCTCTCATCAGTTGCACCAAGCCTGTTGGCGCGCCGTTATAAAATGAATCAGACGTCCATGTGGGCGCGTAGCTCAAACGGATAGAGCATCGGATTTCTAATCCGACGGTTGCAGGTTCGAGTCCTGCCGCGCCTACCAGATTGTTCCCGCCGTCGCAGAAGCATCTCCAACTAAAGCTGACTTGAGCCTGCATCGTTTCGGCAAACCCGTCGAGCTTCGCTCGACTGGACAGCCCCTTCGACTTCGCTCAGGGCAGGCTCAGGCGGCTGTCCCCACATGTCTCTACACATATCCCTCACAGCTTTTCAGAACGGCAAGCCTAGCGCGCCGCTTAGAAACTTCGCCAGTGGAGACATCTTCCGGCAGGCCGTGGCGAACCTTGCCATAAATTTTGGACTGCAGACTTGCGCATCTGTGAAATCGATGGCTGTGCCCATGTCGCGGAGCTTGAGATCGTCCACGAATTCATGATCACAGGGAAAGCCTCGCGGTGGGCGCGAAAGTTTGCTGGCATCGTCCCAGTTGAGCAGCTTGCGGATCGGACGCCATTCGTCGCATCGCTCGACGATGGCATTGCGCACCTTGAGCAGCGTTGGCGGTTCGGGATGCCACAAGCCTGATGCGGCGAAGCATCCGCCTGGTTCGAGGTGCAAATAGAAGCCGGGGGAATGTACGTCTTTTCCACGATGCGAGAAGCGCATGGCCAAGTTCGTTTTGTAAGGCCGCTTGTCGGAGGCGAAGCGCGTGTCGCGGTAAATGCGGAACAGCGATCCTCGCGAGGTGCGCGGGTCGGCCACGAGATATGGCGAGATATCGTACAGCGGTCCGGCAAAGTCGGTGATGAAGCGCAGCGCCGGCTGGTGTGCGCACGCTTCGTATTCGTCCTTGTGCGCGAGGAACCAGTCACGCTTGTTGTTGCGTTTGAGGCGAGTGAGGAAACGAAAGAGATCGGGAGTGAAGTACGCGGGCATGGAATCAAATTACTAGGGTCGCGGGAGAAAGGTAAAGCCGCGAGCTGCGGCCTGGTGATTCTGGGCCGCCGCACAGCCCCTTCGACTTCGCCCTGTCGAAAATCCCCACTTCTCGCAAAAGCGGCGAGAAATGGGGCACCCCATTTTCAGTTGCTTCGGTCGGCCGAAGGTCCATGCACATGGATCGGTGTTACGGTTTGGGCTTGCGGTGCTCGCAGGTTTCTGTGTTGAGGCACGAGTCGGCTAGGCGAAGGCGTTCGACGGGCTTTCCGCCGATGATGTGCGAGTCGATGATCTCGTCGACGTCGGCTTCGGTGACGTGGCCGTACCAGACGGCGTCCGGATATACGACGATGTTTGGTCCGTGCTCGCATTGATCGAGACAGCCGGATTGATTGGCGCGAACTCTGCCTTTCAGGCCGTGCTGCGCGAGTTTCTGTTTGAACGTCTTTTGCAGATTGGCTTCGGCGGTGGGATCGCAACATCCGCGGGGATGGCCCGGCGGGCGCTGGTTTCCGCAGACGAAGATGTGCTTCTCAAATTTCGGCATTCCATGGTCAGTATCTCAAATTCTTTGACCACTAAGGACACTAAGGTTCACGAAGGAAGGCTTGGCCAGGATTTCCTTCGTGTAACTTCGTGCCCTTCGTGGTTCAGCTTTTCGAGACGACGGGCGCGTTGCCATTCCCGGAGCGGACACGATAAGATAACTTGTACACGTCTTCTCCGGCTTATCCCTAGAATTTTTTTGTTGAGGAACTTCCGCGGGGGCAAGAAGTGTGCCGACGCACGGCAGCGATCTGCCTGCTTGAGTCTCTCGGATGGAGATGGAATGAAAAAAGGCAAGACCGCGGTGATTGTGGGCGCCCAGTGGGGCGATGAAGGCAAGGGCAAGATCGTCGACGTACTGTCGGACAATTTCTCGGTCGTGGCCCGCTATGCCGGTGGCCATAATGCCGGCCACACGGTCATCATCAAGGGCAAGAAATTCGTACTACAACTGGTGCCGTGTGGCGTGCTGCGCGCTGGCTGCCGCAGCGTAATCGGCAACGGTGTGGTGCTCGATCCGCTGGCGTTTTTGAAAGAGGTTGGTGCGCTGCGCGACGCCGGGGTCAAGGTGGATGGTCACCTTTTTGTTTCGAACCGCGCGCACGTGATCCTGCCCTATCACCGCATGATCGAATTGGCGGCGGAGAATGCGCCCGGGCGGGTGAAGATTGGGACAACGTCGCGCGGCATTGGTCCGGCCTATGAAGACAAGATGGGACGCCGCGGGTTGCGCGTGGCCGACCTGCTCGATTTGAAGCTGCTGAAGACGCACATCGAGAACGCGGTGCGCGAGAAAAACATGATTGCCCACGCGCTGTTCAACTCCGAACCGGTGGACGCCGACAAGATGTACACCGAGTACGCCCAGGCCGCGGAAAAAGTGGCGCCGTTTGTTTGCGACACGGCGGTGCTGCTGAACCAGGCTCTGGCTCACGGCGAATCAATCCTGTTTGAAGGCGCGCAGGGGACGATGCTCGACATCGATCATGGAACGTATCCGTTTGTGACTTCCTCGAGCGCGACTTCCGGGGGCGCGGTCACCGGCACCGGAGTGCCTCCGAATGCGATCAACTCTGTTATTGGCATCACTAAGGCGTACTGCACACGCGTGGGAGAAGGGCCATTTCCCAGCGAAGACACAGGTGAGCTGGGCGACAACCTGCGCAAGCGCGGCAACGAATATGGCGCGGTGACGGGGCGTCCGCGGCGCACGGGATGGCTTGACTTGCCGCTGCTGCGCTACTCGGGCATGATCAACGGCACTTCGTGGCTGGTGATCACCAAGCTCGATGTGCTCGACGAACTGGCGGAAATTCCGGTGTGCGTCGGCTATAAGATCGACGGGAAGAAGAACGGCCGAAGCGCCGGCGCACGCCAGCGGATTCGAGAAGATTGAGTGTATCTACGAAAAGATGCCGGGCTGGCGGACCTCCACTGAGGGCATCGTCCAGTATGAAAAGCTGCCTAAAGCCGCGCGCTCGTATTTGGCGTTCGTGGAGAAGGAAGCCGGGGCGAAGGTCGGAATGATTTCCACGGGTCCGGACCGCGGGCACACGATCCTGGTCGACAAATTTGTTTCCGAGTTGAAGACGGCCGCGAAGAA
>CAVRDS010000006.1:0-8432 GCA_963719865.1 uncultured Acidobacteriota bacterium | reverse complement strand
CGTGGAACGATCCCGCGGGCAAGTTGGCTTATGTTGACTTGAAGCGGCGTCCGGAGTTGATGGCGTCGATCGAGGAGGCAGAACAATTTCCGGAACTGGGGGAGTTTCTTAGGGCGCTGAACTCGCCGCGGAGCATGGTGGAAACCGCGAAGTGCGACGCCTGGGAGACTTCGGAGTTAAGCGCGGAAGAAGAAGTCTACGCTGCGTCGCATAAGTTCGCGAGTTATGTGGACGTGGTCTTTTCTAATATTGATGCGCGCCTATCTTTATCCATCCACGAACAGTTTGCCCGGGAGCTGGTGGCGTTGTTGCAGCGGGCGCCGGAGACTCCGTCGGCGGCGGAAGTCTGCGTGCGGCGCTGCTACTTCGCGGAAGAGGGAGGAGTGCGGGAAGGCTGCTATTGCACCTTGTATGTGAACGGCTATGGAAACGATGAGGCCAGCGCGCGACTAATTTGGGAAGTCGGGCTGAAGCTGGTGGGAAATGCGGTTTTGCAGTTATCGGCCGGCTAGCACAGATGAAGTAACTCACTAGTGTCGCGTCCCACAGGTCATGGCATTAGCCCAAGCTGTCATCCTGAGCGCAGCAGGGACTTCACGAAGTGAAGCCCGTGCGGAGTCGAAGGACCCCTACATGCTCGCGCGTTCTGTGCGCAAGAACCTGCCCTGATCGAAGTCGAAGGGGTGACTTCCTACAACGCGCGCCCCTGTAGAGCGGACACTCCTGTCCGCTGCCTTTGATTTTGATTTTGACTTTGTTTTCCCCGCGCGGACCCGGCCCTTCCGTCCTTGTCTATTCGCTTATTATTCTCTCGAGTCTGAATCTTCGGAATGACCGTAAGTATAAGAAACACAAACATAAATAAACGGAATTATCACCTTCACAAACCAAGTGGACCGTGAGTCGATTTTGCCCTCATTGAGGGATGCTTCTCCATATCCAATTCCCGTTCGCGGTTCTTATTGCCTCGAAAGGGAATGTTGCGGTCTTGCGCCACGGAAGGAAGGCGGGCCGGTAATGTGCTCTGATAATCAAATGTGCTCCCTTAAGATTACTGATAGCAGTAAATCCAAAAACTGGAGCATACGGCAGAGTCATTTTGTGTCCTGGCGAGAGTATGTCGGCTCGTGCTTCTGGAGGAGCTTGGAATTCTATTCCCCCGCCAACTACTTGGAAACCCTCCCCTATAAGGTCAAGGTTCCCGCACGTTGCTACGACATCGTAGATCGGAAGCGCCCCGTCGTTCGAAAGATAGAAAATAGTTCCCATTGGACTGGTGGGCTGCAATGAACCAGTCACGTCAGCGGACAGTTTGGGCGCGCTGTTCAAAACGAATCCAACTATGGTCAAGACCGCAGACAGCACTGCAAGCACTTCAAGAGGTATCTTCCACCATTGGCCTTTTTTATGTGGTTCCGCTTGTATCGCTAATTGCCGTTGTTTACCTCGTCTACGCCGTGGTCGTTTACGCTTACCCATGAGCCCCTTTGAGAACTTTAGCGCACGATGATAGCACCGTCATCGTGCGCTAAAAAGCGAGCTTGCAAGTGGAATTTTTCAGAGTTTACGCCGAAGCGCTCTTTGGTTGGCGGAGTGTCAGCCGTTTCCCCTCCGTCGCTCTCAACGCAAGCATGGCGGCGGGTGGGCCACTTTTAACGCGGAAGTATAGCCCAGCTTTGTCTTTGACATGAATCGAAATACCTGGGGGTGCGCCCCTTCTCGCGCTTTTCGAGAAGGGGCCTGCCGAACCGTCGATTTCACCCGCCTGCCCATCCTCACACCGCTCGCTTGACATGCCTGTATCGTTCCGGGAGCCAGACCCTCCTCGCCTGCACTCTCCAAACTCGCCGCTTGCGACCGCTTCCTGCTCTCGCGTTCCTCGCAAAGCCGGGTAATCGCGAGCAGTAGCGGATCAGGGCCAGCATCCGAGAAATAAGCTTCGAATTCGTCGCGCCGAATCAGGCCTTTCCTGTCGAAGTCCTTTCTCATCTCCATCCTCTGTTCGGGACTCATGGCGGCATAGAACTCCTCAGGCGACGGCGGCGGAGCCTGCGCTTCGGTCTCCCCTCCCACAGCTTCGTCGCGATCATGTCCCTGGCCGCTGGCCGACCACGGAGTCATGCCCAGCGGCGTCTCCGTCGCCTTGTCCGGTTCCACGACCACCTGCGTCGGCTTGGCTTTTTCCGCCTGCATCAGTTTCAGGTTGCCGGACGCGATCTGCAGCGCGTACAGCAGCAGCCCGGCGTCCTTGCGCTCGATTCTCCGGGTCAGCATCAGTTGCACCACCTGCCGGACGACGGTTTGAATCGAATGCGCGTCCTCGAACACCGGCAACACAATCGAGCCATCGGAATATCGTTCTCCGTCCATGTAAAGTTCCACTGCCCGGGGCTGGTTCTGCTCGTGGTAGAAACACAGTTCCTTGCCCTTGAGCGCCGGTGATCCGCACTGCGTGCCATTGGTTTTGACGTGCCGGCAACGCCGGATTTCAATTGGATAACTCGCCATAACTCCCATCCTGACCGCAAAATAAAGACCCCAAATTAAAAACGCGGCCCGCCGGGCCGCGCTCTTTCTCTTCATCTCTATATCTATTATTTCAGATTCAGAGGGGTAAACGGACAAGTTTGAGGGAAATATATCTGCCGTGAACTGAGTAAGTTAGGGAGAAATTCTCCGGTTTAGCCTCTTGACAAGATTTCCCCCGACGGCGAAGCCCCTAACGCGCACATTCTAAAATACCTTACCCGTAAGTCCTTTAGAATCAAAGACCATTCCAAAAGCCACCCTAACTCCATGATTCTAAAAGACTGCGTAAGGAGGGGCTACAGGAAACACGGGTGAATATCTTCAGGAACAGGCGGAAATGCACGCACGCAATCCTACGCCGGCTGAACTCTCCGGATCATTATCTTCCCCTTGATCTTCTTCCAGTCGATTTTGGTGCGAACGAGTGAGAGGATCACCATGAAGACAGTAATCTCCAACAGTCCCCAGGAGGCGCTGGAGATGGTTTGGACTCGTTTGGGAAGAATGGAGAAGCGTCCGTAAACGAATTCTATGTGGACCCAGTAGACGAGTAATGACGTCTGTCCTAATTGAATGAGCGGGCTGAAGCCGCGGGTTGCCAATCCCCAACGGCACCACGCATAACTCAGTAACGCGATCACTAACAAAAGACCAACGCGCATCATCAGGAAGTTCGGGCTCGTGTGCCAGTAGTTATAAACGGAGTAAAGATGGAAGGAAGAGTGGTCAAATCCGTAGGCTGCGAGAATGGCTAGAGCGCCGACGGCGGCGAACAGCGCTAACGTCTTCGCGGTCTGGTTGCGAGCTCGGTCGCTGAAGACAATGAATCCAGCAGCCAGACCGGCGAAGGCGAAAGCAGCCCAGGGGAACAGAGGGAAAAGCCAGCCCTGAGGAACGCCCAGGTTATGGCATCCATTGATGTAGGATTCCAGCGGCCAAGGCAGCCAATTTGGTCGCCAGGTGGTGTGGAGAGGCGGCGTGAGTAAGGCGATCAGCGCGGCAACGACGATAGAGGCGATCACCAGTGCAGCGCGCCAGCGGCTAACGCTCTGCGACATCTCTTGACCCGAATCGCTCGTCTTCCTCCAGACTGTCAAGGTGAATCCGCAGAGCAGCGCCATCAAGATCATGGAGAGTCCGATGATATTCAGGACGTCCACGCGCAGTAAGTCCGACCAAGGGGCCCATCCCCAGGCGATGAGAAACTCTTGCAAGCGAAACAAGAGTCCGAAGGCAAGGATTTCGGCGCCGCGCCGAGCCATGGTGCGAGTGATTGCGGCAGGAGTCAGGCCTTTGCGAATGAGTTTGTCGGTAACCAGAGCAAACGAAATTCCAGCTAGAAATAAGAAGAGAGGCGCAGGCAGCGTGCCCAGCAGTTGCGATCCCGTGAGAAAACGCGTTTTGCGGGCATCGCCGCCCAGCCATGCGTCGTAACAGTGCGTCTGGAACATGAGGACGCAGGCGAGACCGCGCATCCAGTCGATCCAGGCGAGGCGGGAAGAAGGAGCTGTGGCCACGGACGAGAGTGTAACGTGCGAGCGGGTTTAGAGCCAAGGTAAAAGCGAACATTTGCCAGCGTCCACGCTCGTCTCTCCATTGCCCAGCGGCGTGCTAGCATTTCCGGAAGGGACACCACTGTGACTTGCAGGTTTGGTATCGGCGCAGTTGTTTTGAGTGTGTTGGTCGCGGGCTGTTTCTTGCCCCTTGCATCCGCCAAGGATGAGCCCAAGTGGATCGAGGTACATACGGCGCATTTTTCCGTGCTTACGGATGCGGGCGACAAGCGCGGACGGGAAGTGGCTTTACGGATGGAGCAGATGCGCGCGGTTTTTGGACAGCTGCTTCTGAAAAACAAGTTGAAAATGCCCGTGCCGATCACCGTCATTGCGCTCAAGAGCGACAAGCAGTATGGCATGATTGCTCCCGCGAAACAGAGCATGGCGGGCGGGTTTTATGTGCCGGGATCGGATCGGGTTTATATCGTGCTGAATCTTTTTGAAGCCGATCCTTGGCGGGCCGTGGCGCATCCGCTGGCGCATTATCTTTTGAATTTCAATTATCCTCCGGCGCAGGGCTGGTTCGACGAAGGGCTGGCGGAATACTTTGGGTCGATCCAGATCGGCAAACAAGTGGAGATAGGAGGCGATCCCGAACTGGCGCCGGAATGGCACGAGGACATTTTCGATCAAATGAGGCGCGACCCAAAGACGCCACAATCGCTGACGCAGTTACTAAGTTCACCGGTATGGCTGTCGATGACGGACCTGTTCACGATGAAGCATGACGGATCAGGCGCGCGCGAGGGGACCCACAACACCCTGTATTATGCCCAGTCATGGATGGTCGTCCACTACCTGGTAAATAAGAGCAAGATGCCGGAGGCAGGGACTTACTTTAACTTAGTGCTGAATGAGAAAGTTCCGGTGGAGAAGGCGATGGTGCAGGCGTTCGATATGACGCCGGAACAGATGGAAGATGCGGTGAAGACCTATTGCAAATCGCTGAGCGGGCTTGGCATTGCACTCGATCAGGCGAAGAAGCCGGTGGCGGTGCCGGTGGATGTGCAGCAGCCGGATCGTCTCGCACTGCCATTGGACGCGGACGAGATCGGGATGGCGGTCAGTCCGGTGAAGGAGGAGGAAGCGAAAGCCGTGATTGGCGACGTGATGGCGCGCATTCCGGAGCATCGCGATCAGGCGCTGCGCGATCTGCAGCAGCTCACGGCGGACCCCAAGGATAATGAGGCGGCGCATCGTGGACTCGCCTGGGACGACAGTCGCCAGAAGAAATTCGACGCGGCCGCCGACGAACTGGAGAAGGCGACGGAGCTGAATCCGCAAGACCCATGGATTTGGTATTACCGCTCGGCGCTGAAGTATCAAAAGGCGCAGGCGGCGCAGCAAGAGATGCAAGGTCTGGCAAACATGATGCAAGATTTGCGGGCGGTCGCGGATTGGTATCCGGAGTTAGCCGACGCTTACAACATGCTGGGCATGGCGCGAGTGGAGGGAGGCGGAATCAACTCGGCGCTGGAGGCGCAACGACAAGCGATTGCGCTGGCGCCGCGGAATATGGAGTACCAGTTCAACCTGGGACAGATTTATGTTGCGGGGAAGAAGTGGGACCTGGCGCGGGAGGTGTTTACGCGGCTGAAGGCGGGACCGGATCGAGCGGCGGCAGCGGCGGCGAAACAACAATTGGACGACTTGGAAACGCTGCAGAAATATGGGGTGCGCCCGCAGCGCGCAGGCGAGAGCGCAGCACCGGCAGGAGCGGCCAGCACTCCCGCAGTGGCCTCAAGTTCAGGGGAAGATGATGAAGATGCGGATAGGGCGCCGAAACCGGCGGCTCCCAAGCCGGGCACTACCGGGCCGGTTCAATTTCTGAAAGGAAAGATCGTCAGCAGCGACTGCTCGAAAGCTCCCGAGGCTACGGTTACGATTCTGAGCGGCATGACGACTTATAAGATGCACGCTTCGGACTACAAGTCGTTGCCGGTGATTGGCGAGGATCAGTTCTCCTGCGAGTGGAAGAACCGGCTCGTGTCGGTGAACTACCGGGCGGTGGGGAAGAACGGAGGGGAGTTGGTATCGATTGAAGTGCGGTGAGCGTTCCTCGTCATACTTATCGACCGCTCTTGCGGGCGCTGGGGCCGCGGCGCAGGAAGGATCGGTGTTTGACCAACGTCGAGAGGACAATAGAAGTCGAAGTCGTGCCGAAGGGCGTCAGTTTATCGATCAGGCGCTCCAGATGCTGCACCGATTCGACCGCAACTTTTAGCGTGAATGAATCGGCGCCGGTGCCGCGATGGCATTCGAGGACTTCGGGCATGTCGCGAACGGCTTTGGCGATGCGCGCGAAGACGTCGCCGACAACGCTGATGCGGATAAACGCGGCGATGGGCAGGCCGATTTTCGCGGGATTCACCTCCACGCGGAAGCCGGTAATGATCCCGGCGTCTTCCATCTTGCGGACGCGTTCGGCAACGGCGGGGAGGGTTAGGCCGACGCGGCGGCCGAGTTCGGCAAACGACATGCGCCCGTTCTGTTGCAGCTCCTCCAGAATGTGCCAGCCGGTTCCATCCAACTCTGCATTATCGAAAGTCATATCGCCATTATACTTTAGAACATATTAGGTAAGGGCACACAGAGCTTAACGTATTGCATTTACGAATTCCTCGCTTCCTCCAACAATAGTCTCAGGGCAGTTGCAGCTTCAGGGGGCGATCGACATGACATTTGAAAACATCCGATGGACGTGGATGAACGGCGAATTCGTGCCCTGGGCGGAGAGCACCGTACCGCTCTCCACCCACGCTCTGCATTACGGGACGGGTGTGTTCGAAGGCATTCGCAGCTATACGGTGGACGGCGAACCGGCGATCTTTCGCCTGGATGCTCACCTGGAGCGCTTCTACAATTCGGCAGCAGTGTATGGCATGCGCGTTCCTTTTACGCCCGAGCAGTTGACGGAAGCGATCTGCGGATTGATTCGGCGCAACCGGCTGACCGAATCCTACATCCGGCCGCTGGCGTATGTGGGAGGGGAAACCCTAGGCATTCGGGCGCAGGGATCGACGGAAACAGCGATCATGGCCTGGCCGCACATGGCGCACGTCAGCGAACAGAGCCGGCGGCGTGGGGCAAA
Source organism: uncultured Acidobacteriota bacterium (assembly GCA_963719865.1). GTDB lineage: Bacteria > Acidobacteriota > Terriglobia > Terriglobales > Acidobacteriaceae > Sulfotelmatobacter. Next base: position 1,256 of record CAVRDS010000006.1, on the reverse strand, counting down.
GCTGACCGTGTCTCCCTACCGGAAGTTCGATGCGAGCATGATGCCGACCACCGCCAAGGCTTGCGGCCAGTATCTGAATTCGCGATTGGCCACGATGGAGGCATCGCGGCGCGGCTACGACGAGGCGCTCCTGCTCAACATCGAGGGAACGGTGGCGGAAGCCGCGGTTGCGAACGTCTTCGTGGTGAACGGACGCACCCTGCGCACGAACGACGAAAAGTCGTCGATCCTGATGGGAATTACGCGCGACTCGATTCTTCAGCTGGCCGTGGCGGAAGGGTTCGACGTAGAAGTGGGCGCCATCAGCGTGGAGGATCTGCGCCAGGCGGATGAAGTGTTCTTGTGCGGCACGGCTAGTGAGATTGTGCCGGTGGCGGAACTGGACGGCAGCCGGATCGGACGAGGCACGCCAGGGCCGGTGACCGGGCAGATTCGCAGCGCATTCGATCGCGCGAAGACGGGTGCTTCGCGCGAGTGGGATCACTGGCTGCATCGCCTGGCGGCCGAAGAAATGCAGGTGTCAGGTGCGAGGTCTTAGGTCTTAGGTCTTAGGCGTCGGGTCTGGCCTTGGAAATTGCGCCTCAGACGTTCGATCACGGGACGGTTAACGGGACCTCGCTACTGAATCCTAAGACCTAACACCTGAGACCTAAGACCTGCTACTGCCGCAGCGATAGAATGTGGGGGTGGGGACTGGGATGGAAAATCCGCTTAAGCTGAAACGCATACACCACGTCGAATTCTGGGTGGGCAACGCGCGGCAGGCGGCCTACTTCTATCGCAAGGGATTCGGCTTTTCGCAGGTTGCTTACTGTGGACTGGAAACTGGCCAGCGTCAGCGAACTTCGTATGCGCTCAGTCAGGGCAAGGCGAACTTTGTTCTGACGACGCCCATGACGCCGGACGACCTTGCGGCGGAGCATATCCGAAAGCATGGCGATGGAGTGCGGGATATCGCGTTGGAAGTGGAGGACGCGGATCAGGCGTTCGCCGAAGCCGTTCGCCGCGGCGCCCAGCCGGCCGAGGAACCGCATGACATCAAGGATGAACACGGCTCCATTCGCCGGGCCGCGGTCCACACTTATGGCGACACGATCCACTCGCTGATCTCCTATAAGGATTACAAAGGACCGTTTCTGCCCGGGTTCACGGCGGCGCCGCTGGCTGGGGACGACTGCGGCATTCTGCGCATCGACCACATTGTGGGCAATGTGGAACTCGGCAAAATGCAGTACTGGGCCGATTACTATACTCGC
>CAVRDS010000005.1:0-3601 GCA_963719865.1 uncultured Acidobacteriota bacterium | reverse complement strand
GATGGACACTCCCGCTAGGGCCGCCTGAGCGCACTTTGAACGAAGGAACGACGGGGCCCCCGCCCGTCCCGGAAATCATCACACCCGGCGAGTTCGGACATCACTGCATCATCCCAGATAGTGTGAGATTCGTATCAGGGTATCGCTTTAGCGATACCGCCAATGGCGAAAGAGGAAAGCGCCTTTAGGCGCTGGGTTTGAATGTCGATTCCCATCCGTAATGCCGATCAACGGCACATAATTGCCGGCGAGCGCACCTTCTTCGTGACTTCCTCGACTTGGGGGAAGTGCGGGCTTCTGCAATCCGCTCGCGCAGCCAAGCTATTTATCGATGTGCTCTATCAGTATCGCAAGCAGCGAAAGTATCTCCTCCACGAGTTTGTGATCATGCCCGACCATTTCCATTTGCTGCTGACCGTGGGCGCGGAGATAACCGTGGAGAAGGCGGTTCAACTGATCAAGGGCGGTTTCGCGTTTCGGGCAGGACGCGAACTTGGGTTCCGCGCTCCAGTTTGGCAAAAGGGATTTTCGGAAATACGGGTAAATGAACGCGAGGCTTTCCTGGGAATGCGCGCATATATTCATGCGAATCCGGTGAAGCGCTTCCTCGTGCGGGGTCGGAGCAGACTACCCCTACTCGTCGGCACATTCAGAATTCAAACTGGACCTGCCACCGCAGCGCCTAAAGGCGCGTCCAGAGGATGCCGCTTTCGGCATCGCTAAAGCGATGCCCTGATACGAATCAAACTGCCACGAATCACGCTTCTACGCATAACACTTCCACAGCAGCCTGCTAAACTATCTTCCGCAACTTCCCGCAAGGACTGAAAGTGCCAACAAATCCCGTTCTGGTCGTTCACGGCGGAGCCTGGGCTATTCCCAACGACATGGTAGAGGCGCACGTGAACGGCGTACGCAATGCAGCCGCCGCCGGATGGCGCGCGCTGGAACGCAACTCCTCCGCGCTCGACGCCGTCGAAGAGGCCGTGGTCGTGATGGAAGACGACGAGACCTTCGACGCCGGCCGCGGCAGCTTCCTGAACCGCGACGGCAAGGTGCAACTCGACGCTTTCATCATGGACGGCGCGACCCTCTGCGGCGGCGGCGTCGGTTGCGTCGGGCGTCTGCGCAACCCGGTTCGCGCCGCCCGCAAAATTCTGAGCGACAGTCCGCATGTCTATTTTGTGGCCGAGGGCGCCGAGCGCTTCGCCGCTGAGCACGGCATCGCTCTCTGCCGCAACGAAGACCTGATCATTCCTCGCGAGGTCGAGCGCTTGCGCGAATATCAGGCGCAGGACTCAACCCACGGCAATGATCTGTTCGCGCCCACCATTTCGCACGACACCGTCGGAGCCGTCGCGCTCGATCGCGATGGCAATATCGCGGCTGCGACCTCAACCGGCGGCACGCTCAACAAAGCTCCCGGCCGCCTCGGCGACTCTTCGCTCATCGGCTGCGGCTGCTACGCCGATAATCTCAGCGCCGCCGCGTCCACTACCGGATGGGGCGAACCCATCATGAAGCTGGTGCTGGCGAAGTGGGCGGCGGATCGCGTCGAATCTGGCAGTTTGCCCGAGTGGGTCGCGCAGGAAGCGATGAACTATCTCAAGCAGCGCCTCAACGGCCACGGTGGAATCATTCTGCTCGATGCTCAGGGCCGCTTCGGAATCGCCCATAACACCCCGCGCATGGCCTGGGCGCTGCGTGCCGTACAAAAACAAGAAGCAGGGATTCAGCGCCCGCCGATCTAGCAGGCTGCGGAAAAATTCGGGTTTCGTATCAGGACATCGCTTTACCGATGCCGTAAGTCCTTCGCAATCCGACGCCCCTTTAGGGGCTGGGGCGCGAAGTCAGACTTTTTCCGCAGCCTGCTAGTTACGGCCCTCCCGATGCAATTAGGTTCGTTCCCCGACGTACCAGGGCGCAGTCACCGCAAAGACACGCTCATTGCCGCGGACGAGAAGCACCCATTCCAGAAGGCGGCCACGCTGATTGTGAAGGAAGTATTCATACCATTTGTCTTCCACGAGCTCGGGAATGACCACGATGATGTTGCGATCGGGATGTTTTTTCGAAAGGTCGAGAATGAACTGAACGATGGGAATGATGATAAAGCGGTAGGGTGAAGGCAGGACGTGAAGCTGTGGCGGCTCCTTGCCTGCCGCGCGGAAGGGTTGCTCAACATATTGTTCCCAGTCGTCTTGAAGCAATTCGGAATGCTCGTTGGGCTCGACGTGCAAGGCGATCACTTCCGGGGAGAGCCGGGCGGCGAATTCAATTCCCTGGCGGGTAATGTTGCTCCAGCGGTCGATGGCAATAACCGCAATCGGATGCTGGCTGAGACCAGCCGCGTCGACGGGAACCTTGCAGGTGGTAAGCAGTTTCACGGAGTGATAGTGGCGGCGGACAGCGATGAAGAAAACAATTGTCAACGGAATGAAAAGCAGCGTAATCCAGGCGCCTTCCACGAATTTCGCAACCAGCACAACGCCCGTGGTGATGCCGGTGACGAGGGCACCGAGCCCATTCACGAGTGCGCTCTTCAGCCAATTCGGACCGCGATTTTTCCGCCAGTGCATGACCATGCCGGCTTGCGAAAGCGTGAAGGCCAGAAAAGCGCCGACGGCATAGAGCGGGATAAGCCGGTCGGTGATACCGCCGAAAAGGATGAGAACGCCGCCACAGAGCACGGCCAGGACGACGATGCCATAGGTATAGACGAGCCGCCGCCCGCGGTATCCGAAGGCGTGCGGAAGGTAGTTATTCTGCGCGATGGCGCGGCAGAGACGCGGAAAATCGGCAAAGGCTGTGTTGGCGGACAGAGAAAGAACAACCAGGATTGAGCCGATGGCCAGATAATAATAAACGCCTTTGCCAAAAACCGAGGCGGTCAGCATGGAGAGAACGCTCTGATAGCCAGGCTGGCCCGGATCGGTGGCAGCAATTCCGTAAGTCTTCACCAGATACGAAATTCCCGCCAGCAGCACTGCCAGGAGAAAAATAATCACGGTGAGAGTGCGCTGGGCGTTTTTCACGGTGGGCTCCCGGAAAGCCTTCACGCCGTTGCTGACAGCTTCCACGCCAGTCAAGGCGGTGCAACCGCTGGCGAAAACCTTGAGCAGCAGCCAGTAGCTGACTGCTTCCGTCATGGGCGGCACTGGCGGAAGCGGAACTGCCGGTGTGGGATGCCCGCTGCTGAGGAGAACACGGAAAATGCCTGCGACGATGGTAATGAGAAGTGTGCCGACAAACAGATAGGTGGGAAGCGCGAAGGCAAGGCCCGCATCGCGCACGCCGCGGAGATTGAGGATGGTGATGACGACAAGAATGCCGACGCAAATAGAAACCGTGTGCGGCAGCAATGACGGAACGGCCGAAACCAGGGCGCCGACTCCCGCGGAAATGCCCACGGCGGCCGTGAGGATGTAATCGGCAAGGAGCGCGGCCGCGGCCAGCAGGCTGGCGCGTGAGCCAAGGTTGAAGCGCGCCACGGTATACGAGCCACCGCCGGAGGGATAAGCGGCGATGGTCTGGCGATAGGAGAAGTAAACGATCACCAGCAGCGTGATGATGGCGGCGCTGATGGGGACGATATAACGAA
>CAVRDS010000004.1:0-62700 GCA_963719865.1 uncultured Acidobacteriota bacterium | reverse complement strand
GCACTTCGGTCAGAAATCCAAGCGACCCTAGGTTGACGCCCAGCAGCGGCACATCGATGGCAGCCGTCACTCGTGCGGCCGACAACAACGTTCCGTCGCCGCCCAGCACTACCACCAGATCGAGCGGGCACGACGACATTTGCGTGCGCGGCACGACTTTTTGTCCGGTAACGTAGTTCGCCGTTTCCAGATCGACGATGACGTCATAATGATGCTCCGCCAGCCACGCGAGCAATCCTGAGATGAGTTGCGCAACCTGCGGACGGCCAGGGCGTGAAATGATAGCGGCTGTTTTTTGGGACGGCTGCGGATTCGTCATGAAAGTATGGACTTGTGATTGTATCGAAAGATTGAGCTTTCACCACAGAAGACAAGCAGAGCGGTAGTGGGTTAGTTTCATTTCCACAGCGCAACATTTGGAGGGGCGTCATCCCGAACGCCCGCGTTTTCACCAGCGGGCGGAGGGATCTCCCGTCCGCATACAGCCGACGAAGTGCAAACTGACCCAATACAAGCAGAGCACGGCGGGTCAGAAAACCGCGTAAAGCAAGAATTCGCGGTTACCTTCAGCTCCGAGGATGGGGGATTCGATGAAATCTGTGCTTTTAGCTCCCAGGTGCAGCAGCGCCGTTTTGACTTTCTCGACAGCCATCTTGTGGGCGGCTTCATCGCGAACAATGCCGCCCTTGCCCACGTATTCTCTGCCGGCTTCAAACTGCGGCTTGACCAGCACCACAGCCTGGCGGCCGAGTCGCTCCTCGCTGCGAAGGGGAAATGCGGCCCCGACGACAGCTGGTAGAACTAACGTCGCAGAGATAAACGACACATCCATGGTGATGAAGTCCACGGTTTCACCGAGCGCCTCACGGGTCACGTAGCGGGCATTGGTTTTCTCGAGCAGATGCACACGCTGATCCTGCCGGAGCTTGAATTCCATCTGCCCGTAGCCCGTATCCACAGCGATCACACGGGCAGCGCCATGCTGCAGCAGGCAATCGGTAAATCCCCCGGTAGATGCGCCGACGTCGAGACAAACTTTTCCCGCCACGTCGATCTTCCAACGTTCCAAAGCATGTTCGAGTTTCAATCCGCCGCGGCTGACATATCGCAAATCTTCCCCGAGCAAGCGGATCACGCCGTCGGCATCCACCTGTGCGCCGGCTTTCTCGAGTTTCTGATCGTTCACCAGCACTTTGCCCGCGAGAATGAGCGCTTGGGCGCGCTCGCGCGAGGCAACCAGTCCTCGATCGAGTAGAAGTTTATCGAGTCTCGATTTTGATTCTGATTTCTTCCGCGCATCTACCACTTTAGTGCTAGCCCTCACTCCAGTGCAAAGTGTTAAAGCATGCTCCAGTGAACCAGTTGCGGCGATACCTTCCACCTTTTCCACAGAATTTTCCACGCAGGTGTTGAAAACTTCGGGCCGCAAAATGCTAAACCCGAGAACAGAAAAGAAAACCGCCCAATCACTGGGCGGCTCTCAGGTCTTGCACTTCGTGGAAGATTATCCGGCAACTTCTTCCAGCAATTTCTGATCGATGTCGAAGTTCGCATGCACGTTCTGCACATCGTCGTGCTCTTCCAGGGCCTCCATCAACCGGATCATCGTCGACGCCTGCGCCCCTTCGAGCTTGATGTAGGTATCGGGAATCATGCTCACGCTCGACGAAACAGGCTCGATACCAGCCCTCTTCAAGGCCTCGACCATGTCTTCGTAGGCGGAAGCAGCAGTCAGGATTTCCCAGTTCTCGCCATCGTCAATGGGCTCATCCTCGCCGTTCGCTTCGATGATGATGTTCATCAGATCGTCCGCCTTGGCGGCCGCCTTGGGGATAATGATGTCACCCTTCTTGTGGAACATATACGCGACGGCACCGGCTGAAGCCATGTTGCCACCATTCTTGCCGAAGACGTGCCGGATTTCGCTGACCGTGCGGTTGCGATTGTCGGTGTTGATATCCAGCAGAATGGCCACACCACCGGGACCGTAGCCTTCCAGCGAGAATTCCTCATAGGTGGCTCCGGGTAATTCGCCGGTGCCGCGCTGGATCGCTCGCTTGATGTTGTCTGCCGGCATATTCTCTGCCTTCGCGGCGAGAATGGCGCCGCGGAGGCGCGGGTTGGAATCAGGATCGCCGCCGCCGTTCTTCGCGGCAATGCTGATTTCCTTGATGAGACGAGTAAAGATCTTGCCGCGCTTGGCGTCGAGCGCGCCCTTCTTGTGCTTGATTGTGGCCCATTTAGAATGGCCGGACATAGTTCGACCTCGTGTCTAGAAATCCTTCTTTAAAGAGCTTTTGGATGGCGCAGGATTCGCCTTTAGAGGAGATCACAGGATTGCCTCGATATGGATGCAGGCGAACTGAAATTATAGCACGCCCACGCCATAAACCGTTACCGCAGACCGGACTTCGTCTTGCGCGCTCGAATTCCCGCTCGAACAGGCTCTTGACGGACTCCTGCTTCAACCCTAACATTCCATGCCAAGCGGGCGTTTGGCTAAACTTGGATGATTGGGCAGCGAGTCGGGCATTACCGGGTCCTCGAGAAAATTGGTGCCGGCGGTATGGGCGAGGTCTTTCGCGCGCGCGACGAACGCCTGGGACGCGAAGTCGCCCTCAAGCTGATCCGCCCGGCCTGCAGCGATAATCCCGACCATCTGCGGCGCTTCGAGCAGGAAGCCCGCGCCGCCGCCGCTCTCAACCACCCCAATATTCTGGCGATCTACGACGTCGGGTTTGAAGGCACCACTCCGTATATTGTCACAGAGCTGCTGCATGGAAAAACGTTGCGCCAGAGATTGGCGGAGGGGCCGATTCCGCTGCGCGAAGCCTCGGATTTCGCCCTGCAAGTCGCCCAAGGTTTAACCGCAGCGCACGAGCGCCACATTGTGCATCGCGATTTGAAGCCGGAAAATCTTTTCATTACTGAGGATGATCGCGTCAAGATTCTCGACTTTGGCGTAGCCAAGCTGCAGGCTCCGCCCGACGAAAACCGTGGCGTCGAGAGCCTCACGACCGTGACTAAGTCGGGCGCCGTTGTGGGCACGGTCGCTTACATGTCCCCCGAGCAACTGCGCGGAAAGTCTGTCGACCACCGCAGCGACATTTTCAGTTTCGGCGCGATTCTCTACGAGCTGCTCTCCGGCCGTCGCGCCTTCCACGGCGAGACTGAAGTTGACACCATGACGGCGATTTTGCGGGAAGAACCCGCCGTCGCTAGCCTGGACCAAGCCGCCGTCCCCGCGGGATATCAGGACATTCTGAAACACTGTCTCGAGAAAAGAACCGGAAGATCGCTTTCAGTCCGCCAAGGATCTCGCGTTTGCGTTGCAAACTCTCACCGGCTCGTCGTGGGCAAGACCCAGTCGGCAGCGGACGAGGCTTAAGAATGCCGGTGCTCTGCCCTGGGCGCTGGTAGCCGTCATAGCCGTCGCTATCGCGCTGCTGGCCACGACCACGTTGCTCCGTGCACCAACTCAGCAACCGGTTTACCATCGTCTGACCTTTGAAGCCGGAACCGTCTACGCCGCGCGTTTCGCGTCCGACGGCCAATCCATCGTGTATGGCGCGGCCTGGAATGGAAAGCCGGTGCAACTGTTTTCTACGGTCGGTAATTCCCTTTTGTCCCAGCCCCTCAATCTGGACAAGGCCAACCTGCTCGCGGTATCGCCCAGCAACGAATTGGCGGTCGTACTCGACGGCACGCACAACGGGCAACTGGAGACCGTCGACGGCACGCTCGCCCGCGCCCCGCTCGCGGGAGGCTCTCCGCGGGAAGTTTTGCCCAACGTCCGCTGGGCAGACTGGGATGCGCGCGGTCAGTTGGCCGTCGTCCACTACGCGGACGGCCGCAGCCGCCTCGAATATCCCATCGGCAATGTGCTCTACCAGAGCAGCGGATGGATCAGCAATATTCGCCTCTCGCCCGCTGGCGACCGGATCGCCTTTATGGATCACCCTGCGCTATGGGATACGCGAGGCGTAATTTCTGTGGTCGACCTTGTGGGGCACGTTCATACTCTCTCGTCCGAGTCGAAATCCGAAGATGGATTAGCCTGGCGGCCCGACGGCAAAGAAATCTGGTTCACTGCCGTTGAACACGGACACGACCTCAATCTGATGGCGGTCGACCTGTCCGGAAAGTTGCGCACGGTACTCGATCTGCCCGTCAGAATCACCCTTCAGGACATCGCCCCTGACGGCCGCGTTCTGGTTGCTCTCGACTCCAGACGGCTGGCCACCGCCTTCATGGCTTTGGGCGACACTCACGATGTGGATCTATCCTGGCATGACTGGAACTCGGTCCGCGATATCTCGCCAGACGGAAAGTTCGTTCTGTTCGAAGATGCCAGCGAAGTTTCTGGACCCGGATATGCGGTCGTCGTGCGCAAGGTGGACGGCACTCTTCCGGTACGCTTGGGTGAAGGCAGTTCCGGCGGCTTTTCTCCGGACGGAAAATGGGCTGCCTCGATTCCCACCACTCAGGCGACTCAAATCAACTTGCTGCCCATCGGCCCCGGCCAGCCTCATTCCATCAACGTCACCGGCCTCGCCCATGTTCATAACGGATGGGCGCGCTATCTTTCCGACGGGCAGCGGCTCACGGTGAATGGCGACGAAACCGGACACGCGGCCCGCTGCTACGTAGTCGATCTGTCCAGCGGAAAAGCTAAACCGGCTACGCCAGACGGATTCTCCTGCGGCCCTTCTTCACCCGATGGCCGCGCGGTGGTCGGAAAAGGATCGAACGGCTCCAACATAATCTATTTTCTCGATGGCCGCGCTCCACAGACCATCCCCCACTTGGATCCACGGTTCAATCCGTTGCAGTGGTCTAACAATGGTTCCCTGCTTTACGGCTCTCATGCCGGCGAATTTCCCAGCAATATTTACAAGGTAGGAATCAAGACCGGGAAAGAAACCTTAGTGCAGGAATTGAAGCCCAGCGTTCCCGCAGGAGTCGTCACCGTTGCTCCCATTGTGGTCAGCCGCGACGGAGCTCATTTCGCCTACAGCTACAACCAGACGTTGTCGACCTTGTACATGATCTCCGGCCTGCGATAGGCCACGGCAAAGCTGCGGCGGATCGAGCTTCGCTTGATCATTCGGCTGCACCTTATTCCAGAGGTCCGGTGAAATCCTCCGGAACGTAGTGGAAGAAAATTGACGTCGAGGTCTGGCCTTCACCGAGAGCATCGCGATAGTGCGGAACTTGCGTTCCACGATACGCGAGACCGTCGCCTAAAGCCTGATATACCGTGACCGTGCCTTCAGCGGTATCCAGTCGGATGGGCCACGGCGTCGCAAGCGCCGGTTCGGGAGAAAAATCCAGAGAAAGGGTCACGCTGAATTCACACTGCGCGCGGTCCGTATGCTTCCGCAATTCCGCGCCGCTAAGGTACGCAGCCAGATAAACGTAAGACGGTTTGACCGGAAGTCCTGCCACAGCCCTGACCCGCGCCGTAATCTGCCGGTGAAAGAATCGGGCTACGGGCTCGTTATAGGCAACATAGCGCCGCTGACTTTGCTTATCTCCAAGATGAAGTGCGCCGGTTCGAATGAGATATCGGTAGTAACGGCGCAGCGCGGCCACGTGGAAAGGATGAATCAGCCCGGGAAGTGGAACATAGCCTCGCTGCTGGAACAGAAGAGCGGACTCTCCGATCCCGTCCTCCGATTCCCTAAGGTGCGAAGGAAGACGCGTAGGAGGTTGCGTACGAAGATGCGTCGGTTGATCGGCGGCGATAAGAATTCCTGCCTCCCGCAGCAAGTCTTGAGCCGCGTCCGAAAGAGTTGAAGATGCGGGCTCGCCCGCCACTAAACTCTTCACGGCCGCCAAAAGTCCCGGCCCTAGCCAAAAAGGGAGCAAGCATCGCGTTAACTCGTCCCGCACCCATGCGATAGTTCCCTGCAAAGCAAATCCAGAAACCAATTCCTGCTGCGAGCGCATCTCGCCCGGCAATTGCCCGTCGCAACACAGCGCGCACTCCGGATTGAGAACGAGCGCATGCGGTTGCACACGCATGCGGCGTCCGGCACCCGCCGCATACTGCGGAATCAAATGCAGCGGCAATTCATCGAGGAGACAGTGAAAGCGATCAGGCGGGAGCGTCGCGGTATGGCTCTGCCGCAACCCTCCCCCCATCAAGCCTGCCATCCACTCCAGCCACGCCGGGTTGTTTATTGATGAAGCCATCCGTTCAGGGTGAAGCGGCTGTCGGCGAAGAGCCGCGACGGGCATTTCACCGGGGTAATTTCATGCATCAGTTCGCAAGGAAAAAACACGATCTGATTCTGCCGCGGAACAATCGTCTGATAGCTCCCTGCGCTGATATAGCGGTCCTGTTCCAGCCGTGCATCGTGAATCCGCAATTCTCCCCCATCGAACTGCCGCGGCTCGCGATGGAAGAAGTACACAAACGTTAAATGGCGGGCCGCGACTCGATCACTGGCATTGTCGCTGTGGAAGCGGAAAAAATCTCCATCGTTGCTGGCAGTGATCTGCGCCTCCACGCCGGCAATGTCAAATTCTTGCATCGCCAGCTTGTGCGCGACTTGCGGCAATACCATATTGATGCGCCGAATCAGCAGTTCCTGATATTGCTCCAGATCCGTCAGCACGCGCGAGCGGCGGTGCTCGTAGTCGATGACGCCGCGCTCGGAGGTGGGCGCCACCACTTCACTGGCGGTGAATTGCGGTTCGTGCTCCAGCGCAAAGCGGGTAAGTTCCTCCAGTTCCTGCGGCGCCAGAAATTCGTCGAGTATCACGCATTGCGCCGGCAAGGAAGCTGGACGCTCCCGCACCACGACGCTGGTTTCGGAAACCACCGCGGTGCTCATCGCGTGGCCCGGAGGCTCAGGATCACGCAGCGGCGCACCGGGCGGTTCTGGATCCCTGGGGCGCTCGGGTTTGCGGTGCGGTTGATGCGGATCCGAAATTCCCGGCGGCTCCGGATCGCGCGGGACGGGCGGTACTGGCAGACCGGGCGGCTCCGGATCCCTTCGTTTGGCATTCATCTCCGCGCTGCGCCCATTATGCGGATCGGTGGTTGATTCCGGCCTGCTCTCCAGAATCCGTTCCACCATGCTTCCGCCGAGCACAGCGAACGCGCGCTGCGCAACGGTCTCACCCACCGCGGACGCGATCACGGCGCGTACGGCTCGCTGGTTCTCAACGTGCTCGCCGGCCGCGGTTTCCGCATGCCGCAGCAGGTTCGCCAACAGCTCGCGTTCCCGCGCGCTAAGGATCCTCTCGTCGCGCATCAATGTATCGGAAAACGAATCCAGGATTTGCTTCGGTGTCATCGGACACACGCCTCCTCGCGTGTATGGAACAACACATCTTTTGTTTGAGGGGCCCGGTTATCAGGGGAAGCAGGAAGACAATATAACGAGATACCGCGGATCGCAAAGAGAAAACTGTCATGTGGAGCAGGCACTCTGCCCGCTAACCCTTGCCGCCGCAAGCAAAGCGGGCAGGAGTGCCCGCTCCACATGATGCAGCCTGCGGCCCGGCGTTGAACTTATCTGGCGACCAGCGCCGCCACCATCGACTGGAATATCTTCATTCCATCGGTGCAGCCCAACTCCGGCTCGGCCGAGCGCTCGGGATGAGGCATCATGCCCACCACATTCGCTCCCGGGCTGCAGATCCCCGCTATGTTCTCCAGTGAACCATTGGGATTCGCCGAGGCCGCGATCTCGCCCGAAGGCAGGCAATAGCGGAAGACGATGCGATGGTCACGCTTCAACTCAACCAGCGTCGCGTCATCGCAAAAGTAATTGCCCTCCATATGCCCGATCGGAATGGTGAGCACTTCGCCCTGGGCGCAGGCATTCGTGAATGGAGTATCGGCGTTCTCCACCCGCACCTCGACCGGCTTGCATACATACTTCAGCCCGACATTACGCATCAAGGCCCCGGGCAGCAAGCCCGATTCGCACAGAATCTGGAAGCCGTTACAGATGCCCAGCACTAAACCGCCGCCGGCGGCAAACTTCCGCACCGATTCCATCACGGGTGAAAACTTCGCAATCGCACCGGTCCGCAGATAATCCCCGTAAGCAAAGCCTCCGGGAACAATGACCGCATCGCAGTTCTCCAGGTCGTGCGACTCATGCCACAGAAATGTAACCGGCTGCTTGGCCACATGCTGAATCGTCCAAAACGCATCATGATCGCAATTCGAACCGGGAAAGATGATGACGCCAAATTTCATCAGGACCTCAGTTTGCAGAGATGTGGCTAGAGCCTGTCTCATAAATAGTTTTGGGAAGGGCACGGCTTCAGCCGTGCCGCTACCGTTCAGCAAGAACGCGGGCTTTAGCCCCTGAGGGCCTCGCCGCTTGCTGTGAAAACCATTGATATGAGAACAATTTTAGTATACCTTCCCTTCCGTATAGCGCTCGCTGCTCCGTAACAAGATTGATTCGCGGCGGCGCTACGGTTGCGGGTTTGGCAAGGTTGAGATTGCGGGAGACGCCTGCGGGATCGTCGACAGCGACGTTGGGACAAGCGATGCCGGCGCCCTGGCTGCCGTCTGCGCTCCCGCGCCGGAATAACTCTGCGGAGGATATCCCTTCGCCTGCACAATAGCCCAATGCCATTCGTCAGTGGGAGCTACATCTAACGCCAGCGGCGCGCTGAAAACGGTTCTTTCCCCGGGCGCGGCCGCTGCCCGTATGCGGTAAATCACGGTTACGTCCGGTTTCTTCTCGGGACGAACTTCCAGGAATAAGTCATCGGCGATGGGTGGCTTCGTGTCGGTTGCCGCGCCTGCAGTCGTCGCGTCCCCATGCGCGCCGGTAAGCGAGTCCGCGGCCAAGGCTGCCCTTCCTGACTTCCGTACGACGGTGAGCGCGATGGCCAGTTCACTCACATGCCAGTCGGTCGCGTTGAAAACCGGCACCGTCAATGCGTCACCCTCAATCGTGGCCTGACCCTCCAGCTTGGCCACGTCCGCTGCCGGTAGTTCCATCTCCGCGTATTGGCTGGACAGCAACGATTTCACATTCGCCGTGAAGGAAAGACTGCACGTAACGTCAGGCGCGGACACTTGAAATCCCTTGGCTTCGCCTGCCATCAGAAATCTCAACGACGATCCAAAGCCCTGGCGGCTCTCGGCCTTCTGCATCGCTTCAGGAAGATTGTCATCATCAATCACTGGCTGCGTCGATGGACTCTTCTTCCGCAAATTCCGCGCTACATCTCCTAACGGAGTTTCGTTCGGATCATCTTGCGCCAGAGCGCGACCAGAAATCAGCAGCGCCGCCAGCATCGGCAGCATAAACGCCAACCGCAGTGGTCGTAGTCGAACCATGGAAGAAAAGGGAGCGCAGACCTCTCTAAGAACGTATCGACGAACCGAGAGGGTCTCTGAGTCAATTGTAAGGAGAGAGAAGTACAACGGAGACGACAGGCTCAAACCTTGGTAATAGTTACTTCAGGGTAGAAGAAACGGGCGCGCGTTAGACGAAATAGAGAAGCGCAACGGGTGCGCGCGCCCTAGCCTTGGAGACTTTCTACAGAAGCCCTTGCGACCGAAATCGTGTGACTGGGTCCACCACCGGCGTCGCTTGCCGCCGGAATATCCAGCGGGCCACCGCAAAGCCGATTGCCGCATAGCACAAATGCATCATTCGCATAAGCCACCACCCCATCTGGCTCGTTCGTTTCACCTTCAGGGGAGGAACCACTGCAATCTCTATCGGCACAATAGCAACGAGCTTGAGGACGAACAAGGCACATCCGTGCCATCGACGTGGCCCAGAAGTAACAGGGGTAATGTGGAAATCCGGCGCCCAGAAAGGAAAAAGCCCCACTCCAAGATCGGCGACCTTGAGCGGGGCTTCGAACGAGCGCTTAGAGCCCGTCTCATAAATAGTTTTGGGAAGGGCACGGCTTCAGCCGTGCCGTTACCGGTCAGTAGGAACGGGGCTTTAGCCCCTGAGGGCCGCAGCTTGCTTGGCAACCGTCTGTGAGACTAGTCCTAGTGTGCCTTAATGCGCGGCCACCGGCTCATCGACCGTCCGCCCGGCCGGCGGCACCACCACGGTTGACAGGCTTCCTTCCGCGGTCAGCTTCTGGAAGTTGGCCAAATCGCGCCGCTGCAAATCGTCCCAGCGCGCAATCAGTTCCCCGCTCTGCCGCTTCAGCTTTTCAAACTGCCGCGACTCCGCCTCGGTCGGCGCCGAATCGGCTGTGCTCGCATCCATCGCGAGATAAGCCAGCTTGGCATCGAGCTGCGGAGGATACGCCAGCGAATCTTCGTTCGCGCTGATATCGAGATTGAGCAGATCGTCGCGTATGCCGACCAGTTTCTTTTCCAGATCGTCGGCCGCGGAAACAATATTCTTTGCGCTGGCGTTCTCCGGCAATCGCCGCTTCAATCCTGCCAGTTGCGACCGCACATCTTGAATCTGATTTACTGTGTCATAGACGCGGCTCAACTCGTCGCGGGTTTGCAGCAGCAGATTGAACTGCGCCTCCAGATCCGCCTGGCTGACCTTCACTCGCGGATCCAGCTTCAGCTCAAAGTCCGCCGTCTGGCTCTGCCCACCCACCGTCAGCCGCACCTGATAATGCCGCGGCACCGCGACCGGCCCTTGCGCACCTCTGCCGTATTCCCACAAATAATAGCCCGGCACGTGGTGTGCTTCTTCGTAGCGCAAGTTCCACACGAACCGGTTCAGCCCGGCCTCCGGCTTGAGCTGCTTTTCCGGCTTCTTCTCATCCGGATCGAGCGGCTCTTCCAAAGTATTGTATTCCGCGCTCGAATACTTCCGAATCACCTTGCCCGATCCATCTAGAATTTCGATCTTCGCCTCGGAGTCCGCCTTGGGCGCGTCTTTCAGGTAGTAATAAATCACGGCGCCGGCTGGAGGATTCTGCCCTGTCCGCTTCGACGGATGCCGCTCTCCGGAGGCCCCAGCCTGAATCCGGTAAGCCGTCGACGGCGTATACAAAAACGCATCCTTCTTGGCGACGTCGTCGTTGTACTGCCGCAGAGGACTGACGTCGTCCAGAATCCAGAAGGCGCGACCGTGCGTCGCCACTACCAGATCGTTCTCCTTGATAACCAGATCGTGAACCGGAACCGTCGGCAGATTCAATTTCAGCGGACGCCAGTTCGCTCCATCATTGAACGACACAAACACGCCCTGCTCCGTCCCGGCATACAGCAACCCGCGCCGCTTGGGATCTTCGCGCACCACCCGCACAAACGTCGTGTCCGGAATTCCCTGCCCCAGCTTTGTCCAAGTCTTTCCGTAATCGCTGGTCTTGTAAATATACGGATGCATATCGTCGAACTGATGCCGGTCCACGGCCACATACGCAGTTCCGGCATCGAACGGCGAAGGATCGATCTGGCTGATCCGGCTCCATTCCGGCATATCTTTGGGAGTGACATTCGTCCAGCTCTTGCCTTCATCTTTCGTGAGCTGGATCAAGCCATCGTCGGTCCCTACCCACAACAAGCCCTTGGTGATCGGCGATTCCGCCAGCGCGAAGATCGTGTCGTAATATTCCGTCCCGGAATCGTCCAGCGTGATGTCGCCGCCGGAAACTTTCTGTTTGCTCTTATCGTTTCTCGTGAGGTCCGGACTGATCGCCTGCCAGTGCACGCCGCCATCGGTCGTTTTAAACAGAACCTCGCCACCGTGGTAAAGCGTATTCGGATCGTGCGGAGAAATCAGGACCGGCGCCGTCCACTGGAACCGGTGCTCCAGGTTCGCGGCTCCGTGCGCATCCGACAACTCCGGCTGCTCCGTGATGGCTTTCACCTGCCCGGTGTGCCGGTCGTATTGCGTTATGTTGCCCTGATAATCGGCGGCGTAAACAATCTCCGGATCCTTCGGATACGGCGCAATGTATCCCGCCTCTCCGCCGCCTACGTCATACCAGTCGCTGTGGCCGATCGAACCATCATCGCTCCGGCTGACGATGCCCACCGTTCCGGCATCCTGTTGCGCTCCGTAAACGCGATACGGCGTGGCGTTGTCGGTGATGACGTGATAGAACTGCGCCGTCGGCTGGTTGTCTTCCAGCGACCAGTTCTTGCCGCCGTCAAGCGTTACCGTCACTCCGCCATCATTCGACGCGATCATCCGGCGGTTGTTCTGCGGATCGATCCACAGCCCGTGATTATCCCCGTGCGGCACGTGGACCTTGTTGAACAGATGCCCGCCGTCGGTCGACTTGTAGGCATCGACGTCCATGATGTACAGCGTGTTCTCGTCGCGCGGATCGGCAATCACGTGCATGTAGTACCACGGCCGCTGCCACAAGCTGTGGCTCTCGTTCACCAATTGCCACGTTTCGCCGCCGTCATCCGAGCGATACAAACCGCCGTCCGGGTTGTGCGCTTCAATCAGCGCGTAAACGCGATCCGAATTCGCACCGACGGCGATGCCGATTTTGCCGTACGGTCCCTTCGGCAATCCGTGTTCTTCCAGCCGCTTCCACGTCGTGCCGCCATCGTTCGAGCGATATAACCCGCTGCCCGGGCCGCCGTCGTCCATGCTCCATGACGTGCGCCGCGCCTGCCACAGCGCTCCGAAAATAATGTTTGCATTGTGCGGATCGAAGGCAACGTCGATCCCTCCCGTGTTCTCGTCCTTGTAGAGAACTTTTTCCCAGGTCTTACCGCCGTCGGTCGTCCGAAAAATGCCGCGCTCGGTATTCGGACCGTACGGATGTCCCAGCGCCGCCACAAACGCGATGTCGGGATTCGTAGGATTGACAATCACCTTCCCAATCGCGCGCGAATCGCGCAGCCCCAGGTTTTTCCAGGTCTTTCCGCCGTCGAGCGACCGATAGATTCCGTCGCCGTGAGAAATGTTTCCCCGGATGCACGCTTCCCCCGTCCCCACATACACGATGTTGCGGTTGGAAACCGCAACCGCGATGCTTCCAATTGACGACGTGCCTTCCTTGTCGAACACCGGCGACCACGTCATGGCTCCGTCAGTCGACTTCCACACTCCGCCGCCGGTCGATCCGAAATAATAAGTCGTGGGATCGCCCGGAATGCCGGCAGCCGTCAGCGATCGGCCTCCGCGAAATGGGCCGATCAGCCGGTACTTCATTCCCTTGAAGACTTTTTCCTCCGGCTTATCCGATTCAGCACTCTCTTTCGCGCTCGTATCGGTGGCAGGCTGCGCGGTTTGCGCTGTTTGCGCCGGCTTTACTGCTTTGGATTGCCGGTCTGGCTTGGCCTGCGCGCCAGCACCCATAACTACGGCGAAACAAAATGCGATCACGAAAAGGAAACCCACAGCAGAGGACACACTCTTGCGAACGTAGTCGAGGCCCATGTGGATGATCTCCGAAGAGGATGTTGAACAGTTGACCTATGGTAATACCGACAGGCCAGCGTGCAAAGGGCCGGAGTTCATCGCTTCCGTTGCGGTTGCATCGCGGAAATGACCCCCGGTCGCATTTGCCTTCCGCCCTACTTGCTGGCCTCAAGAAGCTTCTTCGCCGCCTGCAGCTCTTTGCGCTTCTTCTCGTCCACCTTGGGATACGCCAGGTCCAGCGATTCCAGCGCGTCGACGATCACCGTCGAGATCACCAGCCGCGTGAACCATTTATTATCCGCCGGCACAACGTACCAAGGCGCGTATTTGGTCGCCGTGTTCCGAATCATATCTTCGTACGCATCCTGATAATCGTCCCAGTACTTCCGCTCGTGAATATCGTTCGCAGAAAACTTCCAGTTCTTCACCGGCTCGTCCAGCCGGGCCAGAAAGCGCTTCTTCTGTTCCTTCTTCGACAGATGCAGAAAGAACTTCCGAATGACCGTGCCGTTTCGCGCCATGTGCCTTTCGAAGCTCCGGATGTCCTCAAACCGCTCCTCCCATATGTTCTTTCCCACTAGAGAGGGCGGCGTCTTCTCGCCCTTCAGAATTTCCGGATGCACCCGCACGATCAGCACTTCTTCGTAATACGAACGGTTGAAAATCCCGATGTGCCCGCGCTCGGGCAAATCGCGAGTCGTCCGCCATAGAAAATCGTGCTGCAATTCCACGTCAGATGGCGCCTTGAACGAATACACCTGGCACCCCTGAGGATTGACCCCCGACATCACGTGCTTCACCGCTCCATCTTTTCCCGCGGCGTCCATGGCCTGAAAGATCAGCAGCAGCGCCCAGTTGTCCTGCGCGTATAACTTGTCCTGCAATTCCGCCGTGCGCGCGATTCCCTCCGCCAGCGCCTCTTCGGCGTGTTCCTTCGACTTCCAGTGCCCGGTATCTGCCGGATCCACATCTTTCAAGCGAAACTTTTTGCCGTCATCAATGCGAAATTTGTGGGCAACCTTGCCAGTCTTCATATGAGTCCTCTCCTGTGCAACGCGGTGAATCGCACTAGAATCTATCTCATGCATAGTTTTTGGAAGGGCATGGCTTCAGCCGTGCCGCTACCAGTCAGCAAAACGCGGGCTTTAGCCCCTGAGGGCCTCGCAGGCTCTGACAACCATTGATGAGACCACTACTAACGATAACAAGCTTTGATGAACTTATCTCGCCCGCCGGTAGCCGTTCTTGTATCATTCACTCCGGCGATCCATTCATGATGCCTCAGGAGTTTCGGATGAAAGCTCTTCCCCTGGTGGGCGTTTTATTGATTGTCCTGGGAGTTCTCTCGTTCACCGTTCCTCTTCCCCACCATGAGAAACATGGCGTCTCCCTCGGCGACGCGAAGTTCAGCGTGCAAACCGAAAGCAGCCAGCTCTTGCCGTCCGCCGTCGGCGTCATCCTGGTCGGTGGCGGCGTCGTCGCACTCGTCCTCGGATTGCGCAAGGGCTAGGGACCGCGGCGGAACTCCTTGTTCGAATCCGATCGTCGAATCTAATGTTCGAATCCGACTTCCTCACTTCCGCCGATGCCAGCCGAGACGCCTACCGCCGTCTCATCTCCCAGGCCGCTGCGATCCTTTGCGAGAGTCTTCCCAACTCACCGTATGCCGGGAAACCTCCCGCCGAATTAGCCGCTCTGATTTCTGCTGACTTCCTTCCTCAAGCGCCCGGCGCGGCACAAATCGCGGACATCTCGCGCATGGTCGTTGCGAACTCCATTTCCGTGAGCCATCCCCATACAGCGGCTCACTTGCATTGCCCGCCCCTGCTCGCTTCTTTGGCGGCGGAAGTGGTCATCAGCGCCCTGAATCAATCGATGGATTCCTTCGACCAGGCGCCGATCGCCACTATCGTGGAGCAAAAGATGATCCGCTGGCTGTGCGCGCACGCCGGTCTGCCAGCAACCACCGACGGGCACCTTCACAACCGGAGGCTCGCAGTCGAATTACATGGGACTGTTGCTGGCGCGCGATACGTTCCTGCGCAAGCAGTGGAACTGGTCCGCACAGAAATCCGGATTGCCTCCCGAGGCTCGCCAGCTTCGAATTCTCTGCTCCGAAGTCGCACATTTCACCGTAGAAAAGTCTGCGATGCAGCTGGGCCTGGGAACAGATTCCGTGGTGCGCGTCGCCGTCGACAATCATTTCCGCATGGATCCAGCGGCGCTGCGCGCCGCGCTCGCCGTATTGCAATTCCAGAATCTGCTTCCCATGGCCATAGTGGCCACGGCCGGCACGACCGATTTCGGCTCGATAGATCCGCTGCCTGCGCTCGCCGCCTCGGCCCGCGAAGCGAACACGTGGCTCCATGTCGATGCTGCCTACGGCGGCGCACTGTTGTTCTCTTCCGATCATCGGGCTAAGCTCGCCGCAATCGAACACGCCGATTCGCTTTCGATCGACTTCCACAAACTTCTCTGGCAGCCCATCCCGTGCAGCGTATTTCTGGTGCGCGAGGCCCGACACTTCGACTCGATCAAGATGCACGCCGACTATCTCAATCCTGATCCCGATCTGGATAAGGATGAAGACGAGGGCGTCCCGAATCTGGTGACAACTTCCCTGCTCACCAGCCGCCGTTTCGACGCACTGAAGCTCTGGATCTCGCTCCAATCGCTCGGCCGCACCCAGCTCGCAGCCATGATCAACCGCACTATCGCACTTGCAGCTTATGCGGGCGAGACCGTGCGCAACACGCCAAGCCTTGAACTCATCTGTGAACCACAACTGACGACGGTCGTCTTCCGCTACGTGCCGCAACAGCCCGGGCTTGATGCGGACCGGATCAACGCCTCTATCCGACGGCGCCTGTTCGAAAGCGGCTCAGCCGTTATCGGACACACGCGCGTGCGAGGTCGGCAGTGCTTGAAGTTCACCTGCATGAACCCGGCAACCTCCGAAGGTCAAATGCAGGAATTGATCGAAGCGGTGGTGGCGCAAGGCAAGGAACTGGAGCACGTCTGATCTCGCTCGAGGGCAACAAGGCGTCGAATTCAGTCGCAGGTTACGTTAACGCTGGCGAACCGGGGAAGGTATTAAACGCAGAGATCGCTGAGGAAGACCGCGGACAACGCTGAGAAGAGAAGCCTGCAGATAACGAGGAGAAAGCACCAGCTTTCTCCGCGTTCTCTGCGGATTTTCTCTGCGATCTCAGCGGTAAAAGGCTTTCCTCTGCGGCGAAGATGCGCGGCTTGAGCCAGCCGAACCGGGATTCCACCCGTTCAACGCGCCGAAACCGGGGCAATTCCTCGAACCCGGCAATGCGCACGTTCAACAGAGAGTAACCCTTTTGGATTCACCAATCTAGCGCACTTTGTATGTACAACTTCGTACATAAGAATGTTCCCGCAGGAACACTTTTTCCACAGGCAGCGTTCATACCATCACCCTCTTGCCGCTCACGCTAGGTAACCCTGCCTGCTGCCAGGCATCGAAGCCGCCCGTAACGTTGATCACATTCCTGAACCCCGCACGCTGTAACAGGCTGCTGGCGATGATGCTGCGGTATCCACTCTTGCAATGCACCGCTACCGGCAGGTCGGAATTAATATCGGGCGGTGAGACTTTGAAGTTATCCAACGGCCACCAGCTTGCTTCTTCGATGTGTCCAGCATCCCACTCCGGCTCGCGCCGTACATCCAACACCTGAATTCCTCCTGCGCGCAGCCGCTTGTTCAATTCTTCAGCCGAGATCTGCGCAACCTGCTCCACCGGCAAGCCGGCTTGCCGCCACGCCGCGACGCCTCCGGCAAGATAGCCATCCATATCTTCGATCCCCACGCGCGCCATGCGCAGGCGTGCTTCCTCCAACTGCTGATCGTTCTCGGCAATCAATACGGGATGCGCCGTCAATCCCAGCACCGTTCCCGCCCATGACGCGAACTGACCCGACAGCGCGATGTTGACCGACCCGGGCACGTGTCCGACGGCGAAGTCGTCTCCCGAGCGCACATCCAACGCCACCTCGCCTTCTCGCAGCATACGATCCAAATTCGCCGGCGCAATGGCGCGCAGAGGCAGCAAGTCCGCAAGCGGCGCAGCCCCCGACCGGTTGATCTCAGCGTCTTTCATAAAATATTCCGGCCGCGCGGGAAGGTTGCTGGTCAACTGCGCGATGAACGCTTCCCTGCTCGGAATCTGCAACGCGTAATTCGTCAGCCGTTCCGTGCCGATCGTCGACGAACGCTCGGCTCGCATATTTTTCCCGCAAAGCGATCCCGCCCCATGCGCCGGATAAACCAGCACGCTGTCCGGAAGCCTGAGCAACTTATCGTGCAAGCTGTCATAGAGCAATCCCGCGAGTTGCGCCGGCGTATGCCGCGGCGAGAGATCAGGGCGTCCTACGTCGCCAATAAAAAGTGTGTCGCCGGTGAGGACAGCCCATGGCGCGCTAGATTTTTCCTGATCCGTCACTACAAGGCAGATGCTCTCGGGCGTATGTCCCGGCGTTTCGAGAACACGAATCGCGATCTTGCCCACATTCAACTCGAAGCCATCGCTGACAGGAATGTGCGGCAAAGTCGCGCCCGCTTCCGCGCCCATGTAGATCTTCGCGCCGGTTCGCGCCGCCAACTCTCTGTGCCCGGAAACGAAATCGGCGTGCAGATGTGTTTCAAAGACGTGGCGGATGGTGACGCTGTGGTCCGCAGCTGCCTTCAAATAAAGTTCGACGTCGCGCTGCGGATCGACCACCACCGCCTCGCCCTCCGAAGCCAGCATGTATGAAGCGTGGGCAAGACATCCTAAATAGAACTGTTCGAAGTACATAGGCACTCCCCCAGACCGCATAGGATAGTAGAACAAACCGAGGGGCAATGCTATCGGGAACGATGCGGAAAAAGCTCGGCTTAGGCGGGCAGCGGGGTAATAAATTCCAAGCCGAAACAGAAGCCGTTGCGCGATCGAACAATAGCCGGAACGCGCGAGAGGTTTGGAGTGTCAAACTCGATCTCCAGCAGGTCGCCGGGGTTCAGCAATATGCCGGCGTATAGGACCATGCCGCCCTCACTTAGCTCGGTGCCGCGGCCCTCGACCACGGTGGTCGAAAAGCCCTTGGACGTGACCACGCGAACCGGCATGTCGACGGGCAGGCGATTCCAGCGGCGCGTATTTCCGGACTGTGGCATTGTCCCCAATCATCGCTCTCATGATGAGTCTATTCAAATTACCAAAGTGAAATGCGCCTGCGTGCAGCGGCGGGTGGACCATTCAAACCTGTTTTTGGCTTGAGTGGATGTTCATTTGGTCTTCGGCTTGGTCTTGGTCTTGCTCTTGCCCTCGAGATTGAGCGCCACGGCGGCGCGGATGAGATCCTTCATGGCCACCTCATTGATCTTTTCGCCCTCGTGGATGTCGATGGCGCGCCTGACATTCCCCTCGAGGCTAGAGTTGAATAGGCCTTTAGGATCCTTCAACGCAGCTCCTTTGGCAAAGGTTAGCTTGACGACGCTCTTGTAGGTCTCTCCGGTGCAGACGATGCCGCCGTGGGAAAAGACGGGGGTCCCCGGCGTTGTCGGCTTGACCCACTTGCGCTCTTCGACGATCTCAGGATCTGCTTCGTGTATGATCTCGCGCACTCTGGCGAGCGTCTTCCCGCGCCAGTCCCCCAGTTCATTGATCTTCGCGTCAATGAATGCCGAGCCAGATTCCGCCGGAATGGTCTTTTTCATGTGCAGCTCCAACTCTCGTACATACTTTAGCTGCGCTCAGCGCAGCCTGCAAGCTCGCAAATGGCAGCCCGCTCTTAACGATGAAATCTAATCTGATAAATCATGAACGCGATAAAAGCAATTGTACCCAGGAGAACGATCGCGAAAATAATTGCAGGGGGCCAGAAGACCCAAGACCACGATTCTCTCTTTCTGATGTGCTGTACGGCGTTGTGCAATGAGAAAGCCGTAGCGATTGCGCCAAGCGGAGCCAGAAAGAAGGCGGGCATAAAAGCATCGCCTTCACCCGCTCCCCTGCATCCATGCCGGTAGCAGTAAAGAGAAGGCAACAGAATCGAAAAGATGTAAACGATCGCGATGAGATACGAAATTCCGAGACCCAGCTTGCGTAACATGGACCTATCCCCAATCTTGTTCTCGTTGGCGTGCAGACAGCCACGTTAGCATAGGGAGCCCCTCAGTCATGAAGGCTGGCCGGTGGCTCCGCATCGCTCAGCGCCGGTTGCGTAGCGTCGAAAACGGCTCAGTCAAACACAAGGTCCCTCCGCTCCGCAGATCATCGCCTGCGCGACGATCCGCTCCGGTCGGGATGACAAAAGTCCGCGGAAGCAAATTACTGGGCCGGCCTTTTCGAAAGCAGTCGTCGAACGACATGGCCCTTCCACATCCACAATCCCGAAAGGATCATTACTGGGACGAAGACAAATCGGGTGGCGGGGGCGTAATTTGGAATTTTGTCAAACGGACTGTAGATATAGCCGAGGATCGGAATACTGAAGACGAGGTGAGTCCAGCGAAAAATCGAACGTGTGATGCTTCGGTTCATGATATTGGCTGCATTGGCGGTTGTGGCCATGATGTCACTCCTTGAATTTGGTCTTCGGTCTCTTCATTTCTGAACTTCCGGAACGGCGAACTGCCTGGCGTACTCCGCGTTCAGCCGCTGCCAGCCGCCGAACTTGATGGCCTCAGGGCCGACGATGCGGCCGAGGGGAGTTCCGCTGAGAAGGCGATCCAAAACATCGAAACAGATGTGCCAGCCGGCAGCTCCCATGGCGATGAAGCGGTGACCGATGTTGGTCCACAGCGTCAGGCGGGTGCCGCTGTCTGAGGCTTCGAGTTGCCACCGCATATCGAAGTCGCCCCACTTGTACTCAAGCAACTCGGGAGGGTCGGCTCGCGTCACCCTGGTTTCGGTAACGCGCGGCACGGGAGCGCCCACCGTGATAAGCTTCACCGCGGCTCCGGTCGTACCCAGGTTCCCATCGGCGTCGAAGGGCGCCCACTCGCGCAGATGCGCCGGGTCGGTCAGCGCTTGCCAGACTTTTTCCGGCGAGTGACGCAGTTCGCGAACGAGAATGAGCGTCCACTTCTCTTCGCCGTTTTGTCCCCGTTCCTTTCGAACCCGCGCCCCGTGGGCCGGACCCGGTGTATAGTGCTGGAGGTCGCTCATCTTCTTCTCCTTGCCTCTTTGCTTCCAGCGTCAATAGCGTTTCAGCTGGGTGAGCTGAATGAGGTTGCCGCAGGTATCGTTCAGCATCGTAATAGTTGAGCCGGTCACGTCGGTGGGCGGCATCGTGAACTCGGCGCCACGCGCCTTGATACGCTCGTAGTCGCCCTTGACGTCGTCGGTGAAAAACATGGCCGCAGGCTGGTGCTGTTGAAAAATCGCCTGCTGATACGCTTTGGCCGCTGGGTTGTTGTTCAACGCCAGCTGCAGCTCGGTGCCGTCCGGCTCCTCAGCCGACGCCACGGTCAGCCAGCGATATGGGCCCTGACTGAAATCGGTCTTCTTGGCAAAGCCCAGTACCTCGGTATAGAAGCGCAGAGCCTTGTCCTGGTTGTCGACGTATACGCTGGTCACTTTAATTTTCATTTCGTTTCTCCTTTATCGCGTTCGCGGTTTGGGCCGCGTCGCATTGTCCTTTGTTTTCTTTTTCGTTAGTGTGAATGATCCATGCGGATGATGATCCATTCGATCTTTATCCATGCGGTCGAGGTGGCGTTCGAGAGCATCGATGTGAGCGGACCAGAAGCGGCGGAACTGAGCTAGCCAGGCGTCGACCTCCTGAAATGGTTCAGGTTTGAGCCGGTAGAGACGGCGCTGTGCATCAACCGTGGACTCGACGAAACCGGCGTCGCGCAGCACGCGCAGGTGCTTGGACACGGTTGGCTGCGTCATGCGAAGGCGGCGCTCGATCTCTCCCACCGACTGTTCGGACGACACCAGGAGGCTCAGTATCGCGCGGCGGTTCGGCTCCGCAATGATTTCGAATACAGATTCCATTCCTCTCGTATACTCTACAGAGCATATACGTGTCAAGGCATATTATAAAAAAAGGCGAGGAGCAGGATACGGGGGAAGTTGGTTTTGATCGTAAGCGTCAGACCAAGACACGGTTGACGGTAAGCAACGAGGAAGGACTCTTCCCCGCCACGGGCAGTTACTGCAGCTTCGCGTACTCGGCTTTGGCTTGTTTGTAGATGGGAATATCGGGGTCGGCATCTTTCCAAAGAGTAAGAAAGTCTTTGTAGGCGGTGAGTGCCCGGGTGCGGGCCGCAGCTGCCGTTTCTCCTTTAGCGGTCCTCGCCTGCAGAGCATTCGCGCGCCAGGCCGAGGCGGGCCAATGGCCAATAGATGTTCGCGATAAAGATGGGATTGTTCAGGATGCGTTGGAACTGGGTTTCAGCCTCCTTGCCGGAATTCAGTTCCAGATATGCCGGCCCTCGATAATATATAGTTGAACCGGGGCGGCCATTGAACTGCATCGGAAGAATCCCCGTTAGATCTAGCTTCAGTCCTGAAGAAGAAAATTCAGCCTGCATTCAGACGGATCGGAATCACGGGTGTGGGCTGGCACACATTCCGGCATTAGGTTGGAAATCGTTCGGGAATGAGACCATTCTCGTTCGGCGCTTATCGTCCCCCTGACATCCCCTGATCTGCCGGACGTTAAGGTTGTAAGTGCTTGAAAAGAATGGCGGGGACGACGGGACTCGAACCCGCGGCCTCTGCCGTGACAGGGCAGCGTTCTAACCAACTGAACTACGTCCCCACTTGTTTTCTTACCTTTATCGGAAACCCGCGTATTTACTGGCTTTCCTCACGTTCAATCGATTCGCCTGCGTCGCCCTTTTCAACCCTGTAGAACCAAATTCTGAGGTTACCGGACACCATGGACACCAAGCTAAACCCGTCCAAAACTGTGCTGCAGGCAAACACCAACCCAGAGCAACTGTCCCTGCCCCGTGAATGAATTGTAGCAGAGGTAATTCGGATCAGTACAGACTTGGCGATATGCTCGGAACTTCCGACAGGAATAAGGTTGCTTAGAGGAATACATTGAGTCCTGATATGCGTCGATTTCGCCCGGGCGGAATAGCCCAAATGTGAGCGGATCGTCGCCTGCCGTGTTCGGAGACGCGGGCCAAGAACGGAACGCGAACAAACGCCTTGACTCTGGAATGCGTTCAAGGGTTGATACTGCGTATGGTGCAAAGTGGCAGTTCCAAAACTCTTCGTTCCGGGGCCTTGGCCAAGTCGGCGGGGGTGAGTCCTGACACGATTCGATATTATGAAAGGATCGGCGTTCTGCCATGGGCCTCTCGAACAGACTCCGGTTACCGAGTCTATCCTGCGAGCGCGTTGGAGAGAGTTCTTGTCGTGCAGAGGGCACTCCGGATCGGATTCACTCTGGCTGAGTTGGCTGAAGTTCTGAAAGCTCGTGATGCAGGGGGTGCTCCATGCCGTCGCGTGTACCAACTTGCCCAGGACAAGCTCAAGGGTATCGAGGCAGAGATTGAGGCACTGAAGCGCACCAGACGATACGTGAAGAAAATTTTGTGCGACTGGGAACAGCGCATTGAGAGTGCGGGTTCGGGAGAGAAATCGCACTTGCTGTATTCGCTCACCGACGCGGTAAGGAAGGCTGATACTCGAGCAAATCAGTTTCGAAGGAAGAAATTAACATGAAAACCGTAATCGCGTTTCTGATGTTCGGCGTGCTGCAGGTCGCAGCGCAAGACATGCAGTCTTGCCCCATGCACAAAGAACACATGAAAGAGGCTGCGCAGCACCAGGCCGATGTGGAGAAACACGGTGATGAGGCAATGGGATTTCCGCATGACAAGACCTCTCACCATTTCCGCTTGTACTCAGATGGTGGTGCAATCGAAGTGACAGTCAACGATAATAGGGATTCCCAGAACATGCAGGCAATCCGGTCTCATCTGACGCACATCGTCACGATGTTCTCGAACGGGGAATTCTCCATTCCCATATTCGTCCATGACCAGGTGCCGCCCGGCGTACCTGTGATGAAAGAAAAGCACGCTGAAATTTCGTACAGCTTTGAAGAGTTACCGGCGGGTGGCAGGGTGCGGATTAAGACAGCAAATCGGGACGCGCTGAACGCGATTCACGAATTTCTTCGTTTTCAGATCGCGGACCACCACACCGGGGACACAACCGATATCGACTAGTTCGATCGGTGTCTGTCATCGAGGTTAGCTCCCTTGGGCATTGTCAGCAGCAGTCGCACGGTCTTCCTTTTAGAGCTTGCCAGCCTTCCCGCACCACCAGCGGTATCAGGCACAGGGCAGCAATAGGGTCGGCCCAAGTGACTCCCCAGAAGGCATTCGCAACCAGACCCACGAGGGCGATAATGGACAAGTAGCCGCAGAGAGCGGATTCCGCTGCATCAGCTCTCAGCGCCGCACTGGCGGTCAATGCGGACAGTTGGCGCTTCTGCCCCGCTAGCACGGGCATCGCAATCGCTGCCAAGATCAGTACGGCGATCCCGAGATAGCTTGGCCTCGCTTCACGGTGTCCGAGAAGCGCCAACGCGGTCACGAGCACTACGTACGCCGCTAAAGTGAACAGAAGGCTTCCCGTGATTCTGGCCGCGAACTTTTCTGTCCGCTCGTCGCTCCCTTTTGACCGAAACCGCCAATAAACGACCACGGCGGAAACAAGTTCTGTGGAACTATCACCGCCGAAAGCCAACAGCGCCGGGCTGCGAGCCATCCACGCTGCCAAGAGGGATACAACAGTCTCGATGCTCATCCATGCGATCGTGATTGATTGAATCTGACGAACGCGCCGGACCGCGGCGGCTGCCGGAACTGGCAGTACGGAATCCATCGAGGAGCATTATGACAGTCCACTGAGTCATCTAGAAAGGAAGGTCACACTCGCTGGGCGGCCTACTTGTCTAGAGCACTTGGATCCACGATCCGAAGGATAGTTCTCCGATGCTGACCTTCTTCGTGTTCTAACTGGGTCGCGAGTGCCAGTTGTGCGGTCGCCTCCTGCTTGCGTCCCAGACGCGCGAGAGTAAGGCCGAGGTAATAATGCGCTTCGCGCTGGGACGCATCACTCGCCACTGCCTGCTGCAGTGTAGAAACGGCCTCTAGATAGCGCTTCCGTTCGAATTGCACTCTGCCGAGTGCCGTCAATGCCGCGGCGTTCTTGGGTTCACGGTCGAGCGCGCGCTGTAAGCTCTGTGCGGCGGTATCGTAATCTCCCGACTCTAAATCCAGAAGCCCCAGCCGGTAGTAAGACTCGGTTTGCGAGGGGGCGAGGGCAATCGATCGTTCGAATTGTTCGCGGGCTTCGCTCGAACGCTCCAGAGCCGCCAAAGTCATGCCCAGAGCACAATAGCCCGAGGGATCGTAGGGGCGCATTTTGACATACGCCGCAAACTCGCCCCGTGCGTCATCGAATTTCGATAGCTCCATGAAGGCGCGCCCTAGGTTGTACACAGCGAGGGCATCATGCTTGCGCAGTTCCAATGTTCTACGAAATGCGTCGACGGCATCTTCGTGCAAACCGAGATGCAGGGCGACCATTCCAAATGCGTATTGGACATCTGGATCCTCCGGGGCATACTTCCGGGCGTCTCCGAGCAAACGCAGTGTCTCGTTCCAATTTCCCGATTCCGAGGCCGTTTGGGCCTGCTTCTGCAGAATTTGAACTAAAGCGCCCGTCGCGTCGGTCCGTTTGGGATCGAGATGCAGCGTCTCTTTTAACTCACGAGTGGCGTCCTCTGTGCGTGCCAACTGCAGATACAAAAGGCCCAGATGCGCGTGCGCAGGCGCGAAGTCCGGCTTTCTCCGGATCGCCTGCTCGAAAAGGTCTTCTGCTTTTGCTTCCTGATGTTGAAGCACCCGGATCACGCCCAGCAGATCGAGAGCACGATACTCTCGCGGGTCCGAGCGGAGGATGGATTGCAACTCCTTGTCTGCCTGATCGAGATTCCCCGCGGAAATCTGTTTCGCGGCCTGCTGCAGTTGTAATGTCGCGGATTGCGGACTTGCATTTTGCGCCAGAAGGGACGTTTGCGCGAACAAAAAGACTACCGCAAAGAACATGGTCGACGCGCGCACTAGCGGCTCGCCTTGGCCGGACCACCGGATGGTTCGGTAATGGTCAGGATTGTGTCCACGTGTTGATCGGTCAACAATTGACGAATGCCGCTTGGCCAACGAATCTCGATCTCGCGGATGGTGTCTGCGCTCCCCAGCCCGAAATGCAGACGTTTATCGCTCGATGATTGGTAGCTGCTGGTGGTAGTGACGGTGGAGTATTGTTCCCCTGCGGACGTCAGCACTCGTACTTGAGCGCCGATCGCATCACGATTACTTTTCACACCCACAAGCTTGAGAGTAATCCAGTGATTCGAAGTCTCGGTCTTGTTCAGCAGTACCAGGGCAGGACCGTCATTGCAACTGATGACGGCATCCAGCCTTCCGTCATTGTCGATGTCGCCGATTGCCAGGCCTCGCGCCGCCCACGCCTGATGGAACACGTCGCCCGAGGCGGCTGAGACGTTCTCAAACTTCTTTCCCTGATCGTTTCGCAAAAGCGAGGGCGGCTCGCGATAGTGGAGATTCGGAGCAGTGATCTCAATGGTGTCCATCACATGCGACTGCACGATGAGCAGATCCTTCCACCCGTCGTTATCGTAATCCAGGAACCGTACGCCCCAACCGGAATGCAGTAAAGAAATGCCTGCCAGTCCTTTGGCGGAACTGGAATAATCGAACGTACCATCTTTTTGATTCGTGAAAAGCGCGAATCTCTGATTGGCAAGGTCGG
Organism: uncultured Acidobacteriota bacterium; assembly: GCA_963719865.1. Lineage (GTDB taxonomy): Bacteria > Acidobacteriota > Terriglobia > Terriglobales > Acidobacteriaceae > Sulfotelmatobacter. Next base: position 36,573 of record CAVRDS010000004.1, on the reverse strand, counting down.
TAATGATGATGTCAGGCCAGCCGTCATTGTTGTAATCGGCGAAGTCCGTCCCCATGCCGGAAAAACTGTTGCCGCTGCCGTCGAGCCCGACGCCCGATGTCAGTCCAACTTCCTCGAACGTGCCGTCGCCCCGGTTATGAAACAGATACTGCTGGATGGCGTCGTTGGCGATCAGAATGTCCATCCAGCCATCGCGGTCATAGTCCGCAATGGCTACGCCCAATCCCTTGCCCGGCTTGTCGATCCCGGCGCGATGCGATACTTCCGTAAACTTTCCCCCGCCGTCATTGTGAAACAAAAGGACGGACTCGGGCTTAAACAGGTCAGGATGGCAATATGATCGGAAGCCTTTTTCTTCCGGATCTCCGCAAAAGATGTCATCGAAATCCCACTGCATGTACCGCGCCACGATTAAGTCCAGCCGTCCGTCATTGTCATAATCGACCCACGCAGCACTGGTCATCCATCCGGAACCCGCGACGCCTGCCTTGTCGGTAACGTCGGTGAAAGTTCCGTTCCCATTGTTGTGATAGAGCGTGCCACGCCCGTAGCCGGCAACATAAAGATCCTCAAATCCATCGTTGTCATAGTCGCCGACCGCAACGCCGGTCGAATAACCAAATCCAGCGAGCCCAGCCTTTTCGGTGACGTCCTCGAAAGTTCCATCGGATTTCTGATGGTACAGGTGGTTCCAATATTTCGGGCCGGTCTTCCTCGGAATCGTGCCTTTTGGTGTCGGGTCGCTGATCGGCGCTCCGTTTGCCAGAAAAATATCGAGACGGCCGTCGTTGTCATAGTCGAAGAGCGCCACCCCTGAGCCCATTGTTTCCGGGAGATATTTCCTGCTGGTCGGCGACGCCTGCTGGCGAAACTGAATGCCGAGTTTCTGGGTGGCATCGATGAAGTGGCCGGGAACCGTTTGACCGTCGAGCGCCAAGCCGCACTGGATCGCAACAGTGTTGAAGAGGAGAGCCGCGCAAATCGTCCGCGTGCTTATCCGGAGAGAACTGCGTGTCATCGCAATCAGTAGGAGTTGCACTATAGACCCATCGCTGCGGCCTCGAACGTAAGCTCTACTTTACCGGCCCCAGGTTCAGTTTCGCCAGGAACTGAAAAATGGCAGCATAGGCTTTGCGATTCTCTTCATCGGAAAACTGACCGTGCCCACCGCCCTTTACCGTGAATAATTGATTGGGCACCCCCGCCTTATCGAGCGCCTGCTGCAATCGCACCGCATGGCTGTAGGGCACTACATCGTCGGCGTCACCGTGAATGGTGATGATCGGGGGATTGTCCCTGCGCACATAGGTAAGCGGTGAAACCCGCCGCGCGATTTCTTCTTTGGTCGTTGCGCTGCCCAGCCAGGCGATCGCATAGGTCTTCGAGTTCGGACCGGCAAGCAGATCAACCACGTCTGTAATCCCGTACCAATTCACAATGGCGGCAACTTTCGGCTGAGTTTCTCCTTTGTCTCCGATACAGTTCGCGTCGAACCCATTGGTCTCCTTGAGCATTCCCGTGGTGAGCGAGAGATGGCCACCTGCGGAATGCCCAGTGACGACAAGCCGCGTGGGGTCGATGTGATAGTCCTTGGCATTGCGAACGATCCAGCGCAGGGCACATCGGCAATCCTCGACTGCCGCAGGAGCCTTCGACGTGCTAGCCATGCGGTACTCGACGTTTACAGCCGCCCAGCCCATCTCCAAATAGGGCAGCGTCTCCAATACAGCGCCTGCTTTGTCGCCAAAAACCCATCCACCTCCGTGAATGTAGATCACGGTCGGTACGGCCGCTTTCGCATTGTGCGGATAGATCACATCTAGCTTGTTCTCGTGGCCGTTCTCGACTCCATAAACGACGTCTGGCCTGATCCAATATCGATTGCCAGCATCCAGGGCGAAGGTGGAGGTATCCTGCGCAAGCACGAGCGGGGTCAAGCAAACGGCAATGATTATCAGAACGAAGCGCAGTCTCATCTCAGGTGCTCCATGATGCGGAAACTCTCACTGCAATTTGATCGTTGATCGATCATGGCTCGAAGAGCGGCCAGATGTGACGAACCTCGGCCGGCTCAGACACCCACTGAATTGACTGGGGATCGCGTCGCAGGTTCTCGTAAATGGGCCGCTCGGGCGGAAGTCCCAATTCCGGATAAGCCCTGGCTTTTCTGCTCTGGAGTTTCGAGGCCGAGTAGTTCGGATTTGCCTCCCAGCGTATTTCGCCGTCTTCAACAACCCGCGGATACCAAGCCAAGCCGTGGTGAGCGCGCATTGCCGTGTAGTCAAATCCATACTGGCGATCGGCCCATGCCCCGAAGATCAAAGGCGCACGCGTGTCAGCATTGACAACGTAGTGAGACCAGGCCGGAGGCATGACGACTTTTTCACCCGGAGAAGCCTCGATCGCAAAGCAGCGGCCGGGGTCGTCTCCGGCGTTCTCTTGCGCATAGATGATGGCCTTTCCCTCCCAGATCTCAAACAATTCCGGCGCCGACCAGCCACTGTGAGGAGAAATGGCGTGAACATGTCCCTGGCTGCGGACCGGTTCGTCGCCCAGCCGTCCACCGGCATACATCACGATGCCGAAGAGCAGCATTCGCTTTTTCAGTTCATCGATATCCTCTTGACGTCCGACATCCATGGCAATCGCATAAACCGGATCGGGCCCCTGGCAGTTGGGATCGCGCAGACTCGGCCGAATCGCATCCAGCGAACGATACTCCGGCTCGGGTCCAAAAACTCCGCGCCCGTATCGAAAGTCCATCGGCTGATTGCAAAACTCGATTTCTATACCGGGATTAAATCGCGCTCGCTGGACTGGCTCAACCACCCGGTGAGTCATTTGCGGCTCCTCACCAGCACAGGTTTTTCTTGGACGTTGAGTAGTCGAGCGCCAAAGCCATGCTTTCGAATGGATTCATAGTCGTGTCCCGCGTCGCTCGGCCAGCATGCGACGAACCGAAGGGGTCCGGTTCCAGTGTTGGCCACCCGATGCGCGGTCTTCGGCGGAATGAAGTGCAAGCTGCCGGGAGACATGGGTTCCATCCGCGTTTCGTAATCCGCACTCATCAGGATCAACGCCCCTTCTCCCTCGAGCGTTCCGTAAAATTCCGTGCGATCACGCTTTTGATGGTAATGGCCGTGGGTCATGAAGTATTCGGAGTCGACCATTCCAGGCTCCACAACCGTCGTTCCCCAAAACTGACCGCCCTCCGTGCCTTCCGGCAACGGACACCACGCTTGCACCCGGTAGATCACCGTACTTGGATCCATCGCTCGGCGCGCCTCTTCGTTAAGAAAGATGTTCTCCAATTGGCCCAGCGTCTTTATGCTCTGCCGCAGTTCCCCATTCCCGATCAGAAGGCCCTTTTCCCAGTCCATTTTCATGATGTGCTCAAGATCTTGCTTTCTCTTTACGGTTCCTATGATGTCGGCAGCGATTGGGTGACCACCACGGGACGATACAGGTTCATATTGTTCGTAACGTCGCTGGGTGTGGTCGAATTGCACGCATACGTGAAAAAGATCTTTCCCGCCGCCTCGAACTCGGTGTGCTCCTTAGCTGCATAGCAGAAGACGCTCGACGTGTAGTTAGGGTTGCCGGACTGCATCTCGGGATAGGAATACAGTGCCTCCGACGGTCCCCAGGAACCAGTCATTGAGGCCGAGATTGCATAGTGCGCTTGATTGTCGAGTCCCAAAGGATACACAGCAATCCATTGATTGGTCGAAGAGTGATACCGGACGGTCATTTCGGTCGCACCGGGATTGATCACTGCGGCATTGTCGGAAGGGAGGGCCGTGTCCGTGGCGGACCAACCACTCCACGTTGAGTTCGTCGTGAGATATTCCCAGCTGGTGTTTCCCGGCCGAGCGGCGCTGTTCAATTGGTCAAGCGGCAAGCGAAGCAGAGCCATGTAGGGCGGACTCGACGAGCTACTCGCTGGAACTACCGTAAAGAAATAGGCATAGTTCGCGCCCTGGGGGTTGGACGGGTCCGGATTTCCGTTCGGGCCTTGCCCCACCACGATCGAGGCTCCGGGAACGGCGGTACCACCCGTATTGAGAACCTGATACGTGATTGACCATTGGCTTGGCGGAGCCGCGTAGTTCGTGATGCGGGCCAGTTGCGCTCCGCTATAAGCGAATCCGAATGCGCCGCCGCTTCCTGTGGCGTGCATCTGCATCAGCGCGAGGTAGAGAGTTCCGTTATAAACGAATCCGTCCATCGGCCAGAACCAGTCGGTGCTGGAGCCGGGAACCGAAAAGACGGGCCCGGGCGAACCGCTGTCCATGCCATTCCAGTAGTACTGGAAGGAACAGGTTTGTCCCGAGCAGGTTGAAGTCGCGATCGAGTTATGGATGAAGCCGTTCTCCTGCGTGCGACTGGTTGCGCTGGATGGACCTACAAAGGTATCTCCGAAGATCCAAAGACTACTGCCGTTCCCCAAATCCACAGAATAGGCGCCGTCCCCTCCCAGCCAGCCTTGCTGGCAGGGAAAATAATTGGCTGAGGCGCATGCGGGTATCGGTGGTTGGACCGGATCGGACGAACCGCCCTGTGGGCTACCGCTGCAGGATAGCGTGGATAACAGCGAAAGCGCACAGAACAAGAATATGGATTGCCGAATCACCATCCGACTCTTTCGTTGCGCCGTTCCGTCGTGAACTCAGCGGGGAAGCGCCGATTCACACGAGCGTCTTGCTAGACCACGGCGACATGCTGCGACATGCCCGTGGTCCGAACTCAAAAGATAAGTTTGAGCGAGAACTGCTCCTGCCGCGCCGTCCCGGTTCCAACCAGACTGGCGTTCAGGCCGGCGATCGTCTGCCCGACCCTCCCGAAGTTGTGATTGATCGACTGACCGGTGGGATCGAACGCGTTAGGAGCGCACCCTGGCCCTGAAGTTGTTACGGGAACGACAACAGCCGTGCAAATTCCGACGTCGGGATTCCCGAAATTCGGATGATTTAAGATGTTAAAAAAGTCGGCGCGGAACTGAACCGTGAGCCGCTCCATTGGGTGGAAATTCTTCGACGCCGAGAAATCCCACTGGAAGAAACCAGGCGCACGCAGGCTATTGCGGCCAGCGTCGCCTAGCCCGACACCAGGGTCACCGGTAAAGGCCGGGTCGACTGCGAATCCGTTCACGTTGTAACTGGAAAGCGGCCAGGAAGCTCCCGACAGCTTAATGGGCTGCCCCGTCAGATCGGGACGTACCGGAAGCCCGAAGAACCCGCTGATTAACTGCGGATTAGCGGTTCCACCCGTGCGCGCTTGCAGAATGGTCGAAGTCTGCCATCCTCCCAGAACGCCCCGCTCAAACGCGTTGGAACCCTTCAGATCCGGAAGACTGTACACCGCACTTCCGGTCAGATTGTGCCGAATATCCCAGTCGCCGGGTCCACGATCGAAACTCGGGTTATAGGGATCGGAGAAGCCTCCGAACACGTTGACCATGTCATCGATTTCATGCGACCAGGTGTAGTTCACCTCATAATTGAGATGTCCGGCATTGTGCCGTAGCTGAACTTGTAACGCGTGATAACTGGAATTCAGGACGTCGGAATCCAGGTTCTCATTGGCAAATCCTGAATACGGGCGCCCGGATTGTGTGAGAAAGTTGGCGGGATTGGCATTGAGGGCTGCGAAGTCGACTCCAGCCTGCATGTGGTGGTCTTCATTGCCCGTGTAATTCACGGTCAGAACGGTCTTGGGCGCGACTTCCTGCTGGATCCCGAATAACCAGTTGATCGAATACGGGTCCTTGGGATTCCTTGGAAATACGTACACGTTCTGCGTGCCGGCAGGCAACGGTGGGTTGGCCATAGGATAAACCAGCGGAGCCTGGAAGACGTTCACGCTGTAGCTTTCGTATGCCGGCACATTCGTAACGAGGTTGAAGCCGAAGTGCATCGGATTGTAGAACGTTCCACCGTAAGCGTGAATGACCGTCTTGCCCCTGCCGAACGGATCGTAAGCTAATCCGATTCGGGGAGCAAAGTCTTTGCCTGGCGCGCTGTACGGAGCCTGGGTTGTGGGCAAAAACGACTGGGTTGCGACGTCAAAATTCTGCATTCGGTTTTGGCCTTCGCGCCAGACCGTGTTGAAGTCGTACCGCAGGCCGAGATTGAGCGTGAGTTTCCGGGTCGCCTTCCAGTCGTCCTGCGCATAGAAATCCCAGTTCGAATCCCGGACGCCGACGAATCCTGGGTATCCAATTTTTTGCAGAAAAAACGGCCGATCATTCTCCAGGTCAGAGAAACTTCCGAAGGAAAAAGTCTGTTGCGGGCGCAGCCACTCATTGAGACGATTGACTCGAATCTGTGTACCGAACTTCAGTTCGTGCGCCCCGGCGATTTTGGTCACCTTATCGAACACCTCAAACACGTTGAATGGGGTGATCTGGTTGAATGAGTTCGGAGTGGGTAATGCTCCCAGGTTGGTGAAGAAACCAGAAAATCCCGTGAGCGGCGTGGGAGTGTCTGAATTCGTATCGGAATAGAAACGCTGGAGGCCAACGCTGAATTCGTTGAGCAGGGTTGGCGTAAAAGTATGGGTTTCGTCGAGCCGGCCCAGTTGCGTTCGCAGGTATAGGGGCGTCACCTGGCCCTGATTCAAGCCAATGGTCTGGTCCGTCAGGGAATCGTCAATGTTGTAACGGAAGAAAATGCGGTCATTCTGTGTGGCGTTGTAGTCGACACGAACGGAACCGCTGTCTTCCCGCAGCGTAGTCGGCAGCGCGGCAGGATCATAGATCAGATCGGAGCCATTCGCCGGATTTGCGTCGGTGTAGCCGGGAACACTGCATGACGGAGGCGCGGGAATCGCAGTGCACCCCGCGGGCAGAGGCGCCATCTGCGCCAGCACCGGCTGCATAGCGGGCACAAACTGCGATCGTACGTAGGCGCTCGGCACCTCGTATAGCGCATTGATCGCCGTGGTGTGCTGCCGAATACCTTCGTAATTCGCAAAGAAGAACAGCTTGTTCTTGATGATCGGTCCGCCCAGGTTTCCACCAAACTGGTTCATTCGCAACGGAACTTTGGGACTGGTCAGCGTGTTGGTGAAGTAGTCCTGTGCATCTAACGCGTCATTGCGAAAGAATTCAAACAGCTCGCCGTGGTACGAATTCGTGCCCGGTTTCGTAATAATGTTCATCTGCGGCCCGAGCGAGTGCCCCACTTCCGCGCTATAGCCGCTATTGGAAAAGTCGATTTCCTGAATTGCGTCCACGCTGGCCTGCTGGAGTCGCGACTCCTCATTGCCCTCTGTGGCATTGAATCCATTAATATCGCCTCGTCCGGCGAACTGCCCATCCACTGTCATATTCAGACCGGTAAGAAAGTTCTCCTGTCCGTTGACGCTTCCCTGAAAAGGGCCAATAGAATTCACCGATCCGGGAGCAATCTCAAGAAAGTCCGTCACGTCTCTGCCGTTTACCGGCAGATTGCTGAGCTGGGTGGAGTTCAGCGTTGTACCGGCCGTACTGGAACCGGAGTCCACAGTCGTGGTGGTGCCCGTTACCTCGACTGTTTCCTTCGCGGCTTCAACACTCAATGACAGATTGACGTTCACCGTTGCTCCGGCGCTCAGCACCAGAGTCTGACTCTGCGCCTCGGCGAAACCGCTCGTCTTCGCTGCCACCGTGTAATTGCCAATCGGCAGCGAGGACGCAGTGAAACCTCCGCGAGCATCCGTCTGCAGTGTCTTTTGGAAACCAGTACCAATGTTGGTGACGGCGATGGTGGCATGTGCCACTGCGGCGCCGGAAGGATCGGTCACCAGACCGGTGATGGTGCCGGCGTCAAATTGAGCGCTGGCCGCGAGCGACGCGAATAACACAAGAGCGGTCGCCAGACACACACGACGGAAAGGAACGGCAAATGAGAGCACGGACATGGGGTGCCTCTTTTCTGTTTGGTACAGCGCACGCTTAGGCTTTCGAAGCCCTAACTGGCGGATGTTAGTCCTGCTCTTCGACTGTAGTCAACCACTTTTTCTTGCTTTTAAAATACAAACGATCACACAAAGTTACGTTTAGGAACGAAAGTGAGAACCCTCAAGGGGCCAGGAATTGCCGATCAGAGGCCTGGACCTGGTAGGAAATACTTGAAAAGAGGCAGGAAACGCCAAGTTAAGGGCCTACAGACCCGGCGGTTTTTTCGTCACTTCCAGAAAGCGGACCATGTTGAGGATTTGGGATCGATTTCAACCACGTCACCCTTCAGGAAAGACGCAGCCCCGACCACGCGATCGAGTCGCGTGCCTGAGACCACGGCCGGCAATTCCACCTTCTCTGGCCGATTTGCGGAATCCAGTTCGAAATCAAGTTTCCAGCCTTTCGCGCTTTCCAGAGGTTCCAGGCGTAGCGTCACGCGTCCAAATCGAGTTGGACTCCGTCCCAGCGAAAACACTTCTTGCGGATCGAGGCTCGAAGATATTCCTGCCAGCAGACGCAAGCTCGCTCCATCTTCCAGCAAGACCATGTGGCGCAGGTAGCGCACGCACTCGGCACTGGCCCAGTTATGCGGCATGTCTCCCCAATCTTGTCCGACCAGAGCATGTTGCAACGGCTGCTCTTCACGCCAGCAATACAGAGGCGAGGCATGGTTTAGAAATCCGCGGAAGGTGCGGTCAGCCCAATCCCGTATGCCGGCCCAGAGATAAACATGCGCCACAAAGGAAGCGTTATAGTTCCAGACGCTCTCGTGCCAGAGCCACCCGGTCTCGGCGGGAACGTCCTCCTTCGTGCACCACTGCATCAGCGCTATGTGTCCCCGAACAATAGGGTCGTTCTTGTCGAAAACGAGTCCGGGAAAGATCGCATGCGAGAGAGCCCATTGTGCCGTCTGCGGCCGTGGCCGCTGCCACGGATCGGGGTTCTGCCACGATGGATCATCGCCAGCCAGCATGGGCAGATAGTCGAATCCATCAGGATGACAAACCATCTCTGTTTTTGCTGCTCGCAAGAAGGAGGAACGCAGTTCGTTGTAGAACGTTTGCGCCGATCGAAGATCCATTCCTAGATGCGTCGCCGCGTCTGTGACGGCCTTCAGTCCGGCAAGTGCCCAGACTGTATTGGTAAACTCGGAGCGCACGCCTCCAATTCCACCGTCCGCGAAGCCGGGCGCAAGAAGACCGTAACGCCCATTCGTGCTATTGCTCGTGCGTCCCTGATTGCGGAGTTGCACCAGGAAGTCGATCGCCCGCCGGATATTGGATTCGAGTTCCTTGAACAGTTGCCAGTCCTGCTTTAGTTCACATTGCCGCACCAGCGTGAACATGGCGATAGCTGTGTCTTTCCAGTGTTCGCCCCCACCACCGGCAACGATCTGGCCGGAGGGCAACTGCTTGTTCCATTCGGAAAGCAGACCCTCATCGGCTTCCTTGTCGTATCCGAGATAGCGCGCCGCCTCCAGAAGAAAATTGCCATCGACGATCCACAGGTTGCGATAAACGGTCGGCCCGACTTCGAACACCAGTCGGTTGTCTTTCACTTCCCGGGCTTGCTGGATGTTGCGCGCGCACGCTACCAGAAACTCGTCGCACCGTCCCGGATAGCTCCAGGCAACGTTGCCGAATGGCTTCCATTGTTTCCAGGAGTTGCGAGCTTCGTCCATGAGAGCATCTGGTTGTTGCTGCATCTCAGCGAGAAGTTCGACCGCCTGATGCTCCATCGGAAAGCGAACGAAGTACCGAAGCGGCTGGTTTGGAGCCGCTTCTCCATTGGGGAGAAAAAGGGTGTAGCCAGCCTCGTCAAAAAACATCGCAAAATCGGAAGTGGTTCCGATCTTTGCAGCTAGCGCGAAGGGTTGATTGGAATCCAAGTCATTGATCACGACCGTCGGAGGGCCGGTCAGCTGCTTCAGTCTCTGACAGGTTCGAAAGTGCACGCGGGGAGTCGCACTGATCGCGCGCGAATCCTTCGGCAGGATGGAAAGCAAGACGTTATCGACTCGACCTTCGTTACCATGGCGGGTTGCGAATGCCGTGAGTTCGAGAGTCGCGGCGGGCCGCTCGATCAGCGTGTGCACCACCGGGATGTTCGGGGCTTCGAGCCATTGGCGCACGACCCGATCATCCTGCATGCCTGCCAAAGAAAATGTGCAGACGGTGGCAAAGTCCTCCATGCCGAGGAGAGTTCCCTTGCCGAAGCCATACCGTAGGTCACCGGCCTGGCCGACAAGGCTCTTGTAGGGATCGTCTGGGAAGCAAATCGTAGCCTGCGATAGACGAGGCGCGTAGCGGAAATCTATCGGTGCTGGTATTCCTGGCTGGTCGAGCGCAGTTGTTGAGGCCAGCGTTCGATGAACGCCAGTGGCCGCCGCCACTCCCGAAATTGCGCATCCTTCGAGGAACTTTCTGCGACTGAATTGCATCGCTATTTGCTCCAGGCGTCCTGAATCTCCTCGAGCGTTCGCCCCTTGGTTTCCGGCACTGACTTCCACACAAAAAGAAAACACAGGAATGAGAGCACGCCAAAAATCGCAAATGTTCCCCACAGCTTCAGCGTGTTGACCAGGCTAAGAAACGTGAATGTCACCAGCAACGCTCCCGACCAGAGCACACTGGTCGCGATGGACGCAGCACGGCCGCGCACCTTGGTCGGAAAAATCTCGGAAATAATGAGCCAGGGCCCCGGTCCCATCCCCAGAGCAAAGAAAGCAACGTAGAAGAGAATGCTTCCGAACATTACGCCCGCCGGTGCTCCCTGAACGTTCAGGCCAATCACGAGAACGGCCAGCGCAACCGCCATCCCCGCGCTGGCGGTCATCAGAATGATCCGCCGCCCCCAACGGTCCAGAAAAATCATAGCCACGATGGTCGCGATCAGGTTCACGGTTCCGATGATGACATTGGCCGCCAGAGCCACTCCCGCGGATTGATTCGGAAAGTGCTCGCTTACAATCACCGATCCGTAATACAAGACGGCGTTGACCCCCGTGACTTGTGAAAACAGTGCGAGAAGCATTCCAACCGCAAGCGGCTTGCGCATACTCCGCGAGAACACTTCACCCCAGGAACCCTCTTCGGCAGAGGCCGAACTCTTCACCGACGTCATCTCGTCCGCTGCCGCTGTTTCCCCAAAAAGCCGCGTCAGCGTCTTTTCGGCTTCGGCGTTGCGGCCGCGCGAGATCAGCCATCGCGGACTCTCCGGAATTGCGAAGAGTCCGACGAGAAAAATGACGGACGGTACCGTGGCCACTCCCAGCATCCAGCGCCAACTGTTTTCTCCCAGACTGGACAGCCTCCAACTGGCCAGATAGGAAACGAGGATTCCGATCACAATGCCCAACTGGTTCAGAGAAACGAGCGCGCCACGATTCTTCGGGGGAGAGATTTCCGCAATGTACACAGGAGTCAACACCGAGGCCAAGCCAATGGCCAGCCCGCTCACCAACCGGGCACAAGAAAAGAATGCGACCGAATTCGCCACGGCGGCAGCCAACGGTGACAACACAAACAGCAGAGCCGAAAACATCAAGCTTCTTTTTCGGCCGTAGCGGTCGCCCAGGAAACTGGCGCCAGCCGCTCCGAACAGGGCGCCTACTAACAGAGAGCTGGCCGCGATCTCAGTCCCCAGATTGGAAGTCGTGAATTGTCGTCGAAGAAACAGCAACACTCCGTTGATGACACCCGTGTTGTACCCGAAAAGGAGTCCGGAAATTGCAGTAATCGTCGATAGCAGTACGACGTAAGCGAGTGAATGCGAGTTTGCTCCAACACCTGGGGGCGTATTGCTTGGGGTTGATGTGGCCATTGAACCCTCGGCGGATATCGTTGCGCCAGTATCCGCGGCACTTGAGTTCGGTCCCGCGTCCAGAAAAAAGAACGTTAGAGCTCACTGAGAACGTACAAACGCCTTAATCGTCCCGCACATTTTGCCTTCAGACTCACCGCTGGGCCGAATGGTGTAGGCGCCGGCAGATGCTGGAACAATGAAAGTCTCCGCATAATGCGTCACCATTGGATCAAATGCCCCGGTGGAACTTTCCACTGTGACTTCCCTTCCCTCCACGAGGTTCAACACATTCACGGTTCCCTGGCAGTCGTGTGCGGCGGCCCTGGTGAACCACGTCCTGCGCGTCTCAATGAATTCGAGGTCGTGGAGACCGGTTCGTTCCTCCCGGTAATCGCCGTTGCTACTCAATGGTTCGATCCGGTTGATCAAGCTTCGCTTCACCCACTCCGTATTCCGTTCCCAAGCGATATTGGCAATTCCGTGATCCAGATGAATGGGCCGCGGCAAGCCGTTCAGGCCCAGCCGATCCCAGTCCCACAATTTGAAGGTAAAAATGTAAGGTGTCGCGCTGATCTCAAGCACCATGCTGTTTTTGCCAGAGCAATGAATGGTGCCCGCGGGAATGAGGAAGTGGTCGTGTTTGCGGGCCGGAAATTTGTTGACGTATTGCTCGGCTGGGAAAGAGTCGCCCCCATCCTGCGCCGCGCGCAAATCCCGGATCATCGCATCGCGATCGATCCCGGTTTTCAACCCAAGATAGACGGATCCATCTTCGCCGGCATCCATGAGATAGTAACTTTCATCCTGCGTGTAGGCCATGCCAAATTGCTGGCGAATGTACTCTGTCCGCGGGTGCACCTGTAGAGAAAGATTTCCGCCGCCCATCGTGTCAAGAAAATCAAAACGGATCGGAAACTCGGCACCAAATCGCGAATAAATTGAGTTCCCCAACAACTCGCGGGGATGGGAAAAAGTAAGATCGTTCGCGGGCAGCTCGATCCGAACGTCACCGAATCCCAACAGCAAGCTGTTCTCTTCAGGAACGCAATCGAAGCACCAGGCATGATTCGGAGCGTCGCGGGGCAGGTCGCAGACCTCCTCCATCCAATGACCGCCCCACGGTCCCGGATCAAAATATGGAACCACTCGGAACGGCGAATGCGAAAGCTTTTTCAGGCCCTCGCGTACCGCTTGGCCAGTCACCATCTTGGGAATCGGACCGTTGGTGTCGAGGTAGAAGTCGATCTTGGGCAAAAGTTCGATCTTCAGCCGATCCGCCACGCGCCAATCAACAAAGAATGCTCTCTTGTATTTCAGGCTCGGGGTTTCGTTGAAATTATCGCTCCCGAGATTGGCGATTTCATTGCGTCGCTGGCGCCCCTGGATTTGCCACCGCGCCATATCGGCATAGACGAGCACATCTGGGTTTTGGGCAACTAGAGTCGCGCCGACGCCGACTACGACCAGCAGAGCTTCACGCCATTGTGTTGCTTCCCGATGAGCCTGACCCAATGCGGCACCATCAAACAACTGCTTCAGAACAATGCCGTTCATCCGTCCGAAAACGGGGTCGTCGCCCAATACGCCTGCGAGCGTCTCATCGATAAAACGAGGCGACTTCAGCAGGTCTGCGGTTTGGATCAACTTCGCGGGCCGTAAGCCATCGCCGAGTGCCGCTGCGATTTCCTTCTCGAATGCCCCGGGGTAGCATTCGACGGCGAGCACGCAGCCATTCTTATTCGTGGCAGCTCTCAGACGATCAAGAATGGTACGCCAGTCCACCCATGCCTCGGCGGAGGATTCAGTGACTCTGAAGCAAGGCTGTTTTTCGTAGTTTGAGTTGCGCGACATCTAATTTTCTTTTCCGGAAAGAAGGCGACAACGAATATCGGCAGTTGCCGGATTTAGCGTAAACTTTCGCTTCTACTTTCGTTTGAGCTATAATCGTAACTGCAAACTATCCTTAATGGCCTAATATGTCAAGTATCTGTTATAACTTGTTTCGGATTCAACCGAGAAGCGGTAGGATCAAAAATCCGGTTGACGGGCGGCGATGATGCGTCATAGATGGCTATTTGTTTCGGCTCTGGTTACAGTTACCGCGACCCTCTTTGCTCAGGTCTCGTCTTCCGGCGTGGATCGTACTCCCCACTCCATCTCGGTTCCAGATTTCCCCTATAGCCGCGGATGGTTGGGGGCGGATGACGCCTACTCCATTCCGCTGTCGCCGAATCACAGCCTCTGGCTCTTCGGCGACACGTTCGTGGGAACACCCACAACACAACTTCGCAGCCAGGCAAAAACAATGGTTCGAAACAGCATTGGAATCTCAGACTGCGAACCGCATCTCCCTTGCACGATGCGCTACTTCTGGAATAAGCCGAACGATCCCAAGCCGCGCTCGTTCTTCGACACCGGCACCGACGATCTCTGGTACTGGCCACTGGACGGATATCTCTCGGGAAACATGCTTTATGTTTCCTTGCTTGCAGTGCGGAACAAACCGGGCGCATCCAGCACGGATGCATTCGGCTTCGAAATTGCAGGAACCAAGCTCGCCACAATCAGTAACGCGCACGATTCCCCCGTAAAATGGCGCGCCCACATCACTGATCTCAGCGACGCCCGCCTCTGGCTTGGCATTTCCATCGTGCCGGAGGGCAAAGAACTCATCTGGTACACACAGGTAAGTGAGAGCGAAGGGCATGGTTACATGACCGCGGTTCGAGCCGCGCGAGACAAGCTTGGTGAGCCGTCGAATGCGGGGGAACATCTCACGAAGGACGGTCAGTGGGCCCCGGGGTTGCCGGGCTCTGATGCGATGCATGTGATCGAGCAACCCATCAGCGAGATGTCGGTGCGCTATCACGCCATGATCAAGAAATGGGTTGCGCTGTCGATCGGCCCGGAATTCCCTTCTCCGCGCGTCGTCATTCGACTCTCGGACTCGCCCGTAGGTCCATGGTCTGCCCCGCAGACAATTTTCGAGTTCCCAGAGATGCAGCAGGCTAATCCCGGCTACGACAAAGACACGTTTTGTTACGCCGTCAAAGAGCACGTTGAATTTGCGGATGACAAAATTGTTTTAACGTATGCCTGCAACTCCATGGTCATCGCCAAGACTATGGGCAATATGCATATCTATCGCCCGAGAGTTGTCATTCTAGACCTGCCCAAGTAAAAGAACGTCTTCTTGGAGCGGTTCACAGGAGGGACCGTTGTCGAACACCGGCGGTAAGTTCACGCGCGTAAGAATGATTACTTGCTTCGCCCTGTTGCTGAGCGCGGAGATTGCGCTGGCGCAGAAAACGGCCCCAATTCCCGCCTTTGAAACCGTCAAGCACGTTCGCATCGAGGATTCTGTCTTTCATAGCCCCTCTCTGGCCGTGATATGCACTACCTCGTCCTCCTTCCCGCCACTTACTCGAACGGCAACAGATTCGCAGTTCTGTATCTGCTACACGGTCTCTACGGCGACTACAAGAACTGGGAGACGCGGACGCGCTTGGAACGCATCGCAGGGGGGTATTCATTCTTGATCGTGACCCCGGACGCCGATGACTCTTGGTATACAAACTCCGCCAGCAAGCCGGCGGATAAGTTCGAAGAGTATATCGTGAAGGATCTGATTTCTGAGATTGACAAGAAATATCGAACGAGGGCGGAGAAGCGTGGCCGTGCGATCGCAGGATTATCCATGGGTGGATATGGCGCGGTAAAATTCGCCCTCAAATATCCGGACCTGTTTGCGTTCGCTGGCAGCCTGAGTGGGGCTTTCGATGCGGCAGAAAACCTGGATGCTCTCAGGCCTGAGTTTCGCGCCAGACTGCTGGAAGTTTTTGGCAATCCAGGAAGCAGCACTCGCAAAGATAACGATGTGTTTCTTCTCTCGAAGAACTCACACGAATATCCGTATTTCTATCTAGCCTGCGGCACCAGCGATTTCTTTCGGGAGACGAATCGCGCTCTCGCCGCCCAATTCTCCACTCACAAAATTCCATACGAGTACCACGAGAGCCCCGGTGGCCATACCTGGGAGTATTGGGACTCGGAATTGGAACCGTTGTTGCAGGCCGTCAGCCACACCCTTGAATCGGCACCCAAATCCAAATGATCTTCACTCCTTCTAAAGGATGGCGTTTCTTCGCATTTCGATCATGCTAACTTACGATTCAGCAGTTTTCGGAAGTATAGTGTTGTGAAGTGATCGCCGCGAGGTATATCCTTTGGCGTTCATCGAAAGGGAAAAACCACAAGATGAATTCCCCATCGTCACCCTGGAGCCGCAGGTCATTTCTCAAAGCCGGGATCGCCGCTTCCGCCCTGCCTCGGATTCCGTTATCGTCGGTCGCAAGAACAACACGAAAGCATTTACCAGCGGTTCCTACGGTAAGCGATCTCGCCGGCTCTCGTCTTGTTCACGCGTGGCGAGATCTTTACCAGTCACCGACCACTCAAAACGAGTATGGGTACGTGCAAGCTGCGAAATCCGTCTCCGGTCTGACCGCCTTATCCCTTCCACCTTTTGCATGTTGCGGAGTGCCCGACATGCAGTGGAGTCCTGGCTTCCTGCTGACGTGCGAGCTTTTCCTGAACGACCGGATTTTGCTTTCCTATGCGCCAGGTGGAGACACAATCGCATATCAATGGTTTCCTCATCGTTTCGTCCGCGAGTCTCAAGTCGATGGCCTGAAATTCACGACGGAAACGTTCATGCCGTCCAAGCGGCGCGCGGCAGCGCAATCCATTCGCGTCCAGAACCGCGACAGCTCAACGAGAAACGTCAAGCTCGGGTTCGACATGCGCGCCGCAGTGAGCAAGAAGATCACTGCATGGTTCGTGAATTCTCCCGGCGAGGCGGACAACTCCATCCACTGGGACGCCGGGCGCGGAGCCCTGATTTTCCAGGCACAGCATAGCCCCGCTGTTTCGGTGCAGGGTATATCTCCCAAGCCGAGCCGAGTCGAATACGGCCGGATGATTGTGATGGACGCGACGCTCGCCTCCGGGGAAACCAAAGAGTTCCACTATGTCAATGCAGTCGACGGCACAGCCGAGGCTGCCCTCGCCGCATACGATCGGATTCAATCCGCCTTCGAACAGGAGATGCGTCAGAATGAAGCTGACTTCAACAACCTTATCCGCGCTGCCTTCACCGAAGACAATTCGGAGTTCTCCGGATATCTTCCTCAACTCGAAACCAACGACGAGTCACTCTGGCAACTCTACCAGGCTGGCTTCAAGAATCTGATCTTCGCGCGGCGGCCTTCCCCGGATTCCAGGCATGGCACAACCTACATCACCCTGGGAGGCCATGTTCTTCCGACTCTGAGCTTTCCCTGGGACACGTCTCTGACGTCCTTGAGTCTGGCATTGCTTGATCCTGATGCGCTCCGCCGTCTCGTGGAGAACTGGTTCGTGCAAGACATGCATCAGCACCTGGCCACCGACTACGTCACCGCCGAAGCCGTGGGGCCATGGTACGGCGTCAATGATATGGCAATCGTTCGCTGCACCGAAAACTACCTGCGGGTGACAGGCGACTTCGCATGGCTCGACAAGAAAGTGGGCGAGCGATCCACGCTCGATCATCTGGTCGCACACGCGACGTATTGGAAGGAACTCGACAAATTCGGGCACGGTTTCGGCGACTACGGCAAAATCGAAAACCTGCTCGAGGTTGTGAGCACGTATCTCCACGAAACCGCCGGAATGAATGCCGGCAACGTCTCATCGATGCGTTTTGTCGCCGATTTGCTCGAACATCGCGGCGAATCTCCGCGCGCGACTCAGTTGCGGGCCGATGCATCCCAGCTGGCAGAGAGAATTAACAAGAAACTCTATGTTGCGGGAAAAGGCTGGTGGAAATGCGGACAGCCAGATGGTTCGTTCGTCGAGGTACGTCATTGCTACGACTTTCTTGCCGTGCTCGACAACATGGCCAACGATCTCAGCAACAGCCAAAAGGAAGAGATGCTCCGTTTCTTCTGGGAAGAACTGCACAGCGAATACTGGATGCGGGCACTTTCGCCGAACGATGTCGATGCAACCTGGAACATTCGTCCGGATCACAGCTGGCTCGGGGCCTATGCGGCGTGGCCGCCTGCCACGGCAAAGGGGCTCTATAAAATTGATGGCTCGGAGCGCGTTGCCAACTGGGTGAAAAACTTGGCGAAGGCGGGGAATCAGGGTCCGATTGGGCAGGCGCACTTTGTGGAAACAGTCTTTCCTCTCGAAGACGGCGCGGCTTACAAGTGCCCCAACGATCCTCCTTACATTAACGATTGGTGCTGTATTGCAGGAGGGGGATTCACCGACTTTGTGATCGATAGCATCTTCGGCGCGAACCTCGGCTTATTCGGTGGCCTCAAGGCTCAGCCGAAATTGAAAGACTTCGATGTGAATGCGCGCCTCGTAAATGTGCGTTATCAAGGAAAGAAATATGCGATCTCTGGCAGTGGTGCCACTGTCCTGAGTTGATTCGCTACATCGAACCGAAATGGAGAATCTCCGGTGAAAGCACTCGCTGTTGATATCGGAGGCACGCACGCCAACTGCGGTCTGGTCGACGATGAACGCATCGTTGTATGCGAAAGCGTTGATCTGGCGGGAACGACAAAAATCGGAGCGGTGCTATCTCGCGTGGCAGAAGTGTTTCAGCGGCTGGTGGCTCAGCGATCCTTATCCCTCCGGAATTTCCAAGGCATCGCACTGGGATTTCCGGGCTTGGTCGACTCGCGTATCGGAAGAGTTGTGTCGACGAATAAGAAGTACGATGACGCTCCCGAATTTGATTTTGCTGCCTGGAGCCATGACGCTTTAGGACTTCCACTTCGAATTGAGAATGATGCTCGTTTGGCGCTATTGGGCGAGTCGTACGGAGGTGCGGCTCGTAATTTCCGCGATGTCGTCATGATGACCTTGGGCACTGGCATCGGCGGCGTCGCCATGATCGAAGGTAAGCTCCTGCGCGGAAAACACGCCCAGGCAGGCTGTCTGGGCGGACACATCCCCGTTCTGTTCAACGGTCGTCCCTGCACTTGCGGAGCCATCGGATGTGCTGAGGCCGAGGCCTCCGGGTGGTCTCTTCCCGGAGTCGTCCGGGACACCCCGGGATTTTCGGAGAGTAGTCTCTCCAAGTTTGCCCACGTCGGCTTCAAACAGTTGTTCGAAGAAGCCGTGCACGGAGACAAGGTCGCGCGAGCGGTTCGCGACCGATGTCTTAACATATGGGCTGCCGATGCGGTGGCGCTGATCCATGCCTATGACCCCGAACTCATCGTCATCGGCGGGGGCGTAATGGAGAGTGCGAATATCATTGTCCCTTACGTTGAATCTTATGTGCATAAACATGCGTGGACCCCTTGGGGGAAAGTCCAAATTCGTCGGGCTGAACTAGCCAATAACGCAGCTTTGGTCGGTTCCGTCCCCCTTCTATCCGAGACCCTCGGCGGCGCAGGTTGAAGGTCATGCGCGGACTCCGAAGGAATTCTGTATCAATAAACTCGGGATGTGCCTGCTCTGTGATCATTTGATCGAATTTCGGTCAAAGCAGGTTTCGAACGATCGCATATATACTACTGGCGGAGGCGTCCGTGAGCACTGTCAACCGAGCATCGACCCGTTTTGGGGAAGACGGTTTCAGCCAAACGGGGAACACCGAAAACCCCGACAAGCAGCAAGCAAGATTGAACACGATCTTGACGGCCTTGCAGCAATCCGGCTCCGTTTCGGTGGAGGGCCTGAGCAAAGATCTGGATGTTTCTACGGTTACCGTCCGGCGCGACCTCGATACCTTGGAAGCGAAGGGCTTGCTTCGACGGACTCACGGTGGAGCAGTCTCGATTGAGCCACTTTTCTACGAGCCTTTCCGCAACGATCGTTCGTTCCAGGCGCAGGTAGGCCGCTTCGCCGAGGAGAAACGGCGCATCGGCAGAGCCGCAGCCGCTTTGATCAAAACCGGAGATACCATCGCTCTGACCCCGGGAACCACAACCACAGAAGTCGTTCGCGGATTGCCGCTGAACCACAACATCACGGTCGTGACTTCCACAGTGAATGTCGCGATGGAACTGTCCAAGCGCAAGGATCTCGACATTTACGTAACTGGAGGTCATCTCCGCGGCGACTGGTTTTCGCTGGTCGGGTCCGCCGCCGCACAGAGCCTCTCCCAAGTCTTGATTCACGTCCTTTTTATAGGCGCTGATGGCATTGATGCGAAGTGGGGAGTGAGCTGCTTCAGTCCGGACGAAGCGCAGCTCAATGCCGCGATGGTCAGGCACGCCCATAAGAAAATCGCCGTAGTCGATCACAGTAAATTCGGAATCGTCGCCGGCTGGAGGATCTGCACCAGGAAAGATCTCGACATCGTGGTTACCGATACTGGCGCCACCGACGAGATGATTGCTCCTTTTGAAGAGCAACAGATTCAAGTGATCCGCGTTTGAAACATCGAATATCTGATCGGAACCTGGTCGAACGCAGCGTTCATGCTCGAGAGGTGACCGGTCTTAAGACAGCGCAAAAAGAATAACAACGCTGCGGATTCTTCCCAAAAATGGCGCCGACGTCCTCGTCCCGGAGACCGCGGTTCTTGAGCCGCGGAACAAACTCCTTCAGCAAGAAACCCAAACCAGGTTGACCACCGTACCCGTGCCAGTATTTTCGGCGCGCTGCATCCATTCCAAGTAGTATCTGGCTGCCGAACCCCGCAGCAAACATTTCGCATACCAAGCGCAGGGTAGGATTGTCTTCTCCTTGCCAGCGGAATGCAGAATCGTATTCCAGCATCACACCGGTCGACAGAATTTCCTTGTGATAGCTGGGATCGGGTTTACGATCCGTGTGGGAAAGCACAACGTTTGATAGCGATGCGCCCAGCTCCTGAAACATTTCGACCTGCTCCAGCGCGCCTGCTCCCTGTTCGGTATGCGTAAGTATCGGCGCACCGGTCCTTTTGTGGGCAATCGCCGCAGCCTCGAAGACCTTCCGTTCGTGTTGCGTCGGCGAATTGCCGCTGGTCGCGACTTTGATGACGCCCGCGCGATGCGGCGTTCTCACGATCGACGGCCCATCGTAATCCCGGGCGTCGATGCCTTCTTCAATGTCTGCAACGAAAAGTTCTGCAATCTCTGAACTTGTCATCCCTTGGCTCCAATGCCCGGGGGCATAATACTTTTCGAGATGCAGACCCGTCGGGCAGACAATCAATGCTCCAGTCCGTTGACTCACTGCCGCCAGCTTCAGTACATTTCTTCCGCCACCACAGGGCATGGAGTCGACCAGAATCCCTCCTCCAGCCTCACGAAACTCAGCCACATCGACGCACGCGCGTTCCACTGAGTCCAGCAGGAAATCCGGATTGCAAAATGTGGTAAAGGAAGGATCGATAATGATGTGTTCGTGCCCGTAACATCGGCCGACGCTACTCGCCTCGATGTCTCCGGTAACGGTTCGGATGAAGAGGTTGCTTATTCCACCCATAGAATCGCACGATCGCTCAGGAGAACATGTTGTAGAGCAGTCACATCAAGTTCTCGCACCGAGCCCCCTTTCGCAATTGCCATGGCCGCCGCGGTTCCGGCAGCTTGCCCCATCGCCATACACTGCGCCATGGAGCGAACACTGGCGTGCGCATCGTGAGTCGCGGAAAAACAACGCCCGACAACCAGTACGTTTTCTAATTGGAGCGGAATCAAACAGCGGAACGGGATTCCGACGCATTCCCCCGCCGGCAAATAGTGCCAGTGTGTGTCTTGACCGGCATGGTGATCTTCAATCGGAGCCCCGCACAATCCAATCTGATCATCGAACTGCCGCGCGGTAAGCACATCGTCCCGTGTCAGCCGGTATTCGCCTTGCACGCGGCGCGTTTCTCGCACCCCGATCTGCGTTCCGAACGAAACGAGTTCCGCCTGCGCATACCCCGGAATCTCCGCTTTGAGAAAACGCAGATATTCGAGTGCCTGCTTACGTCCTTCAATTTCAGCGGCAGATAAAAGTTCTGGATCGCTCGCGTTGCAAGTTTGACCGTCCCGCTGCACAAACGATTGGACCCTCGTTAAGTTGGTCGCAACCACGCCGTGGATCGGCGTGGCATGATCGCTTCCTTCGCGACGGGGAAGATTAAAACGCCCGGACTCGCCAGCGCTGGCCAGCCGTGAATGAAACTCTTTCTTTGACATTGTGTTGCGGAGCTCAACGTCAACATTCGCCACCTTGAATGTGGTCGTTAGCATTTGCGCCGGCTCTTTCTCACCGGCTAGTTCACACGGCGCTCCGGCAAAATAAGAAAGGTCCCCATCCCCAGTTGCGTCGATGAAAAACGAAGCTTCAATCCTCAACAACCCCCGCTTTGTCGCGACGACAATGGCATTCACCCTGCCGTCCGTTCGATCTACGTCCTGCAGCCAGGAATGCAATAAGATTTTACTGCCTGCTTCAAGCACCAGCCGTTCCCAAACTACTTTCAAATATTCCGAGTTATAGGCGATTCCGGTGCCAGCCCCGTACGTGTTCTGGCCGCTCGAAGCAGCATCCAAACTCTCGCAAGGCCGAGACCACATCTTCAGAAATACCAGAAACCACTTTGGTTGATCGGTGGCCGGGAGTGTAAAAGCCATAAAAGGTGTCGAGAACGGCAGTACTGATTCCGCCTAGGAATCCGTACCTCTCAATCAGCAGGGTTTTAATGCCGTGCCGCGCCGCGGCGATGGCCGCAACCGAACCGCTCGAACCGGATCCCGCCACGACCAGATCGAATTTTTCTTTCGCTACTGATAACGACATTTGGCGGTCCTACCGGCCAATCTCGTACGCGAGAATGTTATCTAAACCCCAATTGTGATCATTCTTCCTTATTTTTAATGCCGATAGGCTATCACAATTGTTTATTTGTGGGTCGTCTCGCACATAGCCCCTTTGTCTTTCAAAGGCTCGTTACTTCAACTGAGGACCTTGAGCGCGCAGGGCCTGCTGCAATTTCTGTTGACTCAACTCGGTGAGTGAATCGCCGGTTTGCGATTGTAATTTTCGGAAGAGTGCATCCGCTTCCTTGGTTTTGCCTGCCTTCATATCGGCTCGCGCCAGATTGTAAGCCGCGCTTCGCGAAGCCGGATCGAGCGAGTGTGCCAAAGAAAGATCAACCATCGCCTCTCTTAACTTGCCCTGTTGGAGAACAAGTTTGCCCCGGAGGGTCCTGGCGGCCACGGCCTTGGCATTCAGCGCTATGGCGCGATTCAGTTCACCAATAGTGGCGGCTGTTTGCTCCGGCTGAGTTTTGAGCAGACATTCAGCCAGAAGGTAATACAGATCGGAGTCTACGATTCCTGATTTGATTGCGGTGCCGAGGTCGGCGGCAGATCCCTCATAATTTCCCTGCCGGTATTCCGCCAGTGCCAAGAAGAATCGCGCGCTCGGTGAACGAGGTGAAAGCTGGACAGCCGCGGCAAAATCGGCTTGCGCTGTGTTCAATTCGCCCAGCAATGTGTGAGCCGCGCCCCGCACGACCATGACGTCAGGATTGTTCGGAAAAACAGCCATGGCCTGGTCAGCCACCTTTGCCGCGTCAGAAAAATGCCCCGCGTCTGCCAGGAGCGTGATCAGATTGAGATAAGAAAATAGATCGGAGGGATTCTGTTTGATGTTGTCTGACAAAACCGAATACGCATCCTGATAGCGACCAAGTTTGGAGTAAGAAACCGCCAAAAGATTTGCGCTTTTGGAATCCAGCTTACCCGTTGATGCCCGGGCGCTCAGCGTTTGAGCCGCCATTTGATAATCACTGAGCTCAAACTCAGTGAGAGCGATCGCATACTGGTGAATTGCAGGGTTCGGGACCTCAGCTGGAACAGCTTCGAAAATCTTCAACGCCCCTTTAAAATCGTGGCTTCTCCCCAGGAGCCATCCGAGGTTAAATCTCGCGATAGGCGTCAACGCGGGGCAGCGTTCAAGCGGCCGCAGCGTCGACCTTGCTTCCTGAAGATGTTTGCTCTTCAGCAGACCTTCCGCTCTGCCGAAAATAGCTCGGGAATCACAATCACCGTCCAGTTGTGACTGGCTCCGAACCTGCGTACCCCTCGCCGGCACGGCTGTCACGGCGAAGGCAACGAGGTAACGAAAGAATATGACTGACCGCGTCGAAATCACTTGTGCGTTTTGAAAGAGATCGACGAAGAAGCCGCCCCGCGCATCGGCAGAGCAGAAACGATCCCTTTTCCTTCTACGATTGTAACGAGGCGATCCGCGGGCAAATTCGCGAAGTGATTGCTCGTTCCGTTGGGCCAATGAATCGTCGCGTCGGCGGTTGTTGCCACTCCCAGTCCGAAGTGAATCCGAGGATCATTGGCAGAATAAAAGCTGGTTTGACTGCAGACGCTCTGTGCCTGGACCCTCCCGCCATAGCGCAAGACGACGCGCGATCCGATCGCGCTGCGATTCGATTTTGTTCCGACAAGCTTAATCTTAAGCCAATGGTTGTTCCCGTGAACATCGTTGCGGAGAAGTGAGGGCGGCTCATTCAGATTTACAATGAGGATGTCGATGTCCCCGTCGTTATCGAAGTCGCCAAAGGCACATCCTCGACTTGAGTGTCTCGCGTTCACGGCTGGCCCGATCCGTTCATCATCCAATTCTTCGAACTTCCCGTCTCCTAAATTCCGGAACAGCAAGCGTCGGCTCTTACTTGGATATTGCGGCAGTTTCTTCTCCACTTCCGGATAGACACTCCCAGTCACGATAAACAAATCAGGGAGTCCATCGTTATCGAGGTCAACGATTCCAGTCCCCCAACAGGTAAAGCTCGACTCGACCCCGAGATGCGCCAATCGGGTCGCATCCGTGAAATTCCCCTTTCCATCGTTTTCGTAGAGCACGCAGGTGTCGTCAGCAAAATTAGTCTTGAACAAATCCAGGTGCCCGTCGAGATTGGGATCGCCAATCGCAACTCCCATGCCCGCCTGCTCCATTCCGTCGTCACTATAGGCCACTCCGCGCAGGACTCCCTCCTCTCGGAAAGTACCGTCGTGATTATTCATGTAGAGTCGGCTAGGAGTCGAATCGCAGGCGACGTAAATGTCGGGCCAGCCATCTTCGTCAAGATCCGCGACCACAGTTGTCATGCCGTAGCTCTGTGCCTGTCCTGAGAGCTTGGCTTTTGTGGTGATATCGGCAAATGTCCCATCCCCGTTGTTGCGATAAAGTACGTGTGGTCCGGGAAAGCCCGGCGGAAGGCCACGAGGACCGCAGTTTACGGCAATTCCCTTCCAATTGCAGTTGAGGTTTTCCCCGGGTTTTGGCGTTTTCGCGAGATCGAATTGGATGTAATTCGAAATGAAGAGATCCAAGTGACCGTCGCGGTCATAATCGACGAACGTGCACCCCGCACCCCAAGCTGGCGATAAGTTCTCAATGGCAAGTCCTGCTTCGGCGGTTACGTTGGTAAAGGTTCCGTCACCATTATTGCGGTAGAGTACGTTGTGACCGAAATATGTGCAGAATAGGTCCTCGAATCCGTCATTGTTGTAGTCGCCCACGCAAACCGAGTTTGCCCATCCAACATGATGTAAACCTGCTTTTTCCGTCACGTCGGTGAAAGTTCCGTCGCGGTTATTCTTGTACAGGCGGTTGGTTGTGCCAGGCGGATCACCGTCGAGACGGGTACCGGTTAACAGGAAGATGTCCATCCAGCCGTCATTGTCATAATCAATGAAGGCGCACCCGCAGCCATCCGCTTCAAGAATGTAATCTTTGTGATCGATTCCACCGTATATAACGGGCGCCTTCAATCCAGCTTGCTCGGCAACATCCACCAGGTACGCATTGAATGGGCGATTCGAAGGCTTAAGCCGCGGAGTTGGCGCTACTCCCCGCGACGCTACTCCGGTTTGACCCAACAAGCGCGAGGTGCAAGCAGCAAACATTAGCGGGACGAACTTGCGACGCGTGATTCTCATCCACCCACGAAGCTTACCAAACGGCAAGCGGCAAAGGCAGCCAGCCCATCCGGATCCCAACAGACCTTCAGAATAGGAGCTTCAAAGCAAACTGAATTTGCCTGCCCTGGTACAAGCCTCCGTTCGCTGTTTGCGTCAGTTCTCCGAAGGCGGCGCTAGCAGCGTTATTGCCCGAACCGTAAACCGGGTTCCCATAGTTTGTATGATTGAAGAAATTGAAGAACTCCGAGCGGAACTGCAGCTTCGCAGCTTCCGTGATGCTGAAGTCTTTGGCGACGCTGAAGTCCACGTTCTTGAACGAGGGCCCCACCAGATCATTTCGCCCTTCATTTCCAAATGTGTACTGTGTGGGCACCGCGAACGCAGCCGGGTTGAGATACTGATGAGGGCCGAGCCCGCTCACCGCATAAGGGTCACTTCCGGTTCGCTGCGCTCGCTCGCTGAGCGCTGTATCTCCCACGTTTGCCACGTCAGATCCGGCGATCGCGCTGAAGGGTGCGCCGGAGATGAGCGTGATAATTGTGCTGGCGTTCCAGCCTCCGAGCAGTGCTTCCTGGAATCCATTGGCTTGCGCCATGTACTTGCGCTGTCTGCCGAAAGGCAAGGCATATACAGAGCTGAAAACGAACATGTGCGTGCGATTGAAGTCGGATGGTCCGTACTCCGCTCGCAGATTATAGAAGTTCTCCGGAACATCTGACCCGTATTGATCCGACTGCCAGTCCAACGATTTCGAATATGTGTACGAGCCCCGGAAAGTCAGTCCAGAGGAGAACTTCTTTTCCAGTTCAGCCTGTAAGGCGTTGTAATTTGCCGGAGCGACGTTCCATTCAAAAAAGAATTGCCCCCCGAACTGTGGAAACGGCTCTCTCGCCAGGATCGGCCCGGGACCCGGAGAAAGAGCGGTGTTGCCATATGGGTCGATGTATTGAAAACGATCAGCAGCTCCCACGTAGTCCACTTTCAATACCACGGTTGGCAAGAGTTGCCGCTGCACCCCAGCGTTCCACTGCATCGAGTACGGAATCCGGTTATTTGGATTGCCTCCAAAACTTGCGTACGGCTTGCCCCCTAGGAAGAACGAGGCGGGCGGCAGCGTGTTGAGGTAGTACTGCGGCGTGCCGATGTCGAGACTCGAAATGGATCCGGTAATACCGGTCGGCCAGGTTAATCGCAGCCCCTGATTTTCTTGGACGACCGTATTGTTGTGGTCATCAAGGATCGCAAACGCCCCGTGCAGAACCGTCTTTTCTGAGGCTTGATATGTGATACCGAACCGTGGTTCCCAGCCGTTGTACTGAGGTTCGAAATATCCCGAACTTGCATTCGCTGCATTGAAGTATGGTGGAACTGGACCGGTCACCAGGAACTGACCGGTGAGCAGGTCTAGACCTGAAACGGTTTTATGCAAGTTTGGCGGCGACACATAATCCCAACGCATGCCGAGAGTCAAGGTGAGCCGCTTCGTCGCACGCCACTGATCTTGGGCATACAGTCCAAACCAGTTAATGGTCTGAAAAGCCCCGGTATCGCCGACCCAGGGTAGAAAATCGTGAGGTACGCCAAGCAGCATGCTTGCCGGCCCGAATCCAGTACTGTAGCCTCCGGGCTGCAATCCTCCGGGACCTCCATCCACCGAAGTCCCGTTCTGCGTGAAATCCAATTCCGATCCCCAGCCGTCGTCGTAGCTCATGATGTGGTAGTACATCCCACCCACACTAACCGTGTGATTGCTCACGACCTTCGAGAGATCGAGGTGATAATCGGTACCCTCCTGCGGTCCGAGCGGGATAGCGAATTGATTCAGCCCTTGGTAACCATTGGAGATGGTCATGAGCGGTCCCAAGGCCAATCCTGCGCGCGGCGGCGATGCCTGCGTGAAATTGATCGCATTATCGAGCGCCGCACCGATTGGCTGATCATTATTTGCGTCATTGTTGTAGGTGTAGCCGAATCGGAAGTTCAGAATCGTCGTCGGTCCAAAGACATGCGTGTAGCCGAGCGCCGCTTCGTTCGTGTAATTGCTCACATAGTGGTTGATCGTCGGCAACCCGTCCGGAGTGACGGTTCGCGCATTCGAACGACTGAACCGCAGAAATACGGTATCGTTATCGCTGAATTTGTGATCGAAACGAATTCCAAAGTTATCGCTTTTCGTCGTGTTCAAACCCGGATAGACAAGGTTCAGCGTATTCCAGTCGGGAAATGCCGAGAGCACATTCGGAAGCGGATATAGCGCATTCAGCAGCGTCAAAGAGGCCTGATTCAACTGAGTCGGATCGATGATATTTCCCGCGAATTGGCTCCGAGCCCCCGGAGTGGTGCTTGGGTCATAAATTCGGATTGGCGCCGTTCCGGTGCTCGGCGGCGTCAATAACCCAGAGAAGTCTCCACCTCGCATGTCGCCCGGTATCGTTCCCGTGAAGGCATCTTGCGTCAGCGAATAACGATATCCTTCCCAATAAAAAGAAAACCAGCTGTGATCTTTTCCGTCGTAGAGGCCGGGGATCCTCACCGGTCCGCCGAAATAGACTCCATATTGATTTTGGCGATAGGGAAGTTTGGTGGTATCCGGAAATGTCTTGGCATCCAGAACATCATTCCGAAAGAATTCCCACAAGGCGCCATGGAACTTGTTCGTGCCCGAGCGTGTGACGACGTTAATGTTAGACCCCGACGTTATGGCGAATTGCGCGTCCGTGATGTGCGATTGCACTGCAAACTCTTCCAAGGCATCGGGAGGCGGCGAAATGGCCCATACGTTGGTGAAGAGGGCATTGTTCAGAACGCCGTCCATGGTGAAGTTGTTTTGCTCGCCTCTCTGGCCGTTCACGGATGGGCTGATACCCCCGGCGCCAATCCTCACCGTGTCGGCGGTCTGCTGACTCTGTTGCACGGGCGCTACTCCAGGTGTCAACAACGCCAGTTGCGTAAACTGCCGCCCATTCAATGGCAAGTTGACTGTCTCCTCGTGTCCAATCACGCTGCTCAGAGTCGCGGAGGTTGTGTTCAGCAAGGGGGGCGCCGTTCCCACGTTCACCGTTTGCGAAACTGCCGCAGTCGACAGTTTGAAATTCAACGTGACGCTTTGATTCACGTCGAGCCGAATGTTTTGTTGGCTCTCAACCGCGAATCCCTGGGACCTTGCCGAAACCGAGTAGTTGCCAGGCGGCAACTGCGGCATGATATACGTGCCGCTTTCGTTGCTTATCGTTGTTCTCTGCAAACCGGTGTCCTGATTCGTGACACTGATCGCAGCCCCGGCGATCAAGGCACCGGAAGGGTCGGAGATCGTACCGGTAATCAAGCCATTGGTGGATTGCCCATAAAGAGGAGCAGAAATCGCTGCAACAAGCAACAGGCAGAAGGTCTTGAACATCGTTCACCCCGCAGAGGTTGCAACTTGGAACCGCTAGAGGTATCGCTGCTCGGCGCCCTGGGCCCGAGCATCCGTCCTACCCACAATCTGGAAATGCTAGTCTCGACTTTCGTTTGATGTCAAGAAGAAACTAAATATGACTAAATGATCGACTATCAACAACTATCCTCTTTTGAAACGATGGCAAAGAGATACATCGGGGTGTATGCTGTCGGAAATGCCAACTGGAGAAAGCAAAGCCGGCAACGTCGAAGGAATGCCGAAATTAGAAGGTTCTGCCCCTGGTCGCGCTGCTCTTGACTTCCATAATGCCGCGTCCCAAGCCCTCGAACGTCTAAAGATTTCTCAGTTGGATGCCATCGTCAGCGCAGCGCAATTGTGTGCAGACTCGATATCCCGGCATGGGTTGGTGTTCCTGTTCGGCAGCGGTCATTCGCGCATGATGGTAGATGAAATGATTCCGCGGCAAGGTTGTTTCGTTGGTTTTTTCCCGCTGGTCGAATCGGCGGTTTCAAGTTATTCCCCGATCATTGGCGCCAATGGTTTGCGCGGTCCGCTTTATTTGGAGAAATACGAAGGGTATGCCGAACAGATTTTGAAGGACTATCAATTTCGAGACACAGATGCTTTCATTGTAATTTCCACCAGCGGAATCCGGCCGCTAGTGGTTGAGATGGCCTTAGGAGCCAAGGCACGGAACCTTCCGTTGATCGCGATCCTTTCTCGATCCCACTGTGATTCCGCGCAGGCGACCCACTCGTCGGGGAAAAAACTTACGGATCTGGCTGACATCGTAATCGACAACATGGCTCCCATCGGCGACTGCGCGATCGAACTGGATGGACTGGGATGGCCGACGGGGCCGCTTTCTACGGTTACGGGTTCGGTGATTATAAATATGATTCGCTGCGAGACGGCCCGCATACTCGTAGATCGTGGTTTCCAGCCGGTGATGCTGCCGAGCCATCAGTTTCTGCGCAATCAGAGTGCGGACGAGCAATTGGAAAACTTCTACGAAGCCTATCGCCATAGCCTCAAACACCTGTACGAATGAGCCAGAAAACTGCACGAGTTTTGTTAGTCACGGGTTCATCTGGTATCGCAGCCGCGACCGCGAAGCTGGCGGGAGCCTCTGGCGACTCCGTTTTTGTACTCGGGAAAGTGCGAGAGGAATGTGAAAGCCTGACTGCCCAGCTTCCCGGCTCCTTTTATTCAGTCACCGATGTGAGCGATGAGAAGGGAGTCAAACAAGCCGTAGAGTCCTGTATCGCACGATTCGGCCGAATTGACGCTGTTTTCAACGTCGCCGGCATGAGTGCACGCTCTCTGGGAGACGGACCTCTGCACGAATGCTCCACAGCAGCCTGGAACTCATTGATGGAAGTTCATGCCGCCGGCACTTTTTTTGTTTGTCGCAGCGTCCTTCAGCATTGGATGTCCAGGAAACAAGAGGGAGTCATTCTAAACATGGGCAGTGTTCTCGCTCGACATCCTGAGCCCAGATTCTTCGCGACCCATGGTTACGCGGCTTGCAAAGGAGCTGTCGAAGCAATGACTCTGGCAGCCGCCGGTTACTATGCTCCCCACGGGATTCGACTCAACGTCATTGCCCCCTCCCTCGTTCGGACAGCGATGAGCGCAAGGGCACAGTTGAATCCCTCGATTCTCGAATTCATGAAGTACAAGCATCCGCTTAAAGGTGATCTTATTGAGGTCGATGAGGTCGCCAGGATCGCGCACTTCTTCCTTAACTCCGAATCCTTTCCAATTACGGGCGAGGTCATTCGAGTGGATGCGGGATGGGCCGTTACCGGTTAGGAGGGAAGGTGTCCGACGAATTTCCCGATTCGTGTCTCGCTGGGATCCGTACGCGGTATCGGGGCCAACGATACCGCGTCTCTACGAGTGTGGGGTTCAGTTTCCCACTGGAGTTCACACGATTCAGCTTGCGTAAAGACAACCTGATTTAAGGAGTGACCCTGTCGTGCGCGCGTTAGCCTTGGATTTTGGTGGAACTCACGTTACCTGCGGCCTGGTCGAAGACCGCATTCTTCTTGCGCACCAACATCTCGACACGGATCGCGCCAAGAGCCTCAAGGCGGTGCTGCCGCGAATCAAAGAAACGTTTCTCGAACTGATGAGCAGCCAGTCTCTCTCAGCTCATGACTTTGGAGGTATTTCGGTCGGTTTCGCCGCCATTGTCGATTCTCCGACAGGAAAAATCCTCTCCACCCTTGGCAAATACGACGATGCCGTAAATATCGATCTACCTGCTTGGGGACGAGAAATATGGAATTTACCGTTACGCGTCGAGAATGACGCTCGCATGGCGCTTCTCGGTGAGTCATATGCCGGTGCGGCCCGCGGCTATACAGATGTCGTGATGATGACCCTCGGCACTGGAATTGGCGGCGTGGCCATGATCGAAGGAAAACTGCTTCGTGGCAAACATGCTCAGGCAGGATGTATTGGTGGACACTTCCCAGTAGTCTTCGATGGACGGCAATGCGTCTGCGGCGCCATCGGCTGCGCTGAGGCTGAAGCCAGTGGCTGGTCGCTACCCCTTATTGCCAAGGATTGGCCAGGTATCTCAAAGAGCTCTCTCTCTAAGTATGCCGATGTTGGATTCAAAGAGCTCTTCCAGGAAGCACAAAACGGTGATGAGGTCGCGGTTGCAATACGCGACCGCTGCTTGCATGTCTGGGCCTCGGACGCGGTGGCGTTAGTGCACGCCTACGACCCCGAGATTGTGGTTATGGGTGGTGGAGTCATGAAACGCGAGGAAATTGTTATTCCGTACGTTGAATCGTACGTACACAAACATTCGTGGACTCCATGGGGTAAAGTGCGCGTTTGCTCTGCCCAGCTCGGCAACAATGCGGCGCTCCTGGGCGCGATTCCTATCCTCACGGAACACTGAAACCGCCGCGCGTCTGCGAAAGAGATCTCTGTACAAAACTTACACGGGGTCAGGCCCAACTGCTTCAATCTGCCAGAACTAGTTGGTGATAGTGTGATCCCGGCACCTGAGCAGTCCGATAAAAACCTCACTTCACTAGCCGAGAGCATATACATCCGGCCAATCCTCAGCTTGTTGATTTCCACCGGACTGTCGTTCTAAAATCGCCGGCAACGGTGGGGCGTCATCCGTCAATCGTGCACGGGAGGTTAGTGCACGCACATGGCCATGAAATGGGGTGACCGCCCATGTTGCATGTCGTACCAATCGTCTTCGTCGCCGACGATGACAACTCCGTACGCAAATCTTTGGAGCTGTTGATTGGCGGTGAAGCCTGCCGCCCGACACGTTCCCTTCCACGCACGAATTCCTTGACCACTAACGAGTTTCCGCCCCGAGCTGTCTCGTTCTTGATGTTTCTGTTCGAGGCACGATAACCGAAAATTCATAGGAGGATTTATGGCAGCGAGCAGAGCCACGGTAGTACCAATGAAATTGACGCAGATGAAGGCGGCGCAAGTCCCCAAGCCCGGAGCAGATTTCGAGATCGTCGAGCGCAAGATTCCTGAACCGGATGCCGGACACGTGCGGATCAGGGTGCAGGCCTGTGGTGTTTGCCACAGCGACGTGCTCACGAAAGACGGGTTGTGGCCGGGAATCGAGTATCCGCGCGTTCCCGGACATGAAGTAGCGGGCGTCGTCGACGAACTGGGTGAGGGTGTTTCCGCGTGGAAGAAGGGACAGCGTGTTGGCGTGGGATGGCACGGCGGCCATGACAACACTTGCCGGGAGTGCCGGCGCGGAGATTTTGGCAATTGCCGGAACGCAACGGTCTGCGGCATCAGCTATGACGGCGGATACCAGCAGTACATGGTGGCTCCGGTCGAGGCGCTGGTGCCGATTCCCGACAGCCTGAATGACGTCGACGCAGCGCCGCTGCTGTGCGCCGGCATTACCACCTACAACGCGTTGCGACACAGTGGCGCGCTTCCCGGCGATCTGGTCGCAGTGCAGGGGATCGGCGGCCTGGGTCACCTCGGAGTTCAGTTCGCGAACAAGTTCGGTTACAAGGTCGCGGCGATCGGGCGCGGCTCGGAAAACGCGGCGCTCGCCAAAAAGCTGGGAGCGAGCATGTACATCGACAGCCAGGCGACGAACACGGTTGAGGCGCTGCAAAAACTCGGCGGGGCTCGGGTCATTCTGGCGACGGCCCCAAACTCGAAGGCGATGTCGGAACTGATCGACGGTCTGGGGCCGAACGGCGAACTGCTGGTGGTCGGTGCAGCCTTCGATCCGATCGAGGTTACGCCTTTACAACTCATCACTGGCGGTAAAACCATCCAAGGCTGGTATTCGGGAACCCCTGCGGATTCCGAGGACACGCTGAACTTCGCTGAACTCAGCGGAGTGCGTCCCATGATTGAAACCTATCCGCTGGAAAAAGCGGCCGAGGCTTATGCCCGCATGCTGAGTGGCAAGGCGCAGTTTCGCGTGGTTCTGACCATGTGAAACGACCGCGGATCGCAGGATCAAAACGGAATCCGGTGCTGACCTTGAATTAATGGGCTGGCGCCGGCCATTTCGAAAGCCAGGAAAGGATCATGACAACCGTGTCACAACCCGTGTTTTATCGAACGGTGAAGGTTGACGGACTCTCCATTTCTTATCGGGAAGCCGGGGCCAAGGACGCCCCAACGATTCTTTTCCTGCACGGACTTCCCTCTTCGTCGCGAATGTTCGAACCGCTCTTCACCCGGCTTTCCGATCGCTATCACCTGGTCGCGCCCGATTATCCGGGCTTCGGACACAGCGACTGGCCGGACCCGAAAACATTCGCGTACACATTCGATCATTATGCCGAGATCCTGAATCATTTCACCGAAACGCTCGGGCTCTCGCGCTACACAGTTTATATGCAGGACTACGGTGGCCCGGTGGGTTTCCGCATGGCGTTGGCTCATCCGAAGCGAATCGACGCCGTCATCGTGCAGGACGCGGTCGCGCACAATGAAGGTCTGGGAGCAAACTGGAAGACGCGGCGCGCGTTTTGGGCCGATCGCGCGGCCAACGAAAGCGCCCTGCGAACGAATCTGCTGTCGCTTGCGACCACCCGCACTCGCCATATAGGCAACGATCCGAACGTGGAACGCTATGACCCCGATCTCTGGACCGATGAATTTTATTTTCTCAGTCAGCCCGGCCAGGCGGAGATTCAAAGCGACCTGTTCTACGACTATCGAACCAATGTTGACTCCTACCCGAAGTGGCAGGCATGGATGCGCGAGACGCAGCCGCGCCTGCTGGTGATCTGGGGAAAGTACGACTTGTCGTTCGATCCCGGCGAGCCGCAACGCTACCGCGGGGACGTGCCGAGCGCCGAAGTTCACGTTCTCGACGCCGGCCATTTCGCATTGGACACGGCCGCCGATGAGATCGCCGCGTTGGTTCGAGAATTTGTCAGCTCTTCGCGCTCTGAGGCGCTGTCACCACGCGTTGGCTGAAGCTATTGTGAGAATGCGGCGAAGCGCTCGCGATGGGCTGGTTAGCGATACCCGCGATCCCGCGAGCGCCGTCGCGGTGCGCCTCAAATGGTAGGCAGCGGCGAGAGAGCTTCCCGCGATCGAGATGTTCACCCGGTCGAGGAAGGCGACAGCGCTGAGGACGAACAACCACGCGATCAAAAACCAGCGCGTTGCCCGATCCGCGATTGCTCATCGGCGAACACCGGGCCACTTCGCGAGCACAGCACTGTTCAAGAAATTTTGGGGCACACCGGCAACGATGATCCCATCTTCGCCGGCTTCCGTCACCGCCGAGTGCGCGTAAGTAGCCATCGTCCGCGCCCAACGGATGAGTCGTTGAGGTACAAACACGGCGGACAACGGGGATAAGTGATTGGCTGCCCCCCAGGGATTCGAACCCCGATAACCTGCTCCAGAGGCAGGTGTCCTAGCCGTTGAACGAGGGGGCAGTCTGTTGCTTGGAAGCCCGTGCGGACAACCGATTTCATTTTATGGTTCCGGACAGAGCCCGGTCAACCGGGATGCCTCTGCAGCGAGTATCACGCAGGTGCGCGAGCGCGATAGAATTCTTCTTGATGCTGTGCGTCTGCCGCAGAGGAGCAAGTATGGTCATCGCATTCGAGAGTACCGCAACCACTTCTGAATACGCCGAGATAGCGCGCCGTCCGCTGCAGCCCGAGCAGTGTACGCTGGTAGTCATCGACATCCAGGAGAAACTGCTGCCGCCAATTTTCCAGAAAGAACAACTGGTGCGCAATTCGCAATTGCTGATTCGTGCGGCCGGCATCCTGAAAATTCCGGCGCTGGTCAGCACGCAATACGCAAAGGGCCTGGGAGGAACTGTCCCCGAGATCGCTTCCCTGCTGGCGGGCACCGAGCCCGTCGATAAAACTCTCTTCTCTTGCTTTGGCAGCGACGCCTTCTGTAGCCTGCTCAAGCGCTTGCCCGGCAACCGCAATACGCTGCTGCTGTGCGGCATGGAGAGCCACATCTGCGTCGCGCAGACGGCGCTGGGCGCATTGCGCGAAGGCTATCTCGTGCACGTTGCCTCCGACGCCGTCAGTTCGCGCACGAAATGGAACTGGAAGATTGGCCTCGACCGCATGCGGAGCGCGGGCACCGTGATTTCGTCGACCGAGATGATGATCTATGAGCTGATGCGGTCGTCTTCCTCGGCGGAGTTCAAAGAGTTACTGCCGCATCTCAAGGGATAGTAGGGCAAGGTTTCAAGGTTTCAAGGTTTCAAGGTTTCAAGGTTTCAAGGTTTCAAGGTTTCAAGGTTTCAAGGTTTCAAGGTTTCAAGGTTTCAAGGTTTCAAGGTTTCAAGGTTTCAAGGTTTCAAGGTTTCAAGGTTGCAAGGTTGCAAGGTTGCAAAGAAGAGACGATGTTGCTTCGAAACTCTGAAGCCTTGAAACTTTGAAACCTTGGTCCGTCAGGCTTCCGTCTGCTCGGCGGGCTGTTCACCCTTCTTCTTTACGCGCACGACGGTGATCTTCGAGAAGCCTTCCTGGAACGACGGCGGCTTGAGTTTGGCTGCCATGCGCCGCATCACGTCTTCGGGCACGACCCGGTCGCGACGCTGGTGCCGCTCCACGCAAACCTCCAGCGGGACGTCGAAGAAAACCGCCTGCACTTCGTATTTGTAATCTTTGGCGAGCTTGATCCAGTGCGCGCGCTCCTGCGGCGTCAAGTTGGTGGCATCCACATAATTCATGGGACGCTTGGCGATCAGGCGCGCTTTCAGCATCGATCGCAGATTGGAGAAGACGAGATCCTGAAAGCGCTGCTCGCGGACATCGTCAAACAACAACGACCGCACCATGTCGCTGGAGAGCGGAACGATGTTGTGCCGCTTAAACCATGTACTCTTGCCTGATCCCGGCAGCCCGATGGCGAGCACGACGATTCCTTTAGGCGGCCGCGGCGGCGCCTCAGGAATGACGGCGGGCGGCGTGGAAGTTTGCGGCACCGAAACCGCAGCCTCGGCGGCGGAGGCTTCCGGCTCTTCGGGACCC
>CAVRDS010000003.1:0-13971 GCA_963719865.1 uncultured Acidobacteriota bacterium | reverse complement strand
CGTTGAGCAGCACGCCGGCGACGTGAGCATTGACCTGCATCAATATATCGCGGGCCCGGCGCAGGGCTTGTTTCGTGGTCTGGCCGGAGCGAATTACCAGGATGGTGGCGTCGGCACGGGGTGAGAGCACGACCGCGTCGGTGACGGAAAGGGTTGGGGGAGTGTCGATCACGATGTGGTCGTAGAGTCCGCGCAACTCCGCGAGCAGGTCCCTCATGTTGGAGGATGCCAGCAATTCGGCGGGATTCGGAGGCGGCGTACCCGCGGGCATGATGAAAAGATTGGCTAGAATGGGAGAGGTCGTAATGGTTTGCTGCAAGGTGGCGCTTCCGGTCAGCACATTGCTGAGACCGCTGCGCGGGCCCATGCCCAGGGTCTTGTGAATACTGGGGCGGCGCAAGTCGGCATCCATCAGGAGAACGCGGACTCCCTTTTGCGCGAGCACGATGGCGGTGTTGATGCTGGTGGTGGTTTTGCCCTCCTGCGGACGCGCGCTGGTCACCATGATGACTTTCGGCGGCGCTCCGAGATTGGAGAGCAGAAGCGAAGTCCGCAGCGCGCGATACGATTCGGCCATCTGCGATTGGGGGCGAACCTGGGTTACGGTCTCCACCACTTCCTTCGAGCCAGTCAAAGCCAGCCGCTTGCCGGTCGCTCCATGGCTGGCTGACTTGGAGCCGAGCGGGATCATCCCGAGAGAGGGAAGGGCCGAGAGCGCTGTTGCCTGCTCGGGGGTGCGGACGCTGTTGTCCATGCTCTCGAGCAGGAAGGCCAAGCCGACACCGGAGATGACACCCAGCACGAGCGCGAAAGACAGGTTACGCGGAATGTTGGGTTCGCTGGGAGAGGTGGGAACACGGGCCGCATCAATGATGCGAAAGCTATTGGAGCGTAATCCCGCAGTGACGCCCGCTTCTTTCAGTTTTCCCAGCAAGCCCTCGTAAAGTGTCCGGTTGCTATCGAGGTCGCGCTTCAGAATGCTGTACTCGATCGCACTCTCGTTGAGCTTGTTGGCCTCCTGTTTTTGCTTTTCAAAGGAGCCGTTCAGCATATTTTCGCGTTGTAAAGCTGCGAGATACTGCCCCTTGAGGTGATCGACGGCCTTGTTGGTTTCCGATTGCAACTGGCGGTCAATCTCCTTCAGCTGGTTATTGAGTTGTGCTACTTTCGGATACGAGGGGCCGAACTGAGTGCTGAGATCGGCAACCTGAATTCTGAGAGCGGCCTGCTGATCGCGCAACCTGCCCAGAAGTGCGCCGGTTCCACCTCCCGTGTCGATGGCCGCCGCGATCGCGTCCGGATCATCGGTCTGAGTCTGACGATACATGGCTTCCTTCTGCATGCGGTCAAATTCGGCGCCCGTCATTTCGTTGTTCAGTACGCCGAGCTTTTCGGTGGTGATGTTCTGCTTTTCGTCGGTTCCGAGAATCTCGTGTTCCTTCTGGTAGCGCACGAGCTTCTCCTGCGAGGTTTCCACTTTCATCTGCAAGTCGACGAGTTGTTTGGAAAGCCAGTCGGAGGCTTGCATGGTGGATTCGAATTTGGTTTTGAAGTTCTGCTCGACATAGGTCGCCGCCAGGGTATTCACGGCGCTGGCGGCAAGCTGAGGATCGGTGCTGTTGTAATGAATCTCGATGATGCGGGTGTTGGGAATCAGAGTGACGCGGAGGTGTCCCCGAAAATTTCCCAGTAGAGCCGAAGTGCGGTTGGAATCGATCGACAGGGGATCGGCGACCAGGTTGGGTAGTTTTTGATCCGAATTACCGCCGAATTCGGTACGCTTGTCCAGATTCAATTGCCGGATAACTTGCAGCGCCATCAGATCGCTCTGCAGGATGCGGACCTCAGTATCCAGATCAGCTTGGTCGTAGTAGTCGACTACCGGCCCCGAGTCTTTGAAACTAATGAGGTTGGGATCGGCCTTGTTGACGGCGATGCGGCCTACCGCTTCATAGACGGGAGTCTGGCGCAGGCTGGAAATGGCGACAGCCATGAAGATGCCGACAATGACCGCGATCACCATCCACTTGCGCTTGATGAGAACGCGCATGTATTCGCGCAGGGTCGGTTCCTGCGTCGGCAGCACGTTATAAAGCGCGGAGTGGATCGGCCTAAGGAATTCAGCTTCCGCAGGTTGCAGTTCTCGCGATCCGTCGTTACGTGGAACATCACTTCGCGGATCGTTACTTCGTGGAACCAGCGGTCCCAATGACATCGTTACTCCTTAGCCGCCGTCAGTTCGATGTGACAGCGCTTCGCAGCTGGCACACAGGTTCCCGCTCCAGCCGACCTTCCCACAGCAAGCTGGGCAGACAAAAGAGGGCCCCTTGTAACGGATTCGCCTGATTTTATCATCCTTGGAGTGAGAAACGGCCAAAATTTACGGCTTGGGAATATTTTCCGGTTCTCGTTTACGCTGGGCAGACGCGGACGCGGCGATGAATCCTCAGCGCCACTCGCGGGTTACATTCGAAGGCTTGCAGCCGAGGCGGGCGGGCAGGTTCGGGAGTTTGGCGTTTCTTGTTGTAGACAACTCTCATTCGGCTATCGCGGTGCTCAACGTGCCAGCTGTACTTCCTCAGCACTTTCCTCAGCTATACTATCGAGCACAAGAAGTTACTCTAAACGCAAAGAGCTTGGCAGGCTGCGGCAGCTGCCTGGAGCAGATGCACGGCGGCGAGATTTTTGTTCCCAAGATTCCCAGCGTGCGACTGGTGGACCTGGCAGAGACTGTTGCGCCCGGATGCCAGGTGGAGTACATCGGGATTCGTCCGGGAGAGAAGCTGCACGAAGTGCTGGTGGAAGACGAGTCCCGGCAGACGCTGGAGACGGAAGATATGTACGTGATTCAGCCAGCGCATCCGTGGTGGAAATCGGAGAACTGGATGAATGCCAAGCCGCTTCCGGAAGGCTTCCGTTATTCGAGCGACAGCAACGAACGCTGGTTGACACGGCGTGAACTGGAAGAACTGGTAACGCCTGAAACCAGCGCTGCGGAAGCGGTTCCGACGTCGGCGTAGCGAGCGCAGCCCCTAAAGGGGCGGCTCATTTCTCTGGGCTTGCGGCATCGCTGAAGCAATGCCCTGATACGGGGCCTTTTCCGCAGCCTGTGACGGCGTGCCTGATACGAATTGCACTTGCACCACGAACTGCTAGCATGAGTGCCTTACCTACAAAGCTGGAGAGGCTCGCCATCAGCTCGATGTTCCACTCCATGACGGCGCAGGATATGGGAGACGCGAATCACGCGCTCGGCAAAGTTATGACCCGCTTTGAACGGAAATATCAAGGGAAATATGAAGGGAAAGGCGAGCGCTCGCATTTGCTCGAGAGCAGGCAATCAAAATAAGTCATGTCCGGAACTTCCGAATGGTTGGGATATCGAGCACTGGTAGTCGGCTGCGGCTCGATTGGGCGGCGGCACGCAAGAAATCTCAATTCGCTTGGGGTGGGGCAGGTTGGTTTTTGCGACACCAGCCCCGAAGCGCTGAAACAATGCCGTGAGGAACTGAACGGGGACGGCTTCGGCGACTATAGCGAGGCGCTGCAGAAATTCAGGCCGGATATGGTACTGATCTGCACTCCGCCGGTGTACCACGTGGAGGAGGCGCTGGCCGCGCTGCGTGCTCAAGCCCACGTTTTTATCGAGAAACCTCTTTCGCACGAATCGAGCGGAATCCAGGCACTGATTGCCGAAGCGCGCCGCCGCGACCGGAACGTTCAGGTCGGCTACAACATGCGGTTTCATCCCGGCATGCAGATATTGAAGGAGCTCATCGATTCGGGAAAGATCGGGCGCGTGCTCTGGCTCAACGCGGAAGCGGGACAATACCTTCCCGACTGGCGCCCGTGGCAGAACTATCGCGAAAGTTACAGCGCGCGCCACGAATTGGGCGGGGGCATCATCCTCGACGGGTCTCATGAACTGGATTACACTTGCTGGCTGTTGGGGCGCCCTACGGAAGTGATTTGCCGGGCGGAGCACCTCAGTAGTCTGGAAGTAGATGTGGAAGATTCGGCGTGGATCTACCTGACTTTTTCGGAGCGGCGCCGGGCGGAAGTGCATCTGGATTTTGTGCAGCGGGCATACACTCGCAGGTGCAAAGTTGTGGGCGAGACCGGCACTGCGCTTTGGGATTTCAGTTCGCAGGAGGTGCGATGGTTTTCAGCCGGGCAGCCCGGTTGGACCAGTGTTCCGTACGTGTTTGAAGCGAACGACATGTATGTCGCGGAGATGCGTCACTTTCTGGAATCTCTGGGGGCCGGAACGGGGCCCCTGGTCGATCTCGAACAAAGCGGGGATGTAATCCGGGTGGTGGAAGCAGCCAAGAAGTCGTCGAAAGAGGGAAAGCCGCAGGCGCTGAATTGGACCAGCGAAGCGAGCAAGGGGCCGGTGGTTGCGATCATCCAGGCGCGGATGGGGTCGAGCCGCTTGCCGGGCAAGAGCCTGGCGGAAATTGAAGGCCGGCCGATGTTGTGGCACGTGATTCAACGTGTGAAACGAGCCAGCCTGGTGGATCGGGTGGTGGTGGCAACTTCCACGGCTCCGGCGGACGATGCTATCGAGAAGATGTGCCGGGAGAACTGCGTCCCCTGTTATCGGGGCAGCGAGAACGACGTACTGGATCGTTATTATCACGCGGCGCGCGCGGAAAAAGCCGCGCAGGTGGTGCGCATTACGGCCGATTGCCCGGTTATCGATCC
Source organism: uncultured Acidobacteriota bacterium (assembly GCA_963719865.1). Taxonomy (GTDB): domain Bacteria; phylum Acidobacteriota; class Terriglobia; order Terriglobales; family Acidobacteriaceae; genus Sulfotelmatobacter. Next base: position 9,267 of record CAVRDS010000003.1, on the reverse strand, counting down.
GGAAGTGATCGATCGAGTGGTGCGCCGCTTTCAGCGCGGCGATCTCGATTACGCCTCGAATGCCATGGTGCGGACCTATCCCGATGGGCTGGATACGGAGATCTGTTCCTTTTTGGCGCTGGAACGGGCCTGGCACGAAGCTACTAAAGCTTCGGAGCGCGAGCACGTAACTCCGTACCTGCGTTCGGAGAAGTTCCGAATTGCCAACGTCGAGAACGATTCGGTTTCCTTTTACCAGCATTACCGCTGGACGGTGGACGAAGCGGCGGACCTGGAGTTCGTCCGGGCGGTGTACAAAGCTTTTCGCGAAAAGGAGAATTTCCTGATGAAGGATATTTTGGAATTGATCGAGAAGAACCCAGAATTGGAAAAGATGAATTCGGACATTGTTTGCAGCGCCGGGTATTATAAGAGCCTTTTCGCAGAGGCGTGTGCGGCGGCGGCGCCGCGGCGGCCGATTGAAAAATCGGAAGTCTGGCTGGAGCGGGCGCGCAAGGTGATTCCTGGCGCGGCGCAGACGTTCAGCAAAGGGGCCAACCAACACGTCCGCGGAGTAGCGCCGATGTTTCTGGCGAAGGGTAAAGGTTGCCGGGTTTGGGATGTGGATGGGAATGAATATATCGACTATATCCAGGGACTGCTGCCAAATATTCTCGGTTACGCACACGAGGAGGTAAATGCGGCGGTGGCAGAGCAATTGGGACAAGGGCACAGTTTTTCTTTGCCGCACCCGCTGGAGGTGGAACTGGCGGAGCGGTTGACGCGGCTCATTCCCTGCGCCGAGATGGTTCGCTTCGGGAAGAATGGATCGGACGCGACCTCCGGAGCGGTCCGCGCTGCTCGAGCCTTCACCGGGCGCGAGCGCATCGCTTGCTGTGGTTACCACGGATGGCAGGATTGGTTCATCGGCAGCACGACGCGAAATGCGGGCGTCCCGCAAGCGGTGCGGGCTTTGACGCATCCGTTCGTGTACAACGATCTGGGATCGCTGCAGAACCTTTTGCACGAACACAAAGGAGAGTTCGCCGCCGTCATCATGGAACCGGTGAACTTCTGGCCCCCAGCGGCGGGTTTTTTGGAAGGCGTGAGAGACCTCGCGCATGAGCAGGGCGCGCTGCTCATTTTCGACGAGATCTGCAGCGGTTTTCACTTCGGGCTGGGGGGCGCGCAGAAAAAATTCGGTGTGACTCCCGACCTGGCTTGTTTTGGCAAAGCAATGGGCAATGGCTTTCCGATCTCTTGCATTGTCGGACGTGCCGATGTGATGAAGATCTTCGAAGAGACTTTCTTCAGCTTCACGTTTGGGGGCGAAGTGGCGTCGATGGCAGCGGCTATGAAGGTGTTCGATCTGCTGGAAACCACCGATGCGCTGGCCCGCATGGATTCGAACGGGCGCGTGCTGCAGGAGGGATTGAATTCGCTGGCAGAACGAGCGGGATTGCAGGATCGCATCCGGTGCGTTGGTTATCCGACGTGGTCGCTGATCAAGTTCCTCGATGCCGAAGGCAAAGACAGTTTTCTGGAGCGAAGTTTGTTCGCGCAAGAATGCGTAAAACGCGGAGTGCTGGCTCTGGCCACGCACAACATGACCGGGGCGCACGATCCGCTGGCGATTGAAGGGACTCTCAAGGTCTATGCTGAAGTTTGCAAGACCATGGCGAAATGGCTGAGCGACCCGCATCCTGAAGCGCACCTCGAAGGCGAGATCATCCAGCCCGTGTTCCGGGTACGGTAATGCTTGTCGTTACGGGAGCCAGCGGGCTGCTGGGTGCGAGTGTGCTACGGTCGGCGGTTGAGCTCGGCTGGGAGACGGTAGGCCTTTGCCACCGGCATGTGATACGGGATCCGGCGGTGGAGTTTGCTAGGGTTGACCTGACCGACGATTCGGCCACACGCAAGCTTCTCTCCGATCTCCGACCCGACGTGATTATGCACTGTGCTGCCGCTACAAACGTGGATTGGTGCGAAGACAATCCGAAGCAGGCGGAAGCGATAAATGTCCAAGCGTCCGCGGTTTTGGCCGAGATTGCTTCCACCCTAAATGCGCGTTTTGTGTACGTCTCAACGGATTCGGTGTTCGACGGCAAGAAAGGCGACTACGTTGAGACTGACGAACCCGCTCCGCTGAACGTCTATGCGAGGTCGAAGTTGGCTGGCGAGCGGGAGACACTCCGACGCAATGCTGCGGCCATAGTTGTTCGGGTGAGCATCTACGGCTGGAACTCGCAGAACAAGGACAGCTTGGCGGAGTGGGTTCTTCGGCGACTAGAGGAGGGAAGCGACGTTCCAGGATTCACGGATGTTTTCTTCACACCCATCTTGGTCAACCATCTGGTTCCCGTCTTGTTTGCCATGTTGCAACATGCGTTGGCTGGTCTTTACCACGTCGCGGGGTCGGAGAGAATCAGCAAGTTTGAATTTGCGCGGAGAGTGGCCATCACCTTTGGGTTCGATCCAGCGCGAGTTACACCGTGTCAGGTCAAAGACATGAAGCTGAGGGCAGCGCGTCCGCTGGATGTATCGCTCAACACCGAAAAGATCAAAACTGCACTGGGCCGTCCGATGCCCAACGTCGATTCGGGTCTGTGTGAATTTCGAGAACTGCGCGACCAGCGATACCCGCAGCAACTCAAGAGCTATTTGGGTGGTGGGAGGCAGCCGCAGCCATGACGGACTTGAAGCTGGGAAGTAAGTTAGTAGGCTTAGAGCATCCAACCTATTTCGTTGCCGATATCTCGGCCAACCATGACGGCGAGCTTGAGCGTGCCAAACTGCTCGTCCGGCTTTGCGCGGAGGCGGGGGCAAACGCAGCTAAATTTCAGAATTTCCGCGCCCGCAAACTGGTTAGCGAGTTTGGTTTCCAAAGGCTGGGCGGACAGCTTTCCCATCAATCGAAGTGGAAAAAGAGCGTGCTTCAGGTCTACCAAGAGGCGACTCTACCGTGGGAGTGGACTCCTGCGCTCAAGCAGGAATGCACGGCCTGCGGAATCGACTATTTTTCGGCTCCCTACGATCTAGAAGCGGTGGACATGTTAGATCCCTTCGTGGATATGTTCAAGATCGGTTCCGGGGACATTACCTGGCCGGAAATGCTGCGGAAGGTGGCGAGCAAGAACAAGGCGGTTCTGCTGGCGACTGGAGCTTCCGATATTGGGGAAGTGCAGCGCGCCGCTCAAGAAATTCTACAGATCAATTCACAGCTGGTGCTGATGCAGTGCAACACCAACTATACCGGGAGTCTCGAAAACTTCCGACACATTCACCTGCGAGTGCTCGACAGCTATCGCATCATGTTCCCCAATGTGATCCTGGGGCTCTCCGACCACACCCCGGGCCATGCGACTGTGCTGGGTAGTGTGGCGCTGGGTGCGCGAGTAATTGAAAAGCACTTCACCGATGACAACCGCAGAGAAGGCCCGGATCACCCGTTCTCGATGATGCCGTTATCATGGCGAGAGATGGTCGATCGTACGCGCGAGCTTGAGCTGGCTCTGGGCTCGTCCAGGAAATTCGTCTCGGAAAATGAACGCGACACCGTGGTTGTTCAGCGGCGATGTCTGCGAGCGGTCAGGGATCTGGCTGCCGGGACCGTCCTCCGAGAAGACATGTTGGAGGCACTCCGTCCTGCACCGCGCGATGCTGTATTTCCGTTCGATTTGAACCGGGTGGCCGGCAAGAAACTGACTTGTGATCTGACGGCTGGAGAATGCCTCAAGTGGACAAGCTTAGCCGAGGTTCGTGAGTGAGGATTCTCTACCTGACCGACAATAATTCCGTCCATAATCGAGGGTTTCTGGAGGAACTGGTCCGCGCCGGACACGAAGTGTGGTTTTGGAATCTCACAGCGGCCCACGCATCCGAGGGCGGGCTTCCCGGCGGTGTTCAGTCGATCGTGTCCAAGAAGAGCGTCGAACGCGGTGCGTCGCCGGGCCAATACCGAGAGTTCTTGCCTGAGTTTCAATCTGTGCTCAAGGAGTTGCAGCCAGCGCTGGTCCATGCCGGCCCCATCCAGAGTGCTGGATATCTGACTGCTCTTGCGGATTTCCATCCCATGCTCCTGGTGTCGTGGGGTTCGGACCTGCTGATGGATTCGGAGCGGAATTCCGAATGGAAACAAGCGACGGAATTTGCGCTGCGGCGAGCCGACGCTTTTTTTTGCGAATGCAACCCAGTTCGTGATAAGGCCAATAGTTTTCGGGTGTTTCCCGACTCCCAAGTCGTGCAATTCCCCTGGGGAGTGAAGCACGGTGTGTTTTCGCCAGTGGGGCCATTACCCCCTAGTGACCGGTTCACGCGAAGAGCAGGGACAACGACTTTTATCTATACGCGTTCGTATGACCCTCTCTACGGGACGGACGTGCTCCTCGACGGATTCCTTAGAGCCCGCAGCGCGAATCCCTGGCTTCGCCTGCTGCTCCTGGGGAACGGGTCCCAGGATCAGAGCATTCGCAGTTTCGTTCAGGCGCACGATTTGAACGACGCCGTGTCGCTCCTCGGACCGCAGCCAACGGAGGAGTTGCCGATGTGGTTTCGCGCAGCCGACGCCTATATCAGTTGCGCGAAGTCGGACGGAACCTCCATTTCCATGCTCGAGGCGATGGCCACCGGACTACCGGTTGTTGTAACGGATATTCCATCTAACCGAGAATGGGTAGCGGAGCCAGAAAACGGATGGTTGGCCCCGGCCGGATCTTCGGAGGGGGTGGCGGACAGAATTTTGCAAGTCGCGAACCTCACTTCTCAGGAGCGCAAAACGATTTCGGAACGTAATCAACGCGTTGTGGCAGAAAGGGCGGACTGGGACAAGAATTTTCCTCGTCTGCTGGAGATGTACGAACGGCTCGTCGGCTAGTCGGCGAGGACGAGATATTCCAGGTCTTAAGTGTCAGGTCCCGGGTTTCAGGGATTTGAGAATTTCCTGAGAACTGAAACCCGACACCTGACCGCTGCTTCTATGCGAGTTCTCCTCTTACATCCCGACGATAACTTTCACGGTTCGTGGAAACGTCAGCATTGGGATTCGGTGATCGACCTGGGACGAGCCCCAAAGTCTTTTTACGACCAATGGAGTGCCACGCTGGGCTGTCCGGTTTTCAGCGTTTTCGACCTTGCCGTCGAGGTTGCGGATCTCCAGATTTGGCGTCGGCTTCTTGAACTCGGCGTGGGACAGGTTGTGGACGGCTTTGGCATCGATTGGTGGGACGTGATCAGTCTGATGCTGCAACCGGAATTGCAGGACGTGCGGCTCGCGCTTCGGCTGGCTGAGAAGCTTAGCGGATGCCGCACGCTGGTGGTAAGCCGGCCGTCGGTGACGGCGGAAGTGCTGCGACTCCAGTTGCGAATACCGCTGCAAGTGCTCCACGGGGGATTGCGGAAGCGGCTGGTGCGCAGCGTTTTGCGCCGCGGCAACGCGTTGGCGAACCTGAGCTTTGAGCAATTGCGGCAGGTGGTGTACGACAAATACGATCCGCACTACCGTTGGCGACGGAAGTTTGCGGGGTCACCGGCGCAGTCGGTGAACTGGAAATCGAAATGGAGATCGGAATCGGAGCCGGTTGTGCTGCTTCCGTCGGCGTACTCCAATGTCACGAAAACCGCACTCAGTTACGCCAGAATTTTGCCCGAGCAGAAATTTCTTTTGGTTCTCGCCCGCGAGTCCGGGGCAGTCTCGCCGGTTCCGGCGAATGTAGAGACGACCCGCCTGGCGGGCTTCGCAACGCAGGGGTGCGACAGACATGAATTACAGAAACTGGAAAACTGCTGGAAGAAGACGGAGCAGTCGCTGCAGGAACATCCGGTATTCCGGTTGCCCGTTCAGATTGGGATTTTGAAAAAGGGGCCGCGCTGGTTGCGCTGGGGACTCGCGGTTCGCGATGCATGGGTCCAGGTGTTTGAGACGCGCTCGGTGGCCGGCTGCCTGAGCGCCGACGATTCGAATCCGTACACGCGGATTCCTCTGCTGCTGGCCGAGCAGCGGGGAATTTCGGCAGTGGCGTGCCATCACGGAGCGCTTGATTGCCGAATGGCATTCAAGAATTTGCGGTTTTCAAGCTATCTGGCCAAAGGCGAGATGGAGCGCGACTATCTGGAACGCACCTGCGGAGTCGATGGCGGCCGGATTCGGATCGGAGCGGCGGCAGCGGCGGGGCAAGAGAATGCTTCGCTGTGGAGTGAAGACGCTCCCTGGATCGTGTTTTTCACCGAGCCGTATGAGATCGATTTATGGCGGGTGGAGGCGATTTATCGCGAGGTGTTGCCGCGACTTTGCGCAGCTGCCCGCGGGTCAGGCAAAACCGTGGTTTTGAAGTTGCATCCGTTTGAGAGCGCGCGGCAACGGCGGCGGTTGGTGAAACGGACCTTGAACGAGCGCGACCGGAAGTTGGTGAGCGTGACGAATGCGCCGTTGTCTGGTGAGATTCTGCGCAACACATGGTGCGCGGTGACGGTGGAATCGACGGTGGCTTTCGAATGCGCGTCGCATGGAATCCCGGCTTTTCTGTGCGGCTGGTTGCGGCACGCTTATTTCGGATATGCTCCGCAATACGTCCGCTTCGGGGCTGGGCGGATGCTGGAAAGTGCGGATGGCCTGCTGCGAATTTCAGATATGTTGAGCGCGGCCAAGCCTGGCCCGGACAGCGCGCGCCGGCTGGTGCAGGCGATTTCTCCGGAGGCGCTGTCGGAAGTTCTTTGCTCGCCTGCGCGAAGTGGTTTGCGGTCAAATTGCGACAGTGGCGAAACGGATGCGTAACACTCCATCTCTATGATCACGGTATTCACTCCATCGTTCGCCGATGACGCGAACACGAATGCGCAGAACCTGACCGTGAAAGAGGTCGTAAGCCGTCTTCCGGCAGATCGGTTCAGGGTCGTGATGCTTGGCGACGGAGTTCCCGATCCGCGGATTCTCGCTCGCGAGAACACAGAAATCCTGGCGTCGTCCCGGCATGGAAATACGGCGCGATGGCTTCCTCGCGTGCTGCTCTCGAAAATCGACATCTACTTTTTTCCGCGCGAGGGGCCGCTGGATACACTGTTCCTGTTCTTCAGGCGTTCTCTGCGGCTACCGGTTGCTCTTGTGACTTATATCGTGATGGCTCTCGACGAAATCGCTGTCGGGCCAACGATGACAAGATCGATTTGCGAGGCCGATTGCGTTCTTGGGAACTCGCGATATGTGTCGCAGACGGTCAAAGATCGCTTCGGAGTTGCGACCGGGACAATTTGCGACGGGTTTGAACGGGAGTTGTTTTATCCACCGACCGAAGCTCGCCGGACTGGATCGAAGCTCACGGTGCTCTATGCCGGTTCATTCCAGGCTCGGAAGAGAGTGGATGTCGTTATTCGCGAGGCGGCCAACTGGCCTTCGGTTGAATTTCGACTCGCGGGGAAGGGCGAAGAGGAAGAGAAGTGCCGGTCGCTGGTGAGCGAATTGGGGTGTCACAACGTGACCTTCGTTGGCCATCTTTCGCAGCAGGGGATAGCCGATGAAATGCGAAAGGCCGACGTATTTCTTTTCCCCAGTGTGTTGGAAGGCCATCCGCAAGTTCTTGGGCAGGCAGCATCCTGCGGACTGCCGGCGGTGGCCATGGAGAAGTATCGGCCGGACTATATTGTCCACGGTGAAACGGGGTACTTGGTAAAATCGGAGAGCGAACTCTCACAGAAACTGGGTTTGCTGCTGGCGGACCAGGACTTGCGGCTCCGGATGTCGGCCGCTGCCGCTCGGCATGCCTTGCAGTTCGACTGGGACAAAGTTGCGCGAGATTGGGAAAGAGTGTTTGTGGAGGCGGCCGGCAAACGGCGCAGAAAATAAGCCATGCCCTTGAACCTTGGGACATAGGATGGGTTATTGAGCGTTTCTAAGTCTCTGTTACGTTACGGCGGGTTTGTACTCTCTGTCACCACTGCCCGCGTTGTGGGCACCATAATCACGGCCGCCACTTTTCCTTTCCTGGTGCGGCGCCTCGGCGTCGATATGTATGGGCTGTGGAGCTACGTGGTTGCGGTGTGTGGCTTCACGGGACTCCTGGCGAATCCAGGGCTCAGCACGTATGCCGCCCAGCAGGTGGCGGCTCGGCGCGAGGCGGCTTTTGAGACCGTTTCCGATGTTTTGATACTGCGCGTTCTGGCGGGTGGGGTTGCGGTGGTTGCGGTTCTGGTAGTTACAAGTTTTGAAGTCCGGCAGGATGTCCGCTTCCTTCTTAAGTGGTACGGAGTGGCCTCGGTGTTAACCGGTGGCCTGTCGTTGGACTATCTGTTGTCTTCGCTGGAACTGTTCCATGTGCAATCGTTCGTTTCAATCGCGCAGCAAAGTCTTTATGCGGTCGGCATTTTCACGATGATTCGATCTCCCAAGGATGTGATTTGGGTGCCAGTCAGTATCGTGGCTTCTTCGTTCTTGACCAGCGTGATTGGCTGGACGTTTCTGTGGCGGAAGGGGTATCGATTCCGGTTTTCGATGGCACCACGGCGCTGGGCCGTGATCCTGGTACCTAGCTTGCACTATGCGGGATCTTCACTCATGTCAAATCTCTATCATCGCAGCGGAACTCTGGCAGTGCGATGGTATCTCGGTGAGCACGCCCTGGGCTTGTATGCGGCTGCGGCGCGGTTGGCCGATGTGCTGCGTAACTTTCTTGCGGTTCCCCAGACCGTTTTGATGCCGCGAATGGCGTTGCGCGCGAATTCCGCCGAGGGGCTTCCCCGACTTACAAGGATTGCCGCTTCAGTCCTGGTTTGGTTCGGCGTTCCGTTGACGGTGGGCGGCATTGTGACGGCCCCAGTGGTTGTCCCGTGGCTACTCGGCACTCAATTTCACGAGGCGGTGCATGCTTTCCAATGGGTCGCGCTGTATGTGATTACGGCGCCGGCAGCGACGCTATTCGCGGGAACAATTATTTACGCGATGGGCCGTCATCGGGCTTATTTTGTTTCCACGTTGGCGGGCGCCGTCACCGCCGTAGTTCTTTGTCTTATCCTGCCGCCGCTATTCGGGGTCGCCGGTGCCTGTGTGGCTTTTGTGCTGGGCGAGTTCGGGGTTGCGCTTTGTGCCTTCTTGCTCTGTCCGCCGCAGGTGCGGGCTGCCGCGAAGACTCCGCTGCTGAGCGTTGCCGTGATCGCCAGTCTGATCATGGGGGCTGTCTTATGGGTTGCGCTTCCAAAGCACTTGCCCCCATTGGTCTTGATCGGTCTGGGGTGCGCGGTATATGCGATCAGTTGGGCGGGCATCGGCCGCAATCTACTGAAAAGGGAGGTCGAAGGTATTGC
>CAVRDS010000002.1:0-3883 GCA_963719865.1 uncultured Acidobacteriota bacterium | reverse complement strand
TCGCCTTCCGCGCCGACAAATACTATTGGCGCGATCTCGGCAAACCAGAGAACGTAGCGCAAGCTGCGCTGGATCTAAAGCAAGGCATTGCCCGCTAGGCGGTAGCGCCGGGACAGCGGCGCTACACTCCAACTGATACTCTCAAAGCATCGCCATCCAGAGGAGACCGCTCCACATTGCCGCCCATTGTCAACGCACAGGAAATTACGAAAGCCTTTGGAGCGAACCCGCTCTTCCAGAATGTTTCGTTCACAATTTCTGATGGAGATCGCATCGGCCTTATCGGTCCCAACGGATCGGGCAAATCCACTCTTCTCCGAATTCTGGCCGGCGAGGTTGCCGCCGACAGTGGGGAAGTGTCGTTTCGGAAGCGAACCCGTCTCGCCGGTGTCGAGCAAGACTCGCGATTCCAGCCCGGAGCAACGGTGCGGTCGGTGATCGAGGGCGCGCTCGATCGTTGCGGCGTGTCTGGAACCGAGCGCGGCGCGCGCTTTGCGGAGACTCTTGGCCGCGCCGGTTTCGAAGACCTCGAAGCGCACGCAACGGAGTTATCCGGCGGATGGCAGAAGCGTCTCGCAATTGTCGAAGCCCTGGTGCAGCATCCGGACATCCTGCTGCTCGACGAGCCCACCAACCATCTCGATCTTCCGGGAATCACGTGGCTGGAAGATCTGCTTGAGCAGGCGGCATTCGCCAGCGTCATTGTGAGCCACGACCGCTACTTTCTAGAAAATGTCACCACCGACATGGTCGAACTGAATCGCATTTATCCCGATGGTTCCCTCCGCGTTCACGGCAGCTACAGCGCGTTTCTCGAGAAGAAGGAAGAATTTCTGCACGCACAGTCGCGGCGTCAGGAAGCGCTGGAGAATCTAGTACACGGAGAAATCGAGTGGCTGCGCCGCGGAGCGAAAGCACGCACCCGCAAATCCAAAGCCCGCATCAGCAAGGCAGGCGAACTCATGGGCGAGCTCGCCGACCTGAATGCGCGGACTCGCAGCACCACGGCGCAGATCGATTTTTCCGCGACCGACCGCAAGACCAAGCGGCTGATCGAACTGCGAGATGTCACCTGCACCATGGGAGATCGCGAGTTGTTCGAGGGGCTCAACTTCATCCTAACGGCTGGAATGCGCGTGGGACTCGTCGGTCCGAACGGCAGCGGCAAGACGACTCTGCTGCGCCTGTTGCAGGGAGATATCGCTCCGACCGGAGGCGAGATTCGCCGCGCCGATTGGTTGCGCATTGTCTACTTCGACCAGACCCGCACCCTCGATCCCGATGTAACTCTACGCCGCGCGCTGGCACCCGACGGCGATTCCGTTGTGTATCGAGATCGCGTAATTCACGTTGCCGGATGGGCGGCACGATTCCTGTTTACCGGCGAGCAGCTCAGCCAGCCCGTCGGGCGCCTTTCTGGAGGCGAACGCGCGCGCGTCCTGATCGCGCAACTGATGCTGCAGCCTGCCGACATTCTCCTGCTCGACGAACCGACCAACGACCTCGACATTCCGACGCTCGAAATTCTGGAAGAAAGCCTGATCGATTTCCCCGGCTCGCTGGTGCTGGTCACGCACGACCGCTACATGCTCGACCGGGTCTCCAGCATTGTCCTCGGACTGAACGGCCAAGGCGATGCCAACACCTTCGCCGACTACGGGCAATGGGAGGCATGGCAGACACAACGCACAAAGTCAGAGGTGGCAACAGCGGCGAGTTTGCAGACGCCACTGGATTCGAGATCGGCAGCGCCAACTAAGAAGAAACTCTCCTACCTGGAAGCACGGGAATACGCCGCCATCGAGCAGCGAGTAGAAGAAGCCGAGCAGTTAGTGCGAGCCAAACGTACAGAACTGGAAGATCCGGCCAACGCGATGGATGCCCCGCGTCTCGTCGGCGCGCAGGCCGCTCTGGACGCGGCTCAACAGGCGCTCGATGCCCTCTACGCGCGCTGGGCTGAGTTGGAAAAGAAGAGTGGGTGACAACCCCGGATTGCCTTCGTCATCTGGAAGGCGTCGTAGCGCCACTACCGGGGCGGTACTTTTCCGCAATCAATCGTTGCCCCGAGCATTGCCGGCACTCCTCTCCATCCCTCCGGCCTTCTCCCTTGCAACCCGGACAATCCTGAAACGTGTAGCGGACGGCGGCTTCATAAATTCCACGGCAACGCTTACGACCAAACTGCTTGGCGCACTGTCGGTTGATTTGTGATTCTCCCCAAGCGAAGTTTCCGCAAGCGGTACACACAGCCAGTGGATATGCCATACCCGGATTTTAGCAGTCCTATGCTCGAACAAAATCAATAAACCCGCGCTGCACGTCAGTCCGAGTCAGTTTCGCCCGCACCTTGTCGCCGACGTGCAACGCCCTGCGCTCCCTGAGCCAGCAATCCTTCGATGTGCGGCCGCAAGACGCGAACAAACGTTCCCTTCGGAGTAACTCCGGTGACGATGGCGTCGAAGGTTTCACCCACCCGATGGCTCATGGCCACGGCGGCCAGCCGCTTCGACATTTCCCGCTCCACTTTTCGCGCGGCATCTTCTTTCTGCGTGCAGTTCGCGGCGATGGCGGCGAGTTCGTCGTCGGAATAAGGCCCGGGTTTTCCGTCGAGCAAGGCCTTGATCAACCTTTGCGTGACCACGTCGGCAAAGCGCCGGTTGGGTGCGGTCGAGTGCGTGTAATCCTGCACGGCTAGTCCGAAGTGCCCCTGCTCGGGATCGCCCGGACGTTCCAAGACATATTCGCCCGGCCCAATCAGCTTGATGGTCGCAAGCGACAGGTCGGCGAAGTGATCGGGATCGGCGGCTTTCCGCTTCACGAGAAAATCGTTGAGCGCCTTGGAATCGGCCTGCGCGGGCAGCTTTCTCACCCTGCGCCGCCGCCAGCCGCACGATGCCGTCCCAATGCGCGGGAGTTTTCACGATGCGGCGCAAGGAAGAAACTTTTTCCAGCAGCCGCGCCACCACGCCGTTGGCGGCGATCATGAAGTCTTCGATCAACTCGGTGGCCCGATTCTTCTCCTGTTTCACCACATCGACCACCTGCTGGTTGAGCACCAGCGGATGCACTTCGCTGGTGTCGATGTTCAGCGCGCCATGTTCGTGCCGCAATTCCTTGAGCGCCTGGGCAACTTCGTCCTGCAGCTTGAGCTGCGCCTGCAATTCCGCAGACGCGGCCACCTTCGGCGGAGCCGCCGCCGCGCCTTCCAGCCACGCTCCGACCGCGCCGTAAGTGAGCTGCGCCTGGTTACGTACGATCGCGCGATACACGTTGCTCGAATCCAGAGAGCCGCTCGCACTGATCGCGAACTCAACCACCATCGCCGGACGATCCACGTTTTCGAGCAGCGACGACGCGCCCGTCGAGAGCTCTTCCGGCAACATCGAAAAATTGCAAATGCCGGTATAGACGGTGGTAGTCTCCTTGGCCGCGTGCTGATCGATAGGTGTGCCCTTGCTGACAAACGCGTCCACATCGGCGATGCCCACCATCACCTTGACGTCTCGATTGGGCAAGCGTTCGGCAACCTCGATCTGGTCGAGGTCCTTCGACGTATCGTTATCGATCGAAGACCAAAGCAGGCCGCGCAAATCCTGCACCTTGCCGGAAGGCGCCAGTTGTGGCGGATGCGCGCTGATGTCCGCGAGTTGTTGCCGCGTCTCGGGCGGAAAATCCGGCTCGAAACCCTGCGCCAGCATGACCTGCCGCGCCATTGCCTGAAGATCGATGGAAGAAGGCCGAGAGTTGTTCATTGCGCCCCGCTTTCAGGGAATATTAGTTTGAAAAGGCTAACACGAATCGGGGATGAGGTCAGAGGTTAGAGGTCAGATTGCAGAAGTGAACCGTTTTGACCTCTGCAATCTGACCTCTAACCTCTGACCTC
>CAVRDS010000001.1:0-4517 GCA_963719865.1 uncultured Acidobacteriota bacterium | reverse complement strand
CCGTGCACTCCAAAAGGCATACCTAGCCACACCGCCTTGGGGTCATCAGGATCGACCCCGAGCACGCGAATCGCATGCCTAATCGTCGTTTCAGTCGCGGTGTTTACCGTCGCGCTCGGACTTCCGAGGTGCAGCGAAATATTTCGGAGGACGTTGGCGGCGGTGCCGCGTGGCGTGACATGCGGCATGGTCAATTCAAGCCGCGGATAATACACCGGGAGCGGAAATCCAAGTGGCGAGCCAGTGAGCTGGTAGGTTCGAAGATAGTGGGGACCATTGATCGCCAGAATCAGAACCACGAAGACTGCACTACGCTTCAGAAAACGGATTCGCGACGCGGGCGAACCCATCCACCAGCACGCCAGCACCAGGAATGGAAGAACGATGTAGGCGCTACCTTTGGTGAAGACCGCAAGCCCTGCCGACAGCCCGACGCATATCGTATTAAGCCAGCTGGGATCTTCATTCCAGAGCATCAGGAACAGAAGGGTCGCCATGATCCAGAAGGACACGACGTAGGCGTTCATGGGTCCCGAGGCCTCGAGGATCCCTTGCGGAATCGTGAAGCAGGCGATCGCTGCCAGGACCTGGCCACGTGTCCCCGCGCCCAGTAACTTGGCAATCAGCGACACGCCCATCGCGCTGAACAGAAAACTCAAGAACTCGACCAGGTTCACGAAGCGGTCGCTGCCCCAGAGCAGTTCCGTGTGCATCATGGCAAATTCCGCCCAGGGGCCAAAAATCAGTTGCGCGTAGTCTGGCGTGGCATAGAAACGGACGCTGTGGTTGCTCATCCACATCGTCGCGCGGGGCAGGTGGTACTCCATCGCATCCCACACGTTGGGTGCCGAAACCAGCGCAGTGATCGCCACCAGCAGAACAATGATGGTGGTGCTGACGAGCAGAATTCTGGTAGTGCCGTCGAAGGGGTGGGCGGAGCCGTTCGGCGCGAGCGAAGATTCTGCGGACCTTCCCTTGAGTGTTTTCTGGTACAAGAAGGCGGCTAAGCAGAGGGCCAGCCAGCACAAGGCGAGCGGACCGCGGGTAAGAAGCCGTGGCAGGCTCAGAGCTTCGGTGAATATGACGACACATGTGCCGCAAAGCACCGCGGCCGTCAGGGCAGCTCGACGCCACTCCAGTCCTTTCTCGCGCAGGATCCGGAAAAGCAGGCAGTATGCGATGCACGGAAGCAGCAGCAACATTCTCATGATGCCTTGAGCACCACATCGCCGGGCACGGGATTGGCGTAGCTGTTCTCCAGCGAAACGATTCCGAATTGCGCCAGCAGGTTCTGCACGAATCGAGGACGATATAAGAGACCCCCGAGGACTGTGCCCAGCGTGTTGTTGATCCAGTCCATGGAATCAGAATCTCGGGTCGGCAAGTAATATTGGGTGGCTTCAATGATAAAACTGATCGCGCACCCGAAAATGATAGTTAGGACGATCGCCCGGCGGACCGGCCTCGACAACGAGAAGTATGCGCAAAAGCAGAATCCCAGCGGCATGAAGCCCGCGACGTTGATGAGGCTATCCTTCCAGAAGGCCCAGTGCCATCCCCAGTTTTTCCAGAAGGGGTGCAGGAATGGCGGATAAAGCACCAGATAATAATCCGGAATTTGGAGATCGACCGCGGAAGGCACCTGGCTGTGAACAACTTTCCCGGAACGCTCGCTGATGGGATAAACTGCCACTGCCTTCTTTGTTTCCAGGTCCCCGGGCTGCCCGGAGCGATTCCATTCCTCATAATCGTGGCGAACCTGGTCTGAGGTTAACTCTTCATTGTAAATGCCGATTCCACGCAGAACACCCGACCAACTATCGTTCGCCGCCGGAGAGTTCCCGACCACGATTCCTCCATTGAGATCATGGCGAGTGAGTCCAAAGTCTGCCGAGAAGCGCGTAAGGGCGCCATTCAGGTAGACCGCCGTCCCCTGCGCACCGGAGGTCACGGTAATGAGCAGCAGCGTATCCTGCCGAAAAGCGCCGGTGATGGAGATGAGTTTTTCACTTGCCTGGTGATCCGGGCCGACCACCTGGCGGCTGAGCATCAAGGCATCCGTGTTCTGATGAATCGTGAACTGCAGCGGGGTTTCCGGCGTCTGGAACGCCAGCATGGTGTTGGAATCTTCAATGACACCAGGCTGGAGCCAAAGCTCAATGCTGCACGGACCGTCCGGCGGCCCATCCACACGGAGTGGAGCTGAGCTTAAAATCGAAGCGTACTCACCGAAATACAGACCGTCTTGCTGATCCAGCCATCGGACTTGATTCTTGAGATGCGGCGTAAACGGCGACAGGCCGGCGATCAGAATTCCGCACAGGATCAATAGGCAAGCGACCAACAGAAGCTTATTCGCAATCTTTCGTGGCAGTAACTCAGAATGGTTGCCTAAAAGAGTCATGGCTTGAGGTGATGCGCCGCGCAGCGCTTCAACACTCTGTTACCGATCCTTTCGGAAGTACAAGCCCGAGTAGGTAGCCACGGAAAACTCGGGATAAAACGGGATCCAGCAATTGTGATCGGGGACGGTCCAGGCATCCACTACGTTGTAGCCCAGAGACTCGCACTCGGCAATGAAGGCATCGCGTTGAAACACACGGTAAGGAGATACTGCCCAGCGAATATTCTGCAGGGTGATGCATCCGTGGCGGCTATGCAGGGGAACGCGATTGATGATCAGGTGCCGAGGCGGGCGCGTGAGGCGCTGCAAGGAATCTGCGATGGAAGTCTCGAGGTACTGCAGTGAGCCGGATGCGAGCAAGCAATTGCAGCCATCGGCCTGCTCAATCTGCGAAGTGAAATGTAAGCGCTCTTCCTTTTGTTCACGAGCAATCTTCTGTCCTGCGTTGACGACCGAGGGCACTTCGCACACCACCCACCGCAGGTTCTCCGGATACGCAAAGTATCGCTCCCAGGCGTAGAACGAAATCCCGACGCTGCCACCAAGGTCCAGCACGGTCGGTCCATCCTGCAAAGCCTCGCGGAGCCAAAAAGCGGCCGGGTAATCGCTAGAGAGAAATTTCTGGTCTTTGTACCCGAGTGCGATTTCGTCGTGATCGTACCCTAGCGGAACCCCCTTGGGTGCATTGGCGCGAGCTTCCTCAAAAGAGGCATAGACGCCGCGGTTCTTGACCCACGAAGGAAGACAGCGATTTAAGAAACGGCGATAAGCAGGAATCGGCTTCCCGAGATTGATCAGATAGAGCAGGGGACCAACCTCAAGCAAAGCCTCAACGAGCGCCTTCTTGCGCGCCTTCGGGCCCAGAGAGTTATCGTCGATTGCGGCGAGGATTTCTCTTATTGATCGCTGCTTCATTCTGGGCTGAGCATGCGCTGTTGGAGCGGCGTCCTGTAAGGGCGCGATCTCGCTGACTGTACCGATGGGAGAAATCATGCCGCCGCAGTCTTGCCTTTCTTGGGTCGGAATCCGTCGCCCCGATCTCCCCGGAGACGCCGCAGAAACCGGACAGTTCCCCGCGCCATGTAAAAGGCCGGCATGTAGCTGGTTGAAATGACCACATTCTTCGCGGTATCGACCAGTGCAGATTGCTTTGGGGGCCGGGGTGAAATTCCAAACTTTCTCAGAAGAAAATTGGCGCGGTGGACGTTGGCGCGCTCCCAATCGTTCCAGGTGAAATTGACGCTGAGCGAAATTGAAACGTTGTCGTCGTTCTGAACCCAATGTGGGTTGTTCACCGGAATGTGAGCACCCTTGCCCGGCACCAGGCGATATGTCGTGGCCCGGCTCTGAAACTGCGGCTTATAGACGGCAGCATTGTTGTCGACGGCCCAGAAGCGCTCCACCTCGGTGACCGGCAATACGTCCTTGTCATTCCGATCAAACACGTAAAGGTTCTTCTCGCCCCGAATCTGCAGGAGAAAATTGCATTCGCGATCAATGTGGTACGGCGTGACGCGACGTGGCGAAGTTATAAAGATGAGCGCATCTTCCACCCTCATTACTTTTCTAAAGTCGACTCCGGTCAAGCTTTCGAACTCGCGCATGCATTCGTAGAAGAGCGCGCCGTATTCGGGGTCTTTCTGGGCTTGATGGAGCGTGACCCACGCGCCGCAAGTCTCGATGCGATGGAGCGCCTCTTCGACCATGAACGGCTTGGGGCCCATCTGGTCCCATCGCTGGTCGGCACGGATGTCCGGCCCTGCATCGTAGTACAAGTCGCGTGGGCGGTCGCGGCGCGTTGTCCGGGCAAGTTCAAGCAGCCGTGGCAGCGCGAACAGCGGGTGGTCCGCCAGTCGATGAAGGAACTGGAACGGGAGCCGGTTGAAATCCGGACGGAACTGGTCATTGGGCTCAATGAAGTGAGCCGGGGCGCTGGTCTCGATGGATCCTGGCATAAGTGGTCTCCTTTTGAACCGAGGAGTGTCTTGAGTTGAAGAATTGTACAGGACGACGAGAAGATTCGGCCCGTGTTATCGAATCGTGCGAGATATCGTCGTTTTTAGCGCATTGGCCAGATGCTTTACAAACGGCTCCAGCAAGACAAATGGTGAAG